>JAYWCB010000001.1:0-218327 GCA_043780835.1 Minisyncoccota bacterium
GACAATCCACAGAACTTCAGATTATTCAGCTAGAATCCTCATGCCAGCAAAAGGAAACCCCGGTCGCAGCGAAGCGGAGGCCGGGGAGGGGGTCATTTGGTGCACGTGCACCTATTTGAACTGCCTCTGGAAATCATAAAAACGGCCTTCACCTTGTTGCATACCGTGCGATCGAGGCGCGAAGGGTGCTTTGAAGCCGCCGTGATTCATGCAGGTGTGCAGATTCATTTTGAATCCTGCCTTTGGTTCAGCGCTTTGACTTGAAACAATCTGCATGTTTCGAGTGTGATCGTTCTCAAATTCGTGACATCGCGTACACAGCCGCTGTTTCATCTGCTCCTCCTTTGCTACAGACAAGCGTAGCACCGCTGTGTGCAAACAAATTGCATGCTGTGTATAAAACAACAAGACCGCCGGAGCGGTCTTGAAATTGTTCAGCCCGGTAGATTTGCTCCGGGTATATGTTGTGCTCCGTGGTGCTGCAGCCAACGATTCAGGTCTGCTTGCTCGATCTGCGACCAAGTCGAAGAGCTCGAAGCGAACGTGCCGTTGCGAATGCGAATCCACGTGAATCCATAATGGGTCCACAAAATAAAGAACACAATCGAAAACATGATCGGCTAAGCCCAGCTTTCTTGGTAGAAAAAAACAACAACTGAGAATGCGGCGAGCACGACCGATGTCAGCGCGTAGAAGCCTCGCAGTTCTGCCTGGTAGCGTAGCAGTACGGTGTCCTGGGGCATCATTTCATTTCCTCCCCGTACAGCATGCGTGTGCCTGAAACGTATGTCAACGGCGGCTATCAAGCGCACTTTTGATTGTCTCCGGGTCGGCATATTCAAGTTCGCTCCCGGTAGAAAGCCCTCTTCCGAGCGACGTGACTGATAGCGCGGGAAATGCGGCAGTGATTTCCTCACGTAGCCGCACTGCTGTTGCATCGCCTTCGGGATTTGCCGGAAAGGCGAGGATAACTTCTTGCAGTTCCAATTTTGAAGAGAGCGTGTGCATGAGCTCTTTTACGCGCAGACCAGTCATTTGTTCCGACGCGAGGGAAATAGTACCGCCGATCACGAAATAGCGGCCACGATACGTACCAGAGCGCTCTATTGCCTGCAAATCGGCATCGGATGCGACAACGGACAGGTAGGCTTCGTTGCGCTCCGGATTCGAACAAATTCCACACACGTCTGTTTTTGAACTCCGTGATGATCCGAAATAGCGCATACATCTTTTGCATTGAATGACTGATCCGCCAAGTTCTTGCAGTGATTCAATCATCTCGCGGCGAAGAGAGGGCGAGGCACGGAGGAGATATTGTACAAATCGTTGTGCCTGTCGCGGGCCGATACCGGGGAATTTTTCAAACAGCGCTGAAAGACGCTCAATAGGATCCATGGCAGCGAGTATACATTGTCTGTTTAGAATGGTGCGTCCATCCCGCCTTCGACCTGCGTTTCCTGAACAAAGTCACCGAAATCGCTCTTATCGATAGAGAGGAACGTAGCCTTCTCTTCATCGAAGCGAAGCGACACTTTGCCGATGGGACCGTTACGGTGTTTTTCAATAAGAATTTCTGCGACACCGTTCTTTTCGTTGTCGGAACGGTTGCCTTGCATGTCCTCGCGGTGAATAAACATCACGATATCGGCGTCCTGTTCAATAGAGCCTGAATCGCGAAGGTCGGAAAGTCGCGGGCGTCCGCCTCGTTGCTCGACTGCGCGTGAGAGCTGCGAGAGCGCCAGCACCGGCACATCAAGTTCACGTGCCATGCCTTTGAGAGAGCGCGAGATTTCAGTTACCTGTTGTACCAAGTTATCGTTTGAGCGCGTATCCGACGGCATGATGAGCTGCAGGTAGTCCACGATTATGAGACCGAGGTTGCGTTCGGATTTCAAACGACGAGCAGCGGAGCGCATCGTGAGAATCGTGGCACCCGGTTGATCATCAATATAAATCGGTGCTTCAGAAAGAGTTTCGATTCCGCGTTGCAATCGCTCGAAGTCTTCATCTTTTCGGATTTTTCCGGTGCGAAGTTGCCATGAGTTCACTTTTGATTCTGCGGCAAGCATACGATCAACCAATTGCTGCGACGACATTTCGAGAGAGAAAATACCGACGGGAGTTTTGTGCTTAACCGCCGTCATACGCGCTATGTCGAGTGCGAGCGATGTTTTACCCATGGACGGCCGCGCAGCAAGAATAATAAGGTCTGATTTTTGAAACCCGGACAGCATGTTATCGAGGGCAGGGAAGCCGGACGGCACGCCGCGCATGGCTCCGTCGTCCTTTTGTAGCCGTTCTAACCTTTCCCACGCTTCAGCAAGCTCGTCTTTCAATTGTGAGAATTTTCTAACACTTGATCCCTGTGTGATGTTGAAAATCGAACGTTCCGCTTCATCGAGTACTGACTCAATTTCGCGTTCTTCTTGAAATCCGAGTTCGGAAATATTGATTCCCGCATCAATCAATTTGCGAAGATTCGACTTCGTTTGCACTATTTCCGCGTAATGCTTTGCGACTCCGGGCGATACCGACAGGTTGGATAACTCCGCGAGTGCAGACAATCCGCCCACATCTTCGAGCTGCTTCCGGTCCTTTAAAAGTCCGGCAACGGTCTGTACATCAACGGGCGTACCTTTGCCGTACAGACTGACCATTGCGTCATAAATAGTGCGGTGGATTCCCGAATAAAACGAATCAACGTGCACGATGTCGGCAACGTCATACATTGCGCCGGAATTGAGCAGCAATGTGCCGAGTAGGGCACGTTCTGCATCAAGATTTTGGGGTGGAATTCGGAGATTCGGATAGGTGGGGTCGTTGACGCGCCGTCCCGCTTCCTGGAAGTTTCGTTTATTGCGGGATCGATCTTCTGCCATAGATGCATACTACCGCATTACGAAACGGCATTCTTTCGATGAATTCTCGGCGAGACGAGGATATGGTGTGGATAATAGAGGGCGCCTGATAGGTACTTGACGAGCATAGCTGAATTTGATACAACCTAAACCACAGGTGCGGAAATAGTCAAATGTGATTCTTTCTAGCCCAGTATAAATATCTTATGCTTTCATTTTCACCCAAAAACGTGACAAAAGAGCTGCTCCTCGAATTGCCGGATCGCTCCCGTCGCGTGCTTATTGACCGATTCGGACTCTCTGCGAAAGGCGAACAGCGGACCCTCGACGCTATTGGCCAGGAATATGGCATTACACGCGAGCGAATCAGACAGATAGAAAACCATGGCCTCGCGGCGGTGCGTGATTCTGACGCCTATTCAACACACGAGCCGACACTCGAAGATCTGAAAAAGGCTCTGCTCACGCTCGGTGCGGTGCTTTCCGAAGAAACGATTCTTGAGCATGTCGCCAAGCAGGAAGCGGATCACAATCACATTGTATTTTTGCTGACGGTTGGACATCCCTTCGTTTTTAACCGTGAGAACACGGATTTTAAAGCGCGCTGGCACGTTGATGAACAGCTTTCTGAGCAAGTGGAAACCGCACTTTCAACGTTGTATGAATCACTTGAACCGAATCGGCTCACTGCAGAAGATGAATTTATTCAACTGTTTGCAAAGTATCTCAAGCAGGAGGGTGTAAAACTCCGTCCCGACGAAGTGCTTTCGCGTTGGCTTTTGATATCGAAGCGAATCGGTCGCAATCCGCTCGGCGAGTGGGGTCGCGTTGAATCGCCGCATGTGCGCATCAAAAATACCCGTGACTTTGCGTATCTCACACTCAAACGCCATGGCTCACCGATGCATTTCACAGAGGTTGCGAGCGGTATCGCGAAACTTTTTGGTCGCGAAACACATCCCGCAACGACGCACAACGAGCTCATCAAAGACGGTCGCTTCGTGCTCGTCGGTCGCGGACTCTACGCCCTCAAGGAGTGGGGTTATGAACCGGGAGTTGTGCGAGATGTCATCAAAGGAATTCTCGAACGAGAAGGTCCGCTTTCGCGTGAAGACATCATCGACCGCGTAAAACGCGAACGCTACGTGAAAGACGCAACGATCGCAGTCAACTTGCAGAACGGTATGTTCGCTCGACAGAACGACGGCCGCTACTCACTCTCCAAATAAAACAGACCTATAAGATATCGCGTCGCAATTTTGTGTTGCGGCGTGATATTCTTTTTTCATGTCAGGTGGCGGACACAGCGAAGGAACTGGATTCCCACCTTTGGATTGGGCAATTTGGTTTATCAAACTTGTATTTGATTTGAAAGAGCAGGTGCACTATGTGGGTGATTGGGGTGTTTCTCGAGCATTGTATCTTTCATCTTTGTTTATCGGTATTTATATTGTGCTCGGTCATCTTATTCCGAATCTTCCCGGCTTTACGTTTCGATGGATGCTCGGTACTGCACCCTTATGGCTACCGGCCGCGCTCTGGGTGATCTGTTGGAATGCGTGGATATGGTATATACAGGCACTTTTTTTATCGGGCAGAAATCCCGTGCTCCTAGAAATGAAAGTGCCGCGAGAGATTATGAAATCGCCCCGTGCAATGGAAATCGCACTTACCGGATTATCGATTTCTTCAGGTGAAACTACATTCATACATCGTGCCTGGAAAGGGCAGGTGCGCACGTATTTCTCAATGGAGTTTGCAAGTTTTGGAGGAGAAATTCATTTTTATTTTTGGTGTTGGAAAAATTATCGAAATGCCGTTGAATCCTCCCTGTACGCTCAATATCCGGAAATTGAACTCGTCGAAGTAGAAGACTATGCGTCGAAATTTCAATATGATCCGGAAATTCATTCCGCATTTTGCACGGACTGGCGACGAGAGACGTATATAAAAGGTGTTGAAGGTCGACATATAGACGCCTATCCTATAAAAACGTATATCGACTGGGAACTCGATAAAGATCCGAAAGAAGAATATCGCATTGAGCCGCTGGCCCAAATTATCGAATTCCTCGGGTCCATAAAACCGAACGAACAGGTGTGGGCACAAATTGTACTGCGCAAAGCAGGGAATTACGACGGCATTTTGATACCAAAAGATATGGATCACGAATGGCAGGATGCGGTAAAAGAGCAGGTGCGGCGTGTGCGCTTGCTTGCGACCGCACTCCCTCACGAAAACGTGGAGGATATCGAACATGCTGATCCCGAAGATATCAAACCGCGCTTCCCACACCCCACCGAAAGTCAAAAGGAGCAATTACAAGTTATGGAGCGCAACTTCGGAAAATTCGCATTTGAAGTCGGTATGCGTGGAATTTATATTTCTACCGGCGGTCTGCACGGACCGACGTACGGCGGCTTGCGGTACTTCTGGCGCCCGTTCAATAACCCGCAGTATCGCTCTCAATTAAAGCCGAAGCGTTGGACGAATAACTTTGATTATCCGTGGCAGGACATCGACGGTGCGCGGGATAAAATTGTAACAAAACGGTTTTTAGATGCGTATCGACGCCGTAGTTTTTTCACGTCTCCCTGGAAAACGCCGACATTTATTATGACGAATGAGGAGCTCGCAAGTTTGTGGCATCCGCCTAGTGCAACGGTGCAAACGCCGGGGCTTGAACGCATACCGGCAACAAAAGCATCGGCACCGTCAAATTTACCGCGATAAATATATGCGCACGATTTTACAGACTATCCTGGAGTTTTGTTCCGACGTCGTACAGTTCGTCGTACAGTTTTTTCGGACAAGCGATGAAATTCAAGAAGATCTTTCGCAAAAGTGGCGACTGCATGCAAATCGTCGAACCATTCTCATTCTCATGCTCGGCGGCGCCCTAGCACTCTCCTCATACGTCTATATTATTCAGCCGCCCGATAATTTCCCGTTGCAGGAGCTCGTCACGATTCGGGAGGGATCCTCAGTTGAAGAAATTGCGTTTGATCTCGAAGCACGCGGTGTAGTTCGATCTGCGCTTGCGTTTAAAGCGATCGCAAGCCTCACGGGGCACGCACGCACGCTGCACGCGGGAGATTACTTGTTTAAAGAGCCAAAAGATATTTTCTCGGTTGTTCGTGCGGTCTCACTCGGCGCTTTCGGACTCGAGCCCGAGAAAATTCGAATTCCTGAAGGCGCGACCACTCGCTCTATGGCAATCATTTTCAAAAGTAGTTTGTTGCGGTTCGACCCGGCAAAATTTCTTGCAAAAGCGCAACCTCAGGAGGGGTATCTTTTTCCGGATACGTATTTCTTTTTACCGAACGCCAATGAAGACACTGTCATCAACGCGATGCGCGCCGATTTTGATACGCATATGCAGCCGTTGCAGGCACAAATTGCATCATCGTCACGCTCTCTGAAGGACATCGTCATTATGGCCTCGATTCTGGAACGAGAAGCGAGTCGCCCTGATGATCGGCGAAAGATTGCAGGAGTGCTGTATAACCGCATCGCAAAAGGCATGGCTCTGCAGGTAGACGTTACATTCCTCTACACGATGGGCAAAAATACATTTCAGCTCACGCTCACTGATTTACGAAGCGATAATCCTTACAATACGTATATGCATAAAGGCCTTCCGCCCGGACCAATCGGGAGTCCGTCTATGGATTCGCTCATGGCAGCCATCAATCCGGAGAAAAATAATAATATCTTTTACCTCGCAGACAATACCGGCGTGACACATTACAGCAAAACATATGAAGAACACTTGGCAAAGAAACACATGTACCTGGGTCAGTAAATTCGTAGTGTGTTAGGATGTGCGCGATGAAAAAAGTCTTCGTCGGTCTCTCTGGTGGCGTTGATTCAGCCGTATCTGCAGCACTTCTACAGCGCGATGGATTCGATGTGACCGGTGTTTTTATTAAGATATGGCAACCGGAATTCACTGAGTGTACCTGGCGCGAAGATCGGCTCGATGCAATGCGGGTTGCCGCATTTTTGAAAATTCCGTACCGCGAAATTGACCTGTCGCAGGAATACAAAGATGAGGTAGTGAAAGAAATGATTACCTCATATCAGTCAGGTACTACACCGAATCCGGACGTCGTCTGTAATGAAAAAATTAAATTCGGGCATTTTTTGCGATACGCCCTTGCCCATGGCGCTGAATCCGTTGCAACAGGGCACTATGCGCGTATTGAATCCCGTAACGGTGTGTATTCATTGCTGCGTGGAATCGATACCGATAAAGACCAGTCATATTTCCTCTATCGCCTCGGACAGAACGAACTGTCGCATACGCAGTTTCCGATCGGTTCCATGAAAAAATCCGAGGTTCGCGATCGGGCGCACGAGTTCGGGCTACCGGTTGCTGCGAAGCATGATTCACAGGGGCTCTGTTTCGTTGGAGCCGTTTCGATACCGGAATTTCTATCACGCTACATCACACTTACCGTCGGTTCTGTTCTTGATGAATCAGGGGTCGTGATAGGGGAGCACTCCGGAGCCGCGCTTTTCACGATTGGTCAGCGTCACGGATTCACTACCCGGAAGTCAACGCAGGAACCCCTGTACGTAGTCGCCATCGACACCACTGCCAACACGATAACTGTTTCGCATGAACTCACGCGTGCCGAGCAGTCCGAGATCGTTTTAACTGCTCCGCATTGGATTGCCGCTGCGCCGGATCATCGCAATGTGATGGCGCAAGCACGGTATAGAGAAAGTGCTGTGTCGGTGCGGGTGCGAGAAAACATCGTGACTTTCGATAAGCCGCACATAGTTTCACCGGGACAGTCGGTTGTTATATATGCGGACGATGAATGTCTCGGCGGTGGGATTGCATCCGGTATGCACACGCGTCGATAGGTCGCGCTCGCAGAAACCGTTACACTGGAGCAATGTTCGAAGCCGTGCGGCGCACGTTTACTTTTACGATCGGCGCGATGTTGGTCTCATATGTTATTTTTATGCTGATAGGCGCCACACTGTATGCTCGTGCCGATGAGCAGTCGCGTGCCGTGTGGATTCGAGACGAAATTACGCCCAATACGCATCGCATCGCCGGTTTGATACCGGTACCTTCATCGTGCTCAGAGCTCACGGAGAAAACAGAAAGACTCAGTCCTGTTGTTTTCAAATTGAAATTCACCACATGGGAGAATCCGACAATCGGAAAATGTTCAGGCGATGTATCGCAGCGTCAATTTTATGACATCGTATTTGCCCCTGCTATCGGCGTGCACTTCATAGCAACGATTGACGATGTGCCGATCCCGATTATTGTCGTTCCCTATAGACCCTAACCATGACCCGTTCTCTCGTTACAAAAGCCGACGGTCAGCTTGAACCGTTTGATCCGACGAAACTCGAGCAATCCTTGCAGCGCGCCGGAGCGACTTCCGTAGTGCGTGCCAAAATTTTGGGCCGCGTCTTACATGAGCTCAAACCGCTCGCAAGCACGGAAGACATTTATCGCCACGCGTACATGATGTTAAAAGAAGAAGCGGTTGCGCCGATCGCAGCCCGATATTCAATAAAGCGAGCGGTGTTTGCGCTCGGTCCGTCAGGATTTCCGTTCGAACAATTTTTGGCGCAGGTCTTGAAAGGGCACGGATGGAAAACACAGACGGATATCATGATGGTCGGACGATGCGCTCCGCACGAAGTTGATGTCCTTGCCGAGAAAAACGGGCGGCGTGTCGGAATCGAAGTAAAATTTCATAACGAACAGGGAGGAAAGACCGATATCAAAGATGCACTCTATGTACATGCCCGCTACGAAGACTTAAAGCAGGCGCCACTCCTGTCCTCGCGGGTCGATGAAGGCTGGCTTGTCACAAACACGGTATTCACGCGAAACGCCATTCGGTACGGACGCTGTTCAAATTTAACTATGATCGCATGGGATTACCCCCGAACACGCGGACTCTCTGCGATGATTGAAGAGGCGCATGTGCACCCCGTAACGGCACTGACATCGCTCTCTGACAGTGAAAAACGACGCCTTTTGGATAAAAAAATCGTGCTCTGTAAATCGGTACAAACTGCGCACGTTCTTGAAGAAGCCGGAGTTGCTCCGGGAAAAATCCCGCACGTACTCGACGAAGCGACGCGTCTGTGCGGTATCTAACCTGTGCACAGCGACCGTTTCAGCTGCGGTATGCGATACAATAGAGAGACTGTATGAAAAATCCGGAGGTCTTTTTTGATCCGACGAATATAATGTTTTTGAAACTGCTGCTCGCGATGATACTCGGCGGGCTGATCGGAACTGAACGGGCCATACTTGCGCGACAATCAGCCGGTACCCGCACATTTGGGCTTGTTTCGCTCGGCGCATGTTTGTTTGTTATTGTTTCCAACTATGTTGCGTCGCAGTACGTGGGAGTTCTCGATATCCAGCCATTGTATGTTCCCGGCGCTATCGTAACCGGTATCGGATTTCTTGGTGGCGGTCTCATAATTTTCCGGGGTGATGCACTGCACGGCATTACGACCGCGGCGGGCATGTGGATCACGGCCGGCATTGGCATGGCGATCGGATTCGGCATGTACGCGATCGGTATTTTCTCTACGATTCTGGTACTTATTATGTTTACCGGCATGTACTGGCTTGAATCAATGTTCAAACACTGGTTTGCTGAGCATCACAAAGAAGACTCGCACCATCCGCAAGCCTGAGGTTCCTTTTTTCGCGTAGAGAAACGGGTTTCAACAGTCGCCCATCACGCGCTATACTCTTGCGATGTCTGGATTCTACAAGCCGAATAGGGGCGCTCGCTGGAATTACGGCGGTCCGGATTGGAGTCTTTCCCGATCGAAAATTGATTTGTTTCTGGAGTGTAAACGATGTTTCTACATCGATAATCGTCTCGGAACGAAGCGCGTGCCCGGTTTTCCATTTAATCTAAATTCTGCAGTAGATGAGCTTCTTAAAAAGGAATTAGATATCCATCGGGCCAATGGTACTCAGCACCCTTTAGCGAAAGCGTATGGGCTCGATGCAATACCGTTTGTGCACGAAAAAATGGATGACTGGCGCAATGCACTGAGTCAGGGTGTTAAATATGTACACAAAGAGACCGGGCTTACGGTGCGCGGAGGAGTGGACGACATATGGGTGAATAATTTGGGCGAGCTTATCGTTATCGATTACAAAGCGACCAGTAAGGAGGGATCGATCGAATCGCTCGATGAAGAATGGCATATCGGCTATAAACGCCAACTCGAGGTCTATCAGTGGTTACTGCGTCAAAATGGTTTCAAGGTTTCCGATACCGGGTATTGGTTTTACGCAAACGCCACCAAGGATCGCGAGTCATTTGACGCTCGACTTGATTTCGAACTCACACTCATACCATATAAGGGCGACACATCGTGGATTGAAGACACGCTTCTCCAGATCAAGCAGTGTCTCAATTCGAACGACATTCCGGCTTCATCAGAAGAGTGCGATTATTGTAAATATCGTGATGCAGCGGGTACTGCGATGAAAGATCATATGCAGCGTACGGGAGGCAAAAATTTAAAATCTTAAACTCTCAACTAATTATGAAAACATTTCGTGAAAAGGTACGGGCGATTGTAGAGAAAATCCCTGAAGGTACAACCATGACTTACAAAGAAGTGGCTACCAAGGCAGGGAATCCGAACGCCGCTCGCGCCGTGGGCGCGATCATGCGAAAGAATTTTGATGCGCATGTTCCGTGTCACCGCGTTATCGGATCCGATGGTCGCATGCGCGGATATAACCGCGGCGGAATCGAGGCGAAACTCGCCATCCTTAAACGCGAAAAGGCCCTCACATAATTCCTATATGAAAATGAACACGCTGCCGGGTACGGATGTGTCAGTTTCGGTTATCTGCGCGGGCACCATGAATTGGGGCACGTTTAATACTGAGCCGGAGGCACACGAACAGCTCGATTACGCCGTATCTCATGGCGTGAATTTTATCGATACCGCGGAGATGTATCCGATACCGCCAAAAAAAGAACTCCAAGGTACAACCGAAACCTACGTGGGAGCGTGGCTCAAAAAACAGAAACGCGACTCGCTTATCATTGCGAGTAAAATTGCTGCGTCGAACCTTATACAAACTCGCGACACACCCGACGGTGGACGCACGATATACGATCGCGTAAATATTCTCGCGGCGATCGACGGTACACTCACCCGTTTGCAGACTGACTATGTGGACATCTATCAGATACATTGGCCGGAGCGAGAAACGAATTTCTTCGGTCCCCGAGGTTTTGAAAAGCTCGGGGCATCCGGCACGCCGATAGAAGAAACACTTGAGGCTCTCGCTGAAATAGTGAAAGCGGGGAAAGTTCGATATATCGGCATATCAAATGAAACACCGTGGGGGCTCAATGAATACCTTCGCCTTGCAAAAGAAAAAGGATTGCCTCGCGTAGTCACCATTCAAAATCAATACTCACTCATAAACCGCACCTTCGAAGTGGGCTTGTCCGAGATTTGTTTACGAGAAGGCGTCGGACTGTTGCCGTACTCACCACTTTCGAAAGGTGTTTTGAGCGGTAAATATCTGGGCGGTGTAATCCCTGAGGGCTCTCGATTTGCATACGCACTCCGCGACATCAATCGCTACAATCCACCGCACGCACAAGATGCAATACAAAAATATGCAGAGCTCGCGCGTGCAAACGGCATGGAGCCGGCGGAGATGGCGCTCGCATGGGTCAATATGCGCCCGTTCGTGACTGCCAATATCATCGGGACGCGCTCTATGGAGCAGATAAAAACCGACGTCGCGACCGCCGAGATCACGCTTTCAAAAGACATTTTGGAGGAAATCGCAAAAATTTACACTGAACACCCGGATCCGACATCCTAAACGTTCACTCCGAAAAAACAGCACATATGGTAGAGTACCGCGATGCAAAAGTCTCCACAGCCCCCAAAAACGCTAAAAAAGCCTGAAATTACGCCATATCATGGCGATTCTCGAGTTGATGAATATAACTGGCTCCGCAAGCAGGAAAGCCCGCGAGTTTTGAATCATATAAAGGCTGAAAACGACTATGCCGACGCTTTGATGAAGCCGACGGAAAAGCTTCAAAAAGAGCTCTATACGGAGATCCGCAAACGGATGAAGGAAAACGATATGTCGGTTCCGGTCAAGGAGGGGCCGTACGAATACTATTCTCGAACCAAAAAGGGGAAACAGTACGCGATTCATTGTCGCAAGCGAATTACGGGCGGCAAAGAGCAGGTGGTACTCGACGAAAATAAGCTCGCAGCAGGTGAGAAATACTTCAGTCTCGGACTGTTCGAAACCTCGCCTGATCATCGTCTGCTTGCGTACGCGGTCAATACAAACGGTGACGAAAAATACACACTTCGAATCAAAGATTTACGTACGGGAACATTGCTCTCTGAAAAAATCGAATCGATTGCTGATTTTGAATGGGCGGAAAATGGCGAGCACTTCTTTTATACGGTAGAAGAACATCCGCATCCGCCAAGGAAAATATATCTCCACCGTCTCGGTGAAGACACGAAAGAAGATGTGCTCGTGTACGAAGAAAAGGACCCGCAATGGTATGTGGGACTGGATAAGAGTCGCAGCAGAAAATATATATTTTTCATTGCGGCGAACTTTGATTCCACGGAAGTGCGCGTTATGCCTGCGCACCACCCGTTTTCACCCGTGTATCTCATGGCGCCACGCAAAAAAGACGTGAAGTATTACGTGGATCATCACGACGGCTATTTCTACATTATGACCAACGAGCGCGCGATCAATTACAAGATTATGCGCACAAACACAGAAACCCCGACTCGAAAGAACTGGCGTGAATGGATGCCGCACAATATTGAGCGTCCGATATCAGGCATGCTTATATTCGAAAATTTCTTTGTAATTACGGTGCGCGATAAGGGGTCGGAAGAAATTTATATTCACAAACCAGGAAGCGTAAAGGGCACAAAGGTGCAATTACCGGAAGACGAACACTCAATCGGTATCAATGACGATCTGGAGTATTTCTCCACGTTTATTCGCATTTCGTATCAGTCATTCGTTACGCCGCGCGTGGTGTTTGACTATGATGTCGAAAAGGGAACGTTCAAGACACGCAAGAGGCAAGAGGTGCCCGGATGGAGTAAGGCCGGGTACGTATCAACACGTGTGTGGGTAAAATCAGGCGATGTAAAAGTCCCGGTTATTTTGGTGCACGCAAAAAAAGTGAAGCGTGACGGATCCGCTCCGTTGCTTTTAGAGGCGTATGGCTCATACGGTATATCGCAAGATCCGTATTTCTCAATTTCAAAACTTTCACTTTTAAAGCGCGGTTGGATAATCGCGCTTGCACATCCGCGCGGCGGAGGCGAAATGGGATGGCACTGGCACAAGGCCGCCAAGCTGCTGACGAAGCATAAAACATACGAAGACATGATCGCGGTAGCCGAATTTCTGGAAAAAAATAAATACACATCCTGTGACCGGATCGCGCTCATGGGTGGTAGCGCGGGCGGCATGATGGTCGGCGCAGTTATGAACATGCGCCCGGAACTATTCGGCGCCGGTATCGCGCTTGTTCCGGCTGCCGACATTATTACCTCGATGTATGACGAGTCGCTCGGTGGCACGCGACTCCATTACGACGAAGTCGGAGATCCGAGAATTAAAAAGTTTTATGATTACTTTAAAAAGTACTCTCCCTACGAAGCTGTAAAAGAACAGGCGTATCCGACTATGCTCGTGCGTGTAAATCTCAATGACATCCGTACACCATATTGGGAAGGCGCCAAATGGGTTGCGCGACTGCGTGCAAAGAAGACAGATTCAAATCCGATAATGCTGAAAACTGAGATGGTAGCAGGGCATTTTGGCAAATCCGGTCGCTACGAATGGATCAAAGACCGCGCCTTCGATTTTGCGTACTTGCTCACGCAGCTACCTGTAAAGAAACGAACGGAATCTTGACATAGGCCTAATTAACGTGTCATAATAGTTTTGGTCAACTGGAGCGAGATCAATGGCAGCCTCTTCAACGAGCAAATACCTACCGAATCAACACGTGAGGGATTATCCCGAAATCGTAACGGCAACCAACTACAAAAAGCTGAATTCGATGTGGAAACAAAAGCTCATCAAGCGCGAAAATGCGCGCGCGCTGTCCGAACTTGCAACTGAACTGAAAGTTCCGAACAACGAGGTTCGTGACAGTCAGAAAGTGTTGTTCCAATTTATGGACGAACTTCGACTTGTTCTGGCACGCGCCTTTATACTGAAAGAAAAGTGTATAAAGATAGGTGACACCGTTCTTGATGGCGGGGCCAGACTAAAAGTAATGAAAATTCGAAAGGACTTTCTTATACAGCTGGAAGGTCGCGCCGGAGGCGTATCGCCACAGAATGTGACCATTGCGCAGCCGTAATTCCAAGTTGGGTTCGTTTGCATAACCGAAAGAGGCCGCACGCGGCCTCTTTTCTTTTGTTCGCTCTCGCGTTACCCTCAGATGGATATGCATGTAAACGATGTCCGGACAAAGTTTTTTGAATTTTACAAAGCGCGGGGACATGCGCACATTGCCTCTGCGCCGATAACCCCGCTCAATGATCCGACGACGCTCTTTGTCGGTTCGGGTATGCAACCGCTGGTGCCGTATCTTCTGGGTGAATCGCATCCGTCGGGGACGCGTCTTGTGAATTCACAGAAGAGCTTCCGTGCAGAAGACATCGATGAGGTCGGTGATAACCGTCATACGACGTTTTTCGAGATGCTTGGCAATTGGTCACTCGGCGATTATTTTAAACAGGAACAGCTCCCATGGGTATTTGAGTTTCTCACAACCGGGATCGGACTTGATCCGAATAAGCTCTTCACGACTGTTTTTATCGGTGACCCCGCCAATAATGTGCCGAAAGATGAGGAAAGCGCCGCACTCTGGGTAAAACTTTTTGCAGAAAAAGGAATCGACGCGCACGTGGTTGAAATAGGAGCAGAGGCTGATGGGTATGTGAAAGGAATGCAAGGCGGACGAATTTTCTACTACAACGCAAAAAAGAATTGGTGGTCACGAGCAGGGGTACCCGAAAACATGCCTGTCGGTGAACCGGGCGGACCGGATAGTGAAGTGTTTTATGACTTCGGCACAGACCATGATCCGAAATGGGGATCGGAATGCCATCCGAATTGCGACTGTGGTCGATTTATGGAAATCGGAAACTCAGTCTTCATGCAATACATCAAGAATGAGGATGGCTCATTTGCGCTCCTTCCGAAGCAAAATGTGGATTTCGGCGGGGGACTTGAGCGCATAGCAGCAGCATCGAACAATGATTCGGATGTGTTCAAAACTGATGTGTTCGCGGAGATTATCGACCTTCTTGCAAGGGACGCCGGAAAGTCATACGACAATGACTCGTATCGACGATCGTTTCGAATCGTTGCAGATCACATGCGCGCGGCCACCTTTATGCTCGGCGATGGTGTGCGCCCTGCAAATACCGATCGCGGTTATATATTACGAAGACTTATTCGCCGCGCGTCACAGCACGCACAGAAGCTCGGTATCACTTCGGAAAATGCCGACAACAGTGCGCTTGTTCGCGTCGCAATTATCATCATCGAGAAATACAAGGCGGCATATACCGAGCTCGCAAGCGCTGAGACCTTTCAAATGATCAAACACGAAATCTGGAAAGAGGAACTGCAGTTCGGGCACACGCTTGTGCTGGGATTGAAAGAATTCGAAAGGTTGTCCGGTACCGAAATATCCGGCGAGCAGGCATATACACTATTTACCACGTATGGATTCCCATTCGAAATGACGAAAGAGCTGGCTTCCGAACGTGGAATCTCTGTCGATGAGTCCGGATACAAAGAGTTGATGGTAAAACACTCTGATTTGTCCCGCACGGGTTCTGAACAGAAGTTCAAAGGCGGACTTGCCGATGCGTCTTTAGAAACTACAAGACTCCACACAGCACACCACCTGCTTTTGAAGGCGCTCCAGATGGTGCTCGGCGACCATGTGAAGCAGCGGGGCAGCAATATTACGGGTGAGCGGCTGCGTATCGACTTTTCTCATGGTGAAAAAATGACTCCCGAGCAAAAAGCAGAGGTAGAACGCCTCGTCAACGAACAGATCAAAATGCATTTGCCCGTGACGCGCTCGACGCTGCCCAAAGAAGACGCCGAAAAGCTTGGTGCAGAACACGAATTCGGTGCGAAATACCCGGACATGGTCTCGGTTTATTCAATCGGTCCGGTTGGTGCAGATATTGATAATCCGCAATTTAATGACGCCTATTCTATAGAATTTTGTGGCGGACCCCATGTAAGCAATACGAGCGAAATCGAAGAAGGCGGCACGTTCAAAATACAAAAAGAAGAAGCGGTCGCTGCGGGCATCCGAAGAATTAAAGCGGTGCTCGTATAAAATCTATTGTGCAAGGTGACACCTTGCACATAATTTTAATTGTAATTCACAATCGGACACAATTTTTACGCTCAGTCTATATCTCGCAGGGTATACTGAAACACAATGCTGAATATCCGCTTGCCGTTTCGCGAAGACACAATCGCGATCGTTGATATAGGTCCCGGAAGCGCACATGCGGCAATCGTGTCCGTGCATCCCGACGGAGTACATGTGCACGCACATACATATTCTCTTATCTCAGTCGAAGTCGAAACGGCGGAACATTCCATCGCCGCACTCGGAGATCGTATTGATGATGTGTGTAAACGCGTATTGGCGGATGCCGCTGCAAAAGGATTCACCGGTCATGTGAAGTCTGTTTACTGTGTCGTGCATACACCATGGGTCCATTCGACAACGGTGCGTAAGCGCGTCAATTTTCAGGAAGAAACTCGAATTCAGTCATCGCATATTAGCGATGTTGCCAAAGACATGCTTTCAGAATTGAAGGGTGTTGATATGGCAACCATGATGGAAGCAGCGGTCATTCGTACGTGGCTCAATGGCTATCCTGTCGTCAAAGCAGAGGGCAAGCTCGCGCACTCGCTCGTTGTGTGCGCGATTGTAAGTGATTTAGACGAAGTGGTGAAGAAAAATGCCGAAGCCGCCCTCCATCGCGCATTTCCGTCGTCGACGATTGAATGGCGTTCTGCGGCACGCGCGATGCAAATAACGCTCGGCGCAATCTATCGCGACGACGAAAATTACCTCGTCGTTGATATCGGCATGGACGCAACGCATCTGATTTCTGTCCGCGACGGATTTCCGAGTGGTGAACGAATTGTTCCTCAGGGTTTACGTTCGATCCTTACTCGCGTTGATCCAAAACGAGTGGCAGAAGAAACGCTGGGACTCATTCGCATGCTTTCTCGCGATTCTTGCGAGGGTGGCGCGTGCGACGCAATTCAAAAATCGATGGCAATCGCAGAGCCCGAATTGGCAAAAATCTTTGGTGAATCTCTCAGTGGGCTCGCTTCTGAGCGTCGCCTTGCAAATACACTCGTGCTATCAACGAACCCCGATATGGTCGATTGGATGAAGCAATTCTTTTCACGACTGGACTTTACACAGTTCACCATGACAACGCTGCCGTTTAGCGTTTCACCATTTGGAACCGAAGCATCGCACGTGATCTCCGACGCGAGTGTACATTCGCAGATAGTTTTTGCTGCTTCACTTGTCAACAGTGAACGACAGGACTGAATTGTATGAAGCTCGTGCGTGATATACTTTAAGTTCAATGGCGAAGGATTATTTCCAGGATATCCTGCCTCCGAATAACAATGGTCGGCGTGCACAGCCGCGACCTATTTCTTTGAAGCGCGACCCCGATGTCCGGCCGGCTGCGATGATAGAGGAAGCTACGGACATACCGGATATGGACAGTGATGGCGATGAAATTGAAGTGCCGTCGGACCGGGAAGCGTCGACGCAGAGCCGCTCGATTCGTAATATTTCCGCGCCTGCACGGCGCGTACGCGACGACATGCAAGATGCGCCTCGATATTCTCCGCCGCTTCAACGGGCAAAAAAGCCGCGCCGCAAATGGTTGTGGGGCATTGTGGTTGTGCTCCTCGGCGTAATTTCCATGTTACTTCTTATTGCATTGCGAGGTACGTCGGTAACGGTAGAACCTCGCTCCCATACAGTTGTGTTCGATGACACATCGCGGTTTACCGCGTATCCGCAGCAAGAGGCTGCGACCGGTACACTCTCGTATTCGACTCAAACGATAACCCTCGAAGATTCCGAACCCGTTGAGAGTACCGGACCCGTTCATGCTGAAGAAAAAGCGAGCGGAACGATCACTGTGTTTAATGACTATCAGTCTACGCCTGTGAAGCTCATAAAAAACACTCGTTTCCAAACAGCGGAAGGGCTCGTATTCCGTGCGCTTTCAGACATTGTGGTGCCCGGCAAAGCTGGCTCAACACCCGGACAGGTCTCCGTGACGGTAGCTGCGGATCAGGTGGGCGAGCAATATAATATTCAACCGATGAGACTCAATGTGCCCGGACTGAAGGGAAGTGCAGAATACGACAAGGTCTATGCGCAAGTCACTGCGGCATTTACGGGGGGCTTCAACGGAGATCGCCCTGGAATTTCGGATAGCGCGCTTGGTGGAGCACGTACTGCTGTGCGCGGTCGACTGGAAAAGAAAGTGCGGGAAACCATTTCTGCACTTTCAAGCGATACGGTGGTTACCTTTCCGGATTTAGCTCAGGTTACGTATGCTGCCGAGCCCACGACTGCTGAAACCGGTGCCGGTGCGCGTATTCACGAAAAAGCCACTGCGCTCGTTCCGCTTATACCCGCAGCTGATTTTGCACTCGCCGTTGCACGTACCGTATCTGCAGATGCCGAAGGCGCTCATATTCGACTCGTCGGTTTGAAAGACTTTGGAGCTCTACCAATTTCCGCATCATCGACACCCGGCATTGATCCTGTGTTATTTCAATTAACCGGCCAGGCGATGTTGGTATGGGATGTAAATGCCTCAGAATTGGCCCAGGCCCTCGCAGGACGCGACCAAAGCGCCTTTCAGACCATTGTGACAGGGTTCCCCGGTATTCAATCAGCAACGGCGCGAATTGAGCCGTTCTGGTCGAGTTCTTTTCCGGGCGATGCATCTCGAATTCGCATTACAATTAAGGATCCGATAGCCGGTAAATAGGCGAAATAGAGCCAAAAGCTTGACGTCTCACGTACCAGTTGTTACTATTCCTCGCGCAGATATGGCTGAAGCAGAAGTAGTGGAAGGAACCGTCGAAGAGGCGCTTCCAAACACGCTTTTTCGCGTAAAGTTAGACAAAGGAGAGATCGTTTTATCGTATCTCGCCGGAAAAATGCGTCTGCACAGAATCAAAGTGCTTGTCGGCGATCGCGTGCAATTGCAACTCGATCCGTACGGCGGCAGAGCTCGGATCGTCCGCCGGTCCTAGCTATAAAAGAAGTCCCGCCCATCCGAGAATTCTTGGAAGGTAGGGATGCGTAGTGGTATTCCAATCTTAATTTTATTGACATGAAAGTAAAAGCCTCAGTAAAAAAAATCTGCATGCACTGCGCGCACGTTCGTCGTCGCGGACGCTTGTGGGTTATCTGTTCGAATCCACGACACAAGCAAAGACAAGGTTAAGGTAGATACTTCATAAAAAATTCAACATTCATTTCATGCGAGTAGCAGGCATCACAATCCCAGACGAAAAACGACTTGAGATTTCTCTCACGGCTATTTTTGGCGTCGGTCGTCCGCGGGCACAGGCAACACTGACCGCACTTGGTATTGATCATGGGGCGACAGCCAAAGACATTACGCCTGAACAGGAGAGCTCTCTGCGCGAGGCGCTCGAAAAATTCACTGTGGAAGGCGAACTCCGTCGCCAAATTAGCGCCAACGTTCGTCGATTGAAAGACATTAAGGCGCATCGCGGCACTCGGCATATGCGCAAGCTACCTGCTCGCGGTCAGCGCACCAAAACAAATTCACGCACCGTCCGCGGCAATGTACGTAAGACGATGACATCAGGTCGCCGTAAGCTCGAGAAGACATGATCTGATCCGGAATCCGTGGGGAGAACTGACCAGGTCGCTCGCGACGTACTCAGTTCAATCTCTACATTTGCGCATCACTTTTTAAACCTATGGGAAAAAAACGAATCATACGAAAATCAGGAGGAACCGTTGACGCGGGTCTTAAGTCGCGCGCCCTCGCGCGTGTCGCCAAAAAGAACATCGTCCAGGGGACGTTGCACATTCACGCTACCTACAACAACACAAAAGTCCTTCTTGCCGATAAAAACGGTAATGCGATCGCCTGGTCGTCATCCGGGAGTCTTGGTTTCTCGGGTGCGAAGAAGGGCACACCGTTTGCAGCTGCAAAAGTCGGTGAAATTGTCGGCGAAAAAGCGGCGATCATCGGTATCAAAGAAGTTGATGTCATTATTCGCGGTGTCGGATCAGGTCGTGAATCTGCGCTTCGTGCGTTTGCCGGTAAGGGAATCGATGTCACTCGTATCTCAGACGACACGCCGGTTCCGCACAACGGACCGCGTCCGCCGAAGCCTCGTCGCGTCTAATTCATTTCAACAAAAATAAATATGTTGCCTGTAAAATCAAAGTATAAAATCGCCAAGCGCCTCGGAGGAGGAGTCTTCGAACAGACGCAAACCCAAAAGTTTGCGCTTTCTGAAGCTCGCTCTGCAGCTTCCAAAAAGAAGCCGCGCGGACGAGGCGGTTCAGACTACGGACGCCAGTTACTTGAAAAGCAGCGTGTTCGATACACCTACGGGTTAAACGAGCGCCAGCTTTCTAATTATGCCGAGAAGGCGATGAAAGAAGCAGACCCGTCGACCACGCTTCATCGCTCACTGGAGCAGCGCGCCGACAGTGTTGTTTACCGAGCGGGTCTCGCCGGTACGAGACGAATGGCGCGTCAGCTTGTGTCTCATGGACACATTCTCGTCAATGGCCGCCGAACGACCACCCCATCCCATCACCTCAAAAAAGGCGACGTCATAACGATTCGCGAGGGAAGCCGCACGAGTCCACTTTTTGCCGGACTTTCCGACGCGGAAGACCGCAAGCCAATTCCACAGTGGCTGAGCGTGGATATCAGCGTGTTGAAGGCCGAGATTTCTGGAGAGCCTGCATACACGACCGTTGAGACCGGCTTGGATTACGCGACTGTGTTTGAATTTTATAGCCGATAGTGTTATAATCCGCGAAATTTTGCCCACTATTTTATCTCCGCAATTTTATTATCAGTCAACTCATTAGTTTCACCCAACAAAAAATTTATGTCTGATTATCACATTGCACTTCCATCCAAGCCTCGCGTCGTCAACGAAAGCGAGCGCAGCGGAACCTACGAAATAGACGGTCTCTACCCGGGCTATGGATACACGCTCGGCAATTCTTTACGACGCATCATTCTCTCGTCACTTCCGGGTGCGGCTGTTACGCATGTAAAGATTCCCGGTGTTGCGCATGAATTTTCCACGATCGAGGGTGTGAAAGAAGATGTGGTGACGGTGCTTCTCAATATTCGAAAGATTCGATTGAAGCTCTTGACTGATGAGCCACAAACGCTCACGCTTTCCGTCAAAGGACCGATGGAGGTTACTGCCGGAGATTTAAAACTTCCCGGTCAGGTAGAAATTCTCAATCCGGAACAGATTATTGCCGAAGTTACAGGCAAGGGATCTTTTGAACTCGAACTGCGCGCAGAGCGTGGCCTCGGATACATTCCAAAAGAAGAACATCAAAAAGAACGAGTCGAGATCGGTGCCATCGCCCTCGATGCTATTTTTAGTCCTATTCGACGCGCGAATTACGAAGTCGAAAACATGCGCGTCGGTGATCGAACCGATTTCAATCGTCTGCGAATTCTCATTGAAACGGACGGTACACTTGCTCCTCGCGAAGCGTTGGAAACATCAATCACGACGATGATCCATCAGTTGAAAGCAGTCGTTGGCTTCAAGGAAGAGGAAACCACAGAACTTGCACCGATCGCTCAGAGCGATGTGCGCATGGGACTACCTGAGAAGTCGCAGCCGATGGATGCTGAAATTTTGAAGACTCGTATCACGGAGCTCAATATGCCTCAGCGTGTTGAAATGGCACTTGATAATGCATCTATTCGCACCGTTGGTGGCTTAGTTCGCAAGCGAGAAGATGACTTGCTCGCTATAGAGGGGCTTGGTCAAAAGGGTCTTCAGGATATCAAGCGAGCTCTTTCAAATCTCGGACTCACGCTTCGAACTCAATAAATACTCGTATGCGACATCACGTTAAAAACAGAACACTGGGACGAGACAAGCGACAGCGCACCGCGCTCTTGCGCTCGCTCGCTCGCTCGATAATCCTGCAAGAGGGTATTACGACGACGATCACCAAGGCGAAAGAAGTCCGTCCGTTCTTGGAACGACTCGTGACGACCAGCAAACAGAATTCGGTTGCGTCTCGCCGCGATGTGATGACTCGTCTCAACTCTGCAACCGCAACAAAGAGACTGCATGATACGATTGCGCCTCGCTATTTGACCCGTGCCGGCGGATACACACGAATCATCCGTATCGGACGAGTAGGGAATCGAGTGCTCGATGCAGCTCGTATTGAATTCGTGCAAGACAAAAAATAGATATGACAACGAAAAAATACACATACTCAATAGACGCAGCCGGAAAGACCATCGGACGCATTGCTTCCGAGGCTGCTAAGATGCTCATGGGAAAAACGACGGCTGACTATACGCCGAATATTCGCTCTGATGTGAAGGTTACGGTCAATAACTGTTCAAAGATTTATACACGAGAGCGCAAGCGACAGCAGAAGGTTTATACCAATTATTCGGGCTATCCGGGTGGATTGAAAAAGGAGACGCTCGCAAACTTAAATGCACGTAAAGGTCACGGGCAAGCTGTTGTGGTAGCAGTATCGCGCATGATTCCGCGCAATACCATGCATACCGCACGCATGAAGAATTTAATCGTTAACGCATAGGTATGGCGACTAAACAGTACACAGAAGCGATTGGACGACGAAAGACTGCAAGTGCACGCGTTCGTCTTACCGAAGCGAAGACGTCCTCGATGGTAGTGAATGGCAAAACTGCTGAGGAATATTTCCCCCTTGCACAGATGGTAAAGACCGCATTCTCACCGCTTCAGATTCTTGGGGCAACATACGCCGTATCTGCAAAGGTGCAGGGCGGTGGTCACAAGGCGCAAGCTGACGCAATTCGTCACGGCATCTCGCGTGCCATGATCATGCTCGTACCTGAACAACGCAAAGACCTTAAGGTTCGAGGATTTTTGAAACGAGACCCTCGCGCAAAGGAGCGCAAGAAGTTCGGCCTCAAGGGTGCACGCCGTGCCCCACAGTGGTCGAAGCGCTAACAGAACAATCCCCGAAAGGGGATTGTTTTCGTTTTGATCATTGTGGAAAGGCGGGGGTCGGGGAACCTGCCGGTTCCCCGTAGAGGAAGGTTTCGGAAAACCGTGGGTTTCCCAGTACCGCGAGTGGTCAAAACGCTAGACCCCGCACAGTCACAAAAGACCCCGAGAGGGTCTTTTGTTTTGACATATCATTGCTCTGACAGCACACTAACGCGTAGAAAGGGTGGGTTATCATGTCTCAGATTCGATTGGAGATGCGCGTTACCAATGCATTGCCTGCGCCAAAAATACCCGAACCGTTTACGGAGCCGGTTGAAATAACAGGTCATCACTTTGAAGGATCGAATTGGATATGGGACGGTACGAATATCGATCTCGTACGATTCGAGCAATGCAAAACGGTTTCGGAACAGCTGCTGCAGTTGTGGGAGAATTATGCAAAAAAGATCATGCGTCCACTGCAAGCCGGAGAGTTAAAGCAGATGGAACGGCACATCGATATATGGCCCGCGAATTGGGGAGATCGAGTCGGGGGCGGTCGCATATTTTTTGCCGGGACAATTTATACCGTGTCGTACTCCAACTCCATGCATCACGACCTCATCTGGTATGCCGCGTTCGACAAGGAGCACAATGACTGGCAGTTCGATTGTCTGCCTGTAAGTACACAGCTACGCGTGACGGATTGTTTCGCATGTGTGTCAATTCGTCGCAACAAGTTGATTCCGGATTATCCTGTATGGCCTGCAATTCCAGCGTGGCGACCGCCGTTTCAATCGGTTCGGGGACGTGAGTCCTTTAAGGGTAGATAATGGCTGCGCCAATGATGTGTTTTGAAAATGCATTGTTGTCTTAGTATGCAGAAGGAGTAAAAATATGGATCTTCGTATGAAGTACGAGGATCCATTTTGCTTGTGCAAGTGTGTTTTGTTATACTCCGCCCGTCATGAATCACTCCACTGAATCAAACGAAGAAGAGATAGTCTTAGGTAACACCGAACCCGAGATGGAGGTGGACTTCGAGCCTGAGGAAGAGCTCGGTTCTATTGGCGCCGCGCAGGCGAAGATTAAGAAATTGCGCGCTGAATTAAAAGAGGCCCAAGTAAAGCGCGATGAGTACCTCGATGGTTGGCAGCGTGCGAAAGCCGATGCCATCAATATGAAAAAAGAGCTCGCCCACGATGGTATTCGCATGGCGGCCCGTGTGAAAGCAAATCTGATCGAGGATCTGTTGCCTGCACTCGATAGCTTCGATATGGCATATGGGTCACCGTCATGGGAAGCGGTTGATCCTACGTGGCGCGGGGGCATCGACGGTATCCGAAATCAGTTAATCGATATGCTTTCAAAAAACGGCATAACTCGCTTCGGAAAAGTCGGTGAGTTGCTTGATCCGTATGTGCACGAAGCCGTACAGGAAGTGGCTGACATGCCGGGTGAGAGCGGTGAAATCGTAAAAGTCCTTCGGTACGGATATAAAGCAGGGGAACACGTGCTACGACCGGCACAAGTTATCGTGAAGGCATAATTTGAATATATCGCACTTCGTCGTATAATACCTACCTCGGAAATTAATCGGTAACACAAATACTATGGCTAAAATTCTTGGAATCGACCTCGGCACCACAAATTGTGCAATTGCAGTCGTGAGTTCCGGTGAACCGAAAATTATCGAAAACTCTGAAGGCGCGCGCACCACGCCGTCTATTGTCGCGCTTTCAAAAACCGGTGAGCGGCTCGTCGGTCAAATCGCAAAGCGCCAAGGCGTTACAAATCCCAAAAATACCATTTTTCAAATCAAGCGCTTCATCGGTCATACCTATGACGAGGCGCTTGTGCAGAAAGACAAAGCAGCAGTTCCGTTTGAAATTCGCAAATCTGAAAACGGCGGCATCGAAGTACAGATGGGCGATAAATGGTACCGTCCCGAAGAAATCTCCGCGATGATTCTGCAAAAGCTCAAGAGCGATGCGGAAGCCCGATTGGGTGAAACTATTACCGAGGCAGTTATCACTGTGCCTGCATACTTCAATGATACACAGCGTGCAGCTACGCGAGACGCCGGCAAGATTGCCGGGCTCGATGTAAAACGAATCATCAATGAGCCCACGGCGGCTGCGCTCGCGTACGGGTTTAACAAAAACAAAAACGAAAAGATTGTCGTGTTCGATTTCGGCGGCGGCACGTTCGATATTTCAATCCTTGAAGTCGCAACGAGTCCCGAAGGCGAAAACTCTATCGAGGTGCGAGCGACCGACGGTGATGCGCATCTAGGCGGTAAAGACATCGATCAGACGATCATGAACTGGATCGCGGACGCTTTCAAAAAAGAAAGTGGCGTTGACGTGCGCACTGACGCACTCGCGCGCCAGCGACTGGATGAAGCGGCAGAGAAAGCAAAAATCGAATTATCGACTGCACTTGAAACCGAGATTAATATTCCTTTTATTACCTCGACGGATGCTGGTCCGCAGCACCTGCTCATTAAGATGACTCGTGTGCAGCTTGAGACGCTCACGCAGGAGCATATTGATCGCGCGCTCTCAATTACGAAGCGTGCCATGGAAGCCTCACCGTTTAAGATCAGCGAAATTAACGAAGTTGTACTCGTAGGCGGACAAACCCGCATGCCCGCGATGCAAAAAGCCGTTGAAGAATTCTTCGGAAAAAAACCGCACATGGGCGTCAACCCTGACGAGGTCGTGGCATTGGGGGCTGCACTGCAGGGCGGGATTTTGCAGGGAGATGTCAAAGATGTGCTTCTTTTGGACGTCATACCGCTCTCACTGGGCATTGAGACGATGGGTGGCATTGCCACAAAGGTTATCGAGCGCAACACGACCATTCCGACTTCACGCTCACAGACATTTTCTACCGCGTCAGATAATCAGCCGTCCGTAGAAATTCATGTCGTACAAGGCGAACGCTCAATGGCATCAGACAACAAATCACTGGGTAAATTCAATCTCGATGGTATTCCGCCAGCTCCTCGCGGTATGCCACAGGTGGAAGTGACATTCGATATCGATGCCAACGGCATTCTTTCCGTCAAAGCAAAAGATAAGACGACCAACAAAGAGCAGTCTATTCGTATCGAAGCGGCGTCAGGTCTGACCGATGCAGACATCGAAAAGATGCGACAGGAGGCTGAGGCAAACGCGTCCCAAGATCAAGAGAAGCGCGATCTCGTCGAAGCAATTAACCATGGCGACCAAACTGTATATGCTGCAGAAAAGGCGGTACGAGAGCATGGAGACAAAGTGGGCGACGATGTAAAGAAAAACATTCAGGAGAAAGTCGATGCGTTGAAAACAGCACGAAACGGTACCGATAAAGCGGCCATTAAGAGTGCGACCGATGCACTGAATACCGCAATGAGCGCAATCGGTGAGGCAATGTCAAAAAATCAGGAACCACCGAAGCCGACCGAAACTCCTCCCGGCGATGAGCCGAAGACCGAATAGACTTGAATGAAAGATTATTACGACATTCTGGGAATTCAACGCACAGCGTCCGAAGACGAGGTGAAGTCAGCGTTCCGCAAACTTGCGCAAAAGCACCATCCGGACAAAAAAGGCGGTGACGAGGCGAAATTTAAGGAGCTGAGCGAAGCGTATACCGTGCTTTCCGATAAGAAGCGACGCGCAGAGTACGATACCTACGGCAAAACATTCGCCGGTAGTCAAGGAGGGCAAGGTGCCGGTTTCCAAGGATTCGATTTTTCGAATTTCCAGGGAGGGTTCAATGGTCAGAATGTTGAATTCGATCTCGGCGACATCTTCGGAGAATTCTTCGGCGGCGGTGGCGCACGCCAGGTCCGCGGACGCGACATATCTATTGATATCGAGCTTTCATTTCACGAGTCGATATTCGGTACTGATCGCCGTGTGCTCATATCAAAAACAGGAGTGTGCGAAACCTGTACCGGCACCGGGGCACAAAAGGGTACCGGTCTCATTACGTGCTCTGCATGTAATGGCAAGGGAGAAATACGTGAATCGAGAAATTCTTTTTTCGGTACGTTTACGTCATCACGAACATGTCCGCGATGTCACGGCAAAGGGCAGGTTCCGGAAAAGCCCTGTCCCACGTGTCAGGGCGCCGGTGTCGCAAAACGTGAAGAAGAGATTCACATCGTTGTCCCGGCGGGCGTCTCTGATGGTGAAATGATCCGCATGCCGGGTCGGGGTGAGGTAGCTGTTGGAGGCAGTGCGGGAGATTTGTATGTAAAACTTCACGTAAAGACAGATGCTGCGTTTACCCGAGAGGGTAACAATCTTGTACGATCGCTTCCGGTAAAACTGACCGACGCGCTGCTTGGAGCGACCTATCACGTGCGCGGCGTCGAAGGCGATCTTCCCGTCGAAGTACCGGCCGGTGTTGTGCATGGCGACCTGTTGCGCATTAAGGGACAGGGCGTGCCGCACGGACGAAACAATCGTGGCGATTTACTCGTGCGCGTCGATATTCAGTTTCCGAAGAAACTTTCCAAAGAACAACGTGAACTCATCGATAAGTTGCGCACAGAGGGGCTCTAGTGACGAACCTTGCGGTCACACCCGGCGTCAGGCATTATCTCGGTAGATTCGAACTGTATTGCCAAAGGAACCTCAGATGGCACAAGTAGACTTGAGCAGCACAGCTTTGCGTCGCGAAGATCAGAAGCGATTCTGGGACCGTCAGGCAGCGACATATGGCGACTCGAATATGACAAATGACAACGATGGCGAACTCGCCATCGTGAGACAGGTTTGTGCTGAGTATGCAGGGATTTCGCAGACGTTGAATGATATCGTCACTTTCGGGGGTGCAGACGGGTGTCGTGATCCGCGCGTGGTCATGGATGCCTTTGCCTCGGGGAGAATGCGTCCAGCAGCGATTTACTTCAATGACCTTTCACCCGAAATGGTTATGCAGGCTCGGTCAAAATATCTGAATGTACTTTCCGACCGTGGAATTTCTGTCTTAACGCTTGCAGGTAACGTGGCAGATGTAATCGACTACATACCTTACGCTCCTCGTCGCGTTGTAATCGGTGGTTATCACATCGAAGCATTCCTGCGTGCATCGTGTGCTGAAGGCTATCCGATGTGTGGATTAGACGAGTATGTTCGCAGTGCGGAGGTGATTGGGAATCATTTTATGCTGGAATGGTGCGATATCGCCAAGGATGGCTACGAACCGACTGGTAAAATATTTCATTTCAACGCGCATGAGGTGGCTGACATTGTGCTTGTCAGAACCATGGTGAGCGCGTTTACTGGACGCGCAATAGTAAAAGCATCCGGTGCGTTGCGGGTTATCTCGCGCGGTACGAAGGATGGTGAGCCGTTCATTTCACACTGGTATACCGAAGCGGGTTTTCGCACACTTCTGTCGACCGGCTTCGGTGAGCGAGCACTTGGATTGCCACTTTATCGTTGCGCAAAGGGAATAGTTGCCTATATCGATCCGATTGAGGATGTGCCAACGGGAATGGTTACGATGCTCAATAACGTGATCGGAAACATCCTGCCTAAGGATGTAGTAAGAAACCTTTTAGCCATTAATGCGATTAGCCGATGAGTATCTTTTTCGACCCCGCGCCACTTGGTTCGGGGTCGATTGTTACACTCTTGACAGGTATATGGTGCAGCTGTATCTTGAATTTAGTGAAATCCTCTGATTTGGGTCCCTCGCGCAAGCTGGGGGATTGGGCCCAAATCGTCCTCCTGGACAAGGAGATTCCTGCATCAGTGGGAATCCGGCACCCTCCGTTACCGGGGTAACCGATGTCGCTAAGGCGGAGTCGGTGAAAGGCCTCATGTTTTAGGCAAAGTAAGGTGGCACCGCGGAGACCCGCCCTTACCGTACGATTTAGCTCGTACTGTGAGGGCGGTTTTTTGTTGTACAAAAAAACCAACTGATCTTTGACACTCAACATACCGATCAATTCTAACAGAAGGAGAAACCATGTCCCAAAAAAAGGGCGGCAAAGCAAAGGCTCTTGAAGTCTTACGAGAGATTCCAGGCGTTCTCGTTCCGAGATTCATCACTCTGCCTGCAGACGTTGCGATACACGATTGCGAGGCACCCGTAGAGGCATTCATCGCGATGAACAACAATTGCCGAGATGTCGCAGTCAGAAGCAGTGCGGAGTCGGAAGACGGGGCGAACGCGTCGTTTGCCGGAATGTTCACATCATTGCTGCATGTGCCGGCACAGCGCGAACCGATCCTGAGAGCAGTGCAGGAAGTACGAGATAGTGGTAAAGCCAAGAGTGCTGTCGTTGCTCACTATATGCAACAACGGGGGTTCTCTGAGGATGACAATGCCGTCTCTGCCATTGTGCAGGAAATGATTCACTCAGATATCGCCGGTGTGATATTCTCGCATGCGATCGATAAGCGAGACGGATACTATCTAGTCTCTGTTACAAGCGGACTCGGTGACCAGGTAGCCAGTGGGTTGGTTAATGGAGGGCTTATACGAATCGCACGCGGGTTGAACGTAGCGGCTATTAACGAGCGTTGGCTCCGCGATCTCGTCCGTACTATGCGTCATATCGAACAGCACTTCGGCTCTGACAGTCTTGATGTAGAGTTCGCCGTGGCAAGCGGCTGCTTGTATATCTTGCAATGCAGACCGATCACGACATCTCAAGAAGGGTCTCATCCGGCTGCAGAAGAGAAGTTGCTTCTGCAAAGCATCGCAACACTTTCCTCGTTAATAGAAAACGTACACGCAGGTGATGTCCTCGGAGATATGATAGACATTAATCCGCTTGAGCTGCTCGGAACGGATCCGTCCGTGCTGGACACCTCAGTGTTTCGTTGTCTATTTTCCGACAATATCGTTGAGGAGGTTCGCGCATCAATGGGATATGACCCATTGCATATTGGCCTGATAAGAACGATCGCACAAAAGTCGTATGTGTCACTACGTGCTTCCGCTTTCAGTTTGAGGCCTCGGGGGATCCCGGAAAGCGTCTACGAAAAACTCTTTCGCGTATACCGGGAACTCCTTCTTGCTGATCCTTCGCTACAGTCGCGTGTGGAATTCGATGTATTCGCGATGGATAACGGCGCTAAACTCGATCTCATAATGAATCGCGCCGCTTTGACATCCTCTGAGCAGGTTTGTGTCTGCGACGCCTTTATCGGTTTGCGGACGTCACTTGATGAATTGTCAGAATCCTTGCGTAACAGTTACGGTTCGCAGTTAGATGCCTACAGAAGTCATACGGCACAAATGAGAAATGCTCCGCTGCAGGACATGTTGGATCATACTGCAGAGGGAACACGATTCTTCGTGCAGGTAGCACGGTTGGCCTTTTACTGGAAGAACAGGTTCGAAGAAACCTATCCTGGAGAAGATTTGAACGAGTTGCTTGCTGGGCACTTACAATCAGTGAGCAGCAGACAACAGAGCGACCTTCAGCACTGTAGAGCGGGCGAGCTCAGCGAAGTGGAGCTCATCGCTGAATATGGGCACTTGCGACCCGGACAGTTCAGTGTATTCGGCGAGTCATATGCTGATGATCCGACACACTACCTGTTCTCTCAGGTTCACAGCGATCGCATGCCCCACGTTGTGCCGCGCTCGCACCGCTTTGAGACCACTGTGGAGTTCCAAAATGTTCTCTCATTCATGCATGCTCGCGAGGAATCAAAGTTCCTGTTCTCGCGCGCCCTGAGTCAGTTCATCGACAGACTTAAGAAGGAGATCAGGCAGTGCTTGATCACCGAAACGACCGCTATGAGTTGCACCTGGCCTCAGTTAAATGAGTTGCTCAATGGCAGTGACAGCGCTGTGGTAAGCATTACCAATCGCATGCCCGTGATCCTCCCGCCTGTGATCATCCCCGGTAAAACTGATCTTCGGATCGTTGAGTTTGGCAGCGCTGCTCCGACTTTCATTACGCGGAAGATCGTGAAAGCGATCATTCGAGTACTCGAAGACACATCGGTGAAGGCAGATGTCGGAGGAGCTATCGTAGTGATACCAAATGCCGATCCTGGCTTCGACTATCTTTTCCACTCCGGAGCGGTTGGGATCATTACAAAAAGCGGCGGACCCGCCTCGCATATGTGCATACGTGCGGTGGAGTTGCAAATGCCTGCGTGCATCGGTTGCGGTGAGTACCAATATGGCATTCTGCGCGGTGCGCAGAGCGTCGTGCTTGACTGTTCAAGTAAGCAGTTGATCGTTAGTTGAGCATCTCACACTTCTCCTGGACGACGTGTCCGGGAGAAGTGACTTTTTTCAAATTATCCATATAGAATACCTATATGAAGTACATATTTCTCAGACACGGGCGACTGGATCTTCCGTATAAGGATCATTCTGAGATGCCGTTCAATATTTTTCGCGACCTGGGCGTTGGTGCAATGAATCCGCCTATCGATACCAAATTTGCAGCAGAACGAGTTCGATCGCTCATGACGACCGGTGTGTTTCCAGATAAGGTGCGGATTCTTTGTAGCCCGGCACAACGTTGTATCGAAACTGCACAGCTGATTGCTAGCAGTCTCGGCATGGAGCGGAGCGCTGTGGAGGTAGAGCCATTGCTTTCTGAGGTGCATTTCGACCTGAGCGAATTGAACCGTGATGGCCTCGTTGAATCGGCATTGAAAGCAGGGGATATGCGGGTCGTAAACACTGTGGTTTTCAAAGGGATAATCAAAGGAACAGGTGCGGAAAAGGCCTCATTGGTGCAAGCGCGGGTTGAAAAACTGTTTAAAAAGATGGCGAATAAGCCTGAGAGCCTCCTCTGCATTTCCCATGATTTTTTTATGCGTTTTCTTGAACTGCGTATTCACAGTAAAGCGTTGGTCTCGCCGGCAATTTCTGCAAAAGATTTATCCGCAACACAGAGAAACGGGTATTTGTGCGGCTTTCAAACGAATGGTTCTTTTACTCAATTCGAGTATTTAGGTGAATGAGTCTGTACAGGCGTCAATTGACTCGACATATAAAATTATGAATAATAGCCGCAGTCCAACCAGGAGCATGTATTTATGACAGTTTCGACGGCGGTAAATGATCTATTCGAACTGCACATTTTACGTGTGGAAGTTGAAAAATCGGCAGATAAGCCACTAGTTTGTAGCCATGTTGTGGGAGCAGCTTTCGAGGTTCACGGTGAAAACATTATCGGCCCCAATGATACAACGTTTGTATTCAGTCTTTACGCACTGGCCTCACTACTGCCTCTTCTCCCGGCAAAGCAGCGCAACACACACCCTCATGATTGGATGTCAACAGACGCGCTCATTGCGTGTCCGGATCCAAATTGTGGCGGTTTGTTCCGGATCACAAGGATTGGGAAAGAACAGTATTCGCACGCAGAAACGACAGTCGTCCCGCTTCTATAAATACTTCCGGCCCGCAACTTTCGTTCTTTGTGCAAAACAACAATTTTGACCCTCGTTTCCCAACGAGGGTCGTTGCTTTATGACGTGTGTGGTACAGTTTCGCCGGTAAATAAGAAAGGTAATCCAATGCAATCAAGAGTGAGTGCTGCGCAAAATCAGGCCTTTCAGCTGCTACAGAAATCAACTTATAAAGGTGTACCCGGCGTGCTTTTCATCGATTCTGGCAAGATCGGGCCGACTATCGGTATTACTGTCTGTACGCACGGGAATGAGCCCGTAGGGCTTTCGGTTATAAATCATCTCATCTGGAAGATGCGCATAGCGGAAACAATGCTGAATGGGAAATTGTTGATCGTTCTAAACAATTTAAAGGCGTTAGAAAAGTCTGTACGTTTCGTCGACGCTGATCTGAACCGTTTGCCCCCTGGCGTCATGCGTCGCAGAAAACGTCTAATGTATGAGCATGGTCGCGCGCAGCAGCTCTATCCGATTTGGAGGGAGTTCGATATAGCGTTGGACATCCATACGACGAGTCAGAATGCGCCACCGATGATCATCGCTGTAGCTGGAACACTCCATCGCAACCTAATTAAGGGTTTCCCCATCACGTGCGTGCTTACAAATATAGATCGAGTTCAGATCGGCAAACCGGCCTCTGCATTCTACGGTCGAGGTCGTAGATGTCGGACGACGGGGATAGAGGCAGGTCAGCACTCTGCTGCTGCGGCGCGGCATGTGGCAATACGATGCGTGGAGGCGCTGCTTACAAATGCGGGTGTAGTGCGACCTTATAACAGGAAAGTATTGAAAGGCAAGTTCGATAATTTTCGAATCTTCCAGTCGATTGTCTTTCCTGATGATTCATATGAAATGGTTAAAGTCTTCAGGAACTTCAAGCCCGTGAAGGCAGGGGATGTGCTCGCTCGCGGCAATGGCCCTGACATCGTAATGCCGCGAGACGGGTGTGTGATCTTTCAGGGAAAGAATGTAAAGCCTATTGATATCAAGAGTGAGGTTGCATTCCTAACGGAGCGCAAACAACGTGTTGTTCTGTGAAAAAATAGCCCCCGTCTTGTGACGGGGGCTATGTGTTTGATGTAGGCCATGCTTAGGCTTTCTGACCAGTTACGATGGTGTAGGCGCCGTAGTTCAAGGTGCTCAAAGTCTGATCAAGTTCGGCGACCGTTTCTTGAGCTTTGACGGAACCGGGTCCGAAGAGTTGATTCGGAAGAATTGCACTCACTGTTGGGTAGGAAGCAAACTCAACGCCGACCGAAAGCTCCGGCATTAACAGCGACTCGATCTCGCGTTTCGTAAAACTCTTTGCGTAGACCGAGAACGTTTCGTTGCCAAGTCGTACATCGAGGCACGATTTGGCGGCGTTGATTTCCGCGCGGAGCCCGTCTGGCCACGGCAGGAATTCCCAACTGTAAACCAGAGCTTCCGCGTTGTAGAACGAGAGCAGATACCGCCCGCCCCTTCGGAGTACGCGCGACATCTCGGACATTAGTTTCTTAATATCGCGCACATCACTCGCAGTACCAAGGTTCATGATCGCAAACGAAACCGACGCATCGGGGATAGAAGAGGGAATACCGTTTTCCAAATCCCATTCTTCGAAAGCAACGTTCGTTTGCATCGATGAAAGCTTTTTCCTGGCGACACCGATCATATCCGGACTCATATCGTAGCCAATCACCCGTGTGAAGTATTCGGCAAGACGCACAGATTGTGCGCCGGTGCCACAGCCGAGATCGATTGCGAGCTCACGCGTACGTGTCTTGTGAATTTCCGACAAAATGCATGCGTCTTCGAATGTCCGGTATGCGCCGACCGCGAAATGCGACCGATCGTATGCCTCGTCATAGCTCTGCGCGACCGCGGCAGTCAATTTGAGCAAATTCGACTTCAGATGTTGATACCATTCTTCGTCGGTCTTTGTATCAACCGGGACGAAGTCTTTATTCTGCACCTGAATCATCTGCTGCTTACATGATTCATCAATGATCATGTAGAGAAGCGCGTGCGCAAAGTTGTCGTCGAGCCCGAGGCCGTTCACCGCCAGGTACCGGGCAGTATCAAGCCGGTTCTTTTCGCGTTTCCGGTCGTAAATGATCTTGTCTTCGGACTTTTTAAGCGACCCCACATTGAGTGCGAGGTTCATCCGGTTAGCCACGAGTGCCAAGATAAGATGATCGACCATACCGATCCGTGAACCGAGTTGTTCTATGGTCAGTGAGCGAAACATGTGCTTTCCTTTCAGTACACGATGATACCCATGTGCTCGCGCACCTGGGCAACTGTGGTCGATATTGTTGCGCGTGCGAGTTTTCCACCTGCGTTCAACACGTCTCGCACATAATCATTCTGATTGGCCAGCTTCGCACGTTTCTCCTGGAATGGTTCCAGAATCGCGGCTATGCCATCAACCAGTTTGTTTTTACAATCACTGCACGAAATCGTGCCCGCCTGACAGGCTTGCGCAATCGTGCGGCTAGAAAGTTCACCCTCGGTAACAATTTCATGCACTGCGTACACAGATTTACAGCCGGCATATGGATCACCGCGATCAGTTGAACGGATCCGCTGCGGATCCGTTACGCCCTTGCGCCGATACCGGTCACGAATGTCATCCATCGAAGAATTGATGTCGATGGCATTGTCCGCTTCCGATTTTCCCATTTTGCTACCGTCGAGGCCTGGTACGCGGATCATGTTCTCCATCAGCTCAGGAACTACGAACGTCTCGCCGAACTTGGCATTGAAACGCTGCGCAAGATTTCTGGCAAGTTCCACATTCGGAACTTGATCCTCTCCGACCGGTACAAGATTCGCGCGAGGTCCAAGAATATCGGCAGCCATGAGTACGGGATAGCTCAATAGACCAAGTGATATATTATTCGGCTGGCTCCGTACCTTTTCCTTGAATGTCGGAATCGTCTGCAAATTGCCGAGCGGTTGAGACATGCTGAGATATAGCGCGAGCTCCGCGATTTCCGGGACACTTGACTGAGCGTAAATCACCGACTTGTTCGGATCCAGCCCTGCAGCCAGATAATCCTTAACGATCTCGATGAGATTGTCTCGAAGTTCACCGGGTCTCTCTAAGGTCGTAAGCGTATGCCAGTCTGCGATGAAATACATCGGCAGATTCTCATCGGTTTGATACTTAACGAAATTCTGGACAGCGCCCATGAAATTGCCGAAGTGAAGGCGTCCTGTTGCCCTGATTCCAGATAGAATGACGTTCTTTGCCATGACACATACCTTTGGTGTTGTCTAGGTTGTCGTGCAGCTCTTTGATTTATCAATGAGCTGTCCGCGCTGAAAGTACCACATTTTTTCACCTCGTGTCAACTCATAAAAAAATAAAAAAACCCGTACAAAGACGGGCTTTTTCAGTCACGGCGGATCATACGTAGATTCTCGAATCCTGCTCGAACACCACCTTGCCATGATCGTTTACAACAAGTGCGCGAAGCATGATTTCACCGATGAGCTGCCTGCTGATATACGCACGAACATCCTCGAATGAAGTGCCTTGAGGCTGTTCAACGGCCTCACCGGCATAGAGATCGATCATTACCGGCAAAAAAAGCCCCGGTGACGCCTTAAAACTGGAGCTTTTATTCTCCGTTATAAGGTCTTCGGCTGAAACGTCTCGTGTCCAACTTTGTTCAACCGGCCATAGAGCCATACGAGCCTCCTCTTCGTTCCTGGTTGTGGAGTCGCCCCGCCATTTATTGCATCTGATAATAGTGCTGTCAATCAGTATTAAAAGGACGCTTGTTGCTAACAGGGTAGCGCGCACGTTCGTACTTACACGCCGTATAATGTGCACATGGACGTCGAGGCGCTGAAACATGTATTCTCAACGCTTCCCGCGGAGGTTATAGGGATTGTCGTCTTTGCTACGCTCATCACGGTAGTGACATTACGGATGGGTGCGAGTATCTCTATCGCATTTTCAATTGCACTGCTTGTGGCAAATATGCTTTTTGCTGCGATACCCGGCACCTTTATGCTCGGCGCAGCTCTCGCCGGTGTTACCAATGCATACGCTTCTATCGGGATTTACGCGGCGCTGACGCTCGTGCTTACATTTGTTTTGTACCGCATGACCTCAACGCTTGCAGACGACTCTGCCCGACCTTTGTTTGCACTTGCAACAGCACTGGCTACAACGGTTATTGCGCTTACGGTATGGCAGATGGCACCGCATCTTGAAAGTGTATGGAAGTTTAATGAGATGATTCGCGGCGCGTTTGGGGCTGCCTATCGACTCTACTGGATTCTCCTTGCCTTTGTTGCGTTCGCTTTTGTAAAGAGTTGATATGAAAAATCGCATAGCGCTTCAGCACAACGAGAGTTACTGGCTAGCCGATGAGAAGCTGCAGCATGCATACTCGGCGATGGGTGCGGACACATTTTCGCGATACCCCGACTACAGCGAACTTACTGAATTGCTCGCTACATACGCAGGTGTTACACCGGATAAGGTATTAGTTACAAACGGCTCTGATGCAGCAGTGCGCTTAATCGCCGAAATAGAACACGCAGCGGGGCACAAGGTGCTATTACCAGTTCCCTCGTTTTATGGCTACGAGAAGATATTTACTCAAATTGGTCTCAATTTTGATACGGTGTCTTTCACTGAGTCCCAGGGTGAGTTTATTTTTCCACTCGACGAAGTGAGGGCATTGATAGTGGACGGCGGGTACTCGACGCTCTTTATCTGTCAGCCAAACAATCCGCTTGGTTCTGCGATTCCTGAAGCAACAATGGAGGCGCTTATTGCACTGTGCGCGGATGTGGGAATACGCATCGTTATAGACGAAGCGTATTTTGAATTTTTAGGACGAACGTCTATTGCGGCTATTTCTAGAGGGGACGTTGTGATTTTGCGAACACTTTCGAAAGCGTTTGCGCTCGCGGGTGCTCGCGTAGGCTACGTGTGCGCCACTACTGATTATCTGAACCAGCTTTCAATACGTATGTTGCCATGGCAAGTCTCAAATCCGTCTGTCTTTGCAGCGTGCACCGGACTTCGTCTCATCGATCATGTGAGAGATCGAATTGAGCTCATAAAAAAGGAACGAGAAGTTTTTGTGGGAGAGCTTCAGGCTATTGACGACTTGAAGGTGTATCCATCCGAAACAAACTTTGTTTTAATACGCGTCGCTAGAGGTGATGCGATCGCCGCCAATTTGAAAGAACGGGGCGTTGATGTTGCGACATGCTCCTGGATGTCCGGTGATCCAGTCGCCAGAGCACTACTTACCGATACCATTCGCATGGCGGTACCCTCGCCTGAGGACCGCGAAACCGTGGTGCACACCCTCAGACTGGCAATCGCAGCGAAATCCTAGACACTAGACAAGCTTATAATATAGTGGTACTATACATTCTATATGAAGTCGCCGAAAGCGAAATCAGCCACTGCGGGTAAGAAGGAATCTGCCCTACAGCGCCTCTCTGTATTTATGAATCCGTCTAAAACGGCAACCTCTGCATATTGGTCAAAGATGCAATCAGAGTACATGATCGACGCCTTTAAAAGTGCCGCGAAACACGTGCCTGCGTATAGGTCCTTTTTGAAAGAGCGTGGCGTAATGCCGAAAGACATAAAGTCAGTTGCGGACTTTCGAAACGTACCTCCAACGTCAAAAAAGAATTATCTCCGAGCTCATCCGTGGGAGGACCTCTGCATGCCCGGCGCTCTTGCAGGCTCACAACTTGTATTAACCGCAACATCCGGATCAACGGGAGAGCCGTTTTACTTTCCGCGGACAGATGTCGTCGAAGAGCAGTCTTACATTTATCACCGCGCTTTTTTGAAAAACAGCGGTCTCGATCCGCAAGAGCCGACGCTCGTTATCGTAGCGTTTGGTATGGGAGTCTGGATCGGCGGACTCATCACGTACGAAGCATTCAATCGTGTTTCGCAGCGAGATTTTCCTCTTACGGTACTTACTGCCGGAGTGAATAAGCACGAAATCTATGCTGCGCTACGCGAAATCGGCTCCCGATATACGCAGCTCGTGCTATGCGGGTACCCGCCGTTTGTAAAAGATATTATCGATGATGGTAAAGGTAACGGCGTTGACTGGAAGCAGTTCGATATGCGCATCGTTTGTGCGGCCGAAGGATTTTCTGAGGATTTCCGGGACTATCTCGTTGACGAAGCGCGGATGAAGAGTCGCTATCGAGACATTATGAATATTTATGGCAGCGCAGAGCTTGGCACAATGGCGACTGAAACGCCGGTAGCAATTCTAGTGCGGGAACTGAGTTTGAAAAATCCGGTGCTCTTTTCAAAACTTTTCGGACAGGCGACACGATTGCCCACACTCGCGCAGTACGTGCCGTCATTTGTGAGCTTCGAAGCTGTCGACAATCGTATCTACTGCACGTCGGGCAATGTGCTACCGATGATCCGGTATGAAATCGGCGATCACGGCGGTGTCATGACGTACGCAGAGCTCAAAAATATTTGTGCCTCTGAAGGAATAGACCTTAAGGCAGAAGCAAAGCGAGTCGGCATTACAGATACCGTGAATGAACTTCCGTTTGTGTATGTGTATGAGCGCGCGGACCTTTCAACAAAACTCTATGGTGCGATCATTTATCCCGAGCACATAAAACACGGTCTTATTATCAAGGAACTGCATAAAGAGGTGACCGGCAAATTTACGATTGATACAAAGAATGACGAAAACCAGGATGAATACCTCGAGGTAAATGTTGAATTACAACCTAAAATTAAACCGACTGATGATTTGCAGCGTCGCGTCACGACTACTATTTCAAACGCGCTCATTGCAAAAAGTGCTGAGCATCGGAATAATTCTCAGTCTTTGGGAGATCGAGTTGTTCCCCGGATAGTCTTTTGGGAACACAATCATCCGGTGCAATTCCCCGTGGGCGCAAAACATCGCTGGGTGAAGAAGAAATAACGGTATACTGAGGCCATTCGATATGGATGGCCTGCCACAGAAATTTGCGAGTATACAAGCAAAGCGTATCCCGGCCCAACCGCGCTTCTTTGATATTGAGAAAGATGCGACAGAATTTTTTGAGCTTATTGAATCAGGGAGCATCCTGAGGGTCGCTGATGACTATGAGGAGGCATCTCGTGAACTCTTTGCCATACAAAATCCGACTCTTGTGTACGCTGCGGGTTTTGAAGATACCTTCAAGGCGCACTACGCAACGCTCACAAACGGCGAACCGTGGAAATTAGGTCGATGGGTCTACTTCCCCTGGAGTGGCACCGTCTGTCACATATTGTCCGAAGATGATTATTATCGGGTTCGAACTGCGCGTAACAGAAATCTCATCACAGAGGAAGAGCAACATAAGTTTTACAACGCCACGATCGGTATCGCGGGGCTTTCGGTAGGCTCGAGTGTCGCTTTTAGCATTGCGCTGCAGGGTGGTGGCAAGAAGTTAAAACTTGCAGACATGGATCATCTCGCGCTTTCCAATACGAATCGGGTACTCTCAGGTGCGACTGAGTTAGGTTCTCTTAAGGTAGACATGGCCGCACGTAGAATCTACGAAATAAACCCGTATGCTGACATTGAAGTGTTTCCGGACGGTCTGCAGCCGGAAAATATTGAACGTTTTTTTGACGGTCTGAATATTGTTGTCGATGAGCTGGATAACTTAGCGGTCAAATATCTCATACGCGAGCACGCGAAGAAAAATCATATTGCCGTTGTTATGGGTGCCGATAATGGTGACAATGCAGTAGTTGATATCGAACGCTACGATGTTGAACCACAGCCCACGTTTTTCCACGGTCGTATGGGAGATGTATCATACGAGTCACTCAAGTCGCTTGATAAGTTTGGTATCGGCAAAACGATTACGCAACATATTGGGCCCGAAAATGTAACAGTTCGTATGCAGGAATCTCTTATCGAAATGGGTAAGTCAATCGTTTCCTGGCCTCAATTGGGTGGAGCGGCCCTTATCAACGGTGCAGCTGTCGCATACTGCGTTCGAAAAATTCTGAATGGCGAAGCGGTAGAATCAAACCGCGCCCTGGTGTCACTCGACGAAAAATTTGTACCTGATTTCATGTCTGATGAAGCACGCATCGAGCGCACCGAAACGGCCCGTACATTTGCGGCGCGCTTTGGAATTTCTATATGAAAGACGATATTCTGTACGCGCTCGCCGCAGCAAATAGCGCTCCATCCGGTGAAAATAGTCAGCCATGGCGGTTTGTCGTTTCGAACGACATTGTTGAATTGTGGAACCGACCCGAACGCGACCGCTCGCTGTATAACTGGCAGCAAAGTGCCTCGTACCTCGCGAACGGAGCAGCGCTTGAGAATATGGTGATCGCAGCAACTGTGCGAGGTTTAAAAGCCGAAGTGGAGTATTTTCCTTCATCACAGACGGACCATGTTGCGACGGTTCAATTTGTCCCAGGCGCGACACTCGATACTCTTGAAAGCGCAATTCCAAAACGTACGACAAATCGTAAGCCTTTTTTAAAGGATCCGCTGAGCGCCGCTCAATTGAATGCTCTGACACAGAGCTTCGACACGAGTAGTTGCACATTACGCATACTCACTGAGCGATCAGTCATTGAGCGACTTGGTCGAATCGGATCCACCAATGAAGAGATTATGTTTACGAACAAGCATATACATGATTTTTTCTTCGATCACGTGAGTTGGACAGCTCATGAGGATGGAATAAAGAAAGTGGGATTCTTTATTGACACACTCGAATTACCGCCGCCCGGACGATTCGTGTTCCGATTGCTCCGAATCTGGCCAATTGCAAAGATTCTGACAAGTCTTGGTTTGCATCGCTTGGTCGCCAAAGAAAACGGTGTCGTAAACGCTGCAGCCGCAGCTATCGGCGTAGTCTGTGTAAAGGGTCCGGAGCCAAAGGACATGGTACAAGCGGGCCGCGCAATAGAGCGAATGTGGCTCACTGCGACATCTCTTGGTCTCTCGGTTCAGCCGCTGACGGGTGTTTTATTTTTTGATTTGATGCGTACATATGGTGATGCGTCAAAGTTTTCTGTTTCCCACACACGCATGATCAAGGAGGCGGTAGAGGAAGTCGCTCGACTTTCTGGATTCACGGAAGGCACGATAATCTTTATGTTTCGAGTGGGCATCTCCGACCCTCCGACCGCGCGATCTTCACGCTTTTCACTTGATCAGGCATGCCAAGCGACGTAAGTATGGCTATATCTGATCTTGTGCAAATAAACGTCGATCTGTTATTGGTCGCAATTTCTGTGTGCGGGATTGCTCTTCTCGGTTTTCTCATCTATTTCAACAACACGTCCAGTGAAACGAACCGATCATTTTTGCTGTTTTCCGTACTGACTGTAATCTGGGGCATCTCGAATTATTTGGAATACCGATTCGCGACCATGCAATCCTCATTGTGGGCACTTCGTTCACATTTGTTTATTTCTGTCTGGCACGCATATGCGTTTTTTCGGCTTGCATATGTATATCCTGCGGAAAAGATTATTTTTCCCCGTTGGTTCACTCTTTATCTGACACCTGTCGTCGTGCTTACATCGATACTCACACTCACGCCATTCGTTTTTTCTGCACTCGAGCACGCGCCGACGGCTGGACAGGTAACGCGAGCCATACCCGCACCGGGCATTGCGGTCTTTATGATAGTTGCGTTCGGACTTTTAGCGGCGGCAATCGCTATACTATTTAATAAAACAAGGCGTACTCCCGGTGAGTCGCGTAAACAAGCTATCGCTCTTTTAATAGGAATGGCCTTAACAGCGTGCCTGCTACTCGTCTTTAATGTAATACTTCCGAATGTTTTCAGTAATACAAGCTTCATACCTCTTGCCGCATTGTTCATCCTCCCGTTCATTGGCCTTACTTCTTATTCAATCTATCGATATCATTTTTTGAATTTGAAGGTCGCAACAACAGCGTTATTGGGCTTTCTAGTAACGATTTTTACGTTTTCAAACATTCTTTTTGCAAAGGATATCTCGGGAATCATCATCAACGTGACTGCATTTATTATCGTGCTTTTAGGGTCGATCCGCATCGTTCGTGACACGCTGGATTTACAACTTGCAAATGAGGAGCGCTCAGAATTTATGTCGTTTGCATCTCATGAAATCCGAAACCCGATCACTGCGATGCGGGGTCTTGCGTCGTTAATCGTTGACGGTACAACGGGTGAGGTTACGCCGGACACAAAAGATGCCGCACAGAAAATACTCGTTTCAGGCCACGACGTATTGAACATTATTGCCACCTTCCTCAGTAAGGCAAAAATGGAACTTGGGAAAATTACGTATGACAAAGCTACGTTTGACCTTGGCTACGCCGTTCAGAGCATTGCAGAGGGATACAAGCCGCACGCGGAAGTAAAAGGCTTGACGCTCGACCTTACCATCGATTCCGCTCAAAAGTTCTTGATTACCGGCGACCAAAGTAAGGTCAAAGAAGTTGTGGGAAACCTCATCGACAATTCCCTTAAGTACACGAAAGAGGGAGGTATGACTGTGTCCGTTGAACGCCATGGTCCTTTTGTGCGCGCAGTCATTAGCGACACCGGTGTCGGGATACCGAAAGAAACACTCTCGCAGCTATTCAAAAAATTCTCCCGCGCCGATGCGCAAAAAGTGAATCTGCTTGGTACCGGTGTCGGACTTTTCTTAGCGAAAACCTTTATCGAAGCGCAGGGCGGCCGCATTTGGGCTGAGTCTGAGGGCAAAGGACACGGGTCCCGCTTCATTGTTGAGTTCGCGGCGGCAATGGCTCCATAGTGCCTTTTTCTGCTATATTGACGCCTATGTCACGACTATTCACTGGGCTTCAGCCCTCCGGAGTCCTCCATATAGGGAACTACTTCGGTGCACTCAAACCGATGGTGGAGCTCTTCAAAGAGCATGAGGGCTTGATCATGATTGCCGACTATCATGCGCTCACTTCACTGCGCGATCCGAGCGCCCTTCGCGAAAACATCATCAATGTCGTGACTGATTACCTCGCTGCGGGAATCGATCCTGAAAAAGCCATTATATTTAAGCAGTCCGATGTGCATGAGCACACCGAGCTTGCGTGGATATTTGATTGCCTCGTAACTGTTCCGTTCTTGCAACAGGCGCACGCATATAAAGACAAGGTTGCGAAGGGCCTCGAAGCAAATGCTGGTTTGTTTACCTATCCGATGCTCATGGCCGCCGACATTTTGCTGTATGAGACTGATCTCGTTCCCGTGGGTGCAGATCAACGGCAGCATGTGGAATATGCCCGTGAAGCTGCTTCAAAATTCAATCTGGCGTATGGCAATACGTTTAAAGAGCCGAAAGAAATGATTCAGGAAGAAATCGCAACGGTTCCCGGTGTCGACGGCAAAAAAATGTCGAAAAGTTACGGCAATACAATTGCACTTTTTTCACCGCGTGAAGAAATAGAAAAAGCTGTCATGAGTATCGTAACCGACTCATCGGGTGAGCGACCGGAAAATGTATACGCAATCCATAAACTGTTCAAAAGCGATGCAGAGCTTTCCGTATTGTACGAAGCAAACAAGGGAAAGTATAAAATTCTAAAAGACGCGCTTATTGATGATATCGATACATTTGTCGCGCCGATGCGTGCACGTCGTGCCGACATATCACGCGATACGGTAATCTCTGTACTCAAGAATGGTGCAGAAAAAGCAAAAGCACAGGCTGCTGAAAAGATGCGTGAAGTGCGGCAGAAAATCGGCGTTGATATCTATTCAATATAAAAAATTATGGAACGAATACTCATAACAGATTTGGGAGGTAGAGCAGGGGAAACGGTGCTTATCAAAGGATGGGTAACGGTGCGACGTGATCAGGGTAAAATGGTTTTTTTCGATTTTCGGGATCGCTCAGGGGTGGTACAGGGCGTGGTACTACCAAAGTCCGAAGCCATTGAAGTTGCCAAAGAGATTAAGATCGAATATGCGGTTGCCGTAACGGGCAGTGTGAATCTGCGCCCGGAAAAAAATCGTAATGCCAAAGTCTTGAACGGACATATCGAACTCGAAGTGACAGGGATAGAAGTCTTGGGCAAAGCTGAACCGCTTCCGTTTGATATGTCCGAAACAGGATACAAAGTGGATCTGACGACCGAGCTCGATCATCGTGCGCTCACGCTTCGTCACCCTCGTCTTCAGGCAATATTTAAAGTACAGGCAGTTATCATCGATTCTTTTCGCGAACACATGAAGCAGCAGGACTTCTTTGAATTCCAGGCCCCGTCAATTGTCCCGGCTACTGCAGAAGGTGGGGCAGAAGTATTCGAAGTACAGTATTTTGATAAAAAAGCATATCTGTCTCAGTCTCCGCAACTCTACAAGCAAATTGTAATGACCGCATTCGAGCGAGTGTTTTCCGTAAATAAAGTGTTTCGCGCAGAGCCGAGTTCTACGACGCGACATCTCACGGAAATCGTTTCGCTCGATGCAGAGATGTCGTTCATAGAATCGTGGACAGACGTTCGCGATATGTCAGAGGCGACTGTTCGCTTCATACTCGCGCAGCTCAACGACCGATGTTCGCGGGAGATCGAATATTTGGGAGCAACACTGCCCGCTATGATTGAGAAAACACCGACCATGACGCTCGCCGAGGCGCAGCAGAAGATCCACTCAAAGACCGGGCGTGATGTGCGGGGTGAAAAAGACCTCAATCCCGAAGACGAGCGCCAGCTGTGCGAAATTGTGAAAGAAGAAACTGGCTCAGACTTTGTATATGTATACGGGTACCCGACGCGCCAAAGACCGTTCTATGTATTTCCGAGTGTGGAAAATCCCGAGGTCAATGAGGGGATGGATTTACTGTGTCGCGGTGTTGAGTGGCTTTCAGGCGGTCGAAGAATCAACGATTACGCCCAGCTCATGGAACACGTTGCGGTATGGGGTATGGACGAGAAAAAGATTGAAATGTTTCTTGAGGCCTTTCGGCACGGCGTACCTCCGGAGGGAGGATTCGCATTTGGTGCAGAGCGTATGACTATGCAGATTCTTGGTATTAAAAACATTCGCGAGGCCACGATGTTCCCGCGCGACATGAACAGAATCGACGGACTCCTTTCGACTGCCGAAGAAAATCTTACTCAATCACACGACGGTGAATGAACGAAAAATTTCATCTCGAAACAGAAGCGTTCCACGGGCCGCTCGAGGCACTCCTTGACCTGATCGATGCCCGCAAGCTTTCGATTACGGAAGTCTCATTGGCAGACGTAACCGATTCGTATTTGGCGTATATTGAAAAACTTCCGGAGATGCCATTAGGAGAGACTGCGCAGTTTATTCTTGTTGCCTCCACGTTGCTGCTTATTAAGTCTCGCACGCTTTTACCGACACTCACCCTCACGGAAGAGGAGCGGGAATCCGTCGATGAGCTCGAGCGGCGTCTTGCACGGTATGCGATTGTGCGACGAGCTGCACGCGCATTGCGAAAGCAGTGGGGTACTGCGCCATATCATTTTCCAAAACGTGCACCGATTCGCACGCCAATCTTCAATCCCGCAGAAGCGACGATTGCTGCTGCGGCAGCAATGCTGAAGCGACTCATAGCTCTTTTGCCCAAGACAGAAACCCTTGTCGAGGCGGCGATTGCACCGATTCTTGCACTGGAAGACGTGATCATGCACCTCAAATCCAGGCTCGCGACTGCATTCAAGACACGCTTTTCAGAACTCACCATGACAAAAGATCGTCACGAAGTGATTGTATATTTTCTCGCAATGCTCGAGCTGGTGCGCAGCGGATCCGCGTCTGTCACCCAGGACAAATTATTCGATGACATCACCATCGAATCCGAAGGTGTACATGGTGTACCGCGCTACGGCGTATAATGGTGCTATGAATGACGCTTTACCGCTCGCTGATCGTATAGAGGCCCTGCTTTTTTCCGAAGGCGGCTCGCTGACGATAAAAAAACTTGTACAATTGCTTGGTTGTTCCGAGGATGAACTTAAAGACGGGATCGTACGCCTCGAACAAAAGCGAGCAGGAAGCGGCATCGCGGTGGTAAAAACGGACACAGAAATAGCGCTTGTCGTGTCACCCGCAGCTGCACAAACTATTGAAAAAGCATTCGAGCGAGAAGTGGGGAAGGAAATCGGTGACGCCGGACTTGAGGTACTAGCCATTATCCTCTATCGCGGCCCCTCGACACGCTCCCAAATTGACTATATCCGCGGAGTAAACACATCATCTACCATCCGTGCGCTTGCCGCACGGGGCCTCCTTGAGCGCATTGCAAACCCCTCAGACGCCCGAGAATACCTCTATAGGCCTACGACAGAGCTTATTGCCTACTTAGGTGTTACAGAGGCGACAAGTCTTCCAGAATATGTTACAATAACAAGCGAATTAGCCGCATTTGAGGAACAGCAAAAGAGCCCCTTTGATACCACTCATGCCGAATCAGGAGACCATCAACCGGAATGAATCTTCCGCACACACCATAACGCGCTACGGATTGGCACTTCTGTGCCTCATTGCCGCAGCGTCTTTTTTCATAGTGTATGGGTATCTCAATACCGCACAGCCGCCGGTTGTTAAACAAGCTGCTGCCGTTGCTCGAGCTAACCCCTTCGATACTATCGCTATTGCTGCAAAAGCTGCCGTTGTTATAGATATTTCGACAGGCGAAACACTGTATGAAAAAAACGCAGATACACAGCTGCCGCTCGCCTCACTCACCAAGGTGCCGCTCGCGGTTGTTGTTGCAGAATCAATGCCGAAAAATTCGAGCGTAACCATACCGGTGGATACGGGGTGGAACAGTAACGCACAACAATTACATCGGGGTGAAGTATTGCGACTGCAGGATCTGATCGATTACACATTAATCGCAAGCTCCAACGACGGTGCGCAAATTCTTGGGACCGTTGCCGAGTCATCGGTAAGTCAAAAATATCCACAGGCACCGATTGGAGGCGCAACGCTGTGGCGCATGAATAACCTTGTATCAGAGCTCGGTCTTTCACACACGTATTTTCTTAATGTAAGCGGTCTCGACGAAAGTCGCACACAGTCGGGTGCCTACGGATCTCCGCGAGATGTCGCAAAGATTTTTGCCTATGCTGCGCAAAATTATCCTGACACATTCACCGGTACGACTCAAAACGGCCGGCTCGTGTATGCAGAAAGTGGCGGAGTCGCATCAGTAACAAATACCAATGAAGCACTCGGCGATATTCCCGGACTGATAATGGGTAAAACCGGATTTACCGATCTCGCCGGTGGCAATCTTGCGGTCGTATTTGATATCGGCCTCGCACACCCGGTCGTTGCAGTTGTAATGGGCTCTACCGAATCAGCGCGTTTTAGCGATATGAAAATTCTCGTAAAAAAGGCACGGGAGTCGGTCATGTCGCGCTAGCTCTATATGGATGCATCACTGACTGACATGATTCGTATTCTTGTGCCTGCCACAACCGCTTTTTCTATTGGTATTCTCTGCACGCCCGTTTTGACGCATTATCTCTACACATTTAAAGCGTGGAAAAAGAAGCCGGGCAAGCTCTCGCTCGATGGCACGCGCGCAGAGGAATTCAACCGATTGCACGAAAAACACGAGGTCCGTGCGCCGCGTATGGGCGGTATTGTCATTTGGGGAAGCGTTCTCATTACGGCGCTTGGACTTTCGGTTGCGGCACACATTATCCCCGGTGCCGAAGTTCTGCGACTTGATTTTTTAAGTCGCAGTCAGACATGGATTCCACTAGCCGTACTCATCATCGGTTCGCTCGTCGGACTCGCGGATGATTTGTTGATTATTCAGCCAGAGGGTCAGGGGCTACCACTGCGACTGCGACTTATTATTGTCGTGCTGTTATCGGGATTTATCGGGTGGTGGTTTTTCGACAAGCTCGATGTCTCGGCGATCAATGTCCCGTTTTCAAGTCCGCTCACACTGGGAATATTCATTATTCCATTTTTCATTGTTATGTCGCTGGGGCTATATGCATCGGGAGTCATTGACGGCATCGACGGTCTTTCCGGCGGAGTCTTTGCATCCATATTTGCCTCGTACACCATCATTGCCTTCGCGCAGCATCAAATTAATTTGGCGGCGTTTTCAGCGGCAATCATGGGTGGGCTCTTGGCATTTCTTTGGTACAACATTCCTCCTGCACGTTTTTACATGTCTGATACAGGGACCATGGGGCTTACGCTCACCATCGGTACGCTCGCGTTTATGACAGATAACTTAAGCGGCGGAGTCGGTATATCGGTTCTGCCGATTATCGGGATGTTGCTCGTTCTCACGGTTGTGTCGGATGTATTACAGGTATTTTGGAAAAAGGTCATCGGCCGCAAGCTGTTTCGCGTGGCGCCGCTGCATCATCATTTCGAAGCGATCGGGTGGCCGGGGTACAAGGTTGTTATGCGCTATTGGGTGCTTTCCGTCGTATTTGCGGTTGCCGGAGTGATCATCGCGCTCGCCTCAATTTCAGTCGGTTAAGAGCGACCGCCTGCGGTGGTACAATCGGTACCTATGTCGCGTAATTCGTCGCGGATCGATCGGCCGCTCATCATCATTCTTGCGATATTAATATTCGGAGGGTGTCTTATCTTTGCGTCAGCTGCATTCGGGCTCCTTGCTCGAGGTGCAACACACACATCATCGGTTGTATTCAATCATTTAGTGCTTGGCGTGGGACTCGGACTTGTCGCACTGGTCGCCTGTATAGTAATTGATGTGCGGGTATGGCGCACCTATGCGCCTCATATTTTCGTATTCGCGCTATTTGCAACACTGTTGGTCTTTATCCCGCACATCGGCGCTGAGCACGGGGGAGGCAAGCGCTGGATAATACTGCTCGGCACCTCTTTTCAACCGTCGGAACTGTTAAAGATCGCGACGGTGATTATATCGGCCGCCTACTATGCGGGTATAAAAACCAAAGTTTCCACCATTCAGTACGGACTAGGCGGCTTTATGGCGATAATTGCACTGCCGGTGATGATGCTCGTGTTGCAACCCGACTTAGGGACTCTCGGTATTATCGTCATCGGCGCACTGTCGGTCTATATAGCAGCGGGCGCACGGTGGCGCGATATCGCACTTGTGATGATCGTTGGGTTTCTTGCACTTTCGGTACTGGTGATTGCGCGGCCCTATGTGCGTGATCGCGTAATGACGTTTTTTAATCCTGCTGTCGGACAACATGATCAGGCGTATCAGATTAAGCAATCACTCATCGCAGTCGGTTCGGGCGGTTTTTTGGGTCGTGGATTCGGACAGGGTATACAAAAATTCACCTATCTACCGGAGCCGATGGGAGATTCTATATTTGCCGTGGCTGCAGAAGAATTGGGTTTTATTGGTTCGATCGTGATAATCGCGTTGTTTGTGTCATTTGCGCTGCGAGGATTAATAATTTCATCGCGAGTTATTGATCCGTTCGTTGCATATCTGGGCATCGGTACCGTCACGTATTTATCTGTTGAAGCGTTCATAAATATTGCTTCAATGCTCGGCATGGCACCCCTCACCGGTGTGCCGCTGACCTTTGTTAGCCAAGGAGGATCAGCGATGCTCGTGTCCCTTGCGAGCGCTGGGATTTTGCTCGCGGTCTCGCGACAGCAACGCATTCGACAATAAAAATACCCGCGGATCGCTCCGCGGGTACGTTGTGAACTCGAAAATTACAAAGATCGAGCGAGTGCCGGCGCGAGACCGATATAGGTTTCGCGACGAAGTTTCTTCAGTCGCAGCTTCAGTTTTTGATCGACGTATTCCTCGTCGAGATCGTCGATGAAGTCGTGGATGTCGTTGAGGCCAATTTTGTGACCACGTGAGAGCGATTTCAGCGCATCGTACGCGTTGGGGTATCCCACGCTGCGCAAAATAGTCTGTATCGCTTCGGTCAGCACCTCGGGATGTCGCATAAGCGCGTCGGTGATCGTTTTTTCGTTTGGCCTGATTTTTTTCATGCCCGAAATAAGGTTTTCGTGCGCGATCATGCTGTGTGCGAAAATGGTGCCGAAGTTTCGCTCCACCGTAGAATCGGACAGATCACGTTGCAATCGGGAAATTTGCAGCTTTCGACCGATTGTTTCAATGAGGCCGTTGGCAATCATGAGATTTCCTTCGGCGTTCTCGAACTGAATCGGATTTACCTTGTGCGGCATCGCCGATGATCCGATTTCACCTGTGACCGTCGTCTGTACGACCCAGTCATCGCTAATGTATCTCCACATATCTTGCGAGAAGTCGATCAGAACGCCGTTGATGCGCTTTACGATATCGAATAGCTCGACGTACGTGTCATGCGGCTCTATCTGCGTGGTGAGCGGATTTTGCTCAAAACGGATATATTTTCCGCCGCGAACATAGGACCCGCACTCGATAAAATGCTTCGCGAATGCAGGCCAATCGATGTTCGGGAACGCCGCAACCATTGCGGCATAATTACCCGAAGCGCCGTTGAGTTTGAGCGTTATCACAAACCCGTTGAGCTGCCTCATTTGCTTGCGCAAGTCTCGACGCAAATACCGCACATTCTTTTCCGAACGTTGTTGGTGTTGCAGCCTGTCCGTGCGTACGGGAGAGCATGGAAAGATCTGCAAACTCATGAGCCATGCCGGTGATTGTCGCCTCAATGCTTTCAAGCGGCAGCATCAGTTGCTCGACCGCATCGCGAATCATAAGACCATACGCGACGTTATTTACATCTTCCGACGTTTTACCGAAATGAATCCACTCAACTAAGTGTTGAAAACCGAGTTGCTCGACTTTCCAGCGCAGCCACAGCTCGCAACTTTTTACGTCATGATTGGTCGCAAGAATGCCGTTCCAACCTTTTGTCTCGAGTTGCTTGATACAGAATGCATCTTCCGGTGTAAATCCGTGCAGTATATTCAGGAGCTCTGTACCGGGGTCTCGCTCTTTGGTAATTGCAAGTTCACTGCAATCGATGAGCGCGAGTAAGTAGTAGACCATCTCCTGGACGCGGTACCGGATTAATCCGTACTCGCTAGTAATGGCACGAAGCGGTGCAGTATATCGTGCATAACGGCCGTCTACCGGCGAGATAACCATGAGCGTGTCAGTCATTTCTTGCTCCCTCTGCGTCTCGAACTGTATTGTCCACCCAAACTATGCCCCAAGGTACATCTCATGTCGATAAAAAAGGATTCTGCCGCTGAAAGGGGTAAGACGTGGTAAAATATGGCTCAATATGCGCATTGTTCTGGTCGGCGGGGGCACCGGCGGGCATTTTTACCCGCTCATTGCTATTTCTCAAGGAATAGAAGAAATCTGCAAAGAGCGGACACTTCTGGAACCTGAGCTCTATTATTTGGGACCGGCACCGTTTGACGCCAATGCGCTCATGGAGCGCGATATTATCCATGTGCCATCTCCGGCGGGGAAAATCCGAAGGGAAGGAAGTGTTTTAAATATGTTTAGTTTTGTAAGCACCTTTTTCGGTATTCTGAAGTCAATATGGCTACTCTATGATCTGTATCCCGATGTTATTTTTTCTACCGGTGGATACGCGGCGTTTCCCACACTGTATGCCGCTCGAATTCTCACGATACCGGTTGTTATATACGACGCGGACGCCACACCAGGGCGCGTCACATTGTGGTCTGCAAAGTTTGCAAAATGGATCGGTACCGCACATCCGGAAGCAGCGACACATTTCCCGGAAAATGTACGGCATAAAATTGCGCGTGTCGGACACCCTATTCGTGCAGAAATTGAGCATCCTACTAAAGAAGGTGGGTATGAATTTTTGAAGCTCGATCCGAGCGTTCCTGCGGTATTTATTATGGGGGGTTCGCAAGGTGCGCAATCGATCAATAATGTCGTGCTCGATGCCGTGAAAGATTTGGTAACACGATACAATGTCATTCATCAGTCCGGTATGGCGAATGTGAAAGAGGTGACCGGCATTGCGAAATTAATCCTCAAGGAGTCTCCGAATCAGGAGCGATATAAGGCGTATGGTTTACTCAATACGTTGGCAATTCGGATGGCGGCAGGTATAGCGACAGTCATTGTCTCTCGAGCGGGAAGCGGCAGTATATTTGAAATTGCCTCTTGGGGGATACCGGCGATACTCGTTCCGATTCCTATTGATGTATCTCACGATCAGACGGAAAACGCGTTTTCATATGCACGTGCAGGCGCAGCGGTTGTGATTGAGCAGCGTAACCTCACACAACACGTTTTGACAGCAGAAATTGACCGACTCATGAATAATCCCGAGTTACGCGTAACCATGTCGGAGGCGGCGCAATCGTATTCACGCCCGCAGGCTGCTAAGAAAATTGCAAATATATTGCTCGAAACCGCGCTTGAACATGAAACAGTATGAAAGTTGTTACCCGTATCGCACCGAGCCCGACTGGGTATTTACACTTTGGTCTTGCCCGAACCGCACTGTTTAGTTACTTGTTTGCAAAGAAGCACGGCGGAGAATTTATTGTTCGAATCGAAGACACTGATGCGGCGCGCAATAAACCCGAGTACGAGTCAGATATTTATGAACAGCTGGAATGGCTCGGTCTCAAAGCAGATCACACATTTAAACAAAGCAACAATTTATCGCGTCACAAAGAATGTCTCACTGATTTGATCGATCGCGATGTTGCCTATGTCTCCAAAGAGCCGGCCAAGGATGATCCGACGAGGGAAGTTGAGGTGGTGCGCTTACGAAATTCCGGCGAAATTATTACGTTTACCGATGCGATCCGCGGAGATATATCTTTTGACACAACAGAGTTGAAGGATTTTGTAATTGCGCGCTCTATCAGCGATCCGCTCTATCATTTCGCGGTTGTCGTCGATGACCATGACGAGGGTGTTACCCACGTGATTCGTGGAGACGACCATATTTCAAATACTCCGAGACAAATCCTCATCTTAAAAGCTCTGAATTTTGAAATCCCAGAATACGCCCATTTGCCACTTATTCTCATGCCGGATAAGTCGAAGATGTCGAAACGAAAACACGAGACAGCCGTTAAGAATTTTCGCGAAAAAGGAATTTTGCCTCAGGCACTCATTAATTACATTGCAATGCTCGGATGGACACCAAAAACAAATCGAGAAATTATGAGCATCGATGAGATGATCTCTGAATTCGATCTCCAAGATCTGCACGTAAGCGGGGCCGTCTTCGACATCGAAAAACTTCGGTGGTTTAACCGGGAGTATCTCCACGCAATGCCGGAGCAGGCATTTCGCGAGGAGTGCTTAGCGGCACTTCACACAGCCCTTGATGCTCGTCACATACCATGGGAAGAACCTATGGCGGAAAAAATTATATTGATTCTGAAAGAGCGCGTGAGCGCATGGGGTGATATTGCGGAACAGGTTGCAATAGGTGAGTACGACTATTTCTTTGTCGATCCGGAGACAGATGCCGCACTCATCCCCCAGAAAGGAGATGACGCGTCAATTGCCCGTACACATCTGACCTGGGTGCTTCAGGCGCTTTCCGCAGCGTCTTCAGAAAGTTTTAACGACAGTTCACGTCTTAAGGATATTATGTGGGACTACGCGACAGAAAAGGGGCGCGGCTCGGTATTGTGGCCGTTGCGCTATTCGCTCTCAGGTCGTGCCAAGTCTCCTGATCCCTTTACTATTGCGTCGCTCATCGGAAAAGAAGCCGCTCTTCGACGAATCGAGAACGCAATCTCAAAATTACTATGAAGTCGTCACGTGCGTTTATAGGAATCGCCATAGTCATATTGTTGCCGTTTTGTGCTTTTGCACAAAGTGCAGGTGAATTACAGCAACAGATTGATGAACAAAATGCGCAAATTGCGGCGCTCAATAAAGAGATAAGTCAGTACACAAAAGAACTAGGAAATACGAGGCAACAAAAAAACACACTTCAAAATAAAATTGGTCAACTCGATCTGCAAAGAAAAAAACTCCTGTCTCAGGTAAGCCTTACACAGAAACAGATCAATAGTACGCAATTGCAAATTCAACAACTCTCCGCCGGAATCCAAACCCGCGAGGGTTCTATTGCCGTCAATAGGGCAGGACTGGCCGAATCAATGCGCCGATTGTCTCAGGCAGAAAAGGCCCCGCTGGCACTCTCCATTCTTTCGTCGGAGTCGGTGACCGATGCGTGGCAGGATATCGACGCTCACGCATCGCTCGAAGATGCGGTACAAGGCCAAATCCGTACACTTTCGTCTGAAAAACAGTTGCTCAGTCATTCGAAATCGAATGCTGAGGATAAGAAAAAGGAACTCGATTCTCAAAAGAGTACTCTGGTAACGCAGCAAGGATCGCTCGATGCCACACGCCGCTCTCAGGCAGATTTGCTCTCAGAAACTAAATCTCAAGAATCGAACTACCAAACATTGATCGCAAAAAAACGAGCGCAAGAATTGAGTTTCGAAGCTTCGCTCCAAGATCTACAATCGAAATTACAATACACCATTAATGCTGATCAAATCACACCCGTTGGAAAGGGTATTCTCCATTGGCCGCTTGATCTGGTCCGCGTAACGCAGTCGTTCGGCGATACCGCATTTTCTCGCGGCGGCGCATATAACGGAAAAGGGCACAATGGCGTAGATTTTGCTGCGTCGATTGGTACACCGCTTAAGGCGGCACTCTCCGGCGTTGTGGTCGGCACGGGTAATACTGATTCAGTGCGCGGGTGTTACTCCTTTGGTAAATGGGTAATGATCAAACACGTGAATGGTCTCAGTACGATGTATGGGCACCTTTCTCAGATAGGTGTCTCGACAGGTCAGTCGGTGTCGACCGGGCAGGTCATTGGCTATTCCGGAGAAACGGGATACGCAACGGGTCCTCATTTACATTTTGGCGTTTACGTTTCTTCTGCAACGCAAATTATAAATTTGGGCAGCGCTACCAAATCGAGAACCGCATGCTCAAACGCAATTATGCCCGTGGTTCCGCTTTCGGGGTATTTAAATCCGATGTCGTATCTGCCGGGGTAAGTGGTAAAAAATACCCCCGAGTCAGGCTGGAGTCAGAGTGTTCGAGGTGCTCCAGGTCGCGTATTTCGACGCAGTTCGGAGGAGTCAGAAACCATTTTATCATATGCCGCGTTTTCCGGACGCTTTCCATTCAACCGAATCAAAGGTTTTTATCTCGATAGAATCGGCTTTTCTCAGCTTCAGGTTATCTTTTGGCAAGACATCGTTGTGCGGCGCTTCATCGAGCATGTCGACGAGGTCGACCAGATCGTCATCTGATGTCAGCCAGTCGCTGAGGGGCAGTTTCGATAAATCAAACGGCATGGAGTACGCCCGCATTGTTTTCTTGCCGTTATTTAAAAAATATTCGTGAAAGTACGAAAGGGCAAGTTCGCGCACCGAGGCGTAGACCGGATCGCGAAATCGTAGAACCGCGTGGTTTGTTTTTGAAATCGCGCCCCAGTGCGATCCTTGTTTAAACAACGCGACCACATGATCCTGGTCATCGCTCGTCGTCTGGAGATCGAGCAGTAACGGTTTGTGGCCGTTATACATCAGTGCTGCGGCCGCGAACAATGCGCCCTCGAAGCAGTGCGCCGTACCGGAATCGATCACCCTGCGCACAGACATGTACGTCTCGCCGTTTCGCTCGTGGTTAAAGGGAAGGGTGTTCAAATAATCTTGGATCTTTGAAGGGGTATTGAGGCGCGTAAATAATCTCGATTCGACTCCTGACAAAAGAAAGTGTAGTTTTTGGTGTATCGTCATTACATGAGTGTACCGTATAGTGTTTTGTGTAATTACGATGGCACAAAACGACAATTTCGGCTAGGATGTCTCAAATGGCACTTTCAATTGGTATCGTCGGTCTTCCAAACGTGGGTAAATCCACGCTTTTTAATGCATTGACGAAAAAAGGCGTTCCTGCTGAAAACTACCCGTTCAACACCATTGACCCGAATGTAGGAGTGGTCGCCGTGCCTGATCCTCGTCTCTATCGACTCGCCGAGATGTCCAGGTCGCAGAAAACAATTCCGGCTGCTGTCGAGTTTGTAGATATTGCCGGCCTGGTGAAAGGGGCTTCTGAGGGCGAAGGTCTGGGAAATCAATTTCTCCAGCATATTCGAGAAGTGGATGCCATTGCAGAAGTTGTCCGCGTGTTCGACGACGAAGACGTGCTCCACGTCAACGGTGACGTGGACCCGAGACGGGATATTGAAATTATCGATCTGGAACTTGTGCTCGCCGATATGCAGTCTGCAGAAAAAATGCTCGATCGCGCAGAACGAGATTCAAAAGGAAACGATAAAGAAATTATCGCGCAGCGTGATGTGCTTCGCAAAATCGTACCGGTGTTGCAAGAGGGCAAGGCGGCGCGCACGGTACAACTCGATGCGTCAGAGATTCCCGCCGCAAAGAAATTGCAATTTCTCACGATGAAGCCGATTTTGTATGTACTCAATCGCAAGAGCGGCACGGTCAATGTGGACGCCGAAAATTCTGAACGGTGGCGAGAGTTGATGCGATTCATGGAGGACCAGGGCGCAAAATACATGATACTGGACGCGGGAGTGGAGCGCGATCTTTCTGATGTGCACGACGACGAGCGGATGGATTTCAGGCGTGAGCTGGGTGTTTCGGAAGACGGACTCGACGCACTTATTCGAGCTGGGTATTCCTTGCTCGATCTCATTTCATTCTTTACAACAGGGGAAAAAGAAACGCGTGCATGGACAATAAAGCGCGGATCAACTGCACCGGAGGCGGGAGCAGCAATTCATACCGATTTTAAGGATAAATTCATTCGTGCAGAAGTGATTGCGTGGGACAAATTACTTGAGTCCGGGGCGCAATCGAAGGCACGGGAAAAGGGTCAACTCAGAATTGAGGGTAAGGAATACATCGTGCAAGACGGTGATGTAATGGAATTCCTCCATTCCTAACAAGGAGAGCAAACGATACTAATATTGCGATCCACATAAGCACGCACAGCGTTAAAGTATTCTTTATGCCCTGAGGTCCAACCTCAGGGCATTTGTTTGATAAGTTCTTATCATTACTATTGATTGATTAGAGCCGTATGTCAAGGGGGTGCTGGTACGTTATAGTTTCATAATGAATACACATAAAGTAACCCCGAAAGACTTTTTTCTATGGGCAGGTGCCATGGTTGGACTCTACGGCAGCGTTATCTCGCTTATTACACTCATATTTGCCTACGTTGATCAGGCCTTTCCCGACGCGCTCACGCAAGGATCGTCTTACTATCAGGATCCATATTCCGGCGGCATTCGATTTGCTATGGCAAGTTTGATGGTGCTTGTACCTGTGACTCTCGTACTTCTACACCTCATTCGAAAGGATATCGGCAAGGATCTTACCAAGGCCGATCTTTGGATTCGCAGATGGGCATTGTTTCTCACTTTGTTTCTTGCGGGTCTCGCGATGGTAATCGATCTCATTACGCTCATAAATTACTTCCTGGGCGGCGAGCTCACGACGCGATTCGTACTAAAGGTTGCAACAATCCTTTTGGTCGCAAGTGGAGTGTTCATGCACTTCCTCGCAGATTATTGGGGGTACTGGATCAAATTTCCCGGCAAGGCCCGCTCTATCGGAATTGCCGCTGCTCTATTGGTCGTTCTCGCAATCGTTTCAGGATTCTTTATTATCGGCTCACCGAATTCGGTACGCATGATGCGACTCGATTCTCAAAAAGTGCAAGATCTTCAGAATATTCAGTGGCAGGTCATTAACTACTACCAAACCAAGGGACGTTTGCCGCAATCACTGCAGGAACTGAATGATCCATTGAGTGGAAACGCTATTCCAAAAGACGCGCAGACTGGAGGAGATTACAGTTATCGCATCTCGAAAGCTCCATACACGTTCGAGGTGTGCGCAACGTTCAATGCCTTATCAACTGGCATGGCACCAGGGGGACCTGTAGCAGCTCCAGTCCCAATGGCGACCAAGCCGGGTCTCGAGAGCGACTCGTGGGCACACAGCGCTGGTCAAGGTTGTTTTGAACGCACGATAGACCCCGAGCGATACCCGCTCCTTTCAAAAGGAGAAGTCCCGCTTCAAAAATAACGCTGTCACGGGCATCTCATAGTTCACTCAAACTTTTTAAAGGCTTGTTAGGGTTACGTGTGGTGTGCCGCGTCAACAGACACCGGAATACAGATTTAGGAAGATTCGAATGAAAGTTCTCATTGTAGAGGATGAACCCCTCATCACGCTTGAATTGGAAGAAAAAATGCACGAATCAGGAATACAGGTGATTTGTGCATCATATGGGATGGACGGAGTAGCGCTTGCGCTCCGCGAACAGCCGGACGTATTGGTTCTCGATCTCGGCCTGCCTGACATACCCGGATTGGAGGTGCTCAAGCGCATTCAGGCACAGGGACTCGACATCCCAACCATCGTACTGACGGCCATGCGAGACCCTGATGTAAAACACGAGGTGCATCTTCAGGGTGTGAATGCGTATTTCGAGAAACCCTTTGACTCTCGATTACTTATTGCGCGCATGCATATAATCTCTAAGACAGTTCGTCAATGAATTTATCGAATCGGTACTATGGCGCGACTCATTGTTCAAGCCCACCCGTAGACGACTCGACGAGAGCTCGTCGAGTCGTCTACGGCTTTCTTTATAAGTGCTCTAGATTCTGCCACATTGAAGCGCGCGCGGCCCGTGGTATTCTCCACTGAATGAAGTCGTACGATCACAAGAAAATTGAGCAAAAGTGGCAAAAACAGTGGGCAAAAGAGGGCGCGTACAAAACAGATGCCGATACGTCAAAACCTAAATATTACGTACTCGACATGTTTCCGTATCCGTCCGGTGCGGGGCTTCACGTAGGGCATCCAAAAGGCTACATAGCGTCTGACATTGTTGCGAGAAAGAAGCGCGCAGAAGGATATCGCGTGTTACATCCGATGGGCTGGGACGCATTTGGACTACCGGCGGAAAATTACGCAATCAAAACAGGTACTCCACCGCAGCAAACAACCGACGAGTCCATCGCGACGTTCAAATCTCAGATTTCTAATCTTGCGCTCTCATATGACTGGGATCGTGAGATTGGTAGTCATCGACCGGATTACTATCGGTGGACGCAGTGGCTCTTTACAAAATTTTTCGAAAAAGGGCTTGTCTATAAAAAGAAGGCACTTGTAAACTGGGATCCGGTGGATCAGACTGTACTTGCCAACGAGCAGGTCTTACCCGACGGCACAGCGGAACGCTCCGGCGCAATTGTTGAAAAAAAAGATCTCGAACAATGGTTTTATAAAATTACTGACTACGCAGATGAGCTTGCCGGCAGCCTCGACACAATCGACTGGCCTGAGTCAACGAAAATAAATCAACGCAACTGGATCGGTCGCTCAGAGGGCGCAGAAATCGATTTTTACCTGGACTTCGGTGACGAGACAATCAATGCTCGCACGGATCCGCAGGGAAAGCGCGCGCACATTACCGTATTCACGACCCGACCTGACACGCTCTTTGGTGCTACATACCTTGTGCTTGCCCCGGAGCATCCATGGGTGACACTCGCGCTTGGCCATACAACGGTGCTTGAAAATAACGATGAGGTTGCACAATACGTGGAATCTTCAAAAAAGAAAACTGATATCGATCGTTTAGCTGCCAACAAAGAAAAGACCGGTGTTCAGTTGAAAGGTGTTATGGCGGTCAATCCTGCAACCGGACAAAACATCCCACTCTTTGTTGCTGACTATGTATTGGCTCACTACGGTACCGGTGCAATTATGGCAGTGCCGGCTCACGACGATCGTGACATGCTTTTTGCCCGCACGTTCGATCTCCCGATTACGCAAGTCGTGGTACCGGTATACGGCGCTGCAGATAAGAGGCCGGATGCGGTCTTTCGACAAACGATTAATGCAGTAGTTCGCAATGACGACGGGCGTGTTTTGTTTTTGAAATGGAAAGACTACCAATGGGTTACAAACGTCATTGGCGGCGTCGAACAGGGAGAAACCATAGAACGCGCTGCCATTCGTGAAGTACTCGAAGAAACCGGGTATCGCACCCGACCAATTTTTTCTTCACCGATTGTGATCGAGTCACATTTCTATGCTGAGCACAAAAAGGAATGGCGTTCTCGTATGGATACACCCGTACTGCTTGAACTTGAGAGTGACCAAAAAGGACCTCTTTCAGAAGAAGAGCGAGAAAAACACGACACCGTATGGATGACATATGAAGAAGCGCAGAAACACGGTCTATTCCATAACAATAAACTTGCCCTAGATCTTGCCCTCGGAAAAATAATCTCCTACTCGGATCCGCTCTATGGCGAGGAACAGGTGCTCATAAATTCAGGAGAGTTTAATGGCATGAATGTCCGTAATGCAAAAAAGGCGATGACTGAAAAATTCGGACGCATAAAGAAGACATATAAAATGCGCGACTGGCTTATTTCGCGTCAGCGATACTGGGGAACTCCGATTCCGATTGTGTACGATCCGGAAGGGAAGGCTCATGCGATACCTGAGCAGCATTTGCCGTGGCTCCTACCGACTGATGTTGAGTATCTTCCAAAAGGCACCTCGCCACTCGGGAGTTCGAAAGAATTATTTGAAAGAACGGAACGTATCTTTGGAAAAGGTTGGAAGCCGGAAATCGATACCATGGATACCTTTGCGTGCTCTTCGTGGTATTTTTTCCGCTTTGCGGATCCGCATAACAGCGACGAGTTTGCATCAAAGAAAGCTTTGGAGGAATGGCTGCCGGTAGATCTCTACATAGGCGGCGCAGAGCACACCGTGCTGCACTTGCTGTACGCACGCTTTTACACCAAAGCGCTACGAGACATGGGATACCTTGATTTCGACGAGCCGTTTCTTAAATTACGCCATCAGGGTCTGATCGTAGCAGAGGATGGACGCAAAATGAGCAAGCGATATGGCAACGTCATAAATCCTGACGACATCGTAGAGAGCTACGGAGCAGACACATTACGTGTCTACGAAATGTTTATGGGACCGTTTCAAGATTCGATTGCATGGAATACACAGAGTATGATCGGTTCACGGCGGTTTCTGGAGCGCGTGTGGCGACTGAGCGAACATGCGGGGGACACGCCTGATGACTCGCTCGAACGGCAGCTCCATCGCACCATTAAAAAAGTGACCGAAGATATCGAATTGTTCAAGTTCAATACGGCGATTTCGACACTGATGATATTCGTAAATGAGGCGGAAAAAAAATCTCTGTCCGAAGACCAGTTCGGTCGCTTCTTGCAGTTGCTCGCACCGTTTGCGCCGCATATTGCAGAGGAACTCTGGCACGAAATCGGCCATATCGAATCTATCGTTTCGTTTCCAATGCCCCTCTATGACGACGACATGCTCGAAGAAGATTTTGTAACAGTAGCGATCCAAATAAACGGAAAGACTCGCGCCGACGTTGTGCTCCCTATGGGCACCAATAACGCCGAAACTGAGACGCGGGCGGCAGAAGCAGTTGCAGCAAGACTCGACGGCAAAACAGTCACGCGCATCATAGTAGTCCCGAACAAATTGGTGAACTTTGTTCTCACAGAATAGCGGTAATTATTTGAGCGGCTTTTTAAAGATTTTCGGACCATCAAGCGCATCCTCAATGCCGAGTCCGAGCACATCAAGCTCTTCACGCAGAGTATCCGCAGTGGTCCAATTCTTTTCGCTGCGGGCCAATTCCCGTCTTTGCACAATATCTATAACCTGCGAGGATTGCTCCGACTCCGCCACATATTCACGCGTTTCAGCCTTCGCGAGCGCGAGCGCAGCGGCATCGGGAATTGCGAGATTGAGTCCCAGAACACGATCCGCGTCGAGGAGCGTGGTCAGACGTGTTGCATGGGAGAGCGATTCGTCTTTTACCATTTCCCACACGATCGCAAGCGCACCCGCAGTATCGAGATCATCATTCAATCGTTCGTGAATTTTTGTACGGTACCCGTCTTCGATCTGACCCGGCTCCTCTGTAAAAGAAAGCCGAGCGGCAACAAGGCGCGCAAACGCACTTTGAGCGGCACCAAGCGCTTCGTACGTAAAGTTCATCGAGGTGCGATAATGAGCACCTAAGAACAAATAGCGGAGCGCGAGCGGATGAAACCCTTTTTCCTGAATATCGGACAAATACACCGCTGCGCCTTTTGATTTAGCGATCTTGCCGCCGTTGATCTGTATGTGAGCGCGATGCAGCCAAAAGCGAGACAGCGGTTTTCGACCCGTTGCAGCTTCGGATTGCGCAATTTCGTTGTTGTGATGAATCGGAATATGCTCTATACCCCCGGTGTGAATATCGATTTGTTCTCCCAGTGTTGCCCGGATCATTGCGGAGCATTCGATATGCCATCCCGGAAAGCCAAGCCCCCACGGCGATTCCCACCCTATCTTTTTATCACTTTTCCATAAGAGAAAATCCGTCGGATTTCGTTTCTCGTCAGAGACGCCGATACGCGCGCCCTCCTTCAGACCTTCCAGATTGATAGCACCCAGCTTGCCGTAGTCGGGAAACTGTGACGTGTCGAAGTAGACACCGTCTTTGGTCTTGTAGGCGTAACTTTTTTCCTCGAGCGCGCGAATCATCGCAATTTGCGCAGGTATGTACTCGCTCGCAAACGGAAACGTAATTTTCTTTGTATTGATGTTGAGTTCTGAAATATCCCGCAGAAACACATCAGCATATTTTTTTGCGAGTACATGCATATTGTCGAGAGTCGGTTTCATGCCTTCGCGCTTCAACCCTTTACTCATGCGGTCCTCTCCATGATCGGCATCTCCGTCATTGTCGCCGGATAGATGTCCGAAATCTGTAAAATTGATGACCTGCTTTACCGTAAAATCGTTATACTCGAGCACCAGTCGAAGCACATCGGTAAACACAAACATAGAAAGATTTCCGATATGCTGCGGTCCGTACACGGTCGGGCCGCAGTTATACATGCGGACGGTTTTCACACGAGACGGCAGTGTAAATGACTCCTTCTCGCCCGAGAGGGTATTGTGGAAAAGCAGCGCGCGAGCGGGCTGTGTCGGCGGAGGCTCAGGAGCACGGGAGAACAAACGACGAAATCCAAAAAACTTCATCGGTGTATTGTACTAGGTGGGAAGTGTTAGAGCCACTTTCGGTGCTTAAAGTACCAAAACATAACTGATCCTGCACCAACCACCATGAGTACCAGTGTCCAAAAACCATGACTCATGTGGCGAACGGGATTATCGAGTGTGCTTGTATCAAGAATCGCTACAAAGAGTGCAAGCGGAAATGTCACCAATGCCATAATGGTGAGAACGCGCATGGTTTCGTTCTGCTTTGTGGTCAGCAGCGAATTGTTGGTCTCGCGCAATTCATGGAGCGACTCTGTATTGCGCATGATGTGATTGTGTACCCGGTAATATTCGTTGGACATGCCTTTTAAATGCGGTACGAATTCACTTCCAAAGAATTTTGAGCCGTTCGTTTCGAGATCGTGAAGCACTTCGCGGTGCGGTTCTATTGTTTGCCGTAGATTAAGCAGATCACGAGCGCTGCGCGAAATTGCTTGTACCATTTCCACTTCGTGACCGGTGAAAATATGCTCCTCGATTTGGGAGAGCTCACGGCGAATATATTCGCCCTCATGGTCGATTGATTTATACAAGTTCTTCAACATGTAGTAGAGCAAAAATCCGGCATGATCTCCTAAATGCTCCCGATCAAGCATACTTTGAGCTTCAAATACTTTTGAGAATTTGTGTAATGGGTCGACGGCGTCGTAGTGGGTTGTAATAATAAATTTTTGACCGACGACAAAGTCAACTTCCTGCTCCATGGTTTTGCGTCCATGACGCAGTGCGGGAAAATGGAGAATGAGATAAATCCATTGTGCTCCAAAATCAACTCGGGGCTTGAGAGACGGTAGAAGCAACTCCTCCGCGGTCGCGTGATCTAAATCAAACTCAACAGCAATGTCGGCAATTTCTTGCGGAGACGGCGACTGCAGATCGATCCACGTGAGATCGTTGTGGGTATGGCGGGATATCATGTCGACTGATTATATCTCATACAAACTCGTGTGTGTTCTTATTCACTTTGTGCGAGAGGGCCGCTATGCGATAATGCCCCGATGAAAAACGGCAGGGTTGTTCCTTTGAGTTCTGCAATTGGCATGGGTCTGCTTATTCTTGCAATCGGTGTCGTCGGAGGGTTTGAATTCGCAGTCTCTGCATCTTCTCAGTCGATCTCGCGTGCTCAAGCACCGGAAAATGTAGATTTTTCACCTGTATGGAAGGCCTGGCAGATTATTGATGAAAAGTTCGTTCCCGCATCCGTTGCCTCTACCACACCGGTAGCAACGACGACCGAAGACAAAAATAACGTCCGTGTATACGGCATGATACAAGGTCTTGCCGCTTCTTTGGGCGATCCCTATACCTATTTTATGCCGCCGCAGGAAGCGACCCAATTCGCAGACGACATGAGCGGTTTATTTGAAGGCGTCGGCATGGAAGTCGCTATAAAAAATGAAATGCTCACTGTCGTGACGCCGCTCAAAGGTACGCCCGCTGACAAGGCCGGCATAAAAAGCGGCGATATTATTTTGAAAATTGACGGCAGCTCCACGCAGGGCATGGAGGTCAATACTGCCATCAAGAAAATTCGTGGACCGAAAGACAGCCAAGTGACGCTCTTTATTATGCGCGAGGGTTGGAGCGAACCCAAAGACATTAAGGTGACGCGACAGGTGATCAATGTGCCTATCGTAAAATCCACAATGCGACCGGACGGTGTGTTTGTAATCTCCGTCGCCACATTTACCTCAAATTCACCTGACCTTTTTCGAGATGCGCTTCGAGAATTTAAGAAATCCGGATCCAACAAACTCATAATAGACTTGCGTGGTGATCCGGGCGGCTACCTGGAAGCGGCGGTGCAGATGGCGAGTTGGTTTATGCCGGCTGGAAAAATCATTGTGACCGAGGATTATGCAGGTCACGAGGAAAATATCGTCCATCGTTCAATGGGGTACAACATCTTCGACAAAAATCTACAGGTGATAATCCTCATGGATAAAGGATCTGCCTCTGCTTCGGAAATATTTGCGGGAGCTATGCGACAAAACATCGGGTCCAAACTTGTCGGCACGAATTCATTCGGCAAGGGCTCGGTGCAGGAGTTGATAGATATTACACCGGGCACTTCGCTCAAGATCACGGTGGCGCGATGGTTGGAACCGGATGGTGTACACATCCCGCTTACCGGAATTGTCCCTGACGTAGAAGTGAAAATCACAGACGCCGACATAAAAGCGGGTCGCGATCCGCAACTCGATAAGGCGCTCGAAATGCTCGGCGTAAAAACTCCTGTAAAGTCCGCCGCAAGTTCTACTCCGTCGAAGAAGTAACCAATTTCATTATTTGACATCGATACAGTATTTCAGCTCGATTATAGACGTGCTACCGCCTCCATATCGAACGGGGTACACTAGCCATATGAAAGTGATCTTCAAGAAAGACGTGGGTGGGGTCGGGCAACGGGGAAGCGTGAAAGACGTCTCAGACGGCTACGCGCTCAACTTTTTGATTCCGAAAGGACTGGCGGAACAGGCCACTCCCGATAAGGTCGCCGCCTATCTAAAAAGCCAAAAAGCCCTTGCCGATGAAAGTGCGGCGAGAGAAAAGGAATGGGCTGAGCAGTCCATTCGCATGAGCGGAACCAAGTTTCAAGTCCATGCGAAAGCCAATAGCCAAGGACATCTCTACAAGCAGCTCGGGCAGAACGAGATCATTGATGCAATCAAAAAAATATTCGGTGTCGATATGCCGCAAAACATGATTCTCATCAGTTCGCAAATTAAATCAGCGGGTGAACATGAGATTGCAATAAAGCTTGGTAAAAATACCGTCAAGATGACGCTTGTCGTCGTGACATAGTTCAAAAAAGAAAACACCTCGCATTGAGGTGTTTTCTTTTGTGAAAAGTTGAAATTAAGCGGGGAGAATATCGAGGACACGGCGAACAACAGAGCGTCCGTCAAAGTTTGTCTTGCGAGCACTACGGAAATGCACCTTCCCGTCAACGAGCGCAAAGAGAGTGTGGTCACGACCGACACCGGTATTTTTGCCGGCCATGATTTTCGTACCGCGCTGACGCACGATTACTTCACCAATCTTTACTGCCTGACCGTCACCGCGCTTAATGCCGAGATACTTCGGATTTGAATCGCGTAGATTTTTTGCTGAGCCACCTGCTTTTGTATGTGCCATGGTATTTTATTTCCCCAGTCCCGACGTGCGATACTTAAGGTGTGGCGAGTATACGAGAAATAGCCCAAAAAATCAAGGCCCACAGCGCTTTTACGGTTTCAGCCACGATTTCGGAGTGGGGCCTCTTTTTACTTGTTATCCTGGCCGTCACAGCAGCTTTTGGCTTAGGACGGCTCTCAGTGCTCATGGCCCCGAAAAGCCCGCTATTGGTCCAAAATACGGCCTCCGCAGCTATTGCTTCGATCGAGGAGACGGGTAGCACTCTCGGGCTTATCCAGGGAGCCTATTTGGGCTCTAGTACAGGCCATTTGTACTACTTTCCGTGGTGTGCCGCCGCCTCGAAAATCCCGCCAGAAATGAGGAGGTGGTTTATAGATGAAAAAGCTGCCGTAAAGGCAGGGTATCAACCGGCAAGCAATTGCAAGGGGATGGGCTCACCATAGTGCCATTTTAAGGCTATACTACAGCCCATGATAGTTATCGACGTTGAGGCATCAGGAACAGATTCTAAAAAGCACTCAATTGTGAGCGTTGGCGCGCTCGATTTGGCCCATCCTGAGAATCGCTTTTATATGGAAAATCGTATATGGGATGGGGCACACATTATGCCGGAAGCCATGAAAGTGAACGGTTTTACGGTGGAACAAATTACCGATCCCGCAAAGCCAAGCGAAGCGGATCTTACACATGCTTTTTTGGACTGGAGCAAAGATATCGACGAACGAACATTCGCGGGGCAGAACGTGTCTTTTGATCGCGATTTCATGCGTGAAGCTGCTGAGCGTGCAGGGCACACTGAATGGCCGTTTGCATTTCGCACAATCGATACTCATACGCTTTGCTACATGCACATGATTGCACACGGCAAACAACCGCCGACGCAACATCGCCGCAGCGCATTGAACCTCGATGCCGTTTTGAATTATTGCGGCATTCCCGAAGAGCCGACACCGCACAACGCGCTCACCGGCGCACTCTCACATGCAGAAGTGATTTCGCGATTACTATACGGCCGCAAACTCTTGCCAGAATTCATGCAGTTCGAGATTCCGTTCGCGAAGTAGCTCGCGGTAATACATATGCAAACCCCGAAACCAAGCGGGAACCGTAAAAAAGATACCTCATGGGGCGGTGTTGCCGATTGGTACGAAAAACATCTGAAAGACGACGACACATTCCACGCAAAAGTAATCGCACCGAATCTGATACGAATCCTCAATCCGAAACAGGGTCTTCGCGTGCTCGATATCGGCTGCGGCGAAGGATATTTTACCCGACTCATTGATGCCTCGGGTGCATACGTAGAAGGCGCTGACATTGCCAAGGAGCTGATCGCAAAAGCAAAGGAGAAGTCGCCTGATATTATTTTTCACGTTACTGCGGCTGAGCGCATGTCCACAATTCAAAGTCAGTATTTTGATGCAATTATCTGTGTGCTTGCGCTCCAGAATATGGAACATCTCGATGCGGTCGTAAAAGAGTGTGCGAGAATTTTAAAAACACGTGGACGAGTCATCTTCGTGTTGAATCACCCCGCGTTTCGTATTCCGAAACAGACGTCATGGGGATGGGACGACAATGTAAAACTGCAGTACCGTCGCGTGGATCGCTATCTTTCACAGTCGCGCGCAGCAATTGATATGACACCCGGTAAGCATACGAAGGATTCCACATGGTCATTCCATCGCTCGCTCCAGGATTACACAAAAGCGTTTGCCGTTGCGGGTTTTGCAATATCGCGACTCGAAGAATGGATATCACACAAAAAAAGCGAAAAAGGGCCACGCGGAGCGGCCGAAGATGTTGCCCGCAAAGAATTTCCGCTGTTCATGTGCATTGAACTTACAAAGCGGACGTAATTAAATATTCGTATGAAATTTGTCCGTCGACTTGGAATGTACATATCAGTTTTCATTATCAACACTGCTCACGTGGCACGCTATACAATCGGTCAACTGCGCGGCGATACAGACTCACACGGAGTACGCATTCTATTAATAGACGAACGACGTGTGCTGCTCGTAAGTCATTGGTATGCGCCGTGGGCGTGGACTTTGCCCGGCGGCGGCGTGAATAAAGGTGAAACCCCCGAAGAAGCAGCAATGCGCGAAGCCTTTGAAGAAACAGGATTGAAAGTGAACTCGATCGCCGGAGAAATCGGTACCTATACCGGCACCATGGGAAAAACCGATCGGGTCACGTTCTTCTATACAGGAGACTTCACTGGCGATATCGCAATGCGACCGAATTTCGAGATTATGGCGCGCTCCTGGTTTGATCTCGACTCTTTACCAGACGACCTCTCACCCGGCAATTTGCGCCGCATCGAGGCCTACCGCGACGGTATCCGCAACGAAACTGGCAAGTGGTAATTTTTACCATATATAAAAAGGGGAGTGGTTCCCCGATTATTTCTTCAAAAACTGAATACATATTTGGTTTTAGAGTTTGAAATAATTTTTGAATACATCTGCGCACCTCCGCAAGAGAGGGAAATATTAATCGCTACTATTTTTGAATTCCGGATTCCGGGGCTTCGCAGTAGCGAGGGGAGAAATATACTATACGTCGCACAATATATCTTTTGCGACACTTACGCATAGAGCAGATGAACATAGTACGCCATGTGGCCACATTCGAATTCGTCTACTTATGAATCGTAATCCTTCGAATTCGCCGCGTTTGTATTGCTACTTGCCCTTATGTTTCGAATCTCAAACCCCTATCCATATATTCGATTTTCAGCAGTATTCGATTTGTTGATGAATGATCCTCTCCCCTGTTTTTTCCATTTTTCGCGGGGGAGTCGCGTCTTCGAAAAATCGCGTATATAGTTCCGTCGGAGGAAAATTTGACCTCGTAAAACGCTCTAGGAGTAATTCGATGCGTCGATACCTGTGCCTGATAGCTGCCTTGCAGTTTATTTTGGCGGGTTCCGCGCACGCGGAGCTGGCCAAGCCTACGTGCGAAGAATATTTCAACGCCTACTTTGCTATCGTTCGGAAACCTGTTTCGCTCGAAGACGACAGTATTGTCCGCATCGCAAAAGCACTGGCAGATAATCACATTCTTGTGAATCAAGAGCGTACTGAATATGCAACGACGGAATTCCTCTTACGCGAACTTGCGACACTGAGTGTTGAAGATGTGCTTTTGTGGATCGGACGACAGCACGTGCATTTGGAATCGCGTATACGGGTCAATAGATGTATTTTTGAACCACCGTTCACGCCGGTCAATGTGCAGCTTATGATTCCGAAGGGCTTTGAGTTCAAGTGCAAATTACGCGCGCCGACGCAGAAAAAGTTACCCAACTAAATATCTCGTTCTTCCTAGATCCTCTCAGAACCTCGGCAACTCGTGATGCCGAGGTTCTTCATTATTACCTCATCGAGTGTCTTGACGCAGCGTCAACGCTTGACCCTTCCCTACGGTCGGGTATAGGCTTAGCAAAGCGTGGCAGTAAGGAGTCAGTGTAGTATCCGTGTCTCACGCAGGGCAGGAATCTAGAACGCACAAAGGAGCGACACAATGGGACTTCATCATCGAGATCTGACACACGACCAATTCACTGGAGCACATCTCAAGAATTTGCCCGTGGGATCAGGAAATCCGGGAGCCGCTGCTCCGATCGTAAGTGCACGAACCGCAATGGTCATTGCATCATTGGCACTGCTGGTCATCGCGGTAGCAAACGGCATCGGTCACTAAATTCTGCACATTTTGTACAACGTAAGCGGGCGACTCATACAGTCGCCCGCTTTCATTTAGTATTTATATGAATTGTGTCTATTCGCCTCGACTGCCGATATCGGTGACTTGTGAAAGCCATCGAGCTTTTACGTCGTCAGGTAAATTTTCAGCAGGTCCGTACCATTTTGTGCGCACAGAAAAACCGGCAAACCATAGTATTCCCCATCGCAACTGCGCATTCACGTTGCCGGGTAAAAATCGAACAAGTAGAGGCTGTGTTCCACTTGTCATAAAAATGCGGGCTGTTTTTCCACGAAATAATCTGTGCCAAAAAATAGTTCGTTTTCCTGCTTTCGTTTTTATATATCGAAACGCTGAGCCCGGTAACCACGCGCGATCAAACAAGCCCTTTAATATCGCTGGCATGCCAGTCCACCACACAGGATAAATAATCACAAAATGATCTGAGGTCGTAACGAGTTCTTGAAATCGCTTGAGGTCCGGTTCCAACTCCTGCATGGCGCGGTAGCCTCTATGCAAGATAGGATCAAATTGCAATTCGCCGATGTTCAGTCGATTTACAATGTGGCCCGCAGCTTTTGCCGCGACCTCGTAGGTATCGGCAATCGATCCGCACAAACCTGTTTTATCGGGATGCCCGAGTAATAAAAGAATTTTCTTCTGCATGCAAAAAGGTCCGCCCGCGTATTGTACCCTACTTGCCCGAATCGTCTTCCGGCGCAGCTGGATTACCTAAGCCATCTTCAATGATTCCATCTTGATCCTGGTCAACTGCCTCAAGGCCATTGAGCTCGGCTTCTATTCCTCTATCTTCTTGATTCGGTAAAACCATATTTCATGCATTATGCGGCATTTCCACGCATACTCAAGTAGATACCACGATCTCGCTGAGGGTAGCGTGAATTATTTTTTATTTTTAATGTGCGGCCGACTTCTGTGCCACAAAAAGAAGCGCACCCTGATCGTCCTTCGGCGACGTCTTATTGCGACGTCGCAAACCGCATATCTGACATACGTGAACAATGTCATACGCAGGCGATGAGCCCTCGAGCGCGCAAGGTTCCATCAAACCCTTGCAGCCCTGCGCTCTATCGCCCGGTTGTATGTCAACGTGTTTGCTCCATAAACAATGCGGACAATGATTCGTGTAACCACTCCCGATCACTTCCATATTGCAATTCTCGCACACGAAATTCTCGACTGTTCGCTTGAACATGCAACTACTGTACCGCAACATTCGTCGCCTGCGTAACAGCGGTACCGTTGAGCGTTGTGCAAGAAATGGTAAACCTCATAATACCTTTTTCTGGTGCGGTAATGATTTTAGATCCCTCATTCGAGACTGCGACAGTCGTCGTTCCTACTGGCGCTACGAGCTGTGTGCGACATGGTACATCATTGCGCATACCGACACTCGACCAGGAAATTACAATCGAATTCCCTACGAATGCCTGTTGTGGCTGTGCAATAATCGAAACGACAGCCTGCTGTTGTTGACTCTGGTACGGAATTTGTCGTACCGTTACATTCTGAGATTGAGTCTGTGGCTTGTTGGATACCCCCGAAATGATTCCAGAAAGAAACGATGAAAGTGAATTGGTACCGGTAGTACCACTTCCCTGTCGCATCGACCCGGTAGAATCGTCGAAATTAAATAGATTGGCTGCACCAAACGCACTTCCTTCATTCATATTCGTTCCCCCTGTCGGGTAACTAACACCAGTTGGGTAATTGCCCCCCGTGATCCCTGAAAAAGGAGAAGAAGAGCCGCCCGAAGCGTATCTCCCGCCACTGAGGATTTGTCCGCTTTCGTAGTACTGCGTAAATCGCTCGCCATATCGTGTGACACTCGTGCCGAGCATGTCTGTGCGATATTGATTGGCGAGGCCGCCTGGACCACCAAACCACACTTTCGCAGCGTTTTCGTAGCCTCCATATTTGTCGGCGTACATTTGAAACCGATGCTCAAACACCCGCTCCTGTGCTTGAGGATCAGCGCGAAATTGCTCGGGGCTCATGCGGACACCGAGCGCCTGCTCAGTCCACGGTCCAACGTTGTTTCCCATCACCTGATATTTGCCATATGCACGATCACCGTTTCTAGTTACAGGACCAAGCATGTCGTAGCGACCACCGCTACTCTCAATATTGGCGATGGCCTGCTTGGCTTTTTCCATAGGAGTTTTTTCCGCAAAGGTGCTCGTATCGTTTTGTAGAATCTGGCTTTGTCGCTCTTGCTGCTGTGCGTCTGCTATTTGTTTCGCTTCCTCTGCTGTCATACGCTTTTGCGGTTCAATGTTTGCGATATTTTTAATGACATCGTCGTTTAGATTCAGTTGTCTTGCAATTGCCTGAGCACCCGCCGTGTCATTTGTTATGGACTTTTCGATCATTGCCTTGATCTTTTCAGAGTCGGTTTCAACCAACGACTTTGCTTGGCCGGCAGGTACACCGTATGTATCTCTCAAGACTTGCTCCAAGGTTTGAGAATCGGTTGGTACCGCAGGAGGTTTCGCAACATTTTCATCCGGAATCGTAATTGATGCGGGCTTTGGAATTTCTGCAGGGGCATTGTCCGGCCGTGGATCACTTGCGGCCTTGAGATCATTCAAGGCTGCTTGCATTTGTGATTGTCCGGCGGCGGGATTTGTCTGCACCTGTTTCAAGCCATCGAGAAACTTACCCATAGAGGCGTATAATGCGTTTTCATCGCAACGAGACTTGGTAATCGTCTGGTCGATGATTTGAAATCCTATAACTTTTGAATACACGTCTTTTGTAGACAAGGATGCAGTCGGCTCTGTTTCTCCTTTCAAACACCCTCGTCTGGTACCCTGCGCGGGATCGTTTGGTAATTTATCTCTGTATTTGCACGCATCATTTGCCAAAACTTCTACGGTAATACCGCTATACCCGAGCGTGAGTGATGCCCTCAGGTTGTAGCATGCATTCGGACAATACATTGCAGTGTTCAAAAATTTCTCCGCATCACTTTCCACTGTGTCTTTCGTGAGCTCCATGTGAGACCTCGGCGGCGCCTCAGACGATCCTCCGGCAGGGCATTTTTTCACTGAGAGAGGCGGACGCACAAGTGCTTCCGCATACAACGGAGACAGCAGTACAAGAAATCCTATAAAAAAAGCACCGACGCGCATTGAAATGATTGTACCGTCGCGGCTCGCACAGCGTTTCCATACATGTGGAGAAGCTACCGTCGTGCGAACGATCTCAGCATGTTACTGATGAGCGATTGAAACGATGAAAGAATCGTCGCAAAGGCAGACGCTGTCGCAGGACTCATCGTATTCGTCGGCTCTAATGACGAAGGCGCACCAAACGTGCTGACAGGTCTCGTTGCCTGTACGGATACATCGAGTGAATCCGGTCGTGGCTGTTGTGACGATACCGACGATGGTCCTCGCACGGTTCCGGTTGGACGGCTGTCATCTAATTGCGACTCACTCATGAGAGAAACATTACTGTTGTCATAGACCGGTGTAAGCACGGGGTTTTGTCCTCTTGGAAACATATGCATAGAGCTTGGAGTTGTTCCTGCTGACCGAGAGTTCTGAGAGTCGGATGTGCTCGGGACAGTGAACAGATCGAGTAATGCTTGAGTTGCATGTTGGACGATTCGTATGCCAGACGTTGCACTCGACTGTTGAAAAAGTGAATTTAACATGGGATTTTGACTATTTCTCGCTTGGTCAGCTGTATTTTGCGGAACAGGAGTGGTGTATGCTTGTTGCGAATACGGCCCTGTATCGCTGCCTGAGCTCGTGACTGTACCGCCCGAAACAGCTGATCCTAATCCGGAAGAGCCACTGTTTAATGCTCCCGAAGAGACTCCAGTCGGTGCTGATTGTGCCTGATACGGAGAAGTCTGATATGACTGCTGTTGCTGCGGTGTATAGGAAGACGGAGGTGGTAGTTGATTTTGAGGAGCAGAAGTTGCGGGAGGTATATATGCCGCTGCAACCGGCGTTCCCTCTTCCTTTACTTGTCCGCCGCACGGCGCCGTCGAAGATTGTCCGCTCTGTATCGACTGCGGAATGCCCGCGATTTGTGTCCAGTCTTTTGGCGCCCTGTTCGGATTTTTTGTTATGTATTTCATGGCATAATCCGCGGAATATCCATTGAAATTACCGACCGCAATATCCATTTTGTCGGTGCGAGCTCGTCCATCGCAGTATTGCGGAAGTCGCGCGCACGAGCATGTGCCATTGAACGCACAACCGGTATCGTGAATATAACCGACCACGTTTTCGATAGTATGTGTTTTGCCGTCACCGCCATTTCCGGGCGGCGATGTGTAGGTAACAGTTCCGATACAGAAATAGCGCCCTTTCATAACACTCGCCGACGCGAGTGTTACATATTTTGATTTTCCCGTTCGCACATCGTCGAGTGTATGAATACCATTCGAGGAACCTTCAGCGTCTTTTTGCGACGCGGTCATCGGTCCTTGCATCCATCCGGCTGCACCGGGCCCATAAAACGTCCAATTGATTGAATTCGCTGCCTCAGCTCGTGAATATGCGAAAAAAATCAGAACAATACTGAAGTAAAAAACTTTTCGCTGCATTCCACACATTGTAGCCCCACAATCTCGAACTACCGCGTATATCTGTGGAGAAATTTAGAGTAAAACCACGACACGATTCATCGAACACTCGAGTACCCCGCTTTCGATATCAAATTTCTCAACTGTTTCCTCTTGATTTCTTACTGCAATTGAGCCTTTGTTGAGGGTTGTGACAATCGGTTCGTGATGTGGAAGGATCGTCATTTCTCCCGCAGTGCCCGGAACAACAACTGACTGCGCACGACCATCAAACAGTGTCTGGCCCACCGATGCGATGACGAGATGGAAGGTGTTCTCCGCCATACCTGTCACACGAAACGGCATCGTCTCTGCATGCCGCATGAAATTGATAATGTTGAAATTATGTTTCCAAATTTGATCTGCATATGTGTAGAAGTTCGACGCATGCTATGCCGTTTCGTGTGAGCAGGCATACTTTTATTTATTTTTCAGCGTGTTCTGCGGCAATCACGTCGTCAACACTTCCCTTCATATAGAACACTTGTTCACCCGCAGCGTCGTGTTTGCCGTCGAGGATTTCAGCAAATGAGCGCACGGTGTCTGCGAGTGTGACGAACTTTCCCTTTGCGCCGGTAAATGCTTCTGCTACGTGGAACGGTTGGGAGAGGAATTTTTGAATTTTGCGAGCGCGATATACGAGCTTTTTGTCTTCTTCCGAAAGTTCTTCAATACCGAGAATAGCGATAATGTCTTGAAGATCTTTGTATCGCTGTAGTACGCGACGAGTTTCATTGGCTACACGGTAGTGCTCTTCGCCGACAATGTCGGGAGTGAGCGCCGTTGAGCTTGAATCAAGCGGGCTGACTGCCGGATAAATACCCAGCGATGCCAAACCGCGGTCGAGCACAATCGTAGAGTCCAAGTGTGCGAACGTCGTTGCCGGAGCCGGGTCGGTGACGTCGTCTGCCGGCACATAAATTGCTTGCACTGATGTGATGGATCCGTCGTTTGTTGATGTGATGCGCTCCTGTAACTGCCCCATTTCTTCGGCCAGTGTTGGCTGGTAACCCACGGCGGATGGCACGCGCCCAAGCAGCGACGATACTTCGGATCCTGCCTGCACGAAGCGGAATACGTTGTCCATGAAAAAGAGTACGTCTTTACCGCCCTCGTCGCGAAACGCTTCAGCCATCGTGAGACCCGAGAGCGCAACGCGCGCACGTGCGCCAGGTACTTCGTTCATTTGTCCGAATACAAGTGCGGTTTTATCGAGCACGCCTGAATCTTTCATTTCGTGATAGAGGTCGTTGCCTTCGCGTACGCGCTCGCCCACTCCGGCAAATACCGAGTAGCCGCCGTGATTGCTCGCGACGTTGTGAATCAACTCCTGAATGATGACCGTCTTCCCTACCCCGGCTCCGCCGAAAAGTCCTACTTTGCCACCCTTGATGAACGGCGCGAGCAAGTCGATGGACTTGATACCGGTTTCAAACACTTCTGCTTTTGTTGATTGTTGTACGAAAGTTGGCGCATGACGATGAATCGGGAGTCGTGGCGCGTCTTTGGCAGCGGGCTCTTTGCCGTCGATCGGATCTCCCACCACATTGAACATGCGGCCGAGCGATGCTTCGCCGACCGGAACGGAAATTGCAGCACCGGTGTCGGTTACCTCGACGCCGCGCTCAAGACCGGCAGTGTCGTGCATAGCGATGCAACGTACTCGGTTCAATCCCAAGTGCTGGGCGACTTCTAGAGTGAGGCGAGCGCCTTTACGGTGCACTTCGAGTGCGTTTTGAATTGCCGGAAGATGGTCCTCGAACTTGACGTCGACGACCGGTCCGATGATCTGTGTGATAGTTCCTTTACTCATATGGGTTATTTAAAGTTTAGAGGATTATAGCCGTTTTTCACGAAATTTCTAGTCGGTCCGTAAAGAGGATCCGGCAACTCATTCCACTCAAACCACGCCCACTGCCCTATTTCGCCGATCGCATCTCGAGCCTCGCCAGACACCCAATCCGCGACAAAATATGGAGTTACCCAGTGATGATCAAAAATATCATCCACTACCGATATTAATCGTACTGCTTCGAGGATTAAACCAGTTTCCTCTTCGGTTTCTCGAATTGCTGCGGCTTGAAGCGTCTCACCATATTCGACAGCTCCACCCGGTGGACACCACGTACCAACTCCGAATCCAAGTTTCTCTCGGCGACCGAGCAATACCTTCCCATTCCGAATAATCCACACAGCAGTTCCAATACGAGGATATTTTTGTTCACTCATACAAATTCTTTGAGAAGGATTTCTTGGGCCTTTGCAAAAGCCTTCGCTCGATGACTAATCTCATTTTTTTCCGCTAGCATCATGACTCCACCGGCTTTACCGCTCTCGTCGTATATGAATATCGGATCCTGCGCCATACCGTTTGTGCCAATCGGCTCGTGCGCAATGGTCCCCCGCGCAATTCCCTCACACACGCGAACACGATCATCCTCCGGATCATAAATGGTTATAACCGAACGAAATTGGGCGCCTCTCATGCCATCTGGCACATCCACCATTTTTCCAATGATAAGAGAATGTCCATTATCGTGAGTCGGTGAGGTAATCGGTTTTGTATCCACTCCCGGCCAACCATTGAGTGCATCGATTTCAAGACCTGAGTCTTCGCTCAGAACAAGCTTTCCGCTCCATTTTCCATAAGACATCGCCTTAATGATTGAATTACCTTCGAATGTCCGCCCCGGCTCTGCAACGTCTCTTGTAATGCCGATATCATCAAGGCTCATCACGATAAAAGGTGTCCCCTCTAAGAGATTCTTAATTTCTGCGATTTTGCCTTTATTTCCTGTTGCTATGAGTAGTTCTCGCATAGTTTATGTGTTACAAACCCAGTCACTGTATATAACTCCATTTCGCACATGAACAAGTGCATGGGCCACGTGAGGAGCCATTGGTGTAGGAAGACTGTCACATGCGAACCATCCGGCGTCATCGCATTTTTTAGGTTCCATGTTTTTTGGCTCGCCACTCCATTTCGTCGCCTTGAAGAAAATGTCTATATATTCAATGCCATCGTTATTGTGGAGAACATGTACTCCGTGCAGATCTTCCGGCTCGATATCTACACCAACCTCCTCTTTTGCCTCACGGATCATCGCGCTCTGTGCCGATTCCATGCCGTCTACGTGACCCGCAGGTAAATCATAGAATCCGTCGCGATAACCGGTATTCGCGCGTCTTTGCAACCAAACCCTTCCATCCTGTTCAAGTATAAGGAGCACTGCAACCGGCATTGTGAAGCGCTCCGCCATAGACTAGCGCATTGCTTCCATGCCGGAGGTGATTTCTGAAACTTCGCGAGTGATCGCGGCCTGACGTACCTTGTTGAAAAGTCGAGTGAGGTTGTGTGCCATTTCTTTTGCTTTGTCAGTTGCACTCTTCATTGAAACCATGCGAGCGGAGTGTTCCGAGGCCTTACTCTCAAGGAGACCGTGGTACACGGCGATGTTCAATAGTTTAGGCAGAAGCACTGCAAGCACCGCATCAGCATCCGGTTCGATTTCGTATGATGCCGGAGCTGCGGTAACTTCTTCCGACGGCGCATATTTACCGCGAGCAGGTCGAATGCCTTTAACAGTTTCTCGCATGAGCTCGGCGGTAATCGGTACGATCTGCCGAATCATCGGTTCTTGTTCAAACGTTGATACAAAGTTTTGGTACGCAATAATAGCAGTGCCGATTTCTCCGGAAACATGCCAGGAAAGAATCAAATCGGTGACGACGCGCATTTCTGCCTCGGTCACATCATCGCGCTTATTGAGATCGCGCAACCGCACATCGTATCCACGATTGTGAAAGTAATCCCCTCCGCGGCGTCCGATACACGCCATTACGATATTTTCTTTCGAAAGTCCGCGTGCAGCAATTTCTGTCTCGACTTTTCGTATAACCGCGCTGTTCAATGATCCCGCAAGTCCTTTGTCGGACGTGACAACAATAAACGCGATTTTACCGGCGCGTTCGCTCATCAACGGATGGCGCGACATATCAGCAGTGCTGGAAATGCGCTCTAGTACCGTAAGCGCAGCAGCGGCATACGAGCGGCCGGAAAGCGCACGCTCTTGAGCTTTGCGCATTTTGACCGCAGAAACAGCCTCCATGGCATGAGTAACAGTTCCCGTCTTCTTATACGAGATTATTTTCGATTTAATTGTTTTCAGGTTTGCCATGTTTTTTATGCACCGAGTGCGCCACGTATGTATGCCTTCACAAAGTAGTATCCCACCTTCAAAAACGGAAAGATCAAAATCAGAATTCCGATTAGTATCAGAATTTTGAAAAGCCGACTCGATTTAGGCTTTTCGGATGGCATACTATTTGATCGTAAACAGTTCCGGATGCGCAAGCTTGAATTCTTCGCCGGCTTTGAGAATCGCTTCCTTTGATTCATCCGAAAGCAGAGCGGTTGTTTTGATCGCTTCGAGCACCTGCGAGTATTGTCCATCGAGGAAATCAAGGAATAATCGCTCGACTTCGGTCACCTTTACTACGGGAGCCTGATTAAGAAAACCCTTTCCTGCAATAAACAGAATTGCTACTTGTTTTTCGAGAGGTATCGGATGACCGTTTTTTTGCTTCAAGACTTCCACCATGCGCTGACCGGATGCGATACGATCTGCCGTTGCCTTATCAAGGTCGGACGCGAATTGCATAAACGCTTCCAGTTCGCGAAACTGTGCAAGCTCGAGCTTCAAACCGCCTGCAACACCTTTCATAGACTTTGTTTGCGCGGCAGATCCTACACGTGATACCGAAATACCCACGTCGATCGCCGGACGGATTCCTTTGTTGAACAATTCTGCAGTAAGAAACATCTGACCGTCGGTGATCGAAATTACGTTCGTCGGAATGTAGCCTGATACGTCGCCTTCCTGTGTTTCCACAATCGGGAGCGCGGTGATTGATCCCCCACCCTTTTCTTCCGAAAGGCGCGCAGCGCGCTCGAGCAATCGGGAGTGCAAATAGAACACATCTCCGGGATACGCTTCGCGACCCGGTGGGCGTCGGAGCAAGAGCGAGAGTTCACGATACGCGACCGCTTGCTTCGAAAGGTCGTCGTAAATGATGAGCACATCCTTTCCCTTATCCATAAAGTACTCGCCGATTGATACGCCCGAAAATGGTGCAAGGTATTGCAGCGCAGCCGGTGCAGATGCCGGCGCATCAACGATGATCGTGTATTCAAGCGCACCTGTTTCTCGCAACTGCTGCACAATGCGCGCAGTCTTACTTTCTTTCTGACCGATAGCGACATAAATACAAATCGGTCGTTTGTCTTCCGGTTCGTTTTTTTGGTTGATGATCGCATCGATGGCAACAGTTGTTTTGCCGGTACCTCGATCGCCGATGATGAGCTCGCGTTGACCGCGACCGATCGGAATCATCGCGTCAATTGCTTTGATACCCGTTTGGAGCGGTACCGAAACTGACTTGCGATCAATGACGCCCGATGCTTCTCGCTCTACGGGCATCATAGTGGTATTGGTAAACGGCCCTTTGCCGTCTATCGGTTCACCAAGCACATTTACCACGCGTCCGAGCATGCTCTCTCCGGCAGGAATGGAAAGAACCTTGCCCGTTGATTTAACGGTCATGCCCTCCTTCACGCGCGAGGTGTCACCGAGAATCGTTGCCTTCACGCCGTCCTCTTCAAGATTCAAAATCAGCCCCCAGAGCACATCTGATTCCTCAACTGCGTCAGCAAGCGTCTTTCCTTTCTCTTCGTCGAAAATGATGATTTCAGACATCACGGAGCGCGAAAGTCCGTCGATTGCAACCACGCCGTCGCCCACCGACACCACGCGACCCACGTGTTCGCCATGCGTTTTGGGAGAAAGGTGTTCGATCTCCTTGATGATCTTCTGTACCGTTGATGAATCCATAGTGCTGTTGTTAATTAGAGTTGAGTGCTGTTATACGCGCGTGACGCTGTTATAAAGATCCAGTAATTGTCTTTTGTAAGAAGCGTCCACGAGCCTCTCGTTGCCCTCGAGGCGCCAGCCGCCGATCAATGTATCGTCAACTTGCGTCTTGAGAGTATCGAGCTCGATCGCGAGATCTCCCGTGAGCGCACTGATATATTCTTTTGTTTCTTTCTTTGCGTGGGCTAAGTCTTCTTCACGTGCAACCGAAAGCGTGTAGTCCGTCTTTCGTGCCTCGCGCTCCGCAATGCGCGCAAACGCATGCGCTACGCGCGGCATGAGAATTGCGCGGCCCTCACGCGTGAGCCGATCATGGATTGCATGTACTGCATCCTTCGCATCCATCCCGTTGGATACGAGTTGCCAGAGTGCCTGTGCGTACATTTTTTCCATACGATTTAATGTGCGTGCGACTTGGTGCGAAGGATCTTCTCGGCAGCTAGAACCGCTGCACGTGTGATTTCTTTTTCGCTTTCCATCAGCGCCTGTCGTTTCGCTTCCTCGGCGCGAGCGGTCGCATCGAGCATCACTGCGTGTGCCTTGTGCTCCGCCTCTTTCACGAGCTCAAGTCCTTTCTCGTCGGCACGTGCGCGTGCCGCTGCGACGAGCGCTTCCGCTTCGCGCGCGGCATTCCCGACAATTCCCTCACCCTGCTCTTTTGAATGCGCAAGCACCCGATCCGCTTCTTGAGCGGAGCGAACACCTTCGGCAACCATTTCTTTACGCTTTGCAATCATGTTCATGACCGGCGTGTACAAGAAATACGTTAAGCCTCCGAGCAGCACGGCAAAATTCACCGCCTGAATAATCAGGAGGCGCAGGTCCAAACCAAATGCTGTTACGAGACCATTCATACAGGGCGAGGTTAGACGAACTTAATAATGAATGCGACCACGAGTGCGAGAATGCCAAGTGCCTCAGAAAACACGATCGGAAGAATCATGTTCGAGACGATCTTGCCTGCTGCATCCGGATTGCGTCCGATAGCTTCCATAGCGCCTGCTCCGATGAGTCCCACGCCGATACCCGGCCCAAGCACGCCGAAGCCTGCTGCGATCGCCATACCGACGAGTCGTGCTGAATCAATATCCATAGGATTCGATAGATTTTCTATTAATAATTCGGCCTTACTTTATCACAAAGCCGCACCGAAGCCATTAATTAATGACTTCCGTGCGGTTCCGCGATTGCCATTTTGACGAAAAACAGGGTCAGGAGCGCAAACACCGCGCCCTGCACAATCCCGACAAACATTTCAAACGCCATTACGGGAGCGGGCAGGAAGTACGGGACAAAGAATGAGACAACGGCGATCAACACTTCCCCTGCAAATATGTTGCCAAACAATCGGAATGAGAAGGAAATAAATCGCGAGAGCTCTGACACAAGCTCGATAATGCCGACAACGAAATTTATCGGAGACGTAAAGTTAATAAATTTACCGGCATATTTGAATACGCCGAGCGCAAAAATACCGGCGAATTCGATAACAAACATAACAATAAACGTGAGCGCGAGCGTGACGTTCAAATCGGTGTTTACTGAACGCAGAAGCGGAACTTTTTCACCGGCGTGCTGAACGAGTATGGAACCGATGCCCGGCGTGAATTCGAGTAAGTTGGACGTTGCTATAAACAAAAAGAGTGTAAGCAGAAGCGGGAAAATTCGACGAGCCCATACCTTATCTTCCAGCGTTGTCTCAATAAATTCCTCAATATAGCCAAACAAGAGTTCAATAAACGTTTGAAATTTGCCCGGAATGATATTGAGATTCGCTCGAACGTAAATCGCAAACGCAAACAGTACAACCATCACCAGCCAACTCATCAACAGCGTATTCGTCAGTGGTATACCGAAAAACGTTCCGATTTGCTCGGCATGGAGTACAACGTGGATACCGCTCTTATGTGCAGCCTCCACGACGGGTTGTGTGATCACTGGTTCCGGCATGTTGGCGCGATAATAGCACGCTTTGCAGCCAAAAAACACCCCGTCCGGGTGTTTTTTTGGACTGAAGTGGTGAACTTAGTTCGTCTTTTTTGGCGGAAGCAACACATTGTCTATAACAATAACGACACCGTTGGTTCCTTCGTACTGAGTAATAACAACAGCACTATTGACCATAGGGATCTTATCGATTCCGTAGCTGAAATTGAGCGCATCGCGCGAGAGTGCCTCTATCGTGCCAACCTGCATCTGATCAACGTCAACTGCGCGTCCGGAGACGACGTGGTATTGAATCAATCGCTTCTTTTCGGCCAGTGTCATGGCGCTGACTGTTCCCGGAGGAAGCTGCGCGAACGCACCATTTGTAGGAACAAAAATTGTGTATTTTGTTTGCGATTTTGGATTGATCGTAGCTGCAATGCCGGTCGAGCGGAAGTACGCATTGAATGTCGATGCGCTTGCAAGACCTCGAACGATTGTTACTACGTCTTGATTTCGCTTGCTCGTTTCTTTTTTGACGCTTATTGGTCCGGATTTTTTAGTGCCCGTGGTAGGTGTGGTCGAAGACGCATGCTCGGGGCCGCTCGTCGCGCTACCGAGGGGAGACAGCGAGCCCAGCGGTCGATTTGCTGAAAGCCACCACAGTCCGAGAGCGGCGATTACAATCAGACTCACCGCACCCACCCAAATGCCCTTGTTTTGATTCATAATGTAGAGATTACTATAATGTCCTGCCTCTTCGACAGGACTCCCTTAAAGACGCGCTAATTGTAGCGCTTTTTCATAAACGCCGCCATGACGCGTTTGAGGGGCTGCTCCTTGTCTGTGAAGCCGTGATCTGATTCCGGTATAATAGAAACCTCCCCCGTGTAGATAAATTTTGTAAACCACGCTGCCAAATCTTCAGCCGATCGGTCTGAATACTCATCATTTTCTGCCAAAACTGCTAAAACAGGTAGTTGTACCTTTATTAGCGTCTTTGGCAGCAGTTTTGGTGTTGCATAGCAAAAGATTTCTTCAGGAGAATCCGGTGTATATAGACTAATAAAGCGCTGCGCATCACACTTAAATTCGCCTGAAAGATTGTCCGGAATCATTGCGTGCGGCTTGCCTGCTTTGACGAGCGCACGAGCTGTAGCAAGAGCTTTTTTGTATGAGCGATTTTTGTTGTCGAGATGCATGTAGGATGCGTAGTCGCTAATTGGCGCGAGAATCATAATCCCCTTCACATTCTGTATGTTTCCCTTGGAAGCAAAGTATATTGACTTCTGACATCCGGTCGAGTGCCCGGCAAGGAAAATCTCTTTGACACCCTGTCCGCGTACAAAATTGAGCGCGCCATCAATATCGTCTACACAGTCTCTAAATACCTCGTGCGCACAACCTGCTAGTATCCATTTCTGTTTTTTTGATTTTTTTATATTTTTCGTGACAAAGTTCATTAACCCATGTCCGCGGTTGTTGAATGTGAGGACAGCAGTTTTCTTATCAACGAGTTCCAGTGCTCGACGCATAGAAAACGCGCTTGACATAAGCCCGTGCACGAGCACAACGGCTTGCTCAGGACGTGAGGGACCAAACCAGAGCCCGTTCAAATGGACCCCTGTAGGGGTCTCAATGTGGACGACATGTGCTGGTCGCATATAGTCAATATATAGATCTATTTTGTTTTTTCTGCAATCGCGAGATTTTGGTCGATAGCGATATTTCGTGTGACGAGCGCGAGCTTAAGCTCGTCCTGCGACTTAGGCATTTTTTTGGTATCAATGCGTCCAACGATTTTGATCGTGACATTCTTACACATGCCGAGTGCTTTTGCGGGATTCCTTTTTTTTCCGTTTACCGTTACGAAATCATGATGATCCAAAAGAATATCGATGGTGTTGTGAATACGAGGGTTCATTGCATCACCGATCACACGTAGACCGATTTCCTCGTGCACAAACTCACGGCCGCAATTTACATCTCGAGCAGTAGAAGTTGAAGCAGGCACGACCTCTATTACGGTTCCATAGGGCAACTCGTCGGCAAGATCCGGAGATCGAGCTGCGATTATATCGGGATCCGTATACGCTCCAATTGAAGTCAGAAACGGAGTCGAGTCTGTCTGTCCAACAACTGCGTTATAAGCAGTCATTTTGACGACAAGAGTCGGATATATAGACTGCTCCGGCGTCACCTCGACAGAGTCGTTGGTCTGGGCAAATGCCACAGGAACGAAACTTTGCAAAAGAAAAACGCCCGTAACGGCCGTTGTTATGAATCCTGTCATGCGCTGCCAGGTCACCCCAGCTCAAAAACAGTAGCATTTTTGAATACCCGAGTCAATGGTTTAATATGGCTCTGTTGAGCCATATTTATGCCACTTAATTTGACAGGACGCGAGAATGTCAGTCAAATTAAGTGTATTTTTGTCGCGTGTATTTTACAGATTTGACAAATCTACGTGCCGTGTTGCCACGAATTCAAGTATTCCTCTTGTTTTGCCGTCAAAACGTCGATGGTTTGACCCATTGCCGCCAATTTCAACGCTGCTACGCGGTTTTCCATTTCAATGGGGACTTCGTACACGCCTGGAGCGAGCGGAGTCTTTTGAGTGGCCATCCAAGCGGATGCAAGAGCCTGCGTGGCAAAGCTCATATCCATGACAGACGCCGGATGGCCCTCCGCCGCGGCGAGATTTACCAACCGCCCTTCGGCGAGGACGTAGATGCGCTTACCTGCAACCATGTATTCCTGCACATTGTTGCGAACTCGTTTTGGATCAGATCCTGCGAGCGCGCGCAGCTCTACAAGGTTGATTTCCACGTCAAAGTGGCCCGAATTGCACACCATTGCACCGTCTTTCATGATCTTGAAGTGCTCCGCACGGATCACATCGACATTGCCGGTGACGGTACAAAACAAATCGCCTACTTTTGCTGCTTCCGCCATCGGCATGACGTAGTACCCGTCCATTGCTGCTTCGAGCGCTTTGACGGGATCAATTTCAGTAACGATCACATTAGCCCCCATGCCTTTTGAGCGTGATGCCAGCCCTTTGCCACACCAGCCGTAGCCGGCAACAACAATAGTCTTCCCGGCAAGCAGAATGTCGGTCGCGCGAATGATGCCGTCGAGTGTAGATTGGCCGGTTCCGTAACGGTTATCGAACATGTTTTTTGTTTTTGCGTCATTGACTGCAACGATCGGCATCTTGAGTGCACCGTCTTTGTGCATCGCCCGCAGCCGAATAACCCCCGTCGTAGTTTCTTCGGTTCCGCCAAGCATCGACGGCAGCATGTCGGCATGCTTTTGGTGCATTTGTGTTACAAGATCAGCCCCATCATCCATGGTGAGCAGCGGTTTCGCCGCGATCAGAGCTTCTATATGAGAGAAAAATGTTTCCGTGGTTTCGCCTTTAATAGCAAACGTTTCGATTCCGTACTCATGGGTAAGTGCCGCCGCTACGTCATCCTGCGTCGAAAGCGGATTCGAAGCTGCGAGCATTACGTGGGCCCCGCCCGCCTTAAGCGCGCGAACTAAGTTCGCCGTTTCCGCTGTTACATGCAACACAGCCGCGAGACTTTTGCCCGCAAATGGTTGCTCTTTTTCAAATTGTTCACGCACTGCTTTCAGTACCGGCATGTCTCGCTCCGCCCATTCGATGCGCTGTTTTCCCGCTTCTGATAAGTTTTTGTCTTTGATATCGCTCATGGGAAATGAGTATAGCAGAGCAATTGCGCAATTACTCTCGTATTTTAAATTTAGTTATGGTGTAACCCGCGTCTCCACTCTGGGTATAGCTGAAATCTGCAATATATTGTCGATGTCCGTCCTCGTATTTTGCAACACCGCTTCCTTTTGCAGCACTCACCTCCGTGACATAAAATTTTCCACCGAGTGATTCTTGGACGGGAGAAAGTTCCGATATATGCACGCCAATGAATGTTCCGATATCCATTCGTCGGTTCTTATATGCCTCCTCCTGATAGACCGCATCTTGCGGGGATTCGTGAATATTTATTGCAGGCGCAGCTACATGCTCAGACGTGAATATAAAAACTCCCGCGCACGCAAGCAGTACCAAAGCCATAAACACAATCGGTCCCTTTGTCATAACACTCATTGTACATAGATACACGGCTTTGACACAGCAATTACTACAACCGCCTCAGCAATAGCGTATCGCTCGAAAACCCGCTATACATACAGCGGGAAACAGACTAAGAGGTGCGGGGAATGCCACGAAAATCACAACTCAATCTGCACGAGTTCTCAAAAGACTGGCGAGCGGTAACGCTTGCCATATGTACGAATGCTTCGTTTTGGATGGAAGATAGACATCTCTCCTCAGTGGAGGGATTCATTCAAGGTATTAGATTTCGGCCTGGTACGGAGAGGCGTGAAAACGCATTTCGCTCTTTGCAGGTGACCGCTCAAATAATCGGAAAAAATGCCCAACGCACGTGGATCTGGTGGAAAGGCAAACAGGTTCGCTATGGCTCAAAAAAGCATAAGGAATATATAGAGCGGGCGTTTCGCGCACGTATTATGAAAGATCCTCGTGCGCAGTTGGCACTGACTGCCTGCCAGAACGTTACATTCGTCTATAAACCCAAGCGCAATGAGCCGCGCATGTCGCTGCGAGGTGCACATATTTCCGCAATCTTTTCAAAACTCCGAGACGAATTGATTAAAACAGCGACACTGAAGCCGCGATAGCTTACGTGAAGGAAATAGAAAAGGCCGCGACGAATCGCGGCCTTTGTTTTTGAAGAACTCCGTGGGATTAATGTTCGCCAGCGACTAGCCCTTGCCGCCGTGACCGAGCAGCAGGCTCATGTCATCGACGTGCATTGCCGTCATCATGAATGGCGACATACCGCTCGTCAGACTGTCGGAGCTGTGCATCGAGTAGTCCTCGGTGTGGCTCGAGTAGCTACCGGGACCCTCGTGCGAGAACTGATTGTGCACATCAATAGACGAATCGCGGGCCACACCGTGGTTACCGAAGATGTCGTCGTACTGCGTGAACGATCCGGCGCGCACGATCAATTGGTTCGAGTCGAACGAGTCGTTGCCGAACTGCATATGCCTGGTGTCGATCAGCGTATCGCGGAAGGCGAAGCCATCCAACGATTCGAAAATCGATTGCACATGCACGCCGGCACCTTCATGTATCTCCAGGTGGCTCGCGTCGTTTTGGAACGAGCCAATCTGCAGATGCGAGAAGTCCGACGACACATCTCGGAACGAGAAGTTGTCGGACGTACCGAACCACGAGTCGCTGTGGATCGCCGCAAATTCGCTCGACTGGTAGTGACTGGACGACACATCGTAACCCGGCGCACTAAACCACGAGCCAAACCCCGACGTCGAACTGACGTTGTACGAGCTCGTGTGGCCGAACCAGCTGTACTGGTCGACCGTATCGATCGAGAAGTTTGCGAACTGGTAGTTGCCGCCCGAGAACGGGCCATTTTGGAAGTAGTCGCTGCTGAAGGAGCTTACATCGTAATGATGACGTTGCTCGACGACCGGGAACGAATATCCGAAGAACGGAACGGGCGAAACCGAGCCGATCATTGCAACCGGTGATGAAACCAAACTCATCGCAGGATCAGCGTAGCCGCCAAAATTGCCGTAGAGGTTTTCGAAACCAAACATATCGTCGTACAAACCGTAGCCAGTCAATCCGCTGCGCATGAATGTGCTCCACGTATCTCTATAAACGTCCCCACGGACGCTAGGATGAAGAATAGCACACTATTGACCGCTTGTCAACTATGTGTCAATAATCACTTTTGATCAGCATCGTTGCACTTTCGAGCTTTATTGATGTGATATCTCTTCCACCACCGGAAGGGATGCGGTAGTCCCAGTCGGACGAAGAACCGATTGAATCCCATGAGGAGCGGTGAAAGCGAGCGTGAAATTCGGCCGCTGCTGAACGGTGCTTCACGTAGCATCTGTATCCACTCTTCAGACAATCCGTGCTCCTGTGCACCGGAAATAAGCAGATTCATGTACCGAAGCGACGGATGCAGGCCAAGCGCAATATTCTTTGTTGCAAACGTGTGTGCTTCGACGGCTCCACATACTTCCCCTTCCACATTTGAGGTGATGATGTCGTACGCACCATTCCCCTCAGATTTGTCGAGTTGCATTAATTCATCGCCCGTTATTTCATACAACACTCCTTCTATATATTCGCCCGGTGCTTCTTCGATATTTGCAAATGACGGCTCGAGCCATGGAATTCCTGGTTGGTTAAATACCAAACGATAGTCCTTGAGTACGGCGCGCTCGATTTTTGTCGGTTTCATGTTGCGCCGGCCTTGAAACACAGCCGAATTCATATTCGAACCGTAGCCGAAATACCAGTATTTTTGAGCTTTCGGAAATTCGCGCATGGTGGCACTTTATCATTTCAATGATGCGAAATGCATGGCAAGTCGCGGTAGAATGTACGCATGAGCGAGACAACTGGCGCTGTAGAAAAAAATGTAAAACACGTAACCGCGTATGCGCGGCTTTTATGGAGCATGATCGCAGGTCTGATCTGCAGTGTCCTGACAGGTCTCGTTATTTCATGGACCTATGCATTACTCACGTTTTGGGACGTAACGGCACTCGTATTACTCGTTGACCTATGGCATAGCTTGTATTCACTCACTCCGTCACAGACAAAAGCACACGCAACAAACGAAGATCCGGGACGCGGGAGCGCAGAACTTATATTAGTCGGCGCAAGTATTGCGAGTCTTGCGGCGGTGGTGATATTGCTTGCACAATCCGGAAGCGTCACCGAAACATCAAAAATTATCCACGTAGCACTCGGCGTCGCCAGTATTGTGATTTCATGGGCAGTGGTGCACGCACTCTATGCGCTTCGCTATGCAGACATGTATTTCAAACATCAAGACGGTATTGACTTCAATGATCTCGACATTCCCTCATATCGCGACTTTGTATATCTTGCGTTTACCATTGGGATGACGTATCAAGTTGCGGATACCAATCTGCGCTCCACAAAATTTCGTAGTACCGTTTTGCACCACGCGCTTCTCTCATATTTATTTGGCACTGCGATCATCGCAACTACCATCAACCTTGTGGTGAATCTAGGTTAGCAACATCCAAATCGTTACCGGTTCAAAACGAGCAGTTTGGTAGTATGGGGCTCTATGCCACACGGAATGGGTGGACTGCGCGGGTTTGCCCGCGACACCGACACCATCAGACACACGATTAAACCGGGGACAATCCCGCGAATTATTCGGTTTGGCGCTTCGTACGCACGGATACTCGGCGTGTATCTTATTCTTATCATTGTCGATGCTGCGGTCGGCACCATAAATCCATTGATTTACCGCGAGGTGATCAACAAAGGCGTGCTCGGGCACGATGTCTCGCTCGTCGTACTTCTCGCGCTTGGTGCCGCAGGCATCGCAATACTCGATGCAGTGCTCTCGTTCGTGAAGCTTTGGATCTCGACGCGCATCGGGCAAGACATGCTCCTCGATATGCGCACACGCGTGTTCTCTCATATTCAATCGATGTCGCTCGCGTTCTTTACCCGCACCCGCACCGGCTCGCTCGTGAGTAGGCTCAATACCGATGTGAGCGGCGTGTCGGATGCGTTCACGCAGATCCTCTCGAATGTAGTAAGCAATGTGGTCACGACGACACTCGTTCTGACAGCGATGTTCATCCTTTCGTGGCAGCTCACGCTGGCTGCGCTCGTGCTCATACCTGTATTCATTATCCCGGCACGCTACGTGGGGAAAAAACTCCAATCGCTCACCGTCCGCCGCTACGATCTGTCGTCGGACCTGAACAACATGATGGTGGAGCGGTTCAATGTATCGGGTGCGATACTCTCCAAGGTATTTGGTACTCCCGACGAAGACGTACAACAATTCCGCGCGCACGCCAAAGGCTTGCGTGATATCGCCATACAGACATCGACTTATGCACGCGTGTTTTTCATATCCCTCGGACTCGTGGCGTCGCTCGCGGTCGCGGTCGCGTATGGCTGGGGCGGCGTGCTCGTGATACAGAATACACTCGACATCGGTACCCTCGTTGCAATGAGCGCGTATCTGCTTCGACTCTACGGGCCGCTCACTGCGCTCTCGAATGTACAAGTGGATGTGATGACTGCCATCGTGTCGTTCGAGCGCGTGTTCGAGATCCTCGACCTCAAGCCATCCATCGAAGAAAAACAGACTGCACAACCGATCCCGGCCGGTCCCGCAAAGCTCGAATTCGATCACGTGGATTTCCGTTACCCCTCACCGTCGGAAGTATCGCTCGCATCGCTTGAGTCGGTGCATGTGCTCAGCACGGAAGAGGAAAAGCGGGTGCTGAACGACATCTCATTTACTGCAGAGCCCGGCACCATGACCGCGCTCGTGGGCCATTCCGGCGCAGGCAAGACCACGATCACGCAGTTAATCCCTCGCTTTTACGATGCAACGAACGGATCGATCAAAATCAACGGCATCGATGTGCGCGACGCCACATTCAAATCACTTCGCGATACAATCGGCACCGTAATGCAAGAAACGCATATGTTCCACGACACGATCCGTGCAAACCTCCTCTATGCAAAACCTGATGCCAACGATGCCGAGATCAACAGTGCACTTGCCGCAGCACAAATTCTCCCGCTCGTGCAATCACTCCCCGGCGGACTCGGGACAATGCTCGGAGAACGCGGCTACAGATTATCGGGCGGTGAGAAACAGCGCCTCGCTATCGCCCGCGTGCTGCTCAAAGCCCCGTCAATTGTGATATTGGACGAAGCGACTGCGCATTTGGATAGCGAATCCGAAGCGGCCATTCAAAAAGCATTCGAGAGCGCACTCGCCGGCCGCACATCGGTAGTAATCGCCCACCGCCTATCCACCATCCGTAACGCCGATCAAATTCTCGTCATGTCCGAAGGCCGCATAGCCGAACGTGGCCGCCACGACGAACTCGTCGCTGCCGGCGGCCTCTACACAGAGCTCTACCGTACCCAGTTTGCAGATAAAAAATAGTTGAAAGGAGCTCCTGCCCCGGCTGCGATACACTTTTGGTAGTGGGAATACAAAGCACTGCAATTTGCGCATCGATACGTTGGTGCCGACCATAATGATGATAAAATTATGGTAATGGGACGAACTGTGATATTTGTACGCAATGTAGCGATCCTCCTTGCGATCATCGTGGGACTCATCGTTGTGCTAGGCGGATACTTTCTATTCGGCGATCATCGCTCCGTAGTGGGCTTAATAGATTGCGGAGGATTCAAGATCGCCGATGTTAAAACGGAAACTTTTCAGATCGGGGCACCTAGCACTTATTACGATCTACAATACCAACGGCCTTTCAATCTGTTCGGAGGCACCCGGCTGGATACCGATTACCAATTCCCTGCCGATCTGAAACCAACCAAATACGAAACGTTTGAGAAGCACTCGAACGACAGCCGGCCCTACCAGGTCAATATTCTGGTGAGTCCACGCGATTTCTCTGAATCGCAATATGAAAAGATTGCCGCGTGCGTAAAATCCCATATCAGTGAAATGAACAATTGGATCAAGACCGACGTAAGTCTTTCTGCGTATGCTCATATTGAGTCCATTTCATATACTGCCCGAGAAAACCAACATCCTGCCATTTACAAGGCACCGTATGAGCCATCCAAGGCGTTTACACATTGAAACCTCAGCAGACTTTATACCCGTCAAATCGTTCCGTACGGATTTTTTCTGCCGAAATATCGAGTTCCGTAAGCTCTTTGCGCATTGATCCGACGAAGGAATCGGTGCCTACGACAAAGAAATAGCTCTCGGTATAGTGAGGCGCATGTGTGGCTATCATGTTGCTGGTAATCCTACCGCTGAGGCTGCCCTGCCCTTTTTCACGTGTTGTCGTAGAGATAAATTCAAATGTCTCGTGCTCGGTCGCATACGATTCAAACTCGCTCAAATATGGAATGCTTGCGCGACTACGATCTGAATGAATATGTATGATCGAAAGCGATGCATGCGTGTGTATGAGCTCGCGGATGATGCTGCGAAACGGCGTGGTACCGATCCCGCCCGATAGCCATATTTGCGGTGATTCAGTTGCATGCCAGATAGTGCCTGCAGGGCTGCGTACATTCAGTGCATCGCCGTGCTTCAGCGCATAGCACGCGTTTTTGAAATTGGAATTGCGCACACGCATCGCGAGCACGAGGTCTTTCTCATACGGGGCGCTCGCGATGGTGAACTCCTTGAGATCATCGGCGTGTGCGCCGGGGATCGATACCATCGTGTTATCGCCTGCTTTAAACACGAAGTCCTCGGGTCGCTCGATAGTAAGCGCGAGTGTGCTTTCTGCCACCATCTCGTGGAATATGACGCGCGCGCGTTGAAAGACATTCGATGTCTCTCCGAAAACAAACGCTAATTCCGGCGGCAGGCTCATACACAGATAATAGCGTGTACGGCAAAATTTCCTCATCCGAACCTAAACACAACTCCAAGTGTGCCGTTTCGATTTACACATATTCTCAAATTCTTGAGAATATAAGAATGTTTATCGTAAGTCACGCCTCTTTTGTTCAGCGTTGCTTTTAGCTCAACGAAAGACTTTCGTCTAGTTTTCCGAGTACCTTATCGAACAGGTAGAGTCACGCACTCGGCCACAAATTCAGAGTAAAACTAGCGTTTCCACAAGACACGAGTGCTACGTACATATATAGTGCATGCATGCCGGGAGATGAAATTCAAAAAATGGAGCACGACGATAAGGTTAAATTGTATTTCCAGATAGGTGTCGTTGCAAAAGGAGTCGTGTCTTTTTTTGAAATCGTAGCCGGAGTCGTAGCTTTTTTTATCCCCGTATCTGCGATAACCGATTTCGTCGTCTATCTTGCTCAGGGAGAACTCGTGGACGATCCAAACAGTTTTCTTGCGACTCATCTGATGTCACTTGCGCATCAATTCTATTACACGAGTAGCGTTTTCATCGGTGTTTATCTTATCAGTAGAGGTACTGTAAAACTGACGCTTATCATTGCCCTTTTACGCGATAAACTGTGGGCGTATCCGAGCGCACTGACGGTGCTCGGCATCTTTGTGACATTCCAGATGTATGAAATTGTAAAAAAAGGAGTGTTTATTCTCGCACTGCTCACCGCGCTCGATCTGATCGTTATGTGGTTTATCTATCGAGAGTACCAAATCGTGCGCACTCGCGTGGCGGAATAGGAATCGCACGTCGCAAACACAAAAACCGTCGAGGACCCCGGCGGTTTTTTTGGAAAAAAACTATGTGCTACTTTGTCGTCTTTTTCGGGTAGCCCTTTTTTATTTTTGTAGCCGAAGTGACCACTTCCGTGAGTCCTTCCTTTGACGCAGGCGCTGTCTGCTTTGTTGATTCAATCGCAAGTATCAAGCGATCGAGTTTGCCGTTCAGCGCTTCCAGTTGTTTGAGCACGGCGGAGTTACCTCCTGCGGAGTCGGCACTCGCAACATGTGGTCGTGTACCAAAATCGCGTTTTGCGAATCGGTCGCCTGCGCGTCCCGCAGTAGCAATGTCCGCAGTTTTCACAAAGCAGTTGCGACAGAAGACAGGTTTGCCGTTTACAGGACGAAACGGGACTTCGCACTCATTGCCGCACTTACTGCACTGCGCTTTATAGAGCGTAGTCGATCGGTCTGATCCTGAGCGGTCTGCCCAGTTCTTTTTTGGGAACGACGGCTTTCCACCGAATGTGGCTTTATTACCGAATCGTTTTGGACCTCCGTGTGGTTTGAAATCAGCCATATAAAGAGAGTGTGCACTATTCCACAATATATTGCAAGCGTGTCAATATATACGAGGCACATATCGAAAGCCGCTCATGCATACGCAGGAGCGGCTCAAGGCACGCAATATTCATTGGGTACGTATTTTCGACGCATCGAGAAGCTCCGCATAAAGTGCTTGCACAGCGCCGGTAAGCGTTTCTGAGAATCGCAAACCTCTCAGTTGCATTTCCGGCAAAAGTAAGTTGTACTTCTGCATCGCGGGCGTACCGTGCGCAGAAATAAGCTCATCGAGTTCGTCATCTGAAAAAAGATCCGCGTACATGCCTGCCTGTTGCGTCAGCAAGTGCGACATAAATCGTTCACCGAATGCGGATAGTAAGTGCTCGATCGCCATCTGCGAATCTGGTTGATTCTGAAACGACGAAGCCCCTAATGTACCCGCAACGACAGAAACAGTTCCTGCTATCGTTCGTTCCGCACCACTTGCGCGCATATACTGAGATGCCTTCGAGAGCGTACCCATTGTATAAACCCTCCACTGTGTGACTCTCTGAAGATTAACACGCCACCTTTCTCGTACACTTTTTGATGTGATTCAGAAACTGATTTCTCGCGTACCCCTCTGCGTGACGAAATTATTTTATCTATCAATATCTCCCGCATCGCCGCTGTCTCTATCCAAAAGAGTTTCATCTGTTGAAGTGGCATGCACACCGGAACCGCCAGTGTTTGGGATGAGTGGCTGTGATAATACGAGCACAACCCATGCGACAGTCGCAAGCAAAAGAACAGCACCGCCGATCATTAAGGATGAATTGATAGCTTTGGTCTTGGAATTCATAATGCGCACTCTACGCGAAAACATGTGTAGTGTTAGTGAATGAAAAGTCATCATTTTGGAGACAACCTGCGACCGTGCGCGTAGCGTCGTAAATACTAAGGAGAGATCAAAACAGGATGATCTGTTTGGGGATGTAGGGTGTGATCATCGGGATCCGGTAGTGGTCCGATCCAGGTACCATAGTAATAGATATTTTTATCGTCTCGGGCATCAATTGTAACAGTGCCTGTAGCGCCAGGCTCGCGCACCACAGTGTCGTGGAACGTGACAAATGTGGACGGGCTTGCACCGGGTATTACCGTTATTGTGCCAGTGCAGTTATTGTTTTCATCGCACGTCGTGTGCACTACGTACACATTGTTTGCGTCTTTGGCATATACCGCGCTTAGCACTTGAAACGTATTCGGATCCGCTCCCTGCACTATTTCAATACTCGTGCCAGAAAAGAAATACACATGCTGAGAGTCCATATAAAACGCAGGTGTCGAGCCGCCCCCTATGCCCCCCTTTCGAGAACTTGCTCCCGCTTCTGTTCCACCGAGCACCGGCACTTTATGGAAAGTCTTTATGTCGGTAATTGCATCAGCCTTGATATATGAATATGTTTTCTTTCCATGCTCATCCACTCCTGTAGAAATACGAAAGTAAAAACTTTGCCCATCGCTATAGAAATTGTCATCGAATGACACCAACGACTGACCGCGCGTGGGCGCCGCTTCAGTTTCCGCCTGTGCTTGTGCGGTCGACGCAGGAAGTTTGGCGTCTTGCACGTCCTGCGGTCCGAGTTTACCTACAAAGGAATAGCCGACATACAACACCACGAGGCCTCCAATGACAGCAAGCATTACTGGAATTCCCACCCCACCTTTTTGATACATGGGCTCAGTATATCGTGCTCGCAGCGCTCTAAAGCAATATTCGCACCATGATAAAAAACGGACCACGGCGAAACGTCGCCGGGGTCCGAGATGATGTGTCAGGCCACAACCTGTGTAAAATGTGCATCGAGATCAGCGAAGGACATTTTGTAGTTGAACCCAGGCGTAAGCTCTTTTACGTGAGGGTACTTATATTTATCCCACTCCCGCGCCTGTGGAAAATCGATAAACGCGACCATTGCGTACCTGCCGTTTACTTTTGTGCGTTCATTGGGTTCAACCTTGTGCCACAATGCTTTGACTTTGCCGCCCGAGCGATGCTGTAAACCGATTGAGGGAAAAATAATCGTTTGCTCATGATCGACCGGCCATGTCTTCCACTGCATATCGAATCCAAGGTATTCGCCACCCCCATCATTTTCGTACAAATGTAGCGTGAATCCGAGCCGGTCAGCATGGGAATTTGCGAGCATATCACCACCGAAGTAGTGCAGAAATCGAAAGGTCCACAGATCGGTTGATCCGAGAACTTCGTCACTAAAGCCAGGCATTTCGTATTCACGTTCCATTCGCTCGACAAATTCCACAATGATCGGCTTGATCGCGTGACTGAGCACGTCGGCTGCACGCACAAATTCAACCGCTCTCGTATCACTTACAGTTAGTGCCTGCGCGAGCAATTCCGGTTCGCGAAGTTTCAGTAGATGAAATTGCTCTTTGTTATCCGCACGGGGACCACTGTCATTACGGCGCATGTACCCATAATCGTCGATTCGATCCCCGCCTGAAATCTTCCTTTTTTCGGATTCGGATAATTCACAAAAACGCACCCACGCTGCCATCGCCTCCTGCACGCGCAACCGTAACCCGTTTGGATACTGCACCGTTACATAACCGTCAGTATTGAGCGACTTGATATCCATATCTTCCTCCGTTCCCTATCTCTACCTGCTGGGATAGTACCAAAAAAACCTATAGCCGGTTATCAACAGACCAAAATAAATTCCGATTATTGCACTACCGTGACGCCGCACAACGTGTGCTCATGCCAAGTCGATGAATTACAAACATGGAAATACCTCAATAAATCAGTATAATCTTGCGACGAGGCCCTATCGTCTATCGGTTAGGACACATCCTTCTCAAGGATGGAAGCGGAGTTCGACTCTCCGTAGGGTCATTGACAGCAAAGCCTCGACCACACGGCCGAGGCTTTGTGCGATCACCGGTGCGCTTCTTAATCGGCTTGCGCGTCGTTGACATCTATAGCACGACCATTCGTGCTCACTACACGTTTTTCAGAAGGCACGCACAGCAACTTCGTCATGGAAGTCGTGAGTTTTTGGCTTTGACCGAACTGATTGTTAATCACGAGACTGCGCGCGACCGCAGTATTCGGTATAAGCGCATAGCACACAAGATGATCGTTCGGATGTTGGATCGTCGTCGTAGTTACCTGTGGCGTATCTCCATCGCCGAAGCCGAGCACATGAATCTTTGCTACCGGATTGCATAGATATTGAGCTCGCACTACATCGAACTGGCTCCATGAGGCACCCGTTGCATTCGATGGTGTCGAGAACTGATCCCATAGCTTCACAGTCTGCTGAGGCATCTGGCCGGCCTCGACCTGATAGCACTTGAAGTGATCGAGACCTTTTGGAAAGCCCTGTTCCGTCGGCTTTTCGTTTACGGAAACCTTTTGCGTAGGTACGGCAATGAACCGCGGCGCGATCACGAGCAGCTGTTGGCCATTTGGCGCAAATTGATTTTTAACAATCACGGTTCGCTGCACGAAATGCTCTGCGATTGCTGGCTTGATGCTGTACCACGTCAGATGGCCGTCCATGTTTGTAATCGATGTTGTCGAAACAGAGCCCGCGACCGCGTGAATTTTTGCAACTGGGTTACAGAAGAATCTCGGGTCACGAACGATGTCACGCTCAAATTTCTTGTCTTGCACGCCAAACTGGTCTCGAAGAAATACGAGATCGTTGATAGCCGTGCCTTGGGCGACGTAGCACTTGAAATGATCAAGCGCGGCTGTACCGGAACCAGTCCCCGCAGTTTGAGCCCCCGCGATTCGGAAAGCACCCGCGACGAGCGCAGCGGCCACTATGATCAAAAAAAGAAGTCGATGCGTTTGTGTCTGATATTTAAGGAAGTTCATACTCGTAGAATTTAAGTACTAATGACTCACTTATTCTCCATTATAAAATCCGAGTGCGCTTGAATTGTCGACCTATCTTTCAGCAGTAACACCCTTGAGCTCATCGTAATACTTGATACCGAAACAATACATGAAGGTATATAACGTGCCGGCGCATCTGCAACATTCTTACTTAATCGTCTTTGGCAGGCTTGAGCTTCGAAAACTCCTCTATAAATTTTATAAAAATCTTTCCGTAGCGTGAAAGCTTATGCTGCACATCACGACCCTCGTATTTCTTTTCAATTAATCCAGCGAGCGTCAGGCGTCTCGTATGCTCTGACACCGTTTTGATATTGCCGTGTAACCTATCCGCAATATCCGCAAGCGTGAGTCCGGGACTTTTGGAAAGGATGAGAAGCATTTGAATACGGCGGTGATTAGCGACTCCTTTGAAGTGTCGTTCAAGTTTTTTTGGCCCTTTAGCTGCAGTGATTGCCATGTACACATATTCTCACATTCTTGAGAATACGAGAATGTATCGAACGCAAGAAATACGCCTCTGTGTTGCGCAGTGGTATCGCGATTATCGCTCTTTCCATTCGGGATCCATTCGCACAAGAAGCTCTTCCGCGCGGAGGGGTTCAGCCATGATTTCAAGCACGGTCTTTTCCATTCGCATTCCTTGCGATCCCTTGACGAGCACTACGTCCCCTGGCTTCAATTCCTTTTCGAGCTCTTGTCCGACGCGCACCGCTTCGTTCATTTCATATTGCATAATCTTTGTTTCTTTCATTCCTGCGTCGAGCGCACTTTCGGCAATTGCCCGCGCACGAAAGCCTACGGTACGGAGCAGCGTGGCCGTTTCTGCGACCCGCTCTCCCACATTTTTGTGCGCTTCAGCAGAGTAGCGACCGAGCTCAAGCATATCGCCCAGTACCGCAATTTTGCGTTTACCGTGAACAGCTTTGAGAGTATCGAGTGCAGCTAATACGGCAGCAGGCGAAGAATTATATGTGTCGTCGATAATGATGGATCCTTTTATGCCCGGCAAAACGCGAACGCGACCCGGTGGTGGTTCCCACGTTGCAATGCCGGCAACAGCGGCTGTTATATCTGCACCGATAGTTTCTGCGACCGCGAGCGCTGCGATTGCCGCGTAAATCCGGGGCCGTCCAAGTGCGCCGCGAATAGATATATCAAGAGAGGAGCCTTTGCGCGTTACTTTACATTCCATACCCACGGGCAGGTCCTGTTCATATATAACCCGATCTTGATACGCTGCGTATGTATTTCGTTCATCGAATCCGTATGTAACGCAATGTCCACGAAATGAGTTCTGCAACATTCGCATCCGTGAGTCGTCACCATTGAGAATGAGCGTGCCGCCCGGCTTGAGATGCTCGGCCAGTTCCCTTTTTTCTTTCACGACCTCTCCCGGTGAATTAAAGTATTCCACGTGCACCGGGATATCCGGAACACCGGTGATGATCGAAATATCGGGTCGAAGCCAACGCGCAATGCGACGTATGTCGCCGGGCCGATCTGCACCCACTTCAAGCACAAGCCAGGCTGGGTAACTTTTGGAAAAGACCGCGGTAAACCCCTGGCCAATATTGAGCAGCCATTTCCATGGATCATTCCAACCGGTTTCGAGTCCGAGTATCGTGAGCGGTACGCCAATCTCACTATTAAAACTTTTAGCACTTTTGCGTATGTGATGCGTACCGGAAAGTGCGGCAAAAATTGCGTCTTTGGTTGTGGTTTTACCAACGGAGCCGGTGACCGCAATAATTTTCGGTTTATGTCGAGCGAGTACCGCCCGCGCTTCCCACGTGAGAATCCACACTACACAAGCTTTAAGAAGCGCGACCATATAGGTGTCTATCCTACCAGATCTTTGCCACAGTTGTTCAGACCGAAATCGCTCATCTGTCTGGTGGGATATCGTAATAATTGATTAAAAATTTAGCCATATCATTAAATGGTTGCGCAAGCGTTGCCGAGGCAAATTCTGCTCCGTGCGGTTCGACGGTAAATAGAAATACGATCATCTTGGGATCCTGCGCGGGGAAATAGCCGAAAAATGAATGCAAGTATCGATCGGTGTAATATCCCTGTCCGGGAATCGCGATCTGCGCCGTCCCGGTCTTTGCCGCAATTGAGTAGTGCTCCATTTTAAACTTGCCTTTCAGGAGCGCAGTATCAAATACAGTCGTGAGCATTTCACTCACCGCGCGCGCTGTTTCCAGTTTCAATACTCTAACTCCGGACGATGCGGTGACGGCGCGTGTGATCCCGCTTTCATAGCGCACTCCCGTTACCACATGCGGCGTCGGTAAAACGCCGCCGTTTGCGAGGACCGAAAGCGCGCGAGTCATTTCAATCGGTGAGACTGATACTCCCTGACCAAATGCTGCCGCTGCATAATTCACGTCGGGACCGCGACCGTTTGTCAGCGTTGAAATATCGCCGCTCACTTCATTGGGCAGATCAATGCCGGTCCTGTCGCCAAAGCCGTACGATTTCATGTAATTTGTAAATGCGGGATGCCCCATTTTATCGGCGATGAATGTGACCCCTAGATTCAGTGACTGATTCAAGATCTCTTGCATGGGTACTGTATTTCGAGCCTTGTGGTCATAATTACAAATTGTTTTACTACTGCGCTGAATGCATCCCGCATCGTAATACGTTGTCTGCGGTGTAATTGCTCCCGAATCAATTCCCGCGGCCATCGTGAGCGGTTTCATAATCGAACCAAGTTCGTATCGCCCTTCTACAAGTGGATTTCCAAAAACAGAAGGATCGGTCACGGTGTTGTACGTGTTCGGATTAAAGCCGGGACGCATGCCGATTGCCAGAATCTCACCCGTGTGTGGGTTCATCACAATGCCACCCGCAATACGAGGCGTATACGTTTTCATGACTGTATCGAGCACTTTTTCAAGTTCCGCCTGCGTGGAAGGCTCAATGGATGTAATGATGTCGCCCTGGCGCGATGCAGGGTCGTGTGAAAGCAGCGCCCCGACATTTGCAAAAATCTCGGCGAACGGATTTACATACAATCCGGCTGTCGTTTCGACAAGCGTTGATTCGTACTGTCTCTCCAAACCATACACGCCGATTTTTTTGTTTCCTTTATACCCGACGAACCCTACCGCGGACGCTGCAAGATCCTCACCCGGATACGTACGCCATTGATCCTGCACAAGCAACACTCCCTTGAGCTTGAGAGCTCTAATTTTTGTTGCAGCTTCGTTGCTTACACGAAACGCGACTTCTTCGTACGGATCCGCTGTTTTTTTAGTGCTCGCAAAATATCGGACTTTATCAATCGGCGTGATTGCAGTGAGCGACTTGTACGTTGCTTTCGCATCATCGATATCTACCGGCGTTATCGCAACCCTATAGCCGGTTTGCATCACGGCAGCGGCAACGAGCGTGCCGTCTTTGGTCGTGAAATATATATTTCCTCTATTGAGCGTATCGGGACTTTGCTCAACGTATTGCGCGGTCGCATTCTGACGATAGACATTTCCATGAATAATCTGAACAAAATAGAGCCGCACAATAAGCAAAAATGCGGCAAGAATGAAAAAAACGCCGATAAGGCGTGTTCGAAATGCCAGGTGTGCCTTCATACCCGTCACACGAAACGGCATTGTTTTTGCATGCCGTTAGTGCGCTTTAGTAATAAACAAAGATTTGCAACCATGAATAATGTAGAGGAATCTATCGAACACATGCGATGCCGTTTCGTGTGAACGGGCATACCGCCCCGCTAGATAGCATTGTGCTCTATTGTAGCAGCAGGTCGGGCAGAAGCGGTCGCACCTGGCCGATACACGTAATCGGTTCCACTCACCGGTGCGAGACCGAGCGATGAGCCTGATTCGGGCGTCACTTCGTCACTCAGTGCAAAGTATTGTTTCTCGAGTCCGGCAATTGAGCTTTGCAACGCTGCACTTGAGCGTGTGGCCTCCTTGCGCGCAATAATGTTTAAAACTGAGGCTCCCACAAAATACAAATATCCGCACAAAAGCACACCGAGTATCGCGAACAGGACGCGGAATGCGACCCGTTCGTATGTATATTCTAACGATAATATTGCGAGGTTTTTGTTCATAGTTTCTGTATGACACGGAGTTTGGCACTACGGGCACGGGGATTGGCTTTCAATTCTTGCTCACTTGGCACGATGGGCTTACGGGTGACAAGCACTGCCTGTCCGTCACGAGCCCAATTTGCAAAACGATGCTTCACAATTCTGTCTTCACTTGAATGAAACGAAATCACTGCCAGACGACCATCATGTGCTAGCAAGTCCCATGCTGCCTGCATTCCTTCACTCAGAGCACCGAATTCATCATTCACTGCAATGCGCAACGCTTGGAATGATTTCGTGGCGGGATGAATCTTGCCGTGACGATACGCAGCCGGTACTGCAGCTCGTACGATCTCCGCTAAGTCACGTGCCGTTGCGATCCGTCGAATGGCTCGCTCGCGCACGATCCGTTCCGCAATTCTTCCGGCGTATCGCTCACCGCCGAATCCGCGCAGCACATCTTCGATTGATTGCTCTGCCCACTCGTTCACAATCGTTGCCGCTGTGAGCGATTGATTTTTCGCATAGGCCATCGAAAGTGCTTCGTCGGTCTGAAACGAAAATCCGCGACCCGCACTCAACTGAAATTGGCTCCAACCAAGATCAAACAACACCTTGTCGATTGACTCGATGTGTACGCGTTCGAGTGCCGATTTTAGATTACGGAAATTGTCATTGATGAGGAGGACGGTCGGCCCGTTGCCTAATGCGGGAACGGGCGGACCAACATCCTCGGGAGCCTGGGCATCCGCTAACACATCGCGAGCGCGGCTGACGGCATCTTCATCGGCGTCGACCCCTATAAAGGTGCCGCCGTGGCCTAGCTGCTTCACGATTGCGAGCGCATGTCCCGCGCCCCCCAGCGTTCCGTCAACGACGACGTCGCATTTCTTCAACAAGAGCGATTCTATTGCTTCGTGTAAAAGAACGGTTCGATGCCCACCGGTGTTCGAGACCGATGGTGACGGCATCGAGTTGCTGGAAGATTGTAAACGTCGCGTGCGCATGACATTGAAAAATCCTCCAGCAGCTCAAGGCCACCAATTAGAGAGCGCCGATCTCACCGAGTTTCTCGGCGAGCGCATCAGCCTGCTTCTCGATTCGGGCTTTGTAGGTGTCCCAGCGGTCTTTGTCCCAGATCTCGACTCGATCAGAGACTCCTGCAAAGACGACTGTTTTATTCAAACCGGCAAATACTTTCTGGTGATCCGGAATGAGTACGCGCCCTGCGGCATCGACCTCAACTTCGGCTGCACCGGAAAGAATGAATCGGTTAAATCCTCGAGTATCTGCTTGTGCAAACGATAGCTCCTGAAGCTTGGCGGCTACCTTTTGCCACGCCTTTTGCGAATACACAAAGAGGCAGTTATCGAGGCCGCGCGTCATGACCACCTTCTTACCCAACGACGTACGAAAGGACTTCGGAAGCGATATCCGCTTCTTCTCGTCCAGATTGTGTTCGTATTCGCCGATAAACATGACCAATTTGATTACTGCGCTGATTTCCCACTTTCTCCCACTAAGTAAGATTATAAACCACTATACCCCACCGCAACACAGTTATCCACACTGCAAAAAACCCCTGTATGTGGGGTTTTCACGGCTGGTTATCGGAAGATTTTACTTCAGCTCAAATCCGAATAGTCTCTCCAGCGCGTTGAGTGAACCAGGCAGAATATTAAAGATGATTGGCAACGCAAAAAGCAGGTACGCCACGTGAATCGAAACAAAAGCCGCACAGATTCCAAAGAACGTGAAAAGTGGAGTGATCAGCTGACGGATTTTCGCCTGCTTGATCAGACGCGTTGAGACTTCTGCGGTATCAATTTCATCAGAGGACAGCGCGTAGTTAAAAATGATTATATTGAGCACGCCGATCAAAAATATGTTGACTCCGTATACAACGACCGCAAGAGGAATATTCCGGTAGAGGTCGAGCACGCGCGCCGTGAATGGAATGAGTGATATGAGTGCAAGGTATATAAGATTGAGGATTATTAGTGATCGGTTGATGGTCTTTGCAAATACGGAGTAGAGGAAATTGTGTCCGATCCAAAACATTGTCAGAACGACAAAACTCAAAAAGAAGACTTCGAATGTCGGGAGGAGCTCGAAGAGTGCATGCTCAAGCGATGCGCTCGTTTTGATTGCCTCGGTATCCGGGATTTTTACATCGAACACAACAAGCGTAAGGACAATCGCAAACAAACCATCGGAGAGATTTTCGAGGCGGGATTTATTCATAGATTTGTGGACCTACGGGGAGTCGGCGTGACTCACTAAGCTCGGAGCCTCGCTAAGTGGTCACTGCCCTGGCTCGGCGACCCGCGAGTACGCGGTACACCGCCTCCGCCTTTCAACTCCCCGTAAGCCCGAAAAATATAGTCAACCAACGCTACGCGTTGTCTTCTTTATTTTTCAGTGGACCTACGGGGAGTCGAACCCCGACCTGTTCCATGCCATGGAACCGTTCTACCGCTATACTATAGGCCCGTTCGTTTCGAATCCTAACTTTTTTCAATGATGCGCACAATTCCATTATCAGCGTCCACCTCCACCACATCCCCATCAGCCAAGACCTGCGTTGCGATTTTGGTTGCAATAATGCACGGCTTTTTTATTTCGCGAGCAACAATTGCCGCATGACAGGTAACGCCTCCCTCGTCGGTAACGAACGCTGCAGCTCTTTGCATCGCAGGCATAAAGTCCGGTGTCGTCATCGGAGAAACTAATATATCTCCACTTTGTACGCGTGCCATATCCGCCTGCTTTCGGACAAGTCGCACGACTCCGCGTACCCGGCCCGGATATGCAGTTTCTCCGTTCACAGAAGTCATCTCCATTGACTCCTGTTTGTCCGAACGAAACAGGTATTCAGGATGCTGCCACACAAAGCTTTCTAATGGCTCATTCGAAACCGCAACTCCGTCGATTAGAAGATAGGAGGATAATCTTTGATCGAGAATTTCTATCGAAGGAATCTGACTTACCTCGCCCGCCAAGACGACACCTGCCTGCTCAGGAGTTATGCCGGCACGTTCGGCAATGTATGCTCGCACAAATGCGTCGTTATCTGCAAAGAAATCAACGATCTCACGCGCATGTACCGCTAGGTTTTTTGCTTTTTCCGGGCTGCGTTCGTCCATTCCCGTATACAAGAAGAGTGTCATATTGAAAGCCGCTTTGTAAATAAGATTCCGGTACACATCAATATTCCTTTTTTCGCGCGCAGAACTTATTAACGAAAGTAATCCGGTATATTCCTCTAGTACATTCTCTAGAAATGTGATGCCTTTCTTATTCTCTACTGAAAGCGTGTCCAATAACCATCGAATAGCGGGTTCGTGTTCCCAAATCTCGACAACTCCTTCATGCACTCGGTGTGCAATGAAGGGCGTATGAGGGTTTTTCAGTCCGAACTTCTGTTCAGGTAACTCCAGGAGCCCCTTTGCCCAAAGTGCTTGCATGAAAAGCGTCGTATCGCGAGAGTATGATTTTTTAAAGGTTATTTTTGAGATCGCACCTGAGGCTTCAGAAAGTGTTGTTATTGGTCGGCTTTGCGTTATGTAGAACTTTCCCCCTTCGTATACCCATTCAATATCGCAGGGTAATCCATAATGCGCCTCAATGTGGGCGACCATGTCGGCAAGCTCAAGGATTTGCACGTCTGACAATGCCTGTGAACCTGCCCGAGCAGTTTCTATGTCTCGCCATTCATTACCGCCCGTAACGGCCTGGAACATTCCTCGCGCTTGAGAACATATATTTTTGTCGATAATTACCCGCGGGACTTTTGTCACGACATATGAATTTGGCGTTACCTGACCGGAGACAATCGCTTCGCCAAGACCAAACCCCGCTTCGATGATCATCTGGTTACGATCTTCGGTAACCGGATGTACAGAAAACGCGATGCCCGAAACTTCGCTTTGAACCATTTTCTGAACGACAACGGCAACCGATATCTTTTGTGCACCCATACCCTTTTCAAAGCGATAAAAGATTGCGCGTGGCGTAAACAAAGAGGCCCAGCATCGCTGCACGTTGGTGAGTAATTCGGTTTTCGTTGTATTTAAATACGTATCAAGCTGCCCTGCCCATGCAGCAGCAGCACCGTCTTCGGCCGTTGCACTTGAGCGAACTGCCACAAACTCCGCATCGAGATTCTTGAAATACTTTCGTATTTCTGCCGCGATATCCTCTGGCATAGATGCCGCATGTAACAAATTCTGGATTTTCTCCGACGCATGCTCAACCGTATGGATGGCATCCTTGTTTACCGTCATAAGAATCGCTTCGATGTCCTGTCTGAGATCAGACTCATTCAAAAACTGCTCGAACGCGTCGGTGAGAATTACAAATCCCGGCGGTACGGGGATTCCCGCCTGCGTCATTTCGCCTAGAGATGCTCCTTTGCCTCCCGCTATGTTGACATCATTACTACCGAGATGATCAAAGGGACGTATCAATTCCATCGATGCAGTATGAACTACGGAATCACAGATACACAATGACTAGATCGCCTGCGGTGCTTGATCGAGCGCCGGCGGATGTGAGAGACATTGTTTCAGTGTCGCACTGTCTGTCCAGCCGCACTTTCCGTTTGCCTGCGGCTCGCATTTTGCTTTTTTGTAGCAGGCAAATTCAGGGCGAAATTCGCACGTAGATACCCCACCGCCATTTGCTGCGTCCAATGTAGATATGCACAACTGTCCCGAGCAACCTGAAGCGACACAACCGCTCGATTCAATATATGGTGTACCCGTTGCAGAAGGCGCGCTTTGCACCGGTTGCGCATCATCCAGAAATGTCCGACCATCGGGCGTCGCACATTGTTCGGGATACGACTCCATTACCGGATATCCAGCCGCTTTGCATTCCTTGAATGTCGCTATCGAATACATGCGCTGCGTTTTAGCAATATTAGAAAGTGAAAGAAAAAGCCCGGCAATAATCGTGAGTATGATTGTAAGACCGACGAGCGTGACCGTTCGTATCTGTTTTTTTACCGCGTCTGATTCCATATGTTGGCATTATAACAGACCCTCGTTTTCCGAGTCATTTTCGTGTTAAATAGTGATATCCTCCTGTCGTTCAATGGACCCCCGCACGCGCTATCGCACTCCGAGGACAAGTATTGAATGTTCGCGAGTGAGTCAAAAAAGATAATAGGTGCACAATAGTGATACCCTCCCGTCGTTCAATGGATAGGATGGCCCCCTCCGAAGGGGCCGATGTAGGTTCGACTCCTGCCGGGAGGACACGAGCGCAACGAGTGCCGCACGAGCATCGCAGTGCGATGAGAATGAAAGTTGAGTTGGAGAAGTTTTCACGTAGTATTCTTTTACGCACCTTTAGCTCAGTTGGTTAGAGCGTTCGATTCACATTCGAAAGGTCATAGGTTCGAATCCTATAAGGTGCACTAACAGAGTGAAGTCTACATAAAAGTGGTATCGTTTCTGTATGAACTCAAAAAAAGGCTCTATTACATTGAGACTTTTAATAGCGATCATTCTGGGAGCGGTAGTGGTTGGTGGCAGCGCGTATTACGTAGGGCGTCAGAGTGTAGCACCTCAAACGCCCTCTTATCAGGAACAAACTAATGCTCAGCCCACCGCTCAAGGGAAAGCCGCTGTTATTACTAAGCCAAAACCATCGACACAGTCTTCAGCGCGTGCAACTGGAGTAACCGGTATGAGCAAGTATGTTAGTTCAAAACACGGATTTTCATTTTGGTATCCGAGCGCATGGACCGTTGTTGAAAAGAGTGTTCCTGCGACTGGAACTGACCGCGCAGGTGACATCATATATTTTGATGTCGGAGGAAAAATAACGCTGATGTTACGGCACACGCTCGAGGGCACTGTTTTCGAAACAGTTAATCGAGTCGCCTCTGCGTCGGATGCATCAGGCAATACCATGAGTGGACTTAAAATGTATTCCTTCCCTGACACCGCAAAACCTACAGACGCGTATCACTATTACGGTGCTGCGGTATCGCTAAATAACAATGTTTTTGTTTTTGTTGGTTGGGGCTCATCTCCTACGTCGCACGACATAGATCCGACACCATTGCTACGAACAATGGTGACAACGGACTCGTCCGCATCGGTTTCTCCATCAGAGCAGAATAAAGTGATACAAGCTGAAGCAGCTGCTTATTCCCAGTAGCGAAAGCCGAAGACAGTCACTGTGTTGTAGGGTAAGTGCACAGAAATGTAAATCTGCTACGATATTTGAGCGATTAGATCTTTTCCGGGCCGTAGTATACCGGTAGTACGCATGGCTGGGGGTCATGTAGACCGGGTTCGATCCCCGGCGGCCCGACATAAACGAAGTGAGTGACACGTCTTTCACTTGACTAATACCATATTCTGTGGCTATATAGCAATCTATGGTAATCCTTCCTGCGTGGATGCGCATCATGCTTGCCTCAGGCCTCTGCTTTGCAGCAGGCGGCATTTCTGCGCTCTATATAAATGTACAGACCTTCCACTGGTACGATGCCTTGAATCGCCCCCTCTTTTTTTCGCTACCACTGCCGGTTATTTTCTTTCTAGCGATTGTTTCATATGCCCTCATATCGATTGCATCAAGCCTCATGTGGATTCATGATCCCAAGCCATGGGACTTTCGCGGTTGGGTGCCGCTGTTTTTTACGCATTTACTATTTAACATGGCATGGCTCATCCTTTTTTTCGGATACAATGTCATTTTCGTTTCACTTATAGTTGCATTGCTGCTCGCCTTATTTGTTATGCTACTCACCGCTGAGGCTTGGAACCGTAGCCGCATCGCGTTTTGGCTCTTACTCCCCTACCTTGCGTGGACGCTCTACGCTGTCGGCATGAACATGGCCGTGTGGCTCAATAATTAGATATAGAATTTGAACAAGCAGCAGGTATTGGCTTTCAAACGACTCAACCATTAACGAATAGTGCCGATGTCGTGGCGAATAGCATTGCGACGCTCGACGAGCTCAGGATAGTTGTAGAAAAACAAAGTCTTTTGCTCAGCAATAGAATTTCCTCGCGGTTTCGGTAATAACACGTAGGCAGCCCACGATTCAGAAATATCTTCGGCCATATTTTCGGCGGCGTATCCGCTCACAAAGTCTCCTTTTTTATACTCACCAAACGGCATTTCATGCGCGCCAATGGAGCTGTGCCAAAATTGCCGGACAAACGCGTGAATATATGAAGCGGGTCTCGCACACCCCTCGTCGAACATAATCGTTGTGCACGTTGTTGAACTTATCGAAGCGTCGAGTTGACGGTCATTCAAAGTCATAAGGTGCGCGGACTCATGAATGAGCGTGTGCACAAAATTACCTCTATCCACGATATGTCCCTGCCGGGTAAACGACACGCCTGCGTTAAGCGCTGCTTGCCACGTGGTCGTGCCAATCTTCAATACCCAGGCTTGAGAAGGTAACGATGCATTTACGTCATTCAATATAAGGAACTCATCAACTGAGAGCCGATCTTGCGGAGCGATTGCGACTTCAAACATATTCCATAGCTCTTGGGGCGTACGACCAAAATATGGCTGACCTGTATGTGAGACCTCTTTGCCAAGTTCCCCGTGCTCGACTTGAAATGTCCTGTTCATGACTGAATCAGGATCAATTGGTTGATCAGCTCGTTCTGCAGCGGTCGATGTTTCATCATAGGGTGCTTCGACGAAACCAAAATACAGCTTCAAGTCATCCAGGCTGAGCACATTCATGATTCGTCGATAATTGCTCTCCAGCTTTGCGCATTTCTCATCGGAGCATTTTGCCGTACACGCACCCTCATCCGCGTCGAAACGCTCAAACGAAAGGCAGAGATTCGGTGTCAGCAATGAATGAGAAGCAAGACGCTCGTCGAGGGCGTTTTCATTGATTTGGTTACCGTATAGTACGGATCCGGCGACACCCGCAAGCACAAAGATGCAGAGCAGCGTCAATAGAAATGCTCGCGACGGTCGCACATCACGAGCATCGCTCAACCGTCTGAATGCACTCATATCGTCTCTCTGTTAAAAACCCTCCGCGTAAGCGGAGGGTTTTTAACTATTTTATGTTTACAATTTTATACTTCTGCTGCCCCTTCGGAGTGTCGAAGGTAAATAAGTCACCTTTCTTTTTTTCCATGAGCGCGCTTCCAAGCGGAGAAAGATGTGAAATCTTTCTATCTTGCATGTTTGCTTCTGCGGATCCGACAATCTCGTATGTGTGTTCATCTTTTTCGCCCTGCTTCTGAATGGTAACGAAATTGCCGAGAGAAACCGTGTTGCCCTTCGTATGTTCAATAATGCGTGCGTGCGAAAGCTGTTCTTCAATGACGCGGATACGATCTTCCGTCGCTGCCTGTAAATTGCGCGCCTCTTCGTATTCTGCGTTTTCTGACAGATCGCCAAGCGAGCGAGCGTACTCCAACTGCTCCGCAATTTCGCGACGGCGTATCGTCTTAAGATGCTCAAGCTCGGTGGTCAATTCGTCGAACTTTTCCTTGCTCAAATAGTTTGTCTCATCTGTCATAAGGTTTGATGTCGCGCAGTATACAGGATAAAGGTACGGGTACAATGTGGGTAACTAATTGACGTACTCAGGATGCTCCCGCTTGAGCCAGTAGAAGAAGGGTTGCAAACCGGGTGCGGCACCAGAGGCAGTGTGCGCCGGCGCTTTTTCAAGCACAACCGCGTACGCATATTTTGGATTATCTGCAGGCCAAAATCCGATCGACCACGAATTCATATATTCGTTATGCGAACCCAGTTGCGCCGTTCCGGTTTTCGCCGCAATTTGAATGCCTGAAATATTTAATGCCTTGACCGTCGCATCGGGGCGATCTGATGTAACCGCCATGCGCATGCCTTCCCGGGCAACCCGAAAGTACGCCACCGGAATATCGATTTGTCTGAATTCCGCCGTTGATGAGGCAAGTAGCTGCGGTTTTAAAAGCTTCCCCCCGTTTGCAATCGCCGCAGCAAATCGAACTGCTTGTAATGGTGTGATTTGAAATCCGAATTGTCCGATTGCTGTGTGATAGGTGTCTCCGATGCGCCACGGATCGTTCAGACCAAAATTCTTTTCTTTCCATTGAGGTGTCGGAATCACACCCTCAACCTCACCTTTCAGGTCGATGCCGGTTCGCTCCGACATACCGAAGAGCCGTGCGTACTGGTCGATTTTCGAGATACCAAGACCGCGTTGTCCGCCAAAACCTCCACCAATGGTGTAAAAATATTCGTCTGAGGAAACTGCAATCGCTGTGCGCATGTCGACCAGGCCATGCACTGTCCAGTCCCGAAAAATCGACGGATTCGAGGGATCGTACGGATTTGGCAATACCAGCTTTCCGGTCGACAGGATACCCTTATCAGGCGAAATAATACCCTCCTGTAACGCAGCTATCGCAAATACCGGCTTCACGATAGATCCTGGCGTGTACAGTCCGCCGACAGCACGGTTGAGCATAGGCGAGTGCGTATTTTTCGAAATCGCGCTCACGATTGCGGAGTTTCCATCGGTGAAGGCTTGATTGTCGTACTCAGGAAAACTCGTGAGTGCGAGTAATTCTCCGGTGCGGATATCCATGATGACGGCGGCCCCACCCTTAAATCCCATTTCCTCCGCATGAGTCGCGAGGATTGTATTAAGTTTACTCTGCACGTCGGAATCAATTGAAAGATGGAGGTCTTCGCCATGCACTGGGGGAGAAACCATATTTTCCCGCTCCACATGTCCGTGTGCGTCCGCTTCGATCAGGCGGCTTCCGTTTTTTCCCGCAACACGCGCATCGTACGCAAGCTCCAATCCCGAAACACCCGTGTATTCTTCTCGCCACCAGGTTCCATGCGCGTCGGATTTCGGATACTGCACAAATCCTAGAATATGTGCCATGCCGGGAACGGTCGTATATTTACGAAGTGCATACGTGTTGTCGTCTGTCGCGGTGGTGTTATCTTTTTTTGCCGCTATTGATCCATTTGCTGCTGTAATTCCTTCACGCAATGAATCCGTCGATGTGGAAACAGCGAGGGCGGTTTCGTTCCACGCGAGTTCGCGACCGGATCGATCGTAGATGATCCCACGCGTTGCAAATATAACCGATCGAGAAAGCGTGTTGTTTATTGAGATATCTTCGTACGTAGCCCCGTGCGCAACCTGTAGCGAAAATGCCCGGTAGCCGAAACCGAGCGAGACAAGTACGAATACTGCCCCGACAGCAAATATCGCTCTATTGGCGACAGGCCGTTCTACCCGACCCTCAAACGAGGCTGCGTTGAAATCCGGCAGATTTGACGAATCAAGAAAGATTTCCTCGGGCGCAATTTCGTATACTACCCGCATTTTCTTTCTTTTGAGTCGTCCGAACATTGTTCTACTATACGCGCTCGCCGCCGTAGTTCAATTCATGAACCCCGGTAGAAATCACGCCCGCACTTGCGCGCCCCACGGGACTTAGGGCGGGCTATTTCTAACAGGGGTCAACCATTTCAATGGAGAAATTCTAATCGGAGCGGTTCAAATCCCCACACAAGAACGAGCGAAACGATAGTGCAAAGCGGAAACATAGTGAGCACAGAGTCATGCGGAAGCCACAGAAAATCAAGCAGGCTACCGAGCGCTACCGCCTCAAGCGCTCGAAATCGAACTGAAAGCACCACAATACACACCGCGGTTATCCACGGCGCAATAAATAATGAGGCGATTGCACCGAGCGCGGTACACATGACACGAAACGGAATCATGGCGCAGGAATAATATAGACAAAGCGAATCAGCGACACGTTGACCGGCAATACGATATACACTTTTTGCTCGGCGGTTGTCGAAACCGCTTCCACCTTTCCGACAATACCCACGGGATGGCCGCCCAACGTCGGTGCCGTAACCGTGTCACCCACCTGTACATTGATACCCCGGGGCACATCCACGCGAGCGTTTCCGTTTCCTTGCCCCGTGGCGGTAACAGCAGCATTTCCGACAACGACGTCAATGTTTGATCCGTTTTGAAATACCGATTTCACGAGCGTATGCGTTTCACCAACGTCTGCCACGCGCGCGACCACATACCCTGTTTCGCTTAATACCAAGTCACCTTTTGCAATTGCATCATTTGCGCCCGCGCTCACCAGAAATGTTCCGTACGGCGATGCGTGATACGACGAAACGACGCGCGCTGTAATACCCGGCGATGATTGCGTAAATCGTAGCATCGTGCGGAGCGTGTCATTTTCTTGCTTGAGCGCACCATACGCAAACGCGCGCTCTTGCAATGCTGTTAATTGCATTTTTAGGTTTTCATTTTCGGTGGCGAGCGTGCTGTTTCGAGCAAAAAAACCGCTTCCCGCTACGGATGAACGAGCAGAAGCTGCACCCGTCCACAGCGTGGCACCGGCGCTTCGTATAAAGTTTCGAAACGGACCTCCCAGCAACGCATCAAGCCCAAAAACACAGAGAATAAAAATTGTTATAAACAAAAGCGTACTTCGTCCCCGTGGCGCACCATGGAGTGTACGATGCGAAAATTCCTGACGTGCCATACCCGTCACACGAAACGGCATTGTCTTTGCATGCCATTTGAAATGAATAATGTCATCACTATTGTGGTTGCCTTTGTCTGCATAGATGGAATGATTCGACGCATGCTATGCCGTTTCGTGTGAATGGACATATTTAGAATCTATCGTTTGCCAAAAGTTCTTCGTCGCTGCGAAGCATTGCTTCTTTGTACAACTCCATGTCGTTGAGAATAATTGACGTACCGCGCACGACCGCCGTCAGCGGATCCGACGCGACCGTAACCGGTACGCCCAGGTTTCGTGAAAAGTATTCCGGCAAACCCCGTATGAGCGCACCACCGCCTGCAAGATAAATGCCTCGCTGTACGATATCTCCGACGATTTCCGGCGGGGTGGTTTCTAGCACCTCTTTAATGGAATCAACAAGCTCTTCAATAGAGTGACCAATTGCGTTTCTGATGTCTTGATCGGATACGAGGATCTCGCGCGGCAAACCCGTCACCAAGTCGCGGCCGCGAATTATTGCTTCGATACGATCACGGTTTAATGCGACAGACGCAATCGCTATCTTGACTTCTTCAGCTGTCTTTTCGCCGATAAGCATTTTAAATTCATTGCGGATATGACTCACGATGTCGCTATTGAAACGATCGCCCGCAATTCGTACATTGCGTGCATTTACCAATCCGCCGAGACTGACGATACCGATGTCCGTTGTGCCTCCGCCAATATCAACAATCATGCTTCCGGTCGGCTCGTGAACCGGGAGCTCAATACCAATAGCGGCCGCCAGCGGCTCTTCCACAATATGGACTTCTCGCGCACCTGCGGCGCGCGCTGCATCGCGAACCGCACGCACTTCAACTGAAGTAATACCCGAAGGCACGCCGACCGCCACACGGGGTCCGAGCATTTTTGATTTACCGCCCTGCGCTTTATCAATAAGGTACGCAAGCATTTCCGATGTAACTTCGAAGTCAGAAATGACTCCGTCAACAACCGGTTGTACCGCTTGAATATGTGCCGGTGTTCTGCCGAGCATGTCTTTTGCAACCTGTCCGACGGCAACCACTTGTCCCGTTTTTGTATTCACCGCAACAATCGACGGTTCATTGATGACGATGCCGCGCCCCTTTACATACACGAGAGTATTCGCAGTGCCGAGATCGATGCCAATGTCGAGTGAGAAATAGCCGAGTATTTTGTCTTTAAATTTTCGAAACGAATCCATGATATTTCAACCGCATTACTCGCAAAGGTACTCAATGACGCGGCTGTCCGCAAGAAAAGAAGTTGATCCGTTTTTCCTATCCATAACCTCTACGCCACCCTCGGCCATTGTCTTTTCTGAGACGATGATGCGCGTAGGAATTCCCATAAGTTCAGCGTCTGCAAATTTTTCTCCGGCACGCACATCGCGGTCATCGAACAATACTTCAATGCCGTGTTCTTGAAGCTCCTCGTACATACGCACCGCTTCAGCAACCACGTCTTCATTACCGCCCGAGAGCACGAGCAAATGCACCGCATACGGTGCAACTGATTTCGGCCACACAATTCCTTTTTCGTCAGCGAACTTCTCTACGAGTACGCCCATGAGACGAGTGATTCCAATACCATATGAACCCATCCATACAGGAGCTTCAGCACCCTGCGCATCTTTGACCGAAAGCCCAAGATCGCGCGCTTTTTCTTGCCCGAAATTAAATATGTTTCCGACTTCCGCCGAATTAACTTTTTCCAAAGAGTCGCGCTCAATTCCGAGCGTTTCAAGCGTCTCGTCATTGAGCACTTCTTCGTTGATGGCGATACCTCTCTCGCGGTTGATATAAATACAGTCTTCTCCCGTTTCGCAGACAGTCTGGAATTCGTGACTGTATTTGGTAAATGCGCCACCTGCCGCAAACGTGATATAGGTGTCTGGCCCTAAACCGAGCCGCTCAAAAACACGCATGTATGCAGGCTTTACGGATTCGTAATAGGAAAGATGCGATGCTTCATCGGCGGCAAATGAGTACATGTCGTTCATGACGAACTCTCGTCCGCGCATGATGCCGCTTTTTGCTCGTGTTTCGTTGCGAAGCTTTGTCTGGAACTGATACACGGATACCGGGAGGTCTTTGTAGCTCGAAATGTAATTTTTCATCATCTCTCCGCTCGGTTCTTCATGACTCCAACCGAATCCGACTTCACCTCCTGCTTTGAGTTCTGATTTGAACCACACGTCGACGACACCATCGTCCCATCGTCCCGTTTTTTCCCACAATTCTTTTTTTTGCAGAGTGGTCATAATGAGCTCCTGCCCATCGACGGAGTTCATTTCTTCGCGGACAATCTGCTTAATCTTTTCTAAAACCCGAATTCCGAGCGGCAAATAGGCATACACGCCGGCCATTTCTTTATGAATATAGCCCGCTCTGATAAGCAGTTGCGCATTTTTTGCGACTTCGTCTTTTGGCGCCTCCTTTCGAGTTTTCGTAAATAGGTGCGATTGGCGCATACGTTGGCACATAGTATCAGATGCGCAGTCGCGTACAAAAAGGCGGTATTCTGGCCTTTTTGGGCTTATGAAAAAAAGCGCTTGTCAGCGCCGGAAAATACAGGTACATTCAGCGGGAATTGCACTCTCCCGTGCTACGATCACCTCACGCGGAGGTAGGTACTGTTAAGTAGTGCATTCGTGATCCTTTTCCCTAACCGAGGAAACTCAATGCCAGTCACCGCAGCTAACCGTACTGCCGACTTCGCCGACGTACCGCCCGGATCAATTCCGGCATCGCGCACCGGAGTGTATCGTCACGATCACTTTACGCATCGTGATCGTGTCTACGCGGCCCACATGCAGCAACAGATGCCTCGCGAAAACGATGTCATCCGCCAGCAACAGATGCAACAGCAGTGCGGATCGCGTCTCGACTAATTGGGAAACCCAGAAGGGAGACTCGCCGCGTAAGGCGAGCCCATAAGCCGGCAGTGCGTGTGTACGTACTGCCGGCTTTTTTTATATTTACGCAAATAGCCGTGCGATATCGTGATAGGTCACCGTAACCATAAGCATGATCACGAGCGCGAGTCCGATAGCGTTTACTAATTGCACGGCAATTTTCGGAGCCCGTCGCCGTGAAATGGATTCAATAATGACAATCAATAATCGACCTCCGTCGAGCGCCGGAACGGGAATCAAGTTGATGATTGTCAGATTCACAGAAATGAATGCGGCGAGTGAAAGGACGTAGCCCCACCCATTACTTGAAGCCTCTCCGACTGCGGTTACGAGCCCGACAGGCCCGACAACATCCGAAAGATCAGGTTTACCATGGAGTGCTTGCGACACAATGCCGTAAAGTCCATCCCATACAACAACAAATGTCACCTTTGTGCGCGCGAATCCTTCGACAACAGATTCCTTGAAACCGAGCGATTCCGTTTCGGCGAGTAGCAGTCCGAGTCCGACGGCCGGTCTGCCTTCACTCCCCGGAATAATTGCGTGCGCAGGCCGCATGATGCCGGTTTTCAGTATTTTGTCGTGAATGTACGAGACCTCGATTTCTTTTCCTGCGCGCTTGCTCACAAAATCCGAAACACCTTGCGGCGTAATGTCCACAAGATCGGTTTTACCTTCGCGAACCGCCGCGATTTCATCGCCGGCCTTGATGCCCGAGGCATCTGCGGGAGACGCAGGTATAACTTGCGAAACAATTAATTGAGTATGTGCTCCCCGTACCTCAACCGGATGCAGCACACCAATCATGTATGCGCCGCTAAAGAGCGCCCACGCCGCGAGTGCATTCATCGTAACGCCGGCAAGGAGGATTATCGCCTGCTTCCATCGTGGCGCATCGGAAAAGCTTCCCGAGCCATGCTCCTCTTCTTCCCCGAATAAGCGCACGAAGCCGCCGAACGGGATCCAGTTCAATGTGTATTCAGTACCACCGAAACGGCCAAATGAAAACGCGCGCGGCGGATAGCCAACACCAAATTCTTCCACTTTGACTCGAAAGAGCTTCGCAGCAATGAAATGCCCGAGCTCGTGCACCACGATAAGAAACACGAGAATCGCAATGACCAAAAGTGCGGTCATATAATCAGGATGTCATCTCTGTCTCTTTTGCCTTAAATGCGCCTTCCAATGCCTCGTTTGTTGTATCGACTTTTTCCTGCAAGTTCTCTTTGAGCGCGAATTTATCGTCTTCCGTCAACGTGCCCTCGCGTTCGCGTTCCTGAATCTCTTTCCAGCATTCGTCGCGAGCAAGTCGCACCGATGTGCGCGCCTCTTCCAATTTGTGCTTTGCAATCTTAATCAGCTCCGCTCGTCTTTCACCTGTTAGTTCCGGAAATGTAACGCGCACCGATGAGCCGTCGGCAGTGGTACCCACACCAAGATTTGCTGCGATGATCCCCTTCTCGATATCTTTCAGAAGTGATGCGTCATACGCAGTGATTCGAATAGAACGCGCGTCTTCTACCGAAATATTACCGACTTGTTTTAAAGGAGTCTGTGATCCGTACGCCGAAATCTGCACACCGTCCAAAATAGCGGGTGTAGCTCGGCCAGTTCTCAGTCCCCCGTACTCCTTTTTAAGCCACTCCTCGGATGCTTTTAGTTTGCCCTCGACGTGTTTGAAATCGTAGTCCATATATATTGTAGTGTGAAGATTATAGCATTGGTACTAAAAGCGCGACATGTTCCAAGAGCGGCTTCAAGAGCGAGCCCTTATCACCGACATACCTGCGCGCCCGATACACCGCTTCGAGTCCCTCACGGCGCGCAGCGTCGGTTCCGTCCCTTGAGTGTGGCATTGACGCAAGCATGCGCTCCACGGATGAAAGGAATGTGATGATACCGCCGACGTCTCGCCGGTCATCGTCATTTTTAAGCAGCAGAGGTTTCAGCATTTCAATACGATCGCGTGGTTTTGCCCTGAAAAACTTTGTCACGTCGACTGCTGATTGTTCAGAAATACCGATATCTATCATTTGTGCGCGCGAGCGCAGCGTCGGTAACAGCGTTGCCGGTGCCGGTGTAACAAGAAAAAACAGCGCATTACTCGGTGGCTCCTCAAGTGTTTTCAACAGCGCGTTTTGTGCTTCTCCCGTTATAACCGTAAACAGCGCCACGAATATACGACGCCCACCGCTCATAGACTTGCCGTACGCACGCGCTGAAAGCTCGCGCGCCTCATCGATACCAAAATGCGGGTATACACGCACGTAGGCGTCAGGATTTCCTATGAGTTCAATCCCCTCTGCTTTCAAGAGTTCTGCCAGTAACGGCATAGTGGACTCATCCCCTCGCACGAGATACGTATTGCCAGCAAGCGTCATGCGAGTAGTATACTCGCGATATGTCACAGCAGCCCAATGATGTAGAAAAATTCGCCCTTAAGATTACGCGTGGCATCGGTTCGCCCACATCAATAATCGTGCACACAATTTTGTTTATCAGCAGTTTTGCAATTTCGTTTGCCGGATGGATTCCCGTGGATCGCATGCTGTTGGTACTCACAACTGTTTTATCTCTCGAAGCGATCTACCTCGCTATTTTCATACAGATGACTATCAACATTACGAACGCAACCGTGCGTGAGGTCGAGAAAGACATCGACGCTATTCAGGAAGACGTGGAGGAGATTCAAGAGGATGTGGGAGAGATTCAAGAGGATGTTGGAGAAATCTCCGAAGACGTTGATTCCATTCAAAAAGACGTCGATGAATTGCAAGAAGACGTGGAGGAGATCTCCGAGGACGTGGAAGAAATGAGCGAAGAAGACAAGGCGGAGGAAGCAGAGGAAGCCGCCGAAGAAGTACGCAAGGGCGAACAAAAGCGAACACTCGAAACCATTCAAACCGATCTTCGCAAGCTGATGGAAGATATTTCGAAACTACAAAAATAGAGAGCTCGGCACATCATGCCGAGCTCTGTGTTTGCGTAATAGTGCTCACTGTTCAAGTATCAACATGCTCCGCTGCAATTCAACCCGCTTCAGAAGCGCGAGATAACGCATACCGAGGATCACGACACCGAGATGCCCACCGCGCTGAACGGCCGCGGGAACATTGCGCACAGTGACATCTCCGATCTGAATACTGTCGATGTTGACGCGCGCAAAATTCACGATACCGCTCGCGGTGAGTGCGCGTGCAGTGAAATCACGATCGCTCACGCGAATGCCAAGCGTCGCTGCCATCGTGTCGGTCAACACGATGCTCGTGGCCCCGGTATCCAGAAGAAATCGCGTAGGTGCTCCGTTGATGGTTCCCTCCGCTTCAAATGCGCCACCTTCTTGCAGTTGGATAACGGTGCGCTTCGGACCAGACTCCGGCGCTTTGTATTGAGACTGAACCACGAACGGAGGGTCGCAGATCTCCTTCGTTTGTCCGCTGAGCATCCAGACGCAGTAACCACCAGCCAGAAATGAGATGCAGTACGTAAGAACACGAAGCATGTGGACGCCCCCTTTTGAATGCCGAACTGATGCCACCATGCTGGCTTATTGGGCCGTTGTCAAACGAAGCGCGAGATGCTTGACATCAGCAATTAAACGTGCTAAGATAAAGATCGCCTATATTGCTACAATCCTAAGTCACAACCTGGAGGCTATCTCGATGCTGTTCCGCACCATCACTGCTGCTGCCCTCTCGCTGTCGCTCGCTCTCCCCGCTCTTGCGGCGGATGCGACCTATACGGTCAAAAAGGGTCAACATCTGACCTGGATCGCAAAACAGAACGGAACCACTGTCGCGGCGATGATCGTCGCGAACGAGGCCGAGCTCAATGCGAACTACGACAAGCAGTGCGCGCGGCTTTCGGACTCGTTCCGCAACCGCACGTCGAACAAAGGCGCCCTCAAAGGCGGCAAGTTCTACTGCAACGATCGTTTCACCCGTGGGTACGCCCACACGCTGAATGCGGGTCTCGTGCTCAAAGTCGCACCGACCGAAGCTCCGAAGTCGATCGAAGAGACGGTCATCGACATCAAGGGTAACAATGTCACCCTGGTAATAGATGTCACCGTGTCGATGAACGACAAGATCTCGAAGACGGCGTCGTTCTACCACGCCGCTCTGAAGCAGCACAAGAAGGTCACCGCAGTGTACTTCTATGCAGACGGACGCGTCGATCGGCTCGAGAACACCGGCGTCGTTCGCATTCAGGAGGAGTTGGTGAAGCGCAGCAACGGCGGTGTCGAAAACACCTTCGGCGCTCTCAAGGAAGCGGCGAAGGACAAGCCCGATGCCATCGTTGTGGTCTCGGACGAGGTCGGCGACGACTGGGGCAAGTGGGAAGGCGTGAAGGATCTTCCGCCCGTCATTGCGCACTGCGTCTCGTCGAATCCCGGCAGCGATTGCCGCGATAGTTTCCAGCGCGTCGCGCGAGAAACCGGCGGCAAGTACATCGAGGGATACTCCTCAATGGCTCGCAACTGAACTGAAGTTCTTTCATTCTTTCAACTAAGGCAAAACCCCGCGATTCGTCGCGGGGTTTTTGTTATCGGATCGACCATAATGGACTTTTTTGATTAAAGGAGGACGCTTGCTGTCTATTGACGACCTTATATACTTATGTTTCTATCCTGCTAGCCAATTCCACTCTGCTCACGTCTGGGAGACTCCCGCTATGACAAATGGTGTAAAACGGAATTCGAAAAAAGCACAAAAGGCTACGGACCGAAAAGCGATTGCCGCAAGGCTCAAGGCGGCGCGAATAAACGCCAAGTATCGAACCGCGACCGGAGCTGCGCACAAACTTGAGATTCCTACTCCGTCGTACCTCTCCTACGAGAACGGTACGCGGTCGCTTCCGACCCGCATTGCTCAAATTTGCGCGAATGCGTACGGTACCACTATTCAGCAAATCCTCACCGGTGATCACACCGGGAAGTCGCTGCCAATCAGTGCCAATGCAAAACGCGCTCAGACTTCTGATATCGAAAAGTTATCGGAGCAGCTTGGAACACTCACTCCTTCAATGCGCGCGGTCTTTTTTGCGCATTTGACGGGGATGATTTTGGTCCTGCGGTCAATGTGATCTCTTTTGCCCCGCTCATCATCGTGCGGGGCAAAAACTTTTAGCGTTTCGAAATGATCGCTTTTTTGTACGTGTCTAAATGCTTGAGGGCTTCGCCTGTCCCCTTCACGACACAAAACGGAGCGTCTTTTGCCAAGCGAGCCTTGACCCCCGTGCGGCGGAAAATGAGCTCGGGCAAATTGCGCAATTGCGAAGATCCTCCGGTCATAGTAATGCCATTGTCGATGATGTCGGCGGCAAGCTCCGGAGGCGTTTCCTGTAACACATCCTTGATTGCGTTCACCATCGTGCGGAGCTCTTTGCCTATAGCGCGCACGACTTCGTTGGTACCTACTTCGATTGAACGAGGCAATCCGGTGAGATGATCGCGACCTTTTACGAGCATGGTGAGCTCTTCTTCCACCGGTACCGCAGAGCCGATGTGGATTTTCATTTCTTCAGCCATTTTGTCGCCGATTGCGAGATTGGAGGATTTTTTGATGTAATCGGCAATTGCACGGTCAATTCGATTGCCGGCGCATTTCACCGACGTCGAGGCCACGATCCCACCGAGCGAAATCACCGCCACGTCGGTGGTCCCACCGCCGATATCTACAATCATGTGGCCCCGCGCTTCATAAATGGGAATTCCTGCACCAATTGCGGCCAAAATCGGCTCTTTCACAACATACGCTTCGCGCGCACCGGCTTTGGTGGCAGCTTCTACCACTGCGCGTCGCTCGGTCGACGTCACACCGGCAGGAACCGAGACCATGACTTCGGGGCGAAACAAATTCCACTTACTCAAACTGCGACGGATGAAATAGCGCAACATTGCTTCCGTTACACGATAATCCGCTATTACGCCGTCTTTCATCGGGCGATACGCAATAATTTCGTCCGGGGTACGGCCGATCATCTCTTTCGCCTCGTTGCCGATCGCAAGAATTCTGTTGTCGTGTTGTGATACCGCAACCACGGACGGTTCATTCAATACAATGCCTTTGCCCGGAACAAAGACAAGCACAGTCGTTGTGCCGAGATCAATACCGAGTTTTGGAGCGAAAGAGAATCCCATTGTGGGGGCATTGTACCCTACTGCGAGACGGCTCCAAATTATCATTCATGTGCCACTCTCGGCCTATCACACTCAATCCCCTCGCAAGCGCTTTTTGTTCATTTCATCAAATTTCTTTTTGGACGCGGCTTTTGCTTCGGGTGTGTGATTTTGCGGCTTGATCTCCCACTACCCCTTCGGGGCACAAGTAGCTGTTACTTTATTCTTTCTCTCGCTCTCGGCCTATCGCACTCAATCCCCTCGCAAGCGTTTTTTGTTCATTTCATCAAATTTCTTTTTGGACGCGGCTTTTGCTTCGGGTGTGTGATTTTGCGGCTTGATCTCCCACCAGAATTTTTTACTAAAGTTTGGCGATTCTTCACACACTTTTTTCAGATAATAAAGATCCTTCGTCGGTATCTGTTGCAAGAGCTTCCCCATGCGACCCATTGCAATCGGTGGGAGGCCGTCGGGAACGCGCGTCTTATTGAGCTCTTGGCAAAAATACCTCATGATCTCTCCTCGCTCGGTTTCGTTGGTCTTTTTGAGTGCGCGATTGAGTTGTGAGCCGATATGCTTCATGCGCCTATTGTACGCGTGTATGGGTTTAAACTGTATTGCCAAATGAGGCAAAAAACGTAATAGTGACGTGAATTCACGGCGCTCATGCGACACATACTTCCCGAAAACGAAAATCCGGTTCTTCGACTGATTGCCGCACCGGTACCAGTCGCCGCAATTGACTCACCCGAGATCAAATCGCTTATCAAAGAAATGCGCACACTGCTATCGAAAGAGGATTACGGCGTTGCGCTCGCAGCCCCACAAGTCGGTGAATCTGTACGTATTTTTATAATTTCCGGTCGAGCACTCGCTCGTGCCGCGCAAGACGAGAACGACGATAGCGAGCCCGTCCCCTTGCCTGACCACATTTATATCAATCCGGAACTCACGAGTGTGTCGCGTAAGAAAATAGAAAAACACGAGGGCTGCCTCTCGGTGCGAGGACACTGGGGCATGGTGCCTCGATCCGAAAAAGCGACCGTTCGAGCGTATGATGATTCCGGAAAGCGCTTCACGCGAGGTGCATCAGGATTTTTAGCACACATATTCCAACACGAGATGGATCACCTCGAAGGTATTCTCTATACTGATAAAGCAACTGAACTCTATGAAGACGAACACAAAAATGAACACACGAACGATTAAATTTGCATACTTTGGAACCGGCGAAGTGGCACGGTTCGTTCTCGAAGAATTGGTAAGCGCAAAACTGTATCCGTCAGTTGTGGTTACTGCGCCGGACTCTGCAAAAGGCCGGGGTCTCACGCGCTCCCCTACCGCAGTTGGAATTCTTGCAGAGAATTTAGCAATACCGCTTCTGAAGCCCGGCTCAATTGATGCAGAAACGATCGCAACACTCAAGAAATCCGACTGGGATCTATTTGTGGTTGCTGATTACGGATCGCTTCTCAGAAATAATGTGCTCGATATACCGCGACGCGGCGTGCTCAACATGCATCCGTCACTTCTGCCCCGCTTACGCGGGCCCTCACCGATCAGAACAGCAATTCTGACCGATGAAAATCCGACCGGTGTAAGCATCATGCTCCTCGACAAAGAAATGGATCATGGACCGATCATTGCGCAACGACGTGTGCCGATTACTCCGTGGCCGCCGCGGGCAACCGTGCTCGAGGAAGTACTCGCCCGTGACGGTGGCCTCTTGCTCGCCGACATGATCCCCTTGTGGGTACGCAAAGAAATTGAGGCGAGACCTCAAAATCACGACATAGCAACCTATACGCGTAAATTCGAAAAGCGCGACGGAGAAATTAAATTTCTCGATGATCCGTGGGAAAATCTCTTAAAAATTCGTGCCTACGAAGGGTGGCCAACCGCGTATGCGTTTTTTGAGCGCGACGGCAAACAGTTGCGTGTGCAATTACTCGAAGCACATGTCGCCAACGATGTGCTCGTACTTGATACCGTGCGCCCCGAGGGCAAAAACACGATGTCGTACACAGAGTTTGTGCGTACCGGTGCAACACCGATCATGGAGTAGCGAAGACGCGCTACCTCCCTGACTTAAGTGTCTTTTTCACTTCTGCGCCTTCCCGTTTTATTTTCGTTTCTTTCACGGTTTTTTGTTTGCGAAGCTGACGCAGCGCTTCGTCTTTTGCATTGTCGATTGCCGCATTGATACTGGATTCATTATTGACCGCCCGAATCGGTTTTCTACGTGGAGCACGGATCATGATTTCGGCGAAATAGAGGTGCTCGCCATGACGCTGCTTCCCTGCCGCGCGGCCGATCTCTACCTCAACCTGTGATATCGATGCGTCTGAGCCGAGGAGCTTCTCAAGTGCCGCGATACGGATATCGAGATATTTCTTAACGGCACCGGTGAGTTCATAATCCTTGGTTTTGATTCGAATATTCATATGTTTTATTGTACACGAGATACCCATGGAGAGTATATGAATGACCCGTGCCACAACGGTGGCACGGGTCTCAAAGGACATATAGGTCATGTCAACCGGAAACTATGTCGCCGACTCTGATGAATCGAGAACCCCGGTAATCGTCGCGGCAGCTTGGCACCAGAAATCCCTCAATACCGACGAGGGGAGCCCGTTGCCATCGGCCTTCCAGTTCCCCTTTTCCGTGAATGCGAATATGCGGAACCTCAAAAGCTTCTTCACGGCCCGAAAGCCGTTCGGTTTCGCGTACTCCGAAGACCGCATGCATTTCTTTTGAACGATCTCCACCGAAGCAGTACACTCCGGGCATTACAAAAAGCGAAATTTCGAGCAACGCACTGAGCGTCGCATTTCGTTCCCGATTTTTTCTTGCTCTCAAATATTCATCGATGAGTGCACAGCAGCGGTTCATTCTCCCCTGAAGCAGGTCGTGCGCTACAGCGGGCGTCTCCGAAAGTAGTCGAATTCTGGCCAACGAATCATTCCTTATTTTATTCAGTCCCTCTTGTATATACAAAACTCAAACCGTTCTGTCTAACTGTGGATTACTTTTCGCTGCGTGCGTATCTGCCAATAAGCGTCGAATGTGCGAGTACATGTGCGTTCATTTTCGCTCGCACCGTCTCTATCGAAGCACCTTCCTCCAATTCGAGCAGGGTATCCAATGCATACACATCAAAATAATATCGGTGTTCGCGTGGTTCATACTGCGGCGGTGAGCATGGTCCCACATACCCCGCTATACCATTTCCGGTCGCACCTTGCACTCCGGCAACTTCTCCCACACCAATTTCTGTTTTCGTCGACGGGATGTCAAACAGTACCCAATGGAGAAATACACCTGATGCAACGAGACTTTTCGGCACGTCGCGATCTTCGGCAATGACCACAAACGATTTTGTGTCACGGGGTGCACCGGCAAAAGCGAGTGGTGGAGATATTTGTTTTTCGTCACACGTAAACTGTGCCGGTATCGATTCATTGTTTCCAAACGCGGGACTGGTAACTGCGAAGCCCGATGCATGAACTGGTGTTGTTTCTTTCGGGACCGTATTCATATATTGCGTAAAATCTCTTGTGTAATAGACATACAACAAGGCAATCAAAGCAATGCACCAGAGAATGCCAATGAAAATTGCAGTGCGTCGTATCATATCCGCAGTGTCATGCATCTATTCTCTCATCCAACACGCTCTCGCGAAGTTTCCTGTAGCGAAAAAAGATAGCGTTGAATTTCATCAACGGAAACAGGTTTCACTAAATGCTTATCGAAACCCGCCCGCGCTGTCTGCAATCGATCTATTTCCTGACCATATCCCGACAACGCGACAATCTTTACCGCTGATTGCGCACGAATTCGGCGAGCTGTTTCGTACCCGTCCATTTCAGGCATACCAAGATCAAGCAATACAACGGTCGGAGAGAATGCATTGAGATCCGCGAGTGCGCGCGCTCCCGAATACGCGACCTGTACGGTGTGACCTTTGGCGCGTAAAAGTTTCTGTAGCGCTCCCGCTGCGGCCTGATTGTCGTCTACGATTAAAATTCGACAAGGTGCTACGTTTCCACTGAGCACTGTCGCCCGTACGTTTTCAAGCGGCATCTGAAGCGAGAGCGGTAATCGAATCGTAAACGTACTTCCCAATCCCTTGCCGGCGCTTTCCGCGCGCACCGTACCGCCGTGCAGTTCACATAATCGTTTTGTCAGAAACAGTCCTATACCAAGACCCGCATCACTCCGGTCCTTCGATTCTATTTGTTTAAATGGTTCAAAGATGCGTTCCAACATACGGGACTCAATCCCCAAACCGTTGTCAGAAATGCGTATTTCCAGCATGTTTTTGTCCGCTCGCGCATGCAGCGAAACAGCACTGCCGACTGGAGAATATTTGCTTGCATTATTGAGTACGTTGATGATGATTTGTTTGATCCGTACCGGATCAGCGAAAAGAATCATACCGTCTACGTCCATTACGGACGTAAACGCTTGAGCACGAGATCGCATCAACGACTCTACATTCGCGACTGATTGCTCAAGAACCGTTCGCACATCCACAGTTTCTTTTTGAAGCTTAAATTTCTTTTGTGTAAGCCGAGCCGTATCGAGGAGATCGTCTAATAAACGCTTAATCATTTCAGTATGAGATTCCGCTATGCGTATGGTTTCCAGTGCACTCTCAGATTGGGTTTCCAATTTCAATAATTCGAGAGAACTGACGATCGGGGCGAGCGGATTGCGCAGCTCATGGGCTAATATAGCGATGAATTCATTTTTTGCTTTATCTGCCTCTGTGGTAATTTCATATGCGTGCTCCAGGTCGTGGAACGCAATCCGTCGCTCCTCTACCACAGACATAAACGGGAAAAAAAGTGCGGCGAGCAATCCGATGTAAATTTCATCTGAAAGCAATTGCGCACTCAGTGCGCCCGTTGAAGGATGCGCGATAATAGTCCCGGCGATAGCAATGATGGATGTACTGAGGAGTGCAAGCGTAAACCAGCGCACATGGAATCGCAGGGCAAACCATATGTAGATAGCCGGTAAAAAGAAAATGACTCCGACGCCGAACATTTGCAGATGCAGCGTCCAAAAGAGTAAATAATTGTTCACGAACAACACTGTAAATGCCGCAACGATTTCGAGCGCTTCACGTTTTGCAATCGTAAAATTCTTCCAGGGGTACCACGATGCAATGAACGAGGTTATAACCAGCACGCTGAACATGCCACCGCCCCATGCGCGTCCGATATTTTCCGATGGGGAAACAGTTAAGATGTTCGCAATCAGCTGCAGTGCGGTTGAAATTAAGGGAGCAATCAGCGTGACGAAAAGCGCGAGCCCGATCAAAATGAGCGCGTTGCGCATTTTATCTATATTGAGCGCGAGATTCAGACGACGTGCAATAAACAGCGCTGCAACTGATTGCATCGCATATGCCGCCCCCGTAATAACGGGTAGCAAAATAGCACCGTCAAGCTGTATGCTGAGCGCGAGAAACTGAGCAAGAAAAATAGGGACCGTCATTCGATACCCGCCGAAAAGTACCGCGGCGAGGGCAATTCCGACCGGCGGCCAAATAAGCGCCGGAGATGTGTGAAAGTGAAAATATACGTACAGCGAAATCCTGGCGGTAACAAAGTACACGAGAAACACGAGCGCAGCGGAGGACAAATCGCGGAGCGACATGGTGGCCGAAAAGGTCTTCGGTCCTTTCATTGCCGAAATGTACATTTCCTATCACAGACGTCAACTCGTGGAAAACCGATTGTTTCTAGACAAAAAATATGCGTTGAATAGTCCATACGAGCGCGATCGCGGCAATGATAAGCGCGACGATTTTAACAAAAACATGAAACCAGGACTTTTTGCGAACAGCGAAGAGTATCGGTAGTGCAACCGCGAGAATCATAATTTGGCCGATTTCAATTCCAATATTAAATGAGAACAATGAAGCCAAGAATCTGTCATCGGGTATCGCAATATCTCGCAAGAGTCCCGCAAAACCGAGTCCGTGAAATAACCCAAAAAAGAATACTATCGCAATCTTTCCCCAACCGGTTTTAAAAATCGGGAGTTCACCGTAAAAGATCGGAAGAATCGCCATGACGGCAATAGATACCGCAATCATCGGTTCGACGACCCTACCCGGCAACAACAAAAAACCTGTTCCAGCGAGTATCAAGGTCGTCGTATGTGCAGTCGTAAAGGTGGTGACGAGTTTGAGAATTTCGGCAATCGAAACGAACGCGAGTGCAAGTGTCAGTACAAATAGAACATGGTCCGGTCCTGACAAAATGTGCCGAATGCCAAGTTTTATAAAATCCCATGCATTATCAAAAAAACTCGTCTGTGACTGACCTCGAACGATTCTCACAATTTGTTCCGTTGAACTATTTGTAAATTTAGCTGCAACATCCGGCGACTGTGACAACGCAAACGCTCTCAGCTCTTCCGGCGTGGCATTCGGATGTGTCTTGAGGTATTGCACGACCACTTTCGGCAATAGCTCGTGTGCCGATGCGGTATGCGCTCCACCAAAGAGAAGGGCAATCGCAACAACTGATGCATAGGAAAATCGCCGCATACGTTATCGCTCTTTAAGAGCTGCGGAATAATTCGGAAACGTAAACTGATCAATACTTTTTGCTTTCGTGAAGAGCTCACGAGCACGTACTGTCTCGCCAAGCGTTTCGTATATAGAAGCCGCATGGAACAAGATAGTCGTATCTGTTTCGCCGAGTCTCAGTGATTCGCCTACATATTTTAAAGCCTCGTGTGCACGACCATTTTTAAAGAGCGCCCACGCGAGTACATCTGCTCCATATATTGACGGCCGCCCCGCATACGCAGACTGCGCACGAGCAAGCGCAACTTTTGGATCGCCGTGATCTGCAAGGAACAGCGCGTATTCAAGATCGACGTTGACCCCTTTGGCATCTTTGAATGCAATGTCCGCGAGCGCAGCTTGTTGATCGGCTTTTTCTTTTTCACCACGTGCCACATAAAAATTGGCGAGTGATTGGGCAAATTGCGCCGTCGGGAATGCCACAAACGCGTCTCGGTAAAATTTCTCCGCCGCCACCATGTTGCCGTCTGCATAGGACAGACGTCCGAGCGACTCCAATGCGGGCGCATATGCCGGTTGAATCGCGAGCGCATGTTCAAAATCTAGTTTTGCCTTTACCCTATCGGTTCTGATGCGTAGCTTTCCGGTTTCCGTATATGCCCACGCCATATTTTCTACATTGGAACTGCCCGCAGAAATTGCGTCTGCGAGCGCGCTGAGCGCACCATCAAAGTCGCCATGCAGTTCCCGTTGATACGCGACGCGTGCGTACGCACTGAATGCGGGTTTTAGATTCAGCATTTTTTGCAGTGATTGCTCCGCTGCATCGTATTGCCCTAACTCAATCTCGGAATCGCTCTCAATACCGTACATGTACGCGGTTTGTGGGCTGCGCGTTATGGCTTTATGAATTTCAACGAGGCCGTCTTTAAATTGATGTCGCCCATTTGCAACGGCGGCACGCTTGGCGACAATGTCGGCGTTATCCGGTGATTTCGCCGCCGCAACATTCAGCACGTCCTCTATTTTCTTATAGAGTGTTGCGTCTCCTGTTTCGCGGATTTTCTGCAAATACGCATCGGAAAGTGCGACTGCTAATTGCGGCTTGTCGGGCGTTGCGGCTACACTCTTTTCAAGAGTCGCGATTACGCGATCGGTTTGCGTCGCGTTCGCTTGTACGAGCGACCTTACGCTCCGAAATTGAATCCATAAAAAAGAAAGACTCGCCACAAGCGCGAACAGTGCGACAATGACGAAGATAATTGTGCTTTTGTTTTTCATGGATACTGCGGCGTTTGAGGCAGAGCCCCGGGTGGAGACACCCGGGGCTCATACGAAGTTCGATTAATTTGCGTGCGGTCGAGAATCAAACCCTCCCCATGGCAGCGCCAGGTACGGGAATGATGTTCGGAAGGACGCGTCATTTGCGTCAACTCCATCGCCCAATTGTGCAGCAAGAGGGTCCGGGGTGAAGCTTGGATGGAACAGCGGATACGCTGCACCTGCTACGGCCTTGATTTCGATGTCTGTTACATCGTCGGCAAGGCGTCGTCCGTTCGGGAAACCTTGATTGTCTCCCGCGACAACTCCAAGACGGTTTGGAGATGCAGTTGGAGCAATCGCGAGATTCAGACGAAGCTCTTCTGAAGGCTTCACGTTTTCAGGTTTTGTGAGCCCTGGAATACCTGTCAAGAAGACTGCAATCAAGTCATCGCGCTGCGATGTGCTACCGAATGCACCCTGCGGAGGTACCGCGATGCCATAGAGCCCGTGAAGCAATGTGCCAAGTTCTGGATTTGCGACATACTCCGCAAACTGTGCATCGTCAGACGGCTTTGAAGCATTCCACACATCTTTATCTTTCAACGGAATAACGACTTCGTTTACAAGCGGTGCTCCAAGTCGTGAGACTTGTACCCAGTTGCCACGATGATCTGCCCCGACGTTTGCTCGTCCGTTTCCATCGCGCAGAACGCGCGTTGACTGACGAGAAGAGGTTGTCCAGACGCCGATGACCGCGTTTGAACTTGTGGCAATCGTCGGCATAGTGCCGTTGTTTGTCAGGTCTTTAATTGGCACTTGAAGCGCAATTGATTGCACATTGTACCCCTTCAGACCGTCCACTCCTCCACCTGCGTTTCCTGGCAGATTGCGAATGGTAAGGAGATCGAAGAGTCCTCCGAGCTCAACGAAGAATGGGTCATCACTTTGTCCGGCAAACACCTTTCCGCCGCCGCTGAGCGGCTGTACTGCAGCTGCCTGTAGCGATGCATAATTCGGCGTCGATTTCGGTCCGACATTTGTCGGCGGCGTCGGCACGTCTTGTGCGATGACCGTTTCTACATCACGCCCATGATTTTTTCCGTACACCACTTTCGTTACAGTATACGTTTGTCGGATGTTGAAATCCGGATCGGTGAGCGATGTGATCGGACCTGTGTTGTACAGGAACGTGTTTGGATTTTGGACGTTTGTCTTGAAGCGAAATTGATACGAGATGTCCGGCATCGCGTCGCCGTTGTTATCGACCTTTATTTCGTAGAGCACATTATCGTCGAACTGATAAAAATTTGGTCCGCCTGCCGGTTCTTCGAACGGAAGATAATTCGCGATGAGTGTCGCGGTGCTCGAAGAATCTGGACTGACGAACGCGAACAGGTCTGTTGCGTCAGCCTTTGGGTCTCCGCTGATGAGTGGAGCCTCGCGGTGACTCGATGCCTGGCTTATCTGCACCGTTGCGAATGCTCCCACGAGAGCAATCGCAATGATTGCTGCCACGCTGAGCGGTCGAGTAATACGATTTGTATTCATACTGTGTTCGTTATGAGTAATACGAGTAATGAATGAGATGAATGTGGAGAAATCACATTTGACCCATGTAAAGGAGACTATACATTGCGGCCTGAAGGCAAGATGAAGAATTCCACACTCTCACGCTATACGATGCAACTTCATTTTTGTACAGCTATATTTCTTGCACTCTTTTTCAATATCTTGAACATGAAAATTAAGCTCGACGAATGTGGCAGCCAACGTTTCTCGTATTAAGCCATCATGAGCCGGGCGGTATCCTGTCCGCTTTGCAACGCTCCTTCCACTGTGCCTTGCGCATCATCACCAAACGCTTCGCCGGCGAAATAAAGGCGGCTGTGCACGGGGTCGAGTAACACCTCGTTTGCCTCCCACTGCTCAGGCGTTGTATAGCTATATGCTCCACGTGCATGCGGATCGGTTCCCCAATCAACGGAGATGTACGTAATCAGCAATGACTTCAGGTGCGCTCTGTCGATCGTAAAAATATGTGCCAGCGATTGTAATGCAAGAGCCTCTAATTCATCTTCGGTCTTACGGCGTAAATTATCGGCATGCGGACCCGCAACCCAGCCGGTAAGTACGGGGTATTGCTCCGGGTACTGCGTCCACCAGGTCGGTACAATTTCGTCTGAGAACATGAAAAAGAACTTCTCAAACGCATGCTCGCGAACACTCCCCCACCACTTATGATCGAAGCGCATGAGAATTTTAATGACAGAACCCATGCCGATACTGTCGGCTGCCTGCATCTTTTCGGCGATTGCAGGTACGAATGTGATCGTCTGAAGAACCCGCAATGGCACTGTTACGAGAACTTTATCTGCATTATACGTAGCGGACGCCGTGCGGACCGTAACACCATGCAGCGTCGTTGTGATCTGCAAAACGGGCTCATTGAGACGCAGTTCAAGCCCGACAAGGTCAGAGTGCAGATATCGAATAAGTGCTCCATATCCTTCTTTCAAATTCCGCTGTTTCCAACGCGCACTTCCCTGCATGTCGTAACGCAACGAAAGTGCGCTCGCGCGATCAATGTCACCCGCATCATAGCCTTCAATCCAGTGCTGAACATATTGGCGTAGCTCCACGTATTCGTCGCCCGAGAAGTTTGTCTTCAGAAATTGCGCGACAGTCACATCGTTTTCTTCGGTGAGTATCGCAAGCCTCTCAAGCAACACCGGTTGGTGACTTGAGCTCGGCAGATCAATTGATCCTTCCCCATGTAAGATCCCCGGTTCCTCGTCACGTACATCCCACCACTCAGTTGCGTGTGTAAATGAAAAACCGGCTTCAGTAGCGAGCTCGGTTGTGACTGGTGCATCTCCGTGCACAAATTCTGCGCCGCCCATTGCCTCATATCCAAACTCATCTACCGATAGTGGATATATGCGACCACCGATCCGATCGCGTGCCTCAAGAATAGTTACAGAATGACCCGCGCGAGAAAGTTCCCGCGCCGCCATCAATCCGCATGCACCCGCGCCCACCACAATTACCTTCATGCCCTTACATTCCTTTTGGCTGCAACATTGATGCGCGATTTCCTTCTGAATCAATGAATCCGCAGTACAGTCCTATTCCCGGAATGTCGTCCGGCGCGTCCGGTCCACCTTGTCCGCCTAGAATTGTTCCACCTGCTGCTTTTACTTTTTCCATTGCATCGTGAATATCGTCTACAGATATTACCACTGATGGCACTTGTTCGGGCTTTGTGCGCTTAAACAGGCCTCCGTTAATGTGTCCCGGTGTCTGAACCATACGATTTTCGTCTGTTTCGGTTGTTTGCACCACCACATAGTCCCCCATCTCCGGACCCATAATGTTTGGCTTCCATCCGAACGCTTTTGTATAAAATTCGGCCGCGCGGTCGGCGTCCTCGTATGGCATTTCAAAGTGAACGACTGGATTCATACATGAAAGTTTTAACAATTAAGTGCTGGTATTGTAGCACCGCCTCATGAAGAAACGGTGCGTCTGCGCTATAGTAATGCTATGGAGAATATTGAAACCCAATGTGTCATTGCGGGCGGTGGTCCCGCCGGGATGATGCTTGGATACCTCCTTGCACGAGCGGGAGTTGAAGTTCACGTGCTGGAGAAATGGCCGGACTTTTTCCGGGATTTTCGTGGCGACACGATTCACCCGTCCACGATGGAGATACTGCACGAACTCGGCATTCTCGAAGATTTTTTGAAGCTGCCGCACAATAAGACGCGAAAGATGAACGGCATGGTGAACGGTGAAGTGTTTACGATTGCCGATCTCACACGACTCAACGTGCGTGAGCCGTATATCGCTTTTTTGCCGCAATGGGACTTTTTAAATTTTCTCGCAGGTAAAGCAAAACAGTATCCCTCGTTTCATGTGCATATGGAAACCGATGCGAGGGATCTGATTCAGGAAAACGGACGCGTCATCGGCGTTCGAGCAACACATGCGGGCAGCGAATTCGAGATTCGTGCCGATTGTGTGATTGGTGCCGACGGCAGACATTCGACTATTCGTGAGAAAGCGAATTTGGTCATGGAAACACTCGCCGAGCCCTTCGATGTGCTTTGGTTTAAGCTCGCGGCTACGACGACGGATCCTGAGCAATCTCTCGGAGTGCTCAAAGATCACAAAGTCATGGTGATGCTCGATCGGGGCGATTACTGGCAATGCGGATTTCTCATCGAGAAAGGCAAGCTCGACACAATGAAAGAGCGTGGCATCGAAGCGTTTCGAGCCGATATCGTGAGCCTTGCCCCGGCAATGGCACAGTCGGTCCTCGCGCTTACCTCATGGGATCAGATCAAGCTTTTGAGCGTCACATTGGATCATGCGACTCAGTGGTATAAGGACGGGGTGCTGTGCATCGGCGACTGCGCACATGCAATGTCACCCCTCGGTGGCGTGGGCATAAACGTGGCGATCCACGATGCCGTCGCGGCTGGCAATGTGCTTATTCCCGCATTTCGTCGAGGGGCTCCCACGCTACGTGATCTTTCTCTCGTACAGGCACAGCGCGAACGGGCCGTTCGGAAAATGCAGCTCGTACAGCGCATTATGCAAAATCATTTCTTACTACCGTTTCTCAGATCGCACGGCACATCCGGCGTGCCGTTTCCTTTTCGTCTCCTCAAGTGGTTTCCGTTTTTGAGCGTAATCCCTGCTCGATTTATTGGCATCGGCTTTGAACCGCAGCATATATCAAAAGAGTTGTTCAAAATATAGGTACTGAGCGCAGCATCTGGAACAAAGAGACATTGCGCACACGAACTTCACGATACTTTTATCCTGAACGGCTCAGTATGGATCGATGGCAGACTGGTCAAAGATTACGAGCCGCGGAAATGTTGAGGACCGGCGCGGATTTTCTCCTGTATCGATTGGTGGCGGCTTGGGCGTAACGGGTTTAGTGATCGCGCTCTTGCTGAATTATTTGAATACCGGTAGCGTGAACGTAAACGACATGTTGTCACAACTACAGAACGTGCAGGTGGCATCGGAACAAACACGCAATGCAAAAGCATTTGATGGCGCGGACTCATACGAGGTGTTTGCTTCTACCGTCCTCGGCTCAACAAATGACATGTGGACGAAAGTATTCGCCTCACAGAATCTCACCTATACTCCGCCAAAATTGGCTCTCTTTCGAAGCGCTACCCAATCAGCCTGCGGCGGAGCTGATGCACGTGTCGGACCGCATTACTGCCCGCTTGATCAGACTATTTACCTTGACGAAACGTTTTTCGATGAACTCAAAAAACTCGGCGGGTCCGGCGACGTTGCACAAGCGTATGTTATTGCGCACGAAGTAGGACATCACGCGCAAAATCAACTCGGGTTGTTTGATGCTGAAAAGACGGCAGCGGACTCCATTGCAATCGAACTGCAGGCGGATTGTTTTGCGGGACTGTGGGCATATTCAGTGCGAGACCTCGGTGTATTTGCACCGGGGGAAATTAATGAAGCGCTCGGTGCAGCCGCAGCTGTGGGCGACGATCGAGTGCAGTCAACATACACCGGCAGAATTACACCTGAGACCTGGACACACGGTTCGTCAAAACAGCGAGTGGATTCGTTTAACGCTGGCTATCAATCCGGCAGCATCGGTGCTTGCATAAAGTAAGATGCCGCTCGTAATCGGTACTCAGCTTTCGCATTCATGATGAAATGCCACATCTGAAATAATCGAGAGTTTAACCGTGTATTACATACGGAGCATAAGGACGCTTGTGCCCGAATTACAAAGTTAAAAAAATCATATGACTAAAGCACAAAAGATCTTCGCCGTGCCGTCGATCGGAGCACTTCTTCTGGCGGGAGCGGTCGCAGGATCTGCGGGCTTAGCATTCGCCAACTGACCACGAAACATCTCTGACAGACCGACGCACGTCAGAGTTCGATGAATCCGCCGATTCAGTCTCTATTTATTTTTGATCGTTTAAGTCTCCAAATTCTCCGACACCATCCAGCTTCCCTATTTTGTGCATCATCACAGCGCGAACATTCTTGGCACTAAAGTAAAGCGCAACGAGCAGCAGCAAAGACAGGAGCTCGAATGCCATGAACACAAAAAGTGCATGGCTCAAGTACGCAGCAATGGCATACGCCTCACCCATTAAAATTCCGAGAACCGCAGCAATGGTATCGAGAATCATGATCATTTTGCTATGCGGATTTGTAAAACCGGCAAGGACGACGAGCGCAAGTACAATTGGCATCCCGAGAAGGCCCGCCTCGATGCTGCCGCCAAACGGAATCATGAGACCAAGTATTACGGCACAGGCTACAAAGATAGCGCGCACCACATCTCCGTAGTAGTGCGCAACTAATGGCCATGCCGGTAGTTGACTTTCGAGCGGGGGTTGTGCACTCATTTGTAAAGTATATACCTGTCTCAAGTCCCCGCTATCTCAGCCACACAGTGTATACTCGGCTGATGACAGACGACTCAAACAGTCGAGACGAAGCCCTCACTTTTTTGAAAGCACATTCTGCGGGTGTCGTCGCCACCGTATCTAAGGACTATGCTCCGCATGCGTCGGTGATTTTCTACGTAACAGACGAGGCATTCAATATTTATTTTCTGACGAAACGGAGCAGTCGAAAGTTTAAAGCAATCAGTGCCCATCCGCAGGTGGCATTTACCATCGGACCGCAGGATGTGCCACAAACGCTGCAAATTGAGGGTACGGGTTCAGAACTAACAAGCACAGAAGACCGGGATAAGCATATACCCGACCTCATGAATATTCTGGCGGCGCAACGTCCGGGATTTGTTCCGGCCGGTAAAATGGACGGCGAACTCACCGTTATGTGGATTCAACCGAAATGGATTCGTTGGGCTGATTTTTCTAAGCCGGTAATCGGCAACGACAATTTGTTTGTTGATATTCCGCTGAGCTAATCAAAACCCCTCAAGACGAGGGGTTTTGATTCGCTTAAAGCGAGTATTTACTTACCTGTCTTAAACGACAAGATTGTTCCATTCACCGTTCCGTACTCATTCTGCGCATTGATGCGAAAATAATAGGTGGTGTTGGCATTTAATTTTGGTGAAGCAGTGGCCACAATTGAAGCATCACCGTTTCCGATTGAAACAAATGCTGTTGTATGCCCGAGGTTAGCGCTTCTTCCGTACTCGAACCAATACTGAGTCATGCCTTTGTTCGGGTTCACTTCCCCGCGGAGCGTGGCACCGGAATTCGTTATGGCGTCTGCCGGAAACGTCTTCGATGTAGGGACGGTACCGGACGCCGGGCTGCTTGCGCCGGACGTTCGTACGGTTTTGAGAATCCCGTTGCTGCGCCCGTATTGGTTTTCTGCGACCAATCGGTAGTAATACGTCGTGTTTTTTGTCAATTCGGTAATGTAGCCGGGCGCAAGCGTTGCAACACGACCAGATCCGACGCTTTGTTTTTCCGATTGCTTACCGAGCGAGGTACCGAGGCCATATTCATACCAATACGCCGTGATCGCACCGTTTGGATTTACCGTACCCGTAACGACTGCCGTTGTGTCGGTCGGCGCAACAGTTTCGTTTGTCGTTGCGACGGGTGCCGTCCCCACAACATCTTCGCTGTCAGGCACGCTCACTTGATCAGCGACAGCGGTGTTTTCGGCAGATGTAGTGGTCCCATTCGGAATACTCGTTACTATATTCGGGTTGCGCGAGGCAAGCATGAATACTATTAACGCCAGTAGAATAATTATAATACCTCCGATAACGGACGTGGTTTTTGACATACAAGAAACACTACTAACTAAGACGTGAAGGGTTCATGAATATTTGATTTTTTCTACAGCTCTTCTTCTACATGCTCTTCCACGCGACTTTTGCCAAATGGCAACGTAAATGAAAATGTAGACCCTTCTCCAGGCTTGCTTTTTATGTCCATGGTTCCACCATGGTCTTTGATGATCTCGCTGGCGATATGCAGCCCAAGACCGAGGCCTTCGATATGATCGCTTCCCTCTTCGCGAACGCGAAAAAATCGATTGCGAACATTTTCTATTTGATTTTTCGGAATACCTATACCAAAGTCCTGCACACTGACCGTGACCGTATCCGTGCTTTCCGCGACAGAAACGATAATTTTATCAGCTCCAGGCGAATACTTTGCGGCGTTTGTAATAAGATTCGTTACTACCTGCTCGATACGAGGTTTATCTGCAAATACTGCTCTCGAGACCTCTCCTTCACAGAGAATGACATGTGATTTATTGAAACTGCGGACCATTTTTATCACTGCGGTAATCATGGAACTGAGATCGAATTCTGATTTACGAAGTTCCAATTTGCCTGTTTGTACGCGATAGAGATCAGTAAATGAATCGATTAATTCCGTTAGGCGATCGATTTGCTGCTCGAGCATAGTAAGTGATGAGACATTCTCCTCGTGGTTTTCGTTGCGTGCGTCAATTAAAAGCGCTTGGGTAAGTGCCTTGATGCTTCCGAGTGGCGTACGTAGTTCGTGCGATGCGACGCCAATAAAGTCGTCTTTCAGTTGCTCAGTTGCTTTTCGAAGCGTTATGTCCTGTATCGCGAGTAATATGAGCCCTGTTTTATATTTCTCCAATATGATTCGGCGCGCATTCAAAAGCATCGTCTTTTCGCCCACGTCCTCGAAGGTGTGTGTAATTTCAAAATCATGGAATTGCGAATCACGGGGCAAAATATCGAGTAAGAGCTCTTTCAGTTTGGGGATATCCCATTGCCCATTACCGATGTCGAAAATCTTCTTCTCATATGTTTCCTCCTTGGTCACCCGAAACGTATCGAAAAACGCCTTGTTTGCCGTTCGGATGGCAAGATCCTCCCCTAAAATAATAAGCGGCTCTCGCACGGTTTCCACAATGGCGTCTGCATATGCATATATCACTACGAGATCCTCAACGCTCAGATTTGAAATATCTTTCATCAATTCTATCGCTGACGGTGCGGCAAAAATTGCTGCCGGTAGCGGTTCCTTTTCTTCATTGGAGTCGGTCATATTCGCTCACTGTAACACTTGCGCCTCTAACCTACGACAAAATCGCCGGCGATTTGCCGGCGACTTTGTCTTCATCATTACTGCGTAGAATTTCCACCGGTATTCCCGACCGGATTCGGAACTGTCACATTTATGTTGTTTGTGGTCGGAGCTGCACGTCCGAACGCGCCATGACGGTAGGCATAAATACCTCCGCCGATCACTACGATAAGAATAAGCACTGCAACCATCCAACCGGCAGAACTGTCGTTATTGCTCGGAGTTGGAGTGTTGGTGATAATAGTATCTGCCATAACAATTGAATTAAGAACACGTTAAACCACTGCTAATACGCAAGCGTAGTAAATAAAAGATGGATATATCATGAAGACGGCCTACAGACGCGTATACATATACACAAACGCTGCACAATGTGCAGCGTTTGTGTATATACCTAGACTGATCGTTATTTCAGTTGGTATGAATTGATGTCCATGGCGCCTGCTTCTCGAAGCACGCTCGCGATATCAATCGCATCATCAGCATGCACTGCGACAAGCACATTTCCTGCGACTATTTTCTCTTCATACACTTTAGCGGCGGATTCCTCTATTCCAAGATTCACAAGGGCTCCCACAATACCCCCTGCAGCGGCTCCCGTAAGTGCACCCGCCGCAGTCGTAGCGGCCGCACCAGCACCCATACCAAGTGCGGCAAGAAGAGGTCCTGCTGCAAAGATAGGGCCAATGACCGGAATAAGACCAGCCACCGTCGCCAAACCAAGACCGGCACCTACAACTCCCCCGATGGTTGCACCCGTGACCGCGCCATGAGCTGGAGCGGCTGCATTACTGTTTGCGTCCCCTGATTTCATTGCCCCGTGCGCATCTTTGTAAATATAGGAAATTTGCTCAGTAGGAATCGATAAATCGTTGTGAATTCGACTGACCGCATCATCCGCGAGCTCCGGAGTGGCAAAGATTCCGAGTGTATAGTTTTTCATATATTGGTTATTTTTTTGAATGAGAGATTAATGTTTGTGTAGCAATGTAAATCGACCCTACTGTGGTCATCCTAAAGAAAATATATGAAGCACGGATTAAGCACATCTTTATATGCGTACTATATTAGTATTGCTGTACAAATTTCAGCGCGAAAAGTTCGCGCCACCTCTCCCATAGTCCTCGGTCTTTCCACTCAGACGGCGAAATTTCTGTCGAGCGTGCACTATCGTCTAAAAACGTCTTTTCTAACGTTGCTCCAAAGTTGGTATCCCAGATGCCGAGAATAAATTCCTGATTGATATTCCGGCTTCGGAAATCCATATTTGCCGATCCAATAACAGACCACGCTCCGTCGATAACAAGACCTTTGGCGTGTATGAATGTGTCGTTATATTCGTAGATTTTCACACCGGCATCGAGCAGATCCGCATAGGAATAGCGACTCGCAAACCGTACAGACTTGATGTCTGTGTGATCTCCGGGGACAAGAATTCGCACATCTACCCCCTCACGCGCCTTCTCGATCAGCGCTTTGCGCAACGACTCATCCGGAAGAAAATAAGGGGTTGTCAGGTAGATATGCTGATGGCCGGCATAGATCGACTGAAGGATTGTGCGCTGCAGCGTGAGCGAATCTGGTGACGGTGTGCTCAAGAGCGATATATAAAAATCGGCTGATGAATGTGTTGAATTTTTTTGAGAAAAGAAGGGACTGCCTACAAGCGCCTCGCCGGTCATGCTCGTCCACGATTGGTTGAATGCGGCCTGCACGTCATTTACCATTGAGCCGTGAACACGGTACATGGTATCGCGGTATTCGTCAGAGTTTCGCGCATCACCGAGCCAGAGATCATTGATTGCCATGCCTCCTATGTACGCCACGGAATCATCAATCGCGATTGCACGCCGGTGGTTTCTCACCCGATTTCTCAATAACTCCCACGGCGTGATCGTCAGCGATTGAAAAACCGCGTATTTTCCTCCCGTCTTTTCGAGTTCATCTAAACGTTTCTGAGGTCGGCCCGTTGAGCTTCCGAATCCGTCGATAAGAATCCGCACCTGCACACCCATTTCCTGTTTCTTGAGCAAATGGTCGAAAACCTGATCACTCATGCGTCCGTCGGCCCAAATGTAGTCCATGATGGTAATCGATGTGTGCGCCTGATCGATATCGGCGAGGAGTGATTTCAGAAAATTATCGCCGTTGTTGATCAATTGCGGTGTTTGTCCTTGCTGGACAGGCAGATTCAAAGACTCCCCCATCACGCGAACAAATTCCGTCGACGTCGCAGCAGGCATTGTTCCCGTGAACGTAAAAGATGTTCGTCCCTTTCCCGTCGGGAAGAATAAAATCACAAAAACAGAAATAATCGATATGAGACCAATTATAAAAAAGGCGATCTCCCACCAGGCATAGTCCATAAGATTTTTTCTTATTATTTCAATGAATTCCCCAATGCGCGCGCTAATATTTTTTACGAGTTTTTTCGCAGTCATACTCCGGCAGTGACCACAAATAGTGCCTTGTTCGGAGCGAAAATGCAATAATGGTATTGTTGCGCACATGAAGAAAACATTGACGCGTTTTATAGCCGATCGCGTGGATAGAACCGCATTTACCGGTCTACCATTGACAGCATTGGTACTTCTTGGTGCCATACTTCTTGCTGGATTTGCGGGGATTGCAAATTCCATCGTGGATTCGGCACCGATCGTGATGATCGATACGCATTTTACTGCGTGGCTATTTTCGCACAGAAGCGCGACGCTCGCCCATGAACTCTATCTTGTGACTCACGTGGCAGATCAGCTTGTCATTGCGGTCTTATTCGTTCTTGTTTCGCTGTATCTTATCGCAAAAAAGGAATTCGTTTATTTCTTCGCGTTTCTCATTGACGTTGCGGGCGCTGAACTCAGTGTGTATCTTTTCAAGCTTTTCATAAGTCGGGCGCGTCCCGACGCAAGCATTGCGTATTATATTGAACAAACAAAGTCATTTCCGAGCGGACACGCAACGATCTCGATCGCTTTTTATGGCTTTATTATGTATTTCGTTCTGCGTCAAATTGCAAAACAGAACGAATGGCGATTACCGATTATTTTGCTCGGCAGCTTCCTCATCGCGGCAGTCGGATTTTCGCGCATTTATCTCGGTGTTCATTATCTGAGTGATGTGCTCGGAGGATATCTCATCGGTGGCTTATGGCTTATTATTGCGATTGCGTTCCGCGAACAAAATTTATATAAACAATCATTGAAGCAGGCCCTTTCGTAGTAAATGTGCTCCTGATTCGTCAGAGCGAATGTATGCCAAAGATTGCCATTATCGCGAATACAAAATCAAGATCCGGCAGCGGATGGGCTACCTGCGAACCCCTCCTTCGAGGACGTTCCAATTTTAAAGTGTATCCGATAATAGATACGTCTGTCGATTCGCTCGTTACGACTGCGTTGAAAGACGGTAGTCTCTCAATCATTGCAGCTGGGGGTGACGGAACCGTCTCAGCAGTTGTGAATGCGCTCATCAAACAGGACATACTCGCAAAATTCGGCGTTCTCCCTTTGGGAACCTTTAATCATTTCGCCAAGGACCTTACCCTGCCACTTAATCCGAAAGATGCACTCGAAGTGATACAACAGGGCCATACGCGGCTCATCGATGTTGGGATGGTAAACGATACATATTTTGTAAATAACTCTTCGGTCGGAGCCTATCCCCACTTTGTGGAAGAACGTGAGGCGCTACAGAAACGGGGCACGCATAAAGCGCTGGCTCAGTTTCGAGCGGCTGTATCGCTGTTAAAAAAACAGCCCAGCTTTACACTCCGTTTTGGGTTTACAGATTCACAGAGCGAGAAGCGTGCGCTGGGAATTTTCGTTGGGAATAATCGGTATTCCGTCGACGGGATGAGCCTTGGTTCGCGCGCAAAGCTCGATGAAGCAACGCTTTTCGTAGCGCTTTTAAAGTACATTTCATCGGCTGGTTTTATACACATACTTATCGCTGCATTGCGCGGTAATACCGCCGCCAAACGTGAACTCGATGTCATCGGTTTACACGAGTGTGTAATCGACAGTACAAAACATGATATTCTCGTTTCCTGCGATGGTGAAATATCTCGAATGCGTACACCGCTGCGATATTCCATTAAACCGAAAGCTCTCACTGTAATCGTGCCGTCACTATGAAATCAATTATTCACATATCCGACATGCACTTCGGCAAGTCCGATCCGGCGATCAATGATGCACTGCTCAAGGCGTGTCAAATGATCGATCCCGATATATATATCCTCTCCGGTGATTTTACCCAACGCGCACTCACGAGTGAATTTGAAAGCGCGGCGGCTTTCATAAAACTCTTGCGCCGACCAAAAAAGCGCGTCGTGGCGATACCTGGAAATCATGACATTGAACCGTTATATAAACCTCTCGCGCGTATTCGCAGGCCGTACGAGCGCTATACAGAATACATTTCACCCCGAACCTCCACTTCATACGTTGATTCTGAAATTGTGATAGCAAGTATTAATACAGTCCGCATCGCTCGTATAAAAGACGGCGGTGTTTCCCGCCGCGCACTCAACGACGCAGAATCATGGTTCTCAAAACAGTCAGCACGGGCTGTTCGTCTGCTCGTCACGCATCATCCACTGGACTTGCCCACAACCGTCTCAAAAAGAAAACTGGTTCGTAAAGCAACGCGCAGTGTGTACCAACTTGCGCGCTCCCGCGTCGATCTCTATCTGTCCGGTCACTATCATAGAAGTTCTGCAGTGGTAACCTCCGCTCGATATGCAAAAGATCATCACGCGGCAATTGCACTTCAAGCGGGTACGGTATCGACTCGCAGCCGAGGCCAGACCCAGTCATTTAATGTACTGCATGTTGCACAAGAACGGATAGAAATTACCGTGTATTCGCGGGACGAGAAATCCGGGAAATTTAAACGATCAGAAAAAACACGATTCGTTTTGACGCCAACCGGTTGGATGCCTACCGGTATCGGCACCAGCAAATAATGCTTACGCTGTAGATTGAATTTCGTCGCGTCTAGTCGCACTCAAATACACAACAAGCACGAGGATTACGATGAGAAAAATAGCACTCGTCACGGTTGTGCCGAGTCCGAGGCCGCCATCTGCCTTCCCTTGCGACATATAATCACCAATCGACGCACCCAGTGGCCTCGTCAGGATGTATGCAAGCCAGAATGAGAGCACCGCGTTCAAACGAATTCCATAGTATGCCGCAGAAATAAGTGCAATAAGGCCACCAAATATAACGGCAGATAGCAAATATCCTACGTTGAATCGTTCCGCAACGAGATCTCCTGCGGCCGTGCCCAACGCAAACGTAAATAAAATCGTAAGCCAGTAGAATGACTCACGCGTTCTTGTCGTGATGCTATGAATCGATAGCGTTTTCTCTTTCAAATACCACACGGCAAAGGTAATCGCGAGAGCGATCGCAAATACGATCGTGCTCGTCATGAGCGATATGCCCACATTATCAGTCAGATTGTCCGTGATTAACGTGCCTACGACACTGATTAAGACAACCGCAAGCCAATATATGGATGGGACGTACTTTCGCGCCCTAAACTGAAACACGAGTACGACGATAAGCAGTGCACTCATTACAAGAGAGGTGCCGGTGAGTCCAAAATTGAGCGCACTGTTTAGAAAATCCGCCGCTGTCTCCCCGACTGTCGTACATAAAATCTTGATGATCCAAAAAAATAATGTAACCTCCGGAACCTTATTGAGCATCTGTTGTACGGAGGGCATACCAATATTTAAAATAAGTATACGCGATCAAAAGCCGCCGTTGCAACGGCGACTTTTGGAGCACGTGTTTTACTAATTACCGGACGGTCCATCATCGTTGGTCTCACCATCGCCGTCGCCCGCTTTTGTGCTGCCGTGATCAACTGCTTTGTTTCCGTCGTCTGCAGTTTCAACGTCTGCTCCCTGCTCGTCTTGTCCTTTGACTTCCTGACTATCCGGGACTTCTTTGTCAGCATCTGCTGCCTGAGTAGCCGTCTGCGCTGATTCTATCGGCGTCGTGGTAGTCGTCTGCGCCGTTGTTTGCGCGAATGCAACGCTACCGACTATACCGACGACTGCAACCGGAATCGCAATGAGTCCCAACAAGCCTTTGTTGAAGCTTTTCTTCATATTTTGTTCTGTTATTTGACTAATACGGAGCCGATTGTCTCTGCCCCATATAGCTAGTACGCGCGTCATGCCTGTTTCCTTTCAAAATCAATCCGATGCGTCTTCACGTGAATGAATGAGGGCATCATAAAAAGTCGCGTGTGACAGGAGATAGGTATGAACAGATTGCCCAAAATCAACGGCATTCAACGACATGCCAAGAACGACACTTGCAACCACCGAAGAACACAGCACCATTACTGTTGTGTAGCGGTATCCTGAACGTGTTTTTCGAAATCCCTTGTAAGCGATGTACGTAAAGATACCCAGAACCGCGAGCCATAGGTACGGAATACTGAGTGCGATATCGTGAATTGGTGCGTCTTGCAATGAGGAAAGGTTTATGCCGTCGTTATCAAAAAAAACATAGTCAGCAACACCAAATGCAACCCCTCCAATTACCACTGATAAAATCGCAAGTACCCAAAATGCAGTTCGCGTTAAAAGGAACTGCCAACGTGGTGTCGGCGCGAGACGTTGCTCCTCAATCTTTTTTAGAATGCTGTCCGTGAGGTGATCGTTCATGGTGAGCGTGTGCCGTTCTCGGCCAGCAACTGTTTCAATTGCGACTTACCGCGATTAATATTCGTAGCAACTGTCCCCTCCGGAATTTGCAGAATATCCGAGATCTCAGTATAGCTTTTATCTTCAAAATATTTGAGAATGAGCGGTATGCGGTATTTATCGACGATTTTTCCGAGAACGTCCCGTAGTTGACGGGCATCCCATTCTTGCGCACGGGCTTCGAATAAATCGGTGCCGTCATGCAAGTTTTCAAATACCGTAAGCTCCTCTTCACTTGCAACCGCGGACGGTCGTACACTTTTCCTTCGGAAAAAAGACATCGTTTCATTGTGCGCGATACGATAGATCCATGACGAGAATTTGAGGCTCGAATCATAATCATTGAGATTGATGTAGCATTTTAGAAACAATTCTTGCAGTACGTCTTCGATATCCTGCGGATCATTACAGCCGAGCCTTCGTATATACCGCCTGAGCGGCTCTTCATATCGCTCCACGATTGCCCTAAATGCACGCGAATTACGCAGGGCTGCAATGACAAGATCGCGGTCACTGTACATGATTACAGCATACCAATTTCGCTTGTAAGGGTAGGCTTCGCGGGAACTTCGATTGCAACTGCGATAGTCTTTGAAAACGGGTACACATTGAACCGTTGTGTAGATTGCAACCAATCCCGCATCCACCGGTCCCATGTCGAGAGGAAATAAGCCGCGCCTATAATGATAACTTCGAAGCAGATCACGAGAGTTACCCACGAGACTGGTGCAACTCCGGTCAGTACATCGATCATCATGTTCCCTATTCGCTGATGAATCAGATATAACGGATACGTGAGCGCACCCATGATTGCGAGCCCGTGCAGCAGTCGTTGACTCGTGACGTATGCGGAAATATACACCAGCAGCGGAATTGCTAAGAAAAAACTAATATGCAGTACCGTAATAATATTCACGTCATGCTGATTGGAAATTGTGTACGCAGGTATTGCTCGCGTATGCATGTACGTAGCGAAGAACGCACTGGCAAAGAGTAGTATCCAATCGATACATTTCTCTCGCAACCTGTGCGCATCTTTGCTTACGAGAAGCGAAAGCGCGCTACCAAATATAAAATATGATGCGTGGCGAACGAGCAAAAGTTTAACGTAAAAGTTTTCATCGATGTGAAATAAAAATGCGCATAGACTTACGAGCAGCCATACAAGAAGAAAATATCGGATATTGTGATGTGCAAAGTGATGCACAAAAAGTGCTACTCCGACGTAAAAAATGAGTTCGACGGTGAGCGTCCAGTACGAAGGGTCGATCAGCGCAGCCGGCCCGACGATACCATCGAACACGTCGCCGATCATCGTCATGCTGCGTAGATAATCACTAAAACGGAGCACGGAGTGCACATCAGGCAGAAAAATCGTGAGCAGGTATGTGAGCGTACAAAGGATCCAAAACAACGGAAACAGTCTCCAGAATCTTCCTACAATAAACTCTTTCAGCGATTTGCCTTTCAACGACTGTACAATCACAAACCCGCTGATGATGAAGAAAATTTGAACGCCTAAATTTCCGTACCGGTACCAGTGCACTTGCGTGCTGTCGCCATTTCCAAACAAATAGTGAAAATTCATTACCCAAAAGGCGGCGAGAAATCGCGCCGCATCGAGCAAGCTATAGTATTTCTTCATGTCGCGTGTGCGTCCGCCGGATCATATCTCATTTTGCGTTACAACGACGAGATAGAATAGCCGCTCAGATTTATTTCCAGACTGAGTCGTCGAGGATCGTTTCGACTGCGGCATCCATGTACGGATCGGTTGAACTCGCATATTTCGGATCCTTCACATCAACCACGATGTCGGGTGTGATACCAGTGTGTGAAATAGTTCGTCCGTTTGGTGTATACCATCGCGCAATCGTGATTTTCAATGTTCCCAACGTACCGATATCAACGATTGTTTGCACCGATCCCTTCCCAAATGATTGCTCACCCACTACTTTTGCCACCCGATGGTCCTGCAAAGCGCCCGCAAGAATTTCTGATGCGGATGCACTGTTGCGATTTACTAAGACCACAATGCGTCGCGAAGACGTCGCTATACCGTTGAGCGTGTCGTACCCGAAACTTCGATACTCCGACGCAATACCATTTGCACCCTGCTTTTCTGTAACCACGAGGTCCCCCTTCGGTAAAAAGTAACTTGCCAAGTCATTGGCCACATCCAGATATCCTCCGGGGTTATTACGAAGATCGATGATGAGGTTATGAGTGTCGGATTTCGAGAATCGTTGCAGGTCCGTCACAAACGCATCGACAGATGTCTTTGTGAATGTAGCAAGCTGCAGCACGAAGAACTTTTGTTTTTGTGCGGAGACAATTTGCGCCTTTGCATCCTCTGAGGCTTGTGAACCGGGCAGCGCAGCCGCTGCAGCAGCTGTTGCTTTTGCGACAGCCGCAGCAATTACGTTTTTAGCCGCGGTAACGACACGCGTCGCAGTCGACGGAATTACCACCGTGCCGCGCGTGACTTCGATAACAGTTTCCTTGGACGATTTTGCGTGCGCGATAGTGAGTTTAACTACAGTACCTTTTGCACCACGAATATGAGGAATTATATCTTCGAGCTTTTTCCCGAGCGTTGGATCTCCGTCAACCGCTATCACCCGATCACCGGCCTTGAGTCCTGCTTTTTCAGCGGGACTCGCTGGCAATGTGCCGATGACAACGACTCCTGCGTCTGAGATATTCAATCCGGCGCCGATGCCTTCAAATTGGCCATTCACTTGCTCTTTGAAACTGTCTGCATGCTCCTTTGGCAAGAAAACCGTATACGGATCATTGTAGGAACTCGCGAGACCCGCGATTGCGCCCGCAATGCGGGTTTGCGAAGTGCTTGTGGCTGCAGAGGATGTGGAAGTCGGTGCAAAATTCTTATCCAAAATGTTCCACGTTTTCCAGAATTCTGCAAAATCAACTTTTGAGGCGGGATCGTCGAGTACAACTGAGAGATCTCCGCTGGAGGCGGTATGAATCAGATTCGCCGAGAGCGGGGGTGACGATACGTCTCCTGAGCCTTTGCGGTAGCCGTATGAATATGCTCCAACTCCAACGAGCGCCAGTGACATAACAAAAAACAAATACACGACAGTCCTGCCTCTGCTTTTTTTCAGTGTATTCAACACCGCGACATTGTACCCCACGAATGTCGCGATGCACTGAGGATACGGAAACTACGGTAGCGTCGGCGTATTGTTTTTAATGACAATCCCCCTTCCGACCATATAGAGGACCGCGATTATAAACGCACACAAGAGCGCGAGCAGTGGAATCGCGGCACCATTGTTGAATAGCGTCGGCTTTTCCGCAGTTGTTACACCGAGCGGTGATGCTGTGTCGAGCGTCGCGGCCTCGGCAGTCTTGGTAAACGGAATCGCAATACTTTTTGCGACGATCGTTCCTGTGTTGTCCACCGTGGCGACATACATAGTGTGCCGACCATCCTCGAGTTCTTTGTCGACTGTATAATGCCAATCACCGGAGCTATCGGTTCGTACCGTCACTATGATCGGCGTACTGTACACAAAGAGCGTGATGTAACTATTCGGAAGCGCTTTGCCGCTCATGGCAATCTTTTTTTCGGCCGAAAGTTTTACATCAGTGACCGCATACACGCTTGTCTGTGGGGCGAGTGATTCAAGCGGCTCTTCAGGTGTCACTTGTACGAGCAGTTTTTGCGTTGGGTCATACCCGAGGAGCACTTTCTCGCCGGCAGTAAGCGTAGTAGTGCCCAACAGTGATACCGGGCTCGGCGCGATCGGATCGATATGATAAATATGCTCAGAATCAAAGTCGGAAATGCCGTCATGATTTGAATCTTTAAATACTGTGTCGCCCCCCGACGTCTTTAGTATGTCGATCGCGCTTTGAAAGGCGTTCGACAGCGAATCGATAGATGCAACGATCTCGTTATTTGTGGCATTAGTTGTTGTCGCGGCCAATGTATCGATGCGCTTGAGGCCATTATTGATCGTCGCTTTGAGCTTTGTAAAATCCTCCGGTGTGCCATGGGAGAGCTCCGCAAGTGAACGATCGACATCATGCATGAGTGATTCTCGCAACGAATTCATGGCCATCGTATGAGACACATTGGCCGAATCCTCACCAATCGCCGTAATGTGTGCATCGATTGAATCGACAATACTTTGCCTTGTTTCGGCGATAGCTCTCTGTGAGGTCTCGACTGTACGAGAAATATCTTGCATTGACGCAACAATTTCAGATGACGCAAAAGCTGTACGAGCACTGCGTTCCCCGCCTTCTAACGGACGAAACCCTGCGGCGTGATGGTTTTCCGCTGACTTTGGTGAGGTTACATTGGGAGGTACTGCGCCGTGAGTCGGCCTGTCAGACGTAGAACCCGATGGATGTGTATTGCCAATCGTACGAGGTTCGGGCTCTGTGTCGTCGATATCATGCGGTTGTATTACCTCCATGTGAGTTTCATTGTGCGCCACACCTGCTGTCGCAGCTGAATTTTCCATCGGCGGGACTGGAATCGTTGCTGGCTGCTGCGAAATTACTGATGTTTGATTTTCAACCGCTGTGCTCATTATGATTGGCACCGACACAATCGCAGATGCGCCTGAACAACCGGCCATGTTGCATGCCTCAACTTGATAATCCATTGGTGAGCCGAGATTAAGAGCATTGTCGGTGAATGTGCTGGAAAGTCCGGATAACGTTTGAAAGAGAGCGAACGTGCCGTTTGCAATACGGCGAAATATTTTAATAACAGACTCATTTGACGAGGCGTTGTGCCAGGTGAGTACAATCCCACCTGCAGCCGTATTCAATACAGCGGCAAAATTGCTCGGTACCGAAGGTATAGATTCCAAGGAAGTGCTTGAGGTTGCGCTCATGAGGTGTGAGTCAGTGACACACTTCGGTGGCGCTGTAGCAATGATGCTCGCATATGGTGCTGTTGTGCCGTACGCAATCAGGTAGTATGTGTGCGAAGTACCATCATCTAAGCCCGAATCCGTATACATCGTTTGCAGATTTTCATACACTTTCACGGTTGATGAGTCTCTATATAGACGGTACGACAGTACGCCTGAAACAGAACTCCATGACAAATCAATTTTGCCCGTACCACAGCCTCCGGCAACTGCGGAAAGGATGGGAGCGGCTATCGCTCCCGATAATGTGTCTCGTTGCATCGGCTGTGACATCGACTGAGCGCGCACTGTCGCATTCCCCACATATAAAATACCGGTCAGCATGAGACAAACGAGCAGAGCGCCAAATTCTGTTCGCTTGATAAATGATATGTGCTGTTTGTCGTACATAGGATGAACTAGTGAGCTACCGGGAATGACACAATAAAGTGTGATCCCACTCCGACGATGGACTCAATTGAAATTGTACCTCGCATTTCCTTCACCAGTTGCGCGGTGATCCACAAGCCCAGTCCGGTCCCGATAATCGACTCGGTTTCGTGCGAATGAATGCGAAAGAATTTCTGGAATAGTTTCTCACGATTTTCGGCACTGATGCCCATGCCGGTATCACTGATGCGGATTAAAGCGCGTCCGTCCTCGCTATATTGACTGATTGTAACACCTCCGGCTTTTGTGTATTTCAGCGCATTGCCGATCAAATTCACCATCACCTGCCGCAGTCGCGCCGCATCGATCATTATTTGATCTGCAGCGGCTTTGCTTTGGTCGAGTGAGAGTTGTAAGCCTTTCTCATGCGCGAGCAATTCAAATGACGAAACAGCTGCCGCAACGATGTCGCGCACGTCACAGAGCTCCATTTTGAATTCCATCCGACCTTGCTCAATGCGTGACACTTCCAACATATCGCTCACGAGCGCATCAAGTCCTTTTGCAGCGAATTCAATTTTCTGCGCGTATGTAGTTGCCTCTGTAGGAAGACCCTTTGAATTATTGAGGAATTCCGCGTATCCGCGAATAATCGTCAACGGGGCACGCAATTCGTGTGATGCCATGGAGATAAAGTCATCTTTGAATTGATCGACTTCTTTCAGGCGACGGTAAAGATCCATGTAATCGACGATTCGCGAATGACGCAGAAAGAGAAACAGAATGAGCACAATAACGGCAATCAACAGGTAGATGCTGTCGGTGATGTTTTTTTCGATTGCACGGTCGGCTTGGGATAGCGTTTGGGTAGTGAGTGCAACACCCACGACGTTTTGTTGTGCATCTACAATGGCGCGTGCGGTATTGAAGTACCGTTCAGATCCTCTTTTAGTTTCTGTAGTAAATGAATGCGACGGATCGCCCGAGACGAGCGAATACAATACATCGGTATCGCGAGAGGCTTTGCCGATTTCTGAACGATCATTCGAGGCGATAATAATGTATGCGGTGGTTGTTGCATCGGTAAACACGAGGCGTTTCTGCACAATGCGAAATTGTTGAATGGTTTCGTTGGAGCGGATCACATCGTCAATCCGAGCATTCAAATATGCTGGATCATCCATTCTGTCCGCTGCAAACGATACGAACGCGTCCTGCAGAGAGCCGATTCGCACGTTCACCAGACGGTCTTGCGCGTCCCCTGCGATGCCGATAAACCGGCTCGCCATAAAGATAAACGCGCCCACGATAATAACCGCGATCAGAATCGTGTATATGAGCTGTGGGTTACTCCCTATCTTTTGAATCCCCGCCCTGAGGCGTTCGAAAAAAGGCACCCGCTAATTGTATCCCACACAAACGCGACACTTTGTATTTATGCGACTGCCGCTACGGATACAAATCCTCCATGGGACTCACGATGACAATTTGCACATAAAAGAATACATTTGTCCGCTTCAGTTTTCATTTTCTCCCAAGATCTGGTGATACCGCCCCTTGAAATTCCGAATGATTTATTCTTGTCGTCAGTATGATGCAGATCGAGCGCACCATAGTATTTACAATATCCACAACGAACGCACTTTCCACCCTTGTACTCGACGAGCATTCTTTTAAGTTTTCTTCTACGGTCGGAAACTGCTTTTTTTAGATATTCCGCTCTATCGGCATATGTTCTTTTTTCTTTCTGAACCATGGTATACAAGATAAGTATACCGCGGGTTCTCAGCTTCACCGAATTGCAAATAGCCATTTTTTGGCTACTATACGCAAGTCCATGCAGCGCATGGTCATATTCCGCGGTGGCGCAACGGTAGCGCAGCTCGCTGTCAAAGGCAGCTTTCCGGAGGAATCCGGAAATGAAAACGAGGAGAATTGCTGGAAGCCTCACTTTTCGCGTTGAAAAAGTGGTAATCAGCAGCCGAGCCTGCATTCGCAGGAAGGTTCAGAGACTATCCCATATGGGAGTAGGTCCGCACAGTTAATTTTCTGGCGGCCCGAAGCACCTCGCATCCGACAACTATCTGATAGTTGGGATGATGATATAGTCCACCCCTTTTGGAAACATAAGGACACGTGTAACGAGTTGGTTGTAGGTTCGAATCCTACCCGCGGAGCAAGTTAGGACGACGGGACTCGAAAGAGTCCTTTTGTCGTTTATTAGAGCCGACTTTTTCAGGTTCTAACCCATTGGTTAATAACCTTTGATTTTTTATCTCGTTTTCGATCAGAAGATATGGATGCAGCATCTCTACGCTTAGCGTGCGGTCTTTTAGAGTTAGGTTCGAGCCGATTGATCCAAATATCGTTCGTTTCGTCTGTAAGTCGGCTGTAGTCGTGAATTGACGCTTTGCCAGTGCGCAAAATGAGAAAACCCGCTCAGCTGTTTCCAAATCCCGATCTAATTTTTCCTTTGTGCCGAAAAGTTCTGCTTCCAGACGGCCCCGTTCTATGTTCAGCTCCATCTTGAGCTTTCGAAACTCCTCTTGCGTGTAGAGCTCATAATTCGTGTTCAGCGGGGATGTGAATTCACGACTCAAGTTCACCAAACGTTTCTGACATGTGTCGTAGGACGATTGCAGCGACTGTCGCATAGCCCTTTCTTCGCGGCCTGAATTCTTCTCTACATCATTAAGGTAATCGAGGGCTAGTTTCAAGTAGTCCTCGTCAATTGTCAATCCGGTTAGTATCTGCGAAAACTGAAGTTCTAAAGATTCGAGGCGTATCGTTTTTTGTGAGCATTTTCTATTCTTCTTCTTTGTACATCGGTAATATACATAATTCAGAATTGTGGGTTTTGTCATCGCAGAGATGTCCATATGGCAATTCGGGCAAGCCGATTTGCTTTCGTATGCAAACTTATGCTTACAGCTTGTGCAGATCAACTGATTCTTTTCCTCTGCGGTAATCGAAGAATCGCATTCACCGCATCGCATAAGGCCTGTGTAAGCGAATTGTCGCGTCTTAGGCTGCTGTTTTCCTCTTTTACCTAACAATATTTGGGCGCGACGGTATTCCGCCTCCGTAATGATTGGTCGATGATTTCCTTTGATCATTCTGCGCTCACCGCTCTCTGGGTCGGTCCACGGATAAGATCCATAGTAAAAAGTATCACTGAAGATGTTATACATGTGGCTCATCGAAAGAGGTTTACCGCCGATTTTTCGACGCGGCAGAGTCGTTAGATGCCACTCTTTCGTTGCGATATCTCGGATCTTAGAAACAGAATATGCGCCCGTCAGAAACAGATCCCACATTTTACGCACTAGCTCAAAACGTTCGGGATCAATGTCTATAGTTTTGCTTCCTTTTTCTGTGCCGACATTAAGATAACCAATTGGACCTCCAGATGGACGCCAACCCCGCATTGCTTTGCTATTGAGACCTCGTTTTACGTTCTTTGACAAACGCATCACATAGTCCGTGGCACGTCCACCCTCAATACTCATGAGCAATCCGGCATCTTCCGGGTAGTAAGAACGTCCGGGGGTTTTTATCTCCTTTATGACACCCTTTTGAAGCATCCATTGCAGGCGCCCGTTATCAATCGGATTGCGAGAAAGACGATCGATATCCCAACACAAAAGCCCATTGGCTTCACCAGACTGTATTCGGTCTAATAGGGCGTCGAACACAGGCCTCCCCGGGTCTTTAGCGCTACGCTCTTCAGTAAAGGGTTCTCGCGCCAAAACAACGCCCTCACGCTCAGCGAGTCCGCTTAGGGCATTGATTTGATCGCCTATAGATGCAACTTGCCGCTGCGAGTCTTCTGAACTCTTACGGCAGTATGCAAAGTATTTTAGAGACTGACCCATATTCCCGTTAATTATAGCCCCTTCGGCAATTGAATTGCGACTCTGAGGGCCTTTTCACGCGCCCCGATGATGAGCTGAAGTCTGGCAATATCTACAGCCTCTAAGTGTGTTAGTGCAGGAAGGAGTTCGCGAATGTCGACTAATTTTGCCAAATTGGCTTGAGCTATCAGTAGTTCAACATGAATAGCCGTTACTTTTTCCATTTCCACTTTTGGTGCACCTCGATATCCCTCCCGAAGACCGTATTTGTATCCTTTCATTCGCCCATCTTCGAACGCCCCCTCGCTTAATACGACAAAAGCGTGTTCTGACCAGAAGGTTTGGCCGCATAGCCTGCACCTAAAGTGGTCATGGGGATGATCTGCTACGGCCTCAAGACGATGGAAATGAATTTTCATATTAGTTTGTTTTGGTGGTAATTTCGCAATAGTTATTAATACACTTACCGAATTGCCATCTTGTTATCCCTCAAGGGGAAAAACCTTAAGTGGCAATTTGGTAACATTATTTAGCTAGTATCGAAAAAATTACCTTGTTCGATGGAGCCTAAGGTATCGGCCTCAGAAATAGAGCCGTTTTCCGCTTGAGGCAGAAAGTAGAACTTTTCTTTGCCGCGTTTAATCGAATCTATACTTTCGGACGCTTCTAATTCCCTGAGCGCATCCGATACGTTCTTCTCACCGATCTTCCTATCCTGAAGGATTTTCAATACTTCTCGCCTCGTTCTACCCGATTCCTCGAGGATATTGAGTATTGCTTCCTTGGCTTCCTCTTTTTTCGTCTCCTTACTTTCGAGTGGACCGCAATATTTAAATCTGATCCTCGGCTCGCCCAAATCATTTATGTAGTCCTCCATTTGTATGGCGAAGGGGTCTACCTCCTTGCCTGTACGGTTTTTTCGTTGATAGACGTGAATCTCACCATTTCCTTCATTTCTGAGCATTAGTAAGGCTTCTGCACTTGCTGCTTTATCGATCGAACCAAATAGATGCTCCTTTTTGGGAATCTTTCCCTCGAAATTCGAGGGTTTGCGGTAATGGTCCAATACAATGACGCTGACACCAGAATTCTTCAGAACGCTAAACTTTTTAAATGATGCACGTACTTCTTCGGCCTTTTCCTCTTTAAGGCCTCCTGCAACGGCTCGATAGGTGTCAGCAACAACAACATCAATTCGATTTTGCTGCACATATTTAAGGAGCCACCTGTAGTCCCTGGTCTCACAAACTGTTCCCGGTGCGTATATGTTGAAATCATCGCGATTTAGGAAAAACAGATCTTTGTTGCCGTTGTCGATTCCAAGCAACTTTCCTCGGCGCTGCATTTCGCTTTCAGACATTTCCGCATTGATGTACAAAACGCGACCACCGATAGTTTTAAAATGATCCAAGAATTCGGTAAACTCGGAGATACATTTTGCGATATACATAGCGAGCCAGGTTTTACCTTCGCCGGCTATTGCAGCAATTATTGTGACCCCCTGAACTGGCACAAGATCTTGAATGCGCCATAACGCCTTGGGTAAATCCTTGGACCCGAATTGATTCCAGCCCTGGGGTTTTGGATATCCAATGTCTTCATCGTATTCTTCCTCGACTGCAGGATCGTAACGCGTCGAATACACCAACTTATGTAGCGGTGTGGCATCCGGTGGTAGGTCATTGTCCATAAAAATCATGCGTTTTAGGCTTATAAATAGCGTCTACTAGCGCGATCAATTTTTCGAAATATTCCAAAGCGGCATCGTCAGAAATAGCGCTGCCGGTCGTCTCCTCGTAGAGAGTTTTGAATCTTTCGATGTATCTATTTTTTTCGACCATAGCAAAAACCTCCACTCAGCTCTGCGGATCACTTGGATGATTCGCAGAACTAAAGGGAGGTTCAGCAGAGTCCAAGTTTCCGCAAATAAAAAATACCGCCTATTAAGCGGATTCTTGGACTGGTATGAGATTTATACGATACAGGCTAAGAATGTCGCTTAAAGCAAGCAGTATTCTTAAACCCACAGCAGATCGTTACGCAAAAGAGTTTTGCGAAAAACGGCATTGGGTGCCTGAAAGAACGTCCCACCAATCATATCCACCTTTTAGATCTGGTCAATTGATTTATCCCCAGAGACTGCAATAATAACTTCACAATTGAATATCGAGCCGCAAGGCTAGTGCCTAAACCGCCGGAGCAATCCTCGGCATGGCACGAAATCCCACGTGAATACTGAACCCGTCGTTCAGCTCCATTCACGTGGTCTTACGGGGAAACTCGTAAGGAGCAGCAATGCTCGGCTAGCGGCGGGCTTTGTGTTGCCTGCCGCAAGCATTATTTAAGTAATGCGAATCATGAAAAAATTTAGCGCAATTCTCTTCTTTTTAATTTCTTTACAAACGACTATTGTTTATGCAAGTTCCGGTGCTTGCTCTGATCACGGCGGTATCAATTGCAGTGCCGGTGCCGGTACTGGTGGGAGTGTAATTTGTAATGATGGGTGGTCAAATAGTTCGGTGTTATTTTCAAGTGCTGATGAGTGTAAAATCTCATGCACACCGCCGAGCGCATCAGGTTGTAAAACTGAAAACGACTACGGGGCCTTGCAGGTACAGCTCAACGCATCGGGCGGTTATCTCGGCGCGGGATCTTCGCAGACGGGCGCATTGAACCAGTGCCGTAGCGAGATAAATGCATATCAGGCGAACCTACAGGTCTACAACACCTGCCAAGCCAACAGCTCGTCAAACGCCTCCGTTTCTAGCAATGCAGATTCATACCTTAAGGCAAAGATGCAACAATATTGCGTCAATACATATGGCCCACAAAGTTTTTCCAATTATTCAGATAAAACATGTGGATGTAACAGCGGCTATAGCTTGACTGCACAAGGATGTTTGCTCAAGCCTAAAACTAACCTAGGAATCACAACATCAACAACAATCGAATCGTGTGAAAATAATGGGGTTAAGGGTTACAAAATAAATGGCCAATGTGTTTTCCCAACAGGGACATCCACGACGATTGACCTAAACAAGCCGATTACTGGAATCCTGTCAGATATTAGCTCATGGCAAAACGTGCCAACGTCTACAAACCAAAAAATTGTTTCTCAATTTAATAGAAGCTTAGCGAGGGGTATGCGTGGCAATGATATTATTCAACTTCAAACATTGCTTCAAAATCTTGGGTATCTCCCTACGAGTACTAAGCCTACTAATTACTTCGGGTCGCTAACTCAAAAAGCAGTGATCGCGTTCCAATTAGCTCATGGCATCACGCCACCACAGGGGTATGTAGGGCCTAAGACGGGAGCTACTCTTATCCAGACAAACTATTAGACAATGGGCCTGTACGTTAGTATGAAATGAGTATGATAAAACTAACACTCAAAGCGGTAGCAGGAATGTCGGATGATGAGATTTACAAGCTCTCTATGCCGCGCCCATTCCACCCCGAGGCACGCGGCTTTATGCTTGACCCACAAAGTTTTGGAAGTCAGCAGGAAATGTCGGAATGTCTAGCAGCTCTGATGAAACGTCTTGGGGAAATACAAAAAAATAAGTGATCATCGTTGTTACCGAAAACAATGACCCTTGGGTGCGAAGCGCCTAGTATCAAGTTCGTTCAATCGTTTTTATTCTAGATCTAGTAATCATTTTAGACCTGATTGTTTATCATTTCTTACGCTAGCAATTCAGTCTTGTGTTGACCGAAGGCTTATTGCATAGTTGCGTATATGAAGAAACTCTCCCTATTGCTTCTTGTCGCTTTCTTGGTGCCAACTGTCGCGCTGGGAGCATCTCTGCATCACTATAAGAATGTAGACGGTATTTCGGTTGAAAACCCAATCCAATCCCAGGTTATACCTGTCGGAGCGACCGCTCAATGTAAGGACCGGTCCTACAGCTTCAGCCTGCATCACAGGGGCGCGTGTTCACATCATGGCGGAGTCAGTAAGTGGATTCAATAAAAAATGCGAAATATATACATTATTGTCATAGCAATCGCATCGTTAATTGCTATCGGAATATTTGCCGGCACATCGAATCATTCCAGTTCCGAAACCGCCTCGCATCAAAGCCCACTCAATCCTGCAATGAGCGACTTTTTTGATCAGTACGACATCTATTTCACCGGCTGGAATAATTACTTACGAAATGGCCAAGATTTAGGTCTAACCGAAACGGGATCCTCTAGCTTGCAGGCATTTGAGCTTGGGATGTCTAAAAATGCTACGTCCACTGCTACAGAGGCAGAAATATCGCGTCAAATCAAAAAAGGTCAAACGGAAGGGCGTGTTCTCACCGTGCTCCCCCATAGTGCATTCGTGATCGAAAGTCACAGTCCGAATGAAGCTAATTTGTCCTACGGATCATTAACTCCAACCGTCTTGCAGTTTAATGGCGAAACGTTTACGCGGGACGCTGTAAATTCAAATTATTATGTGGATGGGAACCACATAGTCTACGTTGGGTGTTTAGAACAGACGTTTAATGAGAGATCAAATGGGAATCTTTGCTCGCAATATGGATTATATGTGGACCATAAATTAATTGATCAAACATTCAAGTCAGACGCAAACAAATTCTTTGATCTGACAATTTACCCTATACGCGACCACGTGGTCTACTACTCAAAAAGTGAAAGTGGCGGCGATAACCCATTTTTTGCGTACAATTTAGAAACGGGAATAAAGTCACCGTTGTCTGCAAGCGACGGTTTCGAATGTGAGCTTCTAGGCTTTGTAAATCGTCTGCCAGTCAACCTATGCGTAAATTTCGATAAATATCCGAGCAGCGATATATCCGTTGGCGGTGTACGCAAATATGAAATTTCTCGATCAAAGGACGACGTAGGCTCAGTCTCGCAAAGAATACTAGTGGCTAATGATCATGTTTATTACAGCGTGGTCAACAAACCTGCCGATTCATCTTCACCTATTAAGGCCTCACTTATTCGCGATGGTTTAAAAGTCGCTGAGGCTGAGGAAGCTTCTTCACAATACTTTTACGATGGTTATACTTATCCTACCAACGGAACGGACACGGGATGTTTGTTCGCAAATGATCAACCCGGACCATCTTTTTGTATTGTAGGTAATGATGTAATCTCACGTAGTAATTTTGGTTTTGATCAGAATGAATACTACCTAAACGGACAAATCATTGATTTTACAAACTACTACAACGTGATTTTGACACCACAGGATCCGAAATGGGATGGAAAAAAGCCAAGCATATGGCAATTGGATTTTTTGCCCGACAGCAAAGGCAAACTTTCTAAGGTACTGTTTGAAACTTTGTCACCACACGATATTTATGTGTCAGATATACTCCCAAATAATACGATTTCGAGCCCCCAACTCTTGGTCAGCAACGTGGGAGCCATCGTAGGTGCAAGCCATAAATAAAAACGTGGCCACGCCTTGGGAAGTTGATCCCGGATCGCTCATCATGCTGTGGAGGTGCGCGAGACGGCAATTTGATATGTTGTTTACATGTGCGGACGCTTCACTATCGCAAATACGGCAAGAGTGATTGAGCGACGCTTCGGCGCGAAATTCATAAGCCCTGCCTGGGTGCCGACATTTAATGCCGCACCCTCGCAATTTTTACCAATAATTACAGGAATAGACGCGTCGCACATCACGCTCGCAAAGTGGGGCTTTGTCCCCGAATGGGATTTAAAGCACAAATTAAAGCCCCAGATAAACGCGAGAATTGAAACGACGGCAGAAAAACCATCATTCAGGGACGCATACCGATCACGCCATTGCATTGTTATAGCTGACGGGTATTACGAATGGCGGAGAGTCGGTTCGCGAAAAATCCCGTACCGATTTACTAGAAAAGACGGCGACATGATGTCATTTGCCGGAATATGGTCACGATCGAGCGATGAATCGCCAACAACCTTCGCCGTATTGACGACGGATTCCGTCGGGGAGGCCAAGAAATACCATCATCGCATGCCCGTTATCTTGAGGCCTGGGAAGGAGCGAATTTGGCTGCCAACGGGCCCAGGATTGCTTATACCGCCTCAAAATGAAGAAGATGCGATCATGGCGCAGCGTGTTTCGGAGGCTGTAAACGACGTTGGATTCAACGCTCCGGAGGCAATTAAGCCTGTTGCGGACGATTCACTGTTATTTATCCAAAAACTAGCGTGACCTATATTTGACGGCGGTTCTTGATCGGATATCTAAGTGTCGGTAATAGAGCCGTGGGGTCTAAATTTTCCCTTCCGGGGGCCTAGGAGAGCGCGGCAGATCAGTGGAACTTCCATCTAACATCGCAATTAGTCGTCGACATCTCGCTTCTTAATGACTCCACTTTGGATCAGTATTTGGAATAATAGTCCGTCATTAAAGAGTCGCAAAAAAGTACGCTTCGCAGATTCAAGCAAGACGTCATCGGAAGCCTGTGCCATCAAGTCATTTACTTCTCGTAGCGCCGGAAGCGCTGAGGGATCATCCTTGTATTTCAATAGAAAACCCCGCACCTGACTTTTAGGTAAGAGGCTAATTACCATCCTGCTAGGCAGATAATCTTCGGGAAATTCAGGTAAAGGAGGCGTCGATATAAATTTAACTTTATACGAGGTGTACCCATACTCACTTGTTTTCGTCTCCACTATTTCGGCGAGATCATTCCCAGCAAGTACGATATCGCCTTTTTCAAACAATCGCCTAAAGTTGTGCGTTATAAGAGCGGGTCCCCATGACTGGCCGTCCTTTTGTACTTTACTAATATCATCAGGATCATCGAAGTTTAGAAGCTCATTAATCCGACTGATCGAGTGCAGACTTAGAAGCGATATCATCGCAATATTGTCGCGTATACTTTTGTGAGAGTAGTGTTTCTCGTTCCTAGCACCTGCCTCGGGATGAACAGATCCGCTGAGATCCGAAAAAAAATTGAAATACGAGCCACCCATGACGATCCTTTCCTCATCTCTAGCAAGAGATAGGGCTCGTTTATAACTGCTGCGCGCCGTGCTGAATACAGAAGAAGATTTTGTCGTCTCCCATTCGGCTTTAAGAAACCACGGTCGTGCATTGACCTTGGACAGGTCAGCGCGAATCCGTCCGCGAAACAATTTGATGGAACTGTCGGTATTATGACTGGTGAATCCGTAAAATTCCTTTGAATCAGATTGTCTGCCTAAAAACCGATCTAAATTCTCAGCGCTCAAATACATACGATACGCCTCGTCGACGTTGGTATTCGAGAAATTGATCAGATTTATTAGAATTTCGATCAGCTTTCTCGCTAAAGTATTTTGACGATCGATCATAGCTTCTACTACCGCTCGACCCAGCGTATCAAGATCAATACTTTTTAGATCTTCAACCAACAAATCTTGCTCAACCATGATTGATGCGCCGGCTTTCAGGATCTGCCGAGCATAGCCATATAAAAAAAGTCTTTTGGCTTCAGCAGGCGAAATATTGGCGAATCGCGCCCGCGTATAAAAAGTGTCGTTGGGAAAGATTCTATTCAGGAGACGATTCGACTGTCTCGTCACGGAAGAAACGAAAAAAGTAGTTTCTGGATCTATTCTTAAATGTCGGCGGCGGAAGCTACCTAGCTTGGATTCGATTTTTATCAAAAACCTCGCAAAACCAATTTTCCATTTTGGAACTGACTCCTCGTCCCTTGGATGCGCAGACATATGGCCACATTATCATCGCTCATATAAAGGCGATATTCCATAGACGTGGGGGCCAAATTTTTCCCCCCGGGGGTCGCTAGACTACAACGGGGACGTAAAAATCCCGTCCGCCGGCAATTACCCAGGTTCTAACAGCCTCAACGGTTCGGAGCAATGTAGGACCAAGGGACTCGAAAGAGTCCTTTTGTCGTTTAGACATTGGCTTTTTGGAGGTTCGAGCGGACACTTCTTCAGAATCCAAAGAATGCTTATTCTCCATTATGGTTAAGAAGAAAGGATGTAGGTCTACATTGATTTTTTGGTCTTTTAGCACGAGGTTCGAGCCGAGGCACGCGAGAATGGAACGCTTGGTCACTTTATCTCCGTTCTCGAACCAAACACGCGCATAACAGGCAAAATTGAACGTCTTTTCACTCAATTCAAGCCATTGCTCCTTCTCTCGACCCTTATCCGCTAAATCACTCTCAAGCGAATTTTTGCGATTGAGGAGCGTACCCTTCATAGATTGATATTCATTATTTGAAATAAGACTGCTGTCTGCGTTTTGGAGCGACGTATATCTCAACAAGAGACCGTCAAGCTGCTTGTTAATCACTTCTAGCTCCGCGTGTTTTTTTCGCAAATCTTTTTCCTGATTTTCGGCTTCAGTTGTTCGAATTTCAGAAAGATGTTTAAGAGCCCACGCTTTAAACTTTTCCGAAATGGTTACGCTTTCAAGAAGCTCTAGGACCTGACGGTTCAATTCCTTAAGTTCAATTGATTTTTCCGTACAGTTAGGATTTTTCTTATGTGTGCAGTGGTAATAGACATAATGATGTACATTTCCGTTTTTTTGCTGCTTAACTTTCGGTTCGGCAGTAATACTGCTACCGCAGCTCGCACAACGCATCAGACTGCCCGTAAAGGCCATTTCGTGATGTGTCTTTGGTCGCGGCGCACCCTTCCGACCTAGACGTTCCTGCACTAGGTTATATTCCCACTCACATATCATCGGCTCATGTTGACCTTTCTGCCACACAAGTTCTCCCGTGTCTTTATCCTTATATTGAAACCACCCGTAATAAAAAGAATTTTTGAATATGTTTTTATAAACGTAGCTGCGCGTTAAATGCTTTCCACCAATATTTCTATGCGGAACTGTTGTGAGGCCCCATTCCTTTGACTGTTTCCAGACTTCGGCGGCAGTGTATTGCCCCGCAAGCATCAAGTCCCACATTCTACGGACCAGATAAAAGCGCTCTGGGTCTTTCTCAATGGTCTTATATCCCTTTGGTTTATCGGGAGTATTGCGATAGCCAATGGGCGCCCCTGACGGTCTCCAACCCAACTTTGCTTTGCTATTCAGACCTCGCTTTACATCAATACCCTTGTTGTCGTTTTCCAACTTTGCCTGCATACACAGGAAGCTCAACCAAAACTTATTATCTGGTGTATTTCGATAAGTTTGTTGCGGAGTCCTGACCTCAACAACCGTATTAAGGTCGAGAAGGTAAATTAGAGTTCCTGTATCAACCGCATTTCTTGAAAGTCTATTGGGATGCCAAACAAGAATTCCGCTCGCTTCGCCCATATTAATCCGCTCCACCATTGTTTTGAAGTCAGGTCTGCTATTGGGGACTTTTGCCGAGTGCGATTCCTCAAACCAATCCACAATCTTTAAATCATCCTTATCCGCAATTATTTTCAGTTCCTCACGCTGCGAAGAAATCGAGAGCATTTGTCGGTCTTCTTGCTCACTCGACTTTCTCAAATACGCAAAGTATTTAATGGGACTCTTTTCCAAGGACATAAATTACTTATAAATCTCAAGAGAACCGTTGAATGATGTGATTTCGGCAACTTTTTCGTTCGTAAGTGAATCTCTAACTTCAAAGTGTTTGTAGCCAGTGACCTCTTTCTTAAGAAGACCTATTTTTGCCAGAAAGTCTTTTTTGAAGGTCACGGTTTGGGTATACCAAGCCCTGTCCGCATACACGACGACAGCGCTCGCGGAAAATTCGTAATCGCTAATCAGTCCTGCTTTCTTTGATAACGACATAAGGCTATCCAATTCTGCCTGTGCGTCAGCTTTGGGTCTTTCAGAAGCTGTTGGTTGCGGGGCGGCAGTAGTTTCTACAACAGGCGTAGTTGCGGCTGGCTGTGACGTCAATGATTCATCTTCAACAAGCGAGGTTACTAATACAACTCCAAAAAGGATAGCGATTGAATAAAGAAAACCTTTACGATTCCAAAACGGGGTTTTAGTAGGGGTCGCATCCATACAATTATAAATTAGTCGCACGTATAAAGTCGGCAATACAAAAAGCGGCAGCCGTAGCCTGCGACCCACAGTATCGAACTGCACGAGGCAGCCAATTGTGGAGGACAGCTGCCGCTTACTGGCCGCAATTGGGCTGTAAGAAGCAAAACTGCCTCGGTGCAGATATTCAATGCCGTGGGTCGCAATGTAAGTATGACTGTTTTATACATAGATTTCAACGCAACTGCTTATCCCAAACCAAATCCATAAATTCGATTGCATCTCGAATATCGGGTCGAGAGCTCTGTGTGTAGCGCCTCAAAAGGTCGTCTACATACGTCGCTTGATACTCAATCGGGCAATCATCAATACACACGTAATGCGGAAAGCGCCGACGTATCTGCCTATCGCTTGGTCGCTTATTGTTCGCCATACATTAAGTTGCGCCCACCTGTTTGGAGGTCATACAGAGACCACAGAAGCGATTTTATGGTCTCGATTTTCTTGCTCTCAATTTCAACCGCGTACCATAGAGCCCGTGACTTGGATGCTTCCGTCTTAAAAGTAAGTGACTGCGCATAGAAGGTGCGCTTTGCCTCATCCATAAAGGCTATGTAATCTGCTAGTCGCTCCTGAAGCCAAACCCTTGCCTCTGCGGAGTTACCGAGCACCTTCAATCGCTCTTTTCGGTTCTCGTGTATATCGCGACTTATGGTCCGAATATCCACCTTCAGATGTACTGCAATTTCTGTGACAGATAAGCCCTGAATATGTAATCGCTCCACAGCGACACGACGAATTTGAATCTCTATTTGTTTGGGGTTTAGCTTTTCCTTGTTCATAAAAATCATCTAACTGTGACATCTAGGACATTTGCATCATTTAGGTCACTTCGCTTGATTGGTCTATATACGACGTCGAAAAGCATAAGAAGTGAAGTCGCGTTTTCTACTGCATCTTGTTCGGATTTCTCCGTGCCAATTTCTTCAGCCCAAATTTCCATAAACTCTTTAACTGCCCGTGGACTAATCATTGTGAATAAACCCTTTCAGGTTCTTAATGGCCGAAATAAACGCTTGGGGTTCGACCGACGCCTTACCAAAAGAAAAATCCCGCAGCAGGTTTTCTCTGTTTTCGAATGCATCGAAAGCAAAGAAAACACGCTGCGGGTCCTTACGGTTCACATATGCAATTTTGTGGCCATGCGCTAGAAGAAAAGCTGCAATGTAGAAATCTCTCGTTACGAATTCTGTCTCATCCTCCATACAAGGATGCTATTCCTTCCGAGTGAGAAATAGGGCAAAAACGTGTTTGTATCTAATTGGTTGGAAATACACCACCTTTCCGCTTCGGGGACAGAATCATCCTGTACACGTCATCGACATCCACCCGCAACTCCCGTATACGTCGCCATGTTACAGGGTTCACGAAATGCACCATTCCATTCGTCATTTCTATAAAGAAGATTTGGGCTAGCGCACCTCTAAATCCCAAGTCTCGCAGTACATCATCCATTCCCTTTTTCATCTTGAATTTCCAGACATCCTCCACTTCCTGTCGCGTCACCTTTCGATTTGCATTCCCATGTATGTATTGAAAAAAGCCACTGACGTCGCTCCCGAAATGGGGTCGGCTGATAATGTGGCCGTTGACAGCAATGTATTTACTTTTTGAGGCATCGTAGTTCACTCTGAACGCAGTTTCATCATCTGGCATATTTCATATTCATTTGGCCGAATTATAGCCATTTTCTGCCTAGAAACACGCGCGGAAAGGTGTTACGCTTGCGCGTACAGATTCTCCTGATAAATATGAAAACAGACACGTCACAACGCAGTAAAGTCATCAAAAAGTCTGTAAAGAAGTCCGTCACAAAGCAATACAAGATTATTGACCTTTTTGCTGGTATTGGCGGTTTTCATCTCGCATTCCATCGGCTAGGCGCAAAAACTGTTTTTGCGAGCGAATGGAATGACCACGCGAGGCAAACATACGAACACAACTTTAAGAAAATTCATCCCCAACTCTTTGAAAGCGGTAACTTTGTGGGTGACATAACGAAAGTGAATGCGGCCTCAATACCTGATTTCGACATTCTCACAGGCGGCTTTCCCTGTCAGCCATTCAGTCAGGCGGGGTTTAAAAAGGGATTCGAGGATGTTCGAGGAACTTTGTTTTTCGATATTGTGCGCATCATTGATACAAAAAGACCCGCTGCTTTTTTCATCGAAAACGTTCGACACCTCTTAAATCACAATGAGGGTAAGACATTCGCAACAATTAAAAAAGTCATTGAGGACGATTTGGGCTACTCATTTCACGCAAAAATTGTTAAAGCGTCTGACTTTGGTCTGCCCCAATTCCGGCCCCGACTTTTTATGGTCGGCTTTCGTGACAACAAGATACCGTTCAGTTTTCCTGAACCCATCCCGCTTGTGACCACTATGTCTGATGTATTCGGTGCGAAGGTCAACAGGAAAATAGGATTCACCCTTCGGTTAGGCGGACGTGGTTCTGCAATTACCGACAGACGTAATTGGGACGCGTATTTGGTCAATGGGAAGGTTCGTCGGCTAACCCCAAAAGAAGGTGTAAAGATGATGGGTTTCCCTGATGATTTTGAGTTTCCAGTTTCGCCAGTTCAGGCTATAAAACAGCTTGGTAATAGTGTGGCAGTTAACGCTATACAAGCTACAGCAAAAGAAATATTGAGTTCGCTCGATAAATACTATGGCAAAAGGAAATAAGGGTGAGTGGAGCGAATTCTATACGTTCCTGAAGTTGCTGTCAGAAAAGCAACTAGATGGCGCGGATGAGAACCTTCAAAAGATACAGGATATCTTTTACCCGATACTTAAAATTGCCCGCGAAGAAGCGACGGGCAAAATGAGCTATGAGTTTGCCGATGACAATAAAGTAAGGGTAATTGATACTGGTACGGAGGTTGCCCTTGTGGAAGGCGGCGACCTTAAAACAAGAATCGCGGAGATTTTCCGCGCTATCAGAAGCAACACCGACACCACGTTTGAAATTCCCGAAGCGGATGAACTGATGACACGCTTCCACTCAAAAAAATTAAGTGCGGGTAATGCACATAAAGAGGACATCAAACTGCAAATTCACGACCAGATTACGGGCGCAATGCCCGAGGTTGGTTTCAGTATCAAATCAATGCTCGGTGCGGCATCAACTCTGCTCAACCCTTCCGCAGCAACAAATTTCATATACAAAATTTCAGGTCTTGATGAAAGCAAGATTGACGAAATTAACGCGATTGATACACGCTCAAAAGTCCGCGACCGTCTTTCGGCAATAGTAGCTGCGGGCGGCACTTTCTCTTACTCGGGTATCAGTTCTGATACGTTCACAAGAAACTTGAGACGTGTTGATACAGTCTTGCCTGAAATAGTGGCCCAACTATTGCTCGCTTTCTACCTTGGAAAAGGTAACGGTTTGCCTGACCTTATTTCAAATTTAGGCGAAGGAGAGACTAATATTCTAACCTTTACACTGGACCGCTCGGACTACGAATTCAAGGTAAAAGGTCTCCTGCATAACGTAGCTCTCGGAATGGTGCCAGACACAGCGTGGGATGGCCTCATACGCGCTCACGGGGGCTATATCATCGTCAGAGAGGATGGTGAGGTGGTCTGTTATCACGTCTATAACGCAGATGCGTTTAGGGCGTACCTCTACAAGAACACTCGTTTTGACACCCCAAGCACAACTCGTTATGGGTTCGGGAAAGTATACAAAGAGGGCGAAGACCTTTTCATAAAACTGTCGCTACAAATTAGGTTTATCAGATAAACGATATGGCGGACCGCATCACCAAATCACAGCGGTCAGCAAACATGGCCGCGGTTAAAAGTCGTGGAAATAAGAGTACCGAGCAAAAATTCCTCGCCCTGTTGAAACAAAACAAAATAATTGGGTGGAGGAGACATTACAAATTACTTGATGGCACTCCTGACTTTGCTTTCCCAAAAAAGAAAGTGGCTGTGTTTATTGAGGGCTGTTTCTGGCACGGTTGTCGCATTTGTTACGTTGGACCTAAAAGTAACGCGAAGTTCTGGCAGACAAAGATTATGTCCAATCAGGCTCGTGACAAAAGGAACCACTCACTTCTCCGAAAGAAGGGATGGAAAGTTATACGCATTTGGGAACATCAACTGAAGGGTAAGAAGAAAATGCCTGCATCAATTCTGAAATATGTTTGAAGAAATAAACAAATTACGTATACGCGTACACGATGAGGACCAAAAAGGTATGCACTACATACCTAACGTTATTTCGGTACACCCGTTGGACCAACTCTACTTGGCAACGGAATGGCTCGTTGCAGAGGCGGTAAAGGACCACAACGAGACTCACAAAGAATGGGATGCACACCCAAATGAGCACCAGCGGAATATAGATGCGATAGATGACCTCTCAATTCGTCTCGGCTCCCGCACACAAGGATATGTAAACCAACTCTGCCTAATGGAGGACATTCTGATTTATGAGTACGACCGAATGACGGAACTACTGAAAAACGGCTCTGGTGGAAAGATAAATTTTAGTCCCTCCGATTACGAGCCGCTGGAAGAGCGATTTGCCGCAATTCGCACTTTCCGAAATAAAGTAGTGGCACATACAGCCTATACCTATCCGAAGGTAGACAGAAAGACGGGTCAGCCAGTTGATAATCCTGAAACAATCGTGCGGTCAATTCTCAACCTATTTCCTGAACCTGCACGTATCACCGTAGGAAATAGTTTCTTTTCAGGCTTCTCTCAATGGCCGTCAGAACTTCCCGTATTCTCAATATTCGGTTGGGAGGAGCAAATAAAACCAATCTTTCAAGACTGGAAGAAACTGTTTATCAAAAGATTGCTTGAAGTGCAGGCTCAAACACCTATGAAGAACGGCCAATGGAGAATTGAATCAGCGAGCCCTCATCTCGTCAGGGAGTTTACCGCTGAAAAGTCAGGTATGTGATAGTACGTGTTTTCTTCCTTAAAATAGGTTCTAACGTCGTCCACGACGTGGAGCTAGAAACAGTCAGCCCTGATGCGCAAGCATTGGGGCTTTACTGTTTCTCTCCGTCGGTAGGATTCGAAAGCGAGCGTCGGAGGCTCCATTAGCAAATGGAGCGACGCGAGCAGGGCCGAGCGGAAGAAAATTGTGACGACAATTTTATGAGCGCTTGGCCTAATCCTATCCGCGTGGAGATATGGTGAGCTACAATGCTGATATGGACTTTTATTTAAATCCAATGAGACTTGTTTATCTTTCATTTCTCATTGCGATAGCCATTCTCGTGGTACTGACGCTATGGGGACTCTATTCCAAACGATTTGGTAAACCCTTTTATTTTTTTCTATCGTTTACAGCATTGCTGCCAATAGCATGGGTATTTGCAGTGAAAATGACCCCTCAACCTTGCGGCATCGGCGGCTGCCCCTTAATCGCTGTCTCCGTGCCATTTCCAGATCTCTGGATTTCAGTATATTCAATATCTTTCATTACCGCTTTTTACGCAGTGCTCGCTATGATCGTAGTGCCGATACGATATTTTCTTAGTCTTCCTTCGCGAAAACTTCTCATTGTCTCAATATTGGGGCTAGTTGTTTCGCTTGCAATTATTTTTATTACCGACAGCTTGCCGTGCGACACAAGCCCGTGGGGCTGCGAAGTAGTGCCCGATGGCATACGGTCGTTTTAGACGCGCAAGACGGTTCCGATTTCGTACCATGCGGCGAGCCTGAGGCGACTAACCCACCATTCGGTGGGTTTTGTCGTATCACAGTCGTCCAGGGTAGGTAAAGAACTGGAGGCGACATTGTTTGCCCAGGAGCGAAGCGATTGGTTACAAACAAGAAGTGCCACATGTATTCATGCGGCGGAGAATCCTACCCGCGGAGCAAGTTAAAACAGCCTAAACATTGGGCTGTTTTTCGTTGCCCCGGATAGGATTCGAACTGATGTCCCTTTTTACATACATTAGAGCAACAATGACGATCGCAACCATTGTAATTGCTGCACCTGTAAAGAAAGTGGCAGGAGCTCCATATGCATCCCAAATTAGTCCCGCAGTAACGCTCGCTATAATGGTTGCTATTCCAACAGAAAGGTTATAAATGCCGAATGCGGTACCTCTGCGCTCTGGTGTAGAAGTATCCGCAATGAGCGCGGAAAACACGCCCTGCGTGATTCCCATATGCAGCCCCCAGAGTGCCGTTCCGATTAGAACACCGGAAATACTTGTCGAAAATCCTAAAACCAAATCTGCGAATGCTAACAATACAAATCCTACCGCTAGTACTCCCCATCGGTTTATACGGTCCGATAGCGCGCCCGCAGGATATGACGAAAGTGAGTACACGATATTCATAATAATGAGCACAAAAGGTATCAGCGCGACCGAGAGTCCGGTGCCACTTGCGCGCAAAACGAGAAACGCTTCACTAAAGCGTGCAACAGTAAATATGAACGCGATGCCAATTATCCACCAATAGACGGGATTTATATTTTTAAGATCCAAAACATGAATCGGTGAGCGAACCGGTTTTGAACCCACGCCCGCGGGCTCCTTTACGAAGAAAATGAGGATGGCGACTGCAATAAAAGCCGGTATAACAGCGAACCAAAAAACTGCCAGATAACTATTCATGGTTAGTGCCATTATCGCCACGGCTATCAGTGGTCCGATAAATGCACCAACCGTATCGAGTGATTGCCGTAGCCCATAACTCGCGCCCCGCAGCTCAGGGGGTGCAATCTCTCCAATGAGCGCATCTCTTGGCGCCCCTCGAATTCCCTTGCCGATGCGGTCAATGAATCGAGCGGCAAATATGCCCGTGGTCGAACTAGCGAGTGGAAACAGCGGTTTTGTAAGCGCAGCCATTCCGTACCCGATCACCGTGAGGAGTTTTCGTTTACCGAGCCAGTCGCTGATAACACCTGAAAAAACTTTGGTGATCGACGCCGTTGCCTCAGATATACCCTCTATGAGACCGACTGTTGCAACACTTGCTCCCATTACGGAGACCAGATACACCGGTAAGAGAGCGTGGATCGCCTCAGAAGAGGTGTCCATGAACATACTCACGAAGCCGATCGCCCAGACACTTGTTGGAATCCGTCGCAGGATACTTTTCTTTTCGGACGGCATAGGTGCGTCATTATAGAGTATATAACTGGATTCGTACCTGGAGGTTAATGTTCCCGGCTCTTGTTGTAGTTCCAGACCCTAAGGGATTATGCTGATCCCCTATGAAGCCAAGAACGTCCGGAGCCTTCGATTTCGGTAAGTCAGTTTTCCGAAATTCCTTTTTTGGACACAAATTAACGCAACGTGTTATTGTAGAAAGATGTTATTTAGAGGCCTGAAACAGTCGTACCGTAAAGCGCTCCTCATGACTATTGTTATTGCTTTTGCGGCAATAAGTACTGTAGGCATGTTTGGTTCTAGCGAAATGCAGGCAGGTCATGATAGGCACGGTTCTTCGTTTGACTCTTCATTGACTAGTATCCCCGATAATGATCAGCCAGACCATCTTGAAGATCTCGTGGCGTGGGATAATTTCGGATCATTTTCTTCGTCGGCAGTCCTTGCAGCTTTCGCTCTTCTATTGCTCTTAGCTACATTGGCTGTACTCCCTCGGTTTCAGCTATTTACTCCTGACTCTGTCCCCCCTGTTTCTGAGTTATATACCAAGCCTCCCGGGTTTTCTCTCGCTCTTCAAGAAGCCTTCTCGAGCGGTCTCCTAAACGGCAAGGCATTTTAAACTCGCTCCTTGTGTTGACATCACGGGTTACTTGCCGTGCTGCTTCTTTTCCTTAGTTAAAGAAATTAACGTCCAAATAATTTATGCAAATTCCATTCCAAAATGTCTTGACTCAATTTGGTCGAGCTAATAGCGCACAAGAGTTCCCTCGATCTCTCATTGAGCGCCTCTCAAATCCCAATTCAGGGGTTCACATTTCCATTCCTGTGATGATGAATACCGGAGAAACAAAAATATGAAAAAAATAACTGTATATATAGCTCTTGCACTCATAATTATAATTGTTGGAGCAGTCGCACTTCGCCCGAAGTCTGACACACACATGGGGACAACTGGTATCTATTGCGGTGCTGACGGTAAGCTGCATGCCTCCAAATCAATACAAAGTCATCGCAGTTACTGCCTTAAAGTAAACTCAACCGCGCAAGATTTTTTACCTAACGTACCAAGTGCATATTCTTTTACTCTCGTTGACGATCAAGGCTTAGTACTCAAGGACTTGCAAACAGAACACGAGAAACTTCTGCATTTGATTGTGGCTCGCAAAGACCTAGGTGAATTTCAGCATGTACATCCAGATTTCTCCTCCTCTACCGGAGTATTCACTCTCTCAAACCTGAAATTTCCTTCTGCTGGCGACTACCGTATTTTTGCTGATTTTACACCCACAAATGCACAAATAGGTACGGACGGCATGCCACTTCCTGTAATTGCATATCAAGATGTAACAGTGAGAGGTGCATATACTCCGCAGCCGTTCGGAACGGTGGATACGATAAAAAATGTTGACGGCTACACTGTTACTTTAACAACCAATCCACAAAAACTTGTATCGGGTACAGACATGCTTTCATTTGCGATTGTACAAAATGGCAAACGAGTCACTGACCTCGAAGACTATCTCGGCGCACTTGGACACAGTGTAGTTCTTAAGGAGAATACGCTTAATTACATTCATACACATGCACAAGAAGCATCAAATTCTAAGCAGAATGGAATTATAACCTTTCATGTGGAATTTCCTTCGGCAGGAAATTATAAAGTGTTTCTCCAATTCAAAAGAGGAGGTGCTGTTGAAACGGTCAGTTTTGTTGTGCCTGTCATAACGAACGGATCAAATTCCACGCAAGAAATGAATCATTCCATGCATCAATAAATGCTAATGATTACTAAAAGAAAACTTATGAAAAAATATTTACTCTCTGTAGCATTAATCTGCATTTTCGGGGTTTATGCTCTTTATAAAGTCGACGTGAAAACGCAAGCTGCGGCGGCGGCGGCGGCGGCGGACGTTATTATCCCCGACAAATCTCAGGTGGCGTTTGTGGTAGTTTCAACGACACAAGCGGGCCAGTACCGAGACGGTAGATACATAGGCAATAGAGCTGACGCGTACTACGGTAACGTCCAAGTCGCTGTTGATATTTCTGGTGGAAAGATCGCCAAAGTGCAGGTGTTCGAGTACCCAAAAACGCAACAAAACTCTATTCGCCTTAACGAAGTAGCGATTCCACGCCTTGCCTCCGAAGCCATAGCAGTGCAGAACACTAATGTCGATGCTGTTACTGGTGCCTCACTTACCAGTGCGGCCTTCTTGGAGTCTCTTTCGACGGCTCTCTCGCAGGCGAGTTCAAATAAACTCCAATGAAAAAAACGCGCTTTATCATGGGAATGCCGGTCGTAGTGGAGATAGCCGACGGAGAAGTTATGCAAGAACTATTTGAAGAGGTTTTTGCATATTTTACCTCTATCGATGAAACGTTCAGTACGTACAAGAAAGACAGCGAAATCAATGCAATCAATGAGGGCAAAAAGCAGCCGAGTGAATGGAGTGATGATGTAAAGCGTGTCTTTGCACTGGCTGAAGAAACGAAACAAGCAACGAACGGCTATTTTGACATTGTTACGCTCGATGGGAGTTACGACCCATCTGGTTTAGTGAAAGGCTGGGCAATCTTTAATGCCGCACAACTACTAAGAAATCGCGCCATCTCGAATTTTTATATCGAAATTGCGGGAGACATCGAAGCGGTTGGTCTCTCCTCGACGGGGAAACCATGGCTAATCGGCATACAAAATCCATTCAACGAAAAACGAGGGGTCGTGAAAGTGATACACCTCTCAGACAAAGGAGTTGCAACGTCGGGTTTGTATGCTCGAGGTCAGCATATATACAACCCTCGCGAAAAGAGTGCTGTCGAAACGGATGTCGTAAGCTTGACCGTGATCGGTCCCAATATTTACGAAGCAGATCGTTTCGCAACTGCTGCATTTGCTATGGGACGCAAAGGTATCGAGTTTATCGAAGATCTCGAGGGATTTGAAGGATATGCGATTGATCAAGAAGGTACAGCAACCTTCACGAGCGGTTTTAACCATTACACAAAAGAAAAAGAATTATATGTCTAGAACAAAGAGGATAATCAACCGTGCTCGCGATGGTTATGCACGGCTCAATGGTTTCTTAGACACCATAGCGATGTACCGGCTCGTGCTTTACGTGCTGATCGGTCTGCTCGTTGTTGGCTTCGTTTACTCGTTCTTTGGAACACTTGGACTCGCTCCTTTTACTCCAGTCGACTTCTTAATCTCGTGCGCTGTCATTCTTGGTACTTCATGGCTCACGAATAAGATATTCGCCAAAGTATTTGAAGCCCCGACAAATACTGAGTCGGTGTATATCACTGCGCTCATCCTCATGTGCATTATCACCCCTCCATCGCAGGGAACATTTCTACCGTATCTCTCGCTCGCGATATGGGCCTCAGTGTGGGCGATGGCTTCAAAGTACATCTTTGCGATCGGCAAAAAACATATCTTTAATCCCGCAGCGATTGCCCTTGTTATTACCTGGCTTTCGATTCATCAGGCTGCAAGTTGGTGGATTGGCCGCGGAGACATGTTGCCGTTTGTAGCCCTCGGTGGCCTCCTTGTTGTTATAAAAATCCGCCGCTTCCACATGGTACTGACCTTCATGGCCACGGCTCTGGTAAGCGTGGGTGCAATCGCGCTTCTAAGCGGCGCTGATCCGATCTTTGCGCTTTCCACGACATTCTCTGATACGGCGTTAGTGTTCTTCGCCACCATTATGCTTTCCGAACCGCTCACGACTCCTCCGACTAAGCGCCTTCGAATTGCCTATGCAATATTAGTGGGATTTCTTTTTGCACCGAATCTTCACATTGGTTCCGTTTATTCGACACCGGAACTCGCGCTCGTCTTAGGCAATGTCTTCTCCTACCTTGTGAGTCCGAAGCGCAAGTATATTTTGTCACTTAAAGACCGTGTACAACTTGCAAATAACACGTTTGAGTATGTATTTGCGGGTGCAAGCAATATCCATTTCCGACCCGGGCAGTATATGGAGTGGCTCCTGCCGCATGAAAATGTGGATTCGCGTGGCAACCGACGATACTTCACCATCGCATCCTCGCCGAAAGAAAAAGAACTTCGCATTGGAGTCCGACAGTCCGACCAATCGAGCAGTTTCAAAAAATACCTGAAGGAGATGCCTATAGGGACGCCGATTATTGCAGCTCAGATTGCCGGGGATTTCGTGCTGCCCAAAGATGCGAATGAAAGACTTGTATTCATCGCCGGAGGCATTGGCATTACGCCTTTCCGCAGCATGATTCAGTACCTGCTCGATACGGGAGAGAAGCGAGATATTACGCTTCTGTACGCGAATCGAAACAAAGAAGACGTGGCGTACATGAGCGTATTCGATCGTGCCAATGCAGAACTCGGCGTAAAGACCATATATCTATTAGATGATTTAAAAGAATTGCGGGGAGGCTCGTTCCGGAGTGCCAGAATAACTACCGAACTGATCAAAGAGGTGGCTCCCGAGTTTCAGCGAAGCACGTTCTACATATCGGGCCCTAATGCGATGGTATCCGGTGTCAAAACACAACTGAAATCCATCGGTATACAGTCACGACATATAAAGACAGATTATTTTCCGGGACTGGCCTAGCCGCGGCTCATTCGCGTGATTTAAGCATTTCTAGCTCGTAAAGCATCTGAAAGACTAAATTCCTGGGAGAAACGCACCCTGTTAGAGGGAAGGCACATAAAGACCTGTGTGATTTGCGGAAATCCACGTTCTAACAGACTCAACGATCCGGAGCTAGTGAAAGTAGGCCCTCATGCGCAAGTATTGGGGGTTTGCTGTTTTTGTCTCAAAGGAAGCATATTGCGGGCACTAAGCCCTTACCCAAAATAGTCTTAAAATGAACGCAATTGCAGGGCTCGCTATGAAGTGCGTGACGATGATCCGAGAAACAGCTATATTGATATCGATATGAGACGTCCCAAAAATTACTACAGATCTTTTGCTATCAATGGAGGAACCGCGGCTGTATTCGGGATATTTTTGATGGCTATATCTGCATCGTTTACATTCGCCCAGGTTCTACCGTTGCCTACAGCGACGATTACTCTAGCTCCCATTCAGAACCAATCTGTTATTGAAGGGCAGACTATAAACTTTATAGTGACAGCCACTGACTCTGATCCGCATGGCGTTATCACCTATTTTTATGCGGCAAGCACCACGTCATCTTACAGCGCAACGCTGGATCCTTTTTCGGGTAGATTTTCGTGGGACACGACCGGGATAACTCCAGGTGTCTACGGTTTCAATGTGCAGTCAATTGGCAACACTGGCGGGTTTGCCATCTATAACGTTTTCATCAAGATCGTATCTCAATCTTCCATAAGCGCAGATCTGTGCAAGAAAGGAGGTTGGGTAACTTTCACTGCTCCTTATTTCAAGAATCAAGGTCAATGTGTGAGCTATATGACATCAAATATCGAATAATCGAATCAACGTATTGTTCATGGGGATTCTTCCGTTTTTATACAAATAAATCATCTAGTTTATGACTCAAAATTGGGGATTTAAATGAACCTATCCCCATTTACCATAATTCTATCGACGATCAGTTTGGAAAGTCTTGCATGGGCTTTCATAAAAAAGTGACCGCCACGAATGGCGGTCATAGTCATACGGAACAATAGTCCGCGTTATCCATCACTTTACGTGATGGTTTACCGAAGATCCGCTGAACGGAGCAATGACACTGAACATTGATTGCCATGCTTTGAACGGAGCCATCCACATATCCCATGCCGCCTTCCGGAAGTAATGGGGCAGATTCGCAGTCGAATACATCATCACGTCCGACGCTGTGAGATCAGCCTGTTTTTTACCGACTTCTGCGGCAATTTCATTGACAGGCACCTCAAGTATATCTTTCGCAAAAGACGTACGCGCTTGCACCGCAGTCGTGGCGGGCAATGTGCTCGTCACTGCTGGTGAACGTTTAGCTTTTGCTGGCAATTCGCGTGTAACGAATGCTTTCCGTTTCGCTTTTGCAGCATAGTTCTTCGGTTTACGCTTCGCGCTTTTCGGCATCGTAACTCCAAATTTTGTATTACTAACAATACGTATGGTTCGTTTCGGACACTAACGCGATACAAGTGAGTCCTCGGCTATTGTATACATCAGCTATTAGGTTCGCATGAATACTACGTTTATAGAAACGACGTATTTCATCCGGGTTAAGTATCACGCGTATGTATCATTTGTGTACCATCAACGGATCAACTTCGACTCCAAATCTATTTCGGCTACAATGCGCCATAAGGACTCATAACCTATGAAGATGAACAAGAACACGCAGAAAGTGGTTCATACCAAACGCGATTCACTGCCGGTAATCAACTGCGATTTGAATGCCGATTATCTCTCGCATGCACTGCAGCGAGCCGGACGCGAGAGTGTCGTCGATGATATCGACGTGCAGGTGCTTACCGAGGGACGGCAATCGAACAAAGTGTGGTCATTGAAGTCAAAATCTGCCGGTGCGTACGTATTGAAAACATTTCCTCAGCCGAACTGGCGCGATGCTGTTTTTGGCAAAGGAAATGGTGAGACCTCGCTCTGGCAATACGGAGTCACACGACACCTTGCCTCGCCGCTCCACTGCCCCACCATCGATATTGCATTCTGCGCGTCACAAAATGAAGAATGGATGCTCATGGAAGACGTTTCGCACGGCATCATGGCGCGAGGAATATATGACGAAAAACGATTGCGATGGTTGCTCAAAGCACTCGCCGAACTACATGCGCAGTATTGGGAAAAAGATGAACAGCTATTGCAGTTTCCGATCATCCCTCTAGAAACACATGTTGCGTATTTTGCTGAGCCAATACTCGCTCTTGCAGGGCGAATTGAGCCTACCGGCTGGGTAACCGACGCCGTGGAAAACATCACGGTGTTACGACCATTCGTACCTGTCTTTCTCGAAATACTGGGAGATGACGCAGCGTTCTATCTCGACCTGTGCCAGCATCGAGATATATGGGTGAGCGCACTTGCACAGAGTCCGCAGACACTCACGCACGGCGATATTCGTCGCGCCAATGTCGCTCCGATCAACGCAGACACTGTAAGTCTTTTTGACTGGGATATGGCATCGCGCGCTCCGGCCGCATGCGACCTCGCATGGTTCTGGTTCCTGCACTTTTGGTGTTATTCCCCGCGAGACGGACTCGATGTGCTCGATCGAGAACCGCTGCGCGAATATTATATAGAGAAGTTGGCATTCCATCTCAGAGAGCGATTCGATCGGGAAGAATTCGAGCGTGCCTGGGATCTGAGCTGGTTGAAATCTTTTGTGCAATTAGGTTTTTGCCTGATCGACCCAGTGGTTGACTCGCGCGAGCCCTTAATTCTCGAAGATGTGCGCGGACGGGTTCGACGTGCGGTTGAAGAAGCACAACGCATCGTGATCAGATACGCCCTGTATTAGCACTTGCTATACTGGACAGATTATTCATAGTACATTTTTTTATGATAGCTCACACTTTTTTGCCGGTTAAAAAATACATCGCTTCAAAGAAATTTTATACAAAAGTTCTATCCACACTCGGCTACAGGCAAAACATGGAGCATGGCGAATCCGCAGGTTTCAACGACGGGAAAAATACGGACTTCTGGATCGGGACAAACAAAAAAGGTGTCGTACCTTTGCATGTTGCCTTTGAAGCAAAGACCAAACGGCAGGTGCAAAATTTCTATAAAAAAGCACGCTTAGCAGGCGCAAAAGACAACGGTGCTCCCGGATACCGTACAGAATATTGGCCGGGATATTATGCGGCATTTGTGTACGACGCCGATGGCCACAATGTGGAAGTCGTTTTTTTCGACTACAAGAAGAAAAAATAATATCCGTAACAATTCAGATTCATTCTACCCGCTATCCGGCAGGTATATGAAAAACGCCCCGAGTCGGGGCGTTTTTCTTTTTGTAACTACCACACCCATCACCTTCGCAACCGTGCTAGTTATTATCTCCTTCGGAATTGTCGTGATGTTCATTCACGTATTTTATGCACTGGCCCTGATTCTTGAACGGTTGACTTTGCGCATCAGTGAACGTGAGATACCCGTCGTTCTTGCACTGATTTTTGTCAGTCGGTGAATTCGTTACTTCAAAGTTATACGTGGTGCCATTGAAGTTGAATGCATCGGTACGGACTGTGTATCCGGGATTGTTCGAGCCGATATTTACACCGTAGCCGGCGACGAGCGCATTGGGACAGACAGAATTGATCTGTGCGAGCGTGTACGACGCCGGTCCTCCCGGTGTCCCCGCGATGGTCCCGTTTGAACAAGTAACAGTACGTGTCGACCAAAAGAGTCCTGCGTCAACGTCCCATTTCTGCCATACATTTGGAAGCACCGCTCCCTGTGTCGGATTCTGGTAAGGCTCGAATACCAGCGTGCTGAAACCCGATGTCCCGCCGTTGAGAAACGTAACGAGTTGATACGAAGGATCCGCGCCTGGAAACGGTGCAGACACTTGTTTGGTGTAATAGCTCAGATCCGTCACAGTAGAAAGCGGAGTGTTTGCCACGTGCAAATACTGTGCTTTTGCGGTCGTCGTGAGATTTGTGGTCAACTCCAATGCACCATTGCCCAGCGGCGCCGATGAGTCGAGAACAAAGTTTACAGCACCTCCCGGACGAGTATCGGCGGTGGACCATCCTTGAGTATTAGTGGGAGTAACGACCATTGTCGCGGCGGCGCTTGCAACTCCGGTGCTTCCCGCAATGACTGCCACAAGCACTGCTACCGCGGAAGCTGTGTAGAATCTCGGTCGAATTGTTGTATTTTGCGTCATAGATTAATTGAGGTGATTGGATAATGTAATAAATACTAATTACCGTGCGACTCGAAATATCATTAATTGCGCGCACAATTGCGCTCCTGCTAATCCGCCCGCTGAGGAACATACCATGTACTCAATGAACTCCAGGTGTACACGGGAAACATTCGAGTACGCGACCTTTTTATACCGGCTTCTACAGTAATCGCCGTTCCGACCGGTAGCTGGCAAAGAATAGAAATGAAAAAAGACTAACGACTAGAAGATCTTCAGACTTCATCTAATCTTTCGTAAGAGTCTGCTAAGGTCTGTGAGAGTTTGAGATAGTCTCCACATTTATACAGTCATGAATTCACTCCCCATAAAGAAGCTGTTCACCATCAGACAAGCAGCTGAATTTTTGGGGGTAAACCCCGGCACGATACGAAGATGGGCGATCAATAAGACGCTGACCGGAATTAAGGTGGGTACCCGCGGTGACTGGCGGTTCAGGGAACAAAATTTAACCAAGCTAATAAGCCTGCCCAAGGTCAAAAAAGAACAGGGCAAATTTACTAAGCTCAAAATACTCCTGACAGAAAATGCAGATGCTATACAAAAGTTAGCGACCACACACCATGCCAATCTCATTGGGGGTGATCCGCTTCCGGTTCGCCACCTCAAAAAGTACAGCAATGAACATATCAAGATAGTGAAAGCTATTGCTCATAATCTATCCGACTTCGAAAGAGGCACGGCGATTTTTAAGAAGCTAGGGGTGGAGCTTGCGAAAGATGCCGTAAAAGACGGGCTCACTATCGAGGAAGCGGTAGATGGGACAATATTTTTGAAGCAGGCCATTTGGAAAAAGCTAGAAGAAACCGGCATGCTCCAGGATATATCGGTCCACGATTTGTATGAGTTTAGCCAGACCATCGGCAACTACTGCGACGTGCTGGCATCTATGACCGCTTTCACATATCACAATTACTATACAGAAAGGATTGCGGGATCTGAGGACCGGTTTTTATCACTGACCGAAAAGGGCGCCGATGCAATTGCGCTCGTCACGTCAAAAGGAAAAGTGACCTATGCGAGCCCTGGGACAGAGAAACTGATGGGCTATACACCGGATGAATTCAAAAATCTCAATAATCCTTTTGAGCTCGTACCGTCCGACGATAGGAAGTTTGTGTCTAAACTCTTTGCGAAACTCTTGAAAGAGCCCGGTAGTACTGAACATGCGACATACCGGGTTATGCATAAAAATGGGAAACATATTTGGATTGAGTCCGCCATGACCAATTTAATCCATGACCCGAATGTCGGAGCAGTCGTCATTAATTATCGCGATATTACAGAACGCCGGCTTCTCGAGACGCAGAAGGATGATTTTATCAGCATCGCAACGCATGAATTAAAAACGCCCGTTACGAGCATTAAGGCCTACGCCCAAGTATTACAGAGCAGGTTTGCAAAAGCAGGCAACGTAAAGGCCGTAGAGATGCTGTCCAAGATGGATGTGCAATTAAAGAAGCTCACCGGGCTCATCGGTGATCTGCTTGATGTGACGAAGGTTGACGGCGGAAAATTGCAATTTCACGAAGGGCTTTTTGATTTCAATGATTTGGCCACGGAAATTATCGAAGAAATGAAGCTCACAACAACGAAACATCATATTACAAAGCATCTCGCCACGACAACAATCGTATTAGGCGATCGAGATCGAATCGGTCAAGTAATTACAAACCTTTTATCAAACGCGATTAAATATTCTCCACATGATAAAAAGATTATTGTTACCTCATCAGTAAACAAAGAAGGGGTCACGCTGTGTGTTCGGGATTTTGGAATTGGCATAGCTAAAAAGAACCAGAGTAAGGTCTTTGAGCGGTTCTTTCGCGCCGGAGACGCAGAAGATACATTCGCCGGCTTGGGATTAGGACTGTTTATTTCTTCCGAGATCGTGAAGCGGCATGGCGGACGAATTTCGGTAAAAAGTGCCGGAGGCAAGGGTTCAATATTTTGTTTTACATTACCGATTAAGCACCGCGCCACACAAAAACATATTACGAATACCCTTCTCGAAGAGGCCAAACACGAAGCTCTAAAAAAGAAAGTGCTGATAGCAGACGACGACCCGGCAATTTTGGAAGCGATTACCTTCATTTTGGAAGATGCCGATTATGACGTAAAAACGACCGTTAACGGACAGACCGAACGGTTAGCTCAGGAATACGTACCCGACCTCATCTTGTTAGACATATGGATGTCGGGACAGGACGGCAGAGATATCTGTAAAGGCCTGAAGACACACAAAATAACTCGTCACATACCCGTCATCATGATCTCTGCGAACAAAGATACGAAAATAATTGCCGAAGAAGCGGGCGCTGATGGATTCCTCGCTAAGCCATTTGATATGAAAGATCTACTCAGTAAGGTCGCGCACTACACGAATGAAAAATATGTCTGATCAAATACAAGATTCAAGAACGAAAGCGGAGTACAGAGATTCCCGTGAGCTTTTTGAACATGAAAAACTAATTCATGACTTGAGAAATTGCCTATCCCCAATACTCATGCAGGCTCAGATATTGTCCTTGCACGCTGCGACTTCTGGCACGGAGCGGGAGGCTATCAAAAAATCTGCAAATGTCATAGAGCGAAAAGTACAGGAGATGGTGAAGCTGCTCGATCAAAAATTACTCTAAATTACACATAGCAACTAAGAATATACGTTCTCAAGGAGCCCCGCTGCCAGGTACGGGGAACAAAAGCCGGACCGTGCGTTAAGACTATGACTATTTTTCAAAAACCAAACTTCGTTTTAATTATTGCAGCTATTGGGTTTGCAATCAGCACATTGACCGGTGACGAGATCCACAATCTCGCAAACGTTATTTTCATAATGGCCATTATTATATGGGCATACGAAGAATCGGCCACGGGCGTGAATCTATTTCGCAAACTGCTTGGGGCTACGGTGTTACTTTTTATGGCGATATCTTTGTATAAGCAATTACAGTAAGACTCGAAAGAGTAAATCTTGCCCGTCGAATCCGTTTTCTTGTAACCACAACGGTCCGTAGCACATGAGGCAGAAGACTTTTTTGCGATTCGGCGTATGATACTTCATTAGTATTTATAAGGATTTACAAAAATGGTATGTTGAAAAAATCTATTGGTATCGCAGCGATAATCGCGACATTTGCAATGGCAACTCCGGTTTTTGCGACGACGTCGGGACTACTCTTACCCGCTGTTCAAAAGATATCGGATACGGATGCCGCTATTAGTGCAGGCGGACCAGGCGGAGGGCCTCACGTGAAGCGCGAATCATCTGCGCCATCGGTTTCGGAAAAGATCGCTTGTGTTGGTGCTGCAATTGTTACCCGCGAGACAGCGCTTGATGCAGGCGTTATGGCGCACGCACAGAGCGTTCAAGCTGCGTATACGACTCGAGCAACCGCGTTGAAACAAGCCTACTCGGCTACGACCACGATACAGCTCAAAGGATCTGTAAAAGCGAGTTGGTCGGTCTATAGCAGCTCCATCAAGAGCGCCACAAAGACATGGAAGACAACGCAGGCAAATGCGTGGACCGCGTTTAAGGTTGCCGCAAAAAACTGTAACCCTCCGGCGGGCGTATCGGACTCATTCAATTCATCGGCCGAACTGACTGGACAATAGTTGAGTCCCAAACTCGCAGGTACCCAAAAACCCTTCCATACGGAGGGGTTTTTTTGGAAGCCGCTCTTTCTCATTCGAGTTAGTACCAGTACACAAGAACACTAACAACCAACAGATGCGCAAAATCAACTCTCGGAATGTTGCCAAGAATCATTTACAACCCCGACAGTTCGAAGATATATACGCAAAAAAGTGACCTTTCAGCGCGGAGTCCTCCGGCGGAGGAATTTTTCTATGCCCTATTATGTAAAGTCGTTGACATCAATGTGGAATAACCTACATTGCATACATATGGCTTCGCAATCTCACCGCACGCCACAGCATGAGGACGCTCGCGTAGCTGCAGTTCGTCGATACGAAATTCTCGACACCCCTCGGGACGGATCCTTTGATCGAATCACTGCCATAGCTGCCCGACTTTTTGATGTGCCGATTTCTATCATAAGCATTGTTGATCATGATCGTATTTGGTTTAAATCGCATTACGGCATGGAAGCGAATGAGGTCAGCAGAGATCCGGGACTCTGTGCCTCCGCGATTTTAAAGACGAGCCTCATGTCATTCTGGACACGAAGCTCGACGTGCGCACACTCACGAACCCCTTAGTATCGGGAAATCTGGGCCTACGTTTCTATGCCGGCGTGCCTCTGCATACTCATGACGGATTCAATTTGGGCACACTTTGCGTTCTTGATAGAGAGCCGCGAACCGTGACCGATCGGCAAATCGAAGATCTTAAAGATCTTGCGACACTGGTGATGGACCAGCTCGAACTCCGCATCTCTGCACGAAGCGCGCTTGCCGCCAAAGATGATCTTCTTCGTGAAATAAACCACCGCATCGGCAATAGCCTGCAATTTGTTTCAAACTTTCTTCAGCTCGAGGCACTGGACGCGGATCCGTTAGTCACCAATCATTTAAATGCATCTGCGGAGCGCGTAGCTCGAATCGGCAGAATTCATCATCGCTTGTCTCAAAGCGGCCATGGAGAGGTAATGGACATACACAAATATCTTGAGGAGTTGTGTCGCGATATATCAAATTCATTATCGCTCGATAGGCAAAATCATACGCTCACCGTGCACGCCGACTCGGCCGAACTCCCCTCATCCATGACTACCCTCCTTGGTCTCATAGTGAACGAACTCGTTACTAATTCAGCAAAACACGCCTTTCCGGATCATAAAGCGGGAATGATTGAAGTTAATTTCAGCAAAGACGGTCGCAGCTACGTGCTCTCCGTTTACGACGATGGAATCGGTGCATCAATAAAATCTTTCGAACGGAATGAAAGCGGAGTCGGAAATAAGTTAATTCAGTCCCTGGTAAAGCAAATCAAAGGAGCCATACAAAGCGGCCCAGGACCGAACAGCAAGGGATGGAAAACTTCGATCTCGTTTGCGACGGATTTCGTTTCATAGCCAGGATTCGACACGGTCAGGTGTCGCATACTCAATATTGTTCGTCTTTTGCTCGTACCGCGATAGTATCCACACATGACTTCGCAAAAGCATGTAGTGATCGGTACTCGCGGCAGTGAGCTCGCGCTCATTCAAACCGAAATTATTGCGTCCGGATTGAAAGCTCTTGATCCATCACTCGCGATAGATGTCCGAGTCATAGCGACTCAAGGCGATACCAATCAGAATCCGATTCCACTCGATACCATAGGAAAAGGTTGGTTTACCCAGGAAATTGAAAGCGCACTCCTTGCCGGCACAATCGATCTCGCAGTGCATAGCTTGAAAGATATGGCCAATGACATGCCTGCCGGCCTTCTCATCGGAGCGTACCTTTCGCGAGAAGACGCGCGGGACGTACTCATTACAAAAAACGGACAAACGCTTGAAATGCTGAGGTCCGGCGCAATCATCGGCACTGATAGCGCGCGTCGGCAGACACAGATGCGAGCGCTTCGAAGCGACGTCGTGATGCAGAGTGTTCGAGGCAATGTGCCGAAGCGACTGCAAAAGCTTCAGAGCGAAAACTATGATGCGCTCATTCTTGCCGCGGCGGGCCTCAAAAGACTCGGCCTCGAAGAACGGATTGCAAGATATTTTGAAGTCTCTGAAATGACTCCTGCGCCGGGACAAGGAACACTCGCCGTACAATATGCGGAGAAACATTCGTATCTTGGTGAGATGCTGAAGGCCATGAATGATCCCGACGTTGAACATGTCTCACGAATCGAGCGGTCATTTTCCATGGTCGTGGGCGGCGGATGTAAGTCGCCGACCGGCGCATATGCAGTGCGCAACGGAAGCGAATGCGTCTTGTTCGCGATGATCGAAGGAAAAGACGGAACTATTTTCCGCGACACGGCGCGAGCCGCCTGGACCGCTAGCGCACATCTGGGCGAGGACCTGGCACGAAAATTACTCATGGCACGCGAACATGCTCAGCAGACTTGAAATACGCGTGCAGGTGTTTCGAATACCTCTTTCCCTCACATCGATTCAGGTTCTGCGAAATCTCGATAGCTACGATCGTATCGCTTTTACGAGCAAGAACGCGGTGCGGTTTTTCAAGGAAATCCTGCGCGAATATAAAATACAATGGCCGCATCAAAGCCGTATTATTCAGGTTGGGCCACGAGCTGATCTTTTGAATGTCGCCAAACGTGGAATGCGAATTGTATTCCCTCGCTCAGCCATTGCTCCACACGACATCGTAAAAAGATTGCGTGCTCGCGGAATTATTGTGCAAACCGTGCCGATCTATACGACCGTGCCTGTTCCGCTTACAGTCGCGCAAAAAAAGTCTCTTGTCGATGGCAGGATTTCGCATCTCTATTTCAAGAGTCCATCAGGCGTAAACGGACTATTAAAATTGCTGCCAAAAAAAGAGCGCGCAATCGCGCTCACCATTCCCGCACTGTGCATCGGCAAAACGACGGCGCACGCAGCGCGCTCTGCCGGGTGGAAGAAAGTATCGGTAAAAGATGTACTATAACGCTACTATGCCATTCCATAGTTACATCTTTTTCGACATCGAAGCGAGTATAGAGTTACTCCAGCGCACTGAGCTCATAAACGCCAAGAAGGCATTTGTAGCTCACCTTGCAGTAGCTGCTCATGTGCGCACGCATACCTATTCTACACTCGGATTCAAAGCCGGAACGCGTTTCGCATTGCATATAAACGCCGACACGCCTGAAGCCATCCACATTTTCTTGCGTGATGTTTTGTATACTGACCTCGGGAAACACCTCAAGATCACGTATACGCTTTTCGGCATGACTCGGCCTTCGCAATACAATCCCGCGCATGCGCCGAAAGAGGTGGCGTGGGATCTATCGCACAAATACCTTGTGGTGTACCCGTTCACCAAGACAACGGAATGGCACCTCATGCCGTACGACGAACGCCGAACAATTATGAAAGCCCACGTGGACGTCGGCAGAAAATTCAGCGACACAATTGCTCAACGGCTTCTGTATTCGTATGGCGTCGACGACCACGAATTCATCGTCTCGTACCTGATGGATTCGCTTGAAGAGTTTCAGTCGCTCGTTATGGCGATGCGCGAAACCGAGTCTCGTAGATATACAAAAAATGATCTGCCTATATACACCTGCATTCACATGCCGCTCGCCGAAGTGCTCGACTTCCTATGAATGAAATCTTTTTGAAAGCATGCCGAGGCGAGCGCATTGAGCGCATCCCCGTGTGGTTTATGCGCCAAGCGGGCCGATCGCTTCCCGGATACAGAAAACTTCGGCAAACGTATGACATGCTTTCGCTCACACAAATACCGGAGCTTGCCGCTCAGGTAAGCATGGAGCCGGTTGAACTGCTCGGAGTCGATGCGGCGATTTTGTTCGCAGATATCATGCTCTTACCTATCGCGATGGGTATTCAATTACAGATCGTTGAGGGTGTGGGACCGGTCATTGATGAGCCGATCGACACACCTGAGAAAGTAAATCGTCTGCAGACTTTCAGTCCTGAACGCATTACCTATGTGCAAGAAACAATACGAATTCTACGCACCAAACTCGACGTGCCTTTGATCGGGTTTTCAGGCGCACCGTTCACACTTGCAAGCTACCTCATCGAAGGGAAACCGAGTCGCACGTGGCTCAAGACAAAAAGATTCATGATCGAGCATCCCGAAAGCTGGGATAAACTTATGACGATCCTTTCAGGCGGTATTATTGAATATCTACAGACGCAGATCGGTGCAGGAGCGCAGGCGGTTCAATTATTCGACAGCTGGGTCGGCTGCCTTTCTCCTGAGGACTATCGAGTATTCGTGTTACCGCACGTGCAACGCATTTTTACAGCGCTCAAAGGCGAAGGCGTACCGCGATTGCATTTCGCCACGAATACGGCAGGGATGCTGGAAGAATTTTCGGATGTGGATTGCGAAGTCATCGGTGTCGACTGGAGAATCAGGCTCCCTGAAGCCCGGCAACGTATAGGTGCCAAATCGCTTCAAGGCAATCTTGATCCCGTCATGATGCTCGCACCGTGGGACACGCTACAGCGGTCGGTGGATTCCATGCTTTCAGAAATTGATCCCAAAAAAGGTTACATATTCAATTTCGGTCACGGCATGCCGCCGGAAGCGGACGATGCAACCATTAAAAGACTCGTCGAGTATGTCCACTCCAAATAACATTACGGGCGTTGTCTTAATGACGTACGGCTCTGCAACATCCGCTGAGCACGTACGTGACTTTTTCGAACGCATATATCCCGGCAGAGTAACCCCGGAATTGGTGGCTAATTTTGAGAACCGCTATCGAGCAGTCGGCGGCTCACCACTTGTTGAAATTACAAAGCAACAAGCGCAGATGCTGCAAATACGACTGGGCAGCGGATTCGTTGTGCGTGCGGGCATGCGTCATTCGGCACCGTTCATCAGTGAGGCTATTACGGAATGTATTACAGCAGGCGCATCATCGTTGCGCGGCATCGTATTATCGCCGCAATTGTCATCATTCATTCGGGACGGCTATGCGAAGGACTTCTCAGAAGCGGCTCGAGAGAACGGTATCACTGATTCTAAAATCGCAGAGTCGTGGCCCGATGAGCAGCATTTTGTTGAACTATTGGCGAAACGGATAGACGATAAACTTGCCCTCCTTACCGCTCAGACACCCGTAATATTTACGACACATAGCCTCCCGCAGCGTGTAGTCGAGCATGACCTTTCATATTTAGATCAGCTTCACCAGACGATCCAGGCAGTGCGAAAACGACTCAGTTCGACCGTTGAGTGGTATCAAGGGTTTCAAAGTGCCGGACACACGCCCGAGGATTGGCTGAAACCCGATCTGTCGGATATCCTTGCCGATCTTCAACGTAAGAAAAGAGAAACAGTACTGATCGTGCCAATCCAATTTCTGGCGGATCATCTTGAAATCCTCTACGACCTCGATATTGCCGCACGCGCGCAATGCGAAGAATTCGGTATATCCTACTACCGCATAGAACTACCAAACACCGATCCGCTGTTTATAGATGCGCTCGCATCAGTTGCGGACGCAAGGCGGGCCGTGACTCAATAACGGAATAAAATCCGAATTCATCTGGCTATTGTGTGAAAAGCGCAGGATCTTTTACGGTTGCTTTTCTTTCGCCTTTTCGCCACCCGACATGCTGTCCACGAATGACCGACAATACCGAAGTGAACACAACAAAATATATAAGCTGCCGATAATAAAATCGCTGCATAATAACCCAGATGAGAAGACCGGGTTTCTCATGTCGTTCAAGTGCAAATGCGAGACCCGCTGCCAACAGATCGAGCATGAGAAAGATCCCGTAGTAGAACAGCGCCTGCATGAGGGTGAGCCCGGAAACGGCGACCGGATGCTGAAGATATGACAATACGGTGGATAGCGCAACGATTACGACCACGAGATCCATAAAGGGCGAAATCAACGGAAGTACTACTTGAAAGATAATGACATTCGGCAATGCGACAAAGCCCAGCGTGCCGTAGCGCCGTCGAAAGAAAACGTCGCGATTTTTCCAGACAGCTTGTAGGGATCCAAATGTCCATCGATGTCTCTGCCGAATGAGATCACGTACCGTATCCGGCGCTTCAGTCAAACCGATCGCCTCGTCCTCGTATGCGATGCGGTAGCCGCGCTTGCGAATTGCGATCGTAAGATCACAATCTTCTGCCAACGTATCGCTTTGAAAACCCCCGGCCTCTAAAATGGCACTTCGTCGCCATGCGCCAACTGCTCCCGGAACTACGGTAATGCAATTCAATAAACTAAATGCTCGACGATCAAAATTCTGACTCGTAATGTATTCGAGCGCTTGAAAGCGCGTGAGCATGTTAATGCGATTACCCACTTTTGCGTTGCCAGCAACTGCGCCTATCTTCGGATTTGAAAAATGCCGCACAAGATTCGACATGGTGTCTTTTGTAAATATAGTGTCGGCGTCCAGGGTAATAATGACCTCTGCAGCGGTTTTCGAAATGCCGTAATTGAGTGCCGCAGCCTTGCCGCTGTTCGATATTCCATGCACCTGTACCCGCGAGTCGTTGGCAAACTCTTGAGTCACCAAATCACTCGTACCGTCCGTGGATCCGTCATCAATCACGATCACTTGAAACGATTCCCCGTGCGATGCAGATAAAACATTATGTACGGTTTGTACGATTACCTTTGCCTCATTGTAAGCTGCGATAACCACAGCGACGCTCGGGCTCGCGCTCGAATTAAATATTCTGTTGCGCTCAGAAAAATACTCAATGCACGCGAGCACTCCCACGAATAACAGTCTCATAAACGCGAGGATGAGGCCGATGATAAAAATATATTCAACAGCGATACTCACCATTCGTACCACTTGAAGCGTGACGGCATTGACACGGGCGACGAGCAGGGCCGAGTACGATATGGGAGGCATAACTTCATCGCGCGTTTTTCCCATAAGCGCCGAAACCGTGACAAATTCATATCCTCGCTCGCGCAATTGGCTTATGATTTGCGGCAATGCTTTGACGGTCTCCTCGCGCTCCCCTCCCGAATCGTGCAGAAGAACAATGTTTCCTGTACCTGTCTCAGCTTTTGAAACGACTCGTCGTACGATCTCTTCCGCCGGGGGACTTTGCCAATCATTCGGATCTATCTGCATTCCGACAAGAAGATAGCCTCTGTGACTAATTTCGACAACAGGACTCATTTGATCCGGCGTGGTCGGCTCTGCATCATATGCAAACGGTGGACGGAACAGGAGTGATTGTCGGCCCAGGACGCTTTCCAGTAATCGCTCCGTACTATTTAATTCCAAGCGCAATTGCAATTGCGAAATACCGGATATGTCCGGATGGGTAAACGTATGATTTCCGATCTCGTGACCTTCCTGAAATTCTCGCAGCAGTATGTCCGAATGGCGATCCGCATTCTCTCCTATAACAAAAAAGGTTCCCGGTACGTGTTTTGCTTTAAGAACATCCAGAATTTCATTGGTATACACGGGGTCCGGGCCATCATCAAACGTAAGTGCTATTTTATGATTGGCCGCACCGATTCTTGAAATGGTATACGGTGTCGGAAATTTTAAATATTTTTCTGACTCAATAAGTCCGGTGGACGGATCGTACGTAACGGCTCTTTTTCCCAGGCTCGGCAGTCCAGTTAATTGCAATATTTCGCCTGATCCCTCGTAATCAAGATCATAGCCATACGTGACCTTTTCAAACATCGAATCGACCAATTCATTTTTATATGGCGTATCAAACGGTGTACCGAAAAATGTCCACAGAGCACTATCTTCGCTGCCCAATCTCCATAAAGCCACACCGCGTGGACTAAAGCGACCCGCGATGCGGTACTGATTAAACGCAGTGACCGAATCTTGAATCCAAACAGTATGATCGTTATTCGCTTCGTCCGCATATGAGAACGTCGGACTCAGTGAAACAGGGTCTACCGTAATGTCAGCGCTTGAATCATGCGCCGTAAGAAGTGCTTCTTCAAATGTGCTTTCCTTCGCAGGACTGCCATCGGCTGGCCAATCGTAGGAATAATTCCCCAGTGCGACGATCAGTTTGTCTTTCGGGACCTGTTTCGCACGCTCAGCTATCGTTGTGGTAAACCAATCAATGCCCGATATTGGGCCGGCGGAATCGGTGGACGCGTGTTCGTCATACATCATCAATACGACGAAATCAGCTGCGGTGGCTAAACGCGTATAGTCATACGCAGAATCATCGGCGGGTACATTAATGAGCACTTTGAGATTCGCCGCATGAAATGCGGATACCAATTCTTCGACAAAACTCGCATACTGCTTCTGATTCGCTGACGCAATGTTTTCAAAATCCAAACTAACGCCCCCGTACCGCTTCTTCTGAACAAATTCAAGTAACTGTGACACTACATTCCGTCGAAATGCAGGATTTTCCAACATTTTTCCCAATTTTTCTGTCTCCCACGTATTACCATTGTAATTATTTATCAGCGGTAGTATTTGAAAATTCGGATTGCGAGCGCGAATATATGAGGTGACGTAATCTTGATACGACTCATTGTCAACAGCGATGTCGCCCGTGACCGTGCTCAAATGCAGCCACTCAGGAACAAGCATGTCCATATCGGCGAGATGGCTTTTCAATGAAGTCAAACTCGAATCGTCCCAATTTACAAAATAGCCGATGACGACTGGGGTATTGAGCTGCTGTGATGACTGATGTTTTAAAAGGTCAGCAGCATATTCCTTTCGCTGTCTCAGGAGTTCCTTTTTCGAAGCCTGAATGATCCTGTCCTTATCGGTAGCCAAAATCGTAGGAAATCGAGGTGCATGTTTGAGATGAGTATCCGAGACCGCATATGGAGTTAATAGATCAAGCGTAGGACTTACGACCACGCTACCGATGAAGAAAAGTGCAAGAAAAGAAACCGCTGCTGCAAAAATTACTGCGCCACGTCGTACGCGGGGCCATCGTGCACGTGCAGGATCATAAAAGACGGGCTCATATTCATTCATATCGCAGTGCATATACTATACGATGAGAGCGAATCAACGTAATAGATATCGCGCTCTCCATGAACAAATGTCTGACACCGGCCGTACCTTTGGAGAACCTGTTACAACAGTTTTGCAGGCCAAGAAGAACTTATATCTCGCCAAACGGCCTTCACGCTCCAGTACTTTATATATCAATAAACGGTTTTATGAATAGGACGCCTTGCGGTACTAGACTAGTGGTTGTATAAAATAGTCCATGCTTACCAAGAAATTTATACTGTCATTTCTTATTGAGTTTGGCCCGATTATCGCGTTTTTTATCGGCACCGAAGTCTTCAGCATCTTTATAGGTACATTTTTACTTGTGGCCGGAACCGTGTTCGCGTTCGCCTATTCGCTGTACGTCGAAGGTCGCGTACCGGCTTTTTCAATCGTATCGAGCCTTCTGGTGCTCATATTCGGCACCATTACCTTGTATTTTAAAGATCCGTTTTGGCTTGTCGTGGAATACACCGCGTACAACGGGATATTTGGCGCTGCACTTTTGATCGGACTCATCTGGCAGCGATGCTTTCTCAAACCACTCTTTCAAAGCATGTTCCATATCACTGATCGAGCATGGGTACTGCTCTCTGCACGGTGGTCTTTTTTCTTCTTATTGACTGCTGTTTTGAACCAAGTGATCTGGGGAATCTATGGAGAACATGCGTGGGTTTACTTTCGCGTGCTCGCCGGCATTGGCCTTGCAATATTTGGGTTTTCACAATTTTTCCTCGCGAGGAAGCACCGCCACCCGGAGGCTTCCCCATGGGGTTTGCGTCTATAGGCGCGAGAGCTTTCAAGCCATGACCCGCTTCGCTATTTCTTCGAACCCATAGCTCGGTGGGAATTGTTCTTCGAAAAGTCGCATCGCAGGGTCACCTGCGTATTCCTTTCGGAGAAATGCATAATGCATAGCGAGAATCATCTCTTCTGGTTCGCCTACACAATCGAGCGGTTTGAAACCTTCGATGCCAAGGATCCGCCGGAAAAGCGGTAGCAGCCGCTTTTTTGCAAAGAGATCAGCGCCGAACATATCGATCATTTCTTTTTTTGGAATATACGCTGCAAAGCATGCAAAAAGGAACACGCATTTCGGGCATTGATTGCACCAGTATCCTCTGCGCAACAAAATCTGTATGGGACGCGGAAGCCAAAAATAGGTGTTGCAACTCGTGACACTGTACAAATACTCCGGATACCGCACAAAACGCCGCACAATTTCGAGCTCGCTGTATTGCCTCAAAACTGATTTCGTCGAAATATCGGGCGTTATATAGGACTGTATGTAGTCGTTGATCAATTTTTCCGCCTGCGAAGATTTACACCACTGATGATTTACCGGCAAGCCACGGTATGTGAAATTTCCAACATCAGCGCTTCGCTCATTCGAGAAGATAATTTCGTTGTATCCAAGAAGTTCGGCGAGTAGCGTCGCGATAAACGTAAACAGGGAGACCGACGGATATGCATTCGATATTCCTGACCATGACATTTTTAGAATGAGGCGCGGATCTCGACGACGAGTCACGCTAATTGTTTTGGCACCAACGGCCGCTGCAATACGCCTATGCGCAGGTGTCGGTGCAAATGCAAAATAATCGAAGGGAGTCTTCGCTTCTTTCAACATTTCTGCAGAGAGAACCGAATCTTTGCCGGCGCCATTTAAAAGCAGCGCACGTACGGGTCGTTCGAATCGTGTAGCTGTTGGCGCTTTCGCAGACGCATCGTACGGAAAAGAAATAAGATCGCGAAAATCAATTTGCATGTCGTAGAAAAATTCTCCGAGCCCATTCAAATACATCGAATCCCAAAAGGTGGCTTGCTCGTACGTGAGGGTATATCCCTCAATACGAATGGTGCGCGTGGGATACACGCACCAATAATTGATGCCGATCATGATATGGAGAGCTTCGAGCGTCGGTTTCAGCACAGCATCGGGAATGTTCGCCCACGCCTCCGAGGATACGTTTTTAAAATTGAGTCTATCTGTATACGTTCTCATGCTCCCGTTCTGAAATTGCACGCGGTACGTAAAGGTGATGGTTGAACGGCGGGAATCAACTGTGTATGATCCGAACGTAAACGACGAGACGCTATTCATTTTTTGGATCGTAGCATGCAAAGCGACGTCAACATCGTGTTCGCAAAAGATTAAACACATCTACTCAAAACCCCGTTCTTCGTCGTTCTGCGAAGATCGCCGACATTCGCGAAGAAATTCAGCTACAAATAAATGTAATCGCTGAAGAAGAAATCACGAAAATAATGCACCTAGTAGCCGCGCTGTGCGAAAAAAAGGTATCGATGTATCCACAGATGCAGACTTACAAAGTATGCTGAACCCGACAAATCCCGAGAAAATAGAAAAAGCCATCAGATCACAATTGGAAGGTGCATAGCTTTTTTGCAAAGTACGAATAGGCCGCGATGTATACTGACTCAATATGAAAAAGATTCTGCTTGTGGAAGATGACCAGCTCTTATCATCAATTCTTACCGGGAGCTTCCGTGATGCCGGTTTTGAAGTCACGTGTGCATTCGACGGCGATTCGGCGGTCGTGCAGGCGATTGAGCGTCACTACGACATTATGCTGCTCGATATTCTCTTGCCCGGAAAGGACGGTTTCGAAGTGCTCACCGCAATGAAAGCCATGGCTGCCACGCGTGACATCCCTGTCATTGTCATCAGTAACCTGTCCGACGAGAAATCGATCGAACGCATGAAACAAGCCGGCGCGCTCAGTTACATAATAAAGGCCCAATCGACTCCGCATTTACTCATTGAGGAAGTGCAGAAAGTGTTTAGCCATGCAACGTCCTGAGCGCCTTACATACCACATGACACACCAAAAGAGCCCGAACGGGCTCTTTTGGTGTGTGCAGAATTGCGAATTATCGCTCCTCGCCATCTATTGTCTCCTTGATCTCATCACCCACGTTTCGGGCTGAATCCTTTACACCTTCCACTGCGTCGGACGCCGCATCCTTCGTGTTTTCCCACGAGTTCTTAAAGTCCTGCTTTCCATCTTCATTTGCCATATGCGTTATGTATTACGAGTGCTAATACATGAAGCCTAACTGTATGCGCATTAACGTGTCATGAATGAGCAACCGCGACTGCGTCACGTATTCGCAGAAATTGCCATTCCCTTTTGATTTACTGCGTGGAGTGCAACCACAAACATGCTTTCGGACCACCCGAGAGGAGTATTATCGTTGAACGTTGTGGAATTGGAGTAGTACAGTTCCGGAATTTCACCGTCACGAGTGACCGTTTTTTTTGCCTCCTCGAGAAACATCCGGGCTTTTTCAGTATTGCCGAGGTGCGCATAAATGATCGAAAGCCATGAAAGGCCGAACGTCCATTCCGCCTCTTCAGACCACCCGTCGTCATTGGCGTTGTAGTAGCGATCACCCTTGTAGCGAATAACGCCCCGCTCACGAAGTAAATGGTATTCGATATTTTCCAGAATTTTTTCTCGTTCATCCGGTGTAACCACATTAAACGGCCAAATGAGCGATAGGAGCGCAAGATCAACAAACTTTCCAGCAGATTCCCGTGGCATCATAATGCGCAACGTAAGCTCACCGCGCTCTATGAGGGCGTCCGGTACATCAACACCATCGATACGTTTGGCGGATTTTAGTCCTGCCACACACGCGCCAACGGACGACGCGTGAATTTCCTGGTTTTCTTCCCACATGCCCGAATCAGGATCGTGCCAGTATTCGAGCGTCGAGAGATACCACACGAGCTTCTGGATTACCCGACGGTCGTCGTCGTCTTCTACGATGAGCCCTTTTTGTTTGCTTTCGAGTTCGCCGATTTTAAACAAGATACAGCCGACTGAATCATTCTGCTTGTTTCCCCATTCCTCCCAGAATTCATCAAATGTTTCGGGATGATACCTCGGATGGATGTACTCGTGTGTGTGCTCAGGTTTTTTTGAAATCGCGTGATCAATTTTAAACTCATGCTTCTTAAAAATATCGAGGATTGCGCGGTATGTTTTGCGGACCATTTCGTAATCCCCCACAACTTCGAATGCCAAACATTCATAAAAGTTGTCGCGTAACCATGCTTTGTCGTAGCCGGTCGACGCGCCTTTTTTCGACGCCGCGAAGAGTCCCGAGTCGTATTGCAAACCTTCGAGGATTTTCAAGTGTTGCTCGACGAGTTTGTCGTACAGCGGATTTTTGTTCATTGAAATATTGTACCGTATTTCAACAGGCGCATCGGGACTTCGAGTGGTACTATGCGCGCGTTATGCCCCTACACACGAAAGGGCATAATTGAGTCGTAATGTTTTAACCTATGTATAAAGCAAGCCCAACCATGTCTTCATTATCCATTACAAACGGCATACAAAGACAATGCCGTTTCGTGTGAGGGGTATGTACGGAAAAACATTTTCTGCACTCGCGGCGCTCATGATCATGGCTATCGGTTCTGCTTTTTTTGTATGGCAATCGGCGCACCGTGAGGGAAAAACATATAAGAACAGTGTTTTCGGCTACACGCTCACCTATCCTTCAAACTTGAATGTAAAAGAATATACCGATGACGATACGGTCTTCGGAATCGTTTCGCGAGATTCTATTGATGGTCGTGCAGAAGTTCGGGTTATTACGGTGCAGGGTGAAGCGGGCCAGACTGTGCACGATGCGGTAGCTGATCAACTGAAGAGCTTGTGCGATGCCAATGGCCCGAATTCTTCTTTTACCTGTAGCGATACAATTTCTACTGAACAATTCACGACGGCAAACGCTGAACAGGGATATGTGGTAATGCTGCGAGGCAAACGCAAAGATTTACGCAGCGGCATCGATGAAGACGTGCCCATGGGCCCATACTATATGATCACGCTCGCAACGACTGCATCGATCAGCAAAGTCGTCGTTGTGGCCCCGCCGCTCAATCAGGACAATGAAAAGGCTGATGCTCTGCTTATACGCAGCATGGCGCAGAGTGTCCGAGTAACAAAATAATATGAAACGAATCCGTCGCAAATTCATCCCGGGAAATTTCAAACTCATCGTTAAACGGTCGAAAACTGGGGGCCGCGGCATGTTTGCAGGTGAAGCGATTCCTCGCGGTTCGTGCATCATTGAATACATCGGACGACCGCTGACGCTTGCCGAGCAAGACAAGGACGGGAAATATTTCTTTTGGACGAGTTCAAAAACGATGATCGACGGAAATATTCCGGCGAATAAAGCCCGATTTATTAACCACTCATGCGCACCCAACTGCGATGTGGAACTGAAAGATCGACGTATTTATATTTTCACACTCAGAACTATCAAAGCGGGTGAAGAATTGCATTATGACTACGACACCGAGTATTTCGAGGCACACATCAAACCGAAGGGCTGTTTGTGCACAAAATGCGTTTCCAAACGTACAAAATCGTCTGCTTAGGCCGTCTGCTATCTATATTCCATGTCAGTGTTAGGCTGATTCCGGTAGCAGGAGAATGCTCTCCCGCCGCACTAAGAGGAAACGGATATGGAGATCTCGAAGGAGACCCGCGCGTCAATCAAGCCCGCTTGTATCGGATTGGCCGTCGGCGCTGCCATTACGATGATCGTCGGCTTCAATTGGGGCGGATGGCACGCCGGAGGAACTGTGAAAACGATGGTCGCAATGGCAACTGATGCCGGTCGCGTTACCGCTATGGCCGACATCTGCGTCGTAAGCTATAAGGCCCAACCCGAGGCAGCGGCGAATCTCGCCGCACTGAAGAAACTGACTTCCTCGTACGATCGTTCCGACTCAGTGAAAAAGTCCGGCGCCGCCAATACGCCGGGTACCAAAGAGTCTGAATACAATGTTGCGAAGTCGTGTGCTGAAAAACTATTCGCCACGTAAGCATGCACACCTTAGCCGAAACCGACATAATCGGGAGTAGGCTATTTTCTTATGCCGATAATGCGAGTCCGGCGAATTGAATATGAGAGCGCGGGCACTCGTAAGCGTGCACTTGCATCCGCAACCAGAGAACGAATGTACGTGCCGCCGGATACTACCACCCGGTAGCGCGCAACGGTGTAAACACCATCCGGGAAATCCTCCCACGACGCGCGCACCTTATCTTCTCGAAAATCATTTTTTGCAGGTCCGTGCACGTCGTAACGTAATTGACCAATGCGTCGTATCACTTCAGAGCGAATGACGGTGCCTGTCATTGTGCGCGACCCGATGAAATCCGCTTTTTGCACAATCATTTCACGAATAGGAATACGGATGTCCTGCAGTCTGCCTTCGAGCGCATAACGAAACAAAGGCACACCACCGACGGTTTTTGAGGAATATGCGGGATACGGCAACTGAAAGGTTCCTTCCTGCAGAATATCTTCAAACGGCACACCGGGTTGGATTGCAGCGTATTGACTCAGCAGTCCAAGCACGTCTCCGGTATCTGTTGCAGCACCGAAAAGCATTTCAAATTCATACTCTTTTTCGAGTCCGGTGTAAGCGTCTCTATTTTTACATTCTTCACCGATTAAAAGGACTAAAATACCGCTTGCCATAGGATCGAGCCTTCCTGCGTATGTCATCGGTGTACGGGCAAGTTCCGGCCGCGTCTGTCGGTACTGTTCAAGCACCTGCAATGGCGTTTGGCCTTCCTTTTTCTCGATGATGACGTATTTCTCCACGATTTAATGGTACAGGAGAGATACGAAAAGCAAAAAATTGCAGATGAAGATGGAAATGTCATCTTTCTTTGCTCGGGGTATACTAGCGGCAATGAAAGACGGCGAAATCAAACATAAACTCTCCCCGGCACAAGTGAGCGTGATGCAACATCGCGTAACGGAACCGCCCTATTTTGGGAAATACTGGGACCACTTCGATATCGGTCGTTACCGCTGCGCAGCCTGTGATACACTCCTCTTCACATCCGAAGAGAAGTTTGATTCGAAAACCGGCTGGCCTTCTTTTAAAAAACCACTCAGTGAGCGCGATCTTCAGTTTAAAAGCGAACCGGGACCGGACGACAAAATCGAAATCCGCTGTAAAAAATGTAAAAGTCATCTCGGATACGTGATCGCGGGCGAAACTCCGTACTATCGCATCAACTCCGTCTGTCTCATTTTTGAGCCGGTTGTACCGGTGATTGCGCCGCTCGTGACGGATGCAAAACCGCCGAGCGTGCCACTCGAGCAGAAGAGTGAGCCGGTGATTATCGCATCGTCGGATACACCGGTCGCGCCTGTGAGAAAGATGAGCTCTGTCGCGGCCGGTTTTGTACTCGGCGCAATTGTCGGGGCTTTTGCAATGACATATTTTACGGCGCCGACCGCCGCAAAAATTCCACCGACGGCAACCTCGAGTACAGATATCGCCACATCCTCCGCCGCGACCTCAACCGCCTCATCGTCGGGTCAAACAGTCACTCCCAAAACGAAAACCGCCCCGCGCGCGACACCGGCACTCAATGACAATCCGCCTGTTTCAAACGCTACCGACGCTTCGAGCACACAATAAAATTCGCGGGCCGTCTAGTGACTCCCCTTGATATAGTGGCCACCCGGACGTACGGGTATTTTCATATGAACAGATTCTCATCGAGCTTCAGGCGGCTCCTCCCCACCCGGGTATCGTTGGGGTATTGGACCCTCACGTTTATTACCTTCCTCATTACAGCGAAACTGGGACAGCTTCTCTATGCAAGCGTTGGCACGGTCCCCGCATTTATCTGGCTACCTGCCGGCGTTGCGCTCGCAGCCGTTTTTCTGTGGGGCGACGGAATGTTGTCGGCGGTCGCACTCGCCGCTTTTGTAGCGTCGGGTAGCAGCGGATTCCCTGTGTGGCTTATCGTTTCTACGACGATCGGCAATACGCTGCAGGCATTCACCGGTGCACATGTATTACGTCTTTTTGATGTGCGACCCACGATAGATCGATTGCGAGATACGCTCGTTCTGATCGGGACTGCGCTCATCAGCACGACCATTGCTCCGACCGTTGGAGCTATTTTCAGATTGGTTTTCGGATCGCTCGGAAATGTCGCGAACGCATGGGTAATCGTGTGGTCCGGTGGCATCGTGAGCATTTTCATCATCACGCCGCTTGTCACCGGCTATTTGCAGGACCACCGCATTACGCCGAGACGACAATGGGAACGTGCCATCGCATTGCTGTTGACTGCCTTCATAACTTTTTTTATTTTTTGGCAAAACCCGGGAGACGTTTTTGGGATTCCGCCTCTCTATATTCTTCTCATACCCCTCTTTTGGATCGCATTACGGTTTTCCCCGCGATCAACCGCACTCGCATTATTTCTGATATCGGTAATTGCGGTATCCGGAGCTGTACTGCATGCACCTGAAAACCAGATACTCGGTGAACAGTTATTTCGGACACAATTACTCCTTGGCGGGTTTGCGGTCATATTCCTGATCGTATCCGCCGCCATCGAGGAACGGCGAAGCGTCAACGCAGAACTGCGCGCACACGTTGATGAGCTTGAAGATGCCGTCACACAGATTAGTGAGCAGGATTCCGCAAAAAGTGATTTTCTTGCGATCCTTGCACACGAGTTACGCAATCCGTTGGCCCCCGTGCTCTCAACCCTCGAACTCTTACGGGCTCGTCGTGATTCTAATGACGAAGAATCCTCACTGATTGTGGGTGCGGAAAATCGCCTCCACATGATGGGCCGCTTGCTCGACGACTTACTCGATATATCCCGCGTTTCAGAAAAACGTCTCAAATTACAGAAAGAATACGTCAGCTTGCGGGACATCGCTGCACGCTCGGTGGAAAGCGCGCAGCCCATGATGGATAAATTTAAGCATCGCTTCGATGTGCTGTTGCCCACGCACAATTCTCATATATTTGCTGATCCGATACGCATAGAGCAAGTGCTTGTAAACGTGCTGAACAATGCGGCAAAATACACGCCTGAGGGCGGAGCTATTGAATTTCGCGCCGAAACACTCGGATCGAAAGCCGTCATTACCGTACGCGATAATGGCACCGGTATTGAGCAAAAGATGCTTGAACGTATCTTTGAACCATTCCTACAGATATCTCACACAAAATACGGGACATCCGGCGTCGGCGTCGGGCTAGCGCTTGCAAAAGAGCTTGTAGAACTGCATGAGGGTACCATCAACGCTCTGTCTGCCGGGCTCGGTCGCGGCAGTACATTTGTGATCGAATTTCCGACTGCCGAGGCTCCCACTCCTGTTGCCGCTGTGTCTGACGAGACTCGTATACCAGCGCTCGCACCCGGCCCACTGAACGTACTCATCGTGGATGACAACCGCGCAGGCACCGAAGCACTCGCGCGACTACTCAGTTTCCGTGGACACAAAACCGCACTCGCCTTCTCCGGGCAGGAAGGACTCGACAAGGCAATGGAAAGTCAGCCGGATGCTATATTGCTCGACATCGGTCTGCCGGATACCAGTGGCTACGAAGTTGCAAAGCGCTTACGCGCCGGTGGCTGCCGATCATTTATCATCGCGCTTACCGGATACGGACAGGATGAGGATCGCCGTAAAGCAATCGAGGCTGGCTGTGACGGTCACCTCACAAAACCGGTCGGATTTCAGGATATTGAAAAAGCCTTCGCCGCCCGTTTCAGTTCGTAAATACCATCGGGAAGTACAGCAATGCAAAACGGCGACTCTTTCGAGTCGCCGTTTTACGATATCCGCAGTGCGGATTAGGACATGTGAGGCGAAACGATTTTCGTCATTTCGAACATAGTGACCTCCTTCTTCTTGAAGAGTGTCAACAGTTTTTCGTCGGCGAGGATGTTGCGCTTGTTCTGCGGATTCTGCAGATCATGCTTCTTGATGTATTCCCAAAGCTTCTTCACGACCTGAGAACGCGGCAATGGGCCCTTGCCCACAACTGCCTCAAGTTCTTCGGAGAGGTTCATCGGCTTCAAAAGCGCCGGATTTGCTTTTCGGACCATATAAAAGTCGTTAAATCTGTCTGTTACGTATAAGTAATGTGTGAACGTTTCGACGGAGCAATTATATACCACGTGTAGGGCTTTGTCCCCACAGGAAGCGTGATCCCATATTTCCACACATATGAGCACATGAGGCAAGTATCGCACCGAAACGACCACATGTAGATTTCTTATGCGCGGTATTCAGGGCTTCGCAAGCGCGGCGGCGCGAGGTGGAGCGAATTTTTAGCAGAAAATTACGCGTACCTGAACTACGCGCACCGGAATCCGAAGAACCTTAATCCCAAGACTCCCAATTGTTTGAATAGTTGTAATTATTATAGGAGTAATCATAGTATCCGTAATCGTACCCGTAACTGACCGGTTCATAGGATTGCGGCTGATAGTACGTTTGCGGGTAATAGTAGTAATTCGAGTATTGAGGATAGGTGTAGGAATACTGATACTGATGGTATTGATTTTGTGCAACGTATTGCTGTTGCGGTTGAACGTAAGCGGTCGGTTGATACTGTGGACACGGTGAATACGAGTAATATCCGCCGCCTTGCCCGATGCACCAATACATATACTGCTGTTGCTGCTGCGGCTGCTGATAGCCATAGTTTGAGTAGTTGTATTGATGATTCTGACTATAACTGTTGCTCGGCATTGCATACGAATTGTATCCGTTGCTATAGGCATAATTAGTCTCCGCGAATGTGACGGTAAGCGGTATAGCGGCAATAGCAACTGCAGCAATAGCCGTTGCAAGTGCACCGAGCTGATTTCTCACGGAAAACATATGTTGCGCAGCTTATCGCACACATGCTGTAGCTTTGATGAAGAAGATCAATGATCCACACCGACACACGCTATCTTAACGAAAAGGTTCCCCTCTCGTTGAGCTGCACACTATCCGAAGCTGCAGCGACGTTTGGATTCAAAAAAGGATGCGTTGAGGCTTGTCGCGGTGCGGGTTGAATAAAACTAATGAACCCGATACACAGAACCAAAAAAATGATTCCGATCATGCCGCCCATAATATTGCCCTCCATAGAAGATTCATTCTAACACCGCTATTGAAACTATTCACGAGATGCCCATCAGATTTCGCGATACTATTGGCATATATTCTTAAGATCACTGCACTCATGTTGGCTCACATTGGCATTTACGTAGATGATATAGAGAAAGCGAAGAGGTTTTACGTACCGACACTCAAGCCTTTGGGCTATGAATTATTGAACGAATTTCCGGAATGGTCAGTTATGGGACTCGGCGCGGGCGGCATTGCGGATTTCTGGATCTCACAACGAGAGGCAGTCCACAATGCACATATCGCCATCAATGCATCCAGTAAAGATGCGGTTGATGCATTTCATGGGGCAGCGCTTGCGGCAGGTGCCTCGGATAATGGAGCACCAGCTTATCGCGCGGATTATGCCCCAGGATACTATGCGGCGTTCGTGAATGATCCATTCGGAAATAATATTGAGGCCGTATTTCACGATCCGAGTCCGGCAGCGTAACACCGTATTGAACGGCTCAACTAAGCTATTATGGCGTCTTCATGATCTGTTCATTTCTTGAGCGTAGACTTCCCCTTTAATGGATCTAGAGAGCGACACGAATGTGACCCGTGACCCGCACCAATTCGCGTCATTCTTCAATTCCTTGGACGAAGGAGTCATCATTTGGACAGCCGATCAGGTATTATTTTATGCCAACGACGCCGCTCGACACATTACAAAACTTCCGCTGATGACAGGCACGCCGCTTACGCCGATAACAAAAAAGAGTGCGAATGTGCTGACGGTCGACAATCAGGCACAAAAAATGGACGCGTTGCCCGTATACCGCGCGTTTGACGGACATGACGTACCACGTGAGGATTTGCGCTATATAAATCCGGATGGACAGCATCGATGGCTCTCCGTGTCTGCGAAACGCATACTCACCGAAGCCGGCGAACTCGAATATGTAATTTCCTCTCTGCGTGATATTTCAATCCGGAAATCACGCGAAAGCAAGTTGGAATTCATGGTTGACTCGGCAAAAATTCTGTCTTTGAATCTCGGCTTCAATGAGCGTCTGACCGAAAAAGCAAAACTGGCAGTCCCCCACCTGGCTGATTGGTGCGCCATTGATGTGCTGCGCGGCGAAACGGTAGAGCGTATAGCCGTGGTCCATGAAGACGCTCAGCGAATTGCAGAACTGCAAGCGTTTGAATTGAAATATCCGCGCAATCACGCAGCGCCCAACAGCGTGCTCAACATTATTTCGAAACAAAAACCACTCTTTCTCCCGATCATTACGGATGAGATGTTGCGGGAGGGTGCGCAATCTGAGGAGCATTATCAAGCGATGAAAGCGCTACGTTTGAAATCACTGATGACTATTCCGATTTCGACCGGTGGCAGCGGGGTCGGGGCAATGACACTTGCATACGCTGAATCCGGCAGAACATTTGATGAGAGCGATCTCGAGTTTTTTCAGGAATTCTGTTCGCATCTTTCCGTCGTATTTGACAATGCCCGCCTTTTTAACGAAATCGAGACTCGTGATAAATCGAAAGAAATATTTCTCGCTGCGCTTTCGCATGAGTTGAGAAACCCGCTCGCCCCAATCAAGAGTTCGCTTGAACTTCTAAAGTTACGCGAAACTCCGACGGAGGTGGCAGATGAACTTGAAATCATTGAACATCAATTCGATCACATGGCGCATCTGCTCAATGATCTGCTCGATGTGACCCGCTTTACGCAGGATCGTATTTCTCTTTCATCTCGACCGGTCGAACTTCGACACTTAGTTGAGAGAGCGCAACGCGCCACCGATGCATTGGTGCGGCACAGCGATATCACACTGCATTTTGCCTATCCGTCCTTTCCTCTTTCTGTTATTGCCGATGAAACTCGTCTTGAACAGGCCGTGAGCAACCTCCTATCTAACGCAGTAAAATTTACCCCCGCAGGCGGTTCTATCTGGGTCGATCTGGAGCGCGAAGAATCGAATGCGGTGATACGCGTGCGCGACAACGGCGCCGGTATCGAGGCGCATGATCTGCCGAACATTTTTGATATGTATTATCAAGGTGAAAACTCGGGACCGGTCAACAGCGGTCTTGGCATCGGCCTCCTGCTCGTGCAGCGAATTATTACATTACAGGGCGGTACCGTAGAGGCATTCAGTGGGGGCCGCGGTGCGGGAAGCGAATTTATTATCCGACTCCCGCTTGCAGAAACGCCACAGCGGGAAATTCCCGTTGCAAAACAACAAAGCCTTGCACACAACGTGCGAATCCTCGTAGTAGATGACAATGCTGCTGCAGCAGATTCGCTCGTGCGACTGCTCAATAAGCTCGGGGCTCAAGCGCACCCTGTCTATTCTGCGCATGAGGCACTCGGCGTTTCCCGTCTCGAAGATGTCGATCTATTTTTACTCGACGTAGGAATGCCGCAGATGGACGGCTATGAACTCGTTGCAGCGCTTCGAAAACGCGGAATAACTGCACCGATTGTCGCGCTCACCGGGTACGGATTGAGCGACGATAAACAACGGGCGCACGAATCCGGCTTTACATCGCATCTCACAAAACCCGTCGGATTGTCCGAACTCAATACACTTTTTGAATCGGTACTCGTAACTGCATAAATCGTACAAAGCAAAACAGGCCCGTGTGGGCCTGTTTTGTTTTGTAGAATCGTCCTACGCCTGCGTCCGTCCGAGGTAGAAGGCGCCGATGAGCGCAATCAAACCGGCGAGCATAATTTCCGCGAGGAGTGCGTTATTGCCGCCGAATCCGGTGTTTGGAACTCCGGGAGTTGTGCCCGGCAGTGTGCCCGGAGCAACAGGTGCGGTTCCAATAGCAGATACGATGGTTGTACCCGACGTTGAAGCCGGCAAACCGTTTGGCCCAAAGTTGCCGAGCGCGACACCGACCGGAGTAACAACAGCACCGGTCGAAGCATTCGATGCGGTAACACTTGCCGGATTGATGGATGTGGTGAAGGTGCTACCGACCGCAGTTGCCGGTTGCACGTCGCACGTAAGCGAGAGCATCTTTGCTGATCCTGCGTTTATGAGGAGTGGGCTCGTCAGATTGAACGACGTTGCCGTACCGTTCGTAATGGAGGTGACATTGGTGAGAGAGCCGTCGAGATCCGAGGTATCGCGAATTTTACAATCCGTAAGATTTGCCACCGAACCGTTCGAGCTCGCGCTCACCATGAGCGGGATTGCGATTACGTTGTAACTCGCACCCGTTGCGCCAACAGAGATATTTGCAAGCGCAACATCATTTGATCCGGCCGGTACCGATGGTGCGGTATCGAGATTCACTCGCAATACCGGTCCGAGTGAGGCGGATCCGCCATTGATGGCGAACATCGCGCCGCTCGCTGTGCTTGAAGCAACATCGCATCGAACAGAGAGCGTCGTTGTGCCCGTTGTTGAGTTCACTGAGAGCGGCGCGTTAAACATAAATGTATTTGCGCCCGCAACGGTGTTTACAGCGCTATTGCTTGTGAGTGACGTACCCGCACTGTTAAACACCTGACAATTCGAGAGGTTGTTCGCTACACCACCATTGGAACCGCTGATCGTAATCGGCAGTGATGTTACGTCTCCACCGCCTTGCATTCCGGCCAATGTCACGGTGCCGAGTGTAACTGCCTTGCCCGCAGATATCGTCGTGGTGGCAGATGACGATGTTACGTTTACAGAGCCCGCTGTCTGAGCACCTGCGCTTCCTGCGGCAAGCACGACCACGAGCGCACCGATCTGGACGATCTTTTTAATGTTCATATATTTGTATTACTACTTTTAATTAACGCGGAGACACCCATGGATATGCTGTTGTTGGGTTGTCCGAGAGCATGATCTCCTACGATCACGCAACGGACAGTATCCGCGTATTTGAAGTAAACACGACAGCGGGTGTAGGGTGTATGAAGTTCTTCATGAGAGCGCCACTTATTGGTTGTACCCTTACTGTGTCCCCACGGTGTAGGTGCACGCACAAAGTACAGAACCCTGGTATCATGGCGCTCATGCAAAAGAAGATTCGCAAAGCAATCATTCCAGCAGCCGGCTACGGCACACGGTTCCTCCCTGCGACAAAAGCTTCTCCCAAAGAGATGATGCCGATCGTTGATAAACCTGTCATTCAATATGTGGTAGAAGACGCGGTATCCGCAGGAATAGAAGACATTCTTATCGTGACCGGCGCACAGAAGCGTTCTATCGAAGATCATTTCGATAATTCCTTTGAGCTCGAAAAGCGCCTTGAAGAAGCCGGCAAAACAAAAGAGCTCGAGCAAATTCGCGCAATCGCAAACCTCGCCAATTTTCATTACCTCCGCCAAAAGGGACCTCTCGGTAACGCCACTCCCATTTGGAATGCAAAAGATTTCGTTGGAGATGAGCCGTTTCTCGTGCTCTTTGGCGACGACTTTTTTAATGCCACCCCCAGTCGCTCACAGCAATTAATCGACGCGTACCATACCCACGGCGGGAGTGCGATTCTCTCCAGCGTTCGGGCAACATCCCCCGAAGACTACTCACGCTACGGATTTGCAACCGGCACCGAAAAAGTACCCGGACTTATGCAGATTGAGCATGTGGTTGAAAAGCCGGGCATCGGCAATGTGGACTCCGACTACGCACTCGTTTCCGGCTACCTCTATGAACCGGTAATTTTTGATGCCATCGAGGAAGCAATGAAACGGCTGGCTGCCGAAAATTCCGGACGTGAACTCGTATATGTCGATGCGCTCAATATACTGCTAGAGCAAAACCATGAACTGTTTGCGCTTGAAATTCAAAATGGCAAATATTATGACTGCGGAAATAAACTCGATTACCTAAAAACGGTCGTCGAATTCGGCTTGAAACACCCAGACACAAAAGACGGTTTCGCCGCATTCATTCAGGCGCTGCAGTCCTAAGAAACGCCGCAATTGGACCGTTACCGTTCGCTTGCGTTTCGATTTAATGAAGTACATCATGAAATCTTCATGTTACTTCTTCTATTCTGTACCATAGGTTTATCAGCAATTAAACCATTCACATTATGAAAATTCTATTGGTAGAGGATGAACAAAAGCTCGCCACCGCATTGGTGCGAGGTCTTGGCCTTGAGGGCTACACTGTCGACCATATCGCCGATGGCAAAAAAGCCCTGACCCGTATTTCGCTTCACCGGAGCGACTACGATCTCGTAATTTTAGACCTTATGCTTCCCTCTCTGGACGGCTATGAGATCTGTAAGCAGATGCGTGAAATGAACATCACGGTTCCGATTCTGATTTTGACTGCTCGTAACGAAACAGACACCAAGGTGCAGCTTTTGCAAAGCGGTGCCGACGATTATCTTGTGAAGCCGTTCTCCTTTGCAGAATTGACCGCTCGCTGCCGCGCACTCCTTCGGCGCCCCAATGAAAAACTTCCAGAAACACTAAAAATCGCTGATATCGAATTAAATCCTGGCGAACGACGCGTACGACGGCAAGGCCGCGATGTACCACTCACGTTAAAAGAATTCGGATTATTGGAATATTTCATGCGCCACCCGAACCAGGTCGTAAATCGGGAGGACTTACTCAATCACTTATGGGACTTTAACTATGTCGGTTTTAGCAACGTTGTCGACGTCCATGTCAAAAACCTCCGGCGCAAGCTTGATGCAAACGGTGAGAGCATTTTGGAAACGGTTCGTGGAATCGGCTACCGTCTGGCTGAATAGTTACCGCTACGATCCGTTCTTCCGTACCGAAATCAATGTCATCGGATTGCAGGTCGCATTTGGACTTGTAATTCTCGGGCTTATCGGCACCGCCTATAGCCTGCTGTATCACGATATAACGAATGCGATTTTGCAGGGTGCACGCGACGCGCGTGGGCTCAAGTCTTTCGAGAGCGTGACTCCTGCCATTATCCAGTCAATCGAATCAATCCGTACCGTTAATCTTTTCGGTCTGATTGGTTCTATCGTTCTCGTAACGATCTTGTTCGGCTATATCATTGCGCGCGTGACACTTTCCCCGGCGAGAAACGCGCTCTCTGCACAAAAACAATTCGTTGGAAACATTGCACACGAAGTTCGCACACCACTGTCGGTCATTAAAACGAACACGGAGGTCGCACTTCTGGGCGATGATGTGAGTGCAGACATGCGGGAAACGCTCTTAAGCAATATCGAGGAGCTGGATCGCATCTCGGAAATCATCAATAACCTGCTTTCACTCTCAGCACTAGTGCGACCGGAGCGCATGGAATTCGTGGCGGTCGATTTGTCTTCGGTGGCAACAGATGTCGTGCAAAAATTTTCACAACTTGCACGCCGAAATGAGCAGCAAATAACACTGCGCAAATCTCCTGACTGTAAAGTTTGGGGAAATAATACCGCACTTATTCAAATAGTCGGTAATTTAGTCAAAAATGCCGTTGTGTACACGCCACGCGGCGGTCACATTCGCGTAACCATAGAACCCGCTCCGAATAACCAGATCGAATTGATCGTGCAGGATAGCGGCATCGGTATTGCGCGCAAAGATCTCTTTCGTATTTTCGAACCGTTTTATCGTGCGGATCCGTCACGCACAAAGGGCGCAGGGGGATCCGGCCTAGGACTTGCGATCGTTTCTGAGCTCATTAAGACTCACCAAGGACGCATTACGATTCGCAGCGCACTCGGACGCGGCACAACGGTTTCTGTGCTCTTTCCAGGCGCACAGAACCGGGCTCGCGTCGGCAAGGAGGCGGATAATCGTGATTCTCTCAACGAAGTCGCGGTCGATTTCTCCGGCCGCACCTAAACAACAAAAACGTAGCGGACGGTATGCCTTTCGGGAATTTCGAGGTCGACGGACCGAGAACTAAGGTATTTTTCTAGTAGGAAAAATGCCGACCCGAAAGGCATACTGTCCGCGGAGTGCTACACTATTGCAACCATAAGGTTTAATAAGTAAAGTGATAGTCCATGCAAGAAACTAATTTATACACCATTACTATTCCACCGATGCGAAAAACACTGTCTGCGCTTTCGGGTATGCTCGAAACGTTGAGTGCGCACGCTGCGAGTAAGCAACTTGAATGGCATCCTGCAGGCATGCAAGAAGATGCGCTCTTACAAAGCCGTCTCATCTCGGACCAATTCCCATTCATCCGCCAAGTGCAAGTTGCGTGCGATAATGCAAAAGGTGCCGCATCCCGTCTTGCAGAGATTGATAATCCAAAGTTCGAAGATAACGAAAAGACTGTTGCGGAACTGAAGGCACGAATCGCACAAACAATCGCATTTCTTGACACCATCAAGCCGGGGCAGATTATCGGAAAAGAGGGCCTGACGATCACGCTTCCCTACTGGGGCGGAAAGACAATGAGCGGGTTCGATTACATCACTGAATACCTCATTCCGAACTTCTACTTCCACGTTGCAACGGCATATTCAATTTTGCGAAGCAATGGGGTTACAATTGGCAAGTCCGACTATACGGGAGATCTTTCACTCAAATAACAATGCCCAAACATTTCTTTTTCGATCTCGATAACACACTCACGCCAAGCAAGGCGCTCCTTTTGGAGCGCCATCTGCCCACATTTCTTGAGCTCTGCGAAAAAGCTGATGTGATTGTGGTTTCCGGGCACGGAGAAAAAGACATCCGCACGCACCTTTTACCGCAATCTGTAGGCAAATATCATATCCTTGGACAGAACGGCAACTATGCTGAAACCCGGGACGGATCTGTTTTGTGGAACCGTACACTTTCGCAGGAACGCAAAGATGCGATTCTCGAATTCATTGCAAAGGCTCGCGCGCACGTGAATCTGTCTGTCAAGGACGAAAACGATATTATCGACGATCGAGACTCGCAAATTGCATATTCGCTTATTGGTCACCACGAAGATCCCGCAGTTAAAAACGCCTTTGATCCCCTCCACACAAAACGTCTCGCGCTCCTGAATGAGCTCGCGGTCGATGTGCAGATTTTGCGCGACGCCGGTGTCGAAGTCCGAAGCGGTGGAACGACGGTACTCGACTTCTTCGAGCTCGGGAAAAATAAAGGCTTCAACGTTGATGCTTTTATTCGTTCGATGGAGTGGAATACGCATGAATGCCTGTATCTTGGCGATGCGCTATTCCCTGGCGGTAACGACGAAACAGTCATAGGGATTATCTCTACACATGCAGTAAACGGTCCTGATGACACCTTTACCTTCATTCGCGAGATGCTATCGTAACTACCCTATGGCAACAGCGCTCTCAATCAAAAATCTCGTCAAAACGTATGCCACCGGCACAAAGGCGCTTCAAGGGGTTTCTCTCGAGATACCCGAAGGGGACTTTTTTGCATTGCTCGGGCCAAACGGCGCCGGTAAAACCACGATCATTGGTGTTACAACAGGTCTTGTAAATAAAACAGGAGGGACTGTTGAAGTGTTCGGATTGGATATAGACAAAGACCCGGAAAAAGCAAAAATGAACATCGGGCTCGTCGGGCAAGAGGTAAACTTTAATCCGTTCGAGAAATGTATCAATATTGTCGTCAATCAAGCCGGCTACTATGGGATTCCACGCTCCATCGCGATTCCGCGTGCCACGAAATTGCTCCAGGATCTTGGCCTTGGAGAAAAAATCGACCAAAATGCCATGACCCTCTCCGGTGGTATGAAGCGACGTCTCATGATCGCTCGTGCCCTCGTAAACGAACCAAAATTTCTCATACTTGACGAACCGACTGCCGGAGTCGATGTCGAACTGCGGCGTGGCATGTGGGAGTACCTGACCGGACTCAGCAAAAAAGGTCTCACGATCTTGCTCACAACGCACTACCTGGAAGAGGCGGAGCAGCTCTGCAAACACGTAGCAATCATAAACAAGGGGCAGATTGCAGCTATGGGTACCATGGAAGAAGTGCTGGCGAAACACTCAGACGTTGGCGATTCAGGTAGACCGGGCTACCGCGGAGGTCGTCTTGAAGAAGTGTTCCTCAAACTCACTAAAGAAAAATAATATGCCTGTACACACGAAACGACCTATGAATAAAACAACACTATCAACTAATACTGCGAGCGGCCTACGGCAAGGTCGTTTCGTGTGACAGGTATGGACTCATTCGGACTCTGGATCTCGTTCTATACAATGTTGCGCAAAGACGTGGTGCGCATGTTTCGTATTTGGGTGCAGACGTTTTTACCCAGCGTCATAACATCAGTTCTCTATTTCACTATCTTTGGCTCAGTGCTGGGTTCACGCATTGGCACCATGCAGGGCGTCAATTACATGACCTTCGTTATTCCTGGTCTGGTGATGCTCTCAATTGTCACAAATGCATATTCAAATACGTCGTTCACTTTCTTTCAGTCGAAATTTTTCTTTCGTGGCATTGATGAAATACTTGTATCGCCCACCCCACCGTGGCTGCTCATCGCAGGATTTATTTCCGGTGGTGTTGTGCGCGGCGTGCTCATCGGATTCATCATTCTGCTCGTTTCAGCTTTTTTCACCGGACTGCATCTTGCGATACACAATCTTCTCATCATCTTTGTTTTTGCCGTTCTTACTGCGCTTGTATTTGCGCTCGCAGGATTGGTTAACGGCGTCTACGCAAAATCAATGGATGCAATCAACATCGTGCCCACATTCGTACTCACACCGCTTGTGTATCTTGGCGGCGTCTTCTATTCAGTCCATTCCCTTCCGCAAGCAGCACAGTATTTTACGTATATAAATCCTATCTTCTATCTCATTAATGGATTCCGATACGGATTCCTTGGTATTGCTGATATTCCGATATGGATATCTTTGGCTGTCCTTATCGGGCTGATATTCGCACTGGTAGCCGTCAATTGGTATTTGATCCGTAAAGGTCTTGGACTGAAGCAGTAGGCTTACGGGCTTCACAATCCTTATACTCTGTGGCATAGTAGCGCCGGGTAAACGGGCTGGTAATTCGTACGTACCCTCAACAGCACTATGGGGAGCACACACGATGGCATTGAAAAGCACTAGTACTGACGAGGTCATTCGGGGTCACTTTCACAAGCGAAGGTTGCCGGAACGATTGCGACAGCTTAACGAAAGCGGCACTCGTTCGCGAGATCTTGAAGTGCAGGAGGTTTTGAAACGCGGTGCACTACCCGAACAAGGCTACGTGTTTCTCGCGATGGAAGTCTGGCAAAAAGCCTCGCTGCTACAGCGTGAAGCGGCAAAGCAGTTGCTCGACGATTACATCAAGGAAAAAACGGTGGATGAAATCGCGTGGGACTTTGTCCTCACCGACGAAGAAATCAGGCGCGAATTTTCGATTCACACAACAGCAATCGCACACGCATTCCTGATGCTCGTGTACGGAACCGATCCCACTGCCCACTGATCTTTCAGTATTCAAAGATCATTCAACAAAGAAAATCCCGCACATACGTGCGGGACTTTCCTTTGCATGCGATTCCGTGTTCTCTCTGAGGCGTCGAATCCCAGGGAGCGTCGAACCCGCACGTTTCGCTTGGTAATAGCTTCGACCTATACCCTTTCGACGATGGTATATCGAACCTATTACTTCATGATTATAGCCGCGCCAAGATGTATTGCACACGTTCGGAGACCGGCATAACGGGGACAGGCACAATGTCATATCCGTGTTCTTTGTACGCAGTTTTAATAGCTTCATGCAGCGCTTGTGCCTGCTCAAGAGTCTCAGTACGTGCGTAATCAGTTACGTAGTCGACGAGATCCAGGACAAACACTTTCCGGTACCGTATTTCTTTCATTGCGGTTTGTATTTGTTCATCGAGCGCTTTGCCGTCTAGCCGATAGTAGGCCACACTGTCCGGCGTGGCACGATCGAGAAACCAAAGTGTGTCGGTCGGCAAGGCTTTTTCTTGCGCCACTGATCTCCGTACAACTGACGGTAGCCAATCAGGATCGGTGACAATCTGATCGATTGTCATGCTCAGCGCGAGCTTTGCTTCGATTTCCATCCGTGCGGGCTCCGCGAGCACCGGATACCCGAGCCGCATGAGCTCATTGCAAATCGTTGTCTTTCCAGCACAGGGTCCTCCGGTGATCACATACCATTCCGGCGTATTTAATGCATGATTCATGCGCGACACTATAGCAAATTTTTTTATGTGTATGATGCACTCATGGCTTTATCCCAAAAACACAACAAAAAAGAGAGCGCTCTGTTAGGTCCACTTCTGAAGAGACTGGGGCGAGAAATCGGCGCGACCGTACTCATAGAACCCGTCTGGGGGGTTGTCGGACAAATTACCTTCAAAGACGGGCGCAAAAGCTATTTCAGGTATAACACGGTCGACCTCAATGCCGTCGGGGCGTCGGACATCGCTAAAGACAAGGATTACGCTGCTTTCTTTATGAAAAAGATGGGCTATCCGGTACCCCTCGGACAGGCGTTTTATTCCCCCGAGTGGTCCGCTGTCATCGAGTCAAAACAAGACACAAAAGCCGCCTGTACATATGCGAAGAAACTGAAGTATCCGCTGATCGTAAAACCAAACAGCGGAAGCCAAGGATTTGGAGTTTCGCTGGTGCATTCAGAACGTGAACTGCTTCGCGCACTCGCACACATTTTTAAGAACGATAAGGTTGCGTTGGTACAAAAACCGGTGAGCGGGTCTGATTACCGAATCGTCGTCTTGGACGGCAAAGTAATTTCGGCATACGAACGAATCGCGCTCAGTGTGACCGGCAATGGTCGCTCTACAATTGAAGATCTTTTGAAAACAAAACAGAAAGAATTTATCGCAGCAAAGCGTGATACATGGATCAAATCCGATGATCCACGAATTAAGGCAAAGCTTCGCGTGCAGAATCTACGCCTTGCATCGGTGCCCGGCCGCGATCAGCGTATATATCTTCTCGACAACGCTAATCTGTCGACCGGCGGCGATGCCATCGATGTGACAAACGAAATACATCCCGGTTTCGCGAAAATTGCGACGAAACTGACGCGCGATATGGGACTACGCCTTTGCGGAGTAGACATCATGACCGACGACATCAAAAAAGCACCAAAGAAATACTGCGTGTTAGAAATCAACGCTGGCCCGGGGCTCGACCATTACGTAAAAACCGTCGTAGCGCAGCAAAAAGCCGTCGAAGACATGTATCGCACCGTTCTCAAAAGCCTCGCGCGTTAGCGCGTGAGGTCAACCCATGAATACTTCAGCCCTTCGAATTCTCGGTCTTCTCGGAATACTTCCTTCGTAAATTCGGCATGATCCGGGAAATATGCGTCCCCTTCTTTTTCGTCATCGATCAGGGTGAGCATCAGCACGTCGGTGTACGGAAGCGCTGCAGCGTATATTTGTGCTCCGCCGAATATGAATATCTTTTCCTGATCGAGATCCTTGGCTTTAGATATTGCATCCTCTATTGAGTGCACCACGATCGCACCCTCATGCTGCCACTTTGCATCGCGTGTAATTACAATATGCGGACGATTCGGTAAGGGTTTCCCCACAGCAGAAATAATAGAATCAAATGTCTTTCGCCCCATAATAAGCGGATGCCCAGTCGTTACATCTCGCAAACGCTTCATGTCGTCCGGGATTTTCCATATCAAATCGTTACCCTTCCCTAATACCCGATTGCGCCCTATCGCCGCAATGGCAATGATTTTTGGTCCGGTCATCCCTGTTATCCGCATTGCCGGTCCCGTATACGTCTCATGAATACTCATGCGCACAACGATATCACGACTAAATAAATGACCCCCTCCCCGGCCTCCGCTTCGCTGCGACCGGGGTTTCCTTTTGCTGGCATGAGGATTCTAGCTGAATAATCTGAAGTTCTGTGGATTGTC
>JAYWCB010000002.1:0-92799 GCA_043780835.1 Minisyncoccota bacterium
GACAAATCCCCGCATTTCGGATTCCCCCCGCCGAGCCAATTCGCCGCTGTGCGGCGAGAGGAATTGTCGCACGCCGCGCCCGCATCGCGGCGTGCGACCGCCCTTTCTGAACTGGAAGTTTCTTTCTGCGGAGAGGGAGGGATTCGAACCCTCGGAACGGTTTCCCGCTCAACACATTAGCAGTGTGCTCCATTCGACCGCTCTGGCACCTCTCCAAGTGACCTATTCTGTAAGAAGATATTTGATACGCTCCTTACCTTTTCCTGATTTCAAAAACAACTCTTCACGTCTCGCGTCTTTCTTACTCGCAAACGCCTCATAATATACTAACTTCCAGGGTCCTTTTCCTCGCGTAAATCCCGATTTCCCGGAATTGTGCTCCGATATCCGTCGCTTGAGATCCTGGGTAAAGCCTTTGTAGAGCTTTTCATCAGAATCGCTTCTAAGGATATAGACGTAGTACATATCAGACGTCATTGCATGCCACCCCAGCCCGAGGCTGGTCGGCATTGGGCCGATCTCCAATTCGCACGCGCTCTACCTTACCATGACCGTGCGATACAATCACGCCGCCAATTGTTAGATATTCTTATAGATGAGCGCACTTAAATCCGAGATATTTTTCGCGAGTGTGTCAAAGTTATTTCCTCGGCTCATAATACACAGCAAATACGGTGTTTCTTTTTTATAGACAATGCCACAATCGTGCAGCTCGCGATCCTGTACCACGTTGTTCTGATCGTATACGGTTCGCTCACCGAATTTATGCGCGACCGCCGTATCGGCGACCCCGGCCCTGATACCGGGAAATTCTGTTTTATTCAGCAGATCGAGGGCTCTTTGCGAATACTCCTCGTTTAAGTAGGTCGCGTTGTACAAAATACGAAAGAAATACGCATATGTCTTTACTGAGAGAAATTGTTCGTTGGGCGCGTTTTGTGGAACGGGCAGCCCCAGATCCGTATACACCTCGTGCTGTGCACTTTTTTCTATATTCTTGTCCAAAAGGACCGCTGCGGTGTTGTCTGAATGCACGATCATACTCTCGATAAGCTGCTCAACGGTGTAAAAATGCCCCGATTGAATGACATTCGATGCTTTGAAATATTCGTCTGAATTTTGATCATCGCCGTTAAATGCAACTTGCTGTTTGAGAATACTCGGATTTTTTTCTGCTTCTTTGTAATAAGCGATCATGAGCGGGACCTTGAGCATGCTGGCAGGATCGTATCGCTCGTTTTCATTCACTCCGGTCCACCTCCCCGTTTTATAGTCAATCAGATACACCGATATATTTGATGCGGCTTTTGAGCGAATGTGCGCGGAAATAAAGTCATTGACGATCGTTTCCAGATTTTTGTCTTCGTTAAAATCTTTCTGATCGAAGCTACACATAAGCAACGGGCTGATGAGCGGATATTGCGCCGAGGGCATACGCAGACCTCTCCCTGTAAACGAGTTGATCGAATTTTGATGCGACACAAAGAGCCCACTGGCAACGGCGCCGATGCAGAGAAATAACAGTGCGCTGATGAGTACGCTTTGATGCGGTCGACGTACTATCGTGTGATTCAATTTTCTGAGGAGGCGGCCGAACATTGAACCGATTCTACGTTAGTACGGCTTCATTATCAAAATTTATACGAAGAGACCTTTCGTGAAAAATGCGATGGCAGCACCGAGTGCAACTGCTGCCATAAAGTATGCAAATCCTTTCAGCGTGCGGACACTGGTCAGCTGCTTCACCACGAGTCCCCCAAGCGGAGCAAGCACAATGTACGGCGCGGCGCTCGCAAACCCGAACGACGCCATCTGGTGACCGTATCCGCTCAGCTTGATGAGATCGGTGGCATAGCGGGAACCCAGCGTGAGCACGTGCGAAAACCCGAGAAAAATAATAAGGCCTGCGACGAATCCAAATGCCACATTCACGAGTATGCTGAAAAGATTTGGCCCTTCCTCTTGCCCCATCATTGCGTGCAGTGGGGGCATGATCGTTTTATACAATCTTGTGGATGAGCCACGAAATTATCGAGAGCACGATTGCGCCGAGGAGCGCCGGAAAAAATCCTGCCACTTCAAAGCCCGGCACGATCAGGGTCATCGCCCAAAAGAGGAATGCGTTCAATATGAAGGAGAACAATCCGAGCGTCACGATCGTAATGGGTAGCGTGAGAATCGTGAGCACGGGACGAATAATCATAGTAATGACACTCCAGACAAGCGCAACCAACAAGGTTGTCACCCATCCGCCGGAAATAGTGATGCCTGGAACGAGATACACAGTCAGGTACACCGCTGCTGCAGTGCCTAAGAAACGAATGATCGTATGCATAGATGCAGTATGCCATGTATGCCTGCAGTGAAAAAGCCGCAGGAAAATCCTGCGGCTTTGTCGAGATTCAATTTATTCCCAACTCTTTTCTTCTTCTTTCGGATTACCGAATTCGTCAGTCGTTTCTTCTTCCGTTTCCTCGTCTTCTTCAACAGCCTCATCGAGAACTCCCTCGAGGTGCTCGTCGCTTATCTCACCCTCGGCTTCCTTAACTTCTTCTACTTCATCCATATATACGCCTCGTCTACAAATAAGAGTAATGAACAGCCCTATAGTACCTGCGCTTTTTCGCTTTTCAAGGGAGTAGGCATGAATGTGTGTATAACCGAAAGCAGAGCGTACCCGCTGCGACGTTCGGATACCCGAACGTGAGGTTCGGGTATCGCTCAGTATCCTCGCGGGATAGAATCTACGTATGCATCCGCATGATCCTGTTGCACATCATTTCCGTCTCACGCCTCCTCAAATTTCGGCACTGAAGCGGCTCGGTGTGCTCACGATCGAGAAACTCGTGCGTCATTTCCCTGCGCGATACGAAAGCGCAGGATCGTCCGCTCGGGCCGCGCAATTACTTCCCGGTACAAAGGTGACCCTTTTTGGAATCGTCACCGGCATAAAAGCAAAGAAACTTTGGAAAAGCCGCCGCAACGCATCTGTCGGCACGTTTGAGGATTCGTCCGGCAAGGTCGGCCTCATGTGGTTCAACCAACCGTATATAAAATCGTATATTCCCGACGGCAGCACGGTTAAACTCTCGGGCACCGTCGCGGGCACGACTGAGAAACCATACATTGCAAACCCTGAGGTCGAGCTTCTGCCGCCCGGCGCGGTCGTTGAAGGACTTTTTGAACAAGACCTCGACAACACCGTCACGACGCCTGCAATCTTTGCGGTGTACCCGGAAAGCCGCGGCATCACGTCGCTCTGGATGCGCCACGCGATTGAACGAGCATTTTCTCAAGGAATTTTATCGCACATCGTGGATCCGCTTCCCGACGAAATTCGAACGCGCTACAACTTGCCCGACATCCAGACCGCGCTCGTCTGGATTCATTCTCCGGAGAAAGCCGGTCATGCCGAAGCTGCACGAAAACGATTCGCATTTGAGGAAATATTTGCACTGCAAATTGTTCGCGCCAAAGATCGAGCGGAAAACGATGCGCAATCATCATTTCCCATTGCGGACGGCGAAGCGCAAGTTCAGAAATTTCTTGCAACTACTCCGTACCCCCCGACCGGTGCACAAACCCGCGCAATGCATGACATTCTCAAAAGCTTTGCAGGAAACCATCCGATGGCGAGACTTCTCGAGGGCGACGTCGGTTCCGGCAAAACACTCGTCGCAGCTGCTGCTGCGTATACCGTCGTCACCTCGCGTCCACCGAACCGCGTTTCGGGCACCCTTCAAGTGGCCTATATGGCCCCGACAGAAATCTTGGCGCAGCAACATTTCTTGTCGTTTATTGAATACTTTAAAGAGCTTCCCATTTCGATCGCGCTCATTACCGGCTCGGGCTGTAAGAAATTTCCTTCGAAGGTTTCTCGAGGTACGGCAACCGATATATCACGCACACAGCTGTTGAAGTGGGTCGCAAACGGCGAGATCGCCATGATTGTCGGTACGCATGCACTCATTCAAAAATCTATACAATTCCAGCATCTTGCACTTGCAATCGTTGATGAACAACATCGCTTCGGCACCAAACAGCGCCGCGCACTCGCGCGCAAGGAAGATGCGGCACCGCATTTTCTCTCCATGACCGCAACACCGATCCCCCGCACACTCGCACTCACCATGTACGGCGACCTTGACCTTTCCGTCCTTGATGAACTTCCCCCGGGTCGCGCAAAAATCACAACGAAACTTTTGAAACCAACGCAACGATCCATCGCGTACGATTCAATACTTGGCGAGCTTAAAAAAGGCCGACAGGCGTATGTGATTTGTCCGCGCATCGAAGAGCCCGATCCGAAAAAAGAAAACGCTCTGCAGGCAAAATCAGTTAAAGCCGAGGCGAAGCGCTTGCAGAGTGACGTGTTTCCAGAATACAGCGTGGGATTATTGCACGGTGCTATGAAGCCCTCCGAAAAAGACTCGGTGATGCGCGATTTCACCGCCGGGAAAATCGATGTCCTCGTTGCCACGTCGGTGGTTGAGGTTGGCGTGAATGTGCCGAATGCAACGGTCATTTTAATAGAAGGAGCAGAACGGTTTGGTTTGGCCCAATTGCACCAGCTCCGCGGGCGCGTCATGCGATCATCCCATCCCCCGCTTTGTTTTCTGCTACCCGAATCAAAGAGCGAGGTATCAATAAAACGACTCAAAGCGCTCGAACAATCGAGCGACGGTTTCAAACTCGCCGAGAGCGACCTCGAAACGCGCGGCGCGGGAGATTTATTCGGTCGCAAGCAGTGGGGGGTGAGCGATCTTGGTATGGAAGCGCTCAAAAACGTGCGGCTTATCCAAGCGGCGCGTGAGGAAGCGCAAAAGATCGTCGCACACGATCCCGAGCTTACAAAACACAAAGCACTTGCCCTCCGTGTGGCAAGTGCTTTGGCCCAGAATCACAACGAGTAGGATATTAGTGCCAGGTAACCGTGCACGACATTCTGTCACCGAGAGCCAGGATTTGTGTAGACATAGGAGCTGCCACGCTGATGCTGCCGCTGGTGCGGCCGGACTCACGAGCGCCGGCAGCAATTTGCCAACGATCGCCACCACCATATCCGAAATACGCTACTGTCGTTAAATACCCCGCAATTGAACTTGGTGCCGTTGCGAAGTCCGAGTATTTGGTCTGCCGCACACCCGGCTTTTCACCACCAAACTCGAAGTCTCTCGTTGCGCCGTTTGAAAGTGTGACGCGCGCCATAACAGGCATGTCGCTATAGTTGATACAGTCAACTTGACCCGTCACCGCAGTTGAAACCGGCGGGGTTACGACTACTACAGGCGGGGTCGTAACCGCCGGTGGGCCACCTGCAGCGAGACCGGTAGCCGTGACCAATGGACCTACTCTATTCAGTAAGTATTCAGGTGTGATGAGGAATGAAGCAAGTGTTTCTGTGCGCGTTGTACCGCCGGTCAAACGCCCGTTCCAATATGAACGACCCGCATCATCAGTATCGCGTTGCAGAATGCATTTATACATCTGGTCCGCAAATTTTGTATTCGACGTACTCTTGCCGAGATACTCTGCTGAGTTGAAGAATGCTTGATACGACTGATAGATCGTTGAGTGCTGAGCAACCCATGCGGCGATTTCGGCATCTGAACCCTGTCGCTCAAGAATGCACGAGTACATGAATTTATAGTACGTCGCGGCCGAAGTAATTCCCGTGCCGCCCGTGCCGGTACCCGCGGTTATGATCACCGTGCCGAGCACTTCAGTGTTTCCGATTTCACAGATTCGCAGTGAGTCGCCGTTGAGACCGAAGCAATTACCAATTGATTGAATGAGCGAGGCGGTAAAGGTGCCGTTTGCAGCATACGTGTGCGTGGTCGACGATGCCGAGAGCCACTGCGATTCACCGTCACCGAATTCAACACGATAACTACCCGTTGTAACTACGCGATCGGTTGTAAACTTAACCGCAAGCGGAGTTGCGCCAGTCTTTGGTGTCGCACTGAACACCCCTCCCTGCGGACCGTCAGTTACACAGCGCAAAGCAGCAAGTGTTTGCGGCCCAACGTTTCCGCTCTGCCTGATTCCTTTTGATGCTTGGAATTTCTTTACGGCAGTTTCTGTTTTTCCTCCATAGTATCCCGACACTGTTCCGTCCGGATACAATATCGGATCAGCTGCAAGAAACTGCTGCAAGCGTGTCACGTCTCCTCCGGTCGTGGCATCAGTGTCATCAGGGTTAAGGGTATGCGTAATCGCGGCACACGTCGTGGCCGCAATCGTAGTATTTGTAACCCGTACCGTTGCCGTTCCGACGGTCGTTGCAGACGGACCGGTTGTAAGCAGTTTCGCTATATACGTGCCGGTTGAGAGATAGGTGTGCGCTATTTCATTGGTGCTATTCGTAGTGATACTCACCACCGTGCCATCACCAAAATCCACAGAATACGGCTGGCTTGTATCGGACAATTTGATGGTGAATTTAACCGACAGCGGCGCGCGGCCCGTCGAAGGAGCTGCGGTCAGTTTCGTATTTCCTGCTTCATTGCAGCTATTTGCAATCGCTGCACGTGTTGATGGACCGACTGCTCCGTATCCGTTGGTTTCGGGCGAACCGGACGAGCGGATTCCTTTTGCTGCCTGGAAGCGTTCAACGGCGCGACGTGTTTGATTCCCGTACGATCCGTTTACCGTTGCTTCGGGATACACATCTGAATCCTGCGCAAGGAACTGCTGCAGTTTCGATACTTCTCCGTCTTTGGTTTCATCGGTATCACCCGGTGAAAGATTATTGCTCAGCACAACACATGACGAGGCAGTACCAACGGCTTTGATAGTAAACACCGTACTCGTTGCTGCCGCGTGCGTAGTAACTGTTGACGACAACAAGTCACCACTAATCGGTGCATAGACTTTGCCGAAAATGTGATACTGGCCCGGTGCATTTACCGCAGACGTTGTAACTTGCCCTGCATGCCACGGATACGTTGACTGTTCGGTGTCTGCTTCGAGCCTGCTTGCAATCAAGCCTACCGATTCTCCTGTTGGTTTTACAAGCCAGAGCGCTACGCCTCCGCCTGTCGGCGGGTTAGAGACCCGGTAATTGATAGTCATTGGTTTTCCGATTTCAGCGGTCGTTGGTGTAACTGAAACCGTAAATCCACCCGGTGCAATAACCTCATCTTTAATTTCAATCGTTGATTCGGATGTGACCTCCGGCGCAGGTGTCACGCCCGATACGTATCCTTGAATTTTGTATAGCCCCGGAACGAGCGCAACACCACATAAACCGTTTGGTTGTGTTGTGGTGCAGCCTTTGTCGGCTGAACTCGGGATTTTCCAGGTAGCATTTCCACTTTGGAAATTAGTTACCGTAAGAATCGTGCCCATGCGAGTGCCCGACTGCGTGTAGAGTTCAAATGATAGCGAGCCGGTTGTCGGTTGCGTACCGGTGATTTTCCAGGAAAGCGGGACGGATTCGCCTTTGTGCGAAATGCCGGTCGGTGCTGTAATTTTTATTTTAGTCGGTCCGCCCGTCGCACTAATCGATACGCTACCGATCGTTGTGCTTGCGCCACCGGTGTTGAGGGCGATAAGCTGCGCACCGTACTGCGAACCTTCTGTATAGGTATGCGTTTTTGTTTTGGATCCGCAAATTTCTGCAGCGCCACAGAATTGTTCCGTCGTATTGTCGCCGTATTTGATGATTGCACCGTTTGCGTATATTTGATTACCTCCGTTTCCGCTGAACGTCACTGCGAGCGGTACTGGCCCGGTGGATGGTGTGGCGGTAAGCGCGGTGTCCTGCTGCGTGAGTGCGCTCACTGTCGCATTTTTCAAGACTGTTGTGCCGGCGCCCGGATTCAAACCAAGTAACTGCACACTGTATGTGCCCGTTGTCGCGTATGTGTGCGATGTGGTTTTCTGTCCGCACAGCGCTCCCGGAGCGCATACCAATTCTGTCGAGTTGTCACCGAAATCGAGCACGACACCGCCGCCATACGCGATACTCGCGCCGTTGGTGAATACCGAGACCGCGAGTGGCGCGAGGCCGGTGCTCGGCGAAATTGCGAGTGCAGCGTTTGCTATTTGCGAACCGGAGACGCTCAATCCGGTGGAGGCCAGCACCTGACAGCTGTCACTCGCGCATGAATCGCCTGCGCCGTTTGTTCGTCGTAATTTTATGGTATATGAACCGCCCGTTGTGTACGTGTGTGAAGTACCGTACACATTTCCTGTCTGTTGCACACTTCCGAATGTGCCATCACCGAATTCGACGGATAGATTTGCGGTGGATGTAATATTTCCGATGCTCACCGTAACGGCGAGGGGTGCATTTCCAAAGTTGGGCGAAGCGGAGATCGTTGGTCCGAGCGGTATTGTAACAACGGGTGCGATCGGTATGATAGCAATTCCGTTGGCAACCACCGGCGCGCCACTTCCGGCTGATCCTTGATATAAGTTTGCCACAAACGATCCGCCATTCGTGTAGATGTGGTTGATTTCATACGTGAGCGCCGCCCCTTCAGCATTGGGGAGCGGGACTGCGCCTGTTGCACCGTCACCGAACACGAGTGTCGCCGCACAGAAACGACCCGCGCAGAATCCGGCATTTGCGCTCGTAACAACTCCAGAGAATCTCACGACAAGCGGCGTGGGGCCTGTGCGTGGCGATGCGGTAAACGTTTGCGCGGGAAGTGATACAACCGAGCACTGCCAACCCACGGTGCACCCGTTCTGTTGTACCGATACCTCGTTTGAGCAATTCGCCGGTTTTGGAACCGTGGGACATTGATTTGAAATAAGCATCGGCCCGGTGGATGGCGCGCCGGTACACGCCATAGCGATCCGGGTTTTAGGCCCCACAATTCCAAGCACCGTGATACCGTGCGAACCTTGCCAGTCTTTCACTGCCGTTTCTGTAAGCGTACCGAAAAACCCCGTAGTATTACCCGCAACGAGATCGCCTTCGCCAATGAGGAACTTTTGAAGATCAATCACATCGTCACCCGAATCTCCCTTTGAAAGCGTCCGCTGGATTGCAACGCAGTGCGCACCTGACCCTTGCTGATTTGCCGACTGTGGTGCATTTTGTTGCGCTGCAATTTGTGCCTGTAGTTGCGCGATGTGTGCGGTCAACGCGTAAAGATCGAGCGTTTCTGCAGCAACACTGAGCGGCGCAAGTACGATCAGGACGAGAGCGATGCTTCTGAATAGATGACGCATAGATAAAAAGGTTCGGGCTACGATAATAAGTTCATTAATCGTCGCATGCATCGCATGAATCGCCCATTTGGGGCGTGGGGATAGCATTCGCACCTTTTTTTATTGCACGATGAGTTTTCCGGACATACCGGTGCCGCCCGGACCACCGTGATACGCACAGTAATAGTTGTATTCCCCCTTTGTAGTAAAGACGAGTGAGTATGATTGTCCAGGTGCGAGCGTACCACTGTTGTAACTCGCGTTATCGGCACTCACCGTATGACTTGTGGAATCGGTATTGGTCCATGTGACTTTCGTGCCGCTCGAAATCGTTGCGGTGCGTGGTGAAAATGAACTCGACCCCATCGATACCGCGAGTGCGCCAGGTGTTTGAGTTCCGGCAGAACCACCGGTATTACTGCCGCCTGTTGATGAATTTGTATCGGTGGTCGCTGAACCGTTCGACTGAACGCCTCCTCCTACCGTGACCATTGTGGTGTTTTGATGCACTCCCGAGGAGAGCGTTACATCGAAGGTACCGTTTGCGGTGTAGGTGTGCGTGTACGTATGGGACAGCACGTCGCAGGTATTTGCCGGTACGGAAATATTGATAGGCGCCAAACCATCCCCCCAATTGAGTGAGTACGTACCTGACGAGCATGATTTAACGGTATTGATCGTTGTTTCTGTGTTGACACTGAGCGGTGCGTTACCATTTATTGGCGATACTTTTATGAATCCGCCGACGATCGAGTCATCCGATGCCTCACCCTGTCCGCCACAGGAGGCCGCCATTGCGGCGGCGGTTTTCGGACCGACTGATCCATACCCTGTCGTGGATGGCGAACCGGAGTTAATGATTCCGTTTTTCGATTGCCAACGCTTAACCGCAGCTTGTGTAAGAGCGCCGTAATATCCGGAAATATTTCCTTCGGGATACACGCTCGGATCACTTGCAAGAAATTGCTGCAAAGCGTTAACCGTTGCTCCACGAGAGCCCGGCTTCACGGTCGCACCTGAATAACACACACCACCAGAGGATGCTGACGTCGCACCCCCCGGTACACCCAACTGCTGCTGCAATTGTACAATTTGGTTGAGTAGTGTTCTTGCCTGTGTCGCCACATCCGCCGTTGACTGCGCGCTCACAAACACCGGAAGCACCAATATAGAAAGTGCGACCGCAGGAATAAAATATTTCATATCACACATTGTCGCATGCACTGTATGCGACGCAACGAGACTGTGCACAAATGTCCGCTCCATATGTACGACGCTCATCGGATGAAAACACAACTTACTGATTTTAGATATTTATATTTCCGCCTCCCACCAAAAGTTTTTTATCTGCATCATAAACACTAATGGAATAGGCCCCGGTAGGAAGGGCTGGTGTTACGGTAACAGTCCATTTGCCGCTCACCACAGGTGTGAGAGCACTACTATAAACGACAGGATAGTTGCCATGAATATCCACGGCACCTGCACTGTTACCCAACTCGATGCTCACCAGCGTCACGCCGCTTGCTGTGCCGGATATAGTTGGTGTAGGTGTCGTGGTTTTCGTGAAAGTGTCGGCGTCAAACGCTGCCACTCCTTGCTGTGTACGTGATTGAAGAGCGGACCGCTCCCGCTGTGCCTGATTTATTTTTGCATCGCGCGCATCTACGGCTGCTTGGTATGCATCCAGTGATGCCTGAACATCCGGCTGTACTCCTACATGCAAATTTCCAGAGGCAAGGATTTTGAATGTCTTTGGGTCATACACAAGCACTGTCCCAGATAGATCTGGATTTAACGTTCCCATATTTATAGCCCACCGAGTATTGGCCACGGGTTCTAGCGCGACCAGTGAACCGCCAGTATGACTTTGTACGTACGTAGAAACTGAGGCGTAGTCTTTGCTGCCGGTATAGTTTGATTTAACCATGGCAACGTAGACTGTCGTCAAATTATGTGCGGTCCCGGTAATTTTGAAACCAAAATTATTCGATTCAGAAATGATTGGCGTAAGTGTGTCTCGGTCAATCGTCGCCGTTGCCACAGGGACGGGAGTAGTCTTGCTGGGCGCAGTATTTTTAGAAACGTTAGTATCAGTAGAAAGTACTCTGTGTTGTTCTATTACAGGCGGCGTTGGATCCGCAGGTATTGCTGTGACAACCGGAGTCGGTTGATGTACGCCAAAGATTCCGCTAACCGTAAATATCACAGAAGTAAATAACCACTGTACAAAGTCCATGCATCTATTGTACATGCACGAAAGATTAGCGGGGATTAATTTTGTCCGCCCTCTTGGATTCGAACCAAGGACCCTCGAGGTATAAGCTCGATGCTCTAACCAACTGAGCTAAGGGCGGTGCGGCGATTATACCCAGATATATCGGGCGCGACCATGTCGCTCCTAGACCACCCTCTTCTATTATTTGTCCTTATTCAGGTTGTAGAGATCGGTCGCAACTTGGCGGCGACGAGAGAGCGCTTCCGTTGCGAGGGTGTCTCGCTGAAGTTTTTCGAGCTTTCGTTTGTTTTCCGGAATCGTACGCTTTAGATTGTTCACTTTCTGTGAGAGCGTCAGGAGCTCATGTTCTTCTTTTGCGACCTGCTCGGTGAGCTTGCGCATTGCTTCGCGAAGTTGTGCTGCGTCCATATGCCCATTGTACACCCTCAGTAAATGCCTTTGAGCCACTTTGGCAACCGCATTTGTTGTTAGTTTTCGAACGTAAGCAACAATATTTTACATTTTCTTTCTTCCACTACGATAAACCGCAATACCCTCTTCAACCTCTGTTCTTTCGGCGTCAGTATATTTGCGCAGCCACATTTTTTCGGCCTTTAGATCAACCAAACAGTCCGCAATGTCCATCCAACTATATCCTTTGTCCTCACGAGCCGCTTTTGCATACGAATCTTTAAGTGATATTGGTAAACCGGGATTATGTGAGAGATCAGGCAACTCTCTCGCGGCCATAAAATTCTCAAAGAACTCATGCTCAAGACCATCGTGCACTTCTAGAAGATTACTCTCTTTTTCCAAGAAATTACGGACCTTTTGATTGTGCGGGGATGATATCACTAATGGCTTGCCGAGCCATTGTATATATTCATTTCCCTTATTTGTTATCCAAAAAGCTTGACCATTTTGTGACGGAATAATAGAGCTATATCTATCGAATGTTTCTTTCCCGGCAGGAATACTTTGTCCATTTATCACATGATTAAAATTATGAGGATCAAGAAACCGACCCTCTGTTAATACATCTACAAATTCGATGATTTTTTTAATTAGCTCCAAATCTTTTTGTACTTTTTCTTCCCTGGTGTCACCGCGCAGAGCTTCAACACCAAAAGATTTCAATTGTTTCTCAAACGAACCGTGACCCCAAATATATCCGTTAGCGCGATGAAGTAGCTCCTCGTCAATAAATTTTTTGACTTCTACAGGTATTTTGTCGTGCAAATCAACTATGTCCCATTTCTCCGGATCATCGAGTGCCTCAATTATTTGAGCTGCTTTCTTTATTGATTCTTGTGGTATTCCTCGTGCGATGGTCTGCAGTCTTTTACTTTCCTGATATTTCTCGCTTCTTTTAGATTCCGCCAAAATAGCCTGGGCAGTGTGCTTTTCCTTATTGCGTAGTGTGCGCAATTCGCTTGCTAAATTATTCCTCTCTTTCTTGAATTGAAATTCCCTCTCCATGCTTTAACTCTACCTTATCACCTTCGCTACTGCCTTTGCCACTTTTTTATCGAACATATCAGGCACGATTTTGAGTGCAGTCGGTCGCGCAACTAAGGCGGCGATTGCTTTGGCCGCTTTCACCTTCATGTCGTCGGTGATTTTGCGCACCTTATTGTCGAGCGCTCCCCGAAACACGCCGGGAAACGCGAGCGAGTTATTAATCTGATTCGGAAAATCTGAACGCCCCGTTGCAATCACCGCTGCGCCTCCTTTTTTGGCTTCGTCGGGCATAATCTCCGGTGTCGGGTTTGCCATTGCAAACACAATGGGTTTTTCGTTCATCTCTTGAATCATTGCCGCCGTTAGTATCCCCGGCTGAGAGACGCCGAGAAACACATCACACCCGATGAGCGCTTTCGCAAGATCACCCTCGCGAGAGCCATCGATAATATTTTCCGCGAGGAGTTGCTGCTTGATTACATTTAAATCCGGACGAGAGTGGCCTACAATGCCGTGACTATCAACTGCAAAAATCGTTACCTTCGGTGCGTAGCGCTTTATGAGTCGCATCGTTGCAACTCCCGCTGCCCCTACGCCGGCAACCACAATGCCGGCTTTATTCATGTCTTTTTTCACCACCTTCATCGCATTGATGAGCCCTGCCAAAACCACGATCGCAGTTCCATGCTGGTCGTCATGCATAACCGGTATATCAAGCGCCTCAATAAGGCGCTGTTCGATTTCAAAGCATTTCGGGGCTGCGATGTCTTCCAAATTGATGCCACCGAATCCTGGAGCGATTCGAATGACCGTATCCACGATTTCGTCCGCATCTTGCGTATCGAGCACAATAGGAAACGCATCCACATCCGCAAATGTTTTAAAAAGTGCTGCCTTGCCCTCCATCACCGGCAACGCACCGAGCGCACCGATATTTCCAAGACCGAGGACTGCAGATCCGTCAGAAATCACCGCGATCATGCGGCCTTTCATGGTGAGCTCGCGTGCGCTCTGAGGGTTTTTGGCAACGTGCGACGACACGTAACCCACTCCCGGGGTGTATACGAGTGACAAATCCGCACGATTGCGAACGGGCGCTGCGGGAACCACTCGGATTTTGCCTCGAAGTTTTTTGTGGAGTGCTAATGCTTTCTTGGTAATCTCGTTTTGATTAGGTTTTGCCATGACTGGGCAGTATAGCAAAACGAAAACCCCGGATTTGAACCGGGGTTAGAGGGAAAAGATCAGTTTCGTTAGAAGGTAGTTGAGTCCGAAACCGCTAAGTGCAATTAAGATTTGTGCGAGCCATACCCTGACACCGTGTCTCTCGACACTCCGACGCAGCAGGTAATCATTTACTCGAATGAACACGATTCGCTTAAAGGTATAGAGGGCCATCTGCAGCCACACGAGCTGGGTGTTGAGGTCTGCGAAGGTCCAATATTTATGGAGCGTGAATCCCGCGATGAGTGACGGCACGAACGCGATATAGAGACAGCGCCTGTAGTGGACACCGCTCCAGCGCTGGAGCGGAAAGAATATTCCCGCGAACACTGCGCCCGAGACGCCGCTCGCGCCCAGAAACCGTATGATCTCGAATTGCTCCAGGTAGAGGAGCCTTGAGACGATGAATTCGTCCATGTGATCCTCCCCTGTTTTAAAGACTTCGGGGAGCATGCAGTAGTGCATGCTCCCCGTCAATGATGATGTTAATGCAGTACCCCGCCGATGAATACAGCTTCGAGTGCTCCCGGCAATGTAATGCCTTCGAGCGCCGACCACTGCACTTTCGTTTTCAGATTGGCACGATCTACTTTCGTCATCATTTTATAGTTCAGGATCGTCAACGATCCCATGTAACCTTTCTCAATTTTCCCGAACCCCTTACCGAAGCTACGCGTTGGGTACTGAGTTTTCAGGAAGCGATTTACGAATTGTCCGGGCAAGTAAGCAGAAACCCGTGCGATGTCTTGCGGCGTGAATTTGTGTACACGCATGAGCCAGGTACAGATGAGTCCGTAGGTATCGAGCCACGGTGCGCCGCTGTGATTGTTTTCCACGCATGTCGCCTCGAAGAGCATCTTGTTGTCTGACTTGATAATCGAGGCGATTTCCATACGGGTATTACCCGGATAGTCTTTCTCGAATTTCGCAAACGCCGAGAACTTTTCTTCCTCGGTATGCGGCGCGTGATCCGTCGCAATGAACTGAATGAATCCTTCTTTGAGTCCTTTGATCAGCGCCTTCTGATGCACCTCGCTCTGGATCGCAGGGTTCATCTGAATCTTCGTCCACAATTCCGGATCCATATCGGTCATACCGGTATGGAAGAACAAATGCAGCGGCGAAACCTCGAGTACGATGTCGCATCCGCGTGTGCGATATTCAGCGATTTGTTTAAAACTTTCTCCGCCCGTGGACCAGTGACAGAGCTTCGCTTTAATCTTGTATTTTTCGATGAGCGGAAGCAGTATGCGTAAGCCTTCGTTGACTGCAGCGACCGGGCGACGATCGCTGTGTGTTTTCCCCGATAGGCTTGCCTGCACGATTGACTCATATTCCACATGGAACGATATGTACTGCCCGACGTATCGCGAAAGGATTTCTTCAAGCTCATCACCATACGTGACCGTGAGCGTTCCTACCGACTTTCCAAAGTAGAGCTTATACATGTGCGCTCCCGGCTTCCCGATCGGTTTCGTATTCTTGTCGATACCAATGTAGTTCAGCGTGGAAACAGGATGGTTTAACTCGCGCAGATGAGTGCGGTGCCAACGGAACATTTTCAATGTTGTGAGCGGCACGGGCTGATTTGGCATCGCGCACGTACATACAACACCACCATTGAGCGCCGCCGCACTCGCGGTTTCATAATCCTCTTTGTAATTTTGCGTGCCTCCTTCGTCTTCTCGCGCGTGAATGTGAATGTCGCTGAAACCCGCAAAAATATAACAGTCGTCGCCGTATACGTAATCTGCAGACCGCGTGAACGCGCGACTCACGGTAAGGATGATCCCGGTGAGCGCATTGATCGTAACGGTACCTTTGAACGGCTTCTTGTCATGAGTCGCAATCCAACCCGAGATTGTGACCTTTTTCATGGGGAGCATCATAACATCACCTCTCTTTTATAGATCAGAACTTGCGCGAGAATACATTGATTTCTCGGCCATAACAATCTCTGAAAAAACGCCGCGATCCGGGGCATTTTACGAGCGAGCACTGTTTATTTTGCGGGAATTCTTGCGTTGATATCTTCTACGAGCTTCTGTGCATCTTCCCCATCAATACCCTCACCAGTGACAGCGTTTACAAAATATGAAACCAATTGATCCTGGTTCCTTACATTTATAAGTCCGAAACATATTTTAAACTCGTTACTGTAAAACACACCTTGTGCGATTTGTCCTTTATCTTTCAATCTAGAAGCAATGTCATCAATAGTGCCCGCGTATCGGATCAAGCACTGCTCATCCTCAGGTCTCAGAACAAACGACGATGTGTCCGGTGTGGTACTGCCTTCAGATATATCAAAACAATATCCATTTTTTTCTCCGGTGATACATGACGTTGTCGGGTCACCTATAATAGGATCTCTATTGCACATTCGAGACGTATGCGGTGCTGCCGCAAGATGATCCGCACTTAAGCCGGTTGATTTCTCGAGATCGGCGCCAATGTGGTAACTATCGGCAGTACAGTTGAAGTAGTAGTACGGAATTCCGGTGAGAGGATCGGATGGAATTATTCCTTGCAGATACCCCGTGGTGATAAGTGAGGAGGTTGAGATGGCGGTCGGATATTCTCCAGTGGCGGCGTAATACGCTTGAATCGCAAGCTGCAGCTGCTTAATTTGAGTTACCCGTAGAGAATCGCGCGCGCTTTCACGCGCAGAACCGAGAGAGGAAAGCATTATACTGGAGAACATCCCTCCGACCGCGATGAGCGGCACGAGAAGAATTAGGAAAATTATTAACCGTGTACCCACGTAGTGGGTACGTGGATTAATGTGCTGCACATCGCTCTCTGAATATCCTACGGGCACCACTAATGTTCCTGAGATTCGATCGTGCCAACCGACAGGTGTTCGTTTCAGAAACGAAAGCGCATCAAGTGGAATTTCACGACATAACGTGCGAATGATAATGCTACCGAACCCCGCTTTTGCACCCGACATAAGTACAACTTTCGTACCCGTAATGAATTTTGCCGGGGTTCGCTGAAAAATCGTTTCGAAGAAAATGAAGTACACAAGATACATCGCAATCGAAAGCACGACACTGATATATGCGGGCGTTGGAGCGCCGATACCCACGATTCCCCACGCGAAGCCAGCAAGAAAAGCAAGTGACTGAAAAAATACCATGTCGAGCACGGCATTAAAGAAACGTTTCCAAGCCGATGCGGGAGACAATTCCTGAGATTGCTCCACTAATTGCGTAGTGGGCGCAGGTGCTACCGGAGTCGGTATTTGAGGTGGCATCGGTACGGGAATTGCCTGCGTTTGTATACCCTGTTGAACGGGAGAGGATGCTTCCGTGCCACGCAGCGCATTGCCGCATCCGGCACAAAATGCGTCGGTGTCACCGATAATCCCCCGACAATGTGGACACATCATGTATGTTAATACCGTATCACCTTTCCGCCCCATTCAGAGCGTAACAGTGGATAAATCAGACACTCTGAGATGTCTTCAATAAAGAAGATGGTGGAGTAACAGGATTGAGCTCTATACTCGGGTTATTTAGAGTGATCCCGTGATCAATGAGTATGCTTTCAAATTCTGCGCGTTCGATAGTCTCTTTCTCTAGCAGACGCTGCGCAATCGCGTCGAGAACAGTGCGACGATTTATAAGTAGCGTTTCTGTCTTTTTGTAAACTTCGGCGATGATGACCTGCACTTCCTGATCAATCTGAAATGAGGTTTCCGGGCTCACGTTATCGAGAGCTACAGTGCCAAACTTTTCTGACATGCCGTAGTGAACCACCATTTCTCGGGCATACCACGTGAGTGTTTTTAAATCGCTACTTGCGCCGGAAGAGACATCGCCGAAAACGATTTTTTCTGCGAGGTACCCGCCGAGGGATACCGCAATCTTATCGAGGTATTCGTGACGATGCATGGTAGTCACGTCCTCACCAACGTTAAAGCTCCACGTAACCCCCAGTGTTTCTCCACGCGCAATGATTGATATTTTTTGCGTCGGGGCAGTGGAGGGAAGCAATGCTGCCACGAGCGCATGCCCTGCTTCGTGATATGCGGTTTCCTTTTTGTCTTGCACGCTAAAGTGCGCGGAATTTCTTTTTTCGCCAAGCTTCACTCGTTCGAGCGCATCTGAAAGGTCCGTCTGTGATATGGCGCCATCTTTCCCTCCGCGATCATATGCATCAAGAATCGCCTTTTGGATGAACGCCTTGATGTCTGCGCCGCTCATGCCCATTGCCCAAGACATTACCGCCTGCTTATCAATGCTCGGATCCAGGCGGGCTTTCTGTGTAAACATTTCAAAAAGCCGCACACGTTCTATAAGCCCCGGTAATGGAATCTCTATCTGCTCGGAGAGACGCCCTCCTCTCAAAAGCGCCGGATCTATCAATTGTCGTGCGTTTGTAGCGCCTATTATAAAAAGCCCGGAACTATCTTTAATGCCATCAATCTCCTGCAGTATTTGGTTTGTTATTTTATCCGTGTATTGACCGCCGGAATCCGACGAGCCGCTCCGTGTGCGCATCATGGCGTCTATCTCATCAATAAATACAATTGATGGCTTATGCTTGCGTGCGTCAGCAAAAAGCTTTTTCACCTTTTGTTCGCTTTCACCCAGCCACTTGGAGTAAATATCAGCAGCGGAGATGGACGTGAAAGATGCCTTTGCTTCGTTGGCAATCACACGTGCGATAGTCGTCTTGCCTGTACCCGGCGGACCGTAGAGCAGCACTCCACGCGGCGCTTCAATACCGATTGAATCAGTCGTCGATGGGTCTTCGATGAGCTTCACGAGCCGCTTGAGGGTTTTGAGAGTTTCGTCAGAGACGACCAGATCACTCCAGCTCATTTTTCGAACCGTCTGCTTCTCGCGCTCGTACAAATTTCTAAAGGCTGTCGCCAATTGTTCTTGTGAAATTGTAATTGAAGCAGCGTCGGTGTCAGGCGTAGCTTTTATAGCTGCGTTTAATACGGCAAAGGCAGCCTTCTCGATGGCGGTCGAGATTTCAGCGGCACTCATTCCCTCGCCAATACGCGCAAGTGCAGTCGGGTCAATATCTTTACCGAGCGGCTTATCTTTGAGTATGCGTTCAATGATGAGTCGACGGGCTTCTAAATCCGGTAACGGGATCATGATGTGCTTGTCAAAACGACCCGGACGAATGATAGCCTCATCGAGAGAATCCCTGTCATTGGTCGCCGCCATCACAATAACCCTTCCCTTGAGCGTACGTACGCCCTCAATTGAAGCTAATAGCTCCGTAACCATTCGGGTATCTTCCGTACTTACCCCTCCCCCCTCGCCGCGCTGCTGCGCAACACTGTCGAAATCATCAAAAAATATTAAACATGGCATGGAATCAGCAGCCTTCTTGAATAGGCTATCGATCATTTGCGTAGAGCCACCGAACAACGAACTTGTTACATCAGACGCTTTTACAGAGATAAAATTATATCCGTACTCACCGGCAATAGCACGAGCTAAAAATGTCTTTCCTACTCCCGGAGGACCGGAGAGCAGTATCCCGTTGAAATGGATTCCCATCGCGCTTGCCCGGTCTCCGTATCGCGCAATGAGTCCGACAGTATTACGAATCTCTTCTTTCACGGATTCCATTCCTCCTATATCGGAGAATTTAGGCAGATCGATTGGCTTTATCACTTCGAGATTTTGCTTCGATGTACCCTGTGACAAGGTTGCGCGAGTCGTTATCCATGTTGTCACCGTCCCAAGTGCGCCGATAAACAATAGCCCCGCAAGAAAGCTTCCTGGGGATAAAAGAGCCAAAATGAGCGCCCCCACAATCTGTGCAACGATAGCGAGAATAAATGCCCAATCTACACTTGAGAGCGTGAGGCGACGCCGGAAACGCGAATACAGAAATCCTCCCAGTAACAGGAAAGCGAGGATCCCGGCAAGCGCAGGGATGTTGAAAAGTGGAGCCAGCTTATTTGAAACACTTACACGCCTCTGCTTCGTTACCGGATCAAACTCATTTGGTATGTACGATGCGAATGCGTTTCCTTCCGCCAAGGTTGCATTGTCGATCACCTGACTTCCATCCACAGCATTCAGGAGAATGCGGGCGCCCCACAGTAAGTTCTGGCTGTAAGAATCGTATCGCACGAAGTCAATTCGATAATACGGTGTCCCTATAGAATCAAACCAAATCTCATTGTGATAAACGGAATAGTCTGCTGACAAATTTAAATCACTGATTGCAGTTGATGCGGCAACATCGCTCCCAATAAAGCGCATAAGATGCGTCGTCGCGTCAACATTGCTGGGAACTTGTCCGAATTGGTCATACAGTGCTTGAGCAGTGCTCGTTGCGCGTGTCTTTGCGTTTATGAAAAGTCTCCCGCCCCACTGCAAAAGCTTCTGCTCAGGCAAAGATTTTACATAGTCAAACACGTACCAATGCTCACCCTTTTCTGAGGAAACAAGCACTGGACCCCACGGTACAAATCCGCCGGGAAATGATTTTTCCTCCTCAGCAATAACGATTGAGTCCTGTGCAGAAATCTCCCCGGCAGAAATCGTAATAGTCGACGTGGCAGAATCGGCATATACAGGAGAGGAGAAAAACAAAGCCAATACCGCAACAGAAATTACAGAAAGCGGTACACGGGCGTTTCTCTGCATGAAGTTATTCTACCTCATGCAAGTGAGCAAGAAGATACCTTCGCGCACGATCAGCCTCAGGCAAGCACTTGTTCAAGGTCTTCTTTCTTTTTCGGTTTGATGCCATGGAGGATGAGAATAGTCTCAAACTCATCGCGCTCAATGGTTTCTACTTCCATCAAGCGTGCGGCGATCGCGTCGAGCACTTTGCGGTGCGTCACAATCACGTGTTCCGCCACCTTGTGTGCGTCCACGATGATCTTCTTTACCTCATCGTCGATGTGCGCTGCAACTTCCTGTGAGACCTCACCGTCTACGCCGTCGCCAAACATGGCACGTTGCGCAGACGCCGCAAAAGCAATCGGTCCCATCTTGTCGGACATTCCCCATCGAGCAACCATATTTCGCGCAAGATTGGTCAAGACCTGAAGATCGTTCGATGCGCCTGTGGTGATGTCGTCGTATACGAGCTTCTCCGCAACAAACCCCCCGAGTGATACGGCGATGTCGTCGAGAAATTCTTTGCGCGATTGCATGCGGCGCTCTTCAAGCGGAAGCTTGAGCGTATAGCCTGCGGCGCGGCCACGACTTATGATCGAGATTTTGTGCACAGGATCTGCGTATGGAAGCACCGACGCAACGAGCGCGTGTCCGGCCTCGTGATATGCAGTAATTTCTTTTTCTTTTTTATTGAGCACGTGCGAACGTCGTTCCGGTCCCATCATCACCTTTTCAATTGATCGCAACAAATCGTATTGGGTAATTTCTTTGCGATCTTCACGTGCGGCGAGAATGGCAGCCTCGTTCATAAGATTCGCCAAATCCGCGCCAGAGAATCCCGGCGTGCGCTCTGCAATAACAGAAATCTTTACATCCGGACCGAGTGGCTTTTGGCGTGAGTGAATTGCCAGGATGTCTTCGCGATCTTTGCGGTCCGGCGGATCAATCGTAACGCGGCGGTCGAATCGACCCGGTCGTAGAAGCGCAGGATCAAGGACATCCGGGCGGTTCGTCGCAGCCATCACGATCACAGATTCATTCGGCTCGAACCCGTCCATCTCCACGAGAATCTGGTTGAGTGTTTGTTCGCGCTCATCGTTGCCGCCGCCGACTCCTGATCCGCGTACGCGGCCAACGGCGTCGATTTCGTCCATAAATATAATTGCAGGTGCCGCTTTTTTGGCGGTCTGAAACAGATCGCGCACACGCGATGCTCCCACGCCCACAAACATTTCCACAAATTCAGATCCCGAGATTGAGAAGAACGGTACACCCGCCTCGCCGGCAACCGCACGCGCAAGGAGCGTTTTTCCGGTACCCGGTCCGCCCATCAACAGCACCCCTTTTGGAATGCGCGCTCCAATCTGGATGAACTTTTTTGGATTTTTGAGGAAGTCGACGATTTCTTCGAGCTCGATCTTTGCTTCCTTCGCTCCTGCCACATCTGCAAACGTGACTTTCTGTGCGGTGTTATCCGGATTCATCATGCGGGCCATTGATTTACCGAACGAAAATGCCTGCATACCGCCCCCCTTCAATTGACGCGAGAGGTACCAAATGACTCCAAAAAGCAAAAACGCCGGCACAAGAATCGGCGCGAGTGTAAGAAACCAGAAGCGCAATCCGGATTCATCTTGCACATCAATATTCACCGCAGTAAGCGCTTCTGACGGAATATTGTAGGATCGCAGTGATTCAAGGAGCGACGCCTCTACTTCTTTGCGGGACTTTTTAATTGATTGATCCGCATAGGTCGCAGTAATCTGATCGCCCTGCACGACAATTGACTTCACGGTCCCCTTTCCGATATCTGCAGCTATGGTCGAAAGCGGCACATTCGTGTCTTTGGCGATTAAGTACTGACGAGCAAACGAATAACCGATGGTAATGACGAGAAATACCGCAAATGCGACTGATAATTGTGTAAACAAGTTAGGACCCTCCGGTGGTTTCGGGGCTCCTTCCTTACGTTTTTTATCTTTCTTTTCGGGATTGGACATATCGCAAGAGTATACAGTAACGGGTCTTTTATGAAAGAATCATGACTATAAACGTTCATACACCACGATGTTCCTTCTGAGCGCGCGTACTATATAGTATGCGGATGGCGCTCGTAGAGAATAAACGTGTCGGGTTCGACTACCAGATCCTCCAAACGCTCGAGGCGGGTTTGGAATTATACGGATATGAAGTGAAGTCGCTCCGTGCAGGACACGGCTCGCTTAAAGGCGCCCGAGTAGTCGCCCGGGGCGGTGAGGCATACCTCGTAGGTGCTACGATTCCTGCGTGGCAACCGGCGAACGCGCCAAAATCCTATGACCCGGAACGCGCCCGTCGATTGCTTTTGAAAAGCAAAGAAATCGACCTTATACGGGGCGCTGAGTCAGAAAAGGGATTGACAATAGTGCCACTTTCGGTGTATAATAAAGGGCGAAACTTAAAACTTTCTCTCGGTATCGCCCGTGGAAAGAAAATGGGAGACAAACGTCAATCCATTAAGGAGCGCGAGGAAAAAGTGCGCATCCGCAGATCTTTGAAAACATAAATACACAAACAAAGTTTCCCCTGCTTCGCGTAAAGCTACGCAGAGCAAGCAGCCGGTCCCCATCCGCAATCCTACGGTAGTAATACTTTTTGGATTGTGGGTGGGGGGTGACTGGCTTCGACAGGAAATTCAGTTTACTTTTGTGCATGGCGGACGTGGGAGTCGTCCTAAAAAATCCCAAATTCTAACTGCAAACAAAACTGCAGGGGGGACTCTTTCACCGATTCAGATGAAAGATCTCGGCTTCGTCCTCGCGTAAGCCAGGCGACCGTTCGTGCGATGCGTATCTGATAGCTCGCGTACGAACGTCATAACCATCAGGTCAGGTTCCTAGCTCACTCCGGCTCGGTACTTAAAGAAAGAGAGTCCGGCGACATACGATCTTGTTCGTTCTATACGTATGGACCCTAAAACAAATTTGAACGCACTACGCCTTGTAGAATCATCTGTAAATCATTTTCTGGACGGGAGTTCGATTCTCCCCACCTCCACTCGATTCGGCCAATAGAATGGCCTCACTCGTGGCAAGCCACCTCGACCCGAAATAACCGGGTTAGGTGGTTTTTGCTATACCGAATCGAGTGCCCTGAGCAATTCGACTGCGCTCACCGCAGGCGAGAGTCGAATGGGCTGTTTACCCTGAGCCTGTCGAAGGGGTATCCTTTCACAATGCACTACGTATATATGATCAAAAACTCCTTTAACGATTTATATATCGGCATCACCGACAACCCGGACAAACGCCTCAAATACCATAACGAAAAACGTGGCGCTTTGTATACAAAACGTGATTCCAAATTCGAAACTGTTTTTCTCGAAGAGCACACTTCCCTGACTGAAGCGCAGAAACGCGAGATTCAAATCAAAAAATGGCGTCGCGATAAAAAAGAGATGTTGATTATGAGGTATAAAAAAGGATTCCCACAGAGCAGTAGTTTGGGCCTTTCGTGTATGGATTTAAGTGGGTTCTAATATTTCTAGAGTTTGGATAGATCCCTGGACTGATTTAGAATCTGTTTTTTATTGCAGCAATCCTGGATTTTTTGCGAACAGGACCGCGGCCGTTGTTTCGATATTTTGCGAGCCGGATGGTTGACCATTCATAATATCAGTCGTTATGCCACCATTGGTGGCTTGGAATTTATCAAAATAATTATCGGGAATACCTATCGGTGAAAATCCAGTTATTTTTTGCGCGAGGAGTCCGAGTGCGGTTTTGTATACGGCATACTGGCCCGTTATTTGTCCCCCATCTGTCATTCCAACACCATCCCACATTGCTTTACCGTAGTTGTAACAAGATAGTGCACCTGCCATATCGCCAGTTTTGTATTTATAAATGGCTGTAAGAAATGCGACATCTGCATAATTCGCGCAGGATAGATCACTGCCAACGCCGTAATCCGAATACCATACGTTTGAGTTTGCTACTTGCAGCTCTTGAGTGCCCTTGAAACTCGCTTTTGCAATATATTTTGGATCGAGTGTCGCCCATGCACTACGCATAGTAACTCCGTAGGAATTCATTTTTGAGTCAATTGTGCTTGCGAGTGACGGATTTGAATGCTTGAGGGCCAGCTGGCCGAGTAATTGGTCAGACCAAAGCCAGTAGCGAGTGCAGGTATCGCACTCTTTCAGAAGCTGTGCATTTGTATCGTACATGGCTTCAATAAAAGTGAACGCCTTCCCTTCGCTATATCCAACCTGCGCTGCCTTTGTTATGGGCATAGGTTGTGGCGTCGAAACTGTCGGGGTTGTGGGTTTAGCGGGGTTAGCAGAACTGGAGCTTTGGCAGGCGGATCCATGTTGAAATACGGCCTGGTCTTTCTGAACATCTTCAGGATTTGAATATGTTTTCCCGAATTCACACTCTGCCGGAACCCCTCCTTCGACAAATTGCGAAACAAGACAATAACCTGGGATTGCGCAGACGAGTGAAGCCTCTTGATCATTAGCTGGGTTTTGTGCGAAAGATTGTTGATTTCCTGTGGTCGACGTATTGCTAAGACATGTTTTGGAAATTAATGTGCGTGTCTTAGGTCCGACTGAGCCATATCCGGTCGATAAAGGTGCGCCTGACGAGACTAGTCCATTTTGGGCTTGCCATTTTTGCACGGTGTTTTGCGTCAATTTTCCGTAATAAGCGGTGCTGTTGCCTACACCCAAAAGACCTTGGCCAATAAGGAAATTCTGCAAAGCAGCAACTTCAGCGCCTTTGCTGCCAAATGAAAGATTATGGGAAAGCGACGGACAAACGGTTTGTGCGGATGCTAAAAGCGGCAAAATAAGAAGCGGGGCAACCGCTAAAACTGCAATCGTCCGCATCATTAATGCCATTATAACCAGTTAATACCACTCCCCCTTGTAGAGAGAAGCTATATGGGGAGAAGCTGCCGACTAATAGTTGATTCTTAATCAGGTTCTAATCTAGGGCTCCGATTGCCTCTCAAGTACCAATTCTGGGTTCTCCGAGTCACTCAAATCAGGCAAATGTATTGCTCCGCCATAAAGCAAACAGGTTCTAATAGCGTAAAGTTGCCTCCACATGAAATCAAAAGTCCCGAAGCGATGCATCAGGACTCTTTTATTTGTTCACTGTTTGAACTACGGAGTGGTGGTTGCGGTCGTTGTAGACGTATTCGCTTGAAGTGTCGTAACCGCCGTAACCGGTGATTGAACGGACACATTTCCCGCTGCATCGTATGCAGCAACACTGAAATTATATGTAGTGAGCGGCATGAGGCCGGTACTCATATAAGAAACGCCTGTCACTTGCGAGACTTGCGTACCGTTTTGATATATCCGATATCCGCTGACGGCAATATTATCACTTGATGCGCTCCAGCTCAGGTTTATCTGAGTCGATGAGACCGGTGATCCCACGAGTGCCGTCGGGGTGGTTGGCGCTGTCGTATCCGCGGGAGCAGTACCGCTCAGAGAATTGATGTCGATACGAGCACTCATTGAGGAAAGATCTACATTATCGGTTACCTTCACCGTGTAGGAATACGCTGTACTCGGAGTGCAGTACGGATCGGTCCACGTCGTGAAGTTTCCGTCCCCTGCAGCCATCTCTACTCCGTTTCTATAAACGGCATACGCTTGATCCCGCTCGCGTCCGATGCACCGCTCCACGTCAATTTAATCTGCGTGCCTGAGAGTGCAATCGCAGTTACAGTTGGTGCAACCGGCGGTGTCGTATCCGTGGTTGAAAGCGCTTGCGTCGTGAAAGATTGAGTTGCAGATTTAGAAAAGCCCGTTGCACTCGATCCTGCGACATTAAAATAATATTTTGTCGCGGGATTGAGATAAGAGATCTTTGCGGTGTGGAATGTCAGGTCTCCATCACTTCCGATTCCCTGATTCAGAGCGCTCGCCTTCAGACCGTAATTTACAGCCCCAGAAGTCACAACGTCGGTATTCCACGTTATGACGACAGACGTTCGTGTGATCTGTGTCACCGTAATATTGGATATGATCGGATTGGCGCCTGATCTGCCACCCATTGCCGTCGTTGGAGCATTAAAATAAAATAAACTACCTGCAATAACTAATACTGCAGCTACCAACACGAAATGATGGCCTTGGACCGCACGTTTTTTTGACATTCCCGAATTATATGATGGTAATCTCATAAAACGGCGGTTATCCCCACGCTTCGGCACCGGATCCCGCAGGTGCTCCACAATCAAAAAACTGTAGTTCTTTTTTTGTTTTGATATGGTGGAGATAGGTCATACATCAGAGGACATACCGGCATGGGATTCTTTCGCAGAGAGCTTGAGCGCCTCTGTGAGGCGCAAAACTATCGCTGCTGTTTTTGCAGCCATGAAATGAATCACGAACAGGGATCGGATAAACGCGCGACTCGCGAGCATGTAATCCCCCGCGCGTTTGGCGGTGCGAATTCGTGGGATAACACTGCTGCATCGTGCTCTGAATGCAACACGATGCGTGGACCGATGGATGCTGCGCTTTTTTATGAAATGCGAACGCGTGGTCAGATTATCGAAATTGAATCCGCGCGTCGTTATATCGAGCGTATATGTCAGCCGAAGCATGCCAAGAGTTATGTGCCCGAAGCGAAGCGTGTTCCCGAAATTGCATGGATCTTGTTCGAACGAATTGTCTACCGAGGAGTCCCGATCTGATCGGGACTCTTTTCTGTGCTCCATACATTTTCTTCTACTGTCACCTAAACAATGGTCTCCCCGCTCGACAGCACTACAGCCAAATGCCATGCTTTGAATATATGAAAAAACTAGCGCTCGTAGGTTTACTCTTTGTATCAGCCATTCCCTTTGTCGCATCGGCATACGTTGATTGCCGCGAAACTGATAAGGGCTGCACTGTTGCGCAATTGGTGGCAATTTCCAGTCAGACGTTTTTGTCAGCAGAAGACAGAATTGCGGCACTTCAGCAAGCCATTACAACGCTGACGAAACAACGCGAGCTATCGAACGGTCAGTCACCCGATGCACTCAATACAAATACTCCGTCGTGCATCGACCTCTCACATAACATAAACCCCGGATCAAAAGACAGTTACATCTCTCACGGAGACGATGTTTCGGCATTACAGCAGTTTCTAGGTGTTTCGGTCACGGGCTACTACGGCACACTCACGGCAGATGCGGTCGTTCGTTGGCAAAAGGCGCACGGGATGGATTTTGTTACGGCAAAAAGTGGTGTCGGTCCGATGACTCGCGGCAAGATGGCGTGTACGCAAACAGTCGCACGGTGTCCTACCTACGAAAGTAAGCCTGTGATTTCTTCCATTAGTCCCACTTCGGGACCAGTTGGAACGACTATAGAAATTCAAGGATGTAACTTTTTAGGCTTTGAGGGAGACAAAACTGTGTGGTTCACGAACGGTAACGGAGAGAAGGCCATATGGAACGCCCAGTCGGACGAAGCAACACGCACGTCAAACACGACGCTCCGCGTGACCCTCCCTGCAAAAATCTGCCAAGACATGAATTGGTACTCCGGGCTTCCCTGTAAGTCCTATCTAAACATGACCCCTGGTATCTACTCCATCAATACGAGGTCGTATGGTGGAGATAGCAATATGATCAACTTTACGGTCACAAATTAAACTATTCGCTCCACTACACATCATATGCAAAAGCGCCGTCCGTGACGGCGATTTTTGTTTGTGCAGCTTTTTCAGTACGTCTTTTAGTCATTAGCAGAAATTGTAAAACAGATTCTTTTGCGAACGTCAGTACTGCCAACGATGGTGGGTGTTCGATTAATGTGTCGATGCCGATATTTCGCGATGAGATTGAGAATCATTTACGATCACAATGATAAGAAGTATCGCTGTGTACGTAAACAACGGCAACCCGATGAACAGTCCAAAAAATGCTGCCAAAATCGTAACCGGAATACTTGCGAATAGCGCAGACACATACGCCGTTCGGTATGATTCATTCCGTTTACGGAGTTTGAAGTACGCAAATACGAGCAGCGCCGGAAAGAAAATGTAGAGCAAGTGGAATACCAGCATGCCGAATCCGCCCAGAATGACCGCGAGCACAAACAATATCGCGCCACCAAAAATCGCCACAGGTCGCACGTACGGTTTTATTTTTGACGCAAAGGATACGATGTCTGATTTTGTAAGTGTTGTCGTGCCAGTCGTTGTTCCGTAGGAGAAAATGCGCTGTTCACCGGAACTCGGCAACGACGCGCTATCGCTGTTTTCCGTAATCGCAAAAGTTCGTTTGAAAAGCACGAGCGTGTGCGCGTCGCGTAGTGCGGATGGTGTGAATACGTCGTTTCGTGTATCAAATACTGCAAGATTTGCCGGCAGTGATTTGGTGAACGTGTTCGGTATGGCAAACGGCTCAGGCTGATTTGTGTGGAGCTCACCGTGCGCGAGCGTCAGCTCAAGTGTGTCAGGGTAGAGTGCTGTTGCGGTATCGATGATTTCCGGACGTGCGTTCAAAAGCACCGCCCATACGGGCGCCATCAGTATAAACACGATGATAAATGCAACGACCGCATAGTATTTTGCGCCTTCACTCCATGAGCGATCATGCATGCGGGCGTAAAACTCTGGATCAAACACACACGATCGTATGGTCTTAAATAAAGTCATGCATTATTTGCGCTCAAACTTTACCTCGGGCATTCCCGCGGCATACGCGACCACTTGGTACGCTTGGAAAATAAACGTTACATTCTGCGGTGTCACCATAAACGTGGAATAGTTCTCGGGCTTCGCAGACGCGCCGTCTATAAATACTGAATCGCCATATGCCTGTTTAAGCTGCGCAAGCGATTTGGTAGAGACCTGACCGAGCGATAATCCGGTCAGTGAAAGCGCGCGATCGAGCGTGATCGTTTCTCCTGATTTCGCATCATAATTGAGTGCAAGTACAATCGGCAATCCGTGCGCGCCGCCTGTATCCTGATAGAGATTGATACGCTCGCTCACGATATTGCCACCGCTGTAGTAATCGGCGATTTTTCCAGAAAATTCGTATGGTCGCATCTCGACTTTCGGATCGAATCCGGCGGCGTCTTTTTTGAACGCATCAATGGCTTTTTGAACTTCGGCTTCTACATGTGCGTCAACAACGGCGTTATTAAACAGACGATATTCCACGTTGATGGTGTAGCTCGGGGTCTCCTCTTTAATGAGGTGAACATCACTTCCAGGAGCCGATGTGGTGCCCGTCGTTTCGGGTACTGGTGCCGGAAGCGCTACCATGGCAGGTTTCTGATTCAGTGCAAAATATATAACGCCACCGAGCGCTGCGATAAAGACAATTGCAACTAGAAGCCGCTTCATACGACTAGCCTAACATATGTAAAACCGACCCTCAGAGAGGGTCGGTTTTACTTTCGAATCAGTACTTTATTGGTCAACGCGGCCCGTGTCGCCAACCGGTGCGGACGGAAGTGATACGTTCAGATGTGTCTCATCTGAACCGGTATTTGGTATGCCTACGTCTCGGCGAGCCCACACAAAGCCGGCCACGATGACAGCGAGAATAACGATAAGCGCAACGATCCAGCCGAGCGCCGTAGAACCGTCATCGCGCGTCGGAGAATTTGTAACAATTGTATCTGCCATAATATTTGAGTTAACTGGCTAATGGTGCCCGAGAGCACCAGTGATCAGGCTACTCCAGAGGCGTGAATTGAAAATGAAGGACTTCATAATCAGTTAACCTCCCCGAGCGATGCAACGCCAAGCCTTCGGCGAGCGGTTTCTCCCCGAAAGAGTTCTCGATGACGTTGCGGCTTTTCTTCGCGGGCGATCGGTGCGTGGTGTGCAACCTTACTCAATTGCGGCGCCATTGCATGAAAGCTGGATCCGAGGAACACCGCGTGTTTGCCGTATTTTCCGCAAATCTCATCGAGGCTCGCATACACCGATTTGGCAGCTTCGGTTTTCAAGACAGATCCGAACAGATCAAGCTGCGTATTATTAGCATCCTGTAATTTCATAAGCACGATGCCGGTTGCACGATACAGCGTCCCCTTTTTAAAAACTTTCAAGAAATACTCCCGCACCGCCGAAAGAATCTCGCTCGGGATACACGTGGCATGCGAAAGCTTGATCTCGCATCCGTGATACTTAAATTCCTGTGTCTTCAGAAAAAAGAATATCTCCGTCGTCGCGAGACCCCAGCGCCGGGCCTTGATGCATGCGTTTTCAACATTCTTGGAAAGCTGTGCCCCCACGAAGCGCGGATCGGACGACGGCGGCGTAAATGTTTTTGTCTTGCTAATCGATTGATATGATTCCCTTCCTTCAGTATCCAGTTCGTACACCACCTGGCCGTTGAGCTCGTGCCAAATCTCACGATACGGCTTCGCCATATTTTTTTGAATCCACGCTTCGTCTTTCTTTGCGTACTCGTATGCTGTTTTTACGCCGAGCTGCTGCAGGTACGCAGCGGTATTGGGACCGATCCCCCACACACCGACGGTGGGGGTTTTGCGAAGAAACGATTCTGCGGCAGATAATGGAATCAGGGTAAGGCCGTGCGGCTTTTTCCATTTTGATCCGACTTTCGCGAGCACCTTTGTGGGCGCGACGCCGATTGAAAACGAGAGTCCGAGATCGCGCTCGAGCTCATCCTGCAGGCGCGCTGCGATTTTTGCATATGGCATGCGGAGCGTACGGCGCAACCCTGTGAGGTCGGCAAAGCACTCATCTATTGAATACTCCTCGACCGTGGGTGTGTACCGGCGCACGATCTCATACATACGATTGGAAAACAGACTGTATGTTTCGTAGTCAGACGGCAGAATAATTGCATCGGGACACACCTTTCGCACTTCGTGCAACGCCATGCCCCGCTTCACGCCGCGCGCCTTCGCTTCGTATGTGCACGCGGATACAATGCCGCGCTCTTTTCCGGTGATTACCGCCTTGCCCCGAAGCGACGGATCTTTTGCGACCTCGCATGCCGCAAAGAAAGAGTCACCGTCGATGTGGAGGATTGCGCGCGGAAATGATCGTAGTGAGCCCCAGGCCATACCCCTCACACGAAACGACCTGATCGCAGACAATCAGGAATTCGTCGCTTCAGCGCAGTTTGTGCTCCAGCCGACCTTTTGAGACGATCCTCTCGCTTTTTAGCATCTGTCTGCGATAGGTACGCCTCGTAGTACACGAGTTTGAGCGGTGCTCTAAACTTCGTTGATTTGTTAAGACCATTATTATGTTCGGATAATCGACGCTTCAAGTTATTGGTATAGCCTGTGTACATATTTTGATCTTTCAAGCTTTGTAATATATATACGTAGAACATAATAAGGTCGTTTCGTGTGTAGGGGTTATTGAATAACCGACTCGCCTTCTATCTCGTGGAGAAAACGTTTGAACTCCTCGCGTGAGAGCGGGCGGATACGGGAACAATTTGCGGGATCGCGCATGTAACGCGAAAAGATCTTATAACGATCATGATCAAACTCGGGAACGGTTGTGCGTGATTCCACATCAATATCCGAGGTCTTGATATCGCCGATGAGACACCAGTTGTCGAGCACAAATGAGTGCCGTTCCAGATCGTCTTTTTTCTCTTCGATCACGACCGCACCCGGATACGGCCACGCTTTCAACCGTCGGGCGCGAAACGCCGATTCGAAACGTTTGTTGTAACCGTCGCTTTTTTCTTTCATCTGACAGGCGCCTTTACAGGTACCGATCTGATGCCCAAAGCACGCGCCTTTCCCCAATTCGAGGCCGAGAATTTTTTTGCAGAGCGTGTGCGCAGCGGCGGCGAGCGAGAGGAATTCCTTTGCCTGCGCGATTGATTTAAAAATGCCGAGTATATCGCGGTATTCGTGCGCACCGATTCCTTCAACGCGCGAGAGCTCGAGCGAGGCATATGCACCGCACATTGACCGCCGCGCAACCACAATCTCTTTGCGCTTCACCAACATACGGTTATAGCGCGGCATCATCGATTTAATAAGCGAGGATTCCAAAAGCAGTGCCGACAGTTCACCGGCGGTTTCGCGGGCTTCCACACGCACCACATGCTGACTCATAATCGCTTCTTTCGAAGATGAGTGACTGCCGGAGAAATGTGAGAGCACGCGAGTTTTGATGTTGCGACTCTTACCCACATAGAGAGGTACCTGCTCTTCGTCATAAAAGATGTACACCCCCGGACTGTCGGGGAGATTACTAATTGTCTGCATATCCAAAAACGGCGGGAGCGTGTGCCGCTGCAAAAGTGTGTCGATTGCTGTTTCGAGCTTCGCCCCATACTTCTCGTGCGAATACTGCAGAAATTGCCAGAGTACGTGCGCATCATCAAATGCACGGTGCCGATCTGTGCAGGTAAAACTGTAGCGTCTAATCACACTCGAGAGATCGTGTTTCTTTGCGCGCGGGTAGAGCGCGCGAGAGAGTCGCACGGTGCACACGCACCGCGCATTGAATCGTTTTCCCACACGCTTGAATTCGTTCTTGATGAATCCATAATCGAACCGTGCGTTATGTGCCACGAATATCGCACCTTCGAGCAATCGCTCGACGGTGTCTGCAATATCTTCGAAGGACGGGGCGGCATCGACTTCGCTTTGTTGAATACCCGTGAGTGCGGATATCCACGGTGATATCGCACGACCGCCCGGATTCACGCATGAGCGAAATGTTTCTGTGCATACGCCGTCTTCGATGCGAAGAATGCCGATTTCGATAACACGGCTGAACGTGGCGCTTGTCCCTGAAGTCTCAACATCGACGATTGCGAATGTTTTGCCCTTTAGATATTCCATACCTCGTAGCGCGTTGGCACGTACAGATGCGCACGCAAGAGGCGACGAATAAAGGTACTGATACGCGGCGTGAGTGTGATGGAAATTCTCATACAAGTGGTGATAATTACGAAATTAAATCTTTGTAATATGGGGCACGAGGAACCGGCTAACTTTGCGGGCGACCCGAGGCGATCGCACCTTCCCCCAGACTTCTACGTTGGTAATGGTTGGCATCGAGGTAATGAGCGAGGACTCAATGACGTATCGTTGGATGGAAAGCCAGTTGTCTATTTTCTTCATATCGTAATGTGGATGGTTGGTGATGATTAGTACTTGCGCACGACTGCCGTAACGACCGCTTCGATCCGAAAGGACTCTTTCGGATAAATGGGTTTGTAACGCTCATTGGCCGGTTCGAGATATACCTTGTCTCCGTCTTTGCGGTAATACTTCATGGTGTACTCGCCGTCGACACTCGCGATTACAATCTGTCCCGGCTTGTACGATGCACGGCGCTCTACGATCACCATATCGCCTTCGCGAATTCCCGCATCGATCATGGAGTCGCCTTTTACTTTCAAGATGTAGCTCGATTCTTTGTTCGGCGTGAGGTATTCGTCGAAACTGAGCACGTCGAGCAATTCTTCTTCGGCCGGAGACGGGAATCCCGCTTCGACAAGTCCGAGGTATTTCAACCCCTGTTCCTCTTCGAAGTTATGCGGAATCAGATGCCCCGTTTTGTCTTTGCGCACGAGCCCTGCATCGATCATTTGATCGAGTTTGTAATTGACTGCGCTCTTAGTTTTGTAGCCCCATAGTTTCTGCAATTCCGAAAACGACGGCATGCGCTTGTGTTCGCGATAGAACTTTGCCATTTCGTCTCGGTACGCTGCGAAATCTTCCATACGTGAATTATATTAGAACGATCGTTCTGACGCAAGCGTGAAGCTGTGGATATCCATTGGGAGTGCATACTGTGCCTATGATTCGCGCACGAAACAGACCACTTCGTCTTATCATTGCGGTCTTGTTTGTTGTTATTGCAGCGTACGTTGCAAAGGTTCCACTTCCTCAAACAAACCCCACACCCTCTGGGTCGTCTGCAACCACTCCGACATCAACAAGTGCCTGGTACCCCATCGTGCGGGTTTCAGACGGAGACACAATCGTAATTAAAAAAGACGGCGCCGATGTACACGTGCGATTGATCGGTATTAACACACCCGAAGTAAATGGTCCGTATACAAAAGAACAGTGTTACGGCAAAGCGGCCTCTGCCGAAGCAAAGAAAATTATGGGAGTGGGATCGGTGCGCATTGAAACGGATCCGTCGCAGGATCTTTACGATCAATACCATCGCCTGCTCGCATACGTGTACGTTCCGGCAAACATTCGCCCAGAAGGAATCATGGTGAACGAATATATGGTGCGCGAAGGATTTGCCCGCGAATACACGTACAAGAAACCGTACGCGCACCAAGCGGAGTTCAAAGCCGACGAAGTGACGGCGAAATCCGAGAACAAAGGATTATGGGCGGCGTGTCCGCCTGCGCAGGCAGGCACGTCTTCATAGTCGTCTCCACAGCGCACACCGTTTAATAGAGTATTTCTCTGTATACTTCATCGTATGCAGTGCATCCCGAAATCCGGCACGATATTTTTGTGTGCCACTGCGCTTCTCACATCTTTTTTTTTGTTTAACAAAGTAAACGCGGACATCGGACCGAACACCACGGGATGCGGATCAGGCAAACACATGTCGACATCCGATGACGTTGCAAAAGGACTACCTGCAAACACATGCGTCGACGATTCTATATCGTCCTACTTAAACGGTGGGTGCGGTTCAAACCCGTACGACATGCTGCAATCCGGCGGATTCATAGGAGGCGGCCAAGTTCGCCCTGTTTCCAGCGGTAGCAGCGGTAGCGCCGACCCTGCACTACGTCAAGGTATTGATCCGGCTCTCGCATGCCGTCTGTTTAAATTTTTTGAAGCGACAAAAGCAAAGGGCTGCACAGTAAAAATTATCAGCGCATACCGAAGCGCTCAACAACAGGAAGATATGTGCGGTACCGGGCGATCAGGATGTGCCGCCGCCGGCAGATCGTGTCATCAGTACGGACTCGCCGTAGATGTTCAGACAAGCTGTATCGGATGGATGCGCGCAGCAGCGCCACAGTTCCAATTGGTTTTTCCCTACTATGGTCAGCACATTCAATGCGCCGAACATCCTGTCGCTGCATGCTCTACGAATACGAAGCCGTGTAATGGGGGTGTAAAAATCACTCCTGATCTTTCCCGCATTCCAAATCCCTCGCAAATCCCGGATTCATATTTCGTCCCACCGCCCGCCGCAACAAATCCATTCAGCAGTTCCAACTCGTTCATGCCAAATGCTCCGGTTCCGCCACCACCTTATTCGCCACAATCGTCAGGATCAAATACATCTTCGTACCCGACGAACACTTCGACAAACTCGTCGGGAATGAATGATATGAACGGTACCGCAAACACGATCCCCCTACCAACAGCAACATCGAGTATTTTCACCGTGCCACCACCATATCCCTATTCACTCGGCACATCCTCGAATCCATCTAGTGGACCGAGTGCGTATCAAAAGCTCGAGTTGATCGCACGGGACCCAGACGCAAGCAGCTCTTCGCAAAGCACACCGACGTCTGTTTCTGCACCGACACAGCTCAACGGAGACCTCAACGACATCCAAAGCGGCTCAACTGATGGAACAAATTCGAGCCTCAATACTGTTGAGGCCAACACAACCGGTGGAACGAACGAAACAAATCCTGCCGGCGGCACCATCGCCAAAAATTCTGTCTCGGTAAACCCCATCCATGTAACCGAAACTTTTTCGGGTTCGCAGCCGACTATGGTGCAACCTTCACAAGCCGCGACTTCCGGATTGAACGCGGCCGCCAGCAAATCTCTGATTCTTGCACTTCTCACGACGCTTCGCGACTTACTCGTCTCTTACCTTCATTTCCTGCAATCGCGTTCTACCTACGGATTTCAAGGTTCGTGGCAGGTCCCCGCCGCAAGCGCTACGTACCGCTAAACGCGATTGCCGCAGGGACCTATTTTTGCTATAGTCCTGCGACCAATGGGCTTTACAAAATACACATCGCAAGCGGAAAAAGAGCGCGTTCGAATGAACGAAGGCATCCGCGCCAAAGAAGTTCGCGTACTTGGACCCGAAGGAGAAAACTTCGGGGTTCTTGCCACTGCCGACGCGCTCGCAAAGGCAAAGGAACTCGGTCTCGACCTCATTGAGGTATCCCCCAATGCGAACCCGCCCGTGTGCAAAATCACCGACTACGGTAAGCACAAATACGATCAAAAGAAGAAGGATAAGGACATTAAGTCAAAAGCCAAGGTAACCGAGACAAAGGAAGCGCAGGTCAAAATCGGCACCTCGACCAACGATATGAACATCAAGGCCTCCAAAATCGGAGCCTGGCTACGCGAAGGCCATCGTGTCAAGGTGGATCTGTTCCTTTGGGGACGCTACAAATACATGGAATTCGACTTCTTAAAGGACCGTTTAGAGCGCTTTCTTGCAATAATCCCAGAATCGTATAAAATCGCTGACGAGATCAAGAAGAGCCCCAAAGGCCTCTCGGTCGTGCTGGAACGAGATGCTTCAAAAAAGGCGCCTTCCAAACAGGCGCTTAAAACCGAGGTAATTCCCGATTCAGACGAGACAGACGCATAAATACCATGAAAACGAACAAGTCATTCACCAAGCGCCTGCGCGTAACCCGCAAGGGTAAAATCATTGCCCGCGCTCCGGGTAACAACCATTTCAATGCAAAGCGCTCAAGCAATATCCGCCTCCAGAAAGGACGCCCCGTGGATATGAAAATGACCAATGTGCTTCGCTCGCGCTTCCTCCCAAACACCCCCAACACATAATATATGGCACGCGTAAAACGAGGAGTAACGGCCAATAAGCGCCGAAAAAACACCCTTAAGATGGTCAAAGGCTATCGCTTCGGACGCTCCACCAAGGAGCGCATGGCGAAAGACGCCATCTTCCACGCGGGAACACACGCATTCCGCGACCGAAAGACAAAGAAGCGATTGGCTCGTAACCTTTTCACACTTCGCATTAATGCCGCAGCTCGAGAAGCTGGTTGGTCGTACTCAAAGTTTATCGGTGCTCTCAAAGCTGCCGGTATCACGATCGATCGCAAGGCACTCGCGGGACTTGCCAAGGATCACCCGGAAGCATTCACCCGCTTCGCAGCCACTCTCAAGAAAGACTAAACAAAAAGCCTCGGGAAACCGGGGCTTTTTAGTTTTTGGCTATCTGCCGCTCGAGTAGCCTCAGTCCCTGCAGAATAGAGCGGGCGTCGGAGAGCCCATTGTGAGCACTACCCTGCGGCTCTACCCCGAAGGCCTTTGTGATGGTGCCCGAGGTGTAAGGAGTCGTGTCGATGCCATGAGAATCGAACAGCTCGCGAACATTGTGAAAGCTTCCCTCATAGTCATGTGATATACCGCACAGTCGGCAGTTCTCTTCGATTACAAGGTTGTCGCGACCGAATGCGTACGCGGGGCGCGCACCACACCATGTTTTGAATGTGTTCCACGCATCGGCAAAATCAACCCCATCGCGATCAACAGTATCCTGTGCGATCTTCGTGAGCTCAATAAAATAATCCGAGAGCGTCGGATTGATACGAGGGCGCACATACAGATCGAGCGAATCCGTCTCTATAAATCCGGCGGTCTCTACGATAATCGCTCCTATCTCCACGATTTCCCGGTGTTCGTGCGCTCCGGTCCATTTACGCTCCTGTGAACCCTCCCAGGCAGAGTATTCGGTGTCATACAAAACTATGACGGGTGGCAGATCGAGCTTCATCAAAACAGTGTACTCGAAATACCGCAGCTACATTCCGTTCAGTTCCCGCAGTATTTGCTCCAGAGTTTGCTTAATTTGATCCAGCGCACCTCCGACGGCTGCCGAGTTACCCAGCGGATCCCATGCACTGCCCTTCGGTGAACTTGGATCGATGGGTGCACGGACACCGGACATGGTAAACGTTTCGGATTGTACGCGCTCGCTAGCTCCGCCGGCGTTACGCGACAAAGTTGCTGTATATGTGCCTGCCTTATACCCGTACACAGTGCCCATCGTATAGTTGCTTGCGCAACGATCGGCCGGAACCTTTATAGTCATCGACTTGCCGTCCCCGTACGTAAATGTGTATGGGGTTTTTGAGCAATCCTTATCGGTATTGACCCTGAAGTCGAAGTACATAGTCGCGCCGTCCTGCTTAACTGCTTTAAATCCGTCTTTGTATACTGGCGTGACGACCGGCGCCTTTATTTCATCGGGTCCGCCGCCGTACATCTTTATCGAAAAAGCACCGATCTCCGCACCTACGGCTTTCATGTATGAGATCTCGCCGCTGTACCCGAATTTACGCGGAGGAACATTCGCAAACGTATCCTGACCGGTCATCGTAAATTTTGTCGTGCCGTTCAATGAAACTTTAAATGACTCGCTCGGATCGCGTCTTGTAGGCCACGAGGAATCAATAAAGGAGCTGAAATACGCCACATTATTCTCAATACGATCAAGCCGGATAATAAACCGTCCGCCCCACACATCGAATTCGTTCCCGACGCCGAGCACGATGGCCCCATCGGACTTATAGTTATCGGCTTTGTAATCGAGCAGTGCATCCGATGTTCCGTGCACGACAAACGTTTTGTCGCTTTCATCAGCCGCCACCAATACTTGAACCGGGAGCTGGATCTGCTGTGTGGTCATATCAATACCCAACGCCTCTGCGGCTGATCGCACTGCCGGCGACGTCGTTGAGCGCTCGCTCTTAAAGATTCTCAGGCGGACTACGTTGTCGCTATCTTTGGCGTCGGCCATGTCGCGATAGAACGGGAGCGGCAGACTGCCGCCTGACAGGCTTGCACCTGCGAGAGATCCTAGTTCTGTGCCGCTTGAACTGACCACGCCGATTTCGATGCGGTAATCCGACGGATTCGCACCCGGCGATAATCCCGTGACCGTGTACGTGATGGTCGTGGTTGATCCCTCGAAAAAATCTTCCCCACCGTTGGGAGTGAGAATATGGGCTGAAATACCGGAGCTCGCACGCCCATCGACAAAACCCCCGCCCCCCTCCAATGAAAGTGCACGGACAAGCTTGCATTGATACAAGTGCAAACGAGTCTCTAAGCCGGTGACTCCGAATTCTTTGGAGGTTGTCTTAAAGCCCTTCGACACCTGAAATGCTTTTAACGCCGTCGAAGTCTTTGCGCCAAAGTAGCCTGTTGCGGCGTCCTGAGGAAGAAGTGCCTGACTGATCAAATATTTCTGCAATGCGGATACCTCGGCACCTTGCGATCCGATTTTCAGCGTTTTTGTTACGGTCGGACATGCCACTTGAGTTGACCGCGTCGACGGAGCTCGCAAAGCGAGTGCCGAGCCCGGCAGGACCGCCACGATCAGTAACAGTGCCGCGATCGTCCGCATGTCGGCCTTATTCATGAACAAAGTATAGCAAGGTCTATAGGATCACGTCCGCGTTCTTGCCGGTGGCGGACCATCCGTCGTGGTTGTTGAACACCAAGTTCGTTCCCTCTTTCATCCGCATCACCTTCTCGATCAATGCTTCCACAAGCGCTTTTGGATCAGAATCAAACACAATATTGGTATTCGGGCGGTGCGCGGCATCAATAATCAATTCGAGCAATTCATCGGTGTCAGATGAGGAGCGCAGCACACCAATCGGCCTGTGGTCTTCGAATGCAACTGCAAATTCATTGATGGTACCAATGCGGCCCGGGCCGATGATCATCGCATCCGACGAACGCACGAAAAGCAGATCGCGGCCGGAATAGCCGAATCCGGTATACATAACCACATCCATAAAATCGAGCGGAAGCTGGTAGGTGTCCACATGTTCGCGTTCCGTTGCGGCTGGAGAAAATCCAATTGAAAAACCGCACTCGTCCTTGGCACCCATCGCGGCGTAAAGCGGAAAGCCGGTGGTAGCACCCGTGGTAATGATTGCACCGTGTCGCGCGATCTCGCGTCCGATTTCTTTTGCTTTCTCAAAGGCATCGAGTCCCGCGTATGTGGTATCCGCTGCACCGGATACACCGATTTTTACAACACCGTATCCGTCGGGCAATCGACAAAAGTTCTGAGGAACCGCCGAATGATTCGGATGAATGAGACGTTTATTCATCATCGTGCAATAAGTATAGCACCAGTAAATACGAAATCTGTATAGTTAGAACTCGATTTCTTGGGATTCTGCTTTTTTTGGTACGACGGCCCCGATTCCTAAGAAATCGTTGATGCGCTGCGCCAGAAACAGTGATGCCTTCGTCTCCCCCATTGTCACAAACACGCGCTCGAGTGATGCGCCGGCGTTCTCGACGAATTGCATGAGCTGATCGCGATCTGCATGCCCGGAGTATCCGGTGAGGCTCGCAATCTGCGCTTGCACCCTAATGGATTCCCCATCGATGTTTACTTTTGGCGCACCGTCCTGCAGACGGCGACCGAGTGTGCCTGGTGCTTGGTACCCGACAAAGAGTACGGTTGCATTTTTGTCGCCCAAATAATGCTGCTCATGAGCCCGGATGCGGCCACCGGCAGACATTCCCGCGCCCGCAATAATGACTTTCGGGCTGTCGGCTTTGTGAATTGCCATCGATTCCTGTTTGTTTTTTGTGATAGTGAGTCCGGGGAACATAAACAAATCATCTCCTGCCGCGATTTTGGCCGCTGCTTCGTCATTGAGGTATTCCGCGTACGTGCGGAATACGGGCGTCACACGGCTTGCGAGCGGTGAATCCAGATACATTGGAATCGGGCGCATTGAGCCGTCATTGATCATGTTATTTATTTCGTAGAGCAACACTTGAGTGCGCTCAACGGAAAACGACGGAATCAGGAGCGTGCCTTTACGTACGCGAATGTCTTCGATAAAACTCCGCAGACTCTCCTTTCGCTCGTCACGCTGTTCGTGCACGCGATCGCCGTACACGCTTTCCATTACCAGATAGTTGGCGCCCTCCGGCGATTCCGTGTCTTTTAAGAGCGGTTCCGGAGTATTTCCTAAATCGCCGGTAAAAATGATCGTGCGATTGCCGCGTGTGAATTTTACGAGCGCAGAGCCAAGAATATGTCCCGCATCCAGAAACTCAACCGCCACATCATGTATATGGAACCGTTCGTGATACGAGTGATTTTTCCACTGCGACATCGTGTGCTCTATATCATCAGCCTCGTACAAAACAGGGACACCGTATTTAAGCTCCTCTTCCTGCATGATATGGAGTGCATCCTGAAACATAATCTCCGCAATATCACGCGTTGCGCCGGTGGAATAAATTGCGCCACGGAATCCGGCTCTCACCAGTTTGGGAATTCGGCCGATATGATCTGCGTGTGCGTGTGTTACGACGAGCGCCTGCACGCTCTGCACGTCGTATGCAAACGGCTCATGATTTACGTCGTCAGCACTTGCGTGTTCGGCCACACTCCCGCAATCTACAAGTATCTTTGCGCTCCCGGTATCGAGAAGAAAGTTTGCTCCTGTTACAGAGCCTGCACCGCCGTGAAAAGTGATGGTTGATTTCATATATGACGTAGCATACTTCCCATTCGAACAGCTGCGTACCCACCAATTACGTCGCAGATGAGATCTTTTATGGTGTCGGCCTCATAACTCATGTATTTCGATCCCCCGGTACCGATGTGGTATTCCATGATTTCCCAGGCGATGCCAACTGCAAATACTATCAGGACAGTACTAAGCGCGGGTTTCGGAATGAGAAACAGTGTCACTACAAATAACGCCGCGAATCCCACGGTGATCCCGCCGATAAAATGTTCGAACGAATCCCACCATGCATATGTATCTGAATATGACCGCACGATATCAAAATAAGAAAAGATAACAGCTATGACCGCAAGCGATGCGATAGCGGCGAATAGATAGCGGCGCTCCATTGGCACGATTGTAACATTTGGAATGTTGACCATGGCGCAACGCGCGATGAATTCCAAACAAAAAACTCCGCTGTGAAGCGGAGCCCTTTGTTGCGGTAGATACAGTAAAGCCCGGCTCTGAAGCACAGGTGGGAGCCCGCACCGGTTTCGTTTGAAATTCGCTATCATTGGACCACGACTCTCAGCGGAAGACCGAGTATAGAAGGCCGCCCTAATCTTTACTAAGCAGGTTTTAGTACCTACCGCAAAAAAGAGTATACCCCATCTGTTTTTTTCTTGAATGAGGGGGCTAGAGATGCTTCTTGAGTTCATAAATGGAGCTATGATACGGATGATTTATTGTGGTCTGAAGCGTATCGCCCTTCACATGGAACATCGCGTGGGGCGATGCGCCACCCGGGTGATATTCCGTGGCGTACGCCTTGTCTCCTTTGAGCGCAAAGATCGGCTTCGATGTATCGACGATGCCGTTTTTAATGTCGTATATGTGTCCTCTATCGCGATCCATCGCCATAATAGGCTTCGCCGTATGAAATCCGCCCACATGACCATACGTTGATTGGTGTAGATATTCCATGCCGCTATTGTACACCCGTGATGTAAGCTTCATCCATGCAAAAGATTTTCTTAGGGCTCCTTGTTTTTACGCCGATTACCCTTGTTGCCGAATATACAGGCACTTCACCGCTTATCGTGTTTTTTCTGAGCGCTATCGCGATTATTCCACTTGCAAAATTTATCGGAGACGCAACGGAGCATTTGGCGGCTCGAACGACACCCGCGCTCGGCGGGTTTCTGAATGCAACGTTTGGCAACGCAACGGAACTCATCATTGGGATACTCGCGCTTCGAGCGGGGCTCGTAGAAGTCGTACAGGCATCAATTACAGGTTCCATTATTGGCAACCTACTACTCGTCATTGGACTTTCGATGGTGGCAGGCGGATGGAAACGCGAGCGACAGACATTTAACCGAACAAGCGCCGTTGCGGCTGGCACAACGCTCCTCGTGTCAGCAATCGCCCTGATTATTCCTGCGGTATTTGTGTATTCATCGCCGGGAATGTCGAGTGCCACCGTAATGAAGCTCAGCATCTTCGTTTCTCTGATGATGATACTTTCGTACGGTGCAAGCCTCCTTTTTTCTCTGCGCACACACAAACACCTGTTTGATCAGGAAGAGATCGACACAACGCATTCCTGGTCACTGTTGCATGGATGCGTCGTACTCACAGTCGCCACAATCGGAGTCGCATTTGTGAGTGAAGCACTGGTATCGTCTATTACTCCAGTCGTGGAAACTCTCGGATGGACGCAGCTCTTTATCGGCGTGGTATTTATCGCCATTATTGGCAATGCAGCGGAACATTTTTCTGCGGTCACGGTTGCGATGAAAAACCGCATGGATCTCTCGCTTCAGATCGGCATGGGTTCGGCGGCGCAAATCGCACTTTTTGTGGCACCGTTCCTCGTACTCGTGAGTCTTTTTTTCCCTACACGAATGAATCTTGTATTTACACCGTTCGAAGTAGCAGCTGTTGTGCTCTCAATCTTTATCGCGAACTTTGTCGTCTCTGACGGTGAGAGCACGTGGTTCGAAGGCGTCCAGCTGCTCGTTGCCTATACCGTTATTGGTGCGGCGTTCTTCTTCCTTCCATAACAAAAGAGCGCACTAGTGCGCTCTTTTGTTATGTAGACTTTGTTATTCGAAGATGTTCTCGAGTTCTTTCGCGTAGATCACTGCCTCGTGGGTGACTTTGTAGTCGATTAATTCCTCTTTAGAAAACCAATGCGGGATTTCCATATTCGCTTCCGCTACCGATCCGGATCCATGAATAAGATTACGCACTGCGCGATCGTCGTTGTCGGACATGACGTACGAATCAACAACGAAATCTCCGCGGATTGTACCTACCTGTGCTCCACGCGGCTCGGTGCCGCCCGTGACTTTGCGCACAAGTTCTACCGCATGCGCACCTTGCCATACCATCGCGATGACCGGGCCTGCCGTGAGGTACTTCTTGAGATTCTTGAGAATTTTTGCAGTGATTTCCAATGGGTCATCGGACGGCGGCGTGAGTCCGCGATCCTTATAGCTCTTAATCGTTTTTTCGCCGGTGACGCGGCGCCACTCCGGATCGAGCGTGTAGTGCCCTTCCACTTGTTCGGCTGTCGGGACCATGAGCTTCATGCCCACGAGCTTTAGACCAAGGCGCTCGTAGCGTCCGAGAATCTCTGCAACCAGCGCGCGCTGAATGCCATCGGGTTTAATAATGACGAGCGTTCGCTCGTGGCTTGGATGCGATGTGGTATTTGTCATGGGCGGAAATATAGCACGGAGTGCATTCACTAGCGAGGCAGAACAACAATCTTTTGTTCGCAGGTCTTTTGTATTCCGTTTGGGCCGAAAAACGTGAACTTATAGATGCGTGACTGCGGCGCATCCATCAGCATTGTCTGTTCACCATTTTCAGAGTAGGCATTCTGCGGATCGGTTGAGTATTTTGCATCTGCCCCATATGAACCCCATGCAATAGTAAACGGCTCCCCTACTTTTACTGTTGACTTCGTTGCAGTCACTGCACAATTTATTGATGTGTTAGCGAGGATTGCTTCAAGCGCAGCAATACGCGAAAGCAACTGACCGAGCGTCGGTTGAATTCCAAACGAATCCGCAGACGCGAACGCGGGAGCGAATAACGCGGTTACTATGAATGCGGCGAGGATTTTTTGCATGGAGCCAGTATACCCAAACAGTGTGTCCTCGTCTCGGCCTGATTCATCCGATGATATTGAGCGGGCCGCGCACGAGAGGCTCAACCGGCGAAAAACCGAATTTACGCCGAATGTCCGCTTCTACTACTTCACGCGGCGTACCATAGCGGGCATACGACCGCTCCTTTAATTCATCAATACTGCTGTGGTCGAATTCAGGAAGCTGCAGCGTCTCGATGGTAAAGGGCTTTGCGGGCACGCCATTCACAAGCATCGCCGCAACCCCGGTCCGATTCGGCAGCTGTTCAAGATCTTTTGCGGTAAACTCCGGCGAAAATTGTTTCTCTAAGAACTCCGCGTCGGTCGTACCGACTCGCATGGCAATTTTGGTTCCGACGTTGCCTATCACCGCATCGCGGATGTCGTCTTCGAGCTGTGCCATAAACTGATGCGCGACAGTGAGCGACAATTTGTATTTGCGCGCTTCGGAGAGAATCGTTGAGATGGAGGGTGTGACAAAGTTCTGGAATTCATCAATATAGAGATAGTGCGGAGGAAGCACGTCTTTCGTGTTGGCGCGCGAAAACGCGGCCTGGAGAAACTTCGACACAATTACGAGACCGAGCAACGCCGCGTTTTTATCGCCGAGCCGCCCCTTTGAGAGATTCGCAAGAAATATTTTCTTGTTGTCCATGATATCGCGGAAGTTGAATGCGGATTTTTCCTGCGCAACGATCGGCCGCATAATGTCGTGACTAAGGAACGCATCGAACTTGCTGGTAATGTACGGCGCGATTGATTCAAGCCCTGCATCCCCTTCTGCCGCTTCGGCTATTTTGCGCCAAAACTGAATGACAATCGGATTGTTGCACCGTGAAATCTTGAGATCGCGGAACGCTTTGTCGGCGAACACGCGGGGAATTTCCACAAATGTGCAACCGGTTGCGGGATCCTCCACCACGAGCTGTACCGCATTGCGATAATACTGTTCGAACATTGGTCCGAATGCTTCCGGCACATCTGAGTACAACTGCCGAAACACTCCATAGACTTCGTCGATCACAAACGATTTCATTTCCGGTTTGGTCGTATCGTATTCGAGCATATTGAGCCCCATGGGCATGGCCGCATGCGCAGGGTCGAAATAAATGATGTCTTTTTTACGATCTTCCGGAATCGCCGAAAGAATATTTTCTATATCGCTACCGTGGGGATCAATAAATGCGACTCCTTCGCCGTTCTTGATGTCCTGCAAAATCATATTCGTTATGAATCCCGTCTTACCGGTGCCAGTTTGCCCGATGATGTAGCAGTGTCGCAAGCGGTCTGCCGGTGCAAAATGAACCGCCGTTTCATCGGCACCGTAGCGGTTCGTACCAAGCACGATACCGTCGCCGCCGATTTCGACTGGTGCAGGCGCCTGCTTGCCGTGCGATTTTTTGAGCTCGCGCGAGGTGGTCACACGTTCCGCCGTGAAGTGGAACATCGCATTTATTTCCGCGAGACAAAGCGGCACCGCAATCGATGCCTCAAACGAGCGGAATGTAAAATCGCGAAGAAAATTTGAAATACCCCAACTGGAAATCCGTTCGAATATAAAATGATTGCCGCGCGGATTATCGTACTGATTGAGACCGGACATCAGATTGCTCAGCATTTCTTCGGCGCGAGCGGCGGTATGCGCGGATGCAACAAGCCGCACCGTAACCGGTGCGATTCGTGTGTGCACTTTGCGCGTGAGTTCGTCGAGCGCGATCTGATCAACGGCATGGCGATCGCGATGATCGTCTTTTTGCGAATTCGAACTCGAAAAAATATGCTTTCCTAAATCGCGGAATACTTCCCCGACTTCGGTTTCCGGTGCATGTAGTGCTTCGTTTATCGGAGTTCCCTGCTCAAGCTCACGGATAATTTTCTGGTAGTAGCGATTATAGCGGTCGCCTTCGGAACCGACGACCAATTGCAGTGCCGCACCTTCGCCGTGCTTTGCAATTTTTGCAAACGCAGCCAGGAGCACATTCATAGGATCGTGTTCGAACATGTCGGGTGTTTTTATAGGAAAGGACGGATGCTTTGCAAGGGTGCCATAGGCAGCAGCGTGCGAGCCTTCGTAATCGAAAATATTATAGTCACCGCGACTCTCAGAAATCGTCGCGTTGGGAAAAACTGATGAAATGAGCCGCTCCGCCAGCGTTTTCTTCTCGCGCGGTACTGCCAGATAGAGCGTTGCGCTTTCGGAGCCCTGAGGCACCGCGATTTCAAGCGAGAAACCTTCGTGACGCTCGATGAGCGAGAGTAGGCCTGCGTACAACTGTTCAGACGGCGCGAGTAGTTGTTCCAGCTTCGTTGCCGCCTGATCATTTGAACTGTTCTCGCCGTGTGCTTGTGGACGCACTTCAAAAAGCACGAGGTGTAGTGCCCGCTTCACCTTTTCCGGAACTGATGATCCTTTGTCGGGCAATCCCTCTGCTACGTAGCGCACCAAGACCCTGTGAAAATCGTCTTCGAGGTGCGGGTTTTTTAGGCGCATTGCCACCGATAACGCATTTCTTATCCCCTGCGTTTCGATGATACTGATAAGCCCATCCAGCTGCTTGTCGTGCGCCTCCGGTTCGAGCTTCATAATCTGTCGCATGGTTTCATGCTCAGGCATGACTACGGTCTCGTGCAATATCTGCGCAGCCGGCATATCGGCATACTGCACAATTTCACGCTTTGCAATGCGTTCACTTTCGAATTTACCCGGTTGCAGCGATAACTCGCGCTCTTTTTGCGCGACCTGTTCACGCAAGTATGCCAATTCTTCTTCGGCAGATTTCAGCTTTTCGGTATTTGCGCGCGGGGTTATCCGTTCGCTGAGTATTCTCGGCTCCATTCAAAAAGTATACCCTGTGAAATGTGACGCTAGTACTTGGGCATATTGCGGACATCTTTTAATCCAGGTTGGATCGACTTCATACCGATATCGCGTCGCACATACGCTCCTTCAAACGCTATAGTATCAATTGCTATATACGCGAGTTCGAGCGCTCTATCAATCGGAGAACCCGTGGCTGAAACAGACAGTACCCGCCCACCCGCCGTTTTAAGCGTATCAGCCTGCACCGTTCCTGCATGAAACACAACGACATTTTCAATGCGCTCTGCCTCTTTAACACCGGTGATTGTGTAGCCTGTTTTAAAGTCGTCGGGATATCCTGCAGACGCGAGCACAATGGTTACAGACCCCTCGGTGCCCCAGCGCGGCACGTGTGTGCCGATTCCACCGTCGACACATTCGTCCAGTAGGTCGAGTAAGTCGGACTCAAGCAATCGCATAAACGCCTGGCACTCGGGGTCGCCGAAGCGAGCGTTCAATTCGATGACTTTGGGTCCTTTTTCAGTAATCATAATGCCGGGAAACAGAACTCCCTGAAACGGCATGCCGCGATTCCCAAGGGCAAGAATGAGGGGCTTGATGATGGTGTTTTCAATCGCAACCATTGTTTCTGCGGTAACCCACGGTACCGGTGCAATCACACCCATGCCGCCGGTGTTTTTCCCTGTGTCACCATCACCGACACGTTTGTGATCTTGCGCCGATGGAAAGAGTGCGTAATTTACTCCATCGGTCATGGCATGTATAGAAATTTCCGCTCCGATCAAGAATTCTTCAATTATCACTTGCGTGCCCGCGTCACCATGTATTTTCCGCACCATAATATCGTCGATTGCAGTCTGGACCTGTTCCATCGTTTCGCAAATATAGACACCTTTGCCGCCGGCGAGTCCGTTGGCTTTTACTACGAGCGGCACATGAGAGGCTTTTGCGTATGCATGAGCTTCCGTTGCATCAAAAAATGAGCGAAACGCAGCAGTGGGTATGCGCGCCTCTTGCATGAGCTTCTTTGCAAATACCTTGGAGCTTTCAATCTGGGCTGCGGCTTTTGACGGACCAAAAATACGCAATCCCGATCGTTTAAACTGATCAACAATGCCGTGTGCGAGCGGCTCATCGGGCCCGACCACGGTCAGGCCAATGTTTTTTGTCGAAGCAAACTTCGCGAGATCCGGAATATTGTCTGCGCGAATATCCACATTTACACAAAATGTTTCAGTACCTGCATTGCCCGGGGCGACGTAGATTGTGCCAACACGATTCGATTGGGAAAGCTTCCACGCGAGCGCGTGCTCGCGTGCCCCGCTTCCCACGATCAAAATGTCTGTCTTTCCCGCGTCTGCCATACCGACAAACTATACACCGTCGGACTGATGCGGATACCGTCTCTTTAAAATAATAACGAGCGCCATTACCCCGTTAATGACAACGAGATACACGGGAAATGCGTATGCAATAAATGAAGGTGGAGCCACAATAAAACTTGCAATAACGCTGAGCCCTGCAGCAACGTACGCGAACGCCGTTTCTGTCTCGGGATCGGTCCATGATTTAAACAAGGTCGGCAATGCCGCGAAGGCATCAGCAATGATGGCAAATATTATTGCAATAACAGGCTCTCGCGTTACTGCCCACAGTATAAGTGCGAGCACAGAAAACGCGCCGCAGGCATAGTCGAATTTTTCAAGCTTCCAGTAAGCGTTTGAGTTCCAAAATGATGCTGCAAATACGAGCAAGGGACAAAGGCCCGTCATCAGCACTGGAACTACCGCCCATGACACGCCCCCATAGAATGCCGCTACCGCTCCAATAAGTGGAGCTATAGACCATAAAAACCACGTCACCCGATTCGGTTTGGTACTTCCTCGAAGTGTATCCCGAATGTAGGTATAGGTCCCAGCAAAATTGATAAGCACGCCGAGGATAACGACGGCTTGGACCATAGTTATTCTTTAGTCAAAATTTCCGGGCCATCGGCAGTGATCATGACGGTGTGTTCACTGTGCGCACTATGGGAGCCGTCTTTTGTGCGGTATGAATGTCCGTCATCATCTACAACAAGTACACCTGAACCAAGTGTAAACATCGGCTCGATTGCAATCACGAGACCTTCCACGAGTTCGTCACCGCTTCCCGGTGCGCCGAAGTTCGGTACATACGGCTCTTCATGCACTTTTGTGCCGACGCCGTGACCGGAAAGGTTCTTCGGGTAGCCGAAGCCGTTTTTCTTGGCGAAGCGCTCCACTGCATAGCCGATATCCCCTGTCATCTTTCCCATCTGCGCTTGCTCAATGCCGAGCAAGAGCGCTTCGTGTGTGCCGCGTACGAGGCGAAGATCTTCCGGATTATGCTTCGTCCCAGCAATGACCGTTGCTGCGTGATCGGTGAAAAGTCCGCGATGTTTGATGCCGAAATCGATACAGACCACGTCACCCTCTTCGATGAGCATATTGTTTACCGCTGCCGGCGAATGCACGATTACATCGTTGACCGATACGCAGAGCGCTGACGGATACGGATGTTCATCTTTCTTTCCCTTGTAGCCCAGAAACGCCGGTTCGTCTCCGTCTTTGGCGACCATCTCGCGAGCAACTTTCTCGAGCTCAGCGGACGTGACTCCCGGTTTGACCATTTCAGAGATAATGCGCACGTGTCGCGCGAGACGGCGACCGCCTTCGCGCAGGATTTCAATTTGCTCTTGTGTAGTTGCAATCATACAAGCTTGAGCGAAGCGACGATATTATTGTGAATAGTTTCCACTTCGGGTTCGCCGTCGATCTCGTGCACGGTCCAGCCCAGTGTACCCAATTCATTTATCGCAGGAACCACATGTTCCTCGTACCACGAAAACCGTGCTGCAATAAGTTCGTCACGCGCATCGTCGGCGCGACCCCGTGCAACTAATCGCGCTTTGGCGCTCGCCGGTGTGAGCGTGAGCACAACGACCTGCAGATTCGTGCGATCGAATAGCTGCATCATGTCGTTTACGGCGCGGGATTGATCCGGGCGACGGCAGGTTCCGTCAAGAATCAAATTCTCAGTACCGCTGAAAGTCTTGTTCAGCATTTCTGTCAGCATAAATATCGGCATGAACGACGGCACCAACCCTCCCGCAGAAACGATCTCCCCAGTTTTTGCTGCGAGCGGCGTGCCGCTCTGCATAAACGTGCGCAAGAGACTACCCATTTCGGGGCGCACGACAGCACGCTCCGTATCATGCTCAGTAAGATATTTTTCCAATAAGTCACACTGTGTCCCCTTACCCGATCCCGAGATGCCAAAAAATACGACAGAGAGGGGTTCCATACCCCTACACACGAAACGGCATCGTGCTACCCGCACACTCCGTTACATTAGCGCTCGTAAAAGCCGAATCTTTCAGATGATTTGCATTCATACCAATATTTGAATATTTATGCCGCTTCGTGTGTCGGGGCATAATTATTCAAGAGTATAGCCCTGTTTCTTTAAAATATCGACAACAGATTCAACAGCATGATCGAGTTGTCCTTGTGCATTAATGACCGTGAAATCGTACTCTTTTACATCTTCTTCCATTTCTCGTTTTCCGATTGCCAGACGCTCCATAACCTCGGCGTCATCCATATCGGGATTGCGCGAGCGTATGCGATATTCCAACACTTCCGGAGAATCAGGTATTACGAATATGATGACCGCCCCGTAGAGTTCTTTCAGTCGTCTCGCGCCAATAATATCCAAATGCGCGAGTACAATTTTGCCCTGACCGAGCTTTGTATCAATATCGGGTTTATAGACACCGTAATGGGTTCCGAGACCTTTTACATCGCGATGTTCCAGAATGTCACCGTTTTCGAGCGCCACCATAAACTGCTCGGTTGAAAGAAAATGGTAATCGATTCCGTCTTGTTCCCCGTTGCGGGGCTGGCGCGTTGTCGCGGTTACCAGACGCGCGCACATAGGATACCGCTCGACGAGCTGATCGAGAATCGAATTCTTTCCCCCGCCCGACGGCCCGGCGATGACCGCAACGTTCTTCATGTCGAGACAGTATCACAAATCAAACAAAAAACCCCACACACGTGGGGTTTTTTGTGGTTTGTGAGCGAGTCTTAGTACTCGCGAATTGATGTTTGGGCGTCGATCTTTTTAACAAGGTCGAGGACGACCGAGACTGCGATCAAGAGTGCAGTACCACCGATCGAAACTGCCGTAATGCCCGTGATCGCCTGCAAAGCGATCGGAGCAACCGCAAGCACACCAAGGAAGAGCGCCCCTACCAATGTGATGCGCGTGATGATGTTGCCCAAGTAGTCTGCTGTCGTGTTGCCTGGACGAACGCCTGGAATGAACGCACCGTTTTTCTGCAAGTTTTTAGCAATCTGGTGCGGCTCGAATGTGATTGCCGTATAGAAGTACGTGAACATAACCACAAAGAAGAAGTAGAGCCCTCCGTAAATCCATTGATTCGCGAGACCGGTTACAACTGCGTGTGCTGCATTTGCAATCCACGCGATGTGCACACGCGCAAGGAAGGTCGCGATCATCTGCGGAAACAAGAGGAACGAAAGCGCAAAGATAATCGGAATCACACCGGCCTGATTTACCCGAAGTGGCAAGTACGTGGATACCCCGCCCATCACTTTCATCCCCCGCACGCGGCGCGCGTAGGTCACCGGAATGGGGCGTTCCGCTTCAGTGATGTATACAACTCCCGCCATGATCGCAATGCCGGCAGCCAAGAAGCCGAGGTACGCGGGCGCCTGCGACGCATCAAATGCGAAGAGTGTTTGCGAGATGTTGGCCGGAATGCGCGACACGATACCCGCAAAGATGATGAGCGATACACCGTTTCCGACGCCGAATTCAGAAATGAGTTCACCGATCCACATCAAGAGGATAGATCCTGCGGCGATAACGGTGACGTTGGTAACGAGACCGATAAGCGAAAGTGAGGGCACAATGCCGTTTTGCTGCAGCAACAAGAGAAACGCAAACGCCTGGATAAATGCGAGCGGAATAGCGAGGTAGCGGGAATACTGTGAGAACCGCTGACGACCGGCGTCTCCCTCTTCCTGATACATCTCTTTCAAGCGAGGAATGAGGATTGTCATGAGCTGCATCACGATTGATGCCGTGATGTACGGACCGACGCCGAGCATGACGATAGAGAGATTCGAAAATCCGCCACCCGAGAAAATATTTAACAGACCAAAGAATTGGTTATTCGAAAGGAAGGCCTCGAGCTGTTGTGCGTCGATGCCCGGAACCGGAATAGCCGCCAAGAAGCGGAATACCACAAGTGCACCGAGGACGAAAAGGATGCGGCTTCGCAACCCCTCGTCTTCGAACACAAGTTTTGTTTTTCGAAGGAAGGATTCAAACATAGAATGTTATTTAACCGCAACGGTGCCGCCCGCTTTCTCGACTACCGCTTTCGCGGAGCCGGTTACACGGACGCCCGTAAATGAATACTTTTTGGAGGTTTCGCCGGCAACGATGGTAACCGGCTGGCTCTTGCGAGCGAGACCCAAGTCCACAATCATCTGCTTTGTGACGTTTCCTGCCGCAAAGATCGCATCGATCTTCGTGAGTGAGATAGCGCGCGCATCCTGACCGGGAATGACGGTGCGTCCGCGGTTTTTACCGTATCCGCGACGCTTCGGAAGCTTTTTGATGATATCGCGCATTTCTGGGCGCACCTTGTGACCCGCACGTGCGGTCTGTCCCTTACCACCGCGACCTGACTGCTTGCCACGGGTAGAACCCTGGCCACGTCCGACGCGTCGGTATGGTCGCTTTCCTGATCGTTTGAGTTCGTTGAGCGTTGCCATATTATTTTGTTGAGACGGATGCGAGTGCCTGTAGTGCTGCGCGTGCGTTGTTGATCGGATTCTTTGAGCGCGAGAGCAATTTTGCAGTCACGTCTGATACTCCTGCCATTTCAAGGACGGAGCGCACCGATGAACCTGCAACCAGGCCGCGGCCCGGAGATGGTCGAATTTCTACCACCGATGCACAAAACTTTGCTTCGACGTTGTGCTTAATGGATCGGTTTTTGGTGAGATTGAGTGTAATCATGTGGCGCTTTGCATGGCGAGTCGCCTTTTCGATTGCGAGTTGTGTGTCTGCAGCTTTGCCTACACCCACTCCCACGCGGCCCTTCTTGTCGCCAATAACGATTGCAACAGAGAAATTGAAACGACGACCTCCTGCCATCACACGGGCAACGCGGCGAATCCCGATCATCTTCTGGGCAAACTCACTGCGCTCGCGTTCCGGACGATTTCCTCCACGTCGTGGACCACGTTGACCGGGACCGCCGCGGCGATCACGATTTTCGCGACCCTGGGAACGAGCCGGCCGTTCTGCAACAGCTGCAGGCGCTGCACCCTCTGCGGGCGCTGCCTGTGTCGCATCCATATTCTGTTGTGTTTCGTCAGCCATAGTAAATGTTTAAAATTCTAATCCTGCGCCCCGTGCGGCGTCTGCAAATGCTTTAATAGTTCCGACATACTGGAAGCCGCCGCGATCAAACACGACCGCCTTGATTCCCTTCTCAACGGCGATCTTTGCAATCGCTACCGCAGCCTGTTCAGCGCGCTCGCGCGGAGTCTTTCCCTTTTCGTTTGCCGATGATGCTGCGGCGAGCGTAACCCCCTTGTCGTCATCGATAATCTGCGCAGTAAGACGCGTGTTGGACTTGTAAATCGAAAGACGCGGACGGGATTCCGTGCCGGAAACACCTGCGCGTACGCGTCGGTGTCGTCGTTCTCGTTGTTCTCGTTTAGTGAGTGCCATACAAATATTTATCCAGCTACCTTCTTACCTTGTTTCATGCGCACGACTTCGCCTTCGTATCGAATGCCCTTGCCCTTGTACGGCTCCGGCTTTTTGATTGCGCGAACCGATGCGGCAAACTGACCGACCGATTCTTTATCTGCGCCCGATACGGAGATAATGTTCTTTTCTACCAATACTGCGACTCCGTGCGGAATTGCAACCAAAACTGGATGCGAAAAGCCGAGTGCCATTTTGAGATTGGTTCCCTGCATTTCTGCTTTATAGCCGATGCCTTCGATCTGAAGCTTTTTGATGAACGGCGTGTTGACCCCCGAGATCATGTTGCGCACGTGTGCGGCATAGGTTCCCCACAATGCCTTTGCGAGGCGTGAGTTGTTGGCCGGGTTCACGGTCACATTTTGGCCGTCGATTGTAACGGTAACTGCCGGATGGACCATTTTTGTGAGCGTGCCGCCCTTGCCTTTGACGATCAATTCCATCGAAACAACCGAGACTTCGGTGCCCGCAGGGATGATTATTTCTTTTTTGCCGACTCGTGACATACAAATATAAATACGATGATTACCAAATCTGGAAAAGCGCTTCGCCGCCGATGTTTTCTTTGCGCGCCTCCTTATCAGTCTTAATGCCTTTCGGAGTTGAGAGAATGAGTGAGCCGTGTCCGTAACGCACGCGCACGATTTCGCCCGCACGCTTGTATACACGTCGGCCCGGCTTTGAAATGCGCTTTACGCCCTGGATGATGTGCGTGCCCTCTGAATCGTATTTCAAGGTAACGTCGAGTGTCTTCTTGACCTTCTTACCCTTCTTTTCGATTGCTGCGATGTACCCCGCCTCCTTGAGCTTCTCAGCGATTGCAGCCTTGAATGTGGAGTACGGCAAAGATACGACTGCGTGCTTAACAGCGCCGGCGTTGGTGAGGCGTGTGATGAAATCTGCTACGGGATCTGTGACCATATTACCAAGATGACTTTTTAACTCCGGGGATATTTCCTTCGAGCGCTTCTTCACGGAAGCAGATGCGGCAGAGGTTGAAGTCACGCATAAACCCGCGCGGACGTCCGCACTTGAAACAGCGACGTACTGTGCGCGAAGAAAACTTCGGGACGCGGTTTGCCTTTGCGATCATTGATTTCTTTGCCATGTAATTTGTTTATCCCGCACTTTTTTAATTGGGCGGGGGCCGTGAAGGAAAGCGTGGGAGGCCTGCACCCTGCCTTGCGGCCTGGGTTATGGACACTCCGCGGCGTAGGTCCTAGATTCTTGCGATATACCTGAAAAGTTCAGGAATCAGGCCAAAAAACGGACCTCCTGCGAGGCCTGCAAAATATACTCGAAAGGTACAGTGAAGTCAAACGGTGACTATTTCATTTATTGACCCGCTGGAGAGATCGTGTATCGTTTCAAAAGCGAAGCATGGAGAACTCCGATGACCGCTGCATTTTCTGACGTAAAAGTAGAACTATCATTCACTATCCCGAAAATGGGAAATGGTCGTCGCGTATTCGTTATTCCAAACAACGAGGGGCGGCGGCATAAAATTCTCCCAGGATTCGGCACCTATCTTGGTGACGCGAGTCTCGGAAGAATTCTCAATTTGGGTCGACCTGACCTGATTCGTACGCTCACGCCGAAATTCCGCATGCAGTCTGGCAAAGTTGTGTATGGGATTGAATGCGCATGGACGACGACTCTGCTGTTTCAATCTCCCAGCAACATCATTGTGCAGTTCGGTGTCGACGACGCTACACTTGAACTCTGCAAAAGACACGGTCTTTTTTAAATAGCTGGAACGAACGGCCGCGCAATTGCGCGGCCGTTTTTATACTAGTTTCTGCAGCTAGACAGAAAAGTGGGCGTTTCCAGTCACGCTATTCCCCTAACTTGCATATAGTTGGGCTACATGGTTCTGTGGGTGCAGGATCATTGAAAAGGAGAATATGCATGACGGTGCAGACCAACGATGCGGACTTCGCGGATATTCTCGGGCAGCTTACACAGCGTATTGCAAACGTAGATGCGTCGAACTTCGTACCACCATCCCGTCAACCGAGCACACGCGACATCATCCTCGGTCCTGCAACAGATCACATCAAGACCTTGAGGACAGCACGAGCAAAACTCAAGCAGGAGATTGAGTCGATGAGACAGAATATCATTACACTCATCGACAAGATCCAGGCGATGCTTCCGGACACCGTCGCGTCCCTCGCAGACTACAGCGTGTGGGAAGAACATAATCCTTCAGGAAAAAAGATAGTGGAGGAGCTTTATCGCTTGGACGCTTTAGGTCAGCCGATGCGCGCGATTGAGAAGATGATGACCGTCCTTCTTAATGCGGAGGTCGCTCGGGCTTATCCTGAGATCTACAAGAAGCGCAACGACGACAAGATCCCTCGCATTAACTCAAACTGGGATGTGGTGTTTGTTGATCCCCCACACTACACAGGCATCAGCATCGCGGACGGGATAGTTTTTCCGAGTTTACGAACGCTGATGACACAAGAGTCCTCGGGTATGCACAAGCATTAGTCTGTGTTCTAAACGAACGACTGATGCAAAAAGGGCCGCTACATGCGGCCCTTTTTCATATTTTTTTGGGAGTTGGTCGAGAATACGTGGCTCTTCGGATCGTGTTTTATAAATCGATATACATGTGGTGTGAGTCGACGAGTTCCCCCTGATGACGGGTTCCCTTTGGGAGCATGCCGAACTCAACGAATCCGAGCTTTTCGTACAGCGATTTTGCGAGACTGTTCGGAGCCTTCACGGTGAGAATAATCTTTTGCAATCCTTCTAGCTTTTTTGCCTCATCAATTGTTGTTTCCATCAGCAATCGGCCAAACCCTTGTCCGCGTGATGCCGCATCAACTCCGAGCCCGAGCTTTGCGATATGACTTTCAGTTTTATCCTGCATCTCGATATTGCAAAGCCCATGAACCTCGCCATTAACGATAAGAAATAATGCTGCAGCCTTTCCTACCTCGACTTTCTCGATCAGCTTCGTAATAAACTTCTGCTCTTCCTCGAGCGTTACCTCTTCTCCCTGCACACGCACAAACGTGCGTTCTTTAGAAAGACGATTGATGTATCTCCACGCACTTTCAACATCTGCAATTTCCGGATACCGAATGGTATACGGTGTACCATTTTTAGTCGTTCCTTCAGTAACTATTCTCATAGGATGAGTGTACGCTCGCACATGCTCGCTGACGAGCGACTTATTCTTCAATGTCGGCGTAGATGACAACCCCACATCCGTCATCGAGTGCGGTGTTCAAAGCTATTTCCAACGGATCGGTCGTTTCAAGTTTTGGCATCGCATCAGGGAGTGTGCCCATTTTCTCTATTGAGAGTATCCAAAAGGCATCAAACATCGCCGTATCGATTTTCTTTATCGCATCTTCCTCATTAAGGGCTTTTACAAAAATCATCGCACCGTGCTTTTCACCCGTGTTGTACCGCGCATTCCCCTGCGCAGCTGTCGCGATACCGGTGGCTATATGAATGACGTCCATAGATTGGTTATACCAGCTTCTGTAGGTACATCGAGAAGGTACGGCGTTTCCAGGCACGCTCCTCGCCGATTTTTCCGCGATTGATGTGCTTATGGGATTTCTGGATCTTGTGGATCTCGAAGTACGGCTCAAAAAATTCACGGGCCTCGTCCTCGGTCCACACGTGCTCATGCACGCCGATCTTCGGGTGAATATATCCTCCGGGTTCATCCGACGGATGATCTTTGAGCAGGCGCGCACTGTGCAGGTCTTCATCCGCAAGGAATGATTTGAAAAACAGCCATCCGCCCGGTTTGAGCACTCGCACGATTTCTGCGAGGAGTTTCTCACGCTCCTCTTTATGCAAGAAATGCGACGCCATCATATCGAGCACAAACGTGGTTGAGTTGTCGGCATCCGGCAAGGGTTCCGTCATGGAGCGCACTGCAAATTCGAGCGGTAAGTCTTCGGCGTTTTTGATGGCTTCTTTGATTGCGACTTCTGATATGTCGTAACCCACGCCGCGCATGCCAAAATTATTCGACATGTAGATAATGTTGCGCCCGTTGCCGGTGCCGATATCGATCACTTTTACGATCGGATTCAGGTATTTACGACCGAAGTCACGCTCCATCCAGCGGATGAACTTTTCAAGATCTTCTGACACATTCATAGAGAGCGCGAGGTGTTCGCTCGTTTGGTATTCCTTATTCCAGAATTCCTTATGCTTGCCGGTCCCCTGCTTGAGAAGGGTCGTTTGCCCCGGTTTTATCTTTTTTACTTTTCGTACCATAGTCTGTATTTTCCCCACAATACCTTACCCCACTCTTCTATGCACCCTTCCGTATCCCTATCTGTACGCGATAGCGTATATTTAGGGATATGAGAAATATCGAGGAGAAAGGGAGAAAGCGAAGAAGAAAAGAAAATATTCAGAACGCCCTCCTTTCGATTGTCACCGTCGCTGGAACTCTAGCCGTTGCAACAGTGGCACCGAATATATTCCAAGCACTTCCTCATATCGTCGGCAAGGATCGCTATAGACTCGCATTCAAAAGTAAGACGGCGATCGATCGGTTGATCATAAAGAAGTATCTTCGTCGCGTTCGTAAAAACGGATCAGTGTTTTTGGAGTTAACCAACGAGGGCCGCCAACATCTACTTGTGGAAGAAGCGCGAGTAAGCTCTCCCGCGTCAAAAAAGAGAAAGCGATGGGACGGTCGATATCGGCTTGTTATGTTCGATATACCAGAAAAGCGAAAAACTACGCGCGATCGCCTACGAATGCTCATGAACGAATTTGGCTTTATGCGATTACAAAACAGCGTGTGGGTTTCTCCGTACGATTGTGAGGAACTGATTGCACTCGTAAAGGCGGAGCTCCGAATCGGGTCGGCAATTCTGTACGCTCTTGTCGACCAGATCGAGGGCGAACGAAGAATTAAGGATCATTTTGGACTGTAATATACCGCCACAAACAAATATATGTCGTTTAATAAATCCCTATTTCTACGCGATAGCGTAATTATAGAGACATGACTGTAGTGAGGTAGTGAGATAGCGGATAAATCATACGTCTGGTACCGTACCACAGGATCATCACCGAAGGAGACTCTTATGTTGGCTATTCGCATTATTGCGATGCCTCCTGGCTTCGCGCCCGAAGAAATACGTAGATCTTGGATTGGCGTTACCATTCCGCTCGCGACAGACGAAGAGATTGCAGTAGATCCGCCATCGGGCTTCGGATTCGGCAACCTGAACATGGACGGACATCTTGTCCTTCTAGACAAGGCTCTGGCTGCTTTGGATGCTGCTCAACAGAATGAGGCTTTCATATTCTGGGAACAATTCCTAATGGGCAGATATCTTCGTTTCAGCAAGGACGTGTGCGAACTGGTTTAAGTTCGTTCCAATATCAAAATGGCCGCTTTGCAGCGGCCATTTTTGTTTGTTATTTCTGGAGCGGGACACCGAGATGTCGTAAAAATGCTTCTGCCTCTTTTTTGTTTTTTGCAGTCGTTGTAACCGTGACTGCGAGACCGAACACATCTTTTGCGTCTTCGTCGGATGTCTCCGGGAAGACGGTGTGTTCCTTGAAGCCGATGGTGATATTTCCCATCTCATCGATTGCAGAGACCTTGATACCACGGAAGTCTTTCACACGCGGGAGTACGATATTGACGAGTTTGTCGAAGAACGAAACCATTCGAGCACCGCGCATCGTGATCTGGTAGCCAGAGAGATCACCAACACGAGTCTTGAAGTTCGCAATTGATTTCGTGGTGAGGCGCTTGGCGGGAGCCTGACCGGTAATTTTGGTCAGACGATCAACGATGACCTCGAGCTTCTTTTTGTCTTTGACGGAGCCTACGCCGCACGAAACGATGAGCTTACTCAGCGTCGGGGTCTGCATGACATTTTTGTATCCGAACTCAGCCTTGAGGGCTGCGTGGGTATTCTTCTGAATAGTGTGTGCGTCCATATTATTTGATGGCCTGACCGCTCTTTACAGCGATGCGGCTACGAACTCCTTTTTCGTCTCGCTTGATTGAAATACGTGATGGCTTTCCGGTTTTCACGTCTACGATCATTACATTCGATACATGGATCGGCATCGGTTTATTGATGATCTGGCCGCTTCGGGAAGCCTGTGTTCGCTTCTTGTGACGCTTGCCCATGTTCACGCCGTCGATGATGATCTTATCGATCTTCGTGAATACCTGTGTGATTGCGCCGGTTGCGCCTTTTGCCTTGCCCGCAATCACCATTACTTTGTCTCCTTTTTTGAGTTTCATATAATTACAAAATTTCCGGTGCAAGTGATGCGATCTTCTGATAGCCGCGTTCAATGACTTCGCGCGGAATCGGTCCGAATACACGGTTTGCCTTTGGCTCCTTCTTATCCTTTTCCACGAGCACCACAGCGTTTTCGTCGAAGCGGATGTATGAACCGTCCTTGCGGCGGAATGCCTTTTTCTGGCGTACGACAACTGCGCGGTGCACATCCTTCTTCTTTACAGACTTACGAGGCTGCGCAGTTTGGATGGAGAGGACGACCTCGTCGCCGATTTCGGCATAGCGCTTTTTGGATCCGCCAAGAATTTTGAACACACGCCCGATCTGTCCGCCGGAGTTGTCTGCAATTTTTACGAGTGATCGATCCTGCAACATATATATTTATTTTGTTTCGACTGCGGCACTATCGGATGAAACGATGATGAAGCGCTTGAGCTTTGAAATTGGTCGTGTCTCCTTGATGGTCACTTTTGCACCAACGACTGCGGTATTACCCGGATTGTGGACGAGAAACTTCTTTGAAAGACGCATGTACTTCTTGTATTTCGGATGCTTCACGTAGCGTTCCACCTGAACGGTCACCGTGTCTTTCATCGCCGCTTTTACAACGACGCCGTCAAATGTCTTTCCTGTTGTGATTTTAGCTTCCATACAATCTTACTTTTGGCCTACCTTACGCGAATTCATCTCTGTAAGCAACCGAGCGATCTCTTTGCGGAGTCCGCGACCCTCGCGCACGTTGCGTGTGCGGGTTCCAGCCTCACCGAATCGGAACGTGCGAAGTGCCTCGCGCTTTGTTGCGATCTCCTTCTGCAGGTCTTCCATGTTCCATGATTTAAGTTCAGCCATACAATTTATGATTACGCTCGTGCGACAATGCGGACTTTTACGGGAAGTTTTGTGCCTGCCTTGCGAAGTGCTTCGCGTGCCATAGCCTCGGTTGCTCCGTCGACTTCGAACAGGATGCGTCCCGGACGAACATCAAACACGTAGCCTGCCAAATCACCTTTACCGGATCCCATGCGTACTTCTGCAGGCTTTTTGGTGAACGGTCGGTCCGGGAAAATGCGCACCCAGATCTTTGCGCTCTTCCCTGCTGCGCGCGAGAGCGCACGACGAGCTGCTTCGATCTGATTCGCAGTCACTCGGTGCTGGCTCATGGCCTTGAGGCCGAATGATCCGAAGGCTACGGTGATGCCGCGGGTGTCGGGAGCAACACGACGATCGCCTCGTCGGCGGCCGTTCTGCCACTTTCGGTGTTTAACTTTTTTTGGTGCCAACATACAAATTTATTGATCCTTCTTGTCGAAGATGTCGCCGCGATAGATCCATACCTTCACACCGATAACGCCGTATGGGAGATATGCCTTTTCTTTCGCAAAATCGATGTCTGCGCGAAGCGTCTGCAACGGCACACGACCGCGTTTGATCTCTTCGGAGCGAGACATTTCTGCCCCTCCCAATCGGCCGGAGATGCCGATGCGCACACCCTGTACGTCACGGTTTGCCATCACCTTCTCTACCGTCTGCTTGAGCACGCGGCGGAACGTTTGGCGCTTCTCGAGACCTTCTGCAACCATGTAGGCAACAACCGGAGCCTGCGACTCAGGAGAACGCACTTCTTCGATGTCGAGCTTGACCAACGATCGTCCTTTTGGAGCACCTTTTACCGTGCCGACAACCTTCTCGATTTCTTTGACGAGTTTCTGGCTACCTTCGCCGCCGCGGCCGATGACGAGTCCCGGTCGTGAGGTTTTCACGAGGATGCGGATAACGGTCTGTGCGCGTTCGATTTCAACTGACGTCACGAACATACCGCGAAGGCGCTTCGTAAGGAATCGGCGGATAGTCGTGTCGATCATCACGTTGGTGCGGTACTCGAGCGGTGACTTCGCAAACCAGCGCGACTTCCAATCGCGGATGATGCCGAGGCGATGTGCGTATGGATGTACTGTATGTGTCATAAATTATTCGGATTTTGATTCGCTCTTTGGTGCTTTCTTTGCGGTCTTTTTTGCGACAACTTTCTTCGCAGCCTTCGGCTTAGCCTCTTCTGCTACGTCTGCCGTCTTTTTCGACTTTGCGGGTACCGCAGGTGTCGCGCTGTTAGAACCGAGCTCGAGCGTTACGATGGAAAAAGTCTTTGCATAGCGCGCCGCGCGACCACGTGCCTTCGGCATAAAGCGGCGCATGACCTGACCTTTGTTCACCGCTATAGCCTTTACAAAAAGACTCTCCACATCGGCGCCGTTATTTTGCACCGCATTCGAGACAGCGGAATTAAGGAGCTTCAACATAACCGGAGAAGACTTTTTTGGGAGAAACGACAATGCCTGACGCGCTGCCGGAATCGACTTGCCGCGAATTAAATCCGCAACGAGGCGTACTTTGCGTGGTGATTGTTTGTAGTTTGTGAGCAGCGCCTTCATAAAAATCTATTATTTCTTCGCTGCGGTAGTTGCTGCTTTTGCGGCTTGTGCGGTCTGGATCTCCTGCTGCTTAGCAGCCATTTCAGCCTCCTTTTGCATCTTACCGCCGTGTCGAACGAAGCGCGTAGTTGGTGCAAATTCGCCGAGCTTGTGGCCTACCATGTCTTCAGAAACGAACACCGCATCGAAGTTCTTTCCCGTGTGGACTGCGAATGTGTAGCCGACGAATTCAGGAGCGATCGAGCTTGCGCGCGCCCACGTCTTAATAGAGCCGTCATTCGGCTTGCGATTAGACACCTTTTTGAGGAGTTTCTCGTCTACGTAAGGTCCTTTTTTTGCGCTTCGCATAGTATTATTTGTTCGGTCAATTGAAAACCCGCGTTTGGCGGGAGTTCGTGCAATTTATACGAAGTACCCTCTAATGTCAACTATTTTCAAGCTAAATTAGAGGTCGTGTTGCAGAGTTGCGGATATGTGGCATAGTAATCGCCGGAAAACGTCCGCAAACAATGGAGTTAAGCCATGAAATACGTGCTCGCGCTGGATATTCGTGTCATGAATCCCGATGACCCAAAACTGGAATGTGCGCTCAGATGTTGGAATGGACCGCTTATCCCGGCGGGAGCCGGCGTATTCATTGATTGCGGTTTATCTGAGGGCTACATGACAACCGTAGTCGGCCACAATACGATGCTCAAGCCGAGCCAAATCCACGAGGAACATATAGAGATCAATCTCGAGTTCACAGCAGAGGCGCTCGGAGAAATCCCCTCTCGCGATCGTACGTGGGCCGAAGCACAAGTCGCCTACCTCCTTGGTGAGGGCGGATGGAAGCTGCTTAGTTAACAGGACTAAAGCAATTCTATTTAAAAAAACCCGGATGCTGTGAAAAGGACCGTGTGAAAAGGACCGTCCTTTTCAGAGCTCTGCATGCGAACCATGGAAAAGGCTCATTGAATAAGCCTCATCGTTCATTGCGATATTCAAAAGGCCCGGATCACTCCGGGCCTTTTTGTTTTCAAATCAGTCCGTCTGAAGAAAATGACGGACGGCGTGAAGAAATTCCCCTTTCTTATCCCGAAACACAAAGTGTCCTCTGTGCGGTATGACCACACACTGTGCATTTGGAATACGCGTAGCCATGTGTTTCCCGTAGTGTGCCGGCGCGAGCGCGTCTGCGCTCGCATACACAAACAGAACGCTACTGCGTATCTTCGAAAAAAGACTACTGTCTCCTCGAGTGTGAGCGGCAAGATAACGCTTACGATGGAATATGTGCGCCAACGCGATGCATGCGAAGCGAAACAGAGAGTGCTCGCCGATAGGGCCCATCGATATGAGCACGATTTTCTTGATGGGAAATCGTGACGCATACGTCAGTGCAATTCGTGCGCCAAAGGAGTGTCCGATGATTGCACACGGCGCCACCTGGAGCGTTACCGCAAATTTGTTTACAAAATCCGCGTACGTTTCCACCGTCCACGCTGCTTGTGGAGTATCGCTCTCTCCGAACCCGGGAAGATCGAGTATATAGAGGGTGAAATGCTCTCCAAGCACTGATGCAGAGCTGCTCCAGGTTTTTCCGGCCTGAGCCCAACCATGCAAAAGAATAACTGCGGGACCGGAACCAATCTGCTCGTACGCGCATACTACGCCGTCTACTTCGACCGTACCGCGAGTCATACATCGCATCGTATCTTGTCATCTCACAAACAAAAACACTGCCATGCGGCAGTGTTTTTGTTTTGAATCTGTTTTACTTGCGCTTGCCAACCTTTCGGCGGGTGACCACGAAGACGTTTGAGTACTTCTTTGGTGAGCGAGTCTTTTGACCCTTGCCTGATGGCTTGCCCCACATGGTGCGCTGACGTCGGTGACCGCGACCCTGCTTTCCTTCTCCGCCGCCGTGTGGGTGATCTACCGGGTTCATGACCGTTCCGCGAACCGTTGGGCGGATGCCCATCCATCGGGAGCGACCTGCTTTACCAATGACCACGAGGCGATGTTCGTCATTTGAGACTTCTCCAATGCATGCCCATGCGGTTGAGATCACGCGACGTACTTCGGTTGATGGCATTTTGAGGTGTGTGTAGCCTGCATCTTGCGCAACCACTTCTGCGTAGTTACCTGCTGAGCGTGCGATTGCGGCTTTCATACCCGGTTGAATCGACACGTTGTACACGAATGTGCCGACCGGCATTTTACCTAACGGGAGACGATTGCCCGGTTTGAGCGGTGCGGTTTCAGAGACGATGAACACGTCGTCGACTTTTACCGACTTCGGCAAAACTACGTATCGCTTTTCGCCGTCACGATAGACCGCGAGACCGATGAACGCAGAGCGGTTCGGATCGTATTCAATGGTCTTGATCGTCGCCTCGATGTTCTGTTTGTCGAAAACGAAGTCCACATTGCGGTACTTGCGCTTGTGACCGCCGCCATGATGACGAGTCGTGATGCGACCGAATGAGTTTCGGCCACCGGTTGAGCGCTTTCCCTTCAAAAGCGACTTTGTCGGCTTGTGACCGGAAAGTACTTTATTGTATTCAATGCGCGTCATGCCGCGCGTTCCTGGTGTGACTGGTTTAAGGTGTTTCATATAGTTTAGAACGTGATCGTATCGCTCGACTTGAGATAGACGTATGCTTTTTTGCCACCGCCCTTCATACCGGACTTTCCGGTGCGTGCATGCCGAACTGACTTCATTGGAACCGTAACCATGCGAACGCTTCGCGGAGTTACCTTGTAAAGCTGGTAGACCGCACGGATCACGTCGCGCTTCGTGGCGCGGGTTGCAACATCGAAGGTATACACCTTTGCGTCTGCATGCATCGTCGCCTTTTCGGTGATGCGGGCATGCATCAACACGTGCGAGAGATCGCGTTGACCTGCTGAAACAGATTCAGTTGCTTTAACGGGTGCATCCGCTTTCTTAGCTGCTTTTTTCTTAGTTGAGAAGAGTGCCATACGCGATTATTATTTTTCTGATGTGTCAGAGGTATCTGCCTTGTTCTTTTTTGCACCGCTCTTGCTTCCGCGTTTTGCGATTGCAGGAACGGAAAGATCAGGGTTTTCGATGACGATGTACTTATATTTGAGCACATTGACCGGATTTAAGTTCGAAACCTGTTCAAACGTAACGGAGCCGATGTTGCGGAAGCTTTTTTCTGCAGCCTCGGATTTTACCGGCGTCGCAATGAGGGCGAGGTTGTGCTTTTTTGTGCCCAACAGTTTTTCAAACCCTTTTACACTCGCAAGTGCGATGAGTACCTTCTTTGCGTCTGCAGTTTTCGGTGCTGAGAAGCCGAACGAGTCCACAAACAGGAGTTCTCCGTCGCGCATTTTGCGTGAGAGTGCTACGAAAAGTGCCTTTGCACGCATCTTCTTCGGGATTTCGCGAGAATAGACCTTTTCGTTGCGCGGACCGTGAGTTACACCGCCGCCTTTCCAGATTGGAGAGCGAGTGGAACCGTGACGGGCGCGACCAGTACCCTTCTGAGCCCACGGCTTTTTGCCACCGCCGCGTACCTCACCACGGGTCTTGGTGTGCGCAACATTCGTGCGGGCGTTTGCCTGCATCGATATAACCACCTGGTGAATCAGTGCATCGTTCCACGGAAGATCAAATACGTTCTCCGGGAGCTCAACGTTGCCCGCCTTCTTTCCTTTGATATCAAAAATGTCTGTTTTCATAGTGTTATGCGCGGATTTCCACGAGTGTTCCCGGTCGGCCAGGAACGGCACCGGAGATAAGAATTTGATTGTTTTCTGCGTCTACCTGCAATACGCGGAGATTTGAGACTGTAACACGGTCACCGCCCATGCGACCAGCCATGCGCATGCCTTTGACTACACGACCGCCAGCGCGACCGCCGCCGCCGATAGATCCAGGAGCACGCTCCTTATTTTTCTGACCGTGCGATCGCGGTCCACCCGAGAATCCGTGTCGCTTCACGACTCCTTGAAAGCCCTTACCTTTTGAGATTGCGGATACTTCCACAACGTCGCCGGGAACAAAAATAGAAAGGTCGATGGTGTCGCCGCGCTTCATTTCACCCGCAAGCATCCGATGTTCACGAATATATCGTGCATTTGGAAGGTCCTTCAAGTGACCGAGCATTGCTTTACCGAGATTTTTTGGAGCACGTGTACCCATACCCACCTGAACTGCATCGTATCCGTCTTTCTCCTTTCCCTTTATCTGGGTAACAGTGAGCGGTCCGGCATTAATAACTGTTGCAGCATGCACGACACCCTTCTCGTCGAAGATTTGTGTCATTTTGCCCTTCGTTCCGAGCATGAATTTGCCTGCCATAATTATTGTGTATTTTGCAAAAAAATTGACCCGCCATAAGCGAGCCGTATCTTCGAAATCGAAGATGATGAGTCGCCAGTGGTCCCCGACCGGTATGCCGGAGGGACATGGGTGGAGGCAGTATACGGAACTGTCGGGAATTTGCAAATTCCTCACCGAACGAGGATCAGGCGTGCGTATGAATGGATTCGATGGTGGGATGAATGCCGTGTTTGTGGTGACGATGCAACATCATACTAATGAACAGTATGAGCAGTGCCGAAGTCACACCGAGTCCGATCGGTATGGTGAAGTCGTTGCCTCCAAACCCGAAAATGGCATTGATTGAGCACAGGAAATCGCAATCAAGCGGTTTTGATCCGTTCGATTTTGCTTCCGCGGGTCGCCACGTGATGTCGGCTGCAGTAACTCCCTGTTGGGAAGCAGCTTGTGCGAGCGACGCAACCATCGCGTCTACCTGTGCCGCAGGGATGGATGACGAGCGTGGATCTTTTAAAATTTCGGCACGAATCGCTTGGGATAGTCCGGTAGATTGCGCACCTGCAGCAAACGGGAGCGCGAGTGCAAGCGTGAGAATAGTTGCAACGAATGACGCTTTCATATGAATACAATCAGTATACAGGAGTGTTCGGCGGTCGATTGCATTGATGCGCTTATAGTGTGGATGAATCATTTCTTACCGATTGCCACCTCAATTTTTGCAAGATTCGACGCGACCGCCGCCTTGAATGCGGCCATACCCGCTGGAGCGGCAGCATATCCGTTGCCCGAATACGCGCGTACAAATTGATCTTCAGTAAGTACACTGACCGCTTTTTCGGCGCGACGTGCCCACGTTTCTGCCTCTGTGAATGATTGGGTTTCATACAGCGCGACCGCATATTCATTCATGAGCCACGGATTTTCCGGAAATTGCTGCATACCATCTACGAGCATATGCAACGCGCGATCAACGTGACCGCCTTTCAACATGACCCATGCATAGTCGTTCATCGCAGACCAATTGAGCGACCCGTGAGGATTTAATCTAAGAAACGTAAGGAAATCACGACCCGCAGCGTCGTATTGTCCCGAAAATCCGTACGCAAGCGCGCGGATATAAAACGGCTTGTCGAAAGCTTCGCCCTGCAACGCGATTTCTTCATCAGCATAGACCCGTGCCTTTACAAGCTCATTACGTAAGAACGCGATGCGTGCCAATTGGTAGTGAGCGCGCGGATACACAGGATCAATGTGCACGGTTTTAGAAAAGAAATATTCAGCGCGCATAAGATCCTGGTGATCCGTTGCATCCATGAACTTCATGCCGTAACGAAATCCCCGCTCCCCACTCGGAAATCGCGAGAACGCGATCTTATCGCAGGCATACTCCATTTCCCACCGCATTGTGTGCATATGTCCGGATGTTATACCGAACGCTATTATGGCCAGCGAGAGGCCTACTACAGCAGCGAGTTTATACGCCCGTCGTTCACGTATCATGTGTTACCGCGGTGACGAACCTTGTACGATGGGCAGGTTCTCGACAATCCATTCGTTGGTCCCGCCACCGATGCGTCTCAAATTCAGATACCCGTGATGCTCGAGATAACCGTAGCCAACACCGGATTCACGTCCGCCTGCACAAATCAGCACGATCGTCTTTCCTTTTTTTGGAAACTGGGAATACCCATCAAAAAAGCGCGGAAGCGGTACATTGACCGCGCCGAGTGCATGCCCTTTTTCGTATTCGCTTCCTGATCGCACGTCAACAAACATGTACGAATCGGGATGTGCGAGAAAAGCAGCCTGAAATTCCGTGGGCGAAATATCTTTCGTAGCCGGTTCAATGATATGCAGATTCTGAAGCGGCGTAAGATAGATAATGAGCACACTAGCAACAACGCCAATGATAAGAAAAAAGATTGCGATTAACGAAATACGCATATAAGAAAAGTATAGCAACTATTTTAAAGTGTCGACGCGATGTATGAGCGACTGAATATAGTCAATCGCTACGCGCGTGCCGTTCCCCCTATTCCCCTGCACAAGAATGGACTTCCCCGCTCCTTCAATTACAACACCCGGCGTTGCATCAACCCCCGCACCTTTGCCCTCAGCAATGTCGTCGTCCACAATCTTTTTCGCAACACCACTTGCAACACAGGTTCGCACGGGGGCGACTGCAATTCCGACGGCTTCTGCTGCCGCATATCCCGCATTATCCGACTGCGACGTCGCAACAGGTTGATCAACTTTGAATAAGCGCGATACGTATTTCCAATATGTTTCTTCCCCATCAATACGCGCGATGCACTCTGCGATCTGCGCTTTCAAATATGCACCAGTATGTTCTTCGCGTGGAAAATTTTTATATATCACAACGATGCCGCCCCCATATGCAGCGTGAAGTTTTCCATAAGATCTTTCGTGAAAGTCCTTGCAGTGTGGACACTCGTAATCTGTAAATATCGTCAGTGTAATCGGCGCAGCGAGATTTCCTATCACATGCCGGGCTGCGGTGTGGACTGCCGATTGTGACTCTTGTCTACCGGTGTACACGGTCGTGAACACCAATACCGCAGTGATGACGACTCCGATGACCGCTATCAGTGCAGTAATAAAGCGCACCGGTTTCATGCTTATCGATTTGATCCAGTGAAGTCACGAGTCTGCCACCCAAGACGAATAAGCAATTTCTTGAAGTTGGGATCTTTTGCCGCGAGCGCTACGAGATAGCGTTTTTTTCCTCGCGCGTCGTCTTTTTCACGCGCAAAATAACGGAACGCACTTGAATGTTCATACGCATTGGATGCATACATCGGTGAAAGAATCTTCCTGATGTCAGCAGCGCGCTTTTCTCCGTACACTTGATTCAAAAAGCGTGCATATTGGAAGCGCGCCAGTCCGTCGTCAGGAGTACCCTTTACAACGGCGTACGAGGCAAGCACTTGAGAGAAGATATGTTCCGTTTTTTCTGGCGTACTTTCACCGATCACCGCGAGACTACGCTCTATAGATGCGCGAAGTAACAGAGTCGGCGGTACGAGGTTTGCCGTATTGGGGTCGTCTTTCGAACGCGCGAGATTATGTTCCGCCGCATCAATACGACGGCGCAATTCTGTCAGGTATTCTTTTTGTTCGGCATCAGAAAGCTTCTGGTCTTTGCCGGTAAATGAGCGTTCAAGTTTGGTTGCATACCAATCGGCAACATACAGTTCTGAAAATGCGAGCGGATAGAAGTCTGAGGCGTATGCAAAGAGTTCGCGCTGTGTAAGCGACAGATCTTTCGGATGGTAGAATGTTGCGAACGGAGGCTGGGAAAATATCTGATCCTCGAACACATTTCCAAATTCCTGCCAAAATCGGCCGATAGTCTGTATCGCGTATGCGCGCACAATGGGAGTGGCTTGACCGTCGCGTGCAATATTCATGTACAAATCAATTGCACCACCCACATTGCCGCGATCATACTCCGCGAGTCCGATTTTATATCGTATTTGATCTTTTTGTTCTTTATCAGGCGCAGTGCCGATTGCCGATTGATAGAGCGCGATTGCGCTCGTTGCATTACCGAGCCGGCGCTGGTTTTCTGCATCTGCAAATGAGCCATTCCCTTGCATGAGATGCATGTAGGGGTCATTGGTACTGGTGTATTTGCTTTTGCTCGGAAAAATCCCACTCAAAGGAATCCCCATAAGAGTGAGCACAAGAAAAACCACAACGATAATCGCAAGGATTGCTCCGAGCGCATTTCGAATCGGGTGTTTTCGTACGGTGGTTTCGGGTTTCATGTATTGAATCATCCATCATCTGCGTCACCTGATCCACCTGCATCGCCTCCACAATCATCATCGTCGCCACCGGTTGACACATCGACCACTATCGCCTCTGCATGAGCAACGGGCACATCGAGGTGAACTCTATCTGCTATCAAAGCGTGCTCGGGATCGTGAATGGATGTGTGAGGACTGATTGCAAAAAAAAGACCGAGAAAACTGAAAAAGATTCCGCTCGCCCACGAGACTTGTTTGATCAGACGTTTTGCGCGGCGCTCGATGAATACCATGCATTCATCATATCTCAATTACATGAAGGAATGGGCACCTGCTGGGGAAAAGGTTTTTCAAGCGAAGACTATCGGCCTGATATACACTACTGCCATGTTTCGTTTCAGGCGCATCGGCGAGTACTACAAACGCCTCTTTTCAGTTTCTGAAATTGAAACGACACCGGTGCTGCAATGGATGTGCGGTGTCACACTCCTCTTCTTTTACGCCACCTTCACGCGCTGGATTTACAGCGATGAAGCCACGATTGATGCGGTGAATCGCGGCGCCGCATACTGCTGGCCGTATTTTCAAAGCTGTCACGCTCTCTTTTTCCTGCATAGCTTACCTTACAGCTACGTGCAGATGACCTTTTACATGGGACTGCTTGTCAGTATGTGCGCAACCGTGTACGCAATGTGGAAAAAACGGTGGGCGCTGGTACACGCACTCCTCTCGATACTTTTTGCATGGAAGCTGTGGGTGATGTTTGTGCTTTCATACGAGATTTCGGGCAATTACGACTACTACCACGTGTTCCTCACCTTTTTACTCCTTGTGGTGCCGCATAAAGAGTATTTCCTCAAACTATGCTTCGTGGTTCTCTATTTCCTTTCCGTTACAACAAAATTTCATCAAACGTGGATCCTGGGCAGCTACTTTACGTCGCTCCATACCGGTACGCCTCTTTTTCCTGATGCGGTTGCGCCCCTGCTCACCAATACCGTGATCTTTATGCAGGTTATCGGCAGTTGGTTTTTAATCAGCAGGAACTGGCCGCTACAACGCCTCTCGCTTACATACTTCACGATATTCCATTTGTATTCGGGGATTCTCGTGCGCTACCTCTATCCCTCGATCGCACTTACCGCACTCCTCGTATTGTTTGGGCCCCTCTATCGGTACACGCCACCGCCGCGATCCTTACTCAAAGCGCTGCCGGGAGCACTGCTCATTCTTACGCAGTTCGCATTTCAGATGCCTGCTCATTTCATAGTCGGTGATCAGAAACTGACGCTCGAGGGTAATAAGTACGGCATGTACATGTTCGAAGCGAATCATCAATGTATCGGGCATATGAAATATATTGAGCGACGCGACGGTCCGGTTGCGGAAACGTTTTCTCAGATTCCACCCGGTACACAATGTCCGGGAGGGTCGTGTGTGACGAAGCGCCACACATACGCAGACGGAGCGTACACTGTGCGCGAAGAAACATGGGAGTCAGCCGTCGCTTGGAACCGCTGCGATCCCTATTTGTTCTGGCAGCGGACTCGTCGATTTTGTGAGTTGCCGCGGGCGGTACGGGTCGATATGCAGTTCGACCACTCAATAGACGGCGGGCCATTTTATCGCATTATCGATGAGCGAGATATTTGCGGCCTCACCTATCATCCGTTCGTGCACAATAATTGGATTCTGCTTCCACCCGACGCAAAGATCGTCGGCTATCCCGTCCAAAATATCTTGCGATAAGCTATGCCTACAACGTCACCAACATTTATTGTATTAACAGAGCTTGTAGGACACGCTCCCGCGTCTCTCAATCAAATACAGGCTGTGATTGCACCGCATGTGCATTCCCTGACGGTAACGTGGCTCGCGCTGTGGTGTACAGCGCTTGTCTTTGCAATCCGAGCACTCATCAACAAAATCCGATTTCCGGAACTCGATGTGCCGAGTACGACTCCATCGATTTCATTCGAGCTACCACCGATACTCACTCGCATACGCGTCCTGTACAGACGATTATTCTCTGTTTCTGAAATTGAGCATTCGCTCGTACTCAGATGGCTCTATGGGGCGATGCTGTTCGGATTCTTTACCTCGTTTGGAAATTGGATACTTGATTCGTCGATCACCGCAGAAACTGCTTCGAAAGGTGCGCAGATCTGCTGGACGTATTTTCCGCAGTGTGGTCAGTGGTATGTGCTGCATACCCTGCCCTACGGATACTCATATACGAGTGTATACATGGTGCTGTACGCCGTCATGCTTGCCTGCGTTTTTGCGATGTGGAAGAAATCGTGGACGTCTGCGCATGCATTGATGATGATCCTCTTTGTGTGGAAAGTGCTTGTGATGTTCGTGCTCACCGCTTCTATTCAGGGTGGCCCGAACTACCACCATGTACTGATCACCTTCGTGCTCTTATTTCTCCCGTATAAGGAGTTTTTCGCGCGCGTGTCGTTTGTCGTCATGTATTTCTTGTCGGCAGTCATCAAGCTTGATGAATCGTGGATACTGGGCGAATATTTTACATCGCTTCAGTCCGGACTGCCCGTGTTCGGAAACACACTTGCGCCCATCTTTACCAACGCGGTCATCGGCATGCAGATCATTTTGGGATGGTTTTTGCTCAGTGGAAGAAGTCGCATCCAAAAAACGGCGCTCGTGTGCTTTAGCGTGTTCCATATCTATGCAGGTATTTTTGTCGGGTACACGTATCCCATACTCGCGCTCTCCATGCTGTGGATTCTGTTTGGACCACTGTTTCACGTAAGTACAATCCCGCTTAACCGTCGTTCGGTGGCAGGATGGATAACACTCATCGCGCTTTTTGCATTTCATGCACCGGCACATCTCATAGAAGGCGATCAGCGAATGACACAAGAAGGAAGTCGCTTCGGATTGAATTTATTTGACGCGAATCATCAGTGTGCGAGTACCCTCTCGATCTACGCTACATCGAGTACACCTGTGCGCGATACGCAATGGTCCGCAAAACCGCGGCAAACCTGTGGTGATTATATTTGTCTCACCACCACGATTACGCACGAAGCCGACGACATGGTTGTAACGCGCGAACGGTGGGAATCTCCCGTATCGTGGCAACGGTGTCGCGTATCTACGTTTTGGTCAATTGCAAAACAACAGCATTGCAGCGATCCGGGTGTGCTTCGCGTGCAGATGCAATTTGATCACTCAATTGACGGTGGACCGTTTTACCGCATCGTAGACGAGCAGAATATTTGCACACTTTCATATCAGACATTTAGCCACAACGGCTGGATAAAAATGCCACCAGAAGCACCCATCGTCGGATATCCGGTCAAAAATGTTTTCCGCTACCAGCGTCAAAGCGGCAGCGCGTTCAATGAACGTGCCCCTCAAATTTCTACGTCTTCAGATATCATCGCGCTCAACGAACTCGTGGGTAACGATCGGATACAGCGCACCAGTCTCCAGAGCGCGGTTGCGCCATACTTTCCGGTGCTCGTGTTCTTCTGGCGCGTTATCTGGACAATGATGTGTGCACTCGTGATCAGTCGCGTGTGGTTTGCATATCAGCGAACCAAAAAATAAAAACCCGGGCGAACCCGGGTTTCTAAAACCGTCATTTCAATTACGCGCAGCTTCGTTCACGGCCGCCGCCGTGACCCTTCATACTGCATGAGCCGACGACCTTCTGTACGCCGGACGGGCACGAGCCGCTTTTCACGTAGATAACTTGCTTGCAATTGAGCTCACCCGCCGCTGGCTCTGCGCCGAGGGGATTGCTGCGGCTTTGCGCCTGAGCGGCACCGGCGATCAGCGCAACGAACGTACACGCGAGTATGGTCGAACGAATCATTGATTCCTCCCTTGATGAGGCTGCCGGTCGTGTGACAGCTGGCGATTTTATACCACATGCTGGCTAAATTGCAATCTGCTCAATGACCCGATCTCAGCACAGCGGTATACTCTCACCATGTCGCTACTCGCTGCTCGTGATCGTATTAAACGTGCAATCGAAACACGCGCATATGTAGATGTCAGACAAGGTACGATCGTTCAAAGAAACAAACAGGTGAAGACTGAAGGGTGGCTTATCGATATTCGTTCAATACTACTCGATTCTGATGTACTCTCTGACATAGCGGAAGTATTTTGGGACTCGTTTCGAGAAATGAACGATGTGCAGATCGGCGGCATTGAAACTGCCGCTATCCCGCTCATTACCTCGCTTGTTACACATGCAAAGACGTATGCACAGCGCGAACACACATCGGGATTTTATATACGCAAATCACGAAAGAAAGACGGGCTTCTTAAAATGATCGAAGGAACACTCGTACCGGATGTGCCAGTGATACTCGTAGATGATCTCATCAATAGCGGACAAAGCCTGATTCGTCAGGTTGAAGTTTTACGCGATCACGGCACAGCGGTGCACGCGGTGTGGACCCTTGTGCGATTCCGGGATCCTGAATTCTATACGTATTTTTCAGAGCGGAATATTCCAATATATTCGCTATTCACGCTCAACGATTTTCACGATTCACTTGGCCTGAGCAATCGGACAAGTGGTGCGCTCGACGAGCGATACGCGCCGTTTCGCGTGCTATGGCGGTACGGCTCGCCACGCCCGAGTTACCAACACGTGGTTCCAAAATCTGATCCCGTAATCGACGAGCAGCTACTGTTTATTGGATCTGACACCGGTCACATGCGTGCCTTGCGCCAAAAAGACGGTGGTATCGCGTGGGAGTTTAAAACCGGCACACACGCACACGGCAAAGGTATTTTTTCTACACCAGCGCTCCACAATGGAGTTCTCTATTTCGGATCGTATGACGGCAATGTATACGCCCTCGATGCAATGACGGGTCGCACGAAATGGACCTATTGGGATGCGGACTGGGTCGGTTCATCGCCCACTCTTGCACCCGATCTCGGGATACTCTTTATTGGATTGGAATTCGGATTATGGAGAAAACGCGGCGGCATTGCCGCACTCGATATGCGTACCGGAAAGACGGCGTGGGAACATATAATGCCGTGCTATACGCACTCATCTCCACTGTATATTCCAAAACACGCGCAGGTCGTTATTGGAAGCAATGACGGCGCAGTGTATTTGTACAACGCATCCACCGGCACGCTTCTGTGGAAATATGAAAAAGCCGCCCTCACCGCACGCGAGCTCGAAACGGGATTCGGTGAGCGCGACATCAAAGAATCATTTGCCTACGACGCAGCGCGCGACATCATTCTGTTTGGCGCCATGGACGGCACGCTGACCGCGCTCGAGCGCTCAACAGGGAGAGCGCTGCGGTCATTCCAGGCAGAATTCGGCATCTATTCAACCCCCATTATTCACGGTGATACCGTTATTTTTAGCTCTCTCGATAAACATCTGTATTGCCTCAATATTGATACTTTAGAATTGAAATGGAGGTGGTACGCAGGTGCTCGTCTATTTGCCACGCCAGTTATCATGGGCGGCATGATATATATCGGTGCCAATACCGGGAGATTAACCGTACTCGACGCTGAATCAGGCCTCGCTCGCACTTATTTCACCGTAAGCGAACGAATCACAAATAGGATTGCATTCAACCCGATCACGCGACATCTTTTTCTCACAACGTTTGCCAACGAGGTGTACTGCCTTGAGCAACCACCATCAATGGCAGATATTACGAACCTGCCGGCTCGTACCACTGTGGAATAACATTCACGGTTCTAGTTTCGGTAATTGTGGTAGGTGTAGCACCGGCTTTTGAATGGCAGAAGAGTGTGTAATCGGTGCGACTCGTGATCGGACTGGTGACTTTCCCTGAAGGACCCGAGCCTGAAGAAATTCCTGACGTATCCCACGAACCGGTACGACTCCCTGCGGTGCCGTCGCCGTTTGTGCCATGCACCGTGCAGTCACGTACATTTGTTACGTTCCAGTAGACGCGTGATGGATCTCCTGAACGTACGAGTGACGGCCGGACTTCGAGATGCCCTGAGGCACTGAATCCTTGCGTCGTGGTAAATCCTATAAATTGTGGTGATTGTGGTGGTAGACACGCATTGCCTTGTGCGGTGTACCCGACCGGACATGCTGGACATGCCCCCAATCTGTCGGGCAGGGATCCATCCCAACAGGTTGATGCGTACGTGCTTTCGTATGAGCTTTCTGCGGGACCGGAGGCTTGAGAAGGTCCGGAGGCTTGAGAAGGTCCGGAGGCTTGAGGTGGAGGATATGCGGCTTCGTAGTAACTCGTAACAGGACCGGAGTCTTGTGGTGGCGGATATGAGGCTTGGTAGTAGCTTTGGTAGTACGCCTGATAGTACGCCTGATAGTACGCTTCGTAGTAGTCTACGACAGATCCGCCAGATGCGGGCACAACTTGTAAACCCGATGGCGTGGTATCAGTGAAGCGAGCCTCGGCTGAAACTGCAACATGATGATTCGACACCCCATTCAAGAGAAAATATGCAATTGCAAAAATTGCCGCCGCAAATAATCCATACCGCAGAAAACGGAATACGGGGCGCCGATGCGTGTGATGAACCATACGTACTACAATTGTACTTCATCAATGCGTCTCTAGAGGAGCGGCTGTGTATAGCGAAGCCCGTCTACCAAGACAGACATCGGAATATTTTTTATCAAGCGAGCCGCATCGTTGCGCACGCACAGATGCATCCGGGATGTATATCGAAATACTAGTGGCTAAATCGTTAAAACAAAAATCCTTTGAACCGTCATCAGCAAGCGTACTGCAAAAACGGAGCGATAATTTCGGATCGGCATCCCCTCCCCAAAAAAAATAGGAGAGTGCATACGATTCGCACGCATACGCATCTTCACGTGCTTGAACCAGGTGACACAGACTTTCAACGCGTCGCAACTGCTCATCGGAAAATACACCCTGATCCAGTTTTCGGATGTCTTTTTCCCCGACGACACTTACGAAATCTTTTCCAAAACCACCGATACATGAACTGCGGTCCGATCCAAACGGAAGTGCAGTACACGCGCGCATTGCATCAGCAAACTTAGACGTGTCTTTCGTACGGAAATCAGATCCTACTGCCGCCAAAAGATGCGGAGTGATGTACACATAACATCGTGCCTTTGCACTCTGCGGAATAAGCCGCGTCGAGCATGGCGCGAGTGGATCTGAGGCGGTGAAATACGTGGCGTTTGCCTTTTTCCATAGCTCTCGGTCATGGCCGCCCCCGCCCACTAATTCCATTATGGATCCTCCGATACACTCCTGCGATTGCATATATTTCCATTCAGCCGTACCGGTTTTCGAACAAAAGCTGATTGTCTTTTCCAAGGAATACCCATAATAGGCAAGTACACCATGACCAAGCCCGTGGTAACACATGCCATATGCGCTTTTCCCGCCCGGTGCTTTTTTACATGCAGTGTCGATCATGGCGCGCACGTCGTCTCCGTCACCGAATTCCTGCAGCGTATCGACGACAATCGAATGTGAGCAACCATTTCTGAATTCCTGCGTGCAGATTGACATGCCGTCGATTCCCTTCTGTGCATAGAGTTTATGTCCGATTGCATGTGCAACGAGATGAATATCTGTATTCGGCGGAATTACCGCATACCGAAGCACACCGAATGCGTATTCGGCACCTTTTTTATCGGCAATGTCTTCGAATCGTTTTACGAGCACATCAAATGTCGGATTATCCGCCGCAATAGTCTTTACTTCCGCATATGTTGCCTCACCGTCGGCCACGTGTACCTTTGACTCTTTTAGATATGCCCCAGCGGCACCCGCGAGCAGTACGAGCAATACAACTATCAGATGTTTCGTCGAAGTCATACGTGTGAGTATAGATGATACGTAACAGTATTATTCACGAATCCCCTTTGCTGTGGCTGCTGATTCTATTTTCTGTAGATTTTGATGTGCTGCGTTTCGTAACGTTTCAAGGCCGGTTTCTGCCGCATCCGGAGCATTTCCGGGATATGCTGCGTGCCACTGTGCAGGTGTAATACCATCAACCGCCGCTGTTGCACGCCGTGCCGCAACAAGCGCTTCGCGCAGTTTTCCTTGTTCAAAAAAGATCGTAGCGCGCACGCTCAGAAGCCATGGATTGTCTGGATACCGACTAAGTCCCGCGTCGACTACGATAAGCGCTTCGTCCAGCTTTCCTGTTTTGATCAAAACCCAGGCATAGTCTGTTCGGCCTTCCCAACCACCGGGATTCAGCTCCACATACGTTTTGTAATCTCGGGCGGCAGCATTGTAATCATTGAGATACCCCTCTATAAGACCGCGTAGATAGTACGCACTTGAACGAGATGTGTGGGTGTTATTTTGGATTTCAATATTTACTTCTGCAAGTGCTTCGTGATACTCGCCGTTCAAAAAATGAATCCGCGCCAATTGATGGTGCACGAGCGGATATTGTGGATCCAGGTGCGCCGCCCGTGAAAAGAAATATGCAGCTTCCGCTAAATCATATTCTGACTCATTCGGTCGGTCGATATGCTGCAGGCCGTATGTATAGGCGAGCTCTGCGCGCGGATGAAGTTTGAGATGCAGTCGTTCCCGTATGGCTCCGGGATCAATAAGAAATAGTCCGATAATAAATACAGCGGCTACAGTACATGAAACGAGGGAGCGAGTCATGAGCGCATTGTACTGTTTAGCGCGTACTAGATGTCGCGTTCTTTTGTATAGCCGCATGGATAAGCTTGATATTTCCCGCTATTGCTTCGCGCAGTTTTTCTATACCCTTTGCACCCATAGAAGGGTCGTTGCCTGGATTTACTTTGGCCCAATCATCTGGTTCAAGCAGTTGCGCCGCTTTGGCGGCTGATTCTGCAACGGCACGTGATTCATCGTAACGACCCATCTCATAGAGCGCCGTCGCTTTACTGTTCAGCAGCCATGCGTTTCCCGGTGTATATGCCAAGCCGGTGTCGAGCGCGACAAGCGCCTCCGTAAATTTATGCTCCTTCAGTAATATCCATGCGTAATCGTTGAATCCCGGCCAATTGTGCGACCCGCCTTTTAAGTATGTTTCGTAATCAGCCTGCGCCTCGGGATATTTGCCGAGGAATCCGTACGTAAGAGCGCGTACATAATACGAACTCGGTCTGGAATCAGGGTGGAGGTTTATTTGCAGTGTAATTTCGGCTAGCGCGGCATTGAGCATCCCTATGATGAACGACGTTCTCGCGAGCTCATGATATGCCATCGGATAGTTCGGATCGAGTGCGACGGTTTTTAAATAGTACTGTCGCGCTCGACGAACATCGTATGCGCGATTCGGGACGGGTCCAAAATGATGCTCGGCAATTTCAAAAGCGTGTGCCGCCGTCGGTGAATGCATAAACGACACGTCTTCGTACGTATTTAAGATTTTTGTGCGCAAGGGCATTCGAAATGCGATCGCAAATACGACAGCACATAAAGACACAACAAGCATCATCTGTCGCGTGACCATGACGCAAGTATACTGCGGTTCCCTCGCGGTGTTACTGATGCTCATCGACACCGGAAAATCCATGTGGAATGTTATTTCCTTCTATCGGCAGTCCTTCGAGTGACCAATTTTCGAGCCCTCCTTTGATGCGAATAAGATTGAGAAAGCCCCAATTTTCCAAATATCCATACGCGATTCCGGCAAGCCTGCCGCTCGTGCAAATCAGCGCAATCTTTTTACCGTGCTTCGGCAAGGTAAAATGTTCATCAATGAGATTTTCAATCGGTATATTTATCGCGCCAACTGCGTGGGCGGAATTGTAGACAGTCGTCGATCGCACATCGATCAACATATACTGATCGCGGTGCTGAGAATAATCAGCATAAAACTCCTTCGGATCGATATCGTTTGATATCGGGGCGATCAGTGTGAGGTGTTTGAGTGGCGTCAGATAGATGAGCAGTATCGTCACAACAATGACGCCGATGAGTGATGCAATAAACATGAAGCGATCATCGAAAAGACTTACAGAGCCGTCTGCCTCTGCTTTTGCTCGATTCGAAAAATATCGTTTTAACATAAAATTATTTTTTCCCTAAGAGATAGCTGATACTCGTCGCAATCTGCGAACGGTAATCCCCTTTTATGATGATACTGCGTCCTGCGGATTTCAAAACAATAGACGGTGTTACGTCGAGTCCGGCAATTGCACCTTGGACCATGTCACGCCTTACCCGATCGGCGGGAGTTTGATTTTTTACACATTGATCGAATGACGCCGGATTGACCCCGACGTTCACTGCGAAACGCGTGAGCGTCACCGGATCGACTGGTCCCTCGAGCCGAGGAGAGCTGTAGACATCTGTTACGAAGGTATCAAATGCCGCCGCGCCACGATCATTAAATACGCACTCGGCGGCAATCGCCTCACCATACGCACCCGTGTGCTTTGGCAGCGGCAGATGACGAAATGCGATCAATAATGTATTGGCGAACTCTTTCTGCAATGCGGGGAGAGTCTGCAAATAGAGATGTTTGCAATACGGACAATCAAGATCCGAATACACAATCATTTGAACCGGAGCTTTCAAATCACCGGAATATATATGATCGTCTGCGGCCACACCAATAACCGCAAGCGGTGATTGATCATCAACGGTCCGGACCTGTTCGAGCGCACGCTTATTATGCAAAACAGCCAGTAGAATAAATACACCGATACCGACCGCAGAAATTACTAAGATTAGAATTTTCGAATCACGTTTGATTTTGGAACTTCGCATGGAACCGTTACTGTGCGAAGTCGCTTGGCTGCCAGCCGAGCGATATCAGATACGCCTTGAATGAAGGTGCAATATCGGCAATTTTAATCAGTGCCATATGATTATATTGCGCCTGATTGTTTCTTCGAACACTTCTGAAGAAGCCTTCGACTGATTGAACATACGTATTTTTAACACCCGTCACAGGTTTGAGCGTGGACACGGTAGATATAATTTCGTCCGCTCGCGATTCGCCATAGAACGTCGCGAGTGCAGCCGCGTATAAATAGCGCGGGTAGCTGTCCTGCCCCGGTACGGTGGCGGCAGTAGCTGAAAGGCTGAGCGCGTCTCGGAAAGGCGCAATCACGTCCTCAATCTTTGCAACACCTGCAGTCGCAAGTTTACGCTCCACAATTCCTTCTCTTGTGAGGGCATCTATAAGCGGACCGGTTTCGTTTGCATCTTTGCGCATGCGATCAAGCTCGGGTTGCGCCTGCGATTGTAGTTCTTTAATTTTCGCGATGTCTGCAATGCCTGCGGGACTGGTACTTGCGTTGTGTAATGTTTTTGATAGGTCCGTCGCATACCAATCCGCTTGACGCATAAGAGAAGGAGCGAGCAGGTAGAGCGAAGAAGCGTACTCATTCAAGCGTCTGAGCGCCATTTCGGTATCGACACCTTGCGCCATCTCTGCGTAGGGTGAATCTTTGAAAATCTCATCGCTCACCTCAGGATGGGAATAATTATATGTGTAGTAGAACGATGCGAGCTGTTGCACGGCATACGCTCTTATTTGCTTGAAATATCGCTCATTTGAAGCGATTGATTTATATTGAGCTATAGCGTTGGCAAAATCCCCGCTCTCCTCAGTCGCGAGCGCAATTTTAAACCGAATTTGTGCTTCTGCTTGCGGATCAGAAGCATTGGCAAGAGATGCCTGAAGTGCCTGCTTTGCCTCATCATACTGGCCTGCTTTCATGAGAGTCATCGCGTGAGAAAACGACTGATCTTCTTGGGTCAGTACTTTATACGGCGTGCGAGATGCATCGTATTGATTTTGAGATCTTACGGCGGCAAACCAATACACCAAAAGTGCAACCGCGATAACGAAGAGGACGCCGAGTGCGAGTGATATATCTTTTCGTAGATTCATACATTAGCCGCAACTACCGCCACTACCACCACTATCACATCCGGATCCACTGTCACTTCCTCCGGCGCTTCCGGCTCCGGAGTCAACCACTTCTGCGTGAACAGTTCCTGCGCCCAACACAGTGTCGCTCAAATGAGCAGATGATTTTGGCGAAGCCGTATAAAAGAGTACGGTAAAAAATCCCACGGCTATGATGGAAGCTGCGGTTATCTTTCGGTAGTATCTGGAAAACGTCGAAATACCTTGTACGAGAAATGCCATATACGTATTATTCCACAAAAAGACGAATTGCTATGCAACCTGCTTCCAATTTGGGGATAATAGCTATTTCTTTGCTCAACAAAGACTGACTTGATATTATATCCTGGATGATTCTTGATGCTGAGCTGTTTACTGTAGTCAAGAATGCCCACAATACGGACAGTTCTCAAAGTCCGATCGCGCGGTTTATTGCCTACATTGAAAAAAAACTCGGCGTTGTTGTAGCGTACGATAAACACGACCTGCCCTATGGAAGGACAGATCTTTCGCAACAATTTACACTTGCTGCAAAACTTGAACACGCCGGTATCCTTCGCACGTTCGGTCCAATCATTCCATTGGCGGACGAACCGCAAATGCGCTTATGGGGAACCCGCGACACGACCGATCAACACGCCGGTGGCGCAACAATGAATGACGACGCGGCGGCATTGACCGCAGCGCTTGCAGAGGGTTTGGAGCGCTCAATTTGGAGAACGAAAAACGATTATTTTGACGGTGCTATCCGTGCGACAGTCGGAGAAATTGCGATCAAAGGCAGGTACATCGCCCCAAAATCCTTTGCAAGTTTCTCTGAGGAGCAGCGGGAAGGAAACTCACAACTACGCCTGCCTCCGGAAGCAACGTACACATGGATTAAGGGTAAATCATTGGTATCAAACGAAGCAACCTATGTGCCTGCTCAGACCGTGAGCGGTAATCGCGCCTGGCTTACCGATCCGTACAGTGAACCACGAATCCGTATACCGATTACCATCGGTCTCGCCACGTGGCCTACACGATCGGGTGCGCAACTCGCCGGCGCACTGGAAGTGATCGAACGAGAGGCGTATATGATTATGTGGCTCAACCAGCTCACGCTTCCCCACATTCGCTTGGAAGATTTACAAGCAAAGTACCCCGAACTTGAATCGGTATTATCTGACTGTAAACGATATCGCATCAAGCCGCACGTGATACCCATGCTTACCGATGCACCTGTGCATGCGGTCAGTGTCATTTTAGAGGACATGTCGGGCAACGCACCCCGTTTTATTATCGGGTTAAAAGCCCATCGGTCGTTTGCGCTTGCGGTCGAAAAAGCCATTACCGAAGCCCTTCGTGGACGAGCATTTTGCCGAAGAGATTTTCTTCCCAAGGGCGACTGGGACACCTCGCGATCCGTAGACACCGTTGGTCATTATGAGCGACTCTATTATTGGAGCCATCCGCAAAACGCGCGCAAATTGGAATTTCTGGTGAGCGGCGCGGAAATAGCCGTGCCGGAAACAACATGGGAAAATTTGTCGATCGAGGAACATCTCAAAATGGTTACCGCATGGTGCGCGACGAATCAATTCGATTGCATTTCGGTATCATTGAGCACTAAAAAAAACAATCCCACGTCTTGGTACATTGAAATGGTGGTTATCCCGCAACTGCAACATACGTATCTCGACGAAAAACTCCGTCAACTCGGTGGAACGCGCCGCTTAGAGGTACCGAAACTGTTCGGCTATTCACCACGACCCGCACCATACCTTGACGACCCTCATCCGTACGCATGAGCATATGACGATTTTTCTTTCACATCTGCATACTGCTTTACGCGCAACGCGATTCACCCGCCGAGGCGCGACGCGTCGACCTGAAGACGTGCCGCAAGGCACACATAAAGAATACAGTCGTATGGAACGTATTTCACTGCCGGAACCCGTGGTATTGGATATTTCTCTACCCGAAGCGCTCTCCCGCCGTGTTTCATCACTGAATCAGGGTGGGGATACGCCGCTTTCGCTGCAGGATATTGGCACCGTATTTGGACTTGCGCTCAGACAGCACGCCGATTCGAATCACAGAAATTATCCGTCCGGTGGCGCACTCTATCCGATTGAAACGTATTTGATTGCAACATCACTGGAAGGTGCGGCTCCCGGGGTGTACCACTATCACCCCTCTGCACATGCACTTGAATACTTATGGGAACTCGAGCCGAATTTTGATATCACCCGACTCGTTCAGAAACCGGAGTTTCTCTTACCTTCCGCACTGATCGTGTTCACGAGTGTATGGCGTCGATCATCCGCAAAATACGGCGATTTCACGTACGGACTTTCATTACTCGAGGCAGGCCACATGTCGGAAAACGTGCTTCTCGTCTCAAGTGCACTCAAGCTCCAGGTGCGCCCCATGGCAGGATTCGACGACCAGCGAACGAATGATCTTTTGGACCTTGACCCTGATCTCGAGCAAGCGGTGCACTCTATTACGCTTTCGAAAGGCGCGCATGTGCAGACTCGCGCCCGTATGGATGCAGACGAATGAGCAATGCTCGTGTATGACCGCACAAGAAAAATTATTTCATCATGCAATCGCTGCCGGGGCTTTTATCCGCTCAAACGCGATAACTCCCATCATTCGATCCGAGCATACCGGTGATCGGGATGAGTGGATATTTGATTTCAGAGCAATCATGCTGCAACCGACATGGCTTGCCTGCTACGCTGAACTATTCTGGGAACGATTCGCGACTCAGTACCCGTTTCAAGTGGGAGGACTTGAAACGGCATCAATCGCACTTATTACTGCAATCGTGATGAAAGGAATTGAGCGAGGCACACCAGTAAATGGGTTTTATGTGCGAAAGTCGCGAAAACGACAGGGACTTATGAAACAAGTGGAGGGCACGCTGACCGATGATCCGATCGTACTCGTTGACGACCTCATAAATTCGGGACAATCCTTCCTTCGACAACTTGAGATCCTCGAAAGTCTGGGGAAAACCGTTCGGGACGTGTTCGTAATCCTCGCGTTCCGCGACGATGCGACCTATCACTTTTTAAACGATCGTGGTGTTCGTTTTTCAAAACTGTTTACGGTTGCTGATTTCGATATTCCACTCCTCAAGGAAACACCGGATGTCCCGGATGATGCATTTGTTGAACATTGGTTGTATGCGCCGCAGCACATGAGTCACTATAATGTGGTACAAAAATCAGCTCCCATCCTGTTCGAAAACCTCATTCTGTACGGCGGCGACGATGGTATCTTTCGAGCACTCGATAGCGAACATGGAACCGTCGTATGGAATTTTAAAGTAGGACGACATCCGGATGGAAAAGGAATATTGTCCTCGCCGTGCATATACAACGGCACGGTATTTTTTGGCGCGTATGACGGTAACGTATACGCGCTCAATGCGCGCAGCGGTACGCAACAATGGCAATACGACCACGCAGATTGGATCGGTTCATCTCCTGCGGTAGCAGGAAAATTTGGAGTCATATGTATCGGTCTTGAATTCGGATTGTTCAGAAAGAGAGGCGGCATCGCCGCGATCGATATTGCGACCGGTGTCGAACGGTGGAACGCACCACATGCAGCCCTTACCCACGGTTCGCCACTCTACATCGAATCAGAAGACATCGTCGTCATTGGCGATAATGACGGTGTCGTATACGCATATCGTGCTTCTGACGGTGAACTGTTGTGGCGAACACCGTGCGATAGTGACATCAAGACGACTCCTGCATATGACGCAAAACGTAAACAGATACTGTGCGGCACGATCAAAGGAACTCTCTATGCATTGTCCGTACACAACGGTTCTCCGATGCGCGCGTTTTCGACTGCGGGATTTTATTCGATACCGCTCGTGATTGATGATGTGGCCTACGTTGCATCGCTCGACAAGCACCTGTACGCCCTCGATCTCGTCAGTTGGAAGCCGCGATGGGAGTTTCGCACCAATGGCCGCATTTTTGCATCGCCTCGCCTCTTCGACGATTCGGTATGGATCGGCTCCAACGACGGCAGACTCTACGAGATCGATCCGAAGACAGGCACGCTCATTCGTTTTTTCCAAACGACCGAAAGAATTTTGAACGCGGTCGAGTATGACGCATCGTCAAAAAAGATATATATTCCGACATCATCGAACGGCATGTACTGCATATCTAAAAAGATGGGTGCGGATGCATAAAAAGGCCGGCATCAATTGCCGGCCTTTTGCGAAGAACTGAACGAAAAGACTATTTCATCTTGCCGGAGGATGTGCTCATGCTCTTCCACTGTTCGGATCGTGCGTTCGGTTGGTCGTTCACGAACTCTTTCGACGGCGTACAACTGGACGAACAGGAAACGGCGCCTGGCATGTACTTGCTACACCACGCGACGCACGTAATTTTTCCTGCCGGACGGGATTGTGCGAGCGCCTCGCTCAGCGAGCCACTGACTACCAGCAATGCCATGAGGGCAGATTTAGTAAGTAATTTCTGCATCGCATCCTCCTTGAAGGTGATGTATCGCTTGATGCACTTTCTCAACCACCAAAGTATTCTATAACTTAGAATCCTCCCGACGTCAATGGGTCTATTTATTCGGGGCGGGGCGATAATGATTGCGCGGTATGCGATCTCGCTTCGATCAATTTTCTTTCACAGCCGGTGTTTGTGTTGCGCTCCTTGTTCTCTGTTTCGGTGCTTGGTTTGGAATAGGAAAAATATTTTTTGCAATCGTGTTTGATCCATCACTTCCGGCGCTCTCGCGTGTATCGTTTGCGAGATCACTCCTTTTTGGAGCGTTCACTGATAAACCCCTCGTGGAGTTGGCGTATCTTGTGAGCGTTGCAGTTCTTATCGGGGTGAATGCCACACTCACGAGCACCTACATTCGAACCTATCGCAAACTGGAAACATCATATGGCATATCGAGCGGTCTGCTTGGCCTTGTCTCCGCTGTGCTCGGTTTTGGGTGCGCCGCATGCGGCTCCCTCGGTGCAGGATGGGCACTGGCGTCTGTCGGTGCCGGTAGCCTTATCGCGGCACTTCCCTTTGGCGGCATTGAGTTACGCGTGAGTGCCCTCGCACTTCTTGCACTATCATCATATTTTATGATCCGCGAGCTTCGCCGCGCGCAGTCATATATGAAATCATCGAAATCGTGACGAGCGTATTTGCTATGATAGCCACATGCAGCTCTACAGTGCCTTGCTCGATAGAAAGAGTAACGCTGTATTAATTGCCAGTACCCACATATCCGCAATCGTTTTTTTGAATAAACACGTACCGGATACGGTTCACTGGCCGCTCGTACAAAGTCCAAATCATGAGCAGTCGTTTCCGCTTCATGGCCTCGTGCCTGAACAGTATCCCAACTGGCACTGGGATGAAAAAGCCCGATTGTTCAGTCAGACTACCCCGCATGACGTTGCAGAAGCGCTCAGGGAGCGCGCGCAACTTACGGCAGCAAAATTCGGCGCGATTTCGAAAGTTATGTTTAATATCAATGCAGCGAGATACCAGAACCGGTCGGGAATAGAATTTCAAGAAACAGTTTATCTATTGAAGCGATTACAAGCCGAGGGATTCATCGCATCAAATTACGACGAGTCTCGCGCATCTGAATTTCCTCTTGTGGTGCAGTACGCGGATTTCTCGGGTTGTACCCTGCGCACAGCGGCGGACGACATTCGCTTTAAAGCGCGCTTGTACGAAGACCTGCTCGCAAAAAGCGAAATTCTACGCATGAAATATTTTCAGTTGATCGGCGATGCTGCCGAATCAGCGCTTCCGGAAATTTTAGGGGAATTTTATCGAGACTGCTACGAAAACGCACTCGTCGCATAAGTACATACGCATGAACAATCTTCTGTATTTCAACGCAGGCGTCACTGCACACTCACCTCTCCCCGGCATGAAAATGCTTTCGGGGCTCGCAAAGATTTTTAAAACGCGAGTAACGTTCGTGGATCGCAGCAATACCATCGCATCTCCGCTGCGAACTCAATCACTCTTTCCCCTTCCAGTCATGCGCACTTTTTCAAAGACGTACGAAAACATATGTGATGAACGTGCTGTTGAATTACTGACCACGGCAACCAAGCGCGGCTGCAAAATATATGTATCGTGGTCGGGCGGTATTGATTCCACCACAGCGCTCGTTTCACTGCTGAAGCACGCAACCGTGGAACAAAGAAAATCGATTGTGGTACTCCTTACAGAGGACTCGATATTTGAAAATCCGGTATTTTATCGAGAGCATATACGAGGGCACCTTGCGCGGGAGTCGTCAATGCTGCTCCCGTATCTCGTCGGGGATGATCATATTTTCGTGAGCGGAGAACTCAATGACCAATTGTTCGGTGCTGAAACAACAAATGGATTGATTAAACGATTCGGGCCGCACGCACCGCACAAAGCGTATGACAGAGATATGCTGCACACCTATTTTTTGGAAAAGAGCGGGGATGAAACTCTCACGACATTTTATCTGAATTTGTTCGAACGCATGCGGGACAATGCTCCGATTGATGTGGTCTCGAATCACGATATGATTTGGTGGTTCAGTTTTGCCGTTAAATGGCAATCGGTGTACTACAGAGCGGTTTCATACGCCAGCACGCACAGCCTTCCGAAGATTTCGGCGGCATATTTACATGAATCATTTACCCCGTTCTTTAATACGGAGGACTTCCAACTCTGGAGCATGCTCAACCCCGATAAAAAAATCGGTGATGGGTGGCACACCTATAAATGGCCCGCGAAAGACATTATCTACAAATTTACCAAAGACGAACACTATCGCGATACCAAACTAAAATCAGGGTCGCTATCACTCGTGACGCTTCGCATGCACTCATATCGTTTTATTGACGACGACATGTGTTTTTCAGATACGATCAATCTCGACGATTACCACAATCCCATCAATGACTTCGTTTAATTATCTGACCCGTAGCTCGCTTGATACAAGCGATTACGCACGATATGGGATCTTCGATTTCAGGCTGATACCTTATCACGTCGATAGGTTCGTCAAACGGTTCAAACTCTTGCACAGTATGCTCACGCTGACGAAGCGCACGCTCGAATAAAGGGCCGGAATTCGATCCGACACTCTCAGCAATGCGCTCTTGGATAGCACCTTCGTCTGAGTCGAGCCAAATCGTAACAACATTCGAAAAATGGCGTCTTGCCGCAGTGATTAAATGTTCACGTGGAAGTCGTCGATGTAATAGATGCTCAACGATGACACCATCGTACATTTTCGACAACAGCGGAAAATCCCTTACGATCTTCTCCAGCCGCTGCACACGGAGTGCGTCTGTAATGATGACCGGATCGGTATGTATCACAGTTGATGAGCGCTCGAAACGGGATGGCACAACAGATCCATTTCGGGCAGTGTCGTGCCAAAAGAAGCCTGTAGCATCAGAAAAAGCCCGTGCGAGCTGGCGTTTACCGCTCCCCTGAAGACCGCCGAGAAGGATAAGCATAGTCAAATTGTCTCGTATCGATCCGCGAGATGCAACCGAAATTGACCGCGCGTACGACCACTCGTATAGTGTGCCGCGGGACGAACAGAATGTTTGTCATTATGTGGAGAATCTGAATGTCTGCTTTCCGCAATACGCTTCGCGTTACCGCGCTTACACTGCCGCTTGCAACCGCACATATTGGATTAGCGGCGGAACACTATCCCGCGCGACGCGTAACAGTGATCGCTCCGTTTCCGGCAGGTGCCTCGGCTGACGCTGCGGCACGTATTGTGTTGCAGCGAATGACCGAGCTGCTCGGGCAACCGTTCATCGTCGAAAACAGAAAGGGAGCACTTGGAGAAATCGGCGTGCGCGAAATGCTTAAAGCGTCCGCGGACGGGTACACGCTCTGCTTCTGCAACGACGGAGGTGCCATTACCGTCCCAGCCGCATACGCTGCTGCCGGTAAGACACCCCCGTACTCTCCCGATGACTTCACCGCAATCGGTCAAGCGGTCGAAATCTACTTCGTGCTTGTGGTTCGTAACGAACTTCCGGTAAAGAATTTCAGTGAACTTGTAGCGTACATCCGTGCGAATCCGGGAAAACTGAATGTTGCCTCGGGCAGCCCGATGGGAACGATTTTCACGGGCCTACTCAAACATGCGCTTGGTAACGATGTGTTTACGGAAATTCCCTACAGCGGTGACGAGCCGAAAGCGATGATTGACCTCGTCGGCGATCGCATAGATGTGATGGCATCGACGTCTAATACGTCGCTTCCACATATAGAATCGGGATCCATTCGAGCGATCGGTACTATCGGAACGGCACGCAATCCGTTCTTGCCCGCCGTGCTCACACTGGATGAGCAGGTGCCTGAAATGCGTGAATTCCATGATCTTGTTGCACAATTGAAACCATGGAATGGCTTACTGGGACCGAAAGGTTTACCCGAGCATGTCGTACAAACACTGAGCGCTGCACTGCAACGGACATTGACTGATCCGGAAGTTATTGCGTCACTTCAAAAGGCTCGACTGGGTGTACGTTTCGGCGATGCGAAAGCGATGAATGACTTGTTCAGTCGCTTGCCGACTCTGATCGAAGTTATGAAACGATCTGGCGCAACAATTATTCAGTGAGGCGTGTAGATTTCTTAATCCCCCGGTCTAATGCCGGGGGATTTTTTTATTTGACCGTTACACCAGAACACGATACTGTCCTCGAGGTCAAACGGAGCCGCGTTCGGCTTCGGCTTCGTGCCAAACCACGCATGTAGGAGTGCATACGTGCAAAAAAGAGCGATGCTGCTCGCAGTTGTGTTCACCATCACGACTGCGACAACGGGCGTTTCCCTTGCGGCCCCGGCTGCAAAAGGCGTCCGTGCAAGCACCGCGACGAAAGTGGCTTCGGCCATCAAGTCGGAGGCGCCCAAGTGCAACAAGTGTCCCGTAACCGGTCGTTGTTTGTGACCGATTAACGCGCTTGTTTCAACCAGGGCTTAGCTTGTAAGCAAAGTCCGGGTCGGCGGGCGGGCATGCTTGCCCGCCGATCTTACTTGCATCTTCACAAAGCCCGCTGTACATTATGCGTGGAACGAGTCTGATGGTGACGACAAGCTCCTTGTGTGAAAACACAATAATTAAGAGGGCGGTGCTTGCACTCAAGCACCGCCTTTTTCTTTTGATTTCGTATTTCCACCTACTCAATGACCCCCTCCCCGGCCTCCGCTTCGCTGCGACCGGGGTTTCCTTTTGCTGGCATGAGGATTCTAGCTGAATAATCTGAAGTTCTGTGGATTG
>JAYWCB010000003.1:0-6922 GCA_043780835.1 Minisyncoccota bacterium
TCGGGATTCAGCATCCGAGAGCACATTGCAATAACGCGTTGCTAAATGTTTCTCAGCTTCGCCTCCCCAAAAGAACGTGCCGAGCGCATACAGTTCACAGGTGTGTGCATCGCGAGGATCGGTTGCGAGCGTGCATAGTCGCTCGACCTCTTTCAATTGCGCATCAGTGTAGGTGCCGAGAGTGAGCAATCGCGAATCGCTGTGACCAACAACTCCGCCGGCGAATTCTTTGCCGAACCCTCCAACGCATGCGTTTCTCTCTGGCGAGTTCATTTTGAGCGGCGCGCAGGCATCCATCGCTTTTGTTATTTGTTCAGACGTAAAATTCTGGAACGATGCGCCCGACCACTCCACAAGATGCGGGGTGATATACACGTAGCACATTGTTTTGGCGTATGTCGGAATGCTCGAATTTGAGCACGGCGCGAGCGGATCGCTCTTTTTAAAATAGCGGGCGTTCGCAGCGGTCCACTTATCTCTGTCGTGCCCGCCGCCGCCAATGAGCTCCATGACCGCGCCACCGATGCATTCATCGCGCTGCACGAAATGCGCGTCAGCGGTTCCTTCTTGCTCGCAGAATTTGACCGTATTTGGGAAGGTAAAGCCGTAGTACGCAAAGACCCCATGGCCGAGACCGTGATAACACATCGCATATGCGCCCAGCCCGCCGGGAGCTTTTTTGCATGCGCCGTCGATGGCTTTGCGCACATCTTCCCCGTCGCCATGCTCTTGCATATATCCGATCACGATTGCGTGCGAGCACGCGTTGCGAAATTCATGTGTGCAGATCGACATCCCATCGATTCCTTTTTGTTTGTAGAGAACATTTCCGATTTCGTGACCCAACAAGTGCAAGTCAGTTCCGGGCGCAAGTGTTGCGTGGCGCAATACATCGTATGCGTACGACGCCCCTTTTTCCGTCGCGATTGCACGGAATCGTGCTGACAATGCATCGAATGACGGTGAGTCCGCAGCCACGGTCGCGGCTTCGGGAAACTGTGTTAACGGGTCGGAGCGATGTGCAGAAATAATTGAACCGGCTGAAACCGCACACAGGACCGCGAGGACAATAATGAAATGTTTGTTTCTCATGTGCAATTACCCGCGCATCTCCGGAAGGACTTCGGGCAGGAAATCGTCCGAATCTTTGAGATATGAAGTACAGAACGTGTGTTGTGCTGTAGGCAATCCTTCGCAGAGTGCCGCGGAGCCGCCGTGAACGGTTTCCGCGCCTTTAAATATCCGCGCTGCCATTGAGCGGCAATACAAACTCACATTGTGTTTTGTACCGAGCGAATCGCAGATTGCGCGCGCTTTCTCAGGATTAAAGTTTGAAGCACTGATCATAATGTATCCGATACCCTCATAACACGTGCGAGGATATTCAGCCGATGCGCATCGTTTTGCCATTTCCTGATATGGCGCGTTGCGTATCGGCGCCGCCGGATCGCGTACAGTGCCCGGCATGAGGGCGTACCACCACTGCGGCAACCAATACGTACAGGCGTTACGAAACTCCGCCTTGACGCTATTGCACGGATGGAAATAATCACCGTTTTCTACCAGACGAATACCGGGTGATCCCTCTACGTTTCTGATTGTGTGAATATTGTATTCCATAAAAACCCCACCATCGCATCGAACGAGCGGAATATCGCCTTGCATGGGCTTACAAAGCTCCAATGCCCGTGCCAAATCATCAACCGAATATCCGACCGTCGCTAGAATACCGTGACCGAGACCATGCAAACAGATTTCAAGTCCGCCGGCAATAGCGCCGCACTTGTGATAGAGCCTGTCGATTGCAGCGACGCCGTGCTCGGCAATACCCGCACTCAAAAACTGATGAAAACAGCCGAAATGGAATCGGGTGTCGCATGCACTCATGCCGTTTTCGCCTTCTATTTTGTAGAGCTCATTGCCGAATTCGTGAGCATATTCATGCTGCATGGCTTCAGGCACCGGCTGCATTGCCGCAGAAAAACGGATGTACGCTTTTTTGCCGCCGAACTCTTTAATATCACTGCGGAAAAGAGAAAGCATTTCATCGTGCGGCATACCGGGAGTAATTGTGTATTGCGCAGAATGCGCCATCACCGCATGGGCGTAGTAGAAAATACAGATTCCGATCAAGATCGCGAGCACTGCAAAATCCCATTGTGACAATATGCTTTTAAGCGCCCTAAATCGCTTCATTGACCGATTATACCTCACCTGCTTTTCATACTGCTGAGATTACAATTTCAGGATCTTTTGAAGCGTATTCCAATTACGCGTCGTGATTTTCTTGCCATATGAATGCCCTATTATTTTCATAATATCGGGTGTTTTAAACTGCTCAGACATTTCAAGATGTGAATACACTTCGCCCGGGGTGACCTTGAGGATTTCGTACTGAGGACTCACCGCTCGAGATTTTTCGGGCTTCAATGGATGTATCGCCAGAAATGTGACATAGAGCCGCGTCTGCTTCCCTACCGTAATCTTTTTGAAGGGATCTTTTTTTAATATCACCTCCAGTTCAGGAATGGACCGGAGAATAATTTCGATTTTGAAACCGAAATGCTGTTCCAAAGCTGGTTCCATTTTTTTTATAATTCCCGCAGCCGTTGCCTTCCCGCCATCAAATCGAACATTGCCGCTTGCAAGTACGGTGCGTACTTTTTTGAAGTCTTTTATTTCAAACAGATGCTTGAGCGCCGCCATTTTTACCGTACGGCGCCCCACGTTGATACCCAGGAGAAATGCAACGTATTCCATAAAAGAGAGTGTAGCAAAACGAAACGGTCGCAATAATGCGACCGTTCTCTTGTGGGCAACGCCGTCGCGGCTTAGGTGGCAATGGGCGTACCGAGCCGGTACTCGTAACGATGAAACCGGAAGTGTCCGATATCGATATGATCAATACTGCGTCGAAACAAACGGCGCCCAAGAACGAGCGCGCGGATTACCGCGCTGTGTGATTTCGTACGACGTGGCCCAGACAAAATGCCATGCAAACCAGTCACTCCACGCCTCAGGATTCATGGGTGTTGCAGGCCGGAACATGCGGCGAAACAAGGTCATGGTGCGTCCTCCTCCAAAAAAGTGAGTCTCCCCATAGAAACGGTATTCCCGAACCAGCGGCATGTCAACATGCTACGATTTTTGTATTGTTATGGTAGCCACTGACCTCTTGCCGTATATCACCGTGCTCGGCACGGTGTTTGTACTTATCGGATTTGTCGTGCTCATTTGGAAAGAGGCAGTCTGGAATTCGGTCTCGACAATTGCCTTTTTCTGCTTTGTGACTGGTATTGCACTCATGGTGGGATCGCTTTACATGCAGCAAAACCTCACGCCAGATTCGATTCCAATTCCGACACATCATGTAGCTCCGCGACGATAATAAAAGCCCCGGCATACCGGGGCTTTTTTGATTCTCAACCTTCACGCCATCCCATTTGCACGAAAAAACTTTTGAGCACATCGCCGATGAAGAAATAGACACAGAACCAAACAATGAACGACATCAGAGTCGCAATTGTCGCTACGATGATGCCCATGAGAGCCGTAGAAAACTCCGCTGAAACAGAAATAGCAAAGCGCCATGAATCAAACGGTAGTATCTGCATACTCATGAGCAGTACCCACATCCCGACAATCTCAATAAGCTTTGCCAAACCGTAATGGAGTGAACGCTCAAGTATTGTCCCTACGCTCATGAGCGAAACCGCGATTGCAAATGAGGTGCAAAACCCCCAATACGGAAAGTACATCATCGCAAGAACACTTATATAGACGGACGTGAGCAAGAGCACGCCCGAAATAATAGGAATCGGACGCATCTGCATCTCCCTTATGTTGCCGGTACACAGCCTGCCTATTTCGAGTCCCAAAGTCAAACCCCGGCATTGCTGCCGGGGCTCTGACTCATCTCACGAGAATAACGTGAATGGACTACATCATCGAGATAACTTCCATCATGTCGACCGTTGCGCCCGGCATTTGGAAGTGCGGATTATCCGCAAGGAGCGCGGTCAGTGCCTCTTTGGATTCCGACTGGAAAACGGTGTACCCGGCGATATCATTACTCATTTCTGTCGCCCCTTCTTTTGTAACGTGAGTGTTCTTACCGACCGGACCTCCCGCATCAGCGAAATCGGCGGTATGTGCTGCCATCCAGGTCTGCCATTCCTCCATTCCCTTTTGGCGATCCTCAGGCGTCGAGTCGGACATCATCTTGTTCATTGCTTCCATGTCCATTCGATACACAACTAAAAACTTTTTCATATGGTGTGGGTGTTATTGATTAGAGGAGCAGTATAGCAAACCGCAACGGAACGGATTTTCCTACGGAATCCTTGCAATCAAACGGCCGTCGAGGTGACGGCCGTTCGAAGAGCACGGTACGTTTAGGTTTTGCTCAACGCGAAAACCTCAACTTGATACCGGCGAGCGATGAACTCAAGGACAAGCGCAGCGTTCACGGGGATGAGGATTGTCCACTGCCAACGCTGACTGAGCATAATTTCCTGACAGAGGTGGTCCATCGTAATTTTGAAGAAATCCTCACGACGCTGTTCTATGCGGTGTGTCTGCGTAACGCGTTCCGCTCGGCAAAAGATGTTGGTATACATCTCACCTGCACGAGCGGCCACAGATTCAACAAAAACTGCATTATTGCGCAAGAACATATCATCCAGCAATGCACGATCTTCGTCGTAACCGAATAGGAGATCACTCGGACCGAGATTATGGGTATCGACGTCTCTGTTCTGAGACTGCCAAACCAGAGCACGGTCCGCACCGAACTTTATTCCCGTTATCAGAACACCCATGGAAAACTCCTCTGCTTGTGTCCTCACAGAAGACTGCCAGTCCTACTCTCCATGTCAAACCCCCGGAAGCAGGGGCAAATCAAAAGGCCGGAGTGCTCCAGCCTTATTATTGCGTTGCTCTAGGCAATTAACTCAGCATTTGCACAATACGCTCACGCGTGCGAGTGATCTCGGCGATGAACTCGGGACTACCGGTTTCCTTGTAGTACGAGATCAGTGCATCGAACATGGTCTTGCGCATGCTGAGGTAGACCGCAATATCACTTGGCACGTACTTGAGCTCCTGCTCAAAGGCGCACACGCAATGCGGTACGATTCCCGCATCGCGTATCTCAACGCATTTAACCTCGTGAGCCAAGAAGGCTTTGCGGAAGTTCTCCGGTACCTGCTGCGATATAAACAAATACCCCTGCGGAAAGCCGACAAAGTACGGTACGTTCGGTTCGTGTCCTGCAGGCAAGATGTCGTAGGCATAGCGCGTGCCGTCGATATTGACCGAATCGCTGCCGACCTTGGCGGCCTGAGCCTTCGCAATAAAGTCTTGGATACTCATATGAGCCCCCTCGTTAAGCCGGCCCGCACTGTGCCCATTCCTGAGGTTTGTGTCAAACCCCGGCATCGCTGCCGGAGTTTTTGTTTTCACACCACCAGTTCTCTTTTTGAGGGATTAAGGGAATGTGCTCCGCTTTTCCTATACACCGGATGTCTCGAGATCAGCATAATTGAAAAGTACGCCGAACTGCTTACACCACGTGAGTACATAGTGATACTGCGATACATCTGTCGCTGCGGGGATTTGGTAGTTCACATTACCCTCGGTCGCCTTGACCTGACCAAGACTCACAAAATCTTTCGCGTCTTTGTCTTTTGCAAGGTACACGTATATATCAGGACCGTTGATGGTTTTAAAATTTTCGTATCGCACGAAGGACGCGCCATTCGCAGCGACAATGCGCACCGTGCCGGACGCCGGGTGCCCTGTGGTACCGGTCACAACTGAGCCCGCAACAGTATTCGCCTGAGCACTCATGGGCAGCGCATCATTCACTTTGATATTTCGAAACAGCGGCGAGATCGCATAGTATGCGATCGCAAGAACCGGAATCGCAATGATAATCGCGCCGTACATAAGAGTTTTCTTCATACGCACAGAGTACCACTGCAGAGACCCTCGGCAGCGATGCGGGGGGTTTTTTGTTTTCACCCACCTCAGCGGCGGACAAGCCACACATTTCTCATTTTATCGGACCAATCCCCAATTCTTCAAGACTAAATCTCACCTCTATTCCCTTTTTGGAGGGGTTCATGGTGCCTATTACCTCTTATTTCTGACGCCGTATTAATATGCCTCGGCGCGTTTTGAAATGCGATGTATCAAAAGAATTTCGTCGTCTCGATCAAAAAGAATTCGGTATTCTCCGACGCGCATACGGAATCCCCCGATCGGGGGCTGTAACTTTTTTGTATGCTTCGCGTGAATTCCCATTCGCACGAGCTCATCAAGAGCTGCGCCTATTCTCTTTCGTACAGATACAGGAAGCGTATTCAGTTCTTTTTGCGCGGATGCCTTGAGAAGCACCTTATACATATTTCGCACGAATGACGTCCCAGTCTACAAGAGAGTCTTTTTGAGTACGCACTCGTGCGGCCGCAAGATCAAGCGCGTCTCGCAAATCCTCTACAAGATCGACACCGACTATAGACGCAACGGGGATGCCATCTTTTTCCAAAACCACCACATCACCCTTCTCGCGAACACCTCGAACAACGGCGCCGAGATTAACGCGAGCTTTCGAGATGGGGATTTTTTTTGTCATATGCATGTAGATTGATTGATATGCATCAATTCTATGCGAATTTGTAAAAGTATCAAGCTGCGCTTGTTTACGGGGTGCAGAAAACCCGGCAGCGATGCCGGGGTTTTTGTTTTCCCTCCTTCGCCAAGGCTACGGACGGGCAGGCATACCACTGGTTATTTTGAGGGGTTCAGTCTCAACTTTTTATCAAATGACCCCCTCCCCGGCCTCCGCTTCGCTGCGACCGGGGTTTCCTTTTGCTGGCATGAGGATTCTAGCTGAATAATCTGAAGTTCTGTGGATTGT
>JAYWCB010000004.1:0-17428 GCA_043780835.1 Minisyncoccota bacterium
AGACGGCATCTGGAGCGTCGGATATTTCTCATCAACCATCGGCCTGAATGAGACGAAGATACGGAAGTACATAGAATGGCAGGGAAAGAAAGACAATCCGCAGAACTTCAGATTATTCAGCTAGAATCCTCATGCCAGCAAAAGGAAACCCCGGTCGCAGCGAAGCGGAGGCCGGGGAGGGGGTCATTTGGTCTCCAAAACGTGTGCTTACACTGCGCACGAAGCAAGTACTTCGTCGATCACCGTTTCTGTTTCTTTTGGATTGGCTACGGCGCGAGTTTGAATTCCGGTTTTTATGACCACCTCGTCGTTTCCACCGGGATACAGCGCGTCACCGATATAGAGCATCTCTTTGGGCTCCAGGCCGAGGTGTTTTGCATACCATATGACTCCGTACGACTTATTGATGTCTTTGAGTGTGATATCGACGGATGTTGAGCCGCCGATATATACATCGAATTGCGGAAGCTTTTCCATTAAAACAGATCGCAATCGTTGTCTCTTTTCGCCCGATGGATCCCATGCTTTACGCTCCTCGGTCGGGGCGCCCACGCCAAGTGCGGTAAATGCGATGTATCCGTCATAATCCACAAAACGATCGCCATAGGCAGGAGCATCGTCGAGTACGCCTGTTTCAGCAGCAGCAGCTTCGAGTGCCTCACGTATTACACGCCGCTCATCGTCATCGAAGCTAAATCCGTACTGTGCGGTCCACGTTTTTTCCAGCCAGAGATAGCATTGCGCAGCGTTTGCCGTGAAGAGGGTGAGAAGTGCGGGGTCGAATGAGGGTGAAAGATTTACAATCACGTCGTTCTTTACACGACCGAGGCTTGCAGCGGTCATAATTGCGGTTGGCATAAGGGGTAGGATTTTTTCAAAACGAGCGAGAATCGAATGTTTTGGGGCATGAAATGCCTCGCCGAGCGTGTTGTCGAGGTCAAAAATGATTGCTTTCGGGCATTGCATGGTGAGAGGGTATCACACTAATTATAGACAAATGCACAGTTTTTGAGCCACATCGCGCCAAATGAGATGGTAGGATTACACCATACATGTGGAAACTATGAAGCCCCGCATTCTGATGTTCGGGTGGGAATTTCCGCCGTTTAATAGCGGTGGTTTAGGTGTGGCGTGCCAGGGTCTTACCAGGTCGCTTTCAGAGCGCGGTTTCAAGGTCACGTTCGTCATGCCGCGTAAACTTGCCGTAAGCTCACCGCATGCACGCATGATATTTGCGGAAAATGCTGACGTAAAAATACGATCAGTTGATTCGGTACTTGAGCCATACATCACCAGTAAATCCTATCGCGATCATCGCATTCCGACTGAAACGATTTACGGTCGCGATTTGTTCGAAGAGGTTGAGCGCTACAAAATGATGGGAGCGGAAATCGCTCGCGAAGAAGAATTCGATATTATTTATGCACACGATTGGCTATCGTTCGGCGCAGGTGTGGAAGCGAAGTATGCGACCGGTAAGCCGCTCATTGTGCATGTGCATGCCACAGAATTCGATCGATGCGGCGGACCGAATGTAAATCAGCACGTCTACAATGTTGAAAAGTGGGGGATGGAAGAAGCCGATCGTGTGATTGCGGTATCAGAACTCACGCGTCAGATTATTATTAAGCAATACGGTATATCGCCCGACAAAGTGCGTGTGGTGCACAACGGCATCGATGACAGTACCAAGCCCGCCGGGCAGGGTTGGAAGCGCATGCGCTCGCTTAAGGCATCGGGCTATAAAATAGTGCTTTTTCTCGGGCGCATTACCATTCAGAAAGGTCCTGACTACTTTATTCGAGCCGCGAAGCGCGTACTCGAGATTAACCCGAAAGTCATGTTTGTAATTTCCGGTTCCGGCGACATGGAAGAGGGAATGATGAAGCTTGCCGCGCAACTCAACATTTCTCAAAATGTTCTATTCACGGGCTTTCTTTCGGGCGGAGACCGCCATGAGATGTATACGTCGTCCGATTTGTTCGTGATGCCGTCAGTTTCGGAGCCGTTCGGAATTACACCTCTCGAAGCTATGAAGCTTGGAACGCCAGTGATGATCTCTAAACAGTCGGGTGTCTCTGAAATCGTGCAGCACGCACTCAAAATTGATTTTTGGGATATCGACGAGATGGCCAACAAAATCTTGTCTGTTGTCGGGCACCCTGGCTTGCATGCAACGCTCTCAGAATATGCGCGTGACGAAGCGGATCGTATTACCTGGGCCGATGCTGCAAAAAAAGTAGACGGCATCGTGCGTGAGCTCGTGCACTAGCGAACAATTCACTATGCAGTAGTCCTACAAATTTGTTACGTTTTTTACGGGTTACAATACATATACATATGAAGTCTGTTTGTTTCTATTTTCAGGTACATCAACCGTATCGCGTAAAGAAATATCGCGTATTCGATATAGGAAACGATCCAGAATATTTCAACGACCGGTCCGAAACGAGTCTCAATAATCGACGCATCGCCGAGAAGGTCGCCAATAAATCTTACATTCCTGCAACGAAATTATTACTCAGTCTCATGGAGCGTCATCCGGAATTCCATGTCAGTTTTTCATTCTCCGGTATCGCTCTTGAGCAGCTCGAACGCTACGCACCGGAAGCACTCGATCTATTCAAAAAGATCGTCGACACCGGGCGTGCCGAGGTCTTGGGGGAAACCTACTATCACAGCCTTGCATTTTTCTACTCTCCAGCTGAATTCGAACGCCAGGTCACGATGCATCGCGACATAATCCGTCGCATTTTCGGCACGCGTCCTCGCGTGTTTCGTAACACCGAGCTTTCATATCGCAACGACCTCGCTGAGTGGGCCAACGGTCAGGGATATGCGGGGGTAATTTCAGAAGGATGGGATCCGATTTTAGGGTGGCGATCACCCAATTATGTGTACACGCCGAAGGGTGCCGATAGCACACGGCTTTTGATGAAAAACTACCGCCTTTCGGACGACGTGGCGTTTCGATTTTCTTCGCGGGAATGGACCGAGTGGCCGCTGACGGCAGAAAAATTCGGACAGTGGGTAAAAGCTGCCGACGGTGACACGATCAATTTGTTTATGGACTATGAGACTTTTGGCGAACATCAGTGGGAGGATTCAGGTATCTTTGCATTCCTCGATAAGTTGCCGGAAGAGGTTTACAAGAGCGGTGATATTGGATTCCACACACCGTCACAAGTCATTCAGCAGTACGAGCCGCGCGACGAAATCGACATGCCAAACATCGTGACGTGGGCCGATACGGATCGCGATCTCACGGCATGGGTCGGCAATCCGATGCAGCGTGCCGCCATTGAGGCAGTGTATTCACTCGAAAGCGATATACTGAGCGCCAACGACGGTCGCATGATAGAGGATTGGCGCAAACTTCAAACATCGGACCATTTTTACTATATGTGCACCAAGTGGTCGGCCGATGGTGATGTGCATGCATATTTCTCGCCCTACGAATCGCCGTATGACGCATACATTGCGTATATGAATGCACTTTCCGATCTCAGATTGCGGGTACTGAAGACACAAAAATAGGTCACTAGCCGGCACGCGTCCGGATATAAATACTTATGTCGAGATCAATGGTTCTATCAAACGGAGAGCTTTGTATCGCATTTGATCAAAATGCGCTCATCCGCGATATCTATTATCCGCATGTTGGACTTGAGGATCATGTGCGCGGTCACTATATTCACCGAGTAGGAGTATGGGTGGACGGATCGATGTCGTGGTTCGGAGATGATGCGCGATGGCAGATTCATGTCGGATCAGAAACCGATGCGCTTGCTGGAGCTACGACCGCCTGGCATCCGGATCTTAAAATTGAAATTGCTCTCAAAGATATCGTGCACCACGAGAAGCCCGTTTTGATACGACGTGCGTCGGTTGTAAACAAGGGTCCGGATAACAGGGAGATCAAGATGTATTTTGCGCACCAGTTCGAAATATATAAATCGCACGGTTCGGACACCGCGTATTTCGACCCGACGACACACACGATTATTCACTACAAAGGGCACCGCGTATTTATCATGAGCGGCGTGATCGACGGAGAACGGTTTCAGGATTATGTAATGGGAAGAGCAAATTTTCAGGGAAAGGAAGGTTCGCATCGTGACGCCGACGACGGCATACTGACCAAAAATCCGATTGAACACGGGCCGGCTGATTCTGTTATGGGGCTCTACGCTTCGTACGCACCGGGCCAATCGCGCACGGTGTACTATACGCTCGCCGCTGCGAAGTCCATTCACGAGGCGCACGAGCTCCACGATTTCATCGAAAAGAAAACACCGGAAAAATTAATAAAAGAGGCGACAAATTTCTGGCATGCGTGGGTGAATGCATATCAATGGAATTTCAGAGATCTCGCTCCGGAACATGTCACGCTTTTCAAACGATCGCTCATGTTTATGCGCGCCCACGTCGATAATGGCGGGGCCATCATCGCCTCGCTCGACTCGGATATGTTGCAGTACGGGCTCGATACGTACTCCTACATGTGGCCTCGCGATTCAGCGTATGTTGCACACGCGCTCGATATGGCGGGCGACACTCACATCTCCCGGCGCTTTTTTGAATTTTGCCGTGAAGTCATCCATGAAAAGGGGTATTTAATGCACAAATACCTTCCCGACCTGTCTCTCGGTTCGTCATGGCACCCATGGCTCAAAGATGGACAAATACAGTTGCCGATACAGGAAGACGAAACCGCACTCGTCATTTGGGCGATGTACGAACATTACATGCAGAGTAAGGATCTGGAATTTCTCGAAAACATGTACACGCCGCTCGTAGAAAAGGCGGCTAATTTTCTCGTCCGGTATCGTGACGAAGCAACGGGACTACCGGATGCGTCATACGATCTCTGGGAGCGGAAGCGAGGTATATCCACGTTTACGAGTTCGACTGTATTTGGCGCGCTCAAGGCAGCGCATGAACTCTCAAAGATTCTAGGACGCGATAGTAATGCCGAAATATATGAAAAAGCAGCCGAAGAGATTCGCGAGGCTATTATCAAACATCTGTGGGATGAAAAAACAGGGCACTTTGTGAATATGCTTGTGCGGACTAAGGACGGCGTGACACTTGATCGCACCATCGATATTTCGAGTGCGTACGGGATTTTCAGTTTCGGAATTCTTCCCGTTGATGATCCGCGGCTTGAGCGCGCATTTGAAAACACCGTGCGAACGCTTTCGCGGGGGATTCCAGCCGGCGGCATCGCGCGATTTACCGACGATGACTATTACCAGGTCGTCAATACCGCGCCGGGCAATCCGTGGGTAATCACCACACTTTTTTACGCGGAATATCTCATTGCACGGGCTAAAAATCATCAGGATCTCGGGCGTATCCGAGACATCTTCTCGTGGGTCGTAAAACACGCGCAGCCGAGCGGCGTCCTCTCCGAGCAAATGCACCCCGACACAGGTCTTCAAATCGGCGCCACGCCGCTGACCTGGGCGCATGCATCGTATGTGACGGCGGTTCTGCAATACCTCGCAAAAGCCGCGGAACTGGGTATCTAGGCCTGGTACAATCACTCTATGGAATTTAGTGAGTTTCAGGCCTACGCAGCTCGCACGCACGAAAAGATGCGTGAGGTACTGATGATGCCTGATGCACTCGGCCCGGCGATCCACTACTACATGATCCGTGGCGGAAAGAAAAAGAAAAATATAACCGTGTGGGAAGCCGGCACCATCGGGGGCGAATACATAAAGACGTATGGCCACTACCACGTTGGAAATCTCGACGAAACGTACTGGATCATACAGGGAGAGGGCGTGATTCTTCTGCAGAAAATGGCGGAAGAAGGCGGTGTTTCAAAAGCTGATGTGATCGAAGAATTTAAAGCCATACGAGTAAAAGCAGGGGACTCCGTGTATATGCCGCCGGGATACGGCCATCTTGGAGTAAATACGGGCTCAGAATGGCTCGTTACAACAGATGATTCTCCGGTAGCAGAGGCGGGGGATTCCGCTTCTATGCCGGGACATGCTGACTATGAACAGGTTAAAAAAATGGGCGGCTTTGCGTACTTTGTAATCGAAGAAAACGGTTCCCCGGCACTCATAAAAAACTCACGTTACAGAGAAGTGCGAACGTCAGATTTTGGTGGATTACCGATCGCACAAGCACACGCATAATCATGTATATCGTTGCAGATATCGGGGGTACGAAAATGCGCATCGCAAAAAGCGACGATCTGAAAACATTTTCTGAACCGGTGATTCAGGAGACGCCGCACGATTACCCGACGGGAATTGAAATTATTAAATCGACAATACAAGATATTGTTGGGGTCGGTGTTCATATTGACGGCATGGCACTCGGCCTTGCGAGTCCGCTTTCGGCCGACAAGCGCAGTACGTTTCAATCCCCGAACTTGCATTGGGATGGCCGAAATATTGCTGATGACATCGAAACGGCACTGAGCACAAGACTGCATATCGAAAACGATGTTGCTCTGGTTGGTCTTGGCGAAGCAATTGCCGGAGCCGGCGCGTCTGGATCGATCGTCGCATATATCACCGTCTCTACCGGCGTAAATGGTGTAAGAATCGTGGATCAACACATTGACCGCTCAGCTGAAGGATTTGAAATTGGTGGGCAGTACATGACCATCGAAGAGCCGAGGCTCACTCTCGAAGAAATGGTATCCGGTAACGCTGTTTCTAAAGCGTTTAATATGAAGCCGAAAGATATTCCAAAGGACGATCCGGTATGGGAAGAACTAGCGGAAATGTTTGCATACGGACTGCATAACACAATCGTGCACTGGTCTCCGAATCGTGTGGTCTTGGGTGGCTCAATGTTTAATGAGGTCGGTATTTCAGTTGCAAGTGTAGAAAAACACGTCAGAGAGATCATGAAAAAGTTCCCCATCGTGCCCGAAATACTGCATTCATCGCTTGGAGACGTGGGCGGATTACATGGGGGATTGGAGTTGCTGCGGCAACGAAGCACTCCGAGTGCATAGCGTATGTACGGTACGGGTAATTTCTTACTAGAAATTCCCTCCATCGCGCGCCGCCGCGCTTGCGAAGCCCGAACAAATGCTACGCACGCTCCGCTTCGGCACTACAGCGTAGAGGGGAGTTCGGGGTCGCGGTCACGATATTGCTTATACGCTTCCCAAAAGAGGGGAATCAGTGTGAGGAAAATGATCCCGAATATTATCGGTGTCATGTAATTCTGAATGATGGGAAATCGTTCGCCCAGAAAATATCCCGCAGCCGTTACTCCGGTCGCCCATGCGAATGCGCCGATGATGTTATAGATCAAGAACGTGCGGTAATTCATGCTCGCAATTCCTGCAACTATCGGGGCAAATGATCTAATGATCGGAATAAAGCGCGCCATAACAATTGCCTTAGGACCGTGCTCTTCGTAGAAATGTTGCGTTTGTCGGAGATGGTCCTGATGAAACCAGCGGGAGTTTGGTCGGGTGAATAGTTTGATACCGACTTTGTTACCAAACCAGTAGCCCGCGCTATCGCCTAAAATAGCGGCGACTGTAACGGTGGGAATCAAAATCCACGGGTTAAACAGTCCTTTTGAGGCAAGGAGTCCCGCGGTGAATAGGAGCGATGCGCCGGGCAAAAAGAACCCGATTACCGTTCCGCTTTCGGCAAACACAATGAGAAAGAGTCCCGGGTATCCGATTACCTGTATAAATGGCAAAAGCGCGAGCGTTAACATTGCCGCGCAGTATACCGTGTATATTCCAATACAAAACCGGCGCAGATGCTCTATGCATCGCGCCGGTTCGACCTAATGATGTTTAAATCAACTCAAGTTCCCGGAGTTTCTCTTGCGCTGTAGCACCTTTGATTGGCAGGAGAGTGTATTCGCCACTTCCGGCATGTACGACCTTGGTCATGGACGAAAGTTGCGCCTCGATCAGGCAGGTCACGATTATGGACTCGCCGCCGCGGAGCTTACGCAGTTCGTCGAGGAGCTCATAGTTAACTGCCTCACAAAAAAGGATGAAGTCAGGCATGGCGAATGTACAGGCTCTAAATGCCTCCTCTTTTTCGGAGACTTCACGCGTGACTATCGACCATTCTCTTAATGCTAATGCCCTTCGGGCAGGCCCGCGAATAGCGAATGAGGATCCGATAACGAGACACTTTTTCATCGCCAATCTCCTTTGGATTTCAGATGTCCAAATGCTTAATACTATTATTTTTACACTGTGTCAAACAAATGAATCCGGAATAGGGAAGGCATTGCAGAGTGTGCGGATCTCTTCACGGATTGCGTCGAGCTTTGTTTCGTCGGACTTATTTTTCATCGCTTCGATCATCAGCTCGGCGACCCGTGAGCACTCTTTTTGCCCGAATTTGCGCGTGGTAATTGCCGGTGTGCCAAATCGAATGCCGGACGGATCCATCGGTCCGCGCGTATCGTCTGCTATGGAATTTTTATTGAGCGTAATACCGACACGATCGAGCAGTGTCTCAGCATCCTTTCCCGGAAGCCCGAGAGAGCCGAACACGTCTGCAAGAATGAGGTGGTTGCTCGTGCCGCCCGTAAGCATGCGGATACCCGCATTCTTGAATACGGTCTCCATAGCCTTTGCATTCTTTAGAATTTCGGAGGCGTATGTAGCAAATGCAGGGGACAGGGCTTCACCAAAGGCGACCGCTTTTGCAGCGATGTTGTTCATGTGCGGTCCTCCTTGTAAACCCGGAAAAACAGATTTATCGATCTTTTTTGCAATCTCTTCGTTTTCGCGGGTCAGGATGAGTCCTCCGCGCGGACCGCGCAGCGTTTTGTGCGTCGTAGAGGTCATCACATCAAATCCGAAATCAAACGGGCTCTGTACCGCCTTGCCTGCGATGAGACCTGCAATGTGTGCTATATCCATTACCGCGTATGCACCGACTTCGCGTGCAATGTCTACGAACTTCGCATAATCGAGTTCCCGTGGATAAGCCGAGAATCCGGCAAGAATGATTTTTGGTTTCTCGGCACGGGCTACCGCACGCATCTCGTCGTAGTCGATTTCACCGGTTTCTGCATCCTTCATTTTATAGCGGACAAAGTTGAAGATCTTTGTGAGGTAGGTGACGGGGTGACCGTGTGTAAGGTGTCCGCCGTGCGACAGATCCATGCCGAGCACCGTGTCGCCGGGTTCAAGGAGTGCAAAGTACATTGCGATGTTGGCGTTTGCGCCGCCGAGCGTTTGTACATTGGCGTAGCCAGCACTAAAGAGTTTTTTTGCCCGCTCGATTGCAAGCACTTCGATCTGATCCGTAAAAGTTTGCCCGCCGTAGTAGCGACGGCCCGGATAACCCTCGGAGTATTTATTGGTGAGGACCGAGGAGTTGGCTTCGCGAACGGCCCGCGACACATAATTCTCCGACGGAATCAGTTCTAGTCCGTCACGTTCGCGCTCTTCCTCGCCCTCAATCGCGGCGAATATTTCGGCATCCTGTTTTCTTATGAATTCGTAATCGCTCATGGTGTGCATGTTTATCGAATAAGTATGTGTCGGGATTACACCATAGATGATTACGCTGTCTGGCCGTGTAGTTTTTTGTTGTATCCGCCAGAGACGGTAAGCTCCGCCTTGATGGTCGCGTCCGGATTGTAGTCATTGAGCTCAACGAACTCAGGCTTAAAGGAGTCGAGTGAGTCGAAATCGTGATTGAACGAGAGCGTTGGAAACGATTTCGGTGCCCGAGTGAGTTGCTCCTGTACTTGTTCGCGGTGATTTTCATACATATGAAAGTCACCGAACGTATGGATAAATTCTCCCGGCTCCCGACCGAGAATTTTTGCAATGATGCAGGTCAGGAGTGCATAGCTTCCGATGTTGAACGGGACGCCTAAGAAAATGTCGGCGCTTCTCTGGTAGAGCTGCAAGCAGACTTTGCCATTCTTTATATTGATCTGAAACATATTGTGGCAAATAGGGAATCGAGCGCCTTCTCCCGGCTTCGCCATCGCGTACATATATTCAGGATTCCACGAGGTTACGAGCGTGTTATGTGCATCCGGGTCTTTGCGGAGTTCATCGATTACCCAACCCAATTGGTCCACGGGGCGGCCATCTCGTGCGATCCACCTGCGCCACTGTTCGCCGTAAATGTGAGGCAGGTCGCCATGAAGCGCGGCAAACGTCGCATCGCTTTTGATCTGTGCAATAAAATCGTCTTTCGTCATTTCGGGCACCGAACCCTTGGTCGATTTTTCCGAATAGATTTTGTATGGATAATCATTCCAAATATGCACTTCGTTATCGACGAGATATTTGATATTGCTCTGGCCCGACATGAACCAATACAGTTCATGCAATACCCCTTTCCAATACACGCGCTTGGTGGTGAGGAGCGGTAGTCCTTCTGAGAGATCGAAACGGATCTGTGCTCCGAAGATGCTGTAGGTTTTTACGCCGGTACCGCTATCCACCTGTTCTTCTCCGCGCTCGAATACAGACCGAAGGAGATCAAGATACTGTTCTTCGGGATGGCGCGACATATTATTTTTTTATAGGACGCTTCAGGATTGTCTTTTTTGCGGCAGATTTCACCGATCGTGCGCCCACAAAGTGTTTCCAATTGTTCTTCGCAAAACGACCAGTCTTTTTATAGTTCTGCGACGGCGGCGACGTGAGGCGCGAGAACGTGATCTGTGCGATTTCCATGCCCGGACGCAAGATGATCGGAATATTGCTCTGATTGGTGATCTCGAAGGTGATGTTGAGGAAGTGTCCGGGATTAATAATGCCGGCAGTGTTATGGATCATCAGGCCAATGCGTGCAAGCGACGACTTGCCGCCCACTTGGATCAGGTAATGATCTGTGCCGAAGAACTCTTTCGATAATCCGAGTACTGATACCCCCGGATGCAACACAAAGGGTTCGCCGTCTTTGACGAGTTTCTCCACGGTCTTCGCGTAAATTTTATTGGCCGGATCAACGAAGTATGTTGAACTCGCGTCGTTCTCGATGAATTTGTTGCCAAGCAGGATGTCATAGCTCGCCGGCTGCAGGCGGTTCACGGTGAACGGTTCGAGCGTAATCTCACCCTCTTTGATCGCTTTCTGAATATCAACGTCGGAAAGAAACATGATCGTATTATTGTATATCGAATATTTTCTCTGTCCCGTAGTACTCCGGCCAGTGTGTGTTGTAATGCGCAAACATACGTTCAAGCCTGTCTTGGGGGAGCTCAAGTGCACCTACCTGTGCCATAAACGCGTCTATTTCTTTGCGTGCATTTTCAGCTTTCTCTTGTGAGTCGACAACTTTCTCGAACTCGGCAAGATAGCCGTATCCTGCATTTTTATCCATGCATACCGTAATGCCGTTCGCTACATACTCTTCGCGCTCGCGAGACCATTTGGCTTGATATGTAAACCCAGCTGCGAGCAAAATCGCATCGAGTTCACCAAGTGTCATTGGGACGACTTCTTCAAATTCCAATCGTGATACGCCATTTGCGCTCGTGTCGGCGCCGACAGATGCTTTGACGACTAGGATTACCGTGCCGTCTTTTTCACGAGAACGAATAGAGAACGTATTCGCTTTCGTAACGAGATCTGCAAGCTTTTCACGACCTTCAGGGGAAAGATGGTGGCCTACTGCTGCTGATAGCTGAGCAAGATCACCACCAACAAAATAGTGATTGAGTTGTCTATTGCTCGAAGTCATAACGCAGTGCGGATCGATAGCCTTAATCGCCGCGAGCACTTCTTGAGCACGCTCGGGACTTCCGAGTAAAGACTTCACTTCGACTTCGTAGTTTTGCATATGAGTGGGACGTCATTATATCGAGATTGCTCAAAAATTGGGTATTAAAAACGGGGGATAATACTCTTAAATTGAGCCAGAATATGCGATTGACATTATGTCAATTATGTGATAGTAATTGCGCGGGAAGTTCATTGTCATAGACAACGGACAGGATCCCATAATCCTATCTCTGGAGGGCCTCATGGCCAAGGTTGAATCAAAAGCGCTGGATAAGGGCATCGTTCGGTACATGGTTTCGGTGGTCGGCATTTCGCCGATGCTCCAGAACCCGATGACCGACGAGACCATCGATGTCCTCATTCGGGGATCGAAGGGTCGTGCCAAGCCCAAGAACCCCGATGTGAAGATCGAGGACATCGCCAAGGAGCGTCTGTGCCTGAGCGCCGACGGCAAGTTCGGTGTGCCGGCGAACTATCTGTTCGCCTGCCTCGTCGACGCTGGCCGCCAGGTCATCTTCGAGAAGAAGTCGAAGATCTCTACGCGGGATAGCTCGCTTTTGCCTGCATTTCTTACGATCAACGCGTCGGATCTGGATAATGCCGGCAACGGGTTCATCCCGTTCAAGGACCAGAACCAGCAGTGGATCGTCGACAAGCGTCGCGGTGTATTGAAGTCCGGTCCCGGTGGTGGCGTTGCCGTTGGCATTGTGCGCCCGAAGTTCATGCAGTGGTCGTTCGATGTCGAGATCGAAGTGGATCTCGACCAGATCAACATGGACAAGGTACACGACCTGTTCAAGGCCGGCGGTCGCTACTCCGGTCTCGGCGATTTTCGTCCGAGCAGGAAGGGGCCGTTTGGTCGCTTCGTCGCCGCCAAGTTCGTCGAACTCGGCGCTGTTCAGATGCCGATGGCAGAAGCGGCGTAGCCTCTACTGCTGCGTTTGAACTGAAGCGTAGTACCGTGCGTTGACGTACGGTGGCGCGTTGTCAGGACATGTTCGGGGCGGAGAGGAGTAAAAACCTCTCCGCCACTTTCTTGAAGTACACTGGCCCTGCGTATCGTATCGTGGAGTGCCGTGGCGCGTGGATAGCCATGGTCCGCTGTAGTGAGGGTCGGGTAATCGAAAGATACCTCGACATCCATATTGTTCGGTCGAGTCGCGTGCGGAATGGTCTGGAACGGTCGCCTAGTGCATGGGTCGGGACATCGCAAGATATCTCGACGATCTTATTGTTCTGCCGTCTCGCGTGCAGAACTGCCTGCTACCGCCTGCTACGTTAGAGCCCAGTGCGGTACGGGTCGGGAAATTTCTATATTCTTCCCGACAATTATCGGCGTACTGAATCGTGGCGCGTAGTAAAGTTCGCTATCCCAGGCTAGTGTGCGGGTCGAGAAGTCGTTGGACTTCCCGACGATCTTAGTGATCGGTCATCTGCGGAATTGTCTAGTTTGCAATGGACCGCTTATGTTCGTTAGTGTGCACTTTGGGTCAGAGGGGCTTCGGCTCCTCTGACAACCAACTTTGTTCTTTTCCGATCGTCGAGTGAATGCTCGGCCTGATGAGCTCGAAAGAGCGAAATCGGATGATCTTTAAAAAAAAGAAAGGACATGCATGCCGCTCATTGTAGACGGTGAGTATCGCGGTACGCATGCCTCGCATGTGCACCCAAATCAGAAGCTCGGAAAACATCGCACAGTCATTACATCGGCGCTTCCGCTGATGAACTGGCTTGTGGATGACGATAGTGTTGCGAACATATCGTTTGGTCGTCTGACTCATGCATCGGGGACAATGTATTCACCTCGTGTCGTGTGTACTGTCGTTGATCGACTCATTACAGTGCTACTCGTTGAAAAGGCATCGGCGCAGACAATCCGTGTGTGGGTGAGAAATCGCGCACATGTGGAATCTGTTGTGGCACGCATTAAAAGCAAATGGAATACCGACGTGTTGGGTAGATCATCACTCACGGCGGTAAGGGAATAGGGGAAGTCTCATTCTTTATGCCCAGCAGTGTCCGCTACTGTGCACTCCGGTGTAGAACGGAATTCTAAACTCCGCTACGGGTCGGGAAGAAATTCCCGACACTTCTTAAGCCGTCGTTATCCATTCTTGGCTAGCCTGACGCTACGTATGGTGCGGGGCAGAGAGTAATCTCTGTCATCAACTGCAGTCCGGATAGGTGCAGTCGAGCAGCGTGCGCTGCGCTTGACTAGGCTTCTCTGCGGGTCGGGAGTTCAGATACTTCCGACGTCCTGTAGTAACGACATCTGTTCTGGCGTACTGAAAACTCCGCTACGGGTCGAGAACTATATGAACAGTTCTCGACAACTCATCGACCACACTACGCTTGCGCATGGATATGCAGGGTGTCGTGATGTGCTCTCCGGGTCGGGGTTGGTGTTACAACCAACCCCCGACATATTTACGAGGCAGTGCTTGCCGCGGTAGGCAATTGAATTGCTGGCTCCGCATCTGTTCGGGTCTGGGATGCGCTCCGGCGTATCCCGACAACCGTGTTCATTCTGTTCTTTCCCGATCGTCGAGTGAATACTCGGCCTGATGAGCTCGAAAGAGCGAAATCGGAATGATCTTTGAAACATCGAAGGAATACACAATGAAACATCTCGATTTAATGGGAGCGTTCCCATTCAATCGCTATCCGTATATGCGGGTAGCCCAAAAGGAATCGTTCAAGTTTATGTCGCCAATACCTGGAATCACCGTGCTTGAATTGCCCGTTGGTTCCGGCAAGACGGCGATCGGCTACACCTATCTTGAGGCACTTCGCGTTACCGGTGCAAAAGATCTGTTCTATCTCGCGCCCAACAAGACACAGGTCGAGCAGGTACATGCGCTCCACCCGGAAATGCAGGTGGTGTACGGCCGCAACGAGCATCCGTGTCTGTATTACAAAGACAAGGATCTCAGGGCCGACGACATCCCGTGCTCGATGCTTTCTGACTGCGCACATCGTGTAAATCAGGAAAGCGGCGAGACCCATACGCCAGGTGCCGTGCCGTGCCCGTACCTGATGCAGAAGTATCAGGCAAAGCACAGCGGCAAGCCGGTGGTCTGCACCAACGCGTTCTTCCTTTTTACCGTATTGTTCTCAAAAGAGTTCAAGCCGGAAGGAGTAGTGATCGACGAGGTGCAAGGACTCGCGCAATCGATTCGGCAGGTGCTTTCGACCGATCTTACTGATTGGAAGTTGGCCAAAGCGATCGAGGCGCTCAATGCAGTGGGTTCAAAGGAGGTGCATAACCTCTCGGCGTTCCTACAGCAAATGAAACGGCTCGTGAAAGGCCGCGCGATGAACCAAGAAACCCTACTCGAAGAAGAGGAGATCGAAAAACTCCACGCTTCGCTCGGCAAGGTAAACGCGGAGGTCCTCGAACGAGATGCTCGCGCAGCGCTAAAACGCGGCGATCTCGATGCCGACGAAGATCGCGAGGTCTTGAAACAGATCGAGGATATTGCGCGCAGTGTGCGTCGGTTCCGCCACGCACTGGGCTTTGCCATGGAAGGTTCAACAAAGTGGGGCTATCCGCTCAACTTTGTGATCGCTTATGGCAAGTCGGAAATGGGCGAGCGTGACAAGGTGCAGTTTAAGGTGACGGTGAAAGACTACTATGTCGTTCCCATTATCAAAAAACTGCTTCCTGTGCGCACGCTTGCGTATTCGGCGACCATCAGCGATCCCAACATTCTTTCGTTCGAAACGGGGATTAAGGGGGAATTTAAATCCATTCCTTCTGACTTTCCGGTTAAGAACGCAAGGATCTACATGCCGACCGACACACCGAACCTTTCGGTAAAGAGTCGCAATCGGCAGGACAAGACGAAGAGCTTGCGAATGATTGCCAGAACTGCGAAGAAATTTGCAGCAAAAGGCCATCGTTCTCTCGTGATTGTCGTGTCTAACGAGGAGCGCGAAAAGTTCCTTATGTTGGCGAAGGAGGAAGGACTGAACGTCATTTCCTACGACGCGGACTGTCCACCTCGCGAGTGCGCTACGCGCTTTAAGGGAGGGGAAGGCGACGCGATGGTTGGCACTGTCTCAAACTTTGGCGAAGGACTCGACCTTCCCAAGCAGATAGCGCCGATCATCTTTTACTTTCGCCCGGCGTATCCCAGGCCTGATGATCCTCAGACTCTGTTTGAGCAGCGACGGTTTGGAAACCGACGATGGGCGTCGTGGAATTGGCGCGTGATAGTGAGTTTTCTCCAAGTTCGCGGGCGGAATATCCGTTCAAAATCGGACGTAGGGGTAACGTTTCTCATCTCGCAACAGTTTCGCCGCTTCGCGTACGGATCGCTTCCCGAATGGCTGCGTCCTGCATATGAAGGGAAGCAGACTATGGATGAATGCGTGAAGGATGCGATGAAACTCTTGGAGTAGCGCTACGCAACGTGTCGTATCGTTTACCCAAGTGCACTCTGGTCCGGGACGCGAGTGAAAACGCTCGCGTCGCTTATTGGAGCTATCTTAAGTCCTGTTGTGTGTACAGCTGAAGACTTTTGTGTTCTGCGGGGCGGAGAGCCTTCGAACTTTTCGCCATTATTACTGAGTAGTATGCCGAAGTTTCGCGCGTTACTGTCATCTCGTGCGCACTGTTCTATGGGGCGCAGTTCACGCTGCGCCAAGATTCATGTGCGGTAGTCCTGTGTTCACTGTCGTGCTGTAGCGTGATGTGCACTAAAGTTATCTCATGTGTGGGTCAGAGTCATGAAAATGACTCTGACAATCTTAAACTAACGTGCGGCTTGATCGCGCTTGGCTGAGTGGCGAATTCTACGCCGAACTCTGGGTCGGAATAACTTCGGTTGTTCCGACAGTCTTAAGGATCTGCCGCGTGCGCTGTGGATCTGCGTGGTATAGAAACGTCATGTGTCGCAGTGTCCGCTTCGGGACCCGAGTAAGAAATTTAATCGGGTCACTGTACCGGCTTTCTACGCATAGGCTATCTATCGTGGGCTGTGGTGTGGGACACGGGCAAGGAAATTTTGCCCGTGTCATGTTAAAGGTAGGGTGATGTAAACAGGCGTGGCGTTTCGTATGGATCGCTGCGGTGTTCTTAGGGGCGGAGGATCTTTTGATCCTCCGCCAACTGTCGTCGAGTGTATGCTCGGCCTGATGAGCTCGAAAGAGCGAAACAGAAGTTCTTTTAAAGTGGTGTCACCCACACCTTTGTCCCGTTAGTCGGCGTGCCCCATTCTGTCGTGCAGTACGGGGCGGGAAGTAATTCCCGTCAAATTTAGCGCTTTGTCCGCAGTGGTTGAGTTCACCAGTGCTACGTATTGTGGAGAAGTGTTTACCAGTCTGCGGGTCGAAGAGAGCTATTGTTGTCTTCGACAACCATGTTGTGGTGCTTTGTTGCCCGGTGCTTTGCTTACAAGTGTATCGTAGCGTACGGGACGCGGGCGAGGGAACTTGTTCGCGTCGTTCGATAGGACTGCTACAGCTATCTTTTGTGGCGCGTTCTTTGGTGGAGTGGTCTACGGGCTAGAGCGTTTTTTGGATGCTCTAGCAAAATATACCGGTTAGCCTACGTATCGCTATCTCGCGTGGCGAGATGTGCTCTGTGGAGCGGGGGAGTCGCAAGACTCTCCCGCTTTTTTATATACAAAAACCCCGCCCGAAACATCCGCCGATGAAGGGTATTTTCTTACTTTGAAGGGCGGGGTACTCGGAAGGTACCATTCTGTCTAG
>JAYWCB010000005.1:0-205858 GCA_043780835.1 Minisyncoccota bacterium
ACAATCCACAGAACTTCAGATTATTCAGCTAGAATCCTCATGCCAGCAAAAGGAAACCCCGGTCGCAGCGAAGCGGAGGCCGGGGAGGGGGTCATTGAGCATCCCACGCGATCTTTGATATTGAAGCGATGGTATTCGCAAGCTTATCGAAATCTTTTCCTTGCGTCATGATACATAGTAAATACGGATGGTTCGGTTTGTAAATGATTCCGCAATCATGCAGTTGCGCTCCGTTTGCAGAAGAAAACTCTCCGAATTTATGCGACACAAGCGTGCCTGGTGGCAGGCCGGCTACAATACCTCGTGTAAATGTGGATTGTGCGAGATCAGAAAGGAATGTCTCCGAGTCTATGCGCGTCAGATATGACGCGTTGTAGAGAATGCGGAAAAACGATGCGTAGGCGCTGACAGTTAATGTGTAGTTGAACGGATTATCGACGGGTACCTGAATACCGAGATCAGTAAATGAATTTCGAAGCTCCGTATCGCTGAGCTGCGTAATCAAAAGGCCGGTCGCGTTGTTATCGGAATCGACCAAACTCAAATTAAGTAGTTGCTCTATAGTATATTCCTTGCCTGGCTCAGCCGCCGCTGGCGCAGTAAAATGCTCATCCGCATTTTGATCGGGGATGGTCATAGCAACTTTTTGCTGTAGAAATGCGGGGTTCTGTTCGATTTTGCGACGGATGCTCAGTCCCAGTGGCACTTTCAAAAGTGACGCGGGTTCCGAGCCGAGCGTTTCATTGACCGTAAAGCGCGCTTGATTTTGCAGATCGCGATAATACACGCTTGCCGCGGTAATAGTGCCATCTTTTTTGTCGGCATCGATGACGTCACTTATTTTCTTCTGAAGTGCCTGGCTAAATGTAGCAGACAGTCCCGCGAGTTCGTGATCGGAACAAATGAGGAGGGGGTCGATAAATTTGTATCCTGTTGCGAGATCGGTTTGGTCGGGCAGATCGGGATGCGCCCCCGGAAGAAACGCGCCTGTATATTGTCCGACGCCGAGACCGGCGAGAAATAATACGACTGCGATGATGAGATTCCGCAAACTGAAATACGCGGTCATTGCGGACAATTGTATGCTGCTTGGCCCGGTCCGCAAGTTTGTACACAGGGTAACTCTGCGGGGGGTGTTACACTATTTATATATGGCACGCGTAGCAATCAACGGCTTCGGCCGCATTGGTAGGTGTTTTTTGCGTTCTTCATACGGACGCTCCGAAATCGAGATTGTCGCAATCAACGATCTCACCACACCAGAAAATCTCGCCTATTTACTGAAATACGACAGTGTATACGGCAGAGCACCGTTTTCTGTTTCGGCGGATCAAGGCGCACTCATTGTCGACGGGAAAAGAATTCCGGTCCTCGCAGAGCGTGATCCCGCAAAACTTCCCTGGAGCAGTATGAATGTAGATATCGTTATTGAATCGACCGGCTTTTTCACGGATGGTGAAAAGGCGAAAGCGCATATTACTGCGGGAGCAAAACACGTGATCATCTCCGCGCCCGCAAAAGGACAGGGAGCGGATACCGTGCTCATTGGCGCCAATGAAGACGCCTTTGGTGGAAGCAGTGTCACCTCGAATGCGTCATGCACCACAAACGCCGCCTCACCGCTTATCGGCGTGCTCGAGGAGGCGATCGGAATCGAGCGCGCGGTGCTGAATACCACCCACGCGTACACCGCAACACAATCAATCGTGGACGCGCCTGCGCAAGACGATTTTCGTCGCGGCCGCGCAGGAGCACATAATCTTGCGCCGTCATCAACCGGTGCCGCAAAAGCAACAGCGCTTGCATACCCGCAGCTTGCAGGAAAGTTCGACGGCATTTCCATTCGAGTTCCGGTGATTGCCGGATCGATCGTCGACGTTACCTTTGTACCGAAACGCGCAACCACCGTAGAAGAAGTAAATGCTGCGCTCAAAGCGGCCGCCGCAAGTGATCGATGGAAGAAAGTCTTTGCCGTTTCCGAGGAGCCGCTCGTATCGTCGGATATTCTTGGCCTTCCGTTCGGATCTATTGCAGACCTCTCAATGACACGCGTCGTTGACGGGACACTTGTAAAAGTGCTTGCCTGGTACGACAACGAAATGGGATATACGCACACGCTCGTCGAGCACGCGATTGCAATCGCTTCACGATCGTAGCGCATGAATCCCGTTAGAGGCCGCGGTCGCACATTGAGGAATTATTTCAATCATATGAACAGGAGTTATCAGCACAGTAACCCTTTGCAGCAAACGCGGTTGACCGCGACCTGCCTCTAACGGGATGAAAGTTTATTTCGCGGCGGATCACGCCGGTTTTGACCTCAAGAACGTGCTCATCAACTTCGTGCGTGGAGAATTAGGGCACGAGACAGAGGACTGTGGAGCATTTGAAAAAGATCCCAACGACGACTATCCGGAAATCGTCGCGTCAGCGTGCCGCAGCATGGTGCGCGATATCGCCGACGGACTGGAGTGCCGCGGAATTATTCTTGGCGCATCAGGTCAGGGGGAAGCAATGGCGGCAAACCGTTTTCGCGAAGTGCGTGCCGCAGTGTATTACGGGGCAGTAGGCGCGCAAACAGACGCGAGCGGCATATCGCTTGATATGCTTGCCTCAATCCGAGGGCATAATGATTCCAATGTACTCTCGCTCGGCGCGCGGTTTTTGAGTGATACCGAGGCAAAGGAGGCGGTGAAATCTTGGCTCGATACACCATTTACCGGAGATGAGCGGCACGTGCGCCGAATCGCAAAACTCGATACACTGGATGCACAGCCTTTTTTATGAAATACCTCTGCGATCCACATATACTTCCCACAAACACCTGCCCGCCGGATCTTATAGAATTGGAGAAGCGAACTGCCGTCGCTTTGTCATTTGCGCCGGAAATTCAGCTTGACGCTGCAGACGGAGAGTTCGCTCCTGTTACCTCATGGCCGTATTTCGATGCGCAATGGGCAGAGCTCGAGCGTATGGGAGATGCAGGGGAGAAACTGCCGCATGCGGATGCCATCGTGTATGAGGCGCATCTGATGGTACGGGAACCTGAGGCCATCGGGACGTTGCTTGCGCGTGTCGGGTGCGCACGCATTCTCCCGCACGTTGAAACGCTGTCCGGGCGGGAATCCGCAATAAACATATTTGCTGCCTGGAAAAGCGCGGGAGCAAAAGAAATAGGTGTCTCACTGTTACTCGACACACCGCTCACTGCAATCGCACCATATGCTGATATGTGCGATGTGGTGCAATTAATGTCTATTGCAAAAGTCGGAGCACAGGGCCAGCCGTTCGATGAGTCTATTTTTTCGCGTATCGAAGAACTTCGTGCAATGTATCCAGACATGATGGTGGCGGTTGATGGCGGTGTAACGGAAAGCAACGTAGAAGCGCTTACACGCGCAGGCGCTAACCGACTCTGCGTTGGCTCCGCAATTTCAAAACATGAAGATCCCGCATCGGCGTATGCGGCAATTCACGCTCGTGCAATGCGCGGGTGCACACCGCTCACCGCTTAATCAACGTACGAGGCGGTTTCGACGCGATATACTACAGCGATGCAACCGCTTACTGATGCAGATGTAAAATCATTGAATGATCAGGCGAATGCAATTCGCCAGACAGTTATTGAAATGCTGCTGGCCGCCGGGAGCGGCCACACCGCCGGTCCGTTAGGAATGGCAGACATTTTCACCGCCCTCTATTTCCGCGTACTTCGTCACGATCCTAAAAATCCGACTTGGGAAGAGCGCGATCGGTTACTGCTCAGCAACGGCCACATCACACCGATTCGCTACGCGACGATGGCGCATGCAGGTTATTTTCCCGTTGAAGAATGTCTGACGCTCCGAAAATTCGGTTCTCGACTGCAAGGGCATCCTGAGCGCGATAAGTTGCCGGGAGTAGAGACCACCTCGGGTCCGCTCGGCAGTGGTTTGTCGCAAGCAGCGGGCATGGCATATGCCGCGCGCATGGATGAAAAGAAATTCCGCATTTACTGTGCGATGTCTGATGGAGAGCACAACGAAGGTAATCTCTGGGAGGCAATGATGTTTGCGGGGAAAAACCGTCTTTCAAATTTGACGGGCATTATCGATCGCAACAATATCCAAATCGAAGGTATGACCGAAACGATTATGCCGCTCGAGCCGCTTGGCGATAAGTATCGTGCCTTTGGGTGGCACGTGCTCGAAATTGACGGTCACAACATTCCGCAATTCATACAAGCGTGCGGAGAAGCCGCCGCAATATACGAGAAACCGACGGTGATCATTGCACACACGATTCCCGGTAAAGGTGTGCGAGAGATAGAAGGCGACTATCGGTGGCACGGTAAACCGCCGAATAATGAAGAAGCCGAACGATTTCTACACGAACTCAGAACCATGAACGGAAAGATAACGAGTGAACATCAATGAATATGCCCGTTCACACGAAATGGCATCGCATGCGTCGTACCACCTGAACTATGAATCACAAATCTAATCAGCCTATGTCATCATTATTAAAATCATTCGGCATGCAGAGACCATGCCTTTTCGTGTGACGGGTATGATCAATTCAGAAATGCACATACGAGAAGACTGGGCTACTGCTGCCGAAAAAGGGGCAACCCGCGATGGTTTCGGCAGCGGTGTTGTAGAAGCCGGTCACGAAGACGAGCGGGTCGTTGTGCTCTCCGCCGATCTCGCAGAATCGACGCGCGCCGACGGATTTCGAAAACAATTCCCGAACCGATTTATCGAAATGGGTGTGGCCGAGCAAAATATGGCGACCGTTGCGGCAGGGATGGCGAATTACGGCAAGATTCCTTTTTTTACATCGTACGCGGCGTTTTCACCGGGAAGAAATTGGGAGCAAATTCGCACCACCATCGCACTCAATGATGTGCACGCAATTGTGTGCGGCATGCACGCAGGAATATCCGTCGGGCCGGACGGTGCGACTCACCAAATGCTCGAAGACATGGCAATTATGCGCGCGATGCCAAATATGATTGTGATTTCGCCCTGCGACGTTGAAGAAGCGCGAAAGTCGACACGTGCCGCCGCAAAAGTGGGGAAGCCGGTTTACATGCGCTTTGGTCGCGAGAAAACGCCGATGATCACCACTGCGGATTCTCCGTTTGTAATCGGTAAAGCCAATGTGCTCATGCGCCCTGATACACCGCAGGTTGCGCTCTTTGCAACGGGACCGCTCGTGCACCGCGCCATGCTCGCCGCAGTAGAATTGGAGAAACAAGGAATGCCTGCGAGTGTGATTAATGTGCACACAATAAAACCGCTCGATATAGAAACGGTGACGCGCGAGGCGACTGCCGCTGGCGCGGTCGTAACCATTGAAGAGCATCAGGTAACGGGGGGACTCGGAGGTGCGATTGCAGAAGCGCTTGCGCGCACGCGTCCCTGCCCGATGGAATTCATCGGTGTGCAGGATCTCTTCGGTCAGTCAGGAACACCGGATGAGCTCTACGCGCATTACGGCATGGATGTACCGCATATTATAGAAGCAGCAAAAAAAGCCCGCTCACGCATATGAAAAAATTTCTACTCGCCGGTATAACGATGATTGCGCTTATGCCAGTGCTCGCAACTGCACAATCAACAGACAGTATCATTGCTGACCTACTCGCATCAATGAACGGGGGGCCGTCGGCGTCGGCCAAAGTGTCTGCGACGACGAGCGCGCCACTCGTTGCCGCGCCACCGAAACCGGTGCAAGCGAGTGTGCCTCGAGAGCCACAACAGGAAATCATGGCTCCATTTCATTTGTTTGATGTAGACGGCAATACGCCCAAAGCCGATCCGAATACGGAATTGCTCAAATCTACGCTTCAGTCGTTACTTGCGCAATTTGCCGTATTGTCCTCACGCCCGATTGTGACAGCTGTTGCAACGACGACGGTATCGACGACGACCTCTGCGAAACCTGCGGCACCCGTGCGCAAGCACTTTTTGAGAAATCTCGTGCTCGGTTCGCATGGTGACGATGTGAAGGAATTGCAACACATTCTTATCGAGGGTCTGTATATGTCGGGCGAGCCCACCGGCTATTTTGGAATTCTCACAAAAACAGCAGTCATTGCATTGCAGTCTGATCGTGTTCTCGACCAGACAGGATTCGTGGGTCCCAAAACACGCGCACTGTTGAATTCGACCGATCCAAAAACCTTCGTGCATGTACAACTGAACGAAATGCCGGCCCCGGTATCGGATAAAAAGACTGTGCGGTTTTCGCTTCTTGTAACGACACCGGTCGTTTCAGCTGCCACCACATCTTCGTCCACCAGTACTGCAACAAGTACGCTTGCAGCGACGGACAGCGGCACTGTGTTTACCGCAGCGTCTACGAGCGCTACAAGTAGCGCGGCCTCTTCAAGTCCATTGCTCGCTCCGGCGCCGGTGAGCGTTCATTTGTCAGCGTCGCCGACAGATGTACCTAACGGCGGGTACTCCCTTGCGTCATGGTCGTCTTTGAACACATCATTTTGTGTGGCATCAGGCGCGTGGGGAGGGATTCTGCCGGTTTTCGGGACTGCTAAAGTCGGACCGGTACGTTCCACCATTGATTTGATTCTCACGTGCATGGGCCCCGGCGGAGAAGATTCGACAACCGCCACTATTGTCGTTGCCGGTACGCAATAATCGGCCATGACACTCGTATAGAAAGAGGCTCTATAGAGCCGTATTTTACTGTAGACATGAGTGTGAAACAGTGGTATAATTATCACAGTCAGAATTTCACCCAGAGGAGTCATCATGGCCAAATACTTCATCGGCATTCCGGTTTTTGTATTCAGTGTGTTGATTGCGTGGATCGCCTACTCGGAATATAAAAACTTTCGGTACAGCGCTCCGATCGTATCAGCGGAAGCGAAACTCACGACCGCAAGCCGTCAATGCATGATTGCAGAAGTTGCGGAAGGTGCAGCGTCAGAAAACGATCAAGTCATGATCGCATATGCGCTGCTACGCGTCGCGAAGAAGCGAAACGCGGACACCTGCTTTCTTTTCACGCGCTACACGCTTTTGCGTGCGCCGTCTGATGAAATGAAAACTGCAGCGCTTCGGGATCCAAACGCGGTGGAACTAAAAACTGCGCTGCCTGCGTATGCTTCACGTCACGCGCTTGCAACAACGGTTGTTGATCGCGTGCTTGCCGGAAACACTGCGTTTGCAAAAGGAGAAGATTCTGCGATTGAGCTTAAGCGTCACCAGATCCTCGCGTGTGTTGAGAAATACAAACGCGTATGGTGGATCAATACCGCTCGCACCAACGAGGAGCACATGAAATCTGAAATGGGCGAGTCGTTTACCTCGCCACTGGGAACCGTGTTCTTCTGTCCAAAATAACCGACACGATTTGCTCTACTGAAACCGCTCCATTGGAGCGGTTTCTTTCTTTTGTGACCGGCTTTACATATGAAGCTCGGTTTCGAGAAACTGGAGAATGAGCACCTGCACGTCCGCGCGCCCTTCGCCAAAAAAGATACCGTGGCTTTTGTTGTCGAGGATCACTGCTTTGTTGTGCGGATTGCGTCCGGTTTTTTCGAGCAGTGCGTTACCACTATCCGGAAGCGCGAGCGAATCGGTATTCCCGTGCACGGTCAGAATTGGTGTCGTGATCGATTTCAATATTTTGTCTACACGTTGTTTTCCTTCGAGCAGAAGCCAGAGAGCTTTTCCCGGCATGTACTGGTAATAGAATTTCCCGAGGCGCTCCTGGCGCTCTTGCGCAGAGATCTTTTTATCCCACACCAATTTCAATCGAAGAAAATACGACATCATCGGCAGATTGAGTGGAAAGCGCAGATGATATGGCATCACGGTGATGACAAGCGCGGCGGTCGGAAATTCTGCCGCGCATAAAAGTGCCAGATATCCGCTGAAGCTATGCCCGATTATCACTAATGGCTTGCCGGGGTCATGTGCCTCTTTTACGTGCGCTCGCGCCGCGTTGTAGATGTCGTCGAACCAGAGCGGCAACAGATCGTGTACGTCGGTGCCGTGGCCGGGTAAAAGCGGCGCCGTTACATATGCGTTGAGACGTACCGACAGGTCGTTGGCAAAATCGCGGAACTCATCGGGTGAGCCGGTGTAGCCGTGCAGAATGACAACGCGATACGGCGCGTTCGGATCGCCTGCGGTTATGGGAGACGATTGCATCATTGGTGTCGAGTATTGTAAATGCGGCTCGAACTGTTCGCAATCAGGTCCTCGATTATGCAAGCGGAGTGGCTTTGAAATCAGCAGGGCGTTTTGTGTACCAGCTCTCAATCTGCTCAGGTGAAAGTAGTCCTTTTTGTGCACCGATTTCTTGCACGACCGACATTGAATTAATTTGTCCGCGCAACAGCGATTCCTCGAGATTCATGCCGGTGTGCAAATATGCAACGGTGGTTGAGGCCGAGGCATCGCCGGCGCCGGTGCGCTCGAGCGGCGGCTTCGGATCGGGATACATCGGCGCATGCCACATGGCACCGTCTTTCTCTCTCGCGTAGCTTCCGTCGCGCCCGTCGGTAATCACTACAATTTTCGGTCCAATTGCAGCGATTCCATTGAGGAGTTCTTTTAAATCACCGGTCTCGGTTTTTAGAATACGCTGCGCCTCTTCTTTGTTGCAGAAAAAGATTTCGGTGTGACCGTAGATATCGGCGAGTGCTTCGGTGCCGAATTTCATCTGGAATGTGCCCGGTTGGAATGCGACTTTTACGTTGGGGTGCGCAATCAAATAGCGACCGAGTTCGAGGTGGTAGGGAAGAGAATGTTCCGCCATCGACGACACGTATATCCACGAAGGCTCTTCGGCGAGTTCCGGCATGGAATATGCGAATTCCTCGTGCTTGATAAGAATGGTGCGTTCGCTCTCAAACCACAATACATAGTGGTAGTTCGTTTTCTTGCCGTCTTCTTTTACCATTACATCGGTACGCACGCCGTTTTTCTCGAGTGCAGCGATGGAGCGTGTACCGTCGTCATCATTTCCGACATAGCTGCGGAGTCCGGCGTTTAGTCCGAGTCGCGCACACGCTACCGCCGCATTGGCGGAGTTTCCTACTCCATAAATGACTTCTGCAAATTCGAACGGAATTTTGTCGCCGAAACGCATCGAGATCATGCAGTTTTCGTTGTTGATATCGCACGACACGCGTGCATCTTTCAGTCGTATAAAAGCGTCGACGGCGGTGTCGCCGAGTGCGAGAATGTCGTATTTCATTGAAGAAGTATACACCGACACAAATACAAAAACCGGAACATTCTGTTCCGGTTTTTTTGTAAAGAGCAGGTGCGCGTTGCCTATTCTGGGCGTCGCATTCGAGCAGTCTCATCGCAGAGCGGTTTGTGTCGGATTCTTGCATCCGCCGCGAGGCGAGTAGTAGGTGACCGAGCCGCGTGTATCGATCGGGACCATTGCGGTCGCGAAGTACTTGAGGCCTGTTGCATTCACCGTGAACCCAAGTTGCTTGAGCGCCTTCGCCGAAAGCTTTTCGAGCTTGTCGTCGGAGACACGGAATCCGCGAACACACTGCCAACCCGGAGGAAGCGTGCGATCGGATTCGTAGACGCTGGTCACTTCGTGATACACATCGGGCCACAGTGGCGTGCCTGCGCGGATCTGTTCAATGAACTTGATCTGCGAAAACATACCGCCAATCTTTGCGAGATCGCATACGGTCCGCGCTTTGGAAAATGCGGGATCGTGTGCCATTGCAAGGATTACTTTTGCCGTTGTGCGCCACACCTCTCGTTTTTCGCCACGGACTTCGTGGTGCACGATGTTGGTGAGGCACAGCATCTGACGCAAGTCGTCGGCTTTCTGTTCGAGGACGAGTTGTCTCGCCGATTCGTCCAGACGTGCCGTGTGGTTGATGTGCGCGAACCCCGACCATGAGATCATGAATGAAACCATGATCGCGAAGGTGAGGGAAGCATAGTACGCGGCCCGTTTGGACCGTGTTTCGTGACGATATTCGGTGAACCGAACGTTTCGGATCAACTGCAATAACCTCAACATGAGTGCTCTCCGTACGCGTTACAAATCGGAAGCCATAGCATTACTCGCTATTTTCCACCTATTATATTACCACATAACTGTGGATAAGTCAATATACTGAAAAATGTAGGGAAGTTGCGTGCCGGCGACGTGCCTGTGCATATCGTATGCACACAATCGGCCATATGTGGACATGTTACGATTGGCGCATGAAGACACTTCGTGAAGCCGTATCGGAAGCCCGAGAAATGGGCATCGCCATCGGCCATTTTAATATTTCCGATTCGAATCAAATCAAGGCAATTGCTGAAGCTGCCAAAGAAACCGGGCAACCGGTCATTATTGGACTCTCCGAAGGAGAACGCGACTATTTTCCGCTTATGCATGCGCGCATGCTTGTGAATGAATATCAGAAGACCGGACTCCCCTTGTATTTAAACGCCGATCACACCTATACGATAGAAAACGTGCGCGCTGCGATCGATGCGGGCGTGGACTCGGTGGTCGTTGATGGGGCCAAACTCCCCTTTGATGAAAATGTGGCGTATGCAAAAGCGGCGGTCGCCTATGCACGGGCTCACGGACGCGACATCATTATCGAAGGCGAATTAGGGTACATCGGTTCATCAAGCAAAATACTCGACGCCTTACCCGAAGGCGCACAAGTTACGGAAGAGCTCATGACGAAGCCCGACGAAGCGGTACGGTTTATGGAGCAGACGGGCGCCGATATGCTCGCACCGGCGGTCGGCAACGTGCACGGGATGGTCAAGGGCGGTGACCCAAAGCTCTCAATCGCGCGCATTGCAGAAATTGCCGCCGCTGTAGGGAAGCCGCTCGTATTGCACGGCGGGTCGGGGAATCAGAACGAAGAATTCACAAATGCCATACGAGCGGGCATTGCGATCATTCATATCAACACCGAATTGCGTCTCGCCTATAAAGAAGGTCTTACAAAGTCCCTCGCCGACAACCCTGATGAGACAACGCCGTATAAATTTGTTTCCCCCGCTATCGAACACATGAAATCCTTTCTGGTCGGCAAAATCCGATTGTTTTCCGGGCAGACGGGTAAATAGTGGTGTCGCGCCCGGGTTGTAGTTGCTTTTTGGGGCTTTTTCCGTATACTTCGCGACGATATGATCATGACATTGAATGTAGAGAAGCGTGACTCGAAAGAGACCACCGACGAGCTGCGCGCACGGGGTTTTGCTCCTGCAGTATTTTACGGTCCAAAACAAGAGGCTACAGCTATCATGATTAATGCGCGCAAACTTGCGTCACTCTGGAAGGCAGCAGGCGAAACAACCATCATTAAACTCGAAGGTGAGGGTGCGGGAGTGGATACACTCATAAAAGACATTCAGATTCATCCGGTTACCGGAGAGATTATGCACGCGGACTTTTACGCCCTTGAAAAGGGTAAGAAAGTGGAAATTGCGGTACCGCTTGAATTCACGGGCGAAGCGCCGGCGGTCAAACTCGGTCACGTGATCTCGAAATCGCTTCACGAAGTGGAAATTGAAGTCGCACCGGCAGAGCTTCCCCATTCGCTCGAGGTTGATCTCTCCAGTTTGATAAATCCGGGCGATCACATTACGGCCGGACAGATTAAGCTACCTGCGAGCGCGGTACTCAAAATCGGTGCCGATGAGATTGTGGCATCAGTCACCGAACACCATGAAGAAGCAGAGCCGACGCCATCTGAAGGCGAAGTGCCGAATCCGATTGTTGAAGGCGAAGAGAAGGCCGCCGAAGGCGAGGCAAAGGCAGCATAAGACGCGAATTAATTTCACTATTCCAAAAAACCCGCCACGTGGCGGGTTTTTTAATGCAATTTTTAATGCAATAAGAGCGCGGATGCTGCGCCTTGATATAATCCCATGAGATAAGAAATCACTGACTTATATGCAGACATCGAACGTTTTATCTCACGGGGTATAATCGAGGACTGTATGCGATTACCGCGGATATTCAACGGCTTTTTCGGTGTGGTTATTATCACGTTGGTTCTTTTTCTTTCGTTCGGTTTGTTTGCGCACGCACTCACTACGGAGGAGCGTGCACAACTCGAGCAACAGCTTGCCGATGTGGAAGCGCAGATCGAAAAAAATAAAACGGATCTGAGTGTGACTCAAAAAGATCGCACATCGCTCGAGCGCGACGTAGGTATTTTGAACGCAAAGATTCAGGCTGCGCAGCTCGGTATAAAGCAACGGGATCTTAAGATCAAACAAATCGGTGGTGACGTGGGTGACTTGCAGCGCGGAATAGGAAATCTGGATAATAAAATGACGGCGGGGCAGCAATCGCTTGCGCAAATTATTCGCCGTACCCGAGAGATCGACGACATCACGCTCGTGGAAATTGCGCTCGGACAATCGTTTACGCAGATGTTCCAGGACATAGATGATTTTGAGCGGATTCAACTCGCACTTGGCCATTCGTTTACGGCCATGGCTGCCACACGCTCGGATCTATCATCGCGCAAATCCACGCTCGAAGAAAAACAGCACGAAGAATCCGACATGCTGCAGCTGCAGCAGTTGCAGAAAAATGATCTGCAATCGAGCGAGTATGAAAAAAGAAGTCTCGTCGTAGCCGCCAAGGGCCAGGAAGCAAACTATAAAAAAGTAATCGCGGAGCAAACAAAGACCGCGTCTCAGATCAAAAACGCGCTGTTCGGTCTGCGCGACGGCGGCGCAGTTCCCTTTGGCACCGCGTATCAATATGCAAAAGACGCATTCGCAAAAACCGGTGTGCAGCCTGCGCTCACGCTCGCAGTCTTGCGACAGGAGACTAATTTGGGTGCCAACGTCGGTAAATGCCTGGTCACGAATTCACCGAACAAAGGCGACGGTATGCACAAAGACGGTAGCGCTGTGCGTGGCGTTATGAAGCCTGATCGCGACGTAGACCCATTCATGCAAGTCACTGCCGAGCTTGGTATCGATGCGGCGACACAAGTGGTGTCGTGTCCGCAATCCGTTGGATACGGGGGTGCCATGGGTCCGGCGCAATTCATACCATCAACGTGGCTTCTGTATAAATCGCGGCTTACCGCCGCTACAGGCGATAGTCCTCCGAATCCGTGGCAAGCCCGCACCGCGATCTTTGCGACCGCTATGCTCATGGCCGACAACGGAGCCGATCAAGGGACTCGTGAGAGTGAGCGCAGGGCAGCGCTCCGCTACTTTGCAGGGGGTAACTGGAGTAAATCGTCGTATGCGTTCTACGGCGACGGGGTCATGCGATACCGCGACCAATATCAGCAGGATATCGATGTACTCAACGGGCAGTAATCGCAAAAAGAAAAACGACCCGGACAGTGACACATTGAAGTGTTTGTCGCGGGTCGTGGCCAGAGAAAGTGTCGACGAGATCAGTTCTTCTTGGAGGCAGTCACCTTCACGTCGGCGACGTCGCTGATGAACTTGATTGCAGTCTTCACCTCGTCGAGGCTTTTGAATGTTGCCGGAAGTCCCCGGATTGCAAACGTCGCCGGTCCGGTGCCGCAGTTCATACCTACGACCGGCAGCGCAATGTTCATGCTGGTAGCCAGCAGAATATCGCTTCCCGAACGCAGGAAATCGTATGTGATGTGCATCGACTGGCCGGTGGGACAGCTGAGCTTGAGCTCCTCTGTGTGAGCGCCTACGGACATGATGAAAAATGCAGCCGAAGTCGCGAAAGTGAGACGCTTCATGGATTTATTCTCCGTAGCGTTGCAAGGCCATCCCTAACAACTGACAGTATTATATCACATTCAGCAGCACTGTCAAGTGTGGGGCTTGTAATATACATCTTTTTGGGTTACTCTATCGCGACATGAAAAAGGATCTACATCCGGAGGAATATCGCATGGTTATCTTCGAGGACGTTACCTCGGGGAAGCGCTTTCTGATCGGCTCTACTATTGATACATCCAAAACCGACAAGTGGGAGGACGGTAAGGAATACCCTGTATATAAGGTTGAAATCTCATCTGCTTCGCACCCGTTTTATACCGGGACGAGCAAGACGATCGACACGGCCGGACGCGTCGAGAAGTTCAAGCAGCGCCTCGCAAAGAAGAAGTAACTCCCAAAAAGGACCGTCCTTTTCATGAAAAGGACGGTCCTTTTCTTGTAGTTTTGCGCTATCATTCATTCCACGATTTACTATCCACTATGTCGGAACAGAAACCCTTTGACCCCAAAGACTACTCGGATGACCCGCGTATTTCGTACATGGTCGTCGAATGGAATCGCCTCACGCAAGCAGAGCGCGATGCCGCGGAGCTTGTAGAAGTAGATCCTGCAATGAAAGAGCTGGCGGAAAAAGAGATAAGCGACATTGAGGCGCAAAAAGACGTCCTCATCAAGCAGATGTCGGACATCGTCGCGGTGGACAATGAGCGGGAATGGCCGAACGAAATCGTCCTCGAGGTCCGTGCGGGAGTCGGCGGCGACGAGGCCGCGCTCTTTGCTGAAGAGCTCGCACGTGCATATTTGCGCTACGCCGAGACAAAGGGGTGGAAATCGAAATCACTCGACGAAAATCGCAGTCTGACAGGTGGCTACAAAGAGGCGCAATTTGAAATCAAAGGACTCAACGTGTACCGCGAATTACAGTGGGAAACCGGTGTACATCGCGTGCAGCGCGTACCGGCAACTGAAAAAGCCGGACGCATTCACACGTCCACCGCTTCGGTTGCAATCATGCCGCTCTACAAGCGCACGAAGATCGAAATCAATCCGGCTGATTTAGAGCGCGAAACGTCGCGCTCGGGCGGAGCCGGCGGACAAAATGTGAACAAGGTTGAGACCGCTGTACGACTCATCCATATTCCGACCGGACTCGATGTGCGATCAACATCGGAGCGCTCTCAGAATGCAAACCACGAAAAGGCTTTGCAGCTGCTCACGTCGAAGCTCCAGCAAATGCAAGACGAAGCCGAGGCCCGCGAGCGTGCCGCAGACCGTAAATCTCAGGTAGGCACGGGCGATCGCTCCGAAAAGATTCGCACGTACAATTTTCCGCAGGACCGCGTGACCGATCATCGTATTAAAGAAAGCTGGTCAAATATTGAGGCGATTATGGAGGGGCGGCTCGGCCCGATTCTCGAAGCGCTGGCGGAAGCTGAGGGGGGCGGGCAATCGGAAAGCATTGACTAGCGCTATCCACACAACCTCGGTCGCAATAATAAGGTACATGTTCTAATTCGTGTACCTGAATATGACATGTCCTTCATGCGGTAAACCGCTTCCTCCGGGGGCGATTATGTGCCCCCGCTGTCACACGCTTATTACCCAACAGCATACGGGGGTAGCAACTGCGACAGATGTCGCCGCGCCCGTAGTTTCAGTTCCCGACGCACCGGTACCGGTTGTGCCAATTTCGCCGCAGAGTATTGCAACCACTCCCGTTGTACACGTACCTGCATCAGTGTGGAAACGTTTCGGCAATTATCTCATTGATGTCATTCTTGTTTCTGTAATTACCGGTATTGCCACGGCAATCATCATGAAAGATGCGCCGTTTTTGATTTCGATATTAATTTCGTCGGGCTCTACAATCGTGTTTTATACCGTGTTTGAAGGTTTGTGGGCACGCACGCCGGGAAAGTTTCTCACGGGCACGAAAGTGGTCATGAAAGACGGTTCGAAACCGGGATTTTCAACCATTCTGCTGAGATCAGTAGTGCGCATCGTACCGTTTGAGGCGCTGACATTCCTTTTCAATTCAAATCCAGTGGGGTGGCACGATGCCTGGTCAGGAACGTTTGTTGTGCCTGTTTCTTATTCGCAATCAGACGTGCAAGCGATTCAATCCGGCCCGAAACGGAGCGGATTTTTTATAATTCTGATAATTATAGGGGGACTGCTTCTGATTGCGGTAATCGGAATTGTCGCCTCAATTTTTCTTTCAAGCCTTAACTCCGCTCGCATGCAGGGTCGCGATACGCGGCGGGTTTTAGATGTGAAGCAACTGCAAGTCGCGCTTGAGTTGTATCTGGATGCAAACGGACACTATCCGGCAGTGCTTTCTGAAATACCACAAACAGATATTCCCGCAGTTCCGCTCGATCCATCAACGAATGCACTCTATCCATATGTTCTATGCGGCACGGGCGCGTACCATATGGCGGCCACACTCGAAACACAAGCGGGCCAACTTTCAAACGACGCTGATTCACCACCGTTGTGTGCCGAAGACACCATTTCAGGTGATGATGCACACTCCTGCATCTCCGATGCATCCGCTGTAGCCGGGCACTGTTTCGACGTAACGAGTCAGGCAGATCAAACGCCTCAAACACCCTCGACGTAAGCCGTATTGCGGAATTTGCCGGCATTTGCTAGTATCACTCGACGCTGGTTTCGCCGGCCTTTCATTTGTAACCATGTCACTCAGCGATATTAAGACTTTATTTGAAGCCGGAGCTCATTTCGGCTTTCCTCGCGCACGTCGACACCCGACTGCAGCACCATTTATATTCAGCACAAAAGACCGCACCGACATCTTTGACCTCGAACTCACCGAAAAGCGCCTCGAAACGGCAAAGGCATTCGTGTCGGCCCTTGCCGCCTCCGGTAAGCAGATTCTCTTTGTGGGCGGCAAGAACGAAGCAGTCTCTGTCGTAAAATCACTCGCCGAAGAGGTGGGCATGCCATACGTCGCGGGTCGCTGGATTGGAGGCACACTCACCAATTTCAAAAACATCCACAAGCGAATCGAACGTCTTGAGAAACTCATGAAAGAGCGCGAATCTGGCGAACTTGAAAAATACACCAAGCGCGAGCGCCTTATGATCGATCGCGAGATCGAAGAATTGCTCGGCCGTTTTGGCGGACTTGTTTCGATGTCTGATCTTCCGGGCGCGATGTTCGTGGTTGATTCTCGTCATGAATTCACCGCGGTTGCTGAAGCAAATCAGCTCAAGATTCCTGTTGTCGGTCTTGCAAGTAGCGATTGCGACTTCTCGCTCGTGCAGTATCCGATTCCTGCGAATGACACATCTGTTCGCTCGATTCGCCTCTTTGCTGAAGAAATTGCTGCTGCGATCTCTGAAGGTAAGCGTGCTCCGGTAGCTGCACCAGCGTCCGCCGTAGTAAAGACAGCGTAGCGAGGCGGGGTAGCCGCATGTAAGAAGCGGCGACACGAGCCGTTTTTTTAATTCAGAAATCTTTATAACGTATAATACAAATCGTATGGCAGAAATCACAACAGCACAGATCAAGGCGCTCCGCGACGAGACCGGCATTTCCGTCATGCAGGTAAAGAAGGCGCTTGAGGAGGCACAGGGAGACGTTGAAAAGGCAAAGGTTATTCTTCGCAAAACATCGGCTGCAATCGCTGCAAAGAAAGGTGATCGTGAGCTCGGTGCGGGCGTTGCTGCCGCATACGTGCATGCAGGAGGCGCTGTCGTGGGTGCAATTGTGCTTGGGTGCGAAACTGACTTTGTTTCAAAGAATGAGGAATTCGTAAAACTTGCATACGACATCGCGATGCACGTAGCCGCAATGAAACCCATTTATAAAAGCAAAGACGATGTGACCGAAGATAACATCCGTGCGGCTCGAGAAGTATTTACCTCTGAGGTAGCAAATGTGCCCGAGGCAAAGCGCGATATCGCTATTCAGGGCAAACTTGATTCGTACATCGCAGAGCGCGCACTTATGGAGCAACCGTTCGTAAAGAACGGCGATGTAACGGTACGCGATTTGCTCGATCAGGCGGTACAGAAGTTTGGTGAGCGAGTCGAAATCGTTCGCTTCGAACGACTCTCGGTTAAATAGCTATGACGCTTGCGATGATTGTCTTCATCGTGTCGCTTATGCTTATCGTGGCGCTCTTTACGGTGCGCTACGCGGAAGAGCGCCGCGGACGCAAGTTTGCGGAATTTCCTCGCACATTAGCCGATAACGCTGCGCTGAACTTCAAAGACGTTCTTGCGCACGGTCGCGCGCAGTTGGAAAAGCTTCCGCCGGAAGCGGCGCTCGTTGGCATGCGGGCCGCCCACGCAGCAGCCCTTGCCGCGGCGGCGCTTGCGCGCTCTTTGGAGAGCCAGGCACATCGCTTTGCGGATTTTGTTTCATCGAAGCGGGGATTCGAGCGCCGCGAAACAAAATCTGAATTCTTGAAGCAGGTGACTGATTTCAGGAACGAGGGGGTCGATCAAAGTGAGAATTCGTAGTATTGTCCTGTTTGAAATAAGCCGCCTTAGCTCAGTTGGTAGAGCAACGCTTTTGTAAAGCGAAGGTCCCCGGTTCGAGTCCGGGAGGCGGCTCAAGAACAAAGTGAGTGGGATTACTCCTGTTGCACAGTAAATATTTTGTTGTATTCTCGTGCACGGATTGTCTTCTCGCAAAAAGGGGTGTTCGATGAATAAGCCAACGGGCAAAGGTTCGCGCGTCTATATTGCAGCGATCGTGAGTCAAATACACCTCATGGTTACGAAGGTAACGACGGGCGACGAAGATCGAATGTACGCGGCATTAGACCTCTCATACGATCTGGACTCGCTCCAAACGCTCTCGCTCTTGCTGAAGGGAATGACTGACAACAAGATCGTTCCTACAGTGTATATATGGAACGACGATACGCCGCGCACGGAAATTGCCGTTATCTTTTCTCTAACAAATCCCCCGAAAGATATCCTGCGAGCACTTGTGCCATACACGGGCTCGCTCCCGACACACGTTGATCGAATTATTGCGACCGGTGAAGCAGATATCGAATCGCCATCCGTACACGAGTTTCTTGCCCGATACGAGCGGGACAAAAGCATTCTTGTATTGGTATCTGAGCACGGAGGCACGTTAGGCGATGTTGATTCCTTGGTAGAGTTTGTAGTCACTGACATACGGCGGCACCAACCGTCATAAAACTGTACAACCGTCCACAACGCGAGCCGTTGGAGGACGGTTTTGCTTTTCTATTTCTTTTTTGTAGTCGTAGCTGTGGTACTTGTCGAAATCGGGAGGGTCGCGAGTGCCGGTAGTATCTTTTCAATATCGTCGATGGTGTGCAGGCCGTAGTAGACCTGATTGTTGATGATGAGCGCGGGCATTTCGTTCTTCACGTCATTGATGTCGATGAGTGTACGCAGTGCAGAGAGACCAAGGTTGTAATCGAACGAATAGATGCGCAGGTTGGGATATTTCTGAGAGAGCCCGGTGAGCACGTAGCCCTGCTGTTCGCAGTTTTTACAGTCGCCGGCATTGGAGTAGAAGTAGAGGATAAATACCGGCTTTAAGTGGCACTTATTCGAAACCTTTTGCATCAGCAGGAGGTCTTTGATTTGAAGGAGGGTGTAGTAACGCTTCAGTCCGACCAACTCATCCTGATTTGTCTGGGCTTGCGATTCAAGATAGGAGAGACGCTGCGCGAGCGGCTGGATTTCGGTCGAGAGTACGGAATTTTCTGAGATGTCTCTGCAGGCGTGTTCGGCGAGGAGGTCGAACTGCGTTTCAAGCGAAAGAATATCTATGGAAATCTTGTCTTGCGTCGCCTGAATATCAACCACGCGACGGTTATTGAAATAGTTCGACGCATAAAGCGCTGTGGCAAAAATAAATGCCGTGATCAAAAAGGCAACGATGTAGCTCGAGAGGCGAGCGGTACGTGTGTTTACAACGGGATCTTCCATATGTATTACTTCCACTTTACTCCAGTCTTAAAGGCTGCGCGAACAACTGCGGTCCCGAGCCAGAACGGCACGAGGAAACTGTAGAAGAGAAGGAAAATCGGTGTCGACTTTGGTGGCTTGTGGCTTCCGGTACCGATCATGGATCCGACCGAGATCAGAATGAGAATGAGCGCAACCGATACCCACACGAGGAACCACAGCGCGCTTGTGTTCACATAGAAAAGATCAAACGAAAGACTCGGTACGTGTACGCCTCCATAGTACGTCCGTTCAATCGCTCGGTAGAGCGCACGAATAGCATAATAACTAATGCGGGCAAAGAAGTAGATGCCCGTGAAAATTGAGATGATGGCGGTCGGCAATACGATGAGGCCCAGGTTGCCGTATTTTTTATTACCGATCATGTAGTAGTAATCCATCGCGTTGCGAAGCCAGCCATAGGTCCAACGGACGCGCTGGCGAAAGAGCGTACGGAGTGTCCTTGGGGTAGACGTGTATACCACCGCTTTCGGTGCATTTGCTATCAAATGGCCCGCAAGCTGAATGCGAAGCGCAAGCTCCATGTCTTCGGTCGAATGTCCGTCGCGCCACCCACCCAGATCGCGAAGCACGGTCGCACGGAAAAATGAAAACGGTCCCGGTGTGATAAACACACTTCCGAGCGCGGCAAAAATCCAGCGATTAAAAATAGAAAGACGATATTCCACGTTTTGCATGTGCTGCAATACGTTTTCCGGGTTGCGCACATGAATGCCGGGCGTCACCGCTGCGATCTTTTCATTGAGGAAAATCGGCACGATCTTGCGAAGCGCATCCGGCTCGACTACGGAGTCTGCATCGAGGCATCCGATGATCGACGCGCTCGTGTGCTCAAGCGCAAAATTCATAGCGGTATGCTTGCCGCCGTTTTCTTTGTGAAAGATTTTGACACGGGGGTCGTGCGCGAACGCCTGTACGTTGTGCAGCGTGTTGTCGGTCGATCCGTCGTCGACGACAATGACTTCGAGCAAGTGTGCCGGGTAATCGAGCCCGAGGAGGGAGTTCATAGTGAGCTGCACGGTGTTTTCCTCGTTGTAGCACGGCACAACGACCGCTACCCGTGGCAAGTCGCCGTCGGCTATATAGACCGATTTTACGGTTGTGAAGCGACGCTCCAGGTAGGCCAGTAGCAAAAACACCTCGAAATAGAGGGAAAAGAAGAGGAGGATGTACATGACTCCTTCGCCGAACATACGGCGATATTATGCCAGAAAAACGACCTTTTTCCAACCCCCTCTGCGATGCCCATACCTTCAAAAGGCACGCGTTTCCATCTGCTGATGGAACTGCTCTTCTCGACGCCGTCGCATCTGCGAAGGGCCTTTTTCAAGTATGTATCCTCGCATCGGTTCCGGCCTGCCTGCATCCGAGGTCTTGGGCTATACTAGCCCAGATGGAGAAAGGCCACTTACACCCAATTTCGCATCTGATCCGCGAAGCGAATCGTATTTTTTACGGTATGGGCTTTACGTTTGCAGAAGGGCCGCTACTGGAGAGCGAGTGGTACAACTTCGATGCACTAAACGTACCAAAGGACCATCCGGCGCGCGATATGCAGGATACTTTTTTCATAAAGGATTATCCCGAGCATGTGTTGCGTACGCACACCTCGCCGGTGCAGGTGCGGTATATGGAAGCTCTTTTGAAAAAAGGCGTGCAGCCGCCGTATCGTGTCATCGTGCCGGGTAAGGTTTTTCGCAACGAAGCAACCGACATGACTCACGAGGCGGAATTTTTTCAGATCGAAGGACTCGTTGTGGGTGAAGATATCACGCTCGCGCATTTGAAAGGCACGCTCGCGCGGTTTTTCCGCGAACTTTTCAAAGGTGCATCGGTTGAAATCCGATTTCGGCCGAGCTTCTTTCCCTTTACCGAGCCGTCCGTCGAAGTCGACATGCGGGTTGTGGGAGCGGACGTGCCGGACAAATTGCGCGACAAATGGATCGAAATGATGGGCGCCGGCATGGTGCATCCCAGTGTTTTAAAAAACGCGGGACTCGATCCTGAAAAGTATCAGGGATTCGCATTCGGCATGGGACTCGATCGCTTGGCGCTCTTGCGATGGGGAATCGACGACGTGCGCTTGATGCACTCTGCCGACCTTCGTTTCATCAATCAGTTTTAATTGAGCAATGTACGTATGATCGAACGATTTTTACAAGGACGAAAAAAAGAAACGCTTCATTACGCTGCTGATGCGCCGCTCACCACGCTTCGCGATGTGAGGGTTGATCCCGAGACTATACCGCAACCTCTCCAAGCAGTATTCGATTGGTTAAACGCTTCACAAGGACCGAATTTCGGCGATTTTGGACGCGACCCCCATGTAAACGATGTGATTCTTGAAGACGCTGACACCGGCGAACCGGTGTATCTCGCCGCGCGCATATTGCCGGAAGACAATACGGTTGATGGTGTTGCGGCAGACTTGGATTCGCGGGCCGCACGATTCTTTTCGGATTCGTATGGAACGGAGGCAATGATGGAAGTCGTGCTGCTTTCAGACGGACGAGAAACAGCGCATGCCTTGAATCGTCGTCTCGCAGCTATAAAAGAATTCTCACAAAAAAGATGCTTTCTTTCCGCGTACTCGTCACCAAATCCGACCGGCGGAGCGCTGCAGGTCTGGGAAGAACTTGAAACACTTGGCAAAGCAAAACTGCGCGTCATGCCCAACGGTCAAACACGCTATTTATTGCTATAAAATTTTTGATATGCACGTCTTTAATGCGGATACTATACCGATGGAACAGCGAAAGGGACTCGCTATTCGCGTTTTCCCGACGTCACTTTCCAAGAAAACTGAATTTATATATGTCGAATCAGAAATAGGACATGGACCTGTTGTCATTCAGCGAGTCAGTGATTTTTCGTATTTTATTGTTGAAGGATCGGGTGAATTTGAGATAGATAAAAAAATTGAATTGTGCAAAAAAGGGGACCTCATTGTAATACCGGCAGGTACGCCATATACGTATCGCGGAAAAATGAATATCGTCGCATCGTCAACACCGCCCTGGACCGCTGAGCAACAAATGACTGTATGAAAATCTCCCGCAATTGGCTCCAGACCTATTTCGATAAACCGCTCCCCGACGCATTCGTTCTTTCTGATGCGCTCACATTCCACGCGTTTGAAATCGACGGCGTAGAGCGTCATGGAGACGATGACATCCTCGATGTAAAAATCACCGCGAATCGTGGACACGATTGTTTGAATCATCGCTCGATCGCGAAAGAAGTATCAGCAATTTTGGATATGCCAATGAAAGCGGATCCGTTAAAAATACAGCCAACGCTCGAACCGAAAACGAATCTGGTGTCCGTAAAAATCACTGAGACCTCGCTGTGCTCGCGATTCACCGCAGGGTATATTCGCGGCGTGACTGTTGGCCCGTCACCCGAATGGCTCAAAATCGCGCTCGAATCAATCGGCCAACGCTCGATCAATAATGTGGTAGATGCTACGAATTTCGTGATGTTCAATCTTGGGCAACCGTTGCACGCGTTCGATGCGGGCAAGCTTGTGGCAAGTGATGTGGGCTATGCGCTCGAGGTGCGCCGAGCGCAGCCGGGCGAGAAAATTACCGCGCTTGATAACAAGGTCTACGAACTTTCGGATTCAATGCTCATGGTCGCGGATGCCAACGCCGGTGTTGCTGCCGGAATTGCGGGTGTCAAAGGCGGATTGCCTGCGGCGGTCGATTCGTCCACACATGACATCATCCTCGAGTCGGCGAATTTCAACGGAGTTTCAGTTCGCCGAACTGCATCTGCGCTCAAACTGCGCACCGATGCCTCCGCTCGTTTTGAGCAAGTGATTTCACCGGAATATGCTGCGCACGGCATGCGCGCCGTCGCTGCGCTCATAGTCGAACTTGCCGGCGGTGAACTCGTCGGATTTGTAGATGAGTATCCCGTGCCGCAAACAATGACACCGGTTACGGTATCGACGGCGAAAGTGAACGCCGTTTTAGGCACACAGCTTCCCGCGTCTGAAATGGAACGTGCGCTTACTCGTCTGGATCTTTCCCACATGAGCGCAAGCGACACATTTACCGTAACGCCTCGTTTTGAGCGTCTCGATCTCACCAGTCCCGAGGACTTGATCGAAGAAATCGGACGCATCATCGGCTACGACATGGTGCCGGAAATTGAATTACCGACACTCGGCACAAAGCCGCACATCAACGAAAACTTCGCTCGTATCGAATCCGTGCGCGAGCATATGATCGCCGAAGGCTATAGCGAAGTCTACACATCAGTATTTACCGAAAAAGGAGAGCGAGAAGTACTCAACAAAGTCGGCGGCGATCGCTCGTATCTGCGCGCGAATCTCACGGATGGGCTCAGTGAGGCGCTGGAGCGCAATGTGCGAATCAAAGACGCGCTCGGCGTCAAACAAGTGCAACTATTCGAAATTGGAACAATATGGACGGCCGGCGAAGAGAAGCTCGTTGTCGGTACCGCTGTCGAAAAAGGCGAGATAAAACAATACGCACTCAGTGATATTCCTGTACCTGAAGTCTACCCAGCGGGGGAAGGTTCAACGCTTGATCGCTACAAAACATTCTCGCGCTATCCATTTATTGTGCGCGATATCGCTATGTGGGTTCCGACAGGGACAATGGCCGACAGCGTACTCGAAACCATCCGTTCGCAGGGCGGACCCCTTCTTATGCGAACAGAACTGTTCGACACGTTCGTTAAAGGCGACAAAACCTCCTTCGCGTTCAGATTGGTATTTCAATCATTTGATAAAACCCTTACAGACGACGAAGTGAATGCAATTGTTGCAACAACTACCACCGCACTGCAGGCACAGGGTTTCGAGATTCGTTAGGAGCCGCGTACTCGCACACAACGGTTCGATTTCGCGCATCCGAAAACAGTGACGGAGATTTCTCAAACAAAGCCCCGGTGTGATACCGGGGCTTTCTGTATTTAAACGCTGAACGCTACCAATTCGGTGCGGCGTTCGCGTAGGTGGCTGTCGGTCGGTACTCGCGGTATCCCATGGCTGCGATCGAGTTCGCTTTCATAAGTATTAACTTCGATTTGAGGCCGCCGCGAGCGGCAATCCAGCGTCGCACCGGTTTCGGATACATCGCGTACAGCATTTTCGTTGCTTCGCGGTTTGTTACCGCACGACCGTTGGCATCTAAGTTCCATGCCGCATGGAATCCTAAGACGGCGCGCCGCGTGAAGAATATGCGTTCTGCAGGCACTGCACCGAACACAATTGTGCAGGATGATGCACAGAATCCGTCGATAATCACGTGCTCACCTGAACTCCGCAGGTCCTGGTACCGGTCGACATACGTGCCGATTCGTCCGCCGCGATCGTCAGTTATTCTCACTTGCGCATGAGTCATCCCCGGCGCGAGTGTGAATACGAAAAATACTGCTGTGAGATATCGAATCAACATTCGCGTCTCCCCAAAGCTGAGCGATATTGCTCTACAAGAATTCTATAAGCGCCGCTGCGTGAAAGCAATCAAAGAAAAACCGGCACATCGTGCCGGCAGTCAGTGATTGTTCGCTATCGCAGATCCTGCGCAGAACATAGGGGGAAGATGCCGACTGCATCTTCTGCACGCATTTTTAGCGACGAGTCGAATGTTTTCGCAATGGGATACCCGCCGTGTCTCTTCACCCAGCGGGTGATTGCTGCAGAATGCGTCGGGTTGAAGTACCGGGCGGTCATCATTGTGCCGTCGTCGTGCAGTTTGGCGTTGCCAAACCGGTCCTTCGCAAAAATCGAACCCTTGTGGAATCCAAGTACGGCGATAGGAGTTAGGCATACTCGAATTCCGCGAAGCTGCGCCTGGTCAAGCACGTGCACGCACGCAGAGACACACACACCGTCAACCATGATGTGACGGATATGCCGTTGCTGCATTTGAGCAAGCGCAAACTCGAAAAACGGCATACGCCCACCGGTGTTCCATTTGATGATGCATCGTGTGGGCGTGCATCCCGGGAACATCAGTGCCACAAAGTCTGTTTCTTCCTCCTGCGTACCTGTAGTTGACGCGTGCGCGGTATACGGCAGAGCGCACTGGGCAAGCAGTGCGGCAATTCTTAGCGCGTGCTTCAGCATGGTCGCCTCCGCTACAGGTGGTTGTACGATTCGGCTGCGCGTACTATACGTCGCATACCTAAACCGACAAGGATATTTCGAAGCGAGCAGTGTCGCAAGTGGGCAAGGAGGTGTTTTTTTGATATACTCAAACGACTAAAATATGGCTGAAACCAAGGGAAATAAGAGTGGTAAAACAGGCTCGTACGGAGCAGCGGACATTACGGTATTAGAGGGCTTGGAAGCGGTCCGGCGGCGACCGGGCATGTATATCGGCACCACCGGTCCCGATGGTCTCCATCATCTTATTACGGAAATCTTCGATAACTCACGCGACGAAGCGATGGGCGGTTTTGCTGATGACATCGAGATTGCACTGTTGCCCGATAACATGGTTCGCGTGGTCGACAACGGCCGTGGTATTCCGGTCGACATCCATCCAAAAACAAAAGTTTCCGCGCTTGAAACCATTATGACCACACTGCACGCCGGCGGTAAATTCGGTGGTGAGGGATACAAAGTTTCGGGTGGACTCCACGGAGTGGGAGCGTCTGTTGTGAATGCACTTTCCACGTACGCGCGTGTAGAAGTGCATCGCGACGGCGGGCAGCATGTGCAGGAATACAAAAATGGCGGCAAGGCAGTTTCAAAAGTAAAACAAATCGGCAAATCAAAATTCCACGGCACGATCACTGTGTTCCAGGCAGACCCTTCAATCTTTCAAGTTATTGAGTACAACTGGGATCGCATCGTGCAGCACATGCGTCAGCAGGCATATTTGGTAAAAGGCTTGCGCATTGCAATGTACGACCTACGAAATGCAGAAAAAGTACCACACGAAGACGTGATTTATTTGCGCGAGCTCGGGCTCGATGCACCATCGTTCTCGTTCTATTTCGAAGGAGGTCTTCGATCACTGGTCGGATTCCAGAATCATCACCAGGAGCCGGTTCACAAAACCATTTTCTATGTAGAAAAAGAATTGGATGGTGTGCAAGTAGAAGTTGCATTGCAATACGTTGACGATATGTCGACACGCCTCACCGCATTTGCCAATAATATTTACACTGCCGAAGGCGGCACACACGTAACCGGATTTAAAACCGCGCTTACCCGGACACTGAATGTGAAGAACGGGGGCGGGAAAGACTCTGACAGCTTTACGGGCGACGACGTGCTCGAAGGGCTCACGGCGGTGGTATCAGTAAAACTTCAGGAAATCCAGTTCGAAGGCCAGACCAAGGGAAAGCTCGGTTCGATGGAGGCTCGCGGTGCAACCGAAACGGTTTTTGGGGAAGCGTTCAATATGTTTCTCGAAGAGCATCCCGACGAAGCACGTGCAATCATAGGCAAAATCACGCTCGCCATGAAGGCGCGCAAAGCTGCGAAAGCCGCCAAGGATTCTATATTGCGTAAAGGTGCGCTCGACGGCATGACATTGCCCGGCAAGCTCGCAGACTGCCAGAGCAAATCAGCCGAAGAATCAGAAATCTTTATTGTGGAAGGAGACTCGGCAGGGGGCACTGCGAAAATGGGTCGCGATCGTCGCATTCAGGCGGTACTTCCGTTGCGCGGAAAAATTCTCAACATCGAACGAGCGCGCCTCGATAAAATGCTCGCGTCAGAACAGATCAAGAATCTCGTCGTAGCGCTCGGCACCGCAATCGGCGACATCTTCGATCTTTCAAAATTGCGTTATCACAAGATCATTATTGCAACTGATGCCGACGTGGACGGGGCACATATTCGTACGCTCTTGCTTACGCTTATGTATCGCCACTTCCGCCCGGTTATCGACGGCGGATTCCTTTATATTGCGCAACCGCCACTTTTCAAAATTAAAAAAGGAAAAGAAGTGCACTACGCATATTCAGACGCCGAGCGCATCAAATACGCTGGATCAGACACACCGCTGGAATCTGAGGCGGCAGAGCCGGAGGACGTTGAAGGGGAAGAAATTCCCGAGGAAGTGCAAAAAAAGCGAGCCACCAAAATTTCAGTGCAACGATACAAGGGCTTGGGAGAAATGAATTCAGATGAATTGTGGGAAACCACGATGGATCCCGCGCGACGCATTTTGAAGCAAGTAAACATTGAGGATGCAGTGGATGCAGATATGGTGTTCGACATGCTCATGGGCACCGACGTGCCTGCACGCAAATCATTCATTCAGTCACATGCCAAAGAGGCAACGCTCGACATCTAGTCACGCTGAGCACGATATACTGTGGCGATGAATGAAAGCATTCGTCGCGCACGCGATGTAAAGCGTGCAGAAATCGCACAGTCAAAAGTTGACGAGCCGGTCGAAAAGATCGACGAGGGCCGTCGTTGGTTTTTGCGGGGCGCTATTGCAAGTGCTGCGATGGCGGTGATGCCTGCACTTCCTGATACTGCGCACGCGGAAAAACTTGATGTACAGCGTTCTATAGAAGAGCGTGAAGCGATCATAGCGAATGCAATCGAGAAAACGAGGCGTGCAATGAACACGCCCGATGTACTCGCCGCGCGCAAAGGTGAAGGTCGCGACTTATTGATGAAAGTGTTTCGCACGCTTCAATTTCCAATCACGCCGGAATTCATCAAAGGCACGAAGTACGACATGAGCGGTGTGCGCAAACGACACGCGGTGCAAATCGCATATCGGTGGGGGCGCAATCAGAAACTGATTGTGGAGCTTATTTCGAACAAGGCGGAATTCAAAAAAGAGACGGAGGCAGGGTATGGCAATGGAATATTTTTCGGTACTGCACATTCTTTTCTCACTGCCAAACATGTGGCGGAAGATTCTCAGAACAGGCCCGATCCGAGAGCTGCTCGCGATATCGCGATTCTCCATACAGGTGCGTTGCGTGCACGTCCGGAACAGGTCGTAAAAGATGATCCCACACTTACCAACAACGACATCGACGGTGCGTTTGTTTCTGTCGAAGGAATTGATCCTGATACAACGGGTGATTTCGAGGGCTACAAAAGTTATCCCGGCGTTGCGCTGAAATTGTCGCGCGGGTTTATAGATAAATTATATTACACTACTCCCGTTGCATACCGCGAGCGATTATGTAAATCGTTTGCGATTATATTGCCGCCTGGCGAGGGCACCGGGGCAACGGCCGCTCAAACGCCGGGTTCGGGTATGTCGGGTTCTCCGGTGTGGACGCTGCGCAACGGTGAGCGGGTGCTCGCCGGTATTATGCATATGACAACAAGTGAGCGGGACCCTGCGACCGGCAGAACTATCGATATAGCTTTTTTTCACGGCATCGAGGACGTGCGCGAAGAAGTTGCCTCACATATTCGAAGCGGCGCCTGACGGCGCCGCTTTTTTCCAAACACATCGAGCGTGCGTGGTCTCGAATTTAGTACTGGTACTGCGGGTAGTTTGGGTACTGCGTCTGGTACTGCTGTTGGTACGGGGGTTGATATTGCGGTTGATACTGTGTCGCGCCGCTTACCCATACGGAGGCGTAATTATTTGACTGGCGACTGTCAGTTGCAAATAAATGTACCGTAAACATGCCATCAACGGCTGGGGTAAAGCGAAGTGTGTTGACCACGTGCGCACCACCGGCGAGTGACGGCTGTACCTGCGACGAGTATGTGTACGGTTGTGATGTCGGGATCTGCGCCTGGAATGTGTATGAGCCGGACGGAGTAGATCCTATGTTGTGCACATCGAACTGCACCGCGGAGATTTCTGAAGGTGAATATGGCGCGCGCGCAACGAATGCACCGCTGTACGAGTCGATAACACCAACGGCAATGATTCGAACGGATAGATCAGCGGCAGACACCGGGCGTGGCGCTGGAACCGGTGACGGAATTGGGCGCGGATAGCTAATCGGCTTTGGCGATGGGGTGATGTAAACCGGCTTTGGAGCAGGTGTCACGACCACCGGTGTTTCAACGACTGGTGTTGGTGGAGGTGTGATTACAACCGGAGTGATAACAACCGGCGGAATCGTAATCGGTTCAGCCGAAACGACTCGAACGGTTGCGCTGCCTGTTGCTTCCGGGCCCGTGGTGCCTGCTGCGCTCGGAATGTAGAGAATTGAGATTGCTGTGTTTACCGAAGTAGTTCCCGTGAGCGTCGGGAGCATCGATGCAGTGCCGGTGGCATTGCCAACGGTGTATGCAGCTCCGCACGGAATTGCATTTCCATCCACGGACATTTTCAAACCCTTTACGCATGTGTAGAGGATCGCATAGGTGCCGCGGTTTGGGCTCGAATGTTTCCACGAAACGTTGAACGGGGTATTTGCTGCGACTTCTGACGGTGCAGTTACGGTAATTTCTGTCTTTTTACTTCCGGAAAATGTATCCGAGAACCACGGAGTTGAAAGGGAAATGATATGGAGCAGACCCCAAATCACAATGATGATCAAAATGATGAATCCGACGATTGCGAGTATGTTTGCAACAATGCCCGGCTTGCGTGCCGGTCCCTGCGGTCGAATCTCTGGTGCTGCATCTGCCATATACGTGTTTTAGTGAATTGAAACGTGAGTAAACCTCAAAATCTAATAAAAATCTATGAGGCCGCAATTGTAACACCGATTACTGCATTGTCAAGTGCATGAGATGAATTCATTGACAGTTCACCGCAGGGGTTGTACTTTCGTGCCAGCACACCGATCAATTGAGATTTGGTGTGAACAAAGGACATCATCAATGCGCAACCGTATTGGAATGCTCATCGCGGCGTGCGCTGCGATGATTTTCGTAACCACTCCCGCCGTAGCTCAGCGAGCAAACGTAGGCAAGCAGGTGCAAGCACCGTCCGATATGAGAGCCTATGTGGTGCCGGCAGCGCCGGTTCCGTATTCGCAGGCAATCACATCGGCGTCTGGTAATTTCTGTGCGTGGGCGCCGGCGGCATTCACGTGTCAGGAAAACCAGCAGATGCAGCAGGAGACCTGCTTCACTGCCTGTATGACGCCGGCAGAATGGGAACTGTGTCCCACGAAGTCGTGGTTTGCCGACTCGTATGACCACCGCGACGCGGCACCGATCGGTGCGACACCCGCAAATCGCATTCGCTTTTTCGAGCGGTGCGGCACGGTGTGCAGGCCAATGGGTTTTGCTCGCATGGCGTATTGGTACGAGCCGCGCAGAATGACCGATGGCTCATGGCACGAAGGCCGCTGGATCGTGTTTCCGTTCTCACCGCCACGCTCGGCATCGAGAAACTGAAACAAACGTTCTGTAGGTCGCGTTCGGAAGTATGACGATGGGCTGCACTCGCCGCCCATCGTCAATTTTTTTTGCAAAATTTTAATTCTGAAGCATGTTGTGCTTCGTCCAGTATTCGTATCGCCATTTGTACGACATGATCGGGAACTTTTTTCCAACAAATGCGAACAAACTGTGTGTATCCATGAACATCGCGTATTTCACATAGGTGCTATCCGTTGAGAGCAGTCGCTCTTCTCCAAGAGCGCGACCCATATAGATAATGCACACAAGCAAAAACAGAATTCCGGATTGGACTGGGTTCACAATGCCCACGCCATTGAGCACAGGAAAATAGAGGAACGCCCACTGGAAACACTTTGATACATAAATCGGATGCCGCGTGAACGCGAACGGTCCTGTGGTAATAATGCCACGCATCGAAATATTGGCTGCGCGTATTCCCACGATGGCTTCGCCCCACAGGTGGATGATCGCCATAAATATGATCACGAACGCGACGCAAAAAAGTATCCCGGGATGTGCAATGGTGTGGTACGCCCAGGCTGGCGTGCCGTGGTAGACCGCTTCGGTTTCTGCCGCCGGCACATAGCGTACCCACCCGCCAAAGAGCGCGCTGTTAATCGGCGGGTAGCACGAGAGGTTAATCGCCCAGGCAAACCACGTGCGGTCTACCTTTTTTAATTCTGTTCCTATGAGACGTGAGGCAAAAATGTAACCGGGCAAAATTGATGCTACGATCAACATAAAGATTGCCAGATCAAGTCGTGTAATAAACACGACAAAATCGCCGGAGATATCGGGAACACCGTTCACGCGCAAGAAATTGATGTACCACGTGAGCGCATAGAAGTTGATGAGCAGAAAGAAGCAGCGCAAAAGCCACTCGCGAACACCATCAAAGAAGATTTTCCAATCGATCTCCCCAATGTGGAGTCGCGCAAGGAGTCCGAACTGATAGGTGCCATCCTGTTTATTGCCGAGAATGTATTCGGTCGCAAAAATGAGTATAAGAGAGGCGGGTACGACGAACAATAATACGGGTACGACCGCTTCTCGCAGACGATTTAAATTGATGGTGTCGTCGTATGAGGGGAAGAGCCACACGAGAAAGAAAATGAATGAAATACCGAGAAGCACTCCAATGAATTTCGTCACCGTCGTGTCGATGACATTGTTCAGAGAACGCGTGGGCCGATCAACGATCTTCCATGGAGCCCGTGCCAATTCTGAGCAAAAGAGGTAGCCGCTCGCGAGCAGTGCCATGACGAGGGTTATCGTCACGTCGGAGGCCGATGTGCGATAGAGAGTCAGAAAAACAGCGACAATGATCGCGACCGATACGAGGGGATCGAACCAACTGCCCACGGAGAGTCGGTAGATGTCTGCTTTTGTTACTGATGTGCTCATAGGATTGAGACGGTACTACAACATAGCAGAGCTATTTATGCAAGTTGTACTGCAAGGCCATTCGGCGTATCGTGCCCGCGGATCCGTGACAGGACCCTCTCATGCGGACTTCATCAAGTCTCACGTAGATTGCGCGCGGAGACGGTTCCACTCTAATTTATTTATTGATTTTTAATCGTATTGGCGCTATGTCAGCATTCAGTTTCCACAAGAAAGGTTTTGCATTTTCATCCTTGCAAACACTCGGCACTGCATTCGTTGCTCTTATTCTTTTTGGGTTCGCGATGATGCTTGTTTTACGCGCGGATCATAGTTTTGCATTACGTATTGGAGGCACCGGCGGAGCAGCGGGGCTTTTCTTGGCACATGCTGATGGTGGTGATGGCGGTGGAGGCGGCGACTCAGGCGGCGGCGGTGACTCCGGTGGTGGCGGCGGCGCTGGTGATGGAGGTGGCGGTGGCGGCGGCGGCGCTGGTGGAGGCGACTCAGGCGGCGGCGGTGACTCAGGCGGCGGCGGCGCAGGCGGTGGCGATTCTGGCGGCGGCGGTGACTCCGGCGGAGGCGGCGGAAGTTCCGGTGACGGTGGTGGCAGCTCCGGCGATGGAGGAGGAGGCGGAGGAGGCGGTGGCGATGGAGGAGGCGGTGGCTGCACATCAAACTGCACACCACCACCTGTCGCAGTTTCCTGTGCGATCACCGCTAATCCGACGCAGGTGCAATCGGGCGGTTCAACCACACTCACGTGGACATCCAGCGGCGCAACATCTGCTGCGCTCTCCGGAATTGGCAGCGTGACGGTAAGCGGGTCACGCACGGTCGCGAACATTACTTCGAATCGTACGTTCGTACTTACGGTCGCAGGTCCGGGCGGTACAGCAACCTGCCAAACGGCGGTCACTGTTACGGTACCCCCACCTTCGTGCACACTCTCTGCAAATCCCACAACAATTGAAAACACCGGATTCTCCACGCTCTCGTGGTCATCATCAAACGGTGCGTCCGCTACACTCACCACGATCGGTTCAGTTCCGCTCACAGGTTCCGCAATAGTTACTCCTGCGGTTACAACCACATATACACTCACGGTCCTCGGGCAAAACGGACAAACAGTCACGTGCCAAACCATTGTTACGGTGCGACCAGTACCGAATGCGCCGAGCTGCACACTCTCTGCAAATCCATCGTCCATTCAAAGCGGAGGCTCAACGGTCTTGAATTGGAGTTCTAGTAATGCAGTTTCTGCATCGTTCAATCAAGGCATCGGATCGGTTGGAGTATCGGGGAGCCGTACAGAAAGTGCTATCACTTCAAATCGCACCTATGTGCTCACCGTCACCGGTTCAAACAGACAAACTGCTACATGCGAGGCGCCGGTAACCGTGACCACACCGAGCGCACCGAGCTGCACCATCTATGCAAATCCGACTGATGTGCAGAGCGGTGGCTCTTCTACACTCACCTGGACTTCAACCAATGGAACTTCAGCAACCATCAATCAGGGAATCGGATCAGTCTCACTGAACGGCTCATATACAGTTTCAAACATCACGCAGAATAAAACATTCGTACTCACCGTCACCGGATCAAACGGTCAAACAGTGAATTGCGAAACACGTGTGGTTGTAACCCAAATTCCAAATCCACCGGCATGCACGCTCACCGCGAATCCGACGCAGGTGCAATCGGGCGGTTCCACGAGTCTGGTCTGGACTTCCACCAACGCATCGAGCGCATCGTTCGATAACGGCATCGGCAGCGTGGGTGTAAATGGTTCGTATTCAGTCTCGAACATAACGTCAAATCGAACCTACACACTCACCGTCATGGGTTCCAACGGTCAGACTGCAACGTGTCAGACATCCATCGTCGTGACACAGATTCCAAGCGCACCGAGCTGCACGCTCAGTGCAAATCCGAACAACGTAAATTACGGTGGCTCATCCACGCTCACCTGGTCGTCGAACAATGCGATTTCCGCGATGCTCGATAACGGAATCGGATCGGTCGGAGTAAACGGTTCGTACGTTGTTTCGAATGTCACATCAAATCGCACCTACTCGTTGACGGTCACCGGCTCGAACGGACAAACGGCAACATGTCAGGCGCCGATTGTGGTGCAACAGCAGAATGTAACGCCGAGCTGCACGATTTCTGCATCGCCGTATTCGATTACACAAGGTCAGTCAGTAACGCTCTACTGGTCTTCTACAAACGCATCGTCTGCATTCATTAATCCGAATGTCGGTACGGTGGGAACGGCAGGATCAATGCAGGTATTCCCGCAAGGCAACAGCACGTACACGCTCACGGTAATGGGAACCAACGGTCAGACCGTGACGTGCCAAACATCGGTGGTCGTGCAAAACATTGTGAACCAAGTTCCGTACTGCACCATCTATGCAAACCCGACATCCGTGCAGCGTGGCCAGAGTGCGATGATCACGTGGACCTCGCAGAATGCACAAAGTGCACAACTCTCGAGTGTCGGATCAGTGGGAGTAAACGGATCGATGAATGTGACGCCGTATCAGCCAACCACGTATACGCTCACGGTGTGGAGCGCAACCGGTCAACAGGCAACATGCAGCGCATCCATCCAAATGAATCAGCCGCCGTACTTCCCGCCACCGACGTATTACCCACCACAACCGCCCATCTACTACCCACCACAACCACCAACGATCTATCCTCCGATTCAGTATTACCCTCCGAACATTCCGATTTCGTACATCCCGTACACGGGACAGGGAAGTCCGATCGGTAACATCGTGCTCTTCGGTCTCATCGTTGCGGCATCACTCAGCGGCGCCTATCTCTTGCTCTACTCACGCGGCGGAGCTCGCGAAATGCTCGCGCAAGCTGGACTGCTTCGCGCCTAAGTACCACACTCGTTCAGAGCCTGTGCAAGGTGTCACCTTGCACAGACATAATCAGGGTCTCTCGAATGGACTTGACAAATGTGTCGTAATGGTCTATAATACCGCTATGAATACGGGTTCCAATCGAGATAATCGCCCACACAAACCACCGTTTGCCGTTTACTTTTCGGCGACGATTATTTTGTTTGTGCTTTCACTTTCTGTGGCTGATTCTCTCGGTCTCGTACCGGATTACATCGATGGTACGGAATCTGAGCATGTTGCAGTGCAGACAACAGCGAGCGACAATCTTCCAGTTTCAGATTTGCCTGAGCTTGGTCAAACACAATCGGCGGCTATCGATGAGACACCAGCTGCATCGCCAGCATCAAAAAACGCAAAACCGATCTCCATCATCATTCCGTCAATCGGCATGAATCTTCCCGTTCAAAACCCGAACACCCGCGATCTCGGTGTGCTCGATACGTTGTTGCAACACGGCCCAGCACGCTACGTAGATTCGGCTCACCTTGGTGAGCGCGGCAATGTGATTATTTTTGCGCACTCTTCGCATCTGCCGGTCGTGCACAATCAAATGTACAAAGCATTCAACCGTGTGCCGGAACTTACGCAGGGCGACACTATTACTGTCGTTGGTGACGACGGACAGAAATATCTGTATAGCGTAACCTCTGTTCGCAAAGCGGATGTGTCGGACGCAACCATCGATCTCTCACCGCGTGTCGGCACAAAGCTTACGCTCGTGACGTGCGACACGCTTACGGGTAAAACCGCGCGCTTTATTCTTGAAGCCGACTTTATCGGAACTATCTAATTCATATGAAAAATTTCCTTACACCATTTATTGTTTCGTTTATGCTCGCATTTCCGCAGATCACGCTCGCGATGTCATACGCGATGCCTGCGTATCAGCCGATATATTTCGAAGCGATCTCGCTCACCGGATGTCCGTATCCGACGAGTGTGTCTGCTTTTACCGGTGAAAGCGCATTTACCGGGACCTCTGACGTAACGGGTGTGCCGTACACAACGGGCGTATCGTACGATACCGGAGATTCATATCGCGTCGGCGTCTCAGCTCGTACATCAGAAAGCTATCGCGTGGGCACGTCGTATTCGACAGGCTCATCGTATGCAACCGGTGCGTCTTCCGGACGTGTCGGATCATCGTATGCAACGGGCGAGAGTTATTCGACGGGGTATTCGCAACCGTCGAGCTATTCGGTACCGACAAGTTACTCAACAGCAACCAGTCATCCGAAACGATCTTCGTACAATCATACTCAGTATGCTGACTACAATGCACCGCACTTTTACAATGAATCGCCTACAACGGTGACTGACACCACAGGGTATTACTACGAAACCTATTATCCAGAAACCGCGCAATACGCATCGAATTCGAACTATGCGCCGACAACTCGATACGACGACGTGATGGGCGTGTACTACCAGAGTTACTAATCTGATTCAGCTATAGACAAAAAGACCGCGATGCGCGGTTTTTTTGTTAGTAGCTTCATGATTTCCGCAGTAGGGAATCATTTGACAAATCCGTCAAATGTGCTACATTAATTTTGGAGCATATCGCACCAGCCTCAAAGAGGTTCACCCAACGAAAAAGGACCAGCAGATGTCCATTCAAGCATTCTCAAATCTTCTGACTCATCAGCCCCGCGTAACGAACGATGGTGACATTGTCTACTCAGGATTCAAGGCAGAGGACATGTTCCAAGAATACGGTCACAAGCTGCGCGATTGGCGCGATCGTGACCGGAAAACCAAGGAGCTCATCGGACCGCGGCGTCTCGTCACTGTCCTCGGAACCGAAGACGCCAACACGATCGCGAAGGGTTTCGAAGCGGTCGAGATAAAAGAGGGCGATGGAGAGTTGAAGATCAAAACTGCGGTGGAAGACAAGTCACGGTGGGCAACCTTCGGTGCGTATGCTGTTGACGGCGAAGGCAAACCCCTCCTGACGCCTGTGATGAAAGACGAACTATTCTTTTACGCGAAGATCATCACCGGGTTGGTACATACTCCGGTGCGGCACGTCGATCCGCGCAGCGGCAAGACGTACACCAAATTGTGGACCGAGGATGATCTGACGGGTCTCATGCGTCGTCGCATGAACGTGTCGGAGCATGGGTTCCACACACTCGGCGGCGCCGATACGATCCGCAACAACGTCGGCGAGAGCGATCTCTCCGATCAGACGCAGGTGCTGTGGTCGAAGGCTTCGCGGAGCAAGATCTTCGATACGAAGATCCCGCAGAGCCGTTGGCAGCTTGTGCGCATCTACCGCCATGGCGGCGAAGGTGCGGTGCAGGACACTGGTGTTCTGGTTCGCTACAAAGGCCTCGGCGATACGCTGCAGATTATCGACGCGTCGAACGATCCGGTGGTTCGTGAGGCGTGGCGAATCGCCGAACAGGCTCGCATCGATCAGCATCGTGCAAATATCAAGGCACGGGCACTTGCTCGAAAGCTGGCGAAGCAGAAAGGCGAAACGGTCGCAGAGGTCGTGGAAGCGGATGTCGACGAGGTGGTTCCTACCACCGAGGAGGTGTCCCTCGAAGAGACTGCTGCGGCGTAAATATAATCGATCGCGTTCTTTGAACCCCAGGGTGGCAACACCCCGGGGTTCTTTTTTTTCAAGAGCACGCGATGCACGATGGTACAATTTTCATAATGATGGCGAGAAATCCGGAAACCGTACGACGGCAAAAAGAAAAGCCGACACCGATTGCAGACGATGTTCGCGCTCGATGGAAAGACACGTGGCTTCGCGAGGGTGAATACATATTGGTGGATGAGCAGATGAACGAACTTGCTCGCGTTCCGTTCAACGAAACGAATTTGCGTCACTACAATTTAGGGCCTGAGAAAAATATTATCGTCGCCGAACAGAAGATTTTAGAACAAACAAACGAGCAGCGACGGGCGTTAGGACTACGTGAGTTCCGAACGTTTGCCCAAATTGGACGTGGTGACACCGTTCGTTCCGTCACACCCACTGAATTGGAACCGGACACAACACTGCCACTGGATCCCGGCACGCTGTCCGAACCAGATGCGCCGTCGGTTCGCACGCGCCGCGCGCGCGGCATCAATCCCGCATCGCCGAATACATCGGCACAGAATCAGCCGAATACGCCGTCGCAAACGCCACCCGCCTCACCGAACGCTGTGCCGAATACACCGCCTCAATCTCCGTCTGCCACACCAAACACTCCACGTCAGACGCCGCCGCAATCTCCACCGAACGCTCAGAATTCTCCGCCGCCCGTTCCCAACGCTCCGCTGGCAACTCCGACAATCCCGCCTGTTGTCCCCATAGCGCGGCGCGGCGGCGGCGGATTTACGTCGGGCTCTGGCACAATGAAGCCGATGGGTCTTGAATCTTTCTACAAACGTCGCGATAAAAGCGCCGAGATCGATCGTCAAAAGACGATCGTCAATCCGGTAAGCGGCGAAGGTATGGACGCCCCGCCGGAGACGACCGTCGGCGAAATAATGGGGGACGCTGATCAGCAAAAACTGTTCGTAAATACGTTCCTTGCACGCGAGAACGAAAAATTTGCGAAAGAGTTTGCGAAGAAAAACGCAGACGGCAAGTTGCTCACTGCTGCCGAAGACAAGGAGCTCGAGCGTCTGCGAAAGAAATTCATCAAGGAAATGAGCGAGGTGCAGAGCGTGAAGGAGTACCTCACGCCCGAACACTTCAAGCGCATCGCAGAAGTTGACCCGCGCATCGCCGAGGTGGTGGGGAAGATAGGTCATGAAAAAGCCGAGGATCTCATGGAAGCGGAGCTCACGGAGCTTATGGTCACTGACCCGGCAAAGTTTCGAAAAATGCGCAATGCACTGAAGTCGTTCCACGACCTTGATCATTCGCCTCGCGTTGCCCGAGTCGAAGCGGACATCCGCAAATCGCAGGCTAAGATCGGCATGTCAGAAGACGAGTTCCTTGCAGCGACGAAGCTCGGATCGCCGACTGCAGTCGAGAAACGCTTCCACGAACTTGCACACGAGCGCCTGCCGCTTCTTGGACGCGCGCTCAACTTTGGCGGTTGGATCAACAAGCGCTCAGTACAGGAGCTCTCCAGGCACTACGCCTCGCAAGAGGCGATCATGCAGGATGCCGACAAGCATATGAAAGCGGTCGGATCTGTCCTGCAGGCAACACTCAATCCTGAGATGAGATTACGTATCCAGAAACTTGCGATGGAGGGTATTCTCGAAGAAAAAGTACCGGATACGATAAACACCATCGAGGACTATCGCGCGGTCAAACACGAGAATAGTCCCATGGCAATGCAGACCGCATTTGATGAGATAAAAGCCGCTGAAGCAGCTAAAAACCAGATCACCAACTGGGCCGACCCAACGAACGCCGCACGTCTGGATTCACTCAAAGACTCTTTTGCGAAATCGGCGTATGAGAAACAAAAGAAGCAGAAAACGTCGGGCCTCTATGCCATCCTGTTAAGGGTGCTATTCGGAAAGTCATCCGACGATATCAAGAATAAGCTCAAGTAGTATGACCAACACAGAACTTTTGGAACAGATGGAATCGGCACTGGAGAGCGGCGGAGAAGCTGCGCTCGAGCGTTACCTCATCGATAATTTCGAAAATCTACCCAAAGACATACAGGGTAAGGTACTGGTTTCTTTCATGCGGGAAACGGTGGAGGGCGATGATGCGATACTTGAGATACAGGAGAAGGGGATTGCCGCCATCCAAGCAATTGAAGCGCTTAAAGCAGAGATCACAAACGAGGGCTCTAAGTAAGGGTTTAAAAGCGGATCGACACTTGACAAGTTGTATTTATTGGTCTACAATACACCCAGTGTCCCGAATCGTAATGACCGGGATTCAATATCACAATCAAACAGCAAGGAGCTCTCGATGAAAACGTTCAACATGGCCTTGGTTGGTGCGAGTGCACTTTTGCTCGGCGCGTTCGTTCAAGTGAACGATGCGGCGGCGCAGTATCGCGGCAATCCGAACGGCGGAGTCGCAACGGGGGGAAGCATGGCAATTCAAAATGGCGTTCCTCACGCATCCCAGCATTACGACAACAGCTGTCGTCGACTCGGTGGTCCATGGTGCCTTACGGGTCCTGGAAATCATGGCGGCGGCTACGGTAAGCAGTACGGAGGCGTTTATAGTCAACAATACGGCCATGGTCATAGAGTGCAACATGGACAGCGGATGGTGCTGATGAGTCGCGAAGTGCGGCACATCCGAATCGTTCGCACTCATCAGGAGAGAGGGTCGATGCAAGGGGGAACGAATTCATCGGGCAATATGTCCGGCGTCTCGCGCCCTTCGCTTCCCAGCGGTTGGTCATGGATGTAATACATGGTACATGACGAAAAAAAACCCGGGAAAGCCGGTGATGGAGGTGAAAAGGTGTTGAAGGCAGTTGCCATCACGGTCGTGGTCATCCTCGCTATAATCGGTCTCATATCGCTGGGAAACAACGACGTGCGTATACGAGACGGCGGAGTCAGAGTCGGTGGTAACCCCGCGTACGATCACCTGCCGCGCCTCCCACGCGGATGGCATTACGATTGAGTTCTTTCAAAAAAACAAAAAGGCGCCTCTGAACGGCGCCTTTTTCTTTATTGACAGATCGTAACAGATATGATGTTATATCGCCAGCTCAATAATGGGTAAATCCGGCGAAAGATAGGAGACCATCTTGTCAAAACTCTATTCCTTACTCTACGCTGCAGTAATTGGGATCGTCGCGTTTCTCTTGATCGCGCTTTTTCTCCCGTATCAGGCGGAGTGGGGTCGCCGCGTATCGGCAAACTTCATTACGGGGCTGATGCCGGGGGTGACGGATCCGTTCATTTCCTCATGGGCGCTTGCGGCTCTGGTGTTCACGCTCGTGTTCGCCGTCGCCGCACTCGTGCTGTTGATCGTGATCCGTCGGACACACGGGAATTCATTGCTCGCGATCTGCGCGTCGATGCTCAACGTGGGCCCGAGCATCTGGTTCGGTATTCACATGCATCGCGTGTTTATCGGTCCGCTCGAATACGGCCCGATCAAATTGGCTGCGATCGCTCCGTCTGCGATCAACGTCTCATACTTTGTATGGACGATCGTATTGCCCGGAGTGGGGTACCTCGCACTCTGTATGCTAGCGCTTGTGATGCGTCCGCGAACATCGACTGTTCTGTTCATGTTCTCGGCCGTTGCGTCGATGGTTCCGATCGCTGAGATCGGATACGTCTGGCTTTCGTGGGCAGGGAGTTCGTCGTGGCAGCCGAATCTACTCCGGGACAACGCGATGATCGTGTGGTTCTGGGTGGAGTTCGTGGATGTGCTGATCCTTGCGACAGCTTACATGCTCGCTACGAGATCAGCAGTCGTCGAGCCGGGAGTGGCAGGCACCCACTAACGCTCTTCAGGAAATACAAGGCGGGCCCGTCAGGCCCGCCTTGACTTTTTATGTATTTTATGTATGGTTTGTGCAGGAAAAAACACCACGGGAAGGGTTTCCATCATGGTACATATCGATCCGGCTCACGACGCTCACGGAGATACCGGTCACAAACAGACCTTCATCCTCGCAGTCGCGGGAATGTGGTCAATCATGTTTTCGCTGATCATTTATCTCTCGATCACGGGGTGGTTCATACCGAACATCCGCTCCGATATTCCCACCGCGATTATTTCTTCGGTGCGGATCATTGGCGCGATCTCGTTTTTCGCGATCGTGCATGTAGGAATCCAGCTCGCGCTCATAACAAACCGTCCGAATAGGGAAGCACCGCTGTGGCAGAAGGCATTCGACTATCTCACATCGTTCGCCCCCTTACTATTGGGTGTGATCCTCGGACATATCATGGCGGCGCGGCAGTATGACCGCGCATACGCGTCATGGTGGATCGAGCTTCGCTTCTGGATCGACGTGATCGTGTGCACTGCGATTGCAGTCGACGTGATCCCAACAGTTAAATTGATCATTTTTGGTCGATCAAGCGCGGCAGACGATGATCACTGATCATTCAATGGCACACTGAACGCCGGCAACCACTAATGTTGCCGGCGTTTTAATATATTGACAAAAACGGATTCACGTGTATAATACTTGACAGTCTGAGGCATACCGCCTTCAGTTTATAAGGGAGATACCGATGCACAGGATCACGACAATACTCGCTACGGTTGCAATCATCGGCTCAGCATCGCTCGCGGCATTTGCCCAAAGCGACATCCTCGAGCCCGTAACGCCGCCGACTGCGAAGACCGAAACCCCGCCTGTCGTAACAGCGGCTCCGGCAGAAAAGACGAAGGCTCCGCCGGTCATAACTGCAGCGCCAAAGTCTGAAGCGTTGCCGGCCGCTACCACGGAACCGACACTTGCTCCACCGGCGCCAAAGCCCTCGATCGCGGCAACGGCACCGCTTCCTCCGCCTGCGCCGCTGACGCTAGATGTTTCGCTGGAAACGCAGGTGAATAACCTGCAGACGAAACTCGCCAACATCGAGAAATCGACCAAGGAGGAGCTCGCGCGGACGAATGAACAACTGGGCAAGACCAGTGACGCTGTCACGAAATCGACCAGTGTGATGGTCGAGCTCGCGAAGACGATTGATGGTCTCAACAAGAAGATCGACGGAGTCGATGCGAAGATTGCTAGCATTCCTGCGAGCGCGCCGGCAACGGACGTTTCCAAGGATCTGAAGGCACTCTCCGATCGCGTGCTTTCGATTGAAACGAAGCTCAGCGATCCGGCTGTACCTGTTGCGCCGCCGGCAGCAACGCCGACGTCGGAACGGGAGTCGTCCACAAAGACCGCGGAAACGACCGACTTCGGCCCGAAACACGAGCCGTTCTCGCTTCCGAAGGGTTGGTCGGCTCTGAACTGACCCAACCGATTAGATATCGGAAGGGAATGCACTTTAAGGGCCTCCTCACGGAGGCCCTTTGTTATACTTGACAAATGGTTATGAACATAGTATTATAATACCAGATCGGTAAAACCTACCGATGATTTGGCTCAACCCAAGAGGAGACTAGCTATGGTGACCACGAAGATCGCGTTTGCTTTTGCCACCCTGTTCGTGCTCTCTGCTCCCGCCAGTGCCGACGTGAAAGTGGACACATCCACTTTCCCGAAGAACTGGACGGCTGTCGGACAGCCGAAGGACCAGAAGGACGGTGAGAAGTGCAGTGTCGAGTCTGGGCGCAAGCTCGTGATCTCAGACCGCTTCAAGGTACTGCCGAACGGCAACCGCTTCTATCTCTTCGACTGCGTGCCACTCAACGATGCACGTAGCGCGGCTAAGTAAGGTCAGGTTCGACCATGTTCTTTGGGGACAGTTGCATACTGCAGCTGTCCCCTAAAACTTTTATTCTTCCGGACGCAAAGCTTCGCGGCTTTGGATCCGGGTGAAGAAACCCTTGCTCTTTACATCACACATATACAGCACAGAGGAGAGTTACCATGAATATGATTCGCATTATTGCGTTGCTTCTGATCTCCGTTACCACCGCTTCCGCGCAGGACTGCAAGGTGCTCGATTCGTCACTCCTCGCACCTGTCAGTGAGACGACGCCGGGATATACGATGGTAGAGATCATGATTCCGATCGCGATATCGAACGAGCAGAAACCGCTCAAGGTCGGCGGCAAAGGTAGCTTCCGATTCTTCCTGTCAGGCGTTCACGAGCTGGTTGCGTACGACACGTACACTGGCATCAAGACGATCGAACGGTGTGTCCGCGAAGTTCGCGGCGCAAACGGTGAGCGATTTACCGATTCGTATCTGAGCATGCAGGTGGTCGGCAATGTCTCTAACGTCGGAGCGAACGCGTTTCTTGTGAAGGCATCGATCGTGATGCCGGCGGTGACTGTCGTTTCCAAGCCAGAGGTTTTTACCCGTTTAAAAGACGGGGAACAATATTCCGGTGCATGGGCAACGAGAGAAGGCAGGCAGTACCTTGTGCTCTCAAGCAAGAAAATGCCGGCCGATAGCAAGTAACTGGCGCACTGCGCAAATATGTGAGAAAAGGGGGGCATCATGGCCTCCCTTTTTTTGTACCTTGACATTCAATAAAATCCATGTATAATAACGATATTAAAAGGTTTTCTGTGTTAATTAACAAATTTGTATGAACTCATTCAAAACGTTCAGTGTAAATAGCTCTTTGGCCGTGACAGTTGCTCTTTTGATAGCGTGTGCGTCATTTGGCATCTCATCGACTGTAGCTAACGCTGCGGATATTGGTGAGTTCGGCGACTTTGGAGGCGCTTCCGGCGGCTACTACGGTGGTCAGGAATTTGCTGCTAATAATTATTATGGTGGTCAGGAGTTCGCAGCTGACAACTATTACGGTGGCCAAGAGTTTTCCAGTAATGGCTACTTCGGTGGTCAGGAGTTCTCAAACAATGGTGACTACTTCGGCGGAATGGAATTCGCAAACAAAGGCGACTACTATGGCGGAATGGAGTTTTCTAACTCTGGCACGTCGCTAACGACCGATACATATGACGTATATGAGGCACTCGATACCTATGCAGCACAAAGCTATGGTTCAACTGGTTCATTCGGTGGTGGTTCATTCGGTGGCGGTTCAACAGGAGGATATTCCTCTGGCGGACGCTCTGGCGGATCATCCTTCGGTGGTTACTCGACTCCGAGCTTTAGTTCATCCGGCGGGTGCACCACGTGCCACTCCCAGACTCCGAATTATCCGGCACCGGTGTGCATAACGTGCAATTACCCGGTCCCAACACCAGTTCCTCATCCGGTTCCGACATGCACCACATGCGGCGGATCGAATGTAACGAACACGAACATCAAGACCACAAACACGTACACTGACAACTCGATCAACGGCAGCTTCAACACAAATGTGCACGGTGATGGCAATGTTGTCGGCGGCGGTTACCAGGGCGTTGCAGTTGCAACACTTGCTCCGGTTGTTCCGCAGCATCCGATCGTGTATCAGCAGCAGATTGCAGCTCCGTACTGTGTGATTAATCTCACCAATGCCGGCGCATACAATGCACAGGCAACACTCGTGTGGTCGTCAAGCAATGCGCAGAATGCATACATTTCGCAGGTTGGTGCAGTTGCACCGAACGGTCAGCGATTTGTAACGGGTTACACAAACCAGACGTACTCTCTTACAGTTACCGGTCAGGGCGGTACCTACACCTGCAACACGCAGCCTTGGGCGCCAACGTATGTTGCGCCAACACCGATTAACCCGAGCGTTTCGCTCACGCAGATTCCGTACACCGGCCTCGCACTCTCACCGTTTGCACAGGCGATGTATTGGCTCTCGCTCATGTCAGTAGCTGCGGCAGGTGGATACTTGCTCGTCTACTACAAGGGAGGAGCACTCGCGTTCGCTGGTGCAGCGCTGAGCCGCCGACAGAATCACATCGTTGTATCTGAAACGTCTGAACAGGATACGACCGAAGTTGAAGCTCCGGAAACAGAAAATGAAGGGGAAACAGAACCGCAGGTCAGTCCTGTGAATATGCGCACCTTTCTTCCAACAATGGCAGAAACTCAGACACGTGATGCGATGCAAATGATCCGAAATGCCGCAGGTGTTCCGCAGATCATCATCAGCCGCGCCTAGTCACATGAAGTCCGCCGCTCGTCCTGCGAAGCCACAGGCCTCGCAGGGCCAAAGCTCCAACCCTCCTACGCTCCTTACGAGCTACGAAGGGCAAGAAAGTGAAACGAAACAGCCCCGAAAATTGTCGGGGCTGTTTTGGTTTTAACTTTTGTTTCGCATCTGTTCGCGGACTTCTTCGCGCACCCAATCCTTAAATCGATCTATTTGTTGTTTCACTTCTTCCTTTATCCATTGCTTATCGCTCGATGAAAGTCCTTGATCTGCCATACGTTTGTTCATGTATTAAATGGCTTATATGACGCAAGTATATCGCATACTCCGTGCACATCGCCTATACACCAATCTCTCACCACCGCGTATAATCGGTGTATGGGCAGTATCGAACTTCAGGGTGCGAAACTTACACGAAAGAATCGCACGAAATATCTCATCTTGGAGACTATAAAGATTGCAGGTGTCTTAAGCGTCGCGCTTGTCGCCCCGAATATCCTTTCTGGGCTCGCTAAATTAGGTGTTATTGCAACACCTCGCGCAGGTGAAATCGCAAAGCGTTCGTATACGCGCATGGTAGCGGCAGGGTTAGTAAAATTCGATGGGAAGTTCCTCAGACTTACAGAAAAGGGTAAATTCGAGCTTGACCGTATGAGTATGGCAACAATAAAGCCCAAGAAATGGGACAGAAAATGGCGCGTGCTTATCTTTGATATACCTGACTATCGTAGAAGTTTGCGAGATAAAGTGAGGCGAACGCTTCGAATGATCGGGTTTGAACGGTTGCAAGATAGTGTGTGGATTTACCCGTATGATTGCGAAGATCACATCACATTACTGAAAGCCGATTTTAAGGTGGGGAAAGACATGCTGTATATGGTGGTTGATTCTTTAGAAGGCGATAGCTGGCTGCGGAAACATTTTGCGCTGAAAGGCTGATCTGATAGATACACCGATTTCTCACCACCGTGCACTATTGGTGTATCTGGTAAAAAGGTGTGGCATGAGGGTTCAACAGCGACGACTACAGCGGCGATTACAGCGAGCGGGCGGCGATGTCATGTTTTAATTTCTCGATAACGGGATCGATTGCGTCGGTTTTTTTGTCGCTGGCGCGGTTTTCGATAGTTATCGTGTTTGCACCCACTTCTTCATCACCCACAACGATATAGTAGGGAATTTTCTGGATTTTTACGTTGCGAATGCGCTTACCTAAGCTATCGTCGTGATCAAGTTCTGCGCGAATACCGTGTTGCAGCAGAGTATCCACTACCGCCGCTGCATAGTCTGTATGTTTCTCGGAAACAGGTAGTACGCGTACCTGCACGGGTGCCATCCAAAGCGGAAATGCGCCCGCGTAGTGCTCGATCAGGATTCCCATGAATCGATCCGGGGAACCGATGAGTGCCCGATGGATCATGACTGGTGTTTTTTTTGTGCCATCGTCAGTCGTGTATTCTAGGCCGAATCGTCCCGGCATGGTGCGATCCACCTGGATCGTAGAAATTTGCCATTCACGTCCGAGTCCATCTACTGCCATGATATCGAGCTTCGGTGCGTAGAAAGCTGCCTCACCTTCGGCGGCCTTAAATGCTACACCGCTTTTTTCAAGAACTGTTTTCAATTGGGCTTCGGACTGCTCCCATGTTTCATCTGAGCCAAGATACTTTTCTTTGTTGTTTGGATCGCGGAGTGATAAGCGAATCCAGTAGCTGACACCGTATGTGGTGAGTGCGTCTTTAATTACATCGAGAACATTCAAGAGCTCGGCTTCTACCTGGTCTTCACGGCAGAAAATATGACCGTCGTCTTGCGCGAATGCGCGAAGGCGGGTGAGACCGGAGAGCTGTCCGGGTCGTTCGTCGCGGTAGAGGTTCGCGAAATCTGCGTAGCGGATAGGGAGGTCACGATAGCTTCGCGGGCGCGAAGAATAAATTTGCGTATGCTGCGGGCAGTTCATTGGCTTCAAAAACATTTCGTCTTCAACGTACTGGCTGCGCACGCTCATCATGTCTTCCTTGTACAGGTCGTAGTGCCCAGAGAGCTTAAAGAGTTCCGCCTTATTAACGTTCGGGGTGTGCACTTCGCCGAATCCGAGACGCATGTTTAATTCACGCGAATAGTTGATGATCGCATTGCGTACGATATTGCCGCGGGGTGTATAGAGCGGCATGCCGGAACCCACGAGATCTGAAAAGGTGAACAGGTCCTGTTCTACGCCAACTTTGCGGTGGTCGCGCTTGATTGCTTCTTCGCGTTGCACGATATACGCATCGAGTTCTGCCGGAGTAGAAAAGGCAAGTCCGTAAATGCGAGTCAACATCGGATTTTTTTCGTCGCCGCGCCAATACGCGCCGGCAATACGGTCGAGTTTAAAGGAGTCTGAGTCGATCTCCCGTGCAGGATTTTCTGCATGGCCGCCGCGACACAAATCGGTAAAACCACCGCAGGTATACAGGGTGATTTCTTCACCGCGCGATGCGATTTCGTTGATGAGCTCAGATTTATACGGATTGCCTTCGAACCGCTTCAGCGCTTCGTCTTTTGAAACTGTTTCGTGGGTGAATTCAGTCCATTTGGACAGCGATTTACGCATTGTTTTCTGGAAGCCCTTGAGGTGCTCTTCGGAAACCTTGTCGGTGCCAAAATCTACGTCGTAGTAGAAGCCGTTATCAACGGCGGGGCCGATCGTAAGGACGGCGTTGGGGTAGTCCTGTAGCACTGCCTGTGCGAGCAGGTGAGCGAGCGTATGGCGGATTTCTGATATGTCGGACATGTGCGAGTGATGATAGCAGCAAACGTGTGGGGCGCAAAAAGAGCGACGCACGTGAATGTGCGTCGCTCGATAGGGGCCTTTCTCAGAGAGGCGGAAGCACGGTGAGAGGATGCTCAGGCCAGAAGTGCGACAGTTTTGAGAACTGACGCCGAAGCAACACCCGTTCAGTGTGTGGCAATGTGTTCAAATCCCGACAGCGGTCGGCGATCTCGACGCATATCCTTTTGACTGCATCATCGGTGTCGCACTCGAGCGCGGTCCGCATATCGGCGCGAAACGATGCGTCGAGCGTGCGGTACGTACCGTTCATGTTTGCGAGCACGTTGAGCACTGCGATGGTGCGGGTTTTCTCGAGCTCGAGGTATTCTGTCCGATCAATTGCACCTGCAGCGATTTGGAAATCGTACGGCTCCGGATGCGTGCGTCCTTTTGCCATTTCGGTATCCTCCGCAACGTGCACACGATGTGCAGCTTTCTTCGGTAACGATACGACCTCTGTCGCGCGAGTCAACCTGTGTATAACTAAAAAGGCGGGAGCAATGCTCCCGCCGTGTTCGATCACGCGTGGATCGATAAGTTTGTTTCTTCGGCGAGGCGCATGCAAAATAGTTGCGCCTGCAGAATTTTCTTTTCGTCGGATCGATGACGTGTCTCGATCAATCGATCGAGTGTGATCACGATGTCTGCGATATCGCGCACGAGTAACATCGGATCTTCGCCGTAGGGAATATCCGGATGAAGTTCGTGCAGCACGTCTTCCATAATTGTGAGTGATTCGGGTGGAGGCGGCTCGAGACATAGCTCACGAATGAGAAGACGCAGTGCGCTGCAGGCAGCTTTGATTCGGTCGACCTCTGCCGCATCGGCATTGTCTGCGCCGAGGCCGTGCACGATCGGAATCGCCTTACGGCAGTCGATAAATACTTTTTGTTGCGCCAAGTCGTAGACTCCTCGATGAAAGATAACCCGAGCGATTTAAACACAAAAATAGAATAATGTCTACAGCGCCTTCGCCTTTTCAGCAACAAAACTATCCTCACCGTTTCGTTCCGAGATCTTACCCTTGAGCATGATGCAGTTGCCGGAGACGATGAGCGCGTCGTTTTCTTTCAGCAAATTTGGGAAAATCACCACTTCGATGGAATCAGACAAATCCGATATTTTAAGAAATGCCATCTTTTCGCCTTTTTTGGTCAAAATCGTCTGCACGGTTTCTACATAGCCGGCGATTACCGTCTCCACGTTCTTTAAATGCTCCTTCGCGTGCTTGATGCTGTTTTTTGCGTTTGATAATTTTGCCGCGTGCTTGTCGAGCGGATGACCCGATACATAGAGACCGAGCAATTCTTTCTCCCATAAAAGTTTCTGATCCATTGATGCGGGCGCAGCATCCTCGAGCCGGAGTTTCGCGAGCGCAGGAGCTTCTGAGAGGCCTCCAAAGAGCGAGCCTTGATCCACAGGACGCCTCGTAAGCTCGCGGTGGAATTCCAAAAGCCGTTCAATATTTTGCATCAGCTGTCCTCGTTCCGCGTAGTCATCGAGAGCACCGCTTTGAATGAGTGATTCGAGAGACTTTTTATTAAAGCTCTTGTCGGCAATGCGCGATACGAAGTCTGATATGTCGTTAAAATGTCCGTTTTTTTCTCGCTCGGCAATAATCGTGTCAGCGACACCGGTACCGAAATTCTTAATCGAGTACAAGCCAAAGCGTATGGCGTTTTCGTCGATTACGGTAAAATTGCCCTTACTTTCGTTGACCGACGGCGGAGAAATGGAGATGCCCATTCGCTTACACTCGTTGATGACCTCGGAAATTTTTTCCACGTCGCCGGCGTCGGCGGTGAGGACCGCGGCCATGTAATCCACGGGAAAATTGGCTTTCATATAGGCCGTTTTATATGCGAGGTTACCGTAGCTCGCCGCGTGCGCTTTATTGAATCCGTATGCGGCAAACGTTTCAATTTGTTCCCACAATGTTTGTACCACCGCAGGTTTCATGCCGCGCTCGATGCAGCCGCCGGTAAACTTTTCTTTCTGAGCGGCCATTTCCGCCGGCACTTTTTTGCCCATAGCCTTTCGGAATTTGTCGGCATCAAGCCAGCTGTATCCCGCAAGATCGATGGCGATTTGTAGCACGTCGTCTTGATAGGTGATCACACCGTACGAATTTTTAAGAATTGCTTCCATCCGCGGATCGAGATAGGTGACGAGTGCAGGGTTCTTTTTGCGTTCAATATATTGCGGAATGAAATTCATCGGACCGGGGCGATAGAGTGCAACCATCGCGTTGATGTCGTGAATTACCGACGGTTTCAGATCGACGAGGTAGTTCGTCATACCACCGCCTGCAAGCTGGAAGACTCCGAGCGTTTCGCCGCGCGCAAGCATTTCGTATGTTTTTTTATCGTCGAGCGGGAAATTATCGATATCGATTTCTTTGCCGAGTCGCTCGTGAACGCGCTGAATAGAATCGGCAAGAATGGTGAGGTTGGTAAGGCCAAGGAAGTCGAATTTCAAAAGTCCGGCGTCCTCTACGGCATGCATGTCGTACTGCGTGATTTTTTTGCCGCCTTTAGGGTCGGGTTGGATGGGCACGAAATCTGTTACCGGAGTCGGTGCTATCACCACGCCCGCGGCATGTACACCCACGTGTCGCGCGTTGCCTTCTACTTTCTTTGCTAAATCCAAGACCTCGCGGGCATCCTGGTCGCGTTTATAGAGTTCAAGCAGTTCGGGTACCTCATCGAGTGATCCTTGAATCGTTACCGGAAATCCTTGTTTACCGAATGGAATCAGTTTCGCGATCGCATCACCCAACGCGTACGGATGGCCCAGTGCGCGCGATACATCGCGCACTGCTGCTCGTGCCATCATCGTGCCAAACGTGCCGATCTGCGCCACGTGGTCGTCGCCGTATTTGGTGCGCACGTAATCGATCATGTCGTCGCGACGATTGTCTGCGTAATCCATGTCGATATCCGGCGCGGATGGGCGCTCAGGATTTAAGAATCGTTCAAAGGGAAGTCCGTACTCCAACGGATTCACATTCGTGATCCCGGCAAGGTATGTGACGAGCGATCCTGCTACTGATCCGCGAATGTTGGTCAAAATTCCCTGTTCCTTTGCGTGATGAAGTAGATCGGAGACCACGAGAAAGTACGGAGAATATCCTTTTTTGGCGATGACGCCGAGTTCGTATTCGAGTCGTGTAAGGGTGGTGTCGTTTTGTTCCAATCCGCGGCGCGCGAATCCTGAAAAGGCGAGCTTGCGCAATTCGTCGTCGGCATTCTGTCCTTTTTCAAGCAAGAAATCAGGAAATACCCAGGTTCCCAGCTTGAGTTCAATCGAGCACATTTCGGCGATTTTGACGGTATTTTCGAGCGCCTCAGGCAAATCTTTGAAAAGAGAGATGGCCTTTTCCTTCGATATGAAAGAAAAATCATTGGACGTGCCTTCGAAGTCTCGATTCAGGGTGCCGCCGGAGCGGATCTTTGTTACGAGCTCGCGTGCGATCGCGTCTTCTGGTTTTAAATAGTAGGTGTCGTGCGCGGCAACGAGCGGAATATCTGCGGCACGGGCGTATTCGATTATCTTCTGCATCCGTTCTTCATGGCCTTCAATTTCGTGATGGCGCGTGATTTCTACGAAGCAATCGTCGCCGAATTGTTTTTTATACCAATCGAGTGATTCGCGCGCGCGATCGTCGACACCGTCTTTGAGTGCTTTTGCATGCTCGCCACCGAACGACGGTAAAATCGCCACGAGTCCTTCTTTATATTCTTGAATGAGTTCGCGATCGAGGCGGGGACGATAGTAAAAACCTTCTATGTATGCGCGCGATACGACTTGCAACAAATTTCGATAACCCGTCATGTTTTTGGCAAGCAGTACCAATCGCGAGGTTTTGTCATCGATGCGGTGCTCCTTGTCGTGACGGGTGCGGGGCGCAACGAAAAAGTCCACGCCGATGATCGGTTTGATGCCTGCGGCTTTGCATTCTTTGTAAAATTCGATCGCCGCATACATGTTGCCTGCGTCGGTGAGTGCCAGCGCTGTTTGACCGTCGGCTTTTGCAGCTGCGACAAGATCTTCTATTTTAGGCAACGCTTCCAGGAGCGAATAGTGCGAGTGATTGTGTAAATGGACAAAATCCGCACGCGACATGGACTGAGTATACCCCGCGAGATATTCCGCTGGATTTGGATCAAAAGTCAGACCGTAATGTCGTTGGCGTGTCTAGTTGTGAAAGAGTGTATATAGCACGTTTTTGTTATGGCGGTAGGTCATTGACTCTTAGGAGGAGTCGTCTTAGAGTGGTGGCGGTATCGAACTCCATCCTATATTTTTAAAAAACGAGGGAGGATGCAATGGTGGATCGAATAGTGCGTGCGAAAAAGCTGGCAGTTTACAAATGTGCCGCTGTCGGCGGCATGATTGGCGGCATCATCTTTGCCGTGTGTCTCATTTTCGGCGGTCTCGTGATGGTCGTTATTGCCGGTGTAGGCTCACGATTACACGCATGAAGATTTTGCTGAGATATGCACTTTTGAGGACCGCGCGTTGCGCGGTCCTTTGTTATTATTATGCGTAATGAGATACGTCATCGGTATCGACGAAGCGGGTCGCGGCGCACTTGCCGGTCCTGTTTGCGTCGGAGCCGTTTTGATGCCGCTTGATTTGGACTGGCGCATTGCATACGCACTGGTAACCACTCGTGGCGAACCGCGCCTTCGGGATTCCAAACAGCTCTCAGCCCAACAGCGTGAGATTCTGTACGAATATATCGTCACGCACGGCCGCTTGAAACACGCGGCTGCATTCGTAGATGCGCCGGTTATCGATTCCATCGGGATCGTAAATGCTGCTCATGAGGCGGCAGCCGTTGCGCTCACTCGCATCGGTGTGAGTGCGGATAAGGTGGAAGTGCTGCTCGACGCGGGCTTACGCGTGCCCGAATTGTGGCAGCAGCGCTCGTTTGTACGGGGCGACGAAAATGTGCCCGCGATCGCGCTCGCGTCGGTTATTGCAAAAGTCACACGGGACAGGCTTATGGAAAGTCTTCCGGAGAACTTTTCGCCCTATAAATTCAGCGAACACAAGGGCTACGGGACGCTCGCACATCGCAAGGCAATAGCAAAATCCGGGCTCTCTGTGTTGCATCGAGCAACGTTCTGTACACGGCTCTCGCACGCCGGAAACCGCTCCGAAGCCCTTTCAGAGGAGTAAGGGCTGCCGCAACTGCGTGGCGTTGCAAAAAGGCTTACAATCTGTATAATCCGCCCCAATATGGTAATCCGAATGCGTCGTAATCGTTCTCAAACCGCCCAGCGGCGTTCTCATCATGGGCTGACCAGTTCTCGCGTAACTACCGATGCGTCCGGTAATGCGCACCTGCGCCATCGCGTGGATCCGGAAACCGGGATGTACCGAGGCAAGGTCATTATCGACGTCGTCGCCCGAGCAAAGCGCGATCAGCGACGCGCAAAGCGCAAAGACACTGAATTGCGTGCGAGCGGCCAAATTCGCGAAGACAAGCAGACCGAAGCAACCAAATAACACAAAGATAAAGAACCGTCGAGAGTCGGTTCTTTTCTTACAGAGTGCGTTCAGTCATCCACAGTTTTGCGCGCAGGTTCATCGGCAGTTTATTTTTATCGTGTACACTAGGGGAGTGTTCAGTTCCTTCGTATATGGCAAATAGGCACCTCGCACGTTCGGTCGCTCTGCAAGTGCTCTTTGAGCGCGATTCCTCGAATGGTGCGTTGTCGCTGGATGAGTGCTACGGACGATTGGCAGATTATGCCAAAGAATTCGGTGCACGCGATTCAGATATGCCGTTTATGAAGACACTTCTCCAAACCGCGATCACAAAGCAAAAAGAAATCGATGAGGTAATCGTGCGCGCTGCGCCGGAATGGCCACTTGATAAAATCGCGGCCATCGATCGTAATATTTTGCGTATCGGATTAACCGAGCTTTTGTACGCGGATCGAGCGCAAGTGCCCGCAAAAGTGGCAATCAATGAAGCGATAGAACTCGCGAAAGCATTCGGGAGCGCATCGTCCGGCCGTTTCGTGAATGGTGTACTCGGTGCGGTGTATGTGGAGCTCGGAGAGCCCGGAAAAAACGAAGGCAGCATGCGAAAATCTCCCGCGAATCCGGCAAAAATGCCGCTCGAGGAGCTTGCAGGGGCCGTTGTGTATGCGGAAAACGAAGGCGAGTTTTACCTCGCGTTCGTGCACGATATATTCGGCCACTGGACGATCTCAAAGGGAAAAGTGGAACACGGTGAAGACGTCCAGCAGGGAGCCATCCGTGAACTGAAAGAAGAAATGGGTTTGGATATTGAGATCGTAGAAGAAATCGGTGTGAATGAATATATAGCCAACGACTCAAAAATCTCCGGCGGTAAAAAGAAAAAGCGCGTTACCTATTTCCTCGCGAAATCACCGTTTGTTGATATCAAACTCGGTCCCTCAGGCGGGCTCGATGATGCGCAGTGGTTTCCCCTTGCTGCGGTGGGAGATTTGAATTTCTATGACGACTCCCTTACCAAGATCGTGATCCCGGCCATTAAGGCCCTCGCGAAAATTCGCGCGCAGAAGTAGGTACGTATGGATTTCGCACCGTTTGAGGCGAAGATCGGATATACATTTCGCAAGCGTGAGCTCTTGGAGCAGGCGTTTACACATCGTTCGTATTTGAACGAGCATCGAGGATCCGGTCGTGAACACAACGAACGGCTCGAATTTTTGGGCGACGCAATTCTTGAACTTGTCGTAACGGAATTTTTATATAACAAGTATCCCGATAAACCCGAAGGCGAGTTGACTGCCTTTCGCGCAGCACTTGTAAACACGGTATCGATTGCTGCTGCAGCCCAAGTACTCGGCATGAATGACTACTTACTGTTGAGTCGGGGCGAATCGCGTGACATGGGTCGTGCGCGACAAATCATTCTTGCCAATGCGTTCGAGGCGCTCATCGGCGCAATTCACTTAGATGCAGGCTACCCGGCGTCGCGCGATTTTATATCCAAGCAATTATTTCATAAAGCCGATGCGGTCGTAGAACACCGTCTGTGGCAGGACGCGAAAAGCAAGCTGCAGGAGTTATCACAAGAAAAACTCGGATTTACTCCTGTGTATGAAGTGGTAAGTCAGTCCGGTCCTGACCACGACAAAGTATTTCTGACCGGTGTGCGGTTGGGAAGCGAACGCGTAGCGACCGGTGAAGGCCGATCAAAACAAGAATCAGAACAAGCGGCGGCGGTGAAGGCGATTGTGGCGAAGGGATGGTAGGGCGCTACGGGACACGTGGCCTTTTTGGGTACGAAATTTTCTTGGTAGAAAATTTTTCCATGTTCACGCCGTCGCGTTCACAAGCCCCAAAAAGGCCGCGTGTCCCTACGCTTGATTGAGGAGAGAAAAATTTCTCCATTCTCGGTCCGTCGACCTCGAAAGCCTCCAAATCGGCACGTATCCCTCCGCTGGGTTGTGTAGGTGCGGAAGAGATGGCAGAGTAGCGGAAGTTTAGTGATAGTTAACCGGAAACAGGAGAAAAGAATGCGCGAATCGATACCGTTGCTCAACATCGGCGGCACCCGCATTGCTCGGATCGGCAGTACGCCGTGCTTCATGCAAGACGTCTCAATCGGACGCGAATTCGCGGCCGACGGCCGTCTCTATCAGCTCATGATGTCGCAGACAAAATTTAGTGCCGTGCAGATGCTGAGTCGATTTCGTAAGGACGGCAAGTGGTACATGCGCATGGACGAAAAAAGTGCGAAACTTCTTGATCCGAATATGCCGCTTGCGGATACATGTCAGATCCAAATCATTCTGGACGCGACTCAAAAAGTTGAAGCGCTCGACATCATCTATCGCGGCCGCGACGAACGCGCTCCAGCGCCGAATGTCAGTAAGATTGCACGTGCTTAAAACAATACACCCGTGGGTCTCGGCCCGCGGGTGCGCTTTTTTGATACAATAATTGCGTGTATTTGAAATCGATCGAGCTGGCAGGGTTTAAATCGTTCGGAAAAAAGTCCGAACTGGTTTTTACATCGACTATTGCCTCGATTGTTGGTCCGAACGGCTCAGGCAAATCCAATGTGGCAGAAGCGTTTCGCTTTGTCCTCGGCGAGCAGTCAATGAAAAGCATGCGCTCGAAAAAGGGTGAGGATCTCATTTGGGGCGGCTCACCAACATTGGGTCGCGCAAACCGCGCCGGAGTAAAAGTTATTTTTGATAATTCCACGCGATTGCTCGATATCGATTTCAACGAGGTCGTGCTCGAGCGAATCGTGTATCGAGACGGCCAGAACGAGTACCTGATGAACGGTACTGCGGTGCGCTTGAAAGACGTTATTCGCCTGCTCGCGGGTGCGAACATTGGCGGATCGGGATACCAGATTATTTCGCAGGGCGAAGCGGATCGAATTTTAAATGCGTCGCCCAAAGAACGTCGCGAAATGGTGGAAGATGCGCTCGGCCTGAAACTGTACCAACACAAGAAAGCCGAGTCCGAACGCAAGCTCGATGAAACCGGTATAAATATTGATAAGACCAAATCGCTACGTCGCGAAATTGCACCGCATTTGAATTTCTTACGTTTGCAGGTGGAAAAGATCGAAAAGGCACGGGAAATGAAGGAAGATTTAGCCGCAAAGTTGGCCGATTATCTCTCACGGGAGTACGCGTATCTTACTCAAGAAGATGCACGGCTTCTGGATGACGCACGAGCGCACGAGCATGAATTAAAAACGCTTACCGAGCGTCTACGTGAAGCGGGGACTAAATCGGGGCGCGGCGGGGATGTAGCTTCGCAGGAATTACAGGCTCGTGTGAGCGAGTTACAGTCGCGACTTTCTGAGACACGCCGTCGAAGAGAAGAGATTGCGCGCGAACTTGGTCGTGCCGAGGGCACACTTGAAGCGACAAATGTAACGGTAGAAGCAATTGTGCCGGTTCCGCATGTGCGGCAATTTGTGCATGAGGTCGATGATACGCTCTCCAATGCAGAACGAGCGGGTGATGTATCGGCTATGCGCGAGCTTGTATCAAATGTGCGCGGACGAATTCGGGCGTTTGTTGACGGGCTCGCGGGAACTGCTCCGGAAACAAACAAAGAAGTGCAGCAACAGGTGGAGCGCCTCACCGTACAATTGAAAGACATTGAAGCCGAAGAGGCGCGTCTTGCGACAGACATTGAAATGGCGCGCGCCGGCATTGCACAAAGCCGCGAAGCATCATTTGCCGCAGAGCGGGAATCGGTTGAATTGCAGTCGCAAGTGCGTGAGGTACGCACGATGCTCGATTCCGCCAACGCCGCACGCTCACAGCTCGCACACGTGCGGCAGCGGTTCGAAGAAGAGGTGCGTGAAGGCATTGCACTCATTGGTGCGGCGGTCCACGCGTGGGACAAAAATGAAATTCCTGAAGGCGCGCTTTCCGAAGACCGATCCATACAGGAAAAGCGCCGTCGCGATGTGGAGCGACTCAAGATAAAAATCGAAGAGAGCGGTATCGGCAACGGCGACGCCATCGTCAAAGAATTTACACATACAAAGGAGCGAGATGAATTTTTGACTCGCGAACTCATTGATTTGGAAAAGTCTGAGCACTCGTTGCGCGACATCATCGCCGATCTGGAGAAAACCATCGACCTACGCTTCAACGAAGGCCTGAAAGACATCAACGTGGCTCTGAACTCCTTCTTCGCAAAGCTCTTCAACGGCGGGGAAGCGAAGTTTATGGTCGAGCAGTCCCGCCGCGCATCAAGGCGACGCCTTGATGCAGAGGATGACGACGGGTTGGAGGAAAGCCTCCTGGAAGACGAGGAGTTATATGCGGGACTCACTGTAGCGGTGCATTTGCCGCGCAAAAAAGTGCATGGCCTCGAAGTCCTTTCCGGGGGCGAGCGGGCACTGACTTCGATTGCAATGATTTTTGCGATGTCACAGGTGAATCCCCCGCCTTTTTTGATTTTAGACGAAACCGACGCCGCACTCGACGAGGCAAATTCCAAGCGCTACGCCGATATGATCCGCGAGCTCGGCGCAAAGTCACAGCTTATTGTGATCACCCACAATCGCGCCACGATGGCAGCAGCAGGGGAATTGTATGGCGTGACTATGGGAAGTGACGGTGTGTCCAAACTTTTGTCTGTGAAATTCGAAGAGGCTACCAAGGTAGCAAAGTAGCCTCAAGTTCGCTGTGGCGCATTTCTTCACGAGGCGCATTTTGTCGGGATGATGCTCCTAAAGAGAGGAGTGAAACAAGGAGTGGAATCGTTTCTATTCGTTGAAGACGTTTTTCTTTCATAATATGATCGAAGAAAACTATGCGTAATCATAATAGAAGACAGATGAATACATCATGAATCGGTCATACAGTCGGGCTTGAATACCTGCAGCTTTCAAAAAGAGACATGTCGAGTATCGTGCGAAAATATTAACTGGTTGTTGCAGGAGTGGAAACAATAAAAAAGGACCGGTCGAATGTTTTCGTACCGGTCCCGTTGGTAGTAGTGCCAAGGATCAATTGCACTTTTCTGCATGTGCTTCCTCCGTCCCTACGTCGAGTTCCACTATATCTTTCTCGTCGATAACGCGTCGAACGACAGCTTTCAGCTCCTCCTTACTGCAGCATGTATGCAGAGATACGAGCACCACAGTGAGTACGCTCTCCTCTGTGCACATGGAGTTGTAGACATCGCCCACACTATCGAGCGCATCACAGATACGTCGATATTGTTCGTGCGGGAAGGTACCACGCAATGTTACGCTTGCCTTAAGCTTGTTCACGAAGACCACCTCCTTTCACAACTTTCACTTAATCATGAATACATTGTGATGTATATGAAGACGGTACGAGCGGCAGATTTGACCACAATTTGACGGTCGGTGACAACTTTGTTAGAGTCTCGCCATGTTGAAAATTCGAATGCAGCGAGTAGGCCGCATAAATATGCCGTCGTACCGTATTATTGTGGTGGAACACACCGAAGGACCAAAGACGGGTAATATCGTTGAAAAAGTCGGTACCTATAATCCTCGCTCCAAAGAGCGCGTAATCGACGCGGATCGCGTGAAGTACTGGATGTCAGTCGGCGCACAGCCATCGGACACCGTACACAATATGCTCATAAGCTTGGGCATCATGACCGGCAAGAAGATTAATGTGCTCCCAAAGTTCGTAGCGCCTGAGAAGCCCGTTGAAGAAACTCCCGTAGCTTCGGCTCCAGCCGCAAAAGTAGCTGCACCGGAAGAGGTTGCAGCAGAGACTCCTGCAACGGAAGAAACTCCTGCCGCGTAAGCACAGTAACCCACAGATGGGTTTTGACCCGATGCCGTGAGAGCGGTATTCTTCTAGGACTATTAGGAATTATTGAGTTGCTAACGACTGAATGACTGTTATGGAACGCGATCAGCAATTTTTGGAATATGTTATCAAGTCTCTCGTCGAACATGCAGACGATGTAAAGATCACGCGTGTCGTTGATGAGATGGGTGTGCTCTTAACTCTCTGCGTCCATAAAGACGACATGGGTAAGGTCATCGGGCGTTCGGGCGCAACCGCTAAAGCAATCCGTACGATTTTGCGCGTGGTGGGTATGAAGTACGACGCGCGTGTCAATCTCAAGATCGAGGAACCGGAGGGTAGCGATCGCACAGGGCTCGGTTTGGGTGAAGACCGCGGACCGAAACCCGTTACGGCAGAGCCGGATCCGGCGAAGCCCTACGAGCGCGACACAACGGTAGACGACGTGATCAACGACCTCAAAGAAGGAAAGATGTAATCAAAAAACAGCACATGCCGTCGTTCCGCAGACTCGGATTCATATCTGTCGCGTGCATTGCGATGCTTATGATGTACGACATTTTTGTTGCCTCATCATGGGGAACTGCGATTCCGATCTTTGATGCACTCCTGGTATTTGCTGCTCTGGTGAGTTTTGCTTGGGTAGATAAAGCGATAGATATACCGAACCGTCACGCGCGATGGTTACGGGTGATCGGCATAGTCATGATTGTTTGGTACCTCGCTCGCGTCACTAGTTGAGTCGCTGGTTCTTCGTCTTTCGCATTCATAGGTGCGAAATGCTCTTGCATGCATGTGACTCACTTCTACGTTTTCGTCGAGTGGTAATACGTGGAGAGTTCTTTTTGGTTCCATGAAGCCATTACCACACGATGCTCTTAAGTTCATTGACATGTTCGAAAACTATGATGATATAACCACGATGATGCATTTTCATGTTGTCAGTTTGTTTCCCGAAGCTATCGAGCCGTATCTGAAGAGATCGATTTTGGGACGCGCTATCGAAGAAAAGAAAATAAAGGTCTCGTACTATGATCCCAAGGATTTTAGTCTTCCGGCCCGTGGTAAAAAAGCACGTGCGCAGGATATGCGGGTTGATCGTCGGCCATACGGCGGTGGTCCCGGTATGGTCTTACGACCTGATCCGATTTTAAAAGCGGTAGAAAAGGCACGCGGCAAAAAGAAGAAGGTGATGATAATCTTCTTCGCTACGGATGGAGAACAATTTACAGAAGAAATGGCAAAACGGATGGCGAATCCTAAAGGCGACGCCTTTAGGAATATTATATTCATCTGCGGAAGATACGAAGGCATTGATGCGCGCGTGCAGAAGATTTTGAAAGCAAAAAAAGTCACGGTCGGTCCGTATGTAGTCACGGGAGGGGAATTGCCGGCGGCAATAATGATCGATGTGATCGCGCGATTTATTCCGGGGGTGTTGGGTAAAGCCGAATCGTTGGAGGCGTCTCGCGTCTCAAGTCCTGAAGTGTATACGCGTCCCGAAGTGTTGGAGTGGAAGAAAAAGAAATACCGTGTGCCGAAAGTGCTTTTGGGCGGCAACCACGCAGAAATGGACGCGTGGAAGGCCTCTATTCGTTCAAAAAAGTCAAAGTGACCACTTTTTATTTTTCGCGGGGGGACTTGAAATATAAATAAATCCTGTTACTGTGCGAATTGGAGCGCACGCATATCATGCGTCTGCGTATCAAACAGGAGGTGATCTATGGCTGATTTGAGGAGTGCAGGGCCGTCCGGTCCGGTCCGAATGATCGATACGGTCCGAAAAGCGTCGGATGTGCCGTTCGATTACGGCAATTCAATCTCGATCCCCGCTGTGGTCCATATGATCGACGGCAAGGCTACAGTAGTCCGACTCGATCCTCGTGACCCGAATTTCCACCTGTTTTACGGCCTGATACCGATCGCACCAACCATGCGTAAAACCGGTTGAGGTGATGGCATGATTCCGCCCAGAAAGACGAGCAATCTTAGCGATTGCTCGTCACTTTTTATATGAACTTGCCCTTTGCAATATCCGTGGGCTAGTATAAACTCTCGATCAGGACATACGCGTCGTATGCCTTATAGGAGACTCTCACCATGACTCCAGACAAGTTATTCGCTCAATTCCTGGCACTTCGGGCCGAAACAAAACATGGACAGAAATCCGAGAAATCACGATTTATCTGCACAATGCCACCGGCCGTGTTTCAGGAACCTTATGGCGGTCGATGCGGACATGTATTTGCGGTCGGCGAAAAAAACTGTCCGGATCCACATGCTCGGCATGTCAAACCGTTCTCGCAACGCGCCGCGAGCCGTTCTCATGTTCTGTAATAGTGGTCCTGTGGCCTAAACGTCGCGGATTGCTCTAATCAAAGAGCTCGGGTAACCCCGGGCTCTTCGTTTTTTGCGCCGTAACACGGTATTGCGGAGCTTCTATTTGACAGACACCTGGCTCTTCGCGTATATTACTCGGACATTTGCTCCTGATTGTGTTGCGGTAGAACGCGCAAATTTGCATTCTTTACAGTCGTCGAAAGGCGACACAAGGCGATCCCTCTTTTCGGATCGTTTTTTTTAAAAGGGTTTCTTCATCGTAATCACATGCGGTGCAGCTTGCTTCCTGTTTGTGCAGGTATGGCAGTTGCGTCGTGTGTCCAAAAGCATGGCTAAAACCAAGCAAGCGGTCCGACCGCAAAAGTTTTTTGGAAAGTTTCGCGAGCCACTCGTGAAGCTTCCGAGCCTTGTGGAATCGCAAATCGATTCCTTCCGCCAATTTGTCGACGGCGGCGCTGAGCGCGTGTTCAAGGAGTTTTCTCCGATCAGCGATCATTCAGGCAAAAAGTTTGAACTCGAACTCGTGAAATTCTCGTTCGGTGAACTGCGCTGGGACGAGCAGTACGCGAAACGTTTTATGAAAACCTACGAATCGCCGCTCTCTATGGTGGTGCGTTTGAAGAATAAAACAACCGGCGAAAAGAAAGAGCAGGAAATTTTCCTTGCTGATTTTCCATGGATGACCGCGCACGGTACCTTCGTGATCAACGGCGTAGAGCGCATCGTTGTGCCGCAGCTCGCGCGCTCATACGGTGTATTTTTCGAAGCCATCCCGTACAAGGGCAAGAACTATTTCGCGGCTAAAATCATTCCGGCACGCGGCGTATGGATCGAAATAGAATCCGACGCTGATGGCGCTATGTACGTGAAAGTGGATCGTAAGCGCCGCTTCCCGGTCACCTCACTCTTGCGCGTACTCGGTCTCACCACTGAAAAAGAAATTCTTTCAAAGTTTGAAAAGAATCAGCCCGCAAAGGACGCGGTTGCCGCAACGCTCGCACTTGATCACGCACACACCATCGAGGAAGCGTACGTAGAAATTTACCGCCGCCTGCGCGACGGAGATATCGCAACACCGGACAACGCACGCGATCACGTGAAATCTATTCTCTCCGCAGATCGTTACGACTTTTCTCGTGTCGGCCGCTTCCACTTCAATCGCCGATTCGGTCTCTCTACAAATGAAAAAGAGATTCAGAATTCCACGCTCACACTCGAAGACGTGGTGCGTATCGTGACGCACATTGCAGATCTCAACCACAATCCGCATTCGGAAGCTGACGACATCGACCACTTGGGCTTCCGCCGCGTGCGATTTGCGGGCGAATTGCTCGAACAGCGCATGCGCGTGGGCCTCTCACGTATGAAGCGCAACATCCAAGACCGTATGGCGATGGTTGATCCGGAAACATGCACACCTGTTTCGTTCGTGAATCCGCGACCGTTCCAGGCTGCGATCCGTGAATTCTTCACGACCGACCAACTCTCCCAGCTCATGCAGCAATACAATACACTCGACGAAATCGAACATCTTCGCACGCTTTCGACCCTCGGTCGCGGCGGTCTCACCTCTGAGCGCGCAGGACTCGAAGTGCGTGACGTGCACTCATCTCATTACGGACGCGTCTGCCCGATCCACACACCGGAAGGTAAGAACATCGGGCTCGTGCTCCACATGTCGCTTTACGCACGACCAAACGAATTCGGCATCATCGAAACGCCGTACGCACGTGTGGAAAAGGGAATGATTACAAAAGACATCCAATATTTGAACGCGCTCGAAGAGGAGCAGTATGCGATCGCGCATGCCGCAACACCGCGCGATGATTCCGGACAAATCTCGGTGGAACTCGCGGAAGTGCGCCTTGGCGGCAAACCGACACTCGTGAAAGCAACCGATGTGCATTTCATGGAAGTCGCTACCAACCAACCGTTCTCTGTTGCCACGTCACTGATTCCGTTTGTTGAAAACGATGACGCGAACCGTGCGCTCATGGGTTCGAACATGCAAAAACAGGCAGTTCCACTCGTGGTGCCGGACGCGCCGTTTGTCGGAACCGGTATTGAATCCGTTGCAGCACGCGACTCAGGACGTCTCATTCTTGCGGAAGACGCGGGAGAGGTAACCTACGCAGACGCTGCAATGATCAAAGTTAAAAACGCAGAAGGTAAGACCAAGGATTATCCGTTGGTCAACTTTATGCGAACGAACGGCTTCACCACGTTCCACCAACGCCCTGCGGTAACCGTAGGCGACGCGGTAAAGAAAGGCGGACTTCTCGCAGACACTTCAACATCGGTCAATGGTCAGATGGCGATCGGACAAAATGTTCGCGTCGCGTTCTTGCCATGGTTCGGTGCCAACTTCGAAGACGCAATTGTTATTTCCGAAAAGCTCGCCAAAGAGGCACGCTTCACATCCATTCACATGGAAGAGTTTGTCTGTGTCGTGCGCGACACTAAGCTTGGGCCGGAGGTAACGACACACGACATTCCAAACGTTTCCGAATTTAAACTCCGTAATCTCGACGAAGACGGCGTAGTGCGCATCGGTGCAGAAGTGCGCCCGGGCGACATCCTCGTCGGTAAAGTAACTCCAAAGGGCGAAACGCAGCTCACTCCGGAAGAGCGATTGCTCCACGCGATCTTCGGCGAAAAGGCCAAGGACGTAAAAGACACATCGCTGCGCATGGAAGGAGGCAAGCGCGGACGCGTTATCGGCGTGAAGATCTTTTCGCGCGAAACAGGTGATCAGCTTGAATCCGGTGTGATCAAGCGCGTGCACATCGAAGTTGCGCAATTGCGTACGATTTCAGTCGGCGACAAGCTCGCAGGACGTCACGGCAACAAAGGTGTTATTTCGCGCATTTTGCCGGAAGAAGACATGCCGTTCGATAAGGATGGAAATCCTGTCGACATCATCCTCACTCCGCTCGGCGTGCCATCACGTATGAACCTCGGACAAATTCTTGAATTGCACCTTGGGCTCGCGGCTGAAATGCTCGGCTACCAGGCAATCGTCCCATCATTCGCCGGAGCAACCGAAGTCGAAATTCGCGAAGAATTAGAAAAGGCAGGCGTTGATCCGTCGGGCAAGCGTCAACTATTCGACGGCCGCACCGGTGAAGCATTCGCACAGCCGGTATCCGTGGGCGTTATGTACATGTTGAAGCTACACCACATGGTGGAAGACAAAATCCACATGCGCTCCATCGGGCCATACTCGCTCACTACGCAGCAGCCACTCGGCGGAAAAGCCCAGAACGGCGGTCAGCGCGTGGGAGAAATGGAAGTGTGGGCATTCCTCGGATACGGGGCAGCATATTCGCTCCGGGAAATTCTCACCATCAAATCAGACGACATCTTGGGACGCTCAGCGGCATTCGATGCCATCGTCTCCGGAAAGCGTATCGAAGAAACAAATACTCCGGCTACATTCAATGTCTTGGTCAGACACTTGCGAGGCCTCGGAATCGACATCGACTTCCTCGAGTCGAAACCGGAACTTTAATCGCTCGCGATTTTAACTTTCTGAATCATCTCTATGTCACTCCAAAAAAAGAAAGACATCATCCCTGCATCGTTTGAAGCCGTCGCAATGCGACTCGCATCTCCTGAGCGCATGCACGAGTGGTCGTACGGCGAAATCACAAAGCCGGAGACCATCAACTACCGAACCCAGCGACCGGAAAAGAACGGGCTCTTCGATGAGCGCGTCTTCGGTCCTGAAAAGGATTACGAATGCTACTGTGGTAAATATCGCGGCATTCGTTTCCGAGGCATCGTCTGCGAAAAGTGCGGCGTGGAAATTACGCGCGCAATCGTGCGTCGTGAACGCATGGGTCACATTGACCTCGCGACACCGGTCGCACACATCTGGTTCCTCCGCGGTATTCCATCACGCATTGCGCTTATGCTCGGACTCTCCGCAGCAGAAGTCGAAAAGGTGGTGTACTTTGCCGGTTACATCGTGACCAAGGTAGACGAAGACGTTCGCACGCAGTTGCTCAAAGATCTTGATCAGGAATTCCAAACCAAGAACAAGGCAGCCGCAAATGCAGACGTAAAAACCGAACTCAAAGAAAAGGCAACCAAGGCCAAGAAAGAAATCGAATCGATTAAAGAAGGCGTCGTGCTCGACGAAGCTGCGTACCATTTGTTTGCCGTTAAGTACGGTGCGATGTTCCGCGCTGCGATCGGTGCAGAGGCGCTCTACCAGATTCTCAAACAGATTAATCTCGACGTGCTCATCGTGAAGTTGAAGGAACTCTACGAAAAGGCAGGAGCAGCTGAACGCGACAAAGTGCGCAAGCGACTTGGTCTTGCAGAAGCACTCCAGCGCGCAGGTGTTCGCCCTGAATGGATGTTTATGACTCGTCTTCCTGTCGTACCACCGGCACTTCGCCCGATGGTTGCGCTTGAAGGCGGTCGTCACGCATCGTCCGACTTGAACGATCTCTATCGCCGCGTGATCAACCGTAACAACCGCTTGAAGCGATTACTCGCAATCCACGCGCCGGAAGTTATTCTCCGAAACGAAAAGCGCATCTTGCAGGAAGCGGTGGACGCACTGCTCGACAACTCCATGCGTCGCGGTGCAGGCGTGCTCGGCATTCTCGGCGGTCGCCGTCGCGCGCTGAAGTCTCTCGCTGATTACTTGAAAGGTAAGCACGGTTACTTGCGACAAAACTTGCTCGGTAAACGCGTTGACTACTCGGGACGCTCCGTCATCGTTGTCGGACCCGACCTTGCACTCGACCAGTGCGGATTGCCGAAGCACATGGTGCTCGAACTTTTCCGACCGTTTGTTATTGCAGGATTGCTCGCACGTGAACTCGCGTACAACATCCGTGGTGCAGGCCGTTTGATCGAAGACGAAGCGCCGGAGGTGTGGCCAATTCTCGAAGAGGCAATCAAAGACAAATACGTATTGCTCAACCGCGCACCAACGCTCCACCGTCAGTCGATCCAGGCATTCCGCCCGGTCTTGATTGAAGGAAACGCGATTCAGGTGCACCCACTCGTGTGCCCAGCGTATAACGCAGACTTCGACGGCGACGCGATGGCAGTCCACGTGCCGCTCTCAGAAGCAGCACAGCTCGAAGCGCGTCTGATGATGTCGGCAAACAAGAATATCTTGAAGCCGGGATCCGGCGACGTTGTCGTTGCGTCCAAGCTCCTCGACATCGTGCTCGGGTGCTACTGGATGACAAAGTCTGTTGACGGATTGAAGGGCGAAGGCAAAGCATTCCCGACGACAAATTCCGCAATTACCGCATTCGACTTCGGTGCAATTGATATGCGCGCGAAGATCAAGGTACTTCCAAGTGACTCCGCAAAATACACACAGTACGAAGGCAAGGTGTTCGACACCACCGTTGGCCGCTTGCTGTTCAATTCTGTTCTACCGACGGACTTCCCGTTTATGAACGAAGAAATCACGAACAAGCGCATGGGCGCACTCGTGCACAGTCTTGTCGCGCACTACTCGCTCGACGGTATTCCAAAGGTGCTCGACGCGATCAAGAAGTTTGGATTCCGCTACGCAACTCATGCAGGCATCACGTGGTCAATTTCCGACATCGTGGTTCCCGAGGTGAAGCACGAGATGGTGCGCGCCGGTATGATAGCCGCAGCCAAAGAAATGGATAGTTACAACAATGGCTTGCTCACCGAAACGGAACGACGCCGCTCAACCATCGATATTTGGGCTAAGACGTCAAACGATTTGCGTAAGCACGTTGTGGAAGCGCTCGACCACATGGGACCGGTGCACGACATGATCACATCCGGCGCCCGAGGCTCCGTGGTGCAGCTCCACCAAATGGTAGGAATGAAAGGCTTGATCACTAACCCGCGCGGCGAAATCATCGAATTCCCGATTACTTCATCGCTGAAAGAAGGACTTACTCCGATCGAATACTTTATTTCGACACATGGTGCACGTAAAGGTCTCGCTGATACCGCGCTCAACACCGCGCGCGCAGGGTACCTCACCCGACGACTCTTCGATGTTGCGCACGACGTAGTGGTGCTCGAAGCAGATTGCGGTCAGAAGGAGGGCGTGCTCATCCCGCGACCGGGCAAGGAGAATATCGGAGGCAACTTCGGTGACCGTGCAGCAGGACGCGTGCTTGCAGCAGACGCCATGGACGGCGAGAAGGTGCTCTTCAAACGCAATCACATGATCACCCGCGACGAAGCGCCGATTATGGAAAGCAGTGGCGTGCAGGAAATTCTGGTCCGCTCACCGATGACGTGCAAAGTCGCACGCGGCGTATGCCAAAAATGCTACGGCGTTGACCTCACCAACGGCGAACTCATCGACGTGGGCGAGGCAGTCGGCGTGATCGCTGCACAAGCAATTGGCGAACCGGGCACACAGCTCACAATGCGTACATTCCACACCGGAGGCGTTGCAACCGCAGGAGGCGACATCACAATGGGTCTGCCCCGCGTTGAAGAAGTCTTCGAATGCCGCATTCCAAAACTGCCTGCTGCGATTTCGCGAATCAATGGCGTGGTGACTGATCTCATCAAGGACGGACAAGAAACCGTTATCGTGATCCTCGCCGACACCGTATCCACCGCAAAGACTGCAAAGGGTGTAAAGAAGGAAACGGAATATCGTATTCATCCACTCCGAACCATTCACGTGAAAGTAGGCGACGCGGTTGTAAAGGGTCAATTCCTGACCGACGGTTCCGCAGACTTGGAAGAACTCTTCCTTCTCGGGGGCAAAGAAATCGCGCAACAGTACATCATCAACGAAATTACACGCATTTACGAATTGCAGGGCGTTTCGACCGCGCGCAAGCACCTCGAAATTATCGTCAAGCAAATGTTCTCGCGTGTGCAAGTTGCACAGTCAGGGGACACGGGCGTTTCTGCAGGCGAAATCATCACCGATTTCGAACTCAATCGAATCAATGGAGTGCAGAAAGAAGTGGGCGGCGAACCGGCAAAGGCAAAGCCATTGCTCCTCGGTATTACGGAGGTCTCACTCACACGAGCCTCGTTCCTCTCGGCGATTTCGTTCCAGAACACACCGCGCAAGCTTGCAGAAGCGGCGGTATCCGGATCGATCGATCGCTTGGTTGGTTTGAAGGAGAATGTGATTATCGGTCGTCTTATTCCGGCAGGAACCGGATTCAAGGGATCGAAAAAGCACGGCTATATCACGGCCATGGAAGCTCAGTTCAAGGCTATGGAACCGGTGCATATTCCCGAGGCGCCTGTCTCGGAGGTCATGCGACAGTAGGGAGTTATAACCCGAAACAAAAAGCCCCTCCGGGGGCTTTTTGTTTTGAACTATGGTACAAGGTGCGCAGGTGGAGGGTAGCTCATGTCTAAATTGAAGAGTGAATTAGGATCCGCGATAGAGCGTGTGTTTTCGCTTCAAAAGCGGGGTACCGGCACGGAGATATTCGTTTTGCAGGGATGGAAAAAAAGTCCGCACACGTTCTATCTCGACGACGTGTACGATGTGTATCAGCGTTTGACCGATTGGATCCGCAATGAGGAACAATTCGTGCTTTTTGCGGTCGCATCGCGTGCGAACGGGTTTCGTCGTAATTACCTGTTTATGCAAGACGGACATGAATACTGCGGACTGTTGTTTTCGCGATGGTACGGCAGCTTTATGTTTGTGTTCGGCATCGATGGGCGCCGAACTGCAGAGCTGTATTACATGGGAGTCAGCTACGCGTCGAATGAGTCGCAAATGGAAGATATAACGGCGTACTGCAGTCGTATGTCTACTGATTTTGCTGCGTTGATTGAGACCGAGTACTTTGATCTGCGAGACAGCATTGTCGGCAGATTCGGTATTCAAAAGGCGACTCTTTGAGTCGCCTTTTTCGTTTTGTGGACATCATGCATTCGTATGATAGAAATTGCCAAGGCCCACACAAGGAGACACACATGAGTGACTTGATAGTAGCTCACGCAAGGCCTCGCGTAGATTTCAGTTCGCCATGCTTCCATCGCGAAGCGGTCGCATTGCAGCATCGGTACGCAACGATTGGTCGCTCTCTCACGAAGCGCACGCTGCGCTCCGCGCTCAAAACCATCCCCGGGCATCTGGATTGGATAGAGTCACCGCTTACTGACGGTTACATGCCATACGGCATCGTCTACTTCAAGACGAAGCGAGCGAAAATCGCGATCGTATTTCCGCAGTGTTTCGATGATTCTGGTGAAGACGGGACCGAAACCGATCGATCGCTCACGATACATTTTATCGGCGACGTGGTCGTTGATCATATGGTTTCGCTCACGAACTCGCTGTTGTTTGTTCTCGCGCAGCAGCCGCTCCGGAATCGATAACCGATTGAAGATTACGAACCGTGCGAGTGTGCGGCGTCAACATAATCAGTTGATCAAAAACATGAGAAAGCTGGGCGCACCTGCCCAGCTTTTGTTTTGGCAGAGCTGTGCTTTGATTGTGGTAGTGCAACGAGAAACCGGGAGGATGCCATGGTAGGTGCTCAGCTAGCAGTCATGATGCCCAGTGATCGCGCTCGCGCATGTTCGCTCTACGACAGAATAGAATCTGCGCTTGCAGAATCGAGGGCGTGCGACGATACCGTATGCGAGGCGCTCAAGAGGGTTCGCGGCGTAATGCACATGGACTTCAAAGAGCTCAGGGTTCTCCGGAGCTTCGTTATCGAAGACGACCTCGATTTCCGGATTTGGCACGTACGCGTGCGCTATCCTGACGACCGAATCGTCGACATCACACACGAGTCCTGAGGATTCGTAACCCTAGTCAGCCGGACGAGTTTACTCGCCCGGCTTTTGACATAACTTTCCTCACTTTCGCTTTTGGAATCCGGCCGAGGCATAATGGCCGTACCTATGGCAAGCGACTCCGTACAGCACCACATGAGTATTTCCATTTTTCTAAGGCGGGGTACCGGCAAGAAAAATTGGTCACAGATCAAAGACCGCAACCTCACAAATTGATATGGCAAATGACACCGTTCAACAAATTAAAGATCGTTTGTCGATTGTCGACGTGGTTTCGCAGTATGTGAAATTGGAACGCGCGGGTGGGAGTCTGCGTGCACGGTGTCCATTCCACGCGGAGCGCACACCGAGCTTCCACGTATCCCCAGATCGCGGCACGTATCACTGCTTCGGGTGCGGTGTGGGCGGTGATATATTTTCCTTTGTCGAAGCAATCGAGGGATTAGATTTCAAGGGAGCGCTCAAAGTACTCGCAGAAAAAGCGGGTGTTGAGCTCTCCTACGAAAAACCGGAGCAGCGCGATGCGCGCGATCGATTGTTTGAGCTACTCGAAGTGGCAACAATTTTCTATTCGTCGCGCTTGAATGATGCTGCGAATGCGTATCTAAAAGATCGCGGCATATCCGAAACAATCGTGTGCTCTTTTCGCGTAGGGTGGGCGGGGGATTCGTGGAGCGAAGCGTCGGAATATTTTAAAAGCAAAAAGTTTTCGGACAACGAAATTATTGAAGCGGGGCTCGCAAAAAAGAATGAGCGCGGTGGACTGAGTGATAAATTTCGAAACCGCATCATGTTTCCTATCGGTGACCCTGCAGGGCGTGTCGTCGGCTTTTCCGGACGCAGCTTCGGCGAAAAGGCGTCGCCCGAGGCACCGAAATATCTCAACAGTCCGGAAACGCCGCTCTTTCATAAGTCGCGCATTCTGTATGGTTTCGACAAAGCAAAGCAATCGATCCGAAAACACAATTTTGCCATCCTCGTAGAAGGTCAGATGGACCTCTTGGCATCGCACGAAGCCGGGTGGGGTAATACGGTGGCTGTGTCGGGTACCGCTTTCACTCCTGAACATGTGACATTGGTGATGCGCATGACAGAAAATCTCGTACTCGCGCTCGATGGTGATCAGGCAGGAATCAAAGCCGCGGGGAAGGCGGCGCGCGCGGCACTCCAAGGGGGAATGAATGTAAAAGTTGCGCAGTTACCGACAGGAAGCGATCCTGCCGAGTTAATATTGAAAGACGGAGTAGAGGCATGGCGCGCTGCCATTCGAGACAGTAAGGACATCATTACGTTCTTGCTCGATGTGCTCTATGCGCATGCGCCGGAACGAGATAAATTTCGCCGCAATGTGGAGGCGGTGGTGCTTCCGTTTTTGGCCGACGTGCAAAGTCCGATTGCACGAGAACAATATGTGCGTGAGATCGCACGACGCCTTAATGTGTCAGAGGGTGCAGTGATGGAAACATTCAGCAATGTGCCGCGAGCACGTGCACCTGAGCAACCGCAGACGGTGATCGCGCCGCAAGAAAGAAATTTTGCTACAGACAAAGTGCGTCAAGCGTATGCGCTTTTGATCTGGCAGGAGAGTATGCCGGTCTCAGCTATCGATAGCGCTCAGTTTGAAAAAAGTTTACGCGAAGCAATCGGCGACGCCGCATTTGAACAGTTGCGTGCAGCGCCATTGAGTGATCAAGAGGCGTTGCGATTTTTAGCAAGCGATATGTTTAAAAACGTGCAAACACTTGAGCAAGAGGCGCGCGATATGTCGAACAGTTTGTTGAAGGGTCGTTTACACATTGAAATTACGGCGCTTACCGAGGCAATTCGCGATGCAGAAATGCGCCAAGACACCGACGCACTCGACAAAGCATTTGAATCGCTAAACGCATTGCGTGCAAGGCTTGCGCAAATTTCCGGGTAGGAGTAAGATATCTCTGTTAGGCACTAGGTAGGTAAGTACATAAGGCCTAGCCATATTGAAAAGGCAGCTTCCAGAAATTGGGGCTGTTTCGATACGTTTGTATATATAACGAGTGTTCATCCAATTTTCAGACAAATATTATAAATATAAGAAAAGTTCTCATGGCAAAACAAAAAAAATCAGCCGCGAAAAAAACGAACAGCATTGTGAAAGCGCAGGCGCCTCGTGCGGCAAGCGTTGCCCGTGCAAAGAAGGCAGTGAAGCGCTCCGTAAAAACGAATCGCACAAGTGCAACATCGCGCGCAGGACGCACCGAAGCAAAACAGCAGCCCATGCAGAAAATTGAGATCAAGGGCGGTAAGGTAAAAAAACAGGTAATGGCTGGTGCCAAGCCGGGCATGACAAAGGGTAAGTCTGCCGACAAGGTGGAGGCTCTGATTAAGCTTGGCCGTGAGCGTGGCTACATCACATTCGACGAAATCCTTCGGGAGTTTCCGACCATCGAAGACAACATGACCTTGCTCGAAGAAATGTACGAGCGATTTGCAACTGCGGGCATCGATGTGCTCGAAGGTGGCGGCATGCTCGAAGACACGTCAGCGGATACCGTACTTGCTTCCAAGAAGCTTCAAAATCGCCGTTCAGATTCCAACTACGACTCGGTGCAAATGTATTTACGTGAAATCGGTCAGTATCCGCTTCTCAACGGCGAACAGGAAAAGGATCTCGCAAAGCGCATTTTGACCGGCGACGACGAAGCCCGCTCTATTTTGGCGCGCTCCAACCTTCGATTGGTTGTCTCTATTGCGAAGAAGTATGTAAACCGCAGTCCTGATTTGACCCTGCTTGATCTCATTCAGGAGGGTAATCTCGGCCTCTTTAAGGCGGTCGACAAATTCGACTACTCGAAGGGATTTAAATTCTCAACCTATGCCACCTGGTGGATTCGCCAGGCGATCACACGTGCGCTTGCCGACCAAAGTCGTACTATCCGTATTCCGGTGCACATGGTGGAAACCATCGCCAAATACAAGCAGAAGGTGCGCGAGCTCTCGCAGTATTTGGGCCGAGATCCGCTACCGGAGGAAATTGCCGCAGAAATGGGAATCGAAGTCGACAAGATTTACACCATTCAGAAGATCAATCAGGACACCGTCTCATTGGAATCGCCGGTTGGAGAAGACGACGACGAGCGCTCAACACTCGGCTCGTTCATCGCCGACGACACGATCGCAGCTCCAGATCAGGACGCATCGCGCCGAATCCTCTCAGAGCAGATGATGGGCATCCTCGACGAGCTTTCGCCGAAGGAGCGCAAGATCCTCGAAATGCGCAACGGTCTGACCGACGACGGCATCTGCTACACACTCGAAGAGGTGGGCCGAGAGTTCGGCGTCACCCGTGAGCGCATCCGCCAGATCGAGGCCAAAGCCCTCGAGCGCATCCGCTTCCACGAACGAGCCAAACAATTGCGAAGCTATTAAAAGAGAAAACGCCTCGGGAAACCGGGGCGTTTTTATAGTTGTGCAATAACTTTGGTTATTTGTTCATTTTTGTTCGCAAAGCAATTGCAGTAAGGAACATGGCCAGCTGTTCGCGTCTTATTTGGCCACTTTCTACCCGCCACTCTAGAGCATACGGGTAGAGGTCACCCGCCGGGACAACGTGACCCATTTTCCCAAGGTGTTGTTCCGACAGTCGTTGTATTGTTCTCGACGAAGGAAACTTCGTCTTTCGAGCCACCTCATCGGGAGGCATTTTAAAGTCCCTTCCATAAGGCACTACACGTATTTCCATTACCCTCGTTCGTTTTCTTGTAAACGTCGAGAGATTGAGTGAAATCGAATTGTGGACTGTTTCAAACTCGTTCATCTGATAGCCTCCAAATATTGATTTTGCTTCCAATTTAATACTATATCAAGCTCATCTTGTCAAATCACTCACCTTGCACATGTTTACCGAAACGGCTGGGGTTCGGGCTACAATAGCCGCATGGACGAACAATATATGGAAATGGCGATTGCTCAGGCTGAGGAGGCTAAGATGGATGGGGAGTGGCCGTTTGGGGCGGCGATTGTACGGGATGGCGAGGTGATTGCGCAGAACCGTTGTCGCGAAGCAAAAGAAAAGACAGTGCTGGCACATGCAGAACTGCACTCCGTAAACGACGCATGCAAAGCGCTTAGTACAAATAATCTGAGCGACTGTGTAATTTATTGTTCCAACGAACCATGCCTTATGTGCGCAGCAGCGATCTTTCAGGCAAAGATTCCACGTGTCGTAATCGGTGCATCACGCAGCGATTTGCCCGAGCTATTACGTGAACGACAATTCCGCATTGAACACTTGGCCGAAGATTCCGGATTCAATCCCGAGATTGTCCGTGGTGTTCTCAAAGACAAGGTAATTGCTTTATTTGCCGACATCAAAAAGTAAAAGAAAAAGGACGGTCCTTTTTCCAATAGGAAAACAAAAGCGGCCGGAAGCAGTGCTTCCGGCCGTTGATCATTTTTTCCTGTAGATATACAGGACCGAGAGCGCGCTCGCGATCGCGAACAGGATTGTGGTGATGCCCGCCGATTTTAGGACTGTGTCGATGTCGGCATTACCGAGCCCGGCGACGTACAGGTGAATGTTGTGCATCGAGAATCCTAATTCGCGCGTGAGCGACGGGTGCTGAAGGTGCGGGTCTTCTTGGTGACTTTCGCATCTATCGTGGTTTCCGTGCCCGAAGAGGGATGCACAAGGTGGAACTTTGCGACCTTACGCAGCGAGGATTTCGAGTAGAAATCAGTGAGCAAAAATTCGAAACTTCTCACCGTATCCAAGTCGGAATCTAAGAACGCAACGAAACGCGTGCCCCGATATACGCCGTGCTGCATCCGCCCCTTGCACTCGATCATGCCGTCGCACAGCTCACTTTCAAACATCAGCCGCTGGTCGTCGTTGTCGCCGTCGAATTCGAGTGCGGCATCCTGGATCACTAGCATTTGCTCCGGCGTTAATTGCTTGCCCGTCCAATTAATTACGATAGCGCTCATCGGCACCATGGCTTTCCCCCGTACTTTTATTGACCTGCGGGGCATCCTACGCCTCACTCTTACAAAAGCAAACGACCGGAATCCGCGAGGGGATTCCGGTCGTGAATGATCTACTCGAAGTTATTTACCGGATGCCATATAGCCTGTTTTCACTTCCATTTCTCCGCCGACCACTGCAGGAATCGACGAACGAGGGTAGCCATAGACTGGTCTGCGACCGGCAGCGAATTCGTCGGTCAACCAGCCTCTGATGAAAAGAGATGCGTGCTGTTTTTCGATTTCTGCGCTTTTCACGTTCTCAAAGTCAGTCATCAGGTTCTCCTTTTTCAAGCGCGCGCGGGCTCGGTCAGCGAAAGAAACCAGGGCATCTTCTTGCGATCAACGCCGCAGCATAGCAATGCCTCCGTTGCATCGTGAATCATGATTGCGGCGCCGTGTGCAGTTTCAGCTTCAGGCGCGCTCCGGTTATTCCGCTGCAGTCCCACGGCAATACCGCGAGCTTTCTCGAGATTCTTACGAATTTCCATTGGACCGGTCATTGTCGTGCATCTCCCTGTTGAACCAAGAAAACTATGCCGTAACGGCGCAGAAAAGCAAAGCCAATTGTACTAGAGTCGAACTCTGGTACATTCCACTGAATCCACGGACTGAGGCGCGTCTATTTCTTTGTCTTTGACGGGCGAAGAACTGCAAGGGTGTGCTTGGAGCGTTTGCCGGTGAGATGGTCTATGACTTTTGCGATGTTCTTGGTGCGAGTGGATTCTTGTTTGAGGCCGTTGAGATAGCGATTGATTTCTTTTTGGCGGCTTGGCGCGAGTGCATTAAATGCGGCAATCGCGCGCGGATCGCGTGCGAGCACTTTTACAAATTCGGGATGGGGCAAGACCGTGCGGTCGCTCGGATCGTATTCGATCGTGATCGATGCAACATCGTTGTTCTTGAGCTTCGCTGCCTTCAGCATGGGGCCATTAATGTAGAGCCGCCAGTGACCCGCAAACTTTACGAGTGTTTGTAGGTACTGCGCACCGTTGATCGTGCCCCTCACGGGGATAGGGCCCGAGCGCTTTTTTGCCTGGTTGAGAATATGACCAATCACATCGTCCGGTGGTATAACGCAGGGGTTAATGCCAATCTTAAAAATCACCTGCGAAAACCATTTCATCCGGGTATCCTATCAAAACAAAACGGCCTGGACGCTGACAGTTCTTTTGTGGGATGTACTGAGGTTGGACCTCAGTACATAGCAAAACGGGAGTAAGGTTCGGCCGGATGTGAAAAAAGGACGGTCCTTTGGAAAAGGGCCGTCCTTTCGGAATCGCGAAATGGTCGGATTAGGGAGGATTTGGTCGTGCTACCATTTTGTGATGGGATTGGAATTCAGACATGAGAAACCAAAGCAGCCGACCCCGGAAATGATGCCGGAAAAAGTGGAGAAAATTGCGTCGGCTGCACTCAAAATAAAAGGCGAGTTATATGAGGGTCCGACACATGGTGATGCGTGGAATTCAGCGCTTATGAAGCATCCCGAATTTGATACCGGAAATGATCTTGAAATTGACGAAGGTTTTCTCACTTCACTCGGACGATTTGTTACCCGGGAAGAGGGTAAGGAAATTGCCGAAAAATCAGCGCAACTCCGAAAGCCCATTCATGACGGGCGAAATTGGCTCGACTCAAATGATGTCGTTGGTTTGGGCGACACATCGAGCCATTCCTCCACTTTATAGTAAGAGAATTTGGTGCACGAAAGACATACCTATTAACGGTCCTATAGGATCGTTAATAGGTAATGATATTTATAGTAGTGTCTGGGAATTTGAAAGCTTCTATTGCGCAGTTGAGGGTGCGTGATATACCGAGTATATGAATCGCAGCGCACTTGTAGTCGTCCTCCTTCGAAGCCCGTGTGGCGGCCTTCGCTCCTGACGATTCAAAAGAATTGCCCGGAACAAAGCCCGTCACAAGCGGGCTTTGTTCTTTTAAAGGAGGCGATGATGGAAGAAACGTATCTGCAATTTGTAGACAAGGGTCGATGGGCTATCGGTCGCGTAGTTAATGGAAAGTGGTTACGGCTTGTGCAAGACTCCCGACTTGATAATCCGGTCGACGCTGAACATGCGTTGCGTGCATGCACGTTGGCTGTGAATCACTCGAATTTCGACGAGTATTTTCCAATCCATCCCGTTCGCGGTCGGTGTCCGACGCTTGAGTTCTTGGAAATTTTTGCCCGCGTAGGCGAGAAAATCAAAAAAGAGGTTGGCGTGTGACATAAGAAAGTGGCCGGAATCGAAAGATTCCGGCCACTATATTTTCCATTCACGGCGCTCATGATCGGTGTCTCTTTCTCGATAGTAATGTGAGCGCGACACCGGCTAAGCATACAGATCCGCCTGCGAACATGCCGATACCGATCGACGCTAATACGCCGACGGTCGTTGATGGATCGATGATCTCGATGGTTTTTGCCGCAGCCGCACTCGTTATCGCGAGGACAACGACGATCATTTCTGTGTATCTCATGTGAGCTCTCCCAGATGAACCGTTTGCATGCTACTCCTACAGTCCCTAAAAGCAAACGGCCCGACGATTTGTCGGGCCGAAGCGATATGTGTGATTTTACGCAGTGAGCTGCGTACTCGTGGAGTTTGAAGCCTCGTATGCCGCCTGACGGCGAACTTCGCGACGATACGCAAATGCGTCGAGCGATTCGCGAATCGCCGTTGGAAGCATCATCAGTACAGCGATCAAGAGACCGGTAGCTACAGAGCCTAAGATCACGAGCGAAAGTGGGGCAGTGAATGTCCACGGAAATACAGCAACGGAAACCGAGGCCGTATTTTGAAGGGCAAAATCGACTGCTACCGCACCCACACAGATGCCTATAATGAGGAACAAAATCATAGCTGTTGAATTGACTAGCTGATAAGCCTACTCTTTAGACGTCGCACCGTGTCGATTCTTCCATTGCAAAAATAAGAAAATATTGTCTAATTTAAACAAAACGACCGCCCAAGGGGACGGTCGAATACGCGTACGCAACAGAACTACAAAAGAACAAAAGGTTTACTCAGCAGGTTCAGATGTCTCCCGTTTCCGGTCGCCCAATATGATCAAAATGATCACGGCGATAAGAAAGAAACCGAACAGCGGTAGCAGCCAGTGCGGACCTATCCCAATCCGCATTGGTAGTGTTGAGTTAAAAAAGATCTCGAGCAATGCAACTGATATGAGAAATTGGAGTATTGCCGGAGTCTTTTTGATCTCAGAAAGCATTCGCGCCCCTTTTTCATTTCTAGTGAGAGTCGTGGCCCGTGGGGCCGTGGAGTATCCTAACCGATATTGGTGAGGATAAAAGGTATTCGGCCGGTATCGCTGTGGATACCGGCCGAAAGAAGAACATAGAAGAACGAAGAATAGTTAGTTGACGACCGGACGTATATCAGGGTGCTCGATGTGCGCGCGCATATTGAGCTTGATACAGATCCGGGTCGCACGTGCGCTACTACGGCATTTCATCGCGAGGCGATAGCGTCGTTCTACGAAGTGGCGCGTGGCTTCCTGAACCTCCGCATTGAAGAGCTCGACGAGAACACTGTTCGACACCCACGAGGTGTCATCTGCAACAAGTTGCTGAACTTCGTGCTTCATTTGGTTGAGCTCAGTAATCGCCTCAGTAATATCTGCACGCGAACGCATGCGCCGTATCTTTCGCCGAACGCGAAGGAGTCGCTGCTTCGCTGCAATGAGGAGAAGAAACATTCCGAAATCCTTTTTTCCATTTTTACCGTTGCGTACCTTACCACGCGAAATGCGGCTGACAAGCGGCACGTCCTGGGGATTATCCCGCGGTGATATACTGTCGCTCTTATGAAAGGCTCCCACAATCATCAACAGTTCGCGAAATACTACGCAACGCTCAATGATGCGCAAAAGAAAGCGGTCGATACCATCGAGGGGCCGGTAATGGTAGTCGCCGGTCCCGGTACCGGTAAAACACATATTCTCACGCTGCGTATTGCCAATATTCTTCAAAAGACCGACACGCCGCCGGACGGCGTACTTGCGCTTACTTTTACTGAAGCGGGGGTTGATGCAATGAAGCAGCGACTTCTGAAAATGATCGGGCCAACGGCATACAAGGTGGGGATCTATACATTCCATGGATTTTGCAACGACGTTATCCATTCGCATCCTGAATATTTTCCACGCATCATCAGTTCTGTTGCCCTCACCGACATTGAATCCATTTTATACATTCGCGAGGCACTCACTGAGCTTCCGCTGGAAAAGCTAAAACCATTCGGGGACCCGTATTTTTATGTGCAATCCGTTAAAAGTGCAATCAGCACGCTCAAGCGAGAGCACAAAACACCGACTGATGTACTTTCCGCCACCGCATCTCGACTACAAGACATCGCGGGTGATTCGGAATCAGTGCATCAAAAAGGGGCTCACAAGGGTAAGGTAAAAGGTGCGGCGCAAACACAAATTGATAGACTCAATAAAGAGCATGAACTCGGACTCGTGTTTGAGTGGTATGAACACAAGCTCACCGCAATGCGCAAATTCGATTTTGACGACATGATCGGCGAAGTCGTGCGTGCGCTCGAAGCAGACGAAAGTTTTCGGCTTGCGGTACAGGAAAAATATCTTTACATTCTGGCGGACGAACATCAGGACGCAAACGGATCTCAAAACAAATTGCTTGAATTATTGAGTTCATACGACACGTCGCCGAACCTTTTTATCGTCGGTGACGAAAAGCAGGCGATATTTCGGTTTCAAGGCGCATCGCTCGATAGTTTTTCTTATTTCCATACTCAATTCCCGAATGCGGTACTGATTCCGTTGGTAGAGTCGTACCGCTCAGGCTCGGTGCTTTTGGACGCGGCACATGGCCTTATGCGGGAATCAATTCCTGAAGCGCGTCATCCGAAACTGCAGAGCAAGCTTGCACATCCGCATCTCGCAGTTTTGGAGCAACGGACATTCACGAGCGAAGAACATGAAATCAATTGGGTAGTTTCGGCGGTCGGCCGGAAAATAGCAGAGGGAGTTGCACCGGGAGATATTGCGATTATGTATCGTACGAATGCAGATGCCCGGGCAATTTCAAGGTCGTTGTCATTGAACGGTATTCTGCACGCGCTTGATTCAAAAAGCACCATATTTAACGATCACACACTCACGCAGCTAGTTACATATCTACGACTCTGCATGCATATCGGAAGTGATGAGTTCATTGCACATGCGCTGCATTTTCCGTTCTCGGGTGTTTCCTCGCATGATACGTACAAAGTAATCGTATACGCTCAGAAACGGCGCATCCCATATATCGAGGTGATTACGTCGCGTGAGCATCTGAAAGACGCGCGCGTATACGACGGTGCTGCAGTCTGCACATTTGGAGATACCGTACTCAGGCTCTCAAAAATGGCACATGAAGAGTCGGCGCGGGATTTCTTCGACCGCCTACTGCATGAAAGCGGGTTTCTGTCCTACGTGCTCAAACGCACTGACGCCATATCGGTGTTAAATGCGGTGAGAGGTCTCGCTCAAACGCTCGAAACATTAAGTGCTACCAAAACACTTTATACCGGACTCGATTTCGTCCACGATATCGGACTCTACGAGGAATACGGAATCGAAATCGAGCCGGACACACAGCCGAAAGAACGCACGAATGCAGTGCATCTTGTAACGGCTCATCGTAGTAAAGGTCTTGAATACGAAAACGTGTATATCGTGCATGCGCGGGATGCGCACTGGGGCAATCGACAGTCACGAAATAATCTGCCACTCTCCACACTTGCGACGGTGAACGACACGGATATCGAAGATGAGCGACGGCTTTTTTACGTGGCCCTCACGCGGGCAAAGCAATATGTGTCGGTTTCGTACGGCACCACATCCGCATCGCGCAGTCGCGAAAGCACCATCACGCAGTTTATGATGGAAATTGATCCGGCCTTAGTTACAATATGCGACACACGTGCGTATGAAGATTCGGTTGCGCCATCGGATGCGTTTCGGGTAATGCCGCTGAGATCGGACTCCATGAGCGACGCAGAATTTCTGCGCGACGCGTTTCTCGAGCAAGGTATTTCTGCAACCGCTCTCAATAATTACTTGGATTGCCCATGGAAATATTTCTATCGCAACCTGGTGCGGGTGCCGGAAAAACCGACATCAAGTTCACTTTACGGAAACGCATTGCACAATGCGCTGCGTTTATTCCGTGACCTGTCGGCTTCCACACGTGTGTTTCAGTCTCTTTCGGTCTTGCTTGAATTCCTTATGGTATCAATTGATCAACAGGGATTTACTCCGGCCTCGTACAAAGATGCGCACGCAAAGGGTATTCGGGCGCTTACGGATTGGCATACCCGAAATGCTGCGGACTACGAATTCAATACGATGTGCGAAAAGAAATTCGAAGTGTATTTTCCACTCGCGAGTGCAGTCATTCCGCAGATCCTGCTACGAGGACTAATCGATGTTATAGAATTCGGCAGCGACGGCTCCGTTCGCGTGATTGACTACAAAACAGGGAAACATAAAAGCCGCAATGAAATCGAGGGCGGCACGAAAAACGCAACCGGTGATTACAAACGACAGCTCGACTTCTATTGCATTTTGCTTGAACTCTCTCATATGCAACAACCGTCGAGACTCGATCTGGAATTTATAGAGCCTGATGCCGCAGGGAAAACAGTCGTGCACGATTTTGGATATGATGCCGCGGCGATCGAAGAATTGAAAACAACCATCAATCGTGTAGCCGGAGAAATCTACGCGTTATCGTTCTGGAATGCAGGTTGCAAAAAAGATGATTGTGAATACTGCGCACTCCATTCACTGACAGAAAAAACGAGTGCATAACTAATGCTTGCGCTCATCGGTATTTCATCATTCAATTGACACAGCGACGCTCCGCGGTGGAGCGAAGAAGGGAGAGAAGCAATGCGGACGCATCTGATGCTATCGGTCGCCGGACTCCTCTTGTTGACGAGCTCCGCGCCAGCAGAAATGCTTTCGACGACTGATGTCACGGCATATTATAAAGACACGTGGCTTGCAAGTCTTGAAGAAAAATCGCGCTGTGCGGTTACGCTGCAAGCGCTCGCGACTGACGACATTCTTGTCGCTAAGCGAAACGGCGTCGCGATTGATCAGGCAATGCGCGAAACCCGTTGTCTCGACAGCTACTCGTACATTTACGGACGGAGTATTTTGCCGAGCGCGCCGACGGCTACTTTGCTCGATACGCCATCTATAGATGTCGTGGGATCCTACTTGTTTGTCTATATCAATACATTCGACAACAAGGGCGAGGATCTGCTCGCGAAGATCGAAAAAATCAGTGAGCCGGTACGTGCGTCGGTGAAAACAGTTGTCATCGATGTGCGGGGTAATCCGGGCGGTCAAATCGATACATTGCGAAAAGTGTTGGATCTGTCGTTTTCTCCGAGAGCGGGGATGCGATTTCTAGAACTTTCCGGCAAGGCGACATACGGCACGTTTTACACAACGACTCGTACCGGCATATTCGCGGGCCGTGATATTCGAATCCTCACGGATCCGCACACGGCATCATCGTCGGAATGGATGATCGAAACGCTGTGCTTTGAGTGGTACCCCGATAAATGCACGACGCTGGGTAATTCCCCGACGTTCGGCAAGTCCTTGCTGCAATGCATCAATAAGGATGCAAGTCTCGAGGTAAAGCTCACCTGTGGTGAGTGGTACATGGCAGATAAGTATCCGTCCGGGAAAGACCAATCAAAACTTCCGCAGCGAATTCAGGGAATCGGCATTACACCCGATAAGCTCATGATCTTTGCGGAGTGCGAACGCTTTGGCTACACGTGCATTGCACGCGAGCTCGCCGACGCGGGTCTTTGATCCTTTCAATAATTGCAAAACGCCGGGCTCGTAGTCCGGCGTTTTTGTTGCCCGTGAATGAATTAGCGGGCGCGCACTTTGAGACGGGTTTGGCGTTTCTTGTTGATCTTTGGAAGACGGATCATGAGCACACCGTGTTTTTCGGATGCCTCTGCCATGTCCACATCGACTTCTTCGGGAAGCAGAATAGTGCGGGTGAATGAGCCCCAGTAGAGCTCGCGTTGATAGTAGGCATCTTCCTCAACTTCTTTGTCGTCGGCGCGCGATCCGGAAATCGTGAGCATTTCACGAGTGAGTGCGATATCGATGGTTGAGGGCTGCACTCCAGCAATGAGCGCTTTCACCACGATAGCGTCGTTGGTTTGATACACGTCTACCGCGAGTTCACCGCCCGGATCAGCATCATGGGTATCGCGATCGGCTTCGGATGCATTGAAATTGAGATGTCGCTCGGCACCTTTACCTTCTGGCTGTGCGCGTTCTGCCGGTTGATCGAAATACTCGTCGTACTCATTGTCGGCGGTTCCGGTGAGCTTGGAGAAAAAAGAAGGTTTTTTAATCATGATCGTGTAATAAGAATAAAACTGTCATCGCCACCTCGGGTGGATTCGTTTAATGTATTCAAGCACCGCGAGCAGCGCGATAACTCCAAGCCAGACAAAAGAAAATGTGCGGAACAAAGACTCTTCCGCTGTGTTCAGTATAAAAAAGTTAAAGGCACTGTGCAAAAGGCACGCGAGGATAACTCCGTAGAGCATGTAGCGGCGCTTGATGCGTTTGGAGGCATAAAACGAGAGGGCGAGTGCGACGCCGATAACGGCAGAGGAGAGAACGTGTAAGAGCGTGGCCCCAATAAAGCGCAGATTGCCCGTGATGAATGTCTGCACGAAGGTGTCGCCTCCGAGAGGTGAAAGCAAAAAGAGTGTGTTTTCCGCTGCAGCAAAGCCGAGTGCAACTGCCACCATGTAGATGACCGAATCGATCGGTTCGTCGTTTTCGCGTCGCTTCAACACCGTGATGCGGGCGGCAAAAAATTTCATGAGCTCCTCAATAAACGACCACGCGGTGAACACGAGTGTTTGCCCCGTGAGGAAAAATCCGGGCATGGTGAAGTCCATTATCAGTGGCTGTACGAATCGCTCGATGGGTATGACGACGGCGACCGTTACCATGCCCGATAAAAAGGCGAGTGCTATCAAGCGCCGTGGCTCCGGATGCAGCGCGTCTTCGCGCCGCCAAAACCACAGCCACGCGAGCGCGGGCAATATACCGCCGGCTACGGCTGCGGCAATTCCTTGAAGCCCGGACATGTGCCTATTGTACCGTAGGCCACTTCGCAATCATGAGCTGATCGGAGGACGTGTGGGGAAGATGCTGCCAGATGGTTTCTGTTACAAACGGCATGAACGGATGCAGGAGGCGAAGTGAAATCGAGAGGATTTCCGTGAGCGCTCGTTCGCGCGATTTTTTCGCGGCTTCGTCTTCGCTCCGAAATATTGGTTTGGATGCTTCGAGAATTTCGGCAGCAAAACGATCCCAGACATAGTGATACACCTCATCCGCGGCAAGATCGAGGCGGAATCCATCGATGTTTGCTGTTACGCCCGCTGCGATGCGCTCCGCTTCGCGGATAAGTTCTGCATCGGCTTCCAGCAGCGTTACCTCACTGTGCAAGGTGTCACCTTGCACAGAGTCAGTCTGGTTCTCGAGCACGAAGCGTGTGATGTTCCACAACTTATTCGCAAAATTCTTGAATCCGCGAATACGATCTTCCGACAGTTTAAGATCGTTGCCCATTTGCGCACCAAATATGAGTGAGAGGCGAGTCGCATCGGCACCGTATTTTTGTGTCATGTCGAGCGGATCAATGATATTGCCGAGACTTTTCGACATCTTGCGGCCCTGTCCGTCGCGCACGAGCCCGTGCAAGTACACGTGCTTAAACGGTACTTGCCCGAGCAAAAATCCGCTCATTAAAATCATGCGTGCGACCCAAAAGAAGATAATGTCGTATCCGGTTTCGAGGACCGCTGTCGGGTGATAGGTCTGTAAATCTGCGGTGTTGTCGGGCCACCCCAAAGTAGAGAAGCTCCACAAGCCTGACGAGAACCACGTGTCGAGTACGTCGGGGTCTTGTTCCCACCCGTCACCGGGAGACTCGATTTGCACTTTTGTGTCGCCGTCTTTGAACCATGCAGGGATGCGATGCCCAAACCAAATTTGTCGCGAAATATTCCAGTCACGCAAATTATCGATCCAATGGAAATAAATCTTTTCAAAGCGATCCGGCAATATTTTGATAGTGCCCTGATCAACCGATTTGCGCATGATCTCTTTGAGTGTGGTCGTTGAACCGCTCTCAATACCCGTTATTTCAGAATGGGGAATTACGAATTCTTTATTTACGTTGATGAACCACTGCTTCTTGATTTGCGGTTCAATGGTGCCGCCGCCGCGATCGTTGGTCGCAACATTATGCACGTAGCCTTCATCGATTTTCACGACGAGTCCTTTTTTCTGCAGATGCTCCACAATCAGCGGACGAGCTTTCTTGATGTGTTGCCCTGCGAATTCTCCCGCGATCGGAAGCAGGATCCCGCGATCATCGATCACTTGCTCGATATCCAATCCGTGACGTTTTGCAATATCGTAATCGATTGTGGAGTGTGACGGTGTAATTGTCATGACACCTGAACCAAATTCCATGTCGACCGCTTCATCTTTGATGACTGTTGCGGTAATCGGACCGTTAATCCATTCAAGTTCCAGTTGTTGTTTATGGGTGTACTGCGCATACCGTACGTCGTCGGGATGCATCACGACATATTTGTCACCAAATTTTGTTTCCGGTCGCACCGTACCGATCACGAAGGGGCCGTATTGAAAATGATAAAACGCATCTTTTTGCTCCACATATGCAATCTCGTCGTCGGAAACGGTCGTCTGCAATTTTGGATCCCAGTTCACAATGCGATCGCCGCGGTACACGAGGCCGGCATCGTACATGCGCACAAACGCTTCCATAACCGCGCGATATCGCGGTGCGTCCATTGTGTATGCGTACCGACTCCAATCGAGAGAGCTTCCGAGTTTTTTTACCTGATTGATGATTGTCGCTTTGCTTTCTTCGACGAACACATCGATTTTTTCCATCAGCGCCTCGCGGCCGATATCGTGACGGGATTTCTTTTCTGTTTTGTATAAAATTTCTTCCACTTTTGCCTGCGTCGCAAGTGCGGCGGAATCGGTGCCCGGAACCCAGAGCGTTTTGAATCCGCGCATTCGGTGGTAGCGAATGAGAATGTCTTCGATGGCGAGCATCGCAGCATGGCCCATGTGGAGCGTGCCGGTCACATTTGGCGGCGGCAGTACTATTGAATAGGGTGGGGCATCGGCGGAAATGATGCCTTTTTCGATCATAACGTCGGGGTTGGCGTAACCAGCCTCGTCCCAGAGTGCGAGCATCTCAGGCTCCCGCTCAGCGGGGTTATATGGGCTCAGGAAGGCCTCAGGGGCGAGAAATGGCTCTCTGGCTGTCTGGTCGTTTTGGGGCTCCATAGGGCCAATTTACCACGTTTCCACAGATACGGTCTAATGGGCTTCTTTTACTGATATAGTGAATTCCATGGAAGGAATACCAAAGCGACCGTTTATCGGTGCAGATGGAAAGGTGAGGGATACACGCCTTGCCCGCATGATGGCGGAAGAATCTGATGAGCTTCCTAACCCGGGAAATCCGAACACATTCGAAGAGAAGAAACTATTGGAATGGACTGCTCTTCAAGACTACTTGGGTCACGAAATTCCGCAGAGCGAAGTTCCTCCGGCAGTTATGGAAACATTTCGCACAAGTATTTGGGAGACGGAGCACGTGGGCAGAAGCCTTGATGAAGACAAGGATGCCCGCGTAGTAATACGCTGCTCCAAAGAGGATCTCAACGAAAGTATTAACAAAGTGGCGTACCGCATGGAGTACACCTATACAAAACCAGATGGTTCTCGGAAGGCTTTGGACCTCAAGTGTCTCGTAGATAAAAACGGAAAACCCAATCATGCAGAGGCGCAACAGACACGAAATGCATTTATACAAGGCGACTCACAGACCGAAAAGTAGTAGTTCTGCCGTCTGCGCATTATTGCGAAAGTTTGAGATTTCCCGTAGCGATAAGAGCAGCGGGATCCGAAAATTGATTGTCCTTTGCTTTAAAATATCCGGCGAGTGCAATCATGATGCCGTTGTCAGTTGCGAGCTCCGGTGGCGGTATTAAAAGATTCGCGGGATTGCCGGCTTGCGCGAGCGCCTCTGATAATTCGCGGCGAATATGTGTATTTGCTGATACGCCGCCACCCACCACAACCGTTTGTGCACCGAATTCCTCTACCGCGCGCATAGTTTTGTGTACGAGCACGTCAGATACAGTATTTTCGAATTCTCGCGCAATTATTCGTTTCGTTTCGTCACCGAGCGGTCGTCGCTGTTCAACTGCTGTGCGCACCGCAGTTTTCAATCCGGAAAAAGAAAAATCAAACGATTTGTCGTGGAGCATCGGACGCGTGAATGCAATGTGATGCGGGTCGTCATACTCGCGCGCTACGGCTGCAAGTCGGGAGACTTCGGGACCGCCCGGATAGGGCAGATCGAGCAGGCGTGCGACTTTATCAAATGCTTCACCGGCGGCGTCGTCGCGGGTTTCGCCGATTATTTCGTAAACACCGAACGAGCGCGAAAGCACCAGTTCCGTATGACCGCCGGAAATCAAAAGACTCAAGAGCGGAAAATCAACGTGCCGCTGCAATCCCATGTCCATCATCGAAAGCAGAATATGACCCTCCATGTGATTGACCGCCACGACCGGCACATTCCACAACCGCGACAGGGCTCGTGCACAATTAATGCCCACCCACAGCGCGGGCTCGAGCCCGGGACCGACCGTGACCGCGATGGCATCGATGTCCGGTTTGCCGGACTCAATAGCAAAGCCGGTAATCGCTTCGAGGAGCTCCGGCTCCCGATGCAAGATTTCTTTGAGTTCATCGGCGACCTCAAATAATCTTTCGTTTTTCGATTCGGTGAGCGCGTCTGCTTGGTTGAGTGCCTCGCGCAATAAGGGGATAAGATTTTTTGAATGCTCGCGCTTTGCGAGATTAGGAAAGACGCCGCCGTATTCTGCGTGCAAATGGGCTTGGGAAAATAGCGCGTTCCCGAGAATATCGAATCTGAAATCATCACCGAACGATCCGTGCGCATCAATGAGCGTGACAGCGGTTTCGTCGCAACTTGTTTCTATACCCAAAATTTTCATAGTGTTCACCTTAGAATAGCTCGCGTTGACGTATTCGGCTAGAATCAATTGCACGTATGTTGAATCTGTATAAAGAAAATCCGGCAATGTGGCGGAGCGATGTTCCGCAAACCAAAAATCCACTGCGGTTCTTTTTGTATGTATCACGACCGCATTGGAAAGCGGCAACGGTTGCGATTGTGATATCGATGGCGGGCGGCGCGCTTGCATCGAGCGTTGCGTATCTCTTTAAATTAATCACAAACGCTGCCGCTGCGATTCCATCGGGGGGATCGTACGATGCTGTAGTTTTCTGGGCAATCACCTACATCGTAGTGCTCGGAGTGGGGAAAATTATGTGGCGAGTGGCAGGATTTGCGGCAGCGCGCTGGGCAACAGGCGCCGCAGCGACCGCGCGCTTCGCGCTTACGTCGTACGTAACACTGCACAGTCGATCGTATTTTTCCGATCGTTTTTCCGGTTCGATCATGAACAAAATCCGCCATGCGACCGCGGGTGTGCGCGAGACGATCGACATGATTCTTTGGGAGTTTTTGGAAGTTGGAGTGAGCGTGATTGTTAGTTTTGTGCTCGCGTGGTTTGTGAGCCCGCTCATTGCGCTCGTATTTATTGCGTGGGTCATTCTTATGTTTCTGATAAATATGTATTTGGGTATACAACGCGTTCCGCTTGCCACGCACGCGCATATGCTCGAAACCCAAATCAACGGCGCAACCGTTGATTTGTTATCAAATGTCAGCGCGATGCAGGAATACGCACGACGCGAATTCGAGATCGAGCGCCTCAAAAGTATGTCGGAGCTCCGTCGCCAAGCGCATCTGAGAAGTTGGTTTTTTGGTGAATGGACTCGTGCACTTAATAGCGTATTGCTTGTCGTGTTCGGGAGTGTTCTCATCTATATGGCGGTGGCGTTGGCGAAAACAGGAGCCTTGTCGGTGGGTGACATTGTATTGATCATCGCGATCATTTTCCGAATCGAAGGGCAGCTGCAGTCTCTCGGCTCAAACTTCAACAAATTTGCTGAGACGTGGGGCGAAATCAGCGAAAGCCTTGAAGAAATCATCGAACCGCACGAAATTCCGGACAAGCTGGGGGCGCTTAATTTACGAATTGAAAACGCCGATATTTCGTTTGATCAGATGACATTTGGCTTTCATAGTCAACCTGTGTTCAAAGGTCTTTCGCTTGTTATCCCATCGGGGCAACGCGTCGGTCTTGTTGGTCGTTCAGGAGCAGGAAAATCTACACTGATTCGTTTGCTCATGCATCACCACGATGTGCTATCGGGCACTATTAAAATAGGCGGTATTGATATCGCGAGCGTAACACAGGAAAGTTTGCGACGATCGATTTCGATCGTGCCGCAGGAACCGTTGCTTTTCCACCGGACCATCCGGGAAAATATTTCGTACGGAAAGCCGGACGCATCAGAAGACGACATCAGAGCGGCCGCACAACAGGCGCAAGCACACGAATTTATCGAACGTCTTTCAGATAAGTATGAATCTATGGTCGGGGAGCGTGGAGTGAAACTGTCGGGAGGGGAACGACAGCGTATTGCGATTGCGCGTGCCATTCTCAAAAGCGCGCCAATTCTATTGCTTGATGAAGCAACCAGCGCACTCGATAGTGAGAGTGAAGTTAATATACAAAAAGCATTGCAGTCATTGATGGAAGGAAAAACGGTGATCGCAATTGCGCATCGACTTTCCACACTCCGACAAATGGATCGTATTATTGTGCTCGATCGCGGTTCAATAATAGAAGAGGGAACGCACGAATCCCTCGTCGCCGGCAAAGGTGTGTATGCCGAACTCTGGAATCACCAAGCAGGCGGGTTCCTCCAAGATTGACGATTTTCTAGATTTGTTGCATATTCAGGGCTGTCAAAACAGAAACAAAGGAGGTCCCCATGTGGGATCCGGCGATAGACTTTACGTGCACCGTTCTGAAGAATGGACTCACCGTGTATGCCGCGAATTGGACTGATCGGCCATGGCAAACAGCGCAAGTCGTTGTGCATGCCGGATCAGAATCTGATCCGTATGGGTTAGAGGGTCTCGCTCACTTTCTCGAGCATGTGCTCAACAACAATGCGCCCCTCGTGCATCGCGAATTCGAGACACTCATCGACGGCTGCGGCGGAATCGGTGAATATGGCATGACATCAATCGGATGGTCGCAGTACGGATGGGCCGTACCGACAACTCAATTCACCGAACTGCTGTACCACTTCGGAACGATGCTTGTACAAGCCGATATCGAAAAGGGAATTGAAAAGGAGCGAGCTGTTATTTTGCAGGAATTTAACGAGAGTTACTCGCTGCAGAAGCGGTACGACCTTCGGATACAGCGGCATTGTGCGCTGTATCCGGACATGCATCTCTCACGATCACCAGGACCGATCGGCACACGTCAGGCAATCGAGCGAATCAATCGTGCGAATCTCGAGTCGTTTTATCGCACGCACTATACGCCGGCGAATATGTCGTTCGTAACACTCGGCGGTATCGATACACACACAGTGATCGATCTCATCGAGTCATCGCCGTTCGGTTCAATGAAACCGGGCGCTCGGACTCCGCGTGCAGAGCGTGATGAAATCCAGATACTCCCACACGAAAATCGCGTAGAGGTGTGCGGATCAGAATACCCGGGACTCATGCGCGGCACGAAGCCAGAATACGATAGCTATGCGCGCATTCCTGGAATACTAGAACCGGAACATCTCAGTGTCTTCGCGACAATGCTCGAGAACGTGCTCACACACGAATTGCGCACGCAGCGTCAGTGGACCTATGACGTATCGACTGATGTGACAGGCTTTGGTCGATGTAATCAGTTCAGTATCCATTGCGGCTCTTTCGACGAGCGATCGATCGGTGAGTTCGAAAGGGTGGTGAACGATTGCATTGCATTACTCGTCTCGCAGTCTGATCTCTTCGACGCCACGGTTCGAAGCCATGTGGCACGGCTCCACATGAGTGACTTATCAGGATTTCGAGCATGCAAAAATGCGGCGATCATGATTGCGCATGATGGCCGCATGGGATTCATTGAGGATCGAATCAGAACGATTCAAAGCATGACCATGGTTGATGTGCGGCGACTCGTTAGTTTGCTTGCACCTGAGCGACGATGGACACGTATCACGCGTCCGTAAGATCTTTTAACCAAAACGACCGGGTAGTGATACCCGGGCGTTTTTTTATGTGATCCACCCGAACATTTTGCCGAGGTTTGTGACGACGTACGAAGTTATGCCGGTTGCAAATGCTCCCCACGCAATATCGGTCAAAACCAAATTGAGCGGCCAACGGCTGAGTGTGGCTGCGTTGGTGAGATCATACACGCCGTAGATAATCAGGCCCAAGAATGCGCCGGTGAAAAACACGCCGAGCGTGGAAAGCCCTGATGTACGAGGTAGCACAAAAAAAACGATGCCGGCTGCAAGACACACGTACACAAGGACGGCAGCGATGAAATTTATATTGAAGCTTCCGTCGGCATTTAAGCTGGCGAGAGACCCGATCCATTCTTTGTAACGATTCAGCATGAGGTAACCGATCCAGATGCCGTCGAGGAATGCAAAAATCACCATTGATAATACAAAGAGTTTGAGTGACGTCATAGCAGAATTATATATCACGCGTCCGGCCCCGCCGATTTTTTCGTTGAAGTCATAAACTCTTTTACAGCTTGAGCAGTGTCGCGTTCGAGGATCAGTTTCGTGTCAGGTTTTGCGTGAAGATCGGGTTCATCGCCATTGAATTGATCGGCAGAGCCTGTCCACAACCGAACTTCTGTAAGACCGAAGAGCCACAGCAACGGTCCGCGCTCGAGATCGAGTGTTTGGATGCGATTAAAAGCGATGGTTTCGTATTGACGAAATAGAATTCCTGAGTTGATGGTAACGGAGCTTTCAGTAAACGAATACGTAAACAGAATGTACTCAAGTATCGGATGCGCAAGCACTCCAATGATGAACAGCAGCACAAACGCCGGCATGAGTGCAGGCACGTAATACGGACACGAATTTAAAATACAGGCATGTGCGACGCTGTCGCGAACAATTGCACCGAGTATGACCGCGATAAACGCAACGATGATCGAGGGAAATGCGGAATACCAAAATGTAGCGGCAGGAAGCCGGTGCACGGTATTGAGTGCAATCATGAGAAAAGTATACCCGAACAAAAGGGTCTACATGTATAGTGTTCGTACACCGCCATATGACAGAACGAATGCCCGACAAAATTCAAAGTAAGGAAACCCCACCATCTTCTCGAGATATCGAACGAGTGCTCGATCAAATTGATTTTACGGAGTTGGCCAAAATTTATCGCGAGATTGGCATTAAAAGCGGAGTGCGTGAAGAAGATATTGCGCCCGTAACACGAGAAAGCATTGCCGTTGTCACTCCGGAATCAGCAGCGTCACTATTGGAATATTTCGTTCCAGGGTGGTGTTCAGAAAATGGAGAGATTGCACTGCAGAGTGTAGCTATTTCACGCCGATCTCGCGGTCTAACCTTGAAATATCCGGCACCGATAGCAGCAACGACCCTCAATATGCTCTGTCACGAAGAGGCGCATGGTTCCGCATATCGCGGCAAACTCAACAGGAGAACGGGAATAAAAATAGGTTTGCACAATAGCCCACCAAATACAGAAAAGTACCCGAACGGAACATATGTGCTGATAAATGAAGCGGTGACCGACATAATAGGAAAGCGCGCATTTGTCGAGTATTTGAATCGGCGTCGAATAGTAGATGTGCGCGATAAAAAAAGGGAAATTAGTGCATCGGATTGGCGTGATTCGTATCCGCTCGCGCACTGGGTATTTGATGCGCTCACTGCGCGAATCTCTCAGGAGTTTCAAGTTCCACCTGATGTCATCGAAAACGCTTTTATTCGTGGCGCATTTGAGGGTGCAAATCTTTCTAGTGATGAAATCAGCGGGCTTCTCAAAGGGAGCGTTTCAGAAGATTTTTACGAAAATATTAAAACCGCAGCAACATTCATTGTGGGACAGGGCATGAGTGCGACTATTGATTTCGCAAAAGTAGCTACCGAACTAAAGTCGCATGAGTGGAGCGAATCGTTGAGAGAAAAGTGGCGACGGCTTCTCGGGCTATAGTTTTGCTTTTTTTGCGAGCAGTAACGAATTCCGGAGCATAGGGGCAGGGAGCTGGGGACAGAAAAACCCTGCAGACTCTTTTATGCAGTGCGCGATACAGGAATCGAACCTGTCACCTACTCAACGTCAATGAGTCGCTCTACCAAATGAGCTAATCGCGCTTGTTTCTTCTGCGATCTGTCCGCAGAAAGCATTCGCAATATATAGCAATTTACGTTGAATTGCCACACGATAACAATAGATTGCACAAACACCTTTGTAGTCCGCGTACGTTTTAGAACCAACCGTTCTCTTATCAATAAAACACTTCCGAAAGTTTGAAATTGGGATATTAAGAGTCCTCGACCAATATAGTTTTAGTTTGTCTGGATCTTGATCGGCTCGTAAATGCAGATTACATGTAAAGGCACTGAACGGTACGCCATAAAGTCTTACGATTGATTGAACAAAAAATTTTGCAATCATTGGGTTTGAATTGCCCATAGCAGTTTGATTCTTTGTCTTCGCACCCTCACCCAGGTACAACATGGCCAGTGCAAGTTCAATTGTTTCGGGCTGACTCGGAATGAGTTTTCGAAGCGTCGTCTGTCCCGATTGTTCTGCTTCTACAAGACGAGCCTGCTTTCCCGCGCGATGCCACGCGGTTGCTTTTTTTCGCGCGGCAACTAATGATTTGACCGTTCGCTTCTTTAAAATCAGTTTGTGACGATTTGAAATAACAATATTCCGAAACCAGCCACTCAATGTTGAGCGAGGGATAGCGAGCTGTTTCTCAATATCGCGAATTGACGTTCCTCCCTTTCTCAGGGAAATTGCTATTTCTTTTTGATCGTACCACTTAGATCGCATATATATGATTATACCCCGTGGTTCGGGTTCAGACCTTTTAGAAAGGGAAATGCCTGAGTATGGTCAGGCGGATAAAAAGTTCTGACGAGAGCTTTTCGAGCGCTTGATCTATTCACTGCAGCGCGCACAGAACTGAAAACAGCTCCTATGTATCGTTTTTATTTGATACTATTTCGGCATGGAAAAGCTACCGGAACGTCGCCGTCTGAGCCTTGAGCGAATTAATACCACGTCGTCGCCTGACGATATGGCGCGTGATCAGTTACGGGAAGATGCCTTTCGCTCAATCATATTGAACGAACTGACAGAAAATTTTGAGAGCAATTTGTACGATGCCGACTTCACCGACGAACAGATCCGCGAAATTGAGAATCAGATAGCGACTCTTTCTTTCGAGGATGCATCAAAAGTGTTCTCAGTCCCGTACGAAACGGCTGCGCGCAAATTCAATGTGTTGCGTGAAAAGGTTACCAATGGAGATATTCTGCCGAAAGATATTCCGAAGCTTCTCATTGAAGAAGCGGAACGCTACGGCTTCGGTATCGGGTATCACAACTCTGCAAGCGAAATTAAACCGGATCGTGAGAACCGATGGTTTATTAAGCCCACTGAAACGGACCACCGGGACAATGATTTAGCGCGTGCATATTTTGCAACAACATACAAAACACTGTATCGAAAGGGGACGCCGCGATATTTATACATAGTGAGGACGCTTGCCGAGAACACAAAAACCGACGGGAATTGGAGTCGCAGCAATGGAATGTCGGTCGTTACTTCGGTCCCGATTGATCGTGTCGACGGATGGGTACGCAACGTGGTTGAGGAGTCGGATAAAAAACAAAACGCCGCACAAAAGGGTGCGGCGTCTCAAGAAGAACAGCGATTATAGTCAGCGCGGCGGTTTCCTGTAGATGAGAAATTCGCACAGCGTCTGCAGTCGTTCCGATTCCATCTGAACAAACCATGTATGGAATCCCGTATCTTTTTCTGCTTCGTTGCGAATATCGCGTATAACGCGATCGGGATTGGCGCAGCAGTCATGCCGCTGTACCGATAGGGCGATACGACGACCGAAAATGATGTCGTCCGGCGCGAAGTCGAGTGGAGCTTGTTGGAAGCCGTTACTCGGCGTCCAACCTTCAACACGATTCTTAAAATCGTTTAGCTTCTCTTGTAAGAGATTCATTGTCCTGCCCCCAAAGATTTTTTTGTCGCTTTTAATATGATACATCATATAACGGCTTGAGTCAAGTATCGAAATAGTGAGCCGACCCACTCTGTAATTGATATAGTAACGCGTATGAATATGCAGTCTGAAAGCTCGCCGAACGCCGTAGAGCACGCATCTTTGGCGATACAGCACGGCGACGTCATCCTGTATCCGACCGACACCCTCTACGGCCTTGGCGCGGACGCGCTTTCAGATGCAGCGGTTGCGAAGATTTATGCAATCAAAGATCGAGACGAGCGTAAACCCATGCATGCAATTGTTGCCGACCTCGCAATGGCGGAGCGTTTCGCGCACGTGGATGGCATGGCGCGAATTCTTGCTGAGCGATTTTTGCCCGGACCGCTCACGCTGATTTTGAAAAAGAAAACCGGTATCGAAACCGGGATTGCAAAGGGAATTGATACATTCGGTATTCGTATTCCAAATAATGAGTTTTGTAGGCAGCTGGTAGAAGCGTACGGCGGCCCCATTACGACCACAAGCGCCAATCGCGCAGGCATGCATCCCATGGGAACGGTGCCGCAGATTCTTGAACAACTCGGTGAGAGCGCAGATCAGATCGCCTGCGCAATTGATGCGGGTGAGATACCGAAGCGTGCACCATCGACGATTGTGGATTGCAGCGGGACGCGCCCGATTATTTTGCGCGAAGGCGCAATTGCTGCCGCCGATATTTGGGAGGCGCTTGTCGAGATTGAAGACTAAATTACTTTGGGCCGAAACCGAATCCTTTTTCTTCCTGCTGTTTGAGCGGCAACACATTGACGATCTTGTGCACGAGACCGAATTCTTGCGCTTCGCCTGCATGCATAATTTTGCTTTTGCGGAGCATGGTGGCAACAACTTCTGAGTCATTGTTGGTTTCTCGCGCAATGATATGAATCATGTGGTGCAGCTCGCGTCGGAATACCGAGATTGCTTCTTCGTGCGTGTGCACCGGCGCGGTGTGATCGTGGATGGTGTAGCGCCCTTCGTGAAAAAAGAATTGGCAGTCTTCCACTGCAATACGCGATTTACCTCCCAAGAAGACGATCGCCGCAGCCGCATCCACCTCGCCGAACCCGATTGTTTCCACGTCGATCGGTAGCGCTTTGAGATACGTATACAAATTAACACCCGCACCGATGTCGCCACCGCCACTCGCAATCAAAAACTTCATTCTGGTAACCGGTTTTGAGTACAGTTCTCCGTTGATCCATCCGATTGATTCCTGAACGCCCTTTTTATCAATATCTCCGGTGAGGGTGTACCAGATTTCCATGGCTTTAAATATAGATCTTTAACATGAAGATCTTCTGTGGTTGATAATAAAAATGTGGGGATAAGAATTGTCCCCAGTGCAGGATGTTTGACACGTGAGCCAGCTATCCTACTATTCGGTGCATAGCATCCCGTAAGACTATTAATCTCAGAAAGAATGAATGATATGGAAACGAACAATGTGACACAGTGGGTAATTATCGCGGCAGCGGTTCTCGTGCTCGTCCTCGGCGGCGCATGGCTTGTCATGCGCGACAGTAAAGAAGCACCAGAAGGAACAAATCCGATCGCAACAACGACGCCGGCAACAACAACAACGATGACTTCGGTAAAGAACATGCCAAAAGGTACCGTCACTGCGACCAGCGATGGCGAATCTGTAACCGTCGGCGCGCAGAGCGCCGGCACTACCGTTACGCTTTCATCGTTGTCGCTTACGCGTGCCAGTTGGATTGCAGTACGTGACGACATGAGTATCCTCGGAGCCGCGTGGTTCCCGTCGAATGCCACGTCAGGTACGGTGCATTTGCAGCGAGCACTGACGAGCGGCAAGTCATACCGGGTTGTCATCTATGTAGACAACGGCGACAAAAAGTTTGATCTGCATACCGACAAATTAGTTACCACAAACGATGCGCCGGTTGGTGTTTCGTTTAAGACGAAATAATTCCCACGAGTGCAATAAAAAAACGCCTGTGTATACAGGCGTTTTTTTATACGGCCGCGTTTTCACCGTCCATCTCTTTCCAGAGATACCACGACGCAACCGATGCGTACGCACGCCAGGGCCTGGCAATTTTTTCAATCTGCTTTACGGTGGGGTCTGTGCGCATTCGATACACTTTTTTGAAACCTTTGCGTATCGCAAGGTCTCCGACGGGAAGTACATCGAGGCGATGTAAATTGAATATCAGCATCATCTGCGCGGTCCACACCCCGATACCTTTCACGACGATAAGATGATCGATTATTTCCTGCGTGCTCATACGTGGGAATTTCTTTGGATTGATCGTGCCGTCGAGGCACCGCGCCGCGAGGTCGCGCACATACACAATCTTTTGAACCGACAAACCACAGGCACGAAGTTTCGGTGCGCGTATTTTGAGCAGCAATTCCGGCGTCGGATGTTTGCGTGGAAAAAGGTCGAGAACACGGCCATGGATAGCACGCGCCGCGGAGCCCGAAATTTGCTGAAACACAATGGAGCGCAGGAGCGATTGGAATATATTGATGCCGCCGTGATAGCGAGAAAGATCAGGCGCTCCGTGCCGTTCGATAAGAGGCGCGAATTTCACGTCACGCCGCAATGTGGCGATGGCGTCCGTATAATCGGGCTGTTTCATGGGTGGCAGTATACATATGAGGCGATACGACCTAAAAGGGTAGCGGAACCTGTAGTACCGAAAAGAGACTTGTATACGTATCGCTCCATGCCCGAGGAAGCGGATTCGGGGCAGTCCATCGTTGTACACCAATAAACGCGGGATCATCAAAGACGTGCGGATTTTTTGAGAGCAGGACCCACTGCGAAGCTGAACCCATATGTCCGCCCTGACCGTTGTCATTTACAATCATTGCCGTGAGTTTTTCTTCACGGGCGATTGATAATAAAACGGGGTAGAGCTCGAGGAAACGATTGGATGTGTGCATCGCAATGATGCCATCTCTCGAGGCGAGTTTACTCATATACAGCTCGACTGCTTCTTTTGTTAAAAGATGTGCCGGTATGGCGTCGTCCGTAAATGCATCGACCGCGAGTACGTCATACGCAGTGCTCGATGCGTCCTCCTTTTGCAAGACGATACGTCCGTCACCGATATGAACGGTCGAACCGGCACAACGGGACAAGTAACTGAAGTACGTGCGTGCAATGTGTTCGATGCGCGGATCAATCTCGTAAAATGCGAACGTATCGCGTTTCTCGCAATACGCCGCGAGTGAACCCGTGCCCAAACCGATAACACCGACTCGTATTCCGTTTTTATTTGTCTCATGCGCATACCGTATGGCACGTGCAACGCCGCTCCCTTGCGTGTAGTACGAAGTTGGAACAAATGACCATTCGCGCGCCGTCGGCTGCAATCCGTGCATGGTAGTACCGTTCATGAGTACCGTCGCCTCGTCTGTAAAGTGAAGTTGCACCGCCCCATAAAAATTACGCGAGGCGAGTACCTCGGAGGCCGCGCCGGCAAGGACAACATTCGTGAGCAATACCGCAAAGAAAAACGGCGCAATGATTCTGATCATTCGGATGATGCGTTCCGGTACGATGCGCGGGAAAAAATCGCTGGGAATAAAAATAACCGCGAGGGTTGCAATGATCGCAAGTCCGAGCGGAAATTCGAAAAAATCTGCGAATAGAAGGGGCGCAATCAAGCTCGCGCATATGGTGCCGATCATCCCACCGAGCGACGTGCAGAGGTAAAAGAACGGAAGTGCGCCGGTGTGCGGGCGCAGTGCATAGAGTCGTGCATGGCAGAACAAACAGGCGAAAAATAGCAGTGAGAGGTAGGAGAGGACTTCGCTTACGATTTGTTGCGGCGCAGCAGGCGTGTACATGTATGCCGCTGCAGCTGCGATGAACACAAACAGCGGCATAAAAATGCTTTGACCCATTCCGCTAAACGCAAAAATAAAGGTCAAGAGATACAGCGCAAGCGGGATGATCCAGAGCAACGGCATCGGCGAAATGAGTTGGGTGAGTACTGTCGTGGTGGCAACGAGTAGAAATGCCGGCAATGCAGCAAATGCGATCCACTCAGCCTTTCGCGAAAGTGATCCGACCTGGCGAGTCGACGCGTGTATCTGCGATGGTATGCGCCGTATCGATACGGTGACAGTCACCAGTAAGAGTGCATAGAGAAAAAATAATATACTCCAGAGATATTCTTCGCGAGGAAGCGAGAGGTAGGGCTCGATGAGTGTCGGATATGAAATCAGTGCGAGTAGAGATCCTGTGTTCGATATGGCGTAGAGACTATAGGGTGATCGACGCGGAGCGGTAGATTCTGAATTGTCTTCGTGCGATGCATGCGTTCGTTCGGATGACACGCCATACCAGTATTGAAGTAACGGTCCCGTTGCTGCAAGTAGAAAATACGGAATACCGACTGATAGCGAGAGCGCAATAAGTACGCGCAGCGCGGGTGCGTATGCACTCGCGGTAATCCAATCAAGTGGCGGATATATCGATCCCCACGTAACAATTGCTATCAATGTCGCGATACAAGCGCTCACGATCGCGACTGCGTGAATTACCATTTGGTGCCCCGATGAACGCGATGTAAGTACGTACACATACGCATACCCCAAAAATAAAATTGTGGTGAAAAAAACGAGCGATGTGGCCCATACCGAGGATGAGCCTCCGAAATAGGGGAGCAGATGCTTGCTCGCGATCGGTTGAATTGCAAAAAGTAAAAATGCCGAGAGAAATACCGAAATACCGAACAATGGATAGCCAAGAATATTTCCGGCGGACCGCATGGGTCTCCAGTGTACCTCAATTCAGGACACAATTGCGCTGTCAGGCACCACGGGTAGAATGGGTTCTATGACCACATTCTCACGCTCTCAATTCTTTGGTCTTTGCGCGCTGATACTGATTCTGCCCGGATTCGCGCTCGCTTCCGAGTTTCGCTCGGGAAACAATCCGACACATCCCAAAAACGAGGCACTAACAGGTAGTCTGTACCTGCTCGGCGGGTCGGTTTCGAGTTTGGGTGCAGTAAAAGGAGATTTGATTGCGCTCGGCGGCACCACGCTCATAAGCGGTGCGGTTTCTGGCGACATCGCCACCGTCGGCGGAAATATTTCCGTGCTCTCCGATGTGTCTGGCGATATTCGAGCTGGCGGCGGCACGATTAATATTCAAGGCGCTGCGGGCGGCGATGTGCTCGCTGGCGGTGGGCAAGTCACGATCGCATCCTCCAAAGTCGGTGGAGATGTTGCGGTTGCAGGAGGTGTGATACGCATTGACGCTCCAATTGCGGGAAATGTAAATATTGTAGGCGGAGATATTCGCATCGACTCAACGGTGAACGGCACCGTTGATGTGCAAGCAGAAAACATTACACTCGGACCGAACGCCCGTATCGGGGGAACATTCACATACAAATCGCCACGAACGGCAACGCTCGAGAGCGGGGCGGTGGTCGTTGGCGAGACAAAATACACAAAAAGTCCTGATGTGCGCGAAGCTGCAAAACTCGGGCTCATTGCATTCTTTTCAATCTGGTTTGTCGCAAAGATGTGTATGATATTTTCCGGCGCACTCGTGATCGGGTATGTATTCGAACGCTTCTCAGACGAGTTCGTGATTCGAGCCATGAAGCGACCACTGTCTGAATTTGGTCGAGGGCTCGTGTTTTTTATTGTCACTCCAATCGTATCTCTGCTGCTTATCCTCACCTTTATAGGTATCGCATTTGGCATACTCGGATTGCTTGCATACGCATCGATCCTCATTCTTGGCACGATGCTCGCTCCACTCGTGATCGGGAGCGGTATTCACAAACTGGTATTCAAACAGCACGAATACGAAATTAGTTGGAAAACAATTCTCACGGGAACGCTCGTGTACTTTGTGGTGAACTCGATTCCGTACGTCGGAGGAATTATCACCGGGTTGGTAACGCTTATCGGTATTGGCGCGGCACTCGCAACGACCAAAAAGATGCTGAGCCAATGGCGATAGTCCATCGAGATTTCACCGATTACAATGGTATAGTATTGCGCCATGGACGAAGATACGCACAAACACGATCATGGAGAGCACGATCATGATCACACACATGAGCATGATCATTCGGATGGGAATGAAGATCATGGTCATTCACATGGACTCGTGCACGAATCGATCATGCGATCAAAAGATGGGATACGCACCGTCACGCTCAGCCTCGGGGTCTTGTTAGCCGCGTCGTTCATACAAGTAGTTATTTTCTTCACGACGAACTCGATATCGCTTCTTGCAGATGTAATTCATAATTTCGGCGACGCACTGACGGCGATTCCGCTCGGTGTCGCATTCTTTCTCCGCAGTAAAATTGCAGAAAAATATGCGGGATATTTCGTGGTTGCAACCATATTTGTGAGTGCGTGTGTTGCGGGCTTTGAAGCCATTATGCGTTTGATTCATCCGCAATCAGTTAATCATCTTTCGATGCTCATTGTGGGGGGAATCGTGGGTTTTCTGGGTAACGAAATCGCCGCACAAATACGGTTGCGTGCAGGAAGGCGACTGAATAGTCCTGCGCTCATTGCGGACGGCAATCATGCGCGTGTAGACGGGTTCGTGAGTCTTTCTGTTGTCGCGAGTGCCACACTCGTGTATTTCGGAATTCAAATCGCTGACCCGATTATCGGACTATTGGTGACATTTCTCATTTTGCACATTACCTGGCAGTCATACGGAACCATTCGGCGCTCGTAACACGAGCCCGGCTTTTGTTGCTTAGATACTTACGGGAGTATCAGTCCGTGCTTTCGACGAAATATCGAACCAGCCTTCGATTGGTCCACCCCCGCGACTCAATACCGGCTCATCCGCAACGCTGTACGTATGGTTTTCGTCGGTGTCGCTATGCAGCATGCCATGAAGTTTCTCTCCGTCGTGAGTCGGGCGAGCTACGGTGATTTTAACTTGAGAACTGTCGCCGGCGGGTAACAAAGCGCTTGCACCGAGTATCGCTCCCGGTTTTCCATCCGCATCTTCGTGAATAACAACGAATCCCGGGGTCGCAAGATGTACTTGTGAAGCAATAATCGTTTTGCCCGGTCGCTGCTCCGTCATCACTATCATGTTTTCCTCAGCGCGCATTGCTGATGAGGAATCAGGCGTAATCGTTACGGTGGCAGTAGTTGGTTGATTTTTGTGTGCGTACCAATATAAACTGCCGCCGATAGCGAGTATTGCAACGAGTGCGGTAAGTGTTTTATGCATGTATGAGTGACGTTGAAGAGTAGCGCGACTTACGGGGCCGCAATTGCTAATTAAACTGTACCTGAAAGCTTTTCATTCCCATCCCGCAAATTCCGTGAACGATTGATCCCGGCTTTTGCTCGGCCAGCGCAATATCGGTCGTACCTGTGGGCGGTAGCATCTGACGATACCCGATGCTCGGTATGGTGAGTTGCGACGAGCAATCAAAGGTGCCGTTTGTTTCCATTCGAATAATAGTAGGCACGCCCGCTTTGGCCGCCGTCACATGGGGTACATACTGGTCCTTCGCCGTGATTTTCACAATTTGCTTTCCGTCTTGCATGGACACGTTTTCCACAGAGGCAACGACGGTTGGCCCTGGCCGAACCATGATGATGACGCCTCCGATGATTGCAGCAGCGATGATGATTGAGATAACGGTAGCTTTCATATATCTATTTAGAAGTTATACAGCGGATTGATAATGCCCGCCGCGACGAGACTATTTATAATGTTGAACATACCGAAGAAGATTACAATCAGTCCGGCGGATTTGAAGAAGATTCCTGATCGCGCAACATTCTGTATGCCGAGCGAACTGAAGCTCAAGAGCGAGAGCACGGGCAATGTGCCAAGCGCAAAGGCCGACATGGTGAGTGCACCTGTCCAGAAGCTGCCGGTTGAGAGCGCATAGATCTGCATCGACTGCGTAAAGCCGCACGGCAAGATGAACGTTGCCGCGCCCAAAAGAAACGGGGTGAGTATATGGTTTGCGCTTTTGAAGCTGTTTACCGTGGCTCCGAATGCTTTCGGTAGCGTCGGTTGGAAACGCTTCGCCCACGGAAATACATCCAGCAAATTTATACCGAGGACAAGCAATACAATTCCCACAACGAGACCAAGGATAAACGTACCCGTACCGCCGAGTTGGAACGTGGCACCGAGCAGTCCGATAACACCTCCAAGAATAAAGAACGAAAGCAGTCGACCGACGTGGAAGAGTATCTGCGGACGCACCTTGTCACCCTCCTTCGCAAAGTTTGCAGACATTGAGAGTACGAGCCCGCCGACGACGGCCATGCACGTGGATACTGATGCAATCATGCCGATCAGAAACGCCGTGCCGTAGGTAACGTGTGACGTGGTAACAAGATTCACGATGCCTAGTTTTTGTAAGAGGACAAACAGCGCTACGAATGCGGCCGCAATCGGTACCGCGATCGTGAAATCAGACCAATTTATTTTTTGCTTTTGTCTTTCAACAGAAACGGCGTAGCCGTGTGTTTTGAGTACATTCGTCAGATCAGTCGCAATGAGTTGCGGAGATTTCTCGCCGAATTCGCCGGAAACCTCGATCGTGTTTTGAGAGAGCGATGCTTTGGCCGATGATACTTCGGGTAGATCAGTAAGCTCGCTCTCTATTAAGACTGGGCATGCCGAGCAGTGCATACCCGATATGTGCAATGTAAGTGCTTTCATATGCTTGAAGAATTAAATCGTAAGATTTTAGTGAAGAACGGAACTGAGGCACATCCAAGAATAATGCCTGTGTAAAGACCAGGCGTATAACCGTGACTTGAAATTGCCGCGACAACATGTGTGAGTTCGAATAACAGAATCAGACCGAGGATGAAGTGAAGTGTTCTGGAATCCTTGCTCAAGAGTATGAATACCAAGAACAGGGCCCCGGTCAACTGTATAATTACGTAGACCGTAATAGCAGGAACATCCAATGTATTTGAGAAGAACAGGGTAAACGGGTCAGTGTTCCAGAATGAGAAGAATATCTCTTCGATCACGTGAAGTACGAACAGGGCGGTAATTATGAGCACGTATTTTCTCATAAATCACAGTTTTATGGTTTTAAGTCTCAGCGAATTAGTTACAACCGCGACGCTCGAGAATGCCATCGCAAGTCCTGCAAAAACAGGTGAGAGCAACCATCCGAAAATGGGGTAGAGCACACCTGCCGCGAGCGGAATGCCGATCAGATTAAAGATGAATGCCCAGAAGAGGTTCTGCTTAATGCCGCGCATCGTGAGCTTTGAGAGGCGAATGGCCTTCACCAACTTCGAGATATCTCCGTTGAGTAGGGTGATGCCGGCCGTTTCAATCGCGACGTCGGTCCCGGTGCCCATCGCAATGCCCACATTTGCTTGCGCGAGTGCCGGCGCGTCATTAACGCCGTCTCCCGCCATCGCCACAATGCGGCCTTTTGATTGTAAATCACGAACGGCCTGCAGCTTCTGATCGGGCAAGACCTCCGCAATCACCTCGTCTATGCCGACATCTTTGGCAATGGCAGCTGCGGTGTTTTTATCATCCCCGGTCAACATGATGACTTTGATTCCGAGGGCGTGTAGATTTTGCACTGCAAGCTTCGCGGCAGGCTTTACGGCATCTGCAACGAAGGCGATAGCGAGCACCTCGTTCTTGGTTGCAAGAATAACGGGCGTTCTGCCTTGTGTTGTTTCTGTGCGCAATGAGTTCTCATCTACGTGTAATCCAAGATCAAGAATTATTTTTGTGTTTCCGACAAAGTATTCTGTGCCGTTGATCATGCCTTTCAAGCCCTTTCCTTGAACGATGTCAAACTGTTCTACATCTGATAGTTTCAATGTTTTATCTTGTGCATATTGCACAATGGCGTGCGCTATCGGGTGTTCTGATTTCGCTTCGAGTGACGCGAGGACAGAGAGGAGGGCGTCGTCGTTGAGCGACGATTTGTTATCGATGCGAATCAGCTCCGGTTTTCCATGTGTCACGGTGCCGGTTTTATCCAGCAGAACGGTATCGACTTTGTAGAGTTTTTCGAGCGTTGCGGCATCTTTAATGAGAATGCCTTCTTTTGCACCTTTACCGACACCGACGATGATCGCAGTTGGTGTAGCAAGACCAAGTGCACACGGGCACGCAATCACGAGGATTCCCACAAATGCGGTGAGCCCAAATGACAGTGCCTGCGAGAAGCCAAGATAATGGGAGCCAACGACTAACCAGACGGCAAGTGTGACAAGCGATATACCTAGCACGACCGGAACAAACACTGCCGAAATTCGATCAGCGAGCGCTTGGATCGGCGCACGAGTACCCTGCGCGTCTTCAACCATTGCGATGATGTGTGCGAGCAAGGTTTCAGATCCGATTTTCGTTGCAGTGAACGTAAAGGACCCGGTCGTGTTCAGTGTCCCAGATACGACGGAGTCGCCGAGCTGTTTTTTGGCAGGCATTGGTTCACCGGTCACCATGGATTCATCCACGAACGAAGTTCCGTCGGTTATTACACCGTCGACGGGGATTTTGCCTCCCGGTTTTACGATGATCAGATCGCCATGCACGACTTGGCCGACCGGCAGCTCCACTACATTTGCGCCACGAATAACTACTGCGGTTTTCGCCTGCAAATTGAGAAGTTTCTCTATGGCGTCGCCCGTCTTGAGCTTCGATTGAGCCTCAAGATATTTTCCGAGCGTAATGAACGTGATCACAACGATCGTGACGTCGTAGTATGTGTGGCTCACATTGAGGAATGGTCTGAGCGACTCTTCGAACGCCATAATGATAAAGCTATAGAGATACGCAACAGATGTCCCGATTCCAATGAGGGTATCCATATTTGCTGCGCCATGGCGAAAGAATCGATACATGCCGAGCAAATATGGCTTACCAACCACGAAGAGCACGTACGTTGCCATGAGCGGCAACAGGTGATGAAAGAAATCCATTACCACTTCTGACTGTGGCGCAACGACTCCGGTTTGCGCGAGAATGTCCCAACCCATCACGAAGATGCTGATAACCGCAAGAGGAATTGCAGACATGACTTTCGTTCGCATATAGGCAATCTCTGTGAGCTTTTCTTTTTTTGATTGATCGAGGCCGAGATGCCCAGCGTGTTCATCTGCAGACATTTCCATTGCTTCGGCTGTGGGGAGAATGAGTGAATAGCCGAATGGTTCGATCGTATTTGAAAGCGACTCCGGATCTATTTTCGAATTATCGTATGCCACCTTGGCGGTTTCTGTCGCGTAGTTCATTTCGACGGAATGGACGCCGTCGATTTTCTTGAAGGTTTTTTCGATGAGTGCAGAGCACGAAGCGCAATGCATGCCTCTGACTTTGTATGTATGTTGCATATGGTGGGCCTATTCGCTGCTACTGAGCGCTGGTAATTTTTTCCATGTCGTGCCGCCGTCCGCACTCTTGTAGAGACTGTTGCGTTCGGTAAGCAAGTACACAAGGTCGGGATTGCCTCGATAAAACGTGATGAATAGTGGCGTCTCGCCGGAGAATTTCTCACTCGTGGATTTCCACGTCGAGCCTCCGTCACTGCTCTCTGCGAGGCCGTACTTTTCGGAGAGCGAAAGAACGCGCTGATTTTTCGGATTGACCGCTGCCGTTGCGACGAAGCCTTCGAACAGCCGAACCCATGTGATACCTCCATCGTTACTTTTGTATAGTCCGAGAGGCGATGATGCGTATACGATTTTTGCGTTTGCTGTATCGGCAGCCAAATTCACCACGGGGAAATGAGTCTGATATTTTTTCCACGTTGAACCGCCGTCTTCGGTGACCTGAAGATCGCCTTGAAACCAGCCGTACACGACGTTCGAGTCAACGGGGCTTACGGCCATGGCATGGAAATCAACAGGGCCATTTAATCCGTTTGATATGTGCTTCCACGTGAATCCACCATCGTCGGATTTCTGAAAGCCGATATTGCCGTCACTTTCGGGGTGACCGCTGCTATAGAAAACCGAAGAGTCCGTCGCATTCGGCGAGAACCCCATGTAATCATCCTGTTTCTTGCCTACCTGAAACAGGTCTTTCTCGTTTTTTAGAACTAGTAATCCGTGATGTGTCGCAATGTATAACAAGTCGGAGTTGTTTGGGTCTACGGCAAGACCGTGTCCGTGGGTGATTGATCGCACCGGAATGTATTCCAACGTGGGCTTTTCATTCGTTGCGCTTGATCGCGTTGCAAACCAGAGTCCGCTTGCGATGAGGAGCGCGGCTACGGTTATGTAGATTATTTTGATTCTCATATTATGTAGAGTCGATAGCTGATAGCAAAAAACACGACAGTACAAGCTGTCGAGAGAGGGTTGTATGTACTAAAAAAGCTTGGGGTTAAGAATCCCGTTCGAAAATGCTTCTTGCAGATAGGTGAGTCGGGTCGATTGTGTATGATGAGCGCGCGCAAATGCCAGCCCCAACGGAGGCGCGTGTGGTTTCCAAAAAATAGATATCGCAAAAAAAGCCAATGCCATGAGCGCGAAAAGTATGAGCGCATCGCCGTGCGTGACCATCGAAGTGAAGAACGTTTGTGATGCGTTGATATGCGCGAGGGGACTCATGGTGCACACGGACGCAGTGGGAGAAAACGGACAGTGACTCATCGTCCCGTCCATCTGCATTCCCATATTCAGCATTCCAAAAGTGCCAAATGCCAGCAGTACCATGAGCGAGAAAACCAAGAAAAACCTGCCGATTACGGTCATATAAGTATTATAGCAATTTGCCAAAGAAATGCAGGTGGTGAGTACGCAGCAGCAATATTCCGGGCTGGAATATACGTGCTATCGAACTTGACCGTACCACTGTTGATACCAGTCCTGCATTTCCTGAATCTGCTTTGATTGTGAAGCGGTGATGTTCTTTGCAAGTTGTTGCATTTCGGGGCGATTCGACCCTGATGCGAGCATCTGCACCATCATAAGTGCCAGTTGATGATGCGGGATCATGGCTTCGAGAAATGCTTTGTCGAAATCCGTCGCATTTTCAAGCGTTTTCATTTCATCTGCTCCTCCGGTGTGCATTCCACCCGCTTGCATCATTCCACCGCCTGTCATAGACGCGCTGCCTTTAGGAACATCTTTTCCAAACCACGTCTTGTACCATCCGGTCATCTCTGCTATTTCTTTGTTCTGGTCCGCAATAATGGCAGTGGCAAGTGTTTTAATCTCGGGGCGTTTTGATTTTTGGAGGGCCAACGTTGCCATCGCTACGGCACCTTCGTGATGTGGAATCATTTGTTCAATGAAATGAGAATCTATTGATCCCATATGAGCGCCCTGTGCCGTCTTACCCGAGGACCCCATCATGGAATTCCTAAATCCCATCATGCCGCCCCACGATGGAGCAAACACGAGCATAATAATGATTCCGATACCCACTCCTCCTAACCCCGCCAGAAATGTTTCTTTGTTCATAGTAATTTGATTGAGTATTGTTTCTAAGTGAATCTATCCGACATACCTAACCCGTTTCGATTGAGGTCCCCATAAAAGACATTTTTCTCATATAACAATACACCAGAATGCTATGAATTGCGGCACATAAGCGATAGTCCAGAATAAAAAACTGTTGGTAAACACTTGCCTCAAAGGTGAGGTCATTTGTAAGCCTTACTCAAATAGTGTTAAAGTAGCATGAATGTTTTTTAGTATTCAGAGTAAGCAGCTTCTCATTGCAACGGTACTATTAATGCTGTTTTTGATACTGTTTGCTAGCTCCCACACCGTATTTGCGTACGGTGCTGAAAATCCGAGCGGCACGCCTTCCCATCATGGCCTTGCGCCACATACAGATGATTCAAGTCATACAGAGTGCCCGCAGACCATCCATCAATTGGGGGTCTCGCGGATGTCGGAAGAGACTGACAGCAACGCTCCTATAATAAATCACGCAATCGAAACCGTATGTGTTCGAGAGATCAGTTTAATCTTTCTCCGTATTTCGCTCGATGAGCTTCAAAGTGTTTTTTACGATCACCCCCTCGATCAAAAAATTGTGCTGCGACTCTAGAAGTGCATTTGTTTGCCTCTTAACGCACTATTAAATAAAAAACTCATACACTATGAACAAGTCTCTCCTTGCGATCATCGCAGGAATTGTTGTAGTTGGTGGTCTCATCGGCTACACAATAATGAACACGTCAGACGCAACACATATTACCAACGATGGTCATACAGACGTTAGTCCTGCTTCTCATGACGACTCAGGAACTACTCCTCACCAGGACTAAATACCTTATATGAAAAAACTTCACACCCTTTGGGGTACGTGGGGCAGGTTTCGACGATTACCGATTGTGACACAAACGGCATCAGGCTTACTCTGTGTACTGATAATCACATTTGCAGTCATCAACATGCCATCACGGGCATCTTCCAACATCACAGAAAAGTCATTAGCAACAGCACTCATACTTGAAACGCAAACGGTTGGCGCAGAAAGCGAAGCCTTTGCGACATCCGCGTCATGGCCCGGTGAAATTATCTCACCGGGCGACGCCGATGTGCAGCCACCGCGCAGCGGCACAATCATCTCGTGGGACGTAAGTATCGGTACGTATGTGAGCGTCGGGAGTGTTCTTGGTCGTCTTTCTGCCGCCCCCCTTACGCCTGAGCTCGCTACAACGCTCGCTGCACAAGCATCTGCACTCTCGCAAGCAAAAGCGAGAGTTGCATCTACCGATACGTATGTGGGTCAGGCAAAAGGACAGCTCACGACATTCTCGAATACCCAGGCGGCTCAACGTTCCATTGAAGATGCGAGGCGATCCGTCGAAGCCTCGGCAGAAAACGTACGAAACACGCTGCAACGCGGGATGATACAAGAATATGCAGAATTCTCCGGTGGCGGGAGAGATCTCTCGTTATCAGGCAATGGGTTATATCTAACGCAGATGCCGTATCACTTCGGCGTACGTAATTCTGCAACACGTGATCAATACCTCGCCGCTACAGGGAAAGCACTCGCCGCAATTGAAAAAGAAACTGTTCCACAGCAGGAGGGGGCGGCCTATTTCCTTGCATCGACTCATCTTGCGGCTGCTAGCATTAGTAACAGTGAATATTTCACTCAGGCGCAGCTTGATGCGCTGCGGGAGCGTATTGCCGAACATCAATCAGAATTCAATGGTGCGGTCGAGAAATACCGCGATTCCGTGCTGAATGTGTCGGAGAAAGAAAAGGAGCTTGCGGATCTGCAAAAGACACACCTAGAGAGTGTTCGAGACAACGCCACAAAATCTGTTGAGCTCGATCGCGAACAAATAACCGCACGGGCCGATTTGGAGGCAGCAGGTACTTCTTATAGAGCGATTTCAGGTGCGATCACCGGCGGCACGGCAATAGTCGCGCCGAAAAGCGGATATGTCTCGTCGATTATGAGTCAGATTGGAGAATTTGCTGAACCCGGTAAGGCGGTGGCTTCGATTAGTTCGAGAGTACAAACGAATAAAATTGTTCGTTTCAGAATACCCAGCAATGTCGAAGTGCCAAAAAAAGGAGATGTTGTAAAGATTATCCGTCCGGGATTCTCAAAGGATGTGAAAATAGCCAGGATCACGGGAGTCGGTACGGCATTGGACGGCAACGGAGCGTTCATGGCGGATGCTCGAATTGAAGGCGCTGTTGAATGGCCTGCTCATTTATCGGTGCGTGTAGTTCCTGCGAAACAAACCAGTCAGACCATCGCCGTACCGTTTGATGCGGTGTTTTGGAATGAGGCGAACCAACCTCGTGTGTGGCTTGTTACAGAGGGAGGCATCATCAACGCGCGTGCCGTGAGAACCGGCCGCACATTCGGTGATGCGGTAGAGATTCTGGATGGACTTGCATTCGGTGACACCTATCTTTCGCAGCCGAACGACACAGTCGCAGAAGGGATGCGTATTGAAGAGGTGTCAGTTCCCGCAGAGACCGCCAAGCCCAAAGGCGACCAACACGGTCACGAACATGCTGAATAACGAGTATGTTAAACAATATTATCTCGTATTCACTGCGTCATCAGTGGAAAGTCGTTGCTGCATTCGTCGCCCTTACGGGGCTCGGCATAGCGAGCTTTCTTACAATGAAAGTGGACGTGCTGCCGGACATAAACAAACCAACGGTCGCAGTTTTTACCGAAGCTGAAGGATTTGCGCCCGAAGAAGTCGAGCGTCTCGTGCTCGCGCCCGTAGAAAATGCGGTCGCGGGCGCTCCGGGCGTTTCGCGCGTACGCGGGACGGCATCGTTCGGGCTCGCGATCGTGCAGGCAGAATTCAGTTGGGGCTCGGACATCTATCGTAATCGACAGATCATTCAAGAACGTATTTCGCGGCTCGATCTTCCGCCGGATGTGCGACCGGTGTTAGGGCCAGTGAGTTCAATCATGGGCGAAATCATGTGGGTCGGAGTCACGGCGACTGATAAGAATATCAACGGAAAAGACTTGCGCACGCTCGTAGACTGGACCATTCGTCCGGCGCTCCTTCGTGTACCAGGTATTAGCGATGTGATCGTACTCGGTGGGGATGTAAAAGAATGGCAGGTCAACCTCAATCCAGAAGCGATGCGCCGGTACGATCTTCGGATTGCAGACGTTGAGGAAAAGCTTTCCTCGGTACTTGCGAATAAAAGCGGAGGTCTGCTTGTGCAAGGAAGCAAAGAATATCCGCTTCGCATTCTTGTTGCACCACAAGAAATCTCTGAAATCGAAGAAATCGGTATTGCGATGCGAAATGGTCGCGGTGTACGACTTGCCGACATTGGCACTGTTGTAGAGGGCATCAGTCCAGTCCGCGGCAGCGCTACTGTCGACGGAGACGCGGGCGTGATCATGCGCATTGCGAAGCAGCCCGAAGCGGAAACACTCACCGTTACGAGAGCTGTCGACGAGGCACTGGTGAGTATCGGGCAGTCATTAGAAGGAGTCTCGATCAAGAACGATCTGTTCCGACAGGAATGGTTCATTGATGCAGGGCTTTCTAACGTGCGCTCTGCCCTCCTTGAAGGAGTCGTGGTAGTCGCGCTCATTCTTGCACTCTTCCTCATGCATCGGCGGGTTACATTTATTACGCTGGTTTCCATTCCACTGAGTATTGTCGTGACGGCAATCGTGTTTCGTCTCCTTGGATTCTCCGTCAACGTCATGACACTCGGTGGCATTGCGGTTGCTGTCGGCGAACTTGTCGATAATGCGATTGTCGGCGTTGAAAATGTATTTCGTCGGATGCGGGAATGGAAAGCGTCCGGTATGCATCAGCCGCTCCACAGTGTTGTGTACGAAGGCACGCGCGAGGTGCTGAGCTCGATCACCGTTGCAACTCTGCTTGTCGTGATCGTCTTTCTGCCGGTTTTCTTTATACCAGGCGTTGAAGGACGACTGCTGACATCCCTCGGGGCGGCATACTTGGTAGCGCTTGTCGCGTCACTCGTCGTCGCGCTTACCATCACACCGGTCCTGTGCGCAATTTTGCTGCGACCAAAAGACCTTGAAGGTCATGAGAAGGACACGCGTTTTGTCACAGCGCTTAAGGAAAAGATATCTGGTCCGATCATGTGGGGTATCGAACATATTCGACCACTGCTTATCCTTACGGTTGTCGGCATTGTAGCGACAGGCGCGATGTATTACTTGGCCGGTAAGGAAGGCATCCCGCCATTCAACGAGGGGTCTGCAACCGTATCGGTCGTACTTCCCGTTGGAACTGATCTTGGCACGTCGAATGCATTCGCATCACGTGTAGAGAAAGAGATCGCTAAGATTGAGGGCGTTGTGCGCGTTGGACACATTACGGGCCGTGCCGGTGCTGATCCGCATGACAGTGGAGCGAATTCCAGCGAAATCCAAGTGACCTTTGCACAAGGGCTCGAGGGAGAATCCGAGCGATTGTTTGCAGAGGTACAAAAAGTATTGAATCGTTTCCCGAACGCAGACTTCTCGCTCGGTCAGCCGATCACGCATCGCGTAGAAGAATTGCTCTCAGGCGTGCGTGCGCCGATCGTTGTAAAGATATACGGCGACAATTTGTCCGATCTGAAGCAGACAGCAGAACTGGTGCGCAGCGAGCTCGCTCAGCAGCCAGGGGTCAACAACCCGCAGGTTCAAAAAGAAGTCTTGCTTCCGGAACTTCGCATCTATCCAGATCGTAACCGCCTTGCCGATTACGGCATATCGAGCGGCGAAGTGGCTCAGGAGCTCGAAGAGGGACTTCTGGGTGTACGCATCGGGCAAGTGCAAGAGGGGCCCGCTCGCACGGCCGTCACGCTTCGGTATGATCCTTCGTGGCGTGGAAACAGCGATGGTATACGCGACTTGTCGCTGCCGTTTGCCGGTATCGAATCCTTGGGTAATGCTGCCGAACTCAGGCTCGACGCAGGACGGAACAAATTCAGTCACGAAGGGGGAAAGCGTGTATTGGTCGTGAGTGCCAACTACCTTGGCTCGGATATTGTGGGAGCAGTCGATGCGGTGAAGCGTACGCTCGATGGGCAAAAGCTTGCGGATGGACAATTCATCTCGTACGAAGGCACGTATAAGAGTCAGAAAGAGAACAGTACACGACTCGCGATACTCTTTGCGGTCGGCCTATTGCTCATATTTTGGGTCTTGTATCAGTCATTCAAATCCATTCCGATTGCGCTGCAGATTATGCTCAATATTCCATCGGCGCTCTTCGGCGGCATGATTGCAGTGTGGTTTACGGGCGGAGAAATAAACCTCGCACATCTTGTGGGCTTCATATCGCTTACGGGTATCGTATCGCGCAACGGAATCATTCTGATTACGCACACGCTCGATCTTGTGGGAAATACCAACGAGAATGGTGTCACCAAAGAGGTCGTGCTTAGGGCAACGCTCGATCGCGTCGTTCCGGTACTTATGACATCGATGGTGACTGCACTTGCGCTTGTACCGCTCTTAATCGGCGCGAATGAGCCCGGCAAGGAGCTGCTCCATCCACTCGCTGTCGTGATATTCGGCGGACTCATTAGCTCGACGATCGTCTCCTTGATCGTCACACCGTCCGTGTTCTATCACTTCAAACGCTATGACGTACTCAACCTTGAGAGAATCGTGAAAAAGATTCAGCGCATCACCGATCAATGATCTGAGTGAAAATGGTTGGTAAAAAAGAAACAATGCCACGCGAGTGGCATTGTTTCAGTCTGTGGTTAGGGTGCCACATGCTGTAAAGACTCGTTGTCGCGGAAAGGCAGTTATTTATCCCTTATGCAGCAATGCTGTTTTCCACAGTGATTTCCAAAGTTTCATCTGCTCAATTTCTTTTGACTGGGCGGTAATGATGTTTTTGGCAAGTTTAAGAACCTCTTTTCTTTCGCTTTTTTTCTGAGCAAGCTTTGCCATCGAAATTGCGGCTTTGTGGTGCGCGGTCATCGCGGCAATGAATGCCGTATCGAATTTTTTTGGCCTTTTATCTGCGAGCGACGCCATCGCGGTTTCTTTCTGCATATGGGTCTATAAATTCTGCAATAGTTATTAATTTTTTTAATTCTTTCACGGCTCTTTTCAAGAGCTTTAAGAGCACCGTGATATTACACCCATCACCATGTGTGTCGCATGATGATTCATTCGTATTTACGACGAGGGGTGAGTAATGGCGCCCTGATCAATTTTATCCAGCTGCGCAGGGGTTGCCGGAGTTTGTTTTGCAAAGACGGTGAGTTCTTTCTGCTTGCGGAGCTCTTCTTCGAGTTTCGCGTATGCGCTCTGCAATTTGTAGAATTTGAAGTGATTCGCAATGCTATCGGGAAGCACGATCAAAAGCGACACGATGACGCCCATCAATACTGTCATGATTAAAATGAGCGCGAGCGACCCTTGGAAGTGATACGCAAAAAAGGACACGGTAATAATGTCTGTATTTTGCAGCGCAAATAAAACTGACGCGGACCCCAAAATAATGCCGAGGATAAGAAAAAATATCATATGCCAACAGTATACGTTACGGCTTTATGTAGGGATCATGAAGGGATCGATGAAACCAAGTTCCAGAGCTTGCTGAACCATAAGAAAACACCGCATTTGCAAGCGGTGTTTTGTTTGCTGTTGTTGAGATTTACTGCGTAATAGTAAGCGCTTGGGCATTACTTGTGCCATTTGGGGTCACCACTTTCACTTGGTAGGTATCAGGGCCCGCGATGCCGACCATACCTCCGCTAATCGTAAACGAGATGCTGTTTGCTGAAATCGTAATGTTTGATGCTGGTATCGTCGATCCGAGTTGACCATTCGAGTGATAGAAATCAACTTCGGTCGCGCTCGAGAGATTGCTGCCGTAGAGCGTCACATTTGTGTTTGTTGAACCACTTGTCGGGGAAACGCTGTTGAGTATTGGAGCCGTGTTCGATGGCGCAGTAAGTGTGAAGGTTTGGGCATTGCTTGTTCCACTCGGTGTAACAACTTTCACTTGGTAAGTATCAGGGCCCGCAACACCTACGGCACCGCCGCTTACAGTGATAGTAATGCTATTGGCGGAAATTGAGATGTTAGACGCACTCGACGGAACGGTCCAGCCGAGTTGCCCATTCGAATGGTAAAAATTTACTTCAGTCGCGCCCGATAAGTTGTACCCACCGAGAGTAATAGTCGTGTTGGTAGAGCCACTGCTCGGCGTAATGTTTGTGACCGAGGGTGCAGGAGCGCCAATGATTGCCGAGCAGGTTGTCGTTGTGCTCTGACTAGCGCTGCTTATAACGACCGAAGCGTTTTTTGTTCCCGTAGAACCGTACGTCGCCAAGAGATTTTGCTGCTGTAAATCCGCGGATGTACCACTGATGCCGGTGCCTGTATTATCATTCGCAAGCGACCATTGATAGCTGTACGAACCGTTACCGCCTGAAGGCGTAGAAGCCCATGAAATGCCAGGTGTGCCACTATTGTATGGACTACCGTGGCACGCAGCAGAAAGTGGTGAGGCAACATTCAGCGTAACAGAACTGCTCAAATTCCATGGCCCTGCCTTTTCGGCAACGGCGATGGTGTGATTTCCAGCACTCAACGACGGCAACACAAAGCTCAGTTGAGTTGGCGAAATGAGTGTGATAGAAGACGGTTGAATAGCTGTTCCGTAAGCACCGTCGAGGCCAACGAATGTGGCACTGTCAAAGTTTGTACCAAATACGTTAACCGTAGCACCGACTCCTGCCGACGTTGGATTGATGTAAGAGACGGTCGGAGCTTGGGTTTGAGATTGGTTGGTCGAGGGAACGAGGGTATTCGGGCCAGTATTCGACTGCGATGGCGACTGATTTGGAGTTTTATTTGTAGTTGTTTGGACGTTTATCTGGGTATTACTTTGCGTACCTGTAGAAGTTTGATTGCATAACGTCGCTATTTTTGCTCGTGTCAGTTGTCCTACTATACCGAACGAGGGCAGACCCTGCTCTTTTTGAAATTGCACGACATACTTCTGTGTTAATTTGCCAAAAAAGCCACCCGAGATTACACCGTCATCAAGATTGTAGAAGTCGGTAATAAAAGATTGAAGCTCGGAGACCTGCCCTCCAGTAGTCGCGTCTCGTGAGCCTCGCTGAATTGTAGAAACTAAATTGGGGCAAATCACTCCACTTGTGGAGCCGTTGCCGTAATCGTCGGCAGTTTGAGCAAAAGCAGGAACGGCGACAAGTCCTGAAATGAATAAGGACAATGTGGCAAAAGACGCGATTATATAACGCATAGTTATTGAAATGTGTAGTAAATAAAGGGTGCTTCCTATACGATACCACGTTTGCATCTCGGACTTTCACTATGTCAACCGCCTACATACCTCGCGCTTATTCCTGATCGCCGAACGTGCCGATCCATATAAACCTCATATTGAGCAGGTAGAACAACAGAACTGTTAGCTCTTACGGCTCCTGAGCTCTTGTGCTGAAAAGTCATACGGCATTTGTGAGCCACAATAATTTCTTCGCCGTCGCTCGAAAATTTTCCAGCCCCGGACTCGCGGTTCGGCCTACTGGCCTCAGATCGCTCCGTCTTCCCAAAAACCACAAAAACCTGTAGCAGTGCGGGTTTTTTGGTGTTTTTGTGATGGGAAGGATTGGCTTTCCGAACTCATAAATCCTAGCAGTTATGTCGCCGTCAGCATAAAAGACCTCGAAGCACTCGTGGCATAAAAGCAAAAAGCGCCACTGCGTAGTGACGCTTTTGCGATGCAAGGTGTTGAAACTTATTGGGTTACAGAAACAAAAGCATTCGCCTGCGCACCTGGCGCATCTTTGCCACTACCGTCTGCTGTGCCCGCACACGACAGAGTATACGTCGTGGACGTTGTAGGGTTCACCGTATAAGAACCGCTTGTACTTTGGTCCATGACTACCCAATTATAAACATCTTTCAAGATGCCGCATTTAGTCGCTTGAGAAGTACCCCACGTTAGCGTCACCGCCCCGCCGCTCTTTACCTGTGACGGAGAAGCTGAAAAGCTGTTTATGTATGGTGTAATAGCGGCTGACTGATACGGAGTAACCGTAATAAACAACGTCCTCTCTGCACCTGGTGCATCTTTACCCGAACCATCAGCAGTGCCAGCGCAGGACAAAGTATATGTCGTTGAAACGGTTGGGTTTACTACGTACGAACCACTGGTACCCTGGTCCATTACTACCCACGTATTACTGTCTCGCAATATTCCGCATTTGGTTGCTTGAGAAGTACCCCATGACAGCGTTACTGGTTGCCCCGCCACTACCTGAGTGACGGATGACGTAAATGAATTTATATACGGAGTAATTGCAGATGACTGGTACGGGGTCACAGAAACAAATGCCGTTTTTTCTGTACCAGGTGCATCTTTGCCGCTTCCGTCTGCCGTACCGTAACATTGCAATGAGTATGCAGACGACACTTGCGGATAGACGGTGTATGTTCCGTTTGCGCCTGCGTTTGTTGCGATGCTCGTGTACCCACCATTTGTCTCATGACGCAGTACATGGCAATTTTGCGCGAGCGACGATGTCCATGACAACGTTACCGCTTGCCCTGCCATAACCTGCGCAAGTGAGGCACTAAATGTATTTATTGACGGCGTAATCGCAGATGATTGGTTTGATACGGAAACAAATACTGTTCGCTGTGCACCTGGCGCATCTTTTCCACTACCGTCAGCTGTACCCAGACAGTTCAATGTGTATGCACTTGATGTGTTCGGATTGACTGTATATGTACTATTCGTTCCTGCGTTCTGTGCAACCGCCGTGTAGCCGCCGTTTGATTCATTACGCAGAACACTGCACTGCGTAGCCAGTGACGATGTCCACGAAAGCGTTACTGTATGCCCAGCGGTGATTGTCCCAGGGGTAGCAGCAAAGGTATTGATTGAAGGCGTAACTGCACCACTAGTAGTGTTCGTATGCGATGACTGCGTCGTTGGTGTCTGACTGCATACGGTAGCAATTTTTCCACGGGTCAATTGACCCGCTATACCGACAGACGGCAGGCCCTGCTCTTTTTGAAATTGTATGACGTAGCCCTGTGTAATGCGTCCAAAATATCCTGACACTAATTCATTTGGATCAAAATTGTAGTAATCAGCGAGAAACTTCTGAAGTTCGCTCACCTGATTGTTTGTAGATACATCGCGAGCGCCGCGCTGCATCGTTATAGATAGAGTGGGGCAATACGTGCCAGCGGCAGCAATGCCGTAGTCGTCGTTACATTCGGGACTTGGATCACCACTTGTGCAATGAGCAAGGGTCATTGCGGAAGCGGGAGTTACAATGAGGGTTGATAATATAAACAACGCTGACGCAAACGAAGCGATTGTCGGACGCATGGTAATTGTGTTTTTAGTATATAAATGTGACCTTATTGGCCCTTATACGATATCACAATTTCACCTCGGGCTTCCGTGATGTCAACAGCTGATATGTTTGTGAAATAAGGCTTCGAAATTGTGAGCCACAATAATTCCTTCGCCGTCGCTCGAAAATTTTCCAGCCCCGGACTCGCGGTTCGGCCCACTGGCCTCACATCGCTCCGTCTTCAAAAACGCGAAAAGGACTGGAGTAGTCCAGTCCTTGTTCGCAGTTTTTGACCCAAGTGGGAAGGAATTGGAACCAGTTGGTACGAGAGTTGTATCAGTGGCAGCAGTTTGGAAGGGCTTTGCAAGAAGAGCTAAATGTTGCATAGTACGGCGGACGTCGAATTGACGGCAAACCGCACCATGGCGGGCATCCGTGGCTACAGCAAACCCGAGGAGAGCATGAGATGAACGCGAAGGTCATCGGAAGTCGGATCCTGCACCGCGTGCAGTTCGCTCCGGATCCCAAGAACAGGTCTTTCCCAACGCCGCCGAAGATTGTCGAGACGAGGTTCGTCCGCGACATCCTCGAATTTCCCGAAGGCGTGAACTACGTGTCGTTCGATGATGTCGTCGAGACCGATGTTCAAGTCGGCGATCGGACGGAGAAGGTTTATTCCACCCCCTTCAACAAGTCCGAAGTCCACTTCGTGCTCCACAGCGAGGAGCAGACGAAGACGAGCGGGTGGGCGCGCGGACATCACGAGATCGAAGTCCACTCATCGTTGAAGGGCAAGATCTGGGTGTTCGGCAACTCCCACCAGTTCGAAGCACAGAAGGCCGCTTGAAGAAGTCGGCACCGCCGCGAACGAAGCCCCCGATGACACGGTCCGTCGGGTGGCTTTTTCTTTTTGGTTCCAACCATCCCTTTTGGTTCAAAAAAAGCGGCTTAAATATGGACGAAAAAACTATGACCCCACGGAGAATCGAACTCCGATTAACGGCTTGAAAAGCCGGCGTCCTAACCGTTAGACGATGGGGCCCTTGGCGCGAAATATAGCGTATTTTCAGGCAATTCGAAAGTGTGGTAATTTGAGCGACGGTCAGTTCGTTCGGCTTTTTTGTATTTGCACTTTTGCAACAACAAAGGCATCTCCGATTAACTCACTGTTATCGGTTTACGGGCGGGACATTGTCCCGCCCTTGGAGAGATGGCTGAGTGGTCGAAGGCACCGGTTTCGAAAACCGGCAGGCTCGTAAGGGTCTCGAGGGTTCAAATCCCTCTCTCTCCGCCATAGGTTTTTAGTACCGGAGGTATGCGGATGCATACCTCTGCGAGGCGTCGCGGACGCATAGTGTCGCCAATATTCTATAAGTATAGTTGGTGCATGTCTTTAAATTTGTCATCCAAGATCTGTATCTACTGCCGCGAAAGCGAAGGTTCGGTGACCTTTGGAAGCCGGGAACATGTGATTCCAGAGTTGCTTGGCAGCTTTGAGAACAATCTCACACTCCGTGGTTGGGTCTGCGATCAGTGTAATAGTAGCGTGTTTAACCCGCTTGAGACGCGGTTCAAAGAAGATACGGACGAAGGTATTTACTGCCAGATGCACAATTTTTCTGGTAGTCACGAAATACGTGTCAGAAACAAAAATTTTAAATTCTCTTTAGACCTTGGCATTGAAGAGAAGTTTTTTAATGACACGTTTCCGCTAATCACTTTCAAAAATGACCGTTGGCAACTGCTATTCGTACCGCAGATAAGATTGCGCGGGTATGCTAAAGATGGATTCATTACGCTGTTGATCGACAAGGTGAAGACTCTCTCCCGCAACGGAAAGAAATTTAAGAAGCTGAAGAAGTTGTTTCGGAACGTCCAGAGCAAGGACGTTTCCATTTTTGTCCACGGAGACGAGGATGATGTGCAAGACTACGAGAACGCCCTCGAGCTAGTCAGGGAGCTAGGTATTGACTACAAACCAGGACTTAAAAAAACGATTCCGTTTATTGGCGACGGAACCGATAAACGGCGAGCAGTGGTTGAGGGAGAGATAACTATTGGCTTCGACACTGCACGTATCGTCGCAAAAATCGCATTCAATTACTTCGCCTACTGTGCGGTTCAGTCCGGCGTGCCGGACGCTTTGTATCATGATAACTTCTCACCAATCAAAGACTATATTCTTGGCAAGACCGAACTGCCCATGAAAGAAGTTATTATCGAGAAGCCTGCATACGCGCCAGTTCTTTTTGAAGAACATACTCACAAGATTCGCCTCGTCGGCCACATTGTCACTCTTGCCAACGAAAACGGTAATGCCGTGGCCGTCGTGAGTTTTGCTGGCCGCATGGTTTACAAGATCCTTTTAGGAAAACTACCCGATGAGCTGAATAGGCAGGATTTCGGCAACGGGCACATTTTCAACATTCGCCAAAAGGAGATCGGGGGGCTAACGCAAAATCCCGCAAGACGCGGATCGAACGAACTACTAAACTTCAGTCTATTTAATAATTACTAGTGCGTTATAAACTTTGTCGCTGCTAATAAAGTATCAAATTATGTTGGAAAGAATTCTATCGTATCTGCACATGCTTGATGCCGCTCCTAATACCCCGCTGAAAGAAACGGATGTCTCGCAGGGAATAAAGGCAGCGATTGGGCAAACAGATGACAAAGCGTCCGGAGAAAGCCTTTACGAAATACTTGCCTTCGACCTTTTCCCTCGCCACGAGGATCAAAAATCCGAATGGGGCACTCGGTTTGGGAGCATAATGAGCGGCCACACTGAAGATCCTAATGAGCCTTGGGAATATCCGAGCCGTAAGCAGATAGTTGGCGCTGCAATCGATTATTGGACGAAACGCGCCCGGGAATCGGTACATCCCATTCTAGTCGAGCGGTATGCCGATGTTGCGTATGACTTGGCACCGCTCGTGGGAAAGAAGAGTGATTATACGCTTGCTCAACTCGTGATCGATAACAGCATCAAGATCTGTGACGACAATCTCGTAGAAGACATTTATCAGCGCATGCAATTGAATCGAGCTCTTGCTCTCGCGCTCCACTTAAATGATAAAAGCCGCATTGCCTCCGTCGCTGAAGGCATCGTGCGAGTCGAGAAAGCTATAGCTCAAGATGTTAAACCAGGCTTATGGGGGTTCGCATTCAAATGGCTCGTTCTGGAAAATGCCGAAAAACTAAATCTGGATTCGACTGTGCGAGACAGCCTCATAAAAGATTTGGAAGAGCGCCTTGCCAGGTTTACCTCAGCGGTCGATCCCGAGCCGTGGCTTGTAGAAAATGCCGCCCTGCCATTAGTTGCCTATTATTCGCGTCAGGGAGACGGGAGCAACGCCGTGCGGACGCTGCTTTCCTTGGAAGATGCGTTCCGAAAAAATTTACGTTCCAATTCGGATCCCTTGCTCAAAGTTCACTATCTCGAAAAGCTTGATGCTTTATATCGCCAAAATGGACTTCCAGGGATGCGAGCGAACATTGACCGGATAAGTAATGAACTTCCAACGGCTTCCAAAGAATCACTCGCATCGTTCAAAGAAATGGGCGTAGAGATTAAAATTGAGCGAAAAGAAATTGAAAAAATGACCAACGACATATTTACTCTTCCGGTTGATGGTAATTCACCGACACTGGTCAATATTCGGAGCCGAATAATTGCGAATTTCATAAGCAAAAAAGCACACGCTGAGAAGCTCGCTAAAGATATGGCTGAAAAATTTGTCTTCGTGAATATCGTGGGCCAGCGTCGCATCGCCCCCGAAGGCCATGCGGTCGCAGAGCTTCCTCCATACAACGAGGATCCAGATGCTCACACGATAAGCCAAGCGCTTCAACAATTGCAGATCTCCAGTATTTTCCTCGGCGATACCCTTGTCAGATTTAGGAAAGATTTTTCTGTCAGCCAGATCTCGGATTTGCTGATGAATTCAGACCTCTTTCAAGAGGAAGAAAAAGAATACCTAATGAAAGGTTTAGACGCGTATTGGAGCGATGATCCGTTCAACGCATCTCATGCCTTCATACCCTATATCGAGGCGCTTATACGGAGACTAATTTTGCATTCGGGCGGTGTGATCATTGCTCCGAATACGAAGCCTGGAACTTATGGAGGATACAGCTACAAGACGCTTGGCTTACTGCTGAATGAGAATGCTCAACTGATCGATAATATCTATAAATTCCCAGCCACATTTTATTTCGAGCTCGTACTCGTGCATCCGCTAGGATGGAACCTGCGAAATGATTTCGCTCACGGAGCATCACTAAATAGCCTTTTTAGGCATGATATCGCCGATCGACTTTTCCATATCCTCCTTTTACTGTCGCTTGTGGTAAAGCAGGAGAAAAAATAGATCTGACATTTATTCGATCGTCACTATCCCTTTCGTAATTTTGATTTTTGATTTGAAGCATCCCATCAATTCGCGTTTCTCCGCACCAACGCCTTCTTTTAGCGTGTACTTCACGTACGTTTTCAGATCGATTTCCTCATGGACCGTTTTCGCGTTTGAGTATCCGAGGACTCCGCGTTGGAATTTATTGAAGCGCCGTAACTCTTCTTCAAACCTGTGTTGTATACCCACCTGATTAAAGTCGATCTGATCCAGCGCCTTTATTATTTGCTCGATCAGCTCTTCCTCTCGTAAGTATGTATTCTTGCACTTCAAATCCCGCGCTCTGCCACAGCCGTAGTAAATGTATTTCGCAACAGTACCGTCTTTCAATTGCTTGTACTTCTCTCCTGCGCTAAAGGTCGACCCACACATGCCGCAGGTGATTAGTTTTGTGAACGCAAACTCCCGGCTTTGCCGTACAATACTGCTGCGATTCAATTGCTTCTGCACCTCATCAAAAAGCTCTTTGCTGATTATCGTCTCGTGTTTCCCGTTATACCAGTTGCCGCTTTTACGAGGGTATTCGAACACGCCATAGTAAAAAGGATTTATCAGCAGCCTATACAGATTTCCGAGGGAGAGGGGCTTATTTCCTGTTGTATGGAAGTTCAATTCAAATCGCAGCCAGTGATACAACTTTCGACCTGACCACTTTTCATACGCCACCTTCTCAAACATCTTTTTTACTATGGAAGCGCGATCTGGGTCCAGAATGACCTGACATTTCCTATCCATGTGTTTTTCGTTTAGGTAACCGGTTGGTGCGACTCCGGGCCGCAGGCCCATTTCGACACGAGTACGGAGACCGCGCTTTACGTTGATGCCTCGGTTGTCGTTTTCTAGCTTTGCCTGTGAACCGAGAATCATCAGCAGAAACTTTTCATTAGGATTGTTTCGAAAGCTCTGGCTGTAGGTGCGGATTTCCTGCAAGCCGCCTGAGTCCATGAGATCCACGACCTTGCCAAGATCCCCCGCGTTTCTACTGATTCGGTCTGGTGCCCACGTCAGGATGCCGTTGTATTTGCCGGAGCGAATCTCCTCAATGATCTCGTTAAAGATAGGACGTTGACCTGTTTCTTTTGCAGAGTGGGATTCGCGCTTCATTGCAACAATTTCCAATCCTTCTCGTTCTGCGAGTTGCAGCATCTCTTTGATCTGCGAATCAATCGAGAGCACTTGTCGCTCTTCCGATTCGGTGCTTTTTCTTGCGTACAGGCAGTACCTTACTTTGACCGCTTCTTGGACAGCCTGCTTTCCTATAATTCCTACTGCTCTTGTTGTAGTTTCCATACCCCATGGATGACGCTGATGCCTTAGGGAGTCAAGAGCGACCAGAAGCCCTAATTGTTGGCAACCAATGATCGTCGCCCGAGCTCAAAATTCCCCTCAATATCCGTCGAAGCTGTCTGTTCGTATGCGGAAGGAATTGATGCCCATATCTTTTAAAAGAGACGAGGTGGTCTTTACCATTTCCGTCGGGCCGGCAACATAATAGAGATCAGCATTTTTCCACATTGTCTCCTGATACAGCTTCACTCGATCCTTTCGCTTGAGCTCATCGGTTCGTATGTAGTGGAGATCAAGACGTAATTCATTCTTCCACTCATTGAGTTCGTCTTGAAACAGAAATATATCGCTCTTATTAAAATACAGAAGCTGCACCTGGTTACCGCTTCGTTCGTCATACATCTCCTTAAGCATGCTTCGAAACGGTGCAATGCCGATACCGCCCGCGATGAATACGCTCGTGCGGTTATCTTTGACATAGAAGTCATAGGAATTGCCGTACTGACTGACATTGAGTATGTCGTCATTTTTCCGCGATTGAAGGTATTGTTTGAACGGACTCCTGCCAAACCTGAAGCTGATCATGATGCTGTCCTCTGTTGGAGAGGATGCAATGGAGTATGTCTTTCCACCGCGAGGCACGCTCTCTGCTGTCATGAAAAAATCCAGCCAGTCTCCGGCCTTGTAAGAGAAGCCGTTGGGACGCTTGAAATATATATTCATAGAGTCAGAGATGCGCTCGGTGCGGATAACTTTTAACGTACATGGATTTCGTATTACTGACATGTTTGAAAAAGAATTCTACACATAAACGACCTTGTTGCTGCAGGATGTATCTAATTACAGCCTCCGTCAATTTGAACCTGCTTATTGACCGCCAGTTGAACTTTATAGAATTCTGTTGTAACATATTTTTTGGATTGAAATGCCCGTGCTACCAGGTTCGTATCCAGAAAACAGGGAGAATTCCTATGCGATATTTCGTCTCTCGTATCCAATCCAAGGCATGGAGACACCCGTTAGTCGAACAGGTAGTAAACGCCGCAATGCTCGGCACGGAGACCGAGCTCCAAAAGGAATTGAAGACAGTCGTCTTCGACAGTGGGTTGTGGACACCTTTCCTCCCCATTCCGTTCACTGCCGATTCCCAACTGGGTCAGCGCATATCGGAGGCACTTGTCCAACTCAAAGCTGAATTTCCTCAACGGGCTACGGTGGCAGAATTCGACTTTAGGTTCTGGCGGCCCCACTCAGATGCCTTAGACTCCATGCTGGTTGACGATGCGATCGAGATTGATGCTCAGAGGCGGGGTGTCCAAGTCACTACCACAACGTTAGTTGAAGTTTTCAACTAACCAGTTCAACGTTCTATGGCCGGCCCCCTCACGGGTATCCGGCCATTTCCTTTTATTCAGTCATGTTTAACCCTCCATTTACCGTCTGACTGAATTGAACCATAGTGGGGTAGCACATAGCTAAAGTGGAGCCCGTGGTATCGTTTCAATACAAATTTTTATGGAGAAGATTGAAATACAGCAATTACTGAATTTTTCAGAACTTATATATGCATTCGAGCGTGTAGCCCGCATGGATGTAGTGCCCGGAACTGATAGACATGAAAATGATGCTGAGCATTCCTACCATCTCGCAATGCTCGCATGGTATATATCCGATGTATATAAACTAGATTTAGATACAGAAAAGCTTTTAAAATATGCCCTAACCCATGACTTGGTAGAAGCATATGCCGGCGATACACCCGCGTACGGAGGTAATCAAAGTCTTGTTACAAAACATGATCGTGAAGCGAGTGCACAAATGCAAATACAGAAAGAATTTCCTGATTTCTATGAACTCAATTCTTCTATTGATATGTACGAAAAACGAAATGATCCAGAAAGTGCATTCATATATGCATTAGATAAAATCATTCCAATACTTGTATGCTATGCCGGCAAAGGAAAGGCATGGAAGAAGTGGGATGTAACATTCGAAAAAGTTTGTGACGTTAAAAGGTCTAAAGTCGGCGATCACGACTTGAGATTGGTGCTTGAAGACATCCTTTCCATTGTCGAAAAAGAAAGAGTTACACTTTTTAACTAGAATTTTGTGACCTAATAAGGTTTCACCTCGTACCAAACACCCATCAAGAGGACCAACTTCTTGCGACAATGTCTTGTCACGCTTGCCGCCCTTCTCATTCAGTGCACTTTTTCTGGATCAGAAGAATTAGTGACAAAACCATCGACTCTTCATCGAAAACAAGACGCGCCGCCTATACACTAGTCGAGTTCTAACTGCACTCTGAATTGCATCAGGTAAGTCTTCCACATCCCAAAGGATCTGATGACTGAAATCGTGCAGCTAAAGCTTTAGTGGCTGTCTGAAAAAATTCATTAAATAATAAACTATATGCAAAAAACGATGCTTCAAAGATTGGCAAGCAAGTCAGCGGATGAGTTTGATATGGCATTCATTGAGATGATGACAAAGCATCACAATGAGGCTATAGAGATGGCTGGGCTGGCTAAAAAGAAAGGTGCACACAAGGAGATATTAAAACTTGCGGAAAATATAATCTATGCTCAAACAAAGGAAATTAAACAAATGAAATTATGGAAATCTGAATGGAAGTAATCCAAGGAGCTAGGTCTTAATGATTGCCTGCTAAATCATTTAAACAACCCCATGGCAATGGCAGCGATTGCCAAGTATCGGCCAAGCTTAGCTAAAAACACCAGAGCTATAAAAATAGCTAACGGCTCCCTGAGGAATCCGGCAACGAGCGTGATGGGGTCTCCGATGATTGGAGCCCAACTCAACAGCAGTGACCATTTACCGTATCGCCTATACCACGCCTCAGCTTTTTCGATTGTCGTCCGTTTTTTTATGGGAAACCACGTGTACTGCTCAAGATACGCGATATTCCTGCCAATGAACCAATTGATTAATGATCCGAGTGTGTTTCCCGCAGTTGCAACCAGAACGAGAATCCACCATGAATACTTTCCTGATAGAAGTAGTCCGAAAAGGACCGCCTCTGACTGAAATGGGAATACTGTAGCCGCTAGTAATGCTACCCAGAAGAGGCTTACATAGACCAAAAGAGAGCTCATAGATGTATCTTAGCTTTGGATTATAAGAACCAATGCCACGAGGGTGGCATTATTTCCTAATCATTCGACTACTCCAGCTGATTATTAATATCAACTGCCGCAATAGCGGCCTGGCCCATAGCTACACTTATCTGATTAAGTGCGTTCGTAACGTCTCCAACTGCATAGATGCGCGGGATAGAGGTGCGGCAATGGTCGTCAACGACAAGCGCACCCTTTGAATCAACGTCGGGTTTGAACTGCTCGACAAGGTCGGCGCGCACCTTTGCACCCAGAGCTGAATAAATGGTGTCGAACTCGAGCTCTTGGCCCCGTGCTTCAAACGCACATATTTTGTCTCCGTTCATAACAACTTTCGTCACAGGGTCTTCTACAAAATGTATTCCTTCAGCAGTTAACACCTCGCGCTCCTCATTTAGAATATGCATCGGTTTGCCGAGTGACAATATGGTTAGGTCTTTTGCGTAGCGTTTTAACAGCAGGCTCTCCCGCAAATTCGCTTCGCCATAAAATATGACGCCAACTTTTTTATCGATTACCTCGAACCCGTCACAAATGACGCAATGACGGATCAGGCCGCGCGCAATCGCTGCCTCGACATTAGGCAAATCCGGTTCGATATCGACGACACCAGTAGCCAGGATTACAGTTCGCGATTCGAATGTTCCTGCCCCAGTGGTTGCCAAGAATGTGCCATCGACACTCCGTATTAAATCTCTTACAGCATCCGTAATGATCTCAGCGCCGTATTTTTGCGCCTGCCGGCGCATCCGTTTGACGAGGTCGGGACCAGAAATGCCGTCGGGGAAACCTGCGTGGTTATGTGATGTGGGGATGAGCGATGCGCGACTCTTGCCGTTGTCGATAACGAGGAAGCTCCGACGGAAGCGCGCGAGATATATGGCCGCGGTCAATCCTCCTGGACCTCCGCCAATAATGAGAGAATCCAGAATTTTCCTTTGCATCCATCAATGATAATTGGCGTGGGTAAGTTTAATATGAAGCATTTCAACATGGGCAGACAGCGAAATGGAATTCATGCGCCTGAAAAGTTCCCAAAGCTGATCAGAATAAAATCATCCAAATGTAAACGTATACGCTTGCAATCCGGGATTGTTTACGATTATCTCGATTGTATGTTCACCATAATCTATGCCTTCGACTAATTTGTAGAGCCGGTTTTCTTGAATCGTCATCGTGCCGTCCGCAGATACATCCGATCCTCTCCCAACCGTTATCGGTTTACCATCCAACATAACTGTGACGTTCACAGGTTTAGCGGCCGTACCAACGAGGTACACATTCTTCGATTTGTATTTATAGACAATTTTTGCACCTATGGACGTGTTTTCCGCATATTCATTTTGTAAGTTCCACGTGCCATCGAGGTACAACTCATTTGAGTGAATAGTGGTGTGCACCGTAAGCTTTTGCGTGCCCACAGTGCCCACAGTGCCCACAGTGCCTCGTGTGCCGTTTCCAAGGTACTCATTTCGAGAAGCGCCAAAATATGTTTCTGGACTTTGGACTCCGTTATTGCTAACCGTGATCACACCTGCGGGGTTCACTGTGCCGGTGGGCACCGTATCTGGAAGTCCGAGCACTTGGTCGCGCTCTTTCAATGCTGTCTGAATTTTTTGCTCGGTCTTATCATAATTACCCTCGCCAAAATGGGTATCAGCGATATAGCCGTCAATATCGATCAGGTATTCCGCTGGCCAATACTGGTTTTGGTACGCCTGCCATGTCGCCATTTCATTATCCTGCATAACTGGATACTTGATCCCATATTGGCCGTTGACGGCTTTGAGTACATTGTTGTAATCCTTCTCGAATTCAAATTCCGGCGAATGGACACCGACTATGACAAGACCCTGATCTTTGTATTTCTCGTACCACGCGTTCACATACGGCGCGGAGCGTAAACAATTGATGCACGTATACGTCCAGAAGTCGATAAGTACTACTTTCTTGCCGATTAGATCTTTCAGTTTGAATGGCTCCGAATTTATGAATTTTCCACCAGGAATAAGTTCGACTGCCGGAGATAAAGTCGAAGCTTTTTGTTTGAGTATCACGGCTCTCTCTTGAGTTGTCGGTGTTGACGAAGATGTGGCAGTACGAGCGACAGGTGTACCAGCGACCGCAGGTGGCTTCGTTGACTCAATATACCAAATTGCGCCGGTGATGAATATGACTGCAATCATCAATAAAGTGTTTTTGTTCGACAAATTCATACGTCTTGTTTTTTGATACTCGACTCCGCCAAGTATGAAAGGAATCCTGGAATGATTGGCAATACACAGGGGCTCAGGAATGATGCAAGGCCAGCGAAGAGAGCGACTGCAAGATTAACAATGCTCAGCGATGAAATACTTCCACCTGCGCTCGTGCCTAAATGGAGAGCGGTGAGAATGCTCGTCAGAAATTGTACATTTGCTACTTTACTCAACTCGCCGGTGAAGATAAAAATGCCTATGATAATGAGTACTACGCCAAAAAAGTACTCGACATACGTGAGCCATGCTCCAGCGCGATTGATGAACTCCTGTGCCTGATTCGTAAATGCGCCGACGATCAAAAACGGAATGCCGAGACCAAGAGTATATGCGAAGAGAAGCAGGAATGCGCTGCTGGGGTTTACTGCCGCGAGAGCTAAAATTGCTCCGAGTGCCGCGCTTACGCAGGGTGTCCATCCGACAGCAAATGCCGCGCCGAAAACAAACGCAGTAATGTACCGCGACTTAAACTTTCTTCGTATAAGAATTTTGTGATCGCGCTGAAGAAAGCGCGGCGTGAATAGTCCGAGAACGAAGAGTCCGAACAGGATGATGATAATGCCGCCGATCCTACCCAGCCACATCTGTACGTCGTGAGAGGAATGTACCAGAACTGTCCGTAGCATCACTCCTACAAGCGAAAACACGACGGAAAATCCGAGCACAAAAAATACACTGGTGAAGAAAACGCCCCAGTCTCTTTTTTCATGTGCGAGGGCGAATTCGGGCTCCATATGTATGAAGTGTACTACCAAATTTTAGATAGGCTATGTATACTACGATGCATATGAGGCTCGGAACGCATGCTCAGATCCTCGTGCTTTTCGTGCTCGCGGCACTCATCGTAATGAGTCTTTGCGGAACAGTTCTCAATGTGAGAATGGAAAAAGATGCACAAACATCAACATCTGGATGCATGTTCAGCGCCATTGCCATTTGCACGCTGTCCCCCCTGGCGCATTTTGCTGTGGGGCAGAGTATGTTCACCGGGACAGCTTTCGATGCAGTTCGTGCACTTGCTCTCCTGTTAGCTGCGGCAGTTTTTGCAGTATATATAACAAGGCGGTTACTGTTTGATGACGTTCTCAATTTTCTAGAGACACGTCAAAGATTGCGTTTTGAGCACTCGCTCGCGATTGTCCATATAAGTTCGTTCCAGGAAGCTTTTTCACGCGGCATTCTAAATCCGAAGGTTTATTAATTTCTCTTAACGAAAGACCCTCAATGAAGTTGAGCGGTTTTCTATTTATAAGGTCAAGAGAAATTAACATGAAAACAAAATACATTATTGGCTTCATTGTTGGAGCGGCGGTACTGCCGTTGCTCGCAATTGTATTAATCCCCACTCCGAAGCCGCAGGCGGCGAGACCTCTGATGGGCGAGAAAATGACTGATCAGACTGCCACACACATCGAACGTGGGGCGGCACATGCGGCATACAACTCGGATCCGCCGACGTCAGGCGTACATTGGGGAGATGGCGTCGCGGGAGCTGGCATTAAGACTGAACAGGTCCCTGATGAACTTGTGCTACACAGTATGGAGCACGGTGCGGCAGTTATTTGGTACAAGGCAGACCTTGCAAAAGACGAGATTGCGAAAATTCAGGGCGCGTTCGATGCAGCAAAGATCGCGAAGAAAATCATGGTGCCCCGTACAAATCTCGACGTACCCGTCGCGCTCGTCTCGTGGGGCTACCTGCTGAAGCAGAAAACGTTAGATCCTGCACAAATCACTGCATTCTTATTGTCGAACAATGGACGCGGTACGGAAAACTCACCAATCTAGATGTGCGATGCGTGATTATTAAATTAGAAGTTAAGATGAAATAACTATGGAGACTGAATCGCAACAAAATAAATTACTCATTCCTGGCGCGATAGTCATTGCTGGATTTTTAATCGCTGGAGGACTTCTCATTGGACTTCGTGGAAACAGTTCGGCGCAAGTCGGTGCGACGCCTCCAACCGGCCAACAACCAACACAGGCGGCGGATGTTAGCAAGGTCAAGATCGCTGGTGAACCATATATTGGAAAGGAGGACGCTCCAGTCACGATGGCGTACTGGTTCGATTACCAGTGTCCGTTCTGTCAGCGCAACGAGATTGATGTCATGCCGCAGCTCGTTAAAGAATACGTGGACACCGGCAAGGTTAAGATTGTATTCAAAGATTTCGAATTTTTAAGCGAGGATTCGCAACGACTTGGCAAAGTAGCGCGTGCTGTCTGGGATACTGCTCCGGATAAATTCTATCAATGGCACAAGGCTGTCTTTGAGAATCAGGGTAAGGAAAATACAGGCTGGGCAACAGACGCGAAGATCCTCTCAATTACGACGAGCGTACTTGGCGCAGCAGATGCGCAAAAAGTAATGGCACTGGCGATTAAGAATTCAGATGCGTATCAAAAAGAGATGGACGATGACAAAGCCGAAGGAGGGGCAATGGGCGTAAGCGGTACGCCAGGCACGATCATTGGTAAACAGTTTATCAATGGAGCTCAGCCATACGCAGCATTTAAGCAAGTCATTGATCTTACCCTTGCGGGAAAGTGATTATGATTGCGAGCGCGTTCACGACAGTATTCAAAAAGTGGCAGTATGTGTTACTTGCCGCTGCTGTGGCGCTGTTTATGACTGTGTTTGCAACATGGCTGCCGAATCTGCGACTCCTATTGTCGATTCTTGGAAATCCCGCAGTAGCTCTCGCCGACAAATTAACTTTGCCGGTTAATCTTGCCACGTCGATCACGACAAACTTCACGGTCCGTGCCGCTCTCTACATCATTGCGAGCGCCGTGCTCGCTGGTATCAATGTCTCGCTCATTACGTACTACATTAATAGACAGAGACGTGTATCAGGAGCTGGCGCGGCAGCGGGTGGGCTCGGACTCATAAGTGGAGTCCTTGGAGTCGGATGCGCTGCATGTGGCTCGCTGGTAGTCATGTCCGTATTCGGCACAGCGGCGGGTGCAAGCATCATCACCTTTTTACCGCTCAAAGGTGAAGAATTCGGAATCGCTGGAGTAACGCTGCTTGGTATTTCGGCGTACATTTCGGCGAAACAAATAACGAAGCCCCTTGTGTGCTAGTCACAACATTGTCCTACCTTTCCATACCCTAAGGGATGACACTAGATGCCCTAGGGCGTCAAGAGCGTCCTGAGTAGCCAAGGTGTTGGTAACTAAAATGTGCCGAAAAGCACTGAAAGCGGGTTGGATAAATGAGTAGCAAACGACGGCCACATTTGGTAAGTGGCCGTCGTTTTATTTTTCTTAATAATTCCAATATATAGATCCAATATACTTAGCTCGACTTCTTAAATACTTGTTGTAATCTTCTATCTAGAAGCAACCATTTTAGAGAGGTCTAAACATGCGTGGGCAAGCACTGCCAACCGAAGTCGTTTCGCTACTTCGATCCTCGGAAAGGCTTGAGAAACTTACCGGGGTTAGAAAAGCAGGCCAACTTATGGCCTTCTGCAATTCACTTCAGGAATCTGCCGCGCTGAAAATGTTTAGCAGTACAGATTGGTTTCAGATCAATACGCTTCCGGAGCGTATTTACGAATTGCTATTCTCTAGTGATCATGACGTTGCACGCGAAGCCGCATTTGTTTTGGTGGCAAACGCAACGAAATACTCGAACTGTTATCAGAACAGTAAGTGTTTTTTTGAATTGTCGCAGACAGAGCGCTCTGTCTTTGCCACTCAGCTCCTTGAGCTTGTGGAAGATTTTGGGCTCGAATATGTAGTCCAAGGCGAGTTACATTATGACGGAGAAACTGAGGAGGATTACAAGATCAAGGGAACGTTTTGCTTCATGGATAGGCTGCACTTTAAAATTGACGATCTGCCACTTATCTTAAAAGAGCAGAAAGTATTCGATAACCACCTAAGTGTGGGAGTGCCTCCCGGTTCGGCTGGATGTGTAATTTCTCACGCAAGAATTGAACTGACCGCTCAAGACATCAAGGGCGGAGTCGTGGCCAAAGGTACTGCTAATCTGTCGACCTCAAAAGAGGATTGGCGAAACTATAACAGTCGGACCTTTCCTGTGGTTTTATACTTCAACAGGTCGGTGGACTGCATTGAACTCCCAATCATAGGCTTGCCTGAATTGGTAAAAACTTAGACTTAAAGCCGCCCTTCAAAAGGCGGTTTTTCTTTTGGTTAGAATGTCTTAAACTAAAACCACTCGGATATAGTCCCACAATCCCAGCCAAGTTGAGCGTGGGTTTTTGGGCTCAGTCGGGTTGATAATAGTTCCAACTTTGTACCAAGCAACCTTCACCCTATATGTCAAAAGTAGAAGTAGCACTCATTTTGATAATGAACTCAAAAGGCGAGTTTTTCGTGCATCAACGCTTGGCGTCAAAAAAGAAATTTCCAAACAAATATGGAATAGGTGCGGGTGGTCATGTCGACGCAGGCGAGGTGCCACAAAACACTGCGGTAAGAGAGTTATTTGAAGAAACAGGATTAAAAACACTGGTGAAGTATTTGTTTATGGAAGATTTTGATACTCCAGATTTCCAGCAAATTTCTCACGCATATATTACAGAAACTGATGACGCGCTGCAGACAGATAAGACCGAGTGGCAATGGTCGGGATGGATGAAGAAAGAAGAAGTTGACCGTCTTTTGATTGAGAATAAACTTTGTACGGACACAGGCGTCATTTATGAAAGGTATCTCCGGTCTCTTTCATAGTTGGTTCCAACTTCGTACATACACCCAGCTCGACATTCTTAATTTTCTATTGTAATGTACTTTTGTTCGGTTCTTTGAAACCGTTTTCATGTCCCAAAGGAACTGCTCATGTCTAACCATGATCAGCTGACGGTCCGCGACATTCGTGGCCCGTACATGCAGCTTTTGACTAACCTCCAGGGTGAGAATGGCCGCGAGTGGCTTGATGCACTCAAGGTGTTCAATTCACGCAAAAACCCCTGGACTGAAAGCACTTCGAGCGAAGACGATTGTTGGCACAAAATCAATACTCTTGTGACAATAATGAAAGAGGGAAATCAGTTACATCAGGCTCTTCGATCGCTTGCGGGGGTATTGCAGCACTGGTTTTCAATTGCCAGCTCAACAGATGGCATTGAAAACTCTGCTTCGCTTGATTACATCATGCGCGCTGTTGAGGTTGCTATTGAAGATCTAGGTGTATATGAAAGTCGAAAAGGCTATATCATCGGAAATTTACAGCAAGGGCTTGATGGCTTAGAAAAGAATCTAAAAGGAACCTAAATTTAGGCCCGCGTTAAGCGGGCCTTTTCCTTTCTAAAAAGTCTCTATTAAGTACCATGTGTGAGCTAGTGACTTATACTCAATAGTTGTTATCTTTGAATCAGATCGCAACAGGAGGATATTGTGACAGAACCTACGGAGCAACGATGGCTCGTTAACGATAAAACGGTTTGGAAAAAGGCATGCCGACCGGCGATAGCAAAAATCCGCTATTATCTCGAAGGGTTTTTGGGAGGCGTCGGATCAGTTGACTGGATGGGTACATACTTTCTTATCACTCTACCCGGTACACCGTCGCAACTTCACTACGACCTCGATGAATTTCGACCTGAGCCCAGTAGGTACACCACCCGAGAAATTCATATCACTTTTCACTCCACGAACGGCCTAGTGGTTAGTTGTGCAGTGCAGGATAACTTTACGTTGCGTACCGCAGAGGCCATTTCACGGATGTTTTATGGCATTCAAGGATACGCAGATCTAGCTCTCGTCGAAAACCAAGAGAACCGTTCTTAAAATCCATATCTGCTGACAGCAGTACCGAAACAAAATCACTCTTATTGAGTGATTTTGCTTTCGTTCCGTAACGTCATCAGCCTTGCGTGTATGGTTACGCAACAAGACCTGGGTGATTCACGATTGTCTCAACGGGGCAACCTTGTTTCGGATCAGTCTTGCCAATGCAAATTGCAACATTGGTGCTGATTGTTTTTCTCGCGTTACTTACTCGTTTTACATCCGCAGGAACATGAGCCATCAGCCTGTGTGTGTTCGTGATTGCAGCTTGAACAAGTACCAGATTTTGTATCCATAGTAGTTTAATTAGGTTGATATAAGCACTTCACATAGTGTCATGCCCGTAATGTGATTTACATGAGGAATACTCAGGCACGCGCGGAAGGATTAAATCCCATTTTCCTATCCTCATCGACGTTCATGTGTATCACATACCCCTAGGGGGTATACTGTGTGAGTGAGAGCAGATATTAAGCGCAAAACTATACGAAGGCTGAAGTTGATTGAAGGACAGGTGCGTGGCCTTCAGCGTATGGTTGAAGACGAAAAGTATTGCGTCGACATCATTATCCAAGCCTCTGCCATCAAGGAAGCGCTTTCCGGTGTCAAAGATCTGGTACTGGAGAATCATCTTTCTACTCACGTCATCGAGCAGATTAAGGCCGGCAAAGAAAAGAAATCTGTAGACGAGATCCTTAAGATCTATAAGTTGGCGCAAAAGAAAAGATAAATCTATGGATCACTCACATCACAACCATGGCGAGCATCATACAGATTCGACTGGAGAATCGTATAGCTGCCCCATGCACCCGGGAGTTGTGCAAGACAAACCAGGTATGTGCCCCGAGTGCGGCATGAATCTTGTGCCTATAAAAAAGAAGTCGGCTGCGGAAATGAGTGAAATTAAGCACGTTGGTCACAACACCTTTTCATTTTTGCAGAAGTTCTGGATTTCACTTGCGCTCACCATACCCATCTTCTTTTACTCAGAAATGGCGCTATCGGTCTTTGGAATTCACGGACCTGAGTTCCCCGGATGGCAGTACGTACTACTCTTGCTCGGATCAGCTGTATTTTTTTACTGTGGATGGATCTTTCTTAGTAGTGCATACCGTGAGCTTCGGGCACGGATGCCGGGAATGATGACGCTGATCGCACTTGCGATCATTGCGGCATATCTGTATAGCTTCTTCTCTATCATCCTTGGAACGGGTCACGATTTGCTTTTTGAACTCTCAACACTGATAGCCATTATGCTTCTTGGCCACTGGATCGAGATGCGCTCGGTGCAAGGTGCCAAAGGAGCTCTTAAAGAACTAGCTAAACTTCTCCCCGATACCGCAGACGTAATCCGCAACGGTAAAACCGAAACTGTCTCACTGAGCGACCTGCGTGCAGGCGATAAAGTGCTCGTTAAACCGGGTGCAAAAATTCCGGCTGACGGACGAATTGTTGAAGGACAGTCAGAAATAAACGAGGCAATTATCACCGGAGAATCGAAACCTGTTTCTAGAACGACGGGAGCACAAGTTATAGCTGGCTCTATTAATGGAGACGGAAGCCTCACGGTTGAAGTAACACATATTGGCGACAAGACTTTTCTGGCAGGAATCATGCGACTTGTCGCTGATGCCGAAGCGTCTAAATCCAAATTGCAGATGCTCTCGGATCGAGCAGCGTTTTATCTCACCATTATTGCGATTGTCGCAGGAGTCACAACATTTATTGCATGGCTCTTGGCAAACGCAGGCGTAGGAACTGCTACAGAGCGTCTTGTCGCTGTTCTCGTCATTACGTGTCCTCACGCCCTGGGTCTAGCAATTCCGCTCGTTGCGTCGATCTCTACGACCATGGCTGCACGAAATGGACTCTTAGTGCGCCGCCGCATGGCTCTGGAAGAAGCCCGAAATATTAATACGGTTTTATTTGATAAGACAGGCACCCTGACTAAGGGAGAATTTGGCATAGACGCGATTGTTGCAAACGAAGGTGTTACGGAGGAGCAAGTCCTCAAAACGGCCGCCTCAGTCAATAGTCAATCAGAACATCCATTGGCTAGTGCAATGGTCAAAGAGGCGCAAAAAAGAAACATCGCTTTGATTGGTATAAAAGACTTTGCACGTATTGGAGGCCGCGGCGCAAAGGCGCAGATGGAAAATAGCGAAGTGTATGTTGGCAACGAATCTTTTCTTGCAGAAAATAATATACAAGTACCATCAGAGTATCAAAACAAAATAGATATCCTCTCAAAACAAGGAAAAACGGTGATATTTGTTGTCGTTGATAAAAAACTCATCGGTAGCATCGCGCTTGCCGACGTTATTCGAGAAGAGTCACGAGAAGCAATTAAAACCCTTAAGGCTCTTGGTATTCGTACCGCTATGGTTACGGGCGATTCCGAAGATGTTGCCGCGTGGGTAGCCAAGGAAATAGGTATTGATGAATATTTTGCAAAAGTCATGCCTGACCAAAAGGCAGAAAAAGTAAAACTTCTGCAAAGCAAAGGCCAAAAAGTAGCTATGGTCGGCGACGGGGTGAATGATGCGCCCGCGCTTACGCAAGCAGACCTTGGTATAGCAATCGGTGCAGGTACAAATGTTGCGATTGAGTCAGCGGGAATTATCCTCGTAAAAAGTGATCCTCGCGATATCACGAAAATCTTTAACCTATCGCGCCTTACCTACAACAAGATGATCCAAAATCTTTTCTGGGCTACAGGCTACAACGTCGTGGCGATTCCCTTGGCTGCCGGAACGCTCGCGTCGTACGGAATCATTCTGCAACCCGCACTTGCTGCCGTGTTTATGTCAGTAAGTACCGTGATAGTTGCATTCAACGCAGTGCTATTGAGACGACAAAAAATCTAGTATGGCAAATTACTCGCAAAGAATTCTTAAAATATGAATACCGAAAAACTTACAGAACGCTCGCGAGAGGCACTAGAGAGAGCGCTTGATATCGCACACAGCGCGCGGCATTCGAGCATTGAACCGATGCATCTCCTTGCCGCTCTTCTTGAGCAGAACGATACGGTGGTTCGCCCTCTTATTGAAAGTCTGAAAATTGATGTTGAGGGACTCCGCGATACGGTAGCAGCAGCACTTAGTCACTTGCCCATTCTCCAACACGACACGTCGCCGAGGCTCTCGCCCGAATTACAGCAGGTGCTAGAAAAAAGCGTTACAGAAGCTGGGGCACTTTCGGACAGCTATGTAAGCACCGAACATCTGCTCCTTGCAATTCTCGACGTTGCAAGCAATACAAAGGTGATTTTGAACGAACTTGGTGCGCGATACGCAGATATTAAGAGCAATCTTCCGAAAGTCCGCGGCGCGGGCAACGTACATGATCCAAATCCTGAAACAAAATATAATGTATTAAAAAAATACGGACAGGATTTTACAGAACTCGCTCGTCAGGGAAAACTCGATCCAGTCATCGGGCGAGATGACGAGATCCGTCGCGTGATGCAGGTGCTTTCACGCCGCCGCAAGAACAATCCGGTCCTTATCGGAGAACCCGGCGTTGGTAAGACGGCAATTGTCGAGGGGCTGGCGCAACGGATAGTTTCGGGAGACGTACCTGATTCGCTCAAGAATAAGCAGCTACTTGGCCTTGAGATCGCATCGCTGCTTGCTGGCGCAAAGTTTCGTGGAGAGTTTGAGGAGCGTCTACAGGCGGTGCTCAAGGAGGTGGAGAAAGCGGAAGGAAGCATCATCTTGTTTGTCGACGAATTGCACACGATTGTTGGCGCTGGAAAAGCGGACGGCGCGGTCGATGCAGCAAACATGCTCAAGCCACTTCTTGCACGCGGGAAACTTCATATGATCGGCGCAACAACCTTGAACGAATATCGCCAATACATCGAAAAAGACCAGGCGCTTGAGCGAAGGTTCCAGCCAGTATTCGTCGGGGAGCCGTCTATAGAAGACACTATCGCAATATTGCGGGGTCTCAAGGAGAAATACGAAGTGCATCACGGCGTAAAGATTACGGACGAGGCCCTCGTAGCCGCCGCACGGCTCTCTGAGCGGTACATCACCGAGCGATTCCTGCCGGACAAAGCGGTAGATCTTATAGACGAAGCAACGTCAACGCTTAAGATGGAAATTGAGACCATGCCTATTGATCTTGATGCGATGCATCGCAAGATCTTGAAGTTTCAGATAGAAAAGGAGGCGCTCAAGAAGGAAAAGGGCGCCGAGAGCAAAAGCCGACTCCAAGAGGTCGAAAAAGGCATCGCGTCACTCAAAGAAGAATTCGACGGGAAAAAGGTTCGATGGGAAAAGCAGCGGGAGCTTGTAAGGAAACTTCGAGCACTTTCAAAAGACATCGACGAGTTACGAATACAAATGGAGCGGGCGGAACGCTCCGGCGATCTCTCCCGCGCGGCCGAGATCCAATACGCTACGCTTCCCGAAAAGCAGAAGGCGATCAAGAATGTAGAGAAAGAAATTAGCGCTATTCCGGAAGCAGAGCGCTTGGTCCGCGAAGAAGTAACCGAAGAAGATATTGCTCGCATGGTGGCACGCTGGACAGGGATACCTGTTTCGAAACTTTTAGAAACCGAATCGCACAAATTGGCTCACCTCGAGGAAGAGCTCTCGAAGCGCGTGGTGGGACAGGAAAAAGCGCTGTCCGCAGTGGCGCGCGCGATCCGTCGCGCACGAGCTGGCCTCAAATCGAAAGGTCACCCTATCGGCTCATTCCTATTTCTCGGCCCTACGGGCGTGGGAAAGACTGAATTATCACGAGCGCTCGCGGAAATTCTTTTTGATAACGAAGACGCGGTCGTTCGGATAGACATGAGTGAATATATGGAACGTCACTCTGTGTCCCGGCTCATCGGAGCTCCGCCCGGGTATGTCGGATATGAAGAAGGAGGTCAGCTTACCGAGCCGATACGACGACGTCCCTATGCGGTCATACTTATCGATGAAATTGAAAAGGCACATCCCGATGTCTTCAACGTCCTCTTGCAGGTATTGGATGCGGGCAGACTCACCGATGGTCAGGGTCGTACCGTCAATTTCACAAACACGCTTATTATCATGACCTCCAATCTGGGAAGCGAGTTGCTGCTCGAAGAGAAAAACGGAAAAGACGTTGAACGCGATGTAATGGCCATTGTCCGAAAAAATTTCAGACCGGAGTTCTTAAATCGCATCGATGAGATCGTTTTCTTCAACGCTCTCGACAAAGCGGTACTGAAAGAAATCGTCACACTTCAAGTCAGCGAGCTTCTCCGGCTGCTTCTGGAAGAAAAGAGAATCATCCTTGATGCAGATAGCTCCGTGTACGACCTGTTACTCAAAAAAGGATACGACCCGGCATTTGGGGCTCGTCCGCTCAAGCGAGCCATACAAACGGAACTCATGGACACGCTTGCTATGGCGATCATTGATGGTTCTATCGCCGAAGGTGATCGGGTCAAGGCGACGGTGGATAAGGGGGGTGAAATTATCTTCAAGAAAAAATAATATGGATACGTTTCTAACCCAAAAACAACAGATCGTGGTACGAGGACTTCTTGAAGATTCCGGCGAAATTCTGATTACTGTAGACCAAAGATATGCACCATCATATTTAGAGTATTACAACCTACCGGGAGGAGTGGTTCCATTCGGTCGCGAACCTGCCGAAGTTCTTCAAGATATCTTTTTTGAACAAACGCATGTTCGCGTAAAGGTAGATGCACCGCTGCGCACCATAAACAGGATCCTTGATCGTGGTAGCAGCCAGATACTTGAGATCATTTACCGTGTGGAGAAACAGGAAATTCAGAGCGTTGCATCGCAAAAGTCGCAATGTCTTTGGGTACAGATTGATGAGAGAGGATATTTCTTGTCCAGCTGTATTTCAGAGACGCTCAGTGACTTCAGAAAAGAAAAGTAAGCCGAAATAGTATTCTATGGATCCTTCAATGATAATGACAAATACGAATAAAAGCGGTTCGTTTTTGGACACCGCGCTTGTCATTTGGTTTATTCTTACTGCGATCTCGGTGGTCTACGTTGCATGGGATGCGTATCACAATAATCCCGAGTTGAAAGTAATGCGTGTTGGATGGATTCTCGTAACCGCATACACAGGAGTCATCGGTGCCGCCTTGTATGTGCTGTCTTGCAAACCGCCTAAGGTTAGTGAGCACGAGAAATTTATTGCACCTGTATGGAAACAGTCGCTTGGTTCCACAATTCATTGCATGGCAGGAGATGCGACTGGAATCATAGTTGCGGCAGTCATTACGGTGGCGCTGGGGCTACCAATGTATCTCGATGTAGTCTCAGAGTACTTTTTTGGGTTCGCCTTTGGCCTGCTTATCTTCCAAGCGTTGTTTATGCAAAAAATGCTTGGTGGCAGTTACGTCGCAGCAGTAAAGAAATCTTTTATGCCCGAATGGCTCTCCATGAATGCAGTCATGGCAGGCATGATACCCGTGATGGTTATTCTCATGAGTTCGGACATGAGAGCAATGGAGGCAACGGACATCAGGTTTTGGGGTGTGATGTCTTTGGCGACCTTGGTTGGACTTGTCATCGCGTACCCCATCAATTGGTGGCTCGTAGCCAATAAGCTAAAGCATGGCATGGGAACAGAAGCAGTGATCGGCAAAGGAGGAGAAAAGCAGAGTGTAAATCAAAGTGGCATGCAAATGTAACTTATAAATTAATAAATATAGATAAGAATATGAAAAAAAACGAAACAATGAACTCGCTAGCAAGCAAAACTGAAGCTGCATTCGACAAGGCTTTTATCGTGGCAATGACGGCGCACCACAACGAAGCAATTGCAATGGCTAAAATTGCGGAGAAGAAAAGTAAACGCAAGGAAATACTAAAACTTGCAAAAAATATTATTACAGCTCAGTCGAAGGAAAATGCACAAATGAAAGTATGGAAATCTGAGTGGAAATAGTCTGCTAAAGATGGCGAGAAAAATGAAACGTAATATGAAAAACAAAGCAATGAAAATGAAAAAAGGAAATGTGACGAGGGCGCAGCTCATGGCGGTGACGGTGCTATCTCTCGCAGCGCTCACTATCGGCGTATTCATCTCTGGAATCTTTGGCAACTTCTCCATGCGTCCAGGTGACATGAGCGGCACTCAACGGGGTCCTTTTTCGCAATCTACTACAGGTCTTAGAGAGGCAACCTCTTCTGAAGTGGTTGAGCTAAAAAATGGCTACACCTACAGTCTCACCGCATCTATCGTGAAAAAAGTAATCGGTGAGACAGCAGTAAAAATGCTCGCATATAACGGCATGATCCCGGGACCGCTGCTAAAGATTCCTCAAGGTGCGGAAATTACGGTGAATTTCAAAAACGAGACTGATGTTCCAACCACACTTCACTCTCACGGTATCCGCTTGGAAAATGCCAATGATGGTACGCCTCCGATAACGCAAAAGGAGGTACCGCCAGGCGGCTCTTTTACGTACAAGATCAAATTCCCCGATGCTGGGATGTACTGGTACCATCCGCATGTACGCGAAGATTATGCACAAGAACTCGGCCTCTACGGAAATTATTTAGTGACGCCGGCGAGCCCGAACTATTGGAATCCTGTCAATCGCGAAATGCCCCTCATTCTTGATGATATTTTAATTGAAAATGGTGCAATTGCCGCTTTCGATAGAAAAACAGCAGATCGCACGCTTATGGGCCGGTATGGAAATACCTTTCTAATCAATGGCGACGATCGCTACAGTCTGCAAGCAAAAACAGGAGAAGTGATCCGCTTTTATGTCACGAACACTGCTAATGCCAGGCCATTTAACTTCGCTATATCGGGAGCAAAAATAAAACTCGTCGGAAGCGATAGTGGTGCATATGAAAAAGACCAGTGGATCGACGCCGTAACGCTGGGACCATCAGAGCGTGCCGTAGTAGAAGTACTATTCGATAAAGCTGGAACATATGCGATTCAAAACAAGACACCGGATATAACGAATCAACTTGGCACCGTGATTGTCTCAGGAAGTCCGATCACCCCATCGTATGCACGCTCCTTTGCAACCCTTGCGACTCACATAGATGTTGTTAAAAGCATCGACCACTTCCGAGCGGATTTCAGCAAACTGCCGGACAAGCAACTCAAGCTAACTGTGGACTTAAAGGGCGCTATGTCGAGCATGATGAACAGCGGAAACAGCATGGCCGGGATGGATATGAGTGGAGGCTCGATGGCGATGGGGGCGCCAAAAGACGGCATCGAATGGGACGACACGAGCGGAGGTATGGGACAGATGAATCAGATGTCGAATGCAGATACCGTTGCGTGGAAAATAGTTGATACGGGAACTGGTAAGGAAAATATGAACATCGATTGGAACTTTAAAGTCGGTGACAAAGTAAAAATACGAATCACGAATGACCCGAACTCACCGCATCCGATGCAACACCCCATACACTTCCATGGCCAACGATTTTTGGTACTTGATCGCAATGGTGTCGAACAAACGGATCTCGTATGGAAAGACACGGTACTTGTTCCTTCAGGTCAGTATGTCGATATTCTCCTTGATGCGTCCAACCCTGGCACATGGATGGCGCACTGTCACATCGCAGAGCACCTTGAGGCGGGCATGATGTTTAGCTTTACGGTCAAATAATGTATGTGTTTCTCTGCGACAGCAAGTTTCGTAGCTGGAGGGGCGCTCAGTGCGGCGGGAGTTTTGACGATTGCGCAGGTGAAGAAGAAATCCGAACTACCCTTTGCCAGTATTCCGCTTTTGTTCGGAATCCAGCAGGCTATTGAAGGAGTGGTGTGGGTTTCTTTTGGTTCCCCAATTTTGAATGCCATAGCCACGTACGGATTCTCTTTGTTTTCACATGTCCTCTGGCCGATACTTATTCCTGTTTCGGTTTTGTTGATGGAGACAGATGAGACTCGTCGGAAAATTCTGTGGGGCTTTTCAGGCATCGGCATCGCTGTCGGATTATATCTTCTGTATTTCATCGTCACCGAGCCGATTACATCGCAGATTGTAAATAACAGCATCGCGTATAATTCTCCTCATCTTTTCTTGTATCCGATGCTTGCACTGTATCTGGCGGCTACATGTGTCAGCTGTTTCTTTTCCAGCCATAGATTTATAAAAGTATTCGGAGTTTTCGCACTCATATCTGCGTTTATTGCAGCATGGTTTTTTAGTGAGACATTTCTATCCGTGTGGTGCTTCTTCGCAGCAATTCTGAGCGTACTAGTCTTCTGGCACATCAAAAGAAAATCTGTTGCCGTAAGGTTAATCAAAACAGGTTAGTTATCAGTTCATTTAATAAATAAAAGTAAAAATTATGAAACTATCAAAAGTAATGCACGTAGTTAGTGTTGTTGTGGGGGTTGTTGGAGTAGGTATGTTTGTTGGTGCAATTCGGATCGGGTCGAACAAAATGGTATATGGGATCACAAAGATGAACGCACTTGCGTGCGTTGCCATCCTCATTCTAATCGCTACGTGGCTTCAGATTGCGACGATCCATCACATGATGCTTGAGAAGAAAGGAGAGATTGTCTAGAATTTGTACCCATGGACATCGGCAATTTGCTCAAGCTAGCGATTCCTCTTTTTGTCGCCCATGCGATAGAAGAGTATAGTACCGGCCTTCTTGGCCTCGACCCTCTCTTCCGTTCCATAACCGCGCACCATTTGCCCACAATTACTCTATACATTGTCGAACAGTTACTATTGGTAGCAATTTTGCTGTGGACAATTTATCAACCGAAGCGATGGCTTCTGGTTTTTATCGGACTACTCTTTATTTTCGAAGTGAGTCATGTCATTCCTGCGTTAGCCCAAACGTCGTATTACCCAGGGCTTGTAACAGCGATACTATTGCTTCTTTTGGGACTTTTTTATTGGAGGGCCGTAATGATACGATTTACCAGGAGGTAAGGTAATCTTGTCTTGCGCTTCTTAATACATACAAACCATGAATACAAAAGTCATTATTGGTCTCGCGGCGGTCGTTCTTATTACGGGTGGTGCGTACTATTTTTCAACGACAAAAACGGGCGACTCTTCGGGCATGAATATGACACCCGAGCAGAGGGCGGCCATGCATCATTCTTCCGGTAATGCTTCCAATACATCGCCGATGCTCGCTGAGCCGAATGCTGTCGTAGTGACTGATCAGCGACCAGGTAAGGTGGTAACAGGCACCGTGTATCTTGCAGCTCCCGGATATCTCGTTATCCACGACGAGTCAGGCACCGTGCTTGGATCAAGTGCACTTCTCCCCGCAGGACAAAGTAATAACGTCAAAGTAGTGCTCTCACGTGCAAGCAAAAACGACGAGAAGCTCATGGCCATGCTGCACTCAGATACAGACGGCAACGGTTCGTTCGACGCATCGAAGGATGTGCCCGTCCAGAGCAAGCTTGGCGGAGCCATTCAGGGCTCTTTCCAGGTGTCATCAAGAGCGGGCGCAAACACCCCGGTGAGCATCTAACTTCTGGCGAAACACTGCTAAATATTCCATCTTAATTTTAGAACTTGATATGGTCATCCTCATTGCAATTGCTGCATTCTGTTCAACACTTTTGGGAGGCTGGTTTGCGCTTCGCCTCAAAGATCGTTTACATCTCATTCTTGGATTCAGTGCGGGAGCTGTGATAGGCGTCGCTTTCTTCGACCTTATACCGGAAGCGATTGATCTTGTGGGAAAAAGCAATGGAACGGCATTCGCCACTTCCATTATCGCTTTTGGTTTTGCCCTATATCTGGCGCTCGACAGACTCTTTGTTTTGCATCGACATCACGAAGACGACACGCACGAGCACGCACACTCCGAGCGCGGTGTATGGGGTGCGAGTACGCTTTCACTGCATAGTTTTCTTGATGGAGTTGGTATCGGTCTTGCTTTCAAAATTTCTCCTGCGATCGGTCTCGTCGTTGCTGCGGCTGTTTTAGCACATGATTTCTCCGACGGCATCAATACGGTAAATATGATTCTGAAGAATGGTGGCAAACGAAGACGTGCTTTGCGCTGGCTTATTATTGATGCTCTTGCCCCCGTAGCAGGTGTTCTCATCACCCTTCTGTTTTCTGTTACAGAAGGAAGTCTGGGCATTCTTATCGCGCTTTTCTCTGGTTTCTTTCTGTATATAGGAGCAAGCGATCTTCTACCAGAAAGCCACCATGCACATCCTAAGCGCTGGACGACCATCTCAACAATTGCTGGCATGGGATTTATCTACACCATCATTAAATTAGCCGGAGCCTGATACGTATATCTCCTGATACGTCTACCTAATGACGATGGGACGAGTGCCCGCTGCTCGAGGGTTTTGAATTGCCTGAAAGCATATATGTCGCGATCAGCGTTGTGATTGGAACGCCGAGGACAAGTCCGATCGAACCGATAAGAATACGCACGATCTCGGTTGCGAAGATCTCGTTATTGATCGCATAGCCGACACCGTACGTCGCGTGTTGTACGAGGAGCAACAAAGGCAGTGCTGCTCCTACATACGCAATGGCAAGTGTATTCACGAGAGCGCCAATGTGTTCTCGACCGATTCGAATTGCGCGTTCATATACCTGAATACGAGTCATGTGCACACCAGCTCTGAATAATTCTTCTACCGCTATCGCTTGTCCGATCGCGATATCGTACAAAACACCCAGAAGGCCGATCATGATCCCGCCATAGAGAAGACCGACGAGATCTATTGAACCGTTCGTGCTAAAGGTGAGATATCGCGATTCTTCGTTGTTATATCCGGTCAACTGCGCCGCATGCACTACGTAATAAGCACCAAGACCTGTTATCAATACGGTACCAATCATGCCCAAAACGGCGGCTGTTGTGGTGCGGTTAAAACCGTGCGTAATATATGAACCGGCAACGATAATAAGAGATGAGACGCCAATACTTACAAAGATTGGCGAATAACCGTGGAGCATACCTGGTAGGAGTACGTAGAAAATCAAAATAAGACTTCCACACAAACTCGCGAATCCTCGGATGCCCTGAGTGCCACCAAAAATGATTATGAGGACAAGGAACGCGGCGGCAAGCCCCCAGAGCACATTGAGTCGGTACGGATCGGATACCGAGTAGTAATCCACTGGATCCACAGAGCTCGTTGTATGGCGAAGATAAAATATATTTCCTACAGACATTTGAATGTATTCGTTATCGAATGTGACGACCGATCCAGCATCAGGTCCATCAAGAACTTTTACCCTGAGAGTTTGCATCTTCGTAGACTTGTCTGTTCCCAGAAGGGCCGTTTCCTTTTGATTCGTCACTTCAAGCACCTGTGCCTTTTGAATTGTTACCGTGTCCTGTACAAGTTCCGACTGAGCGTATGCAAAAATGGGACTCAATAATTGAAGCGCCAAAATGAGGAATGTAATATTTTTCGCCACTTTCATAACCACTAGTATACGCTCAACGTTTGGTTTCCATGGCTCTTATTCTAGTATATTTGCCTGTTGGTAAGTCCCTTCGCAAAACCCTGAAATCTGCTAGGGTGCAAATTGATAGCCTAAAGTGCTATCATGTTCTTGCAGACAATTAAATAAAAGCCGACCTAACCCCTTTGGAATTTCCAGAGGATATGGTTGCAAACCCCGCTAGAGATCAAAGGACTCCTCGTCAGAGTCACTCTAGCGGGTTATATCGGGAAACCGGTATAGGTGGGAGCCGAAAGGTTCTCATCGCGATGGCGAGGGGCCTTTTGATTACCTGAAGGTTCCCACCACTAAAATCCCGCTAGATTTTATGGCTACGAAGTTTCTCTACTCCGCTACCGGAGTAGCTGTTCTCGGTTTTGTTTTATTGCTAGTCATCGGCCTGAATACGCCTCAGCCAATTAAACAGGCTCAGCAAAGCGCACTCATGCAAAATCCTGTAGTTGTCGCAACCTCGTCTGCTCCGGACAATCAGAAAATTGCTGCGATTCTTTCAGCAAGCGTTACATATTACACGCAGTTATTTGTCACGGGTAAAGCAGCACTTGGCACCGCGCAGTATGCAGACGCGAACGCGGGACTAAAAGCATTTAATGATCCGAATTCTGCAGCTGTTCACTTCGGTACGTTCAGAACAAACACGTGCCTCAAAAATGATCCTGGGGCGAATGCGATAAGCGCATACCAAGAGGCCGATAATTTATACACAGACTCCTCACCAGACGCTCTAAGTAAATGGAACGAAGACATCAACAATACGGCAAGCGATATCTGTCTCTGGGCTGCAGATGCAGTTGGCTGGCAAATCAAGGAAATATCAAGCGCCAAATTACATACCGATGAACAGAAGGTTTCTGAAGATATTGCCAAAGCAGAGGTAGACATTAAGCAGATACCGGCCAAGTAACTGTCGATAACTTGCTTCGCAGACTCCGCTTTTTGAGATAGGAATGAGTCGATGGCAATTCTCTCAAAACAAAGCGCTACAGAACTTCGCCGTATCATCAAGGAGGCTACAGGTCGCAACATTTCAGTCGGCGAAGCGTATGCCATCTGGCACTATCTTCTGAAACTACTACAGTTACTGTGGAGGATAGAAAAGAGACAAAAAATCCAACCGCAATCAGATCAGTTGAGTCTTTTCTAGAAAATACCAGGAATTCTCGAACGAACAGTAATTTCTGTATCGGGATCAATAATGTCATCCGGAAACCGTCTCGGTGTACCGTACGATGTTGGACCACGCCAGGTGTCGCTACTACTGTATCCCATGAATTTTGTAAGATGAATGACGAGCATGGTGAGAGCGTCACAGAGATCATCGTGATTCTCTAACCCAAAATTGACGGCTTGGTTAATGATCTCTTCGCATCCTCGATGGAATACTATCTGCCCATTTTGAATCAGTGCACCAATGCTCATAAGGCGCTGCTCCTTGCTTCCGTATATGTTGGGATAGAACTCAGATACCGGATAGCCTTGGTGATTGAGGTCTTGGAAGATATATACCTGCGCCTGCACTGCCTCTACAACGATTTGAGTTCTCAGGCCAGCAGCTCCCTTAGTCGATATTTCTTTTATCTTTTTAATAATATCTCCGAAGTCGAGTCGGTCGTTATAGTAGATGGGCGAGATATAAATCTTCGCCTTGTTGCCTGACCCATAGAGATGGCCATGCACGATCGCAGTAGGGTCAGTGCCTTCTTTGTTCTTCGTACCCGGATCAACGGCAGTCACAGACATCCGGTATCGGAGAACGGGATCATTTTTATCAGGGAGAACGTCGTAGTACGTAATCCAGTCGCGTTTGATGATCTGGTCATCATCAGCGATCACTTGCAGCAGGTACTCGCGGAACCACGTCTTGTCATTACCAATGCGCTTACGTTCGGCTTCAATTTCTGCCATCGTCGGAAATTTACCTGGCCACATACTCTCGCCGTTGCGACCTATAAGCACATACTCTCGGTAGATGCCTGTAGTCATACCGTCGCCGATCTCTTGCTTGAGTCGCATGACAAGACAGTGTTCGTGTAAGACGTTCCCAATCACGATGAATCGTGTGCGTTTCGATCCGAGCGGCATAACCTCGCCTTTGAACCAGTTATATATCTTCTCTCGACCTTCTTTCGTACGTGCCGACTGAAGGTCCTCGGGGTCATCGATAATCACGAGATCTGGGCGATGTTGGAGATGCTTGATGCCTCGAATAGCCTCACTGACAGAGGCTACTGAGATACGTGCTCCAAGCTTAGTGAAGACTATGGTGGATGCGCCCCATGTGTCTGTTTCCTCCCGAAATGGCCCCAGCGTGCGCCGCAGAACCTCATTGTGCTCAAGAGCACCACGCAGGTTCATCATGTGCTGTTTTGCCTGGCTCTGGGTTTGAGCGACTATGAGCACGAACTTCTTTTGCTGGATACCCAAGATCGCCCACAGCACATACGAGAGTGTAAGCAGTGTACTTTTCGCACTGCCACGAAATGCGACAAGGCACAGTAGATTCCAGTCCGTCCGCTCGGTAAGTGCAAATATCTCATACTGGAACGGAGCTGTTTCGTACTCGACGTATTCTGCAAAGAAGATGTTGAAAAACCATAGGTGAGATCGTCGAGTCACGTAGCTTCGCACGAGTTTGTTCTTGCAGATCATTTCAAGAACGTCCTGCCGGAGTGTTTTATTGCTTTTCATGGTCTTGTTTAAGTTGGCTTAGGCCTTCTTCCAAAACGAGCGATGAGAGCCGCAATGCTTCTTCTGCCGCAGCTTGCTCCTGTACGGTAAGGTCTTCGCGCGTATGGTGAATGTTTCCGCTTATCTCCAGTTTCGATGAATACGCGGGGTGATGCGTCTTGAGCCACAGCGAAATGGCCGACATGTTTTTGTCTCGAATGGCAGATACTAAAAATCCTTCCGCGACATCATTTACTAGAAGTGACCCGTCGTAGATCGCTTCGTCCGCTGCCTTTGCGAATTCCGGATCTTCTTTGCGCCATCGATAATAGCTGGCGCGTCCGATGTTTGCTTTCGCGCATGCCATCTCGACGATAGGGGTGGACTTTAGATGTTCGAGTAGAGTTTGCTTGTCCCGGGCGACTCGTTTTTCAACTGCTGTTTGTTTCTGTTCCATATTATATTTTCTTCGCTTTGATACCCGTCAGTGCCTCGAAGCGGTTTTTGATGAGATCACAAAAGATCGGCTCTACCTCAACGAGATATGCTGAGCGTTTGAGCTGTTCACAGGCCACCAATGTGCTTCCAGAGCCGCCGAACAAGTCCAATACAACATCGTTTACCTTTGAGCAGCGCTTCAGTGCCTTTTCGTGGAGCGTAGGTGGCTTTTCGGTTGGATGGGTGTATTGCTGTCCCGGCAGGCGTTTGACGAGCCAGATGTCGAGGAGGCTGAGAACATCTTCAATGAGGTCATTGCCGGTGCCGATTTCTTTATTCATTACTTCGGTAAGATTGTAATGATTCTTGGAAAGATAGGGCGATCCGCGAGTTCCATACACGCATGGTTCGTACACCTTGTTGAATGCAACCTGAGGTACAACATTCTGATTATTTTTAATCCATAAACAGGTGCGCTTGTTCTCAATACCGAGCGAGTGATATATGTCTTGAATCATTCCGACATAATTCTGGTCACACCAGTAGAAGTAGTGAGCGTCGCTCTTTGAAAAAGTAATAGCGTTTTGTATTGTCTTCTTTAGGAATAGTTGGTATTCATCGAACGATTTATTGTCGTCTGTCTTGCCACCGTACTTTCCCTTAGTACCGACTCCCTTGTCGTAGCTGAGGTTTATATTAAAAGGTGGATCTGAATACGTGACATCCACCTTTGTATTGCCCAGAAGTTTTTTGAGAGACTCTGGATTAGTCGAGTCTGCGCAGATCAGACGGTGTCGCCCAAGCTGATACATTTCTCCTAGCTTCGTAACTGGTTTCTTTATCGCTGTGAGTGCCTCGTCCACGTCGAATGAGTCATCTTTTATTTCGAGTGCTTCATCCCAAATGTTGTCGAGCTCCTCCGTGCTGAACCCGATGTCGGCAAGAAGGCTTGTATCGAACTCCCGTAGCTTCTCAATATCCCAGGCTCCGACATTTTTATTCAATCGAATATTGAGTATCTTCTCTTTCTCAATATTAGGTATGTCGAGGAAGATCACAGGCACTTCTGTATACCCGAGGTCTTTTGCGATCTTGAGGCGAAAGTGACCCCCGATCACCGTGAACTTCCGCTTCGGTGCCTTGTTTACCAGAATCGGATCAACAAAACCATTCTGTGTGATGCTTTCTGTAAGTTGTGATATTGCCGAGGTATCCCACGTGCGCGGGTTATACGCAGCGGGCTTTAGAAGATTTATAGGTACGTACTCAATTTGGAGATTATGTAGTTTGGTCATGTCTCTTTAGCTATGTAGTAATAGAAAAGAGCCGAGTGATCTGGCTATTGCTTCCTGATGCGGAGCCTCATCAGTACTCTAATTCGACCTACTTATGATTGGTTAACTGCTAAACTCCTCGGGCTCTTCTCGATAGAAAAAGTCTAAACGAGCTGACTGTTTATATCCGTACGAAGACCGTACGAAGGGCGAGCTCTTATAAATAACTATATCGGAACGCACTTCAGGCGATAGGGTTCAAAATAAGGAACTGTGGATAACAACACGCTTGTAATTCCTTGTCAATCCTTGTGAACTGGCGCTTATCCCTTATAGCCAAGTACGGCCTCTTCGTATAAGTAGAGATATACTGCAACTTAATGATTCGTGCGTGGTGGGTAATGTATTACTTTGTTCACTACGACGGTACTTCTGATGTCAGTGTGCCTCACTGGCATACGGACATAGAACGCGGGGCTTTGCTCCATCACTTGATCGTGCGAAAGTATTTCAGAGAGGATGTTGTAGATACATTTGAACGTTGGTGGTACACATTTGTACTACGTCGATCAATCATACAAGAAAGTCCCGCAAGGAAGCGTAGGGTCGAAAAGAGATTTCAAGAAGTGAATGATGCAATTGATAAAACAATTGACCTTAAATATATATTTCCAGTGCCCGGTCAAAGTACTCATACTCTTTCATACAGGGTACGACTCGATCATAATTTCAAAGGTCGCGAGTTCATAAAGCCACACTACTTCCTAAAAGCTTGTCTGCAAGAATTTGACCCGGTTCTGAGGTTCTTTTTAGGTGGTAGTGTCGGTGCGATGATAGTCGCAGGTATCTGGTTGTATAATCACTTCAATGTCCGCTGAGAGGCTAAGATACGCGTAGGGACAAGATGGAAAGTAAGACAGATCAAAAGTAGCCCTTAAAGTAGCCCTTACTGTGTCTCATTTGTCTCATTAACAAAAGTCGACCCTGCTGTTGACTCCTCGGTAAACAACGGCAAAAATAGCCAGAAAACCCTTGTGGGGCTTGGAGGCCTGAGTACTAACTGCGGACGGCCCGCAATGACTCAAAAAACGCGCCGCAGGGCGCTTTTTTGATTCATCATTGCGAGTAAGAGAGAGGGATTTGAAAGCGAGCCCTGGGGCCCCATCAGTAGATGGGGATGGGCGAGCAGGGCTGAGAGGAAAAACTTTGCGACGGCAAAGTTTTGAGCTCTTGGCCAAATCTCTCTCAAATAACGCCGAGTTGGGGTCGCACAAAATTGCAGCAGCGATTTATGAGTGACCAAATCCCTCTTCATATATCAAGTTCTTGAGTTGTCACTCCGGAAGCCGGAGCTGGAAAGTGAGCGGAAAATATCATTCAATCGGTAGATCAATGAATGAGTTGTTGTAATCGTGGAAGCATGGCACTGATATACTCAAGCAAACGCCATGTTCCGTATTTTCCGTAAAACGAGCACATATATGCTCCTGTGCATCGCGATGCTCATAGGACTTTATGTTGTCTTTGCATTCATCACCCACCCGTCGCTTGACCGTAATTGGACACCTGATCAGAGTGTACTCGCGCGCGCAAAAATCAATGGATCGTTAGTCAATATAAAAAATATCCGAAACATTAACTATCGGAGTGTGTCTGACTACGACGTTCGCTACTATGACAAAACCTTTAATGTAAATGATATCGAATCTGCATGGTTCGTCGTTGAGCCGTTTTCAGGTCATGGATTTGGTGCGGCACATACGCTGGTTTCGTTCGGTTTTAAGGGTGGAGAGTATGTGGCGATTTCCGTGGAAATCCGCAAAGAAAAAGGGGAATCGTTTTCACCGATCTTGGGAGTGCTGCGTCAGTACGAAATCGTGTACGTGATAGCCGACGAGCGCGATGTCATAAAATTGCGAACCAATTACCGCAAAGACGATGTCTTTTTGTATCCGATACATACCACAAAGGAAAATATGCGTAAAATGTTCCTGTCGATGGTTACGAGGGCTAATACTCTTGCCACGTACCCCGAGTTTTATAACACGCTCACGAACACGTGTACGACAAACCTCGTCGCCCATGTAAATGAAATCGTGCCGGGACGAATTCCGTTTAGTTATAAAATTTTGATGCCTGCATATTCAGATGAACTAGCCGAGAAACTCGGTCTGATCGATTCAACGCTGCCGATCACCGCATTGCGCGCGCAGCACCTGATAAATGAGAAAGCATTGCGCTATGCTGATGACCCGCTTTTTTCTGAAAAGATTCGACAATAGTTTCGCCATTGCGATACAAGCAGTACCTGGCGACGCCATTTTTCATTGCGACTTTGCATATAGGCAGTACCATTCATATATATGACAATAGATCTCTGGTACCTCGCCTTCACGGCAATGCTCACCGCGACTCTTTGGATTCCATACATCGTCTCACAGGTCATGGCCAATGGACCACTGAAGCCGGCCAATTATATAGACCCGACCCCGCGCCCTACCGCTCTCTGGGGCCAACGTGCACATCGGGCATATTTGAATGCAATTGAAGTGTTCGCTCCGTTTGCGGCACTCGTATTAATTGCGCACATTACCGGCACGGCAAACGGTATGACTGCGCTGTGGTCAATGGTGTTCTTTTGGTCACGCGTGGTACACGCAGCGGTATATTATGCGGCCATTCCATATATTCGGACGCTCTCGTTTACGGTTGGGTTTATCGCCGTTGCAGGAATATTTTTGCAGGTAATTCGGTAGGCTACTCCGACGGTGAAACGGTTGACCGAGGCAACTCGGTGGGCCGCCATCTCTTCCAGCGGCAATTACGTATAAATTTGAAACCACTGAACAGTTATACAGTTCGAACTCTAAGCTTTTATTGACCAGCTGACTGTTCTATAAATTTAGTTAACGAATCGTTCATTGTAGATATTGACGGCTGTATGTGAGCCGTACCCCATTGCGTGAGTGTTACCGAATACAGGGAGTGTGTATCTTTTTCTGCCAGTACTGCTGAAACAGAGGCTGAGCCGTCTATATCTCTATAGGGTCTTACGGATTTGCAAATAGAAATCCCATAGATCCCTTCATTTTCCGGATAGGTTCCCGTCGACTCCTTAGTGGTCACGCGACAATCATCGGTCACGGGATCGTATGCGAGCGCACAGCGACCCGCGTCCATCGCGCATGCGGCAAAGTCCCATTTTAAAAGCTGAATAACAGTGCTCTTGTCTTGGTTGTTCTCTTTATCGATTCGCCATGCCTTTACTATGTGAGGATTCTGATCCATTGCGTCATTGTCGGGAACAAGGAGATAACCAGTTGGAACAAATACAGGTAAATTTGTAGATACTTGCCCTTCGCGTTCGCGTAAACAGCTTGTACGCACCCGCCCCACAAAAAGGTCCGCGTATTGACCATCAATCCGCTTACGTATTGCACACGTTTTTGAATCCAAAATTTCAGTATCAGAGTACGCAATACACTCTATTTTGTTCACTTCACTCACGCGTCTGCATATCGAAGGATCCTTTTTTAAAAATGCCAATTTAGAGTACAGGGCATCTTTTCGATATTCTTTTGTGGCTAGTTTCAATTGCAGTTCAATAAGCGCCGTGCTACCTGTCGCTTGCTCAATTGCATCGAACATTTCGTTCATAACGCTACTTCCGTTGAACAAAACAAACATTATGACCGGAATGATAAGCGCAGAAAGTCCTAAAAGAATGTCTTTAAATCCGGCAGCGCGCAACTGTAGCGGATCAATTTTATCTTTCACTACCCATCCTTTTGCGGCGGAATATTGTAATAAGGCAAGAATAAAAATAACAACGGCAGATAGAATGTTGCAGAATACTAACAGCGGTACAATAAACAACGCAAAGCCGGCGGTAACAACGATCGCCACAAGTGACAGTCCGAAGAATATTATCTGGCTTACCGCGAGAATGCGAAATGCAAACGTCAAACGAGAATCGAGCACGCTACTTTTTTGAAATTGTTTCCGCAAAGCGCGCCATCCAAAAAAGCTGGACAAAAGATACAAAATTATAGTTTCTATGCCTACGTAAAGGAATATTGGCGCAAATGACTTTAATATTTCCATAGGATCATTCCATTCACGTTAGCATGACTTTCACCGATTGTTTTCCTGATATGCTTACCCTGACGTATGAAATATGATGGCGGCAAAAAGGTGCTTCTCCTCGACGACGAAAAATTGCTCGTGGATATTTATAAACAAAAGCTCGAACAGAGCGGCTACAGCGTAGCTCCATTTTATTCAGGAGATGATGCGCTGACCGCGATGCGCTCAGGGTATACGCCAGATGTCATACTGTTCGATATAACCATGCCGCAAGGCATGAGCGGATACGAATTTTTGGAACGCGTACAGAGTGAACAGTTGGCCGTACACAGTTATAAAATAGCACTGACCAATGATGGCCAAGATGCAGAGATTATCCGATTAATGGAGCTCGGCGCACATGCGCATTGGATGAAATCGGAACTCCTTCCAATCGAGATCGTAGCCGGTGTCACAAACGTGCTCGCCGAATCACACAGTCGGGAATAGTTAAGATCTTTTTAATTCGCACTCATGCGCGAATGGATTTTAAAGTATATTATGGCGCTTTCTTACACTTGGTATACTTACGCCTATGATTGATTATTTGTTCGCGTCTAAGCCATACTATTTATGGCTTGCGCTCGCACTTCCCGTGCTCTCCTCCGTATTTCTTATTTCGAAAATCGATGACTTCAGTCGTCATTTTGTTACTTCAACACGCGTGCCCGGGTCCGAACTGACGATCGATCCCAATGGGCTATAAACGACGGTTTGTATTTAATAATTGAAGCGTATACTGTCGCGATGAATCGGTACCGCTGGTGCCTCGTTGCGCTTTTTTCCGTGTCGTGGATTCTTGCGGCAGTGAATCCGGTCGATCGCGGTACATGGGCAGTAGAGAATATACTCGTGGTCATTTTCGCGTTCGTACTTATTTCATTAGGACGGTATTTTAAGCTGTCCGACGTCTCGTACACATTTATAACGCTTTTCCTTATTCTCCATCTGATTGGGGCGCATTGGACGTACGCAAACGTTCCGTTCGGCTATTACTTGCAGGACCTCATTCATTCACCGCGCAACATGTATGACCGCGTCGTACATTTTTCGTTCGGGTTTCTCATGGTGTATCCGATACGCGAAGTGTTTGTACGCGTGACCGGTGCGAAGGGCGTATGGGGATACTATTTTCCACTCGATGTGGTGATGTCATTTTCTGCGATATACGAAATCATTGAATGGATCAGCGCTTTTGTGGCAGATCCTGTAACGGCGTCATCGTTTATGGGATCGCAAGGGGATATATGGGATACACAAAAGGACATGGCGGCTGCTGGAGTGGGTGCGCTTATCGCGGTCGCGATTGTGTTCTCGATCAATTATTTTTATAATCGGAAACTCGGAGAGGAAATGCGCGAAAGCCTTCGGATCAAAGATCCGAACCCCCACGGAGAAGAAAGTTTCTGGAGCAGATCACCGTTTATATAAGTCGAACGGGGCTTATGACGTTTACGGTTCAGGTTTAGGAGCGGGATTCAGTGTAATAGTGATAGGTCGCCTACAATTGAATTCTGCCTTACGTGTGGTAGGCTCGCGGCAGAAGAAAGTAACATATGAGAAAAGGGCTTAACAATGCTTTCCAAGAAGATCATAGCGTACCTCTTTCGTCGGGCTGGGGTCGTTATTAATGGGTCTCATGATCGGGATCCGCAAATCCATGATGAGCGATTCTATCGTCGGGTACTCTTTCAGGGATCAGTTGGTCTCGGTGAGTCGTATGTCGACGGCTGGTGGGACTGCAAGCGGATCGATTTGTGTATCGACATGCTGCTGAGAAGCGGTATTGCAGATCTCGTACCTCGTGGTGATGCGTGGTGGCTTGCCATCCAAAATACGATTACCGATCGACAAAATCGCAGTCGCTCAATTCGTGTCGCGGAAAAACATTACGATACGGATCCGAACTTCTTCGTCGACTACATTTTAGGGCCCACGAATAGTTACACCTGTGCGCGCTGGAATGGTGTTCGCGACCTTGATGCAGCGCAGACTCAGAAAATGGAACTGCTTTGTCGAAAGGCGAAGTTGAAACCGAATCAAACTGTACTCGATATCGGGTGCGGATGGGGAGGATTCCTTGCCCATGCATCCGCAAACTACGGGACACAGGGCATCGGATTAAGCATATCGAAGCCGCAACTCGATTTTGCGCGGGAGCGATATCGAAATTTGCCGGTTGAATACCGTATGCAAGACTATCGGGATTTCGATGGGACCGCTGACGCTGCGGTTTCGATCTGCATGGTTGAACACGTGGGCCATACGCACTTGCGTGAGTACTTCGACATGGTTCGCAATGCGCTTCCTTCTCGCGGGTACTTTGCATTGCAATGCATCGTTGCGCGTGCGGCCAGTTCGGTTCGCGACGCGTGGCTCGATAAGCACATCTTTCCGGGAGGAGATCTGCTGACGATTGATAGTCTGAAGAAGGCTACGCGGGGCTTGTTCCATATTCTCGACACTGAAGAATTCGGAGAAGACTACGTGCGAACCCTTCGTGTATGGCACGCGAATCTCGTAAAGCATCGCGATGCGATCATAAAAAAATACGGCCTCCGGCATTTCCGCACGTATGAGTACTACTTCCTTATGTGTGCAGGTGCGTTCCTTTCGGATCGCATTACGGTTATGCAGATCGTACTGTCCCCCGAACGTCGCGAGTACACGATAGAGAGACTCTAAATAGCAAGGCGCGGCCCATGTGGCCGCGCCTTTTGTTTGCCGGCAGTTAGTACATACTAGATGTATGCAGCAGGCGACTATTTGTTATTGCATCAACGATAGCCGGGTGTTACTCGGTATGAAAAAAGCCGGGTTCGGAAAAGGGAAATGGAACGGCTTCGGCGGCAAAATTGATGCAGGGGAAACCAACGAAGAGGCAGCCGCGCGCGAATTATTCGAAGAGGCGAGCATTGCGACCGATCCACACACGCTTGAAAAGATTGCGCAAATTAAATTTTATTTCGGTACGAAGCCGAAGTTTGAATGTCATGCCTATATTGCGCGCTCATGGGAGGGAGATCCTACGGAAAGCGATGAAATGGCACCTCAGTGGTTTGATCTTGAGTCCATGCCGCTCGCGCATATGTGGATTTCAGATTCCGTGTGGCTCTTGCCTGCACTTCATGGCGAGCACGTGCGAGGAGCAGTCCATTTTGATGACGCAGGTTCTCATGTGGTGCGCATCGAACTTGAGCCCGTGTCGTTTTCCTCATGAGCACATGACCTGTGATAGGATCACGTCCAATGGTGCGCAATTTCCGCGACATGCTCGAAAAGAACTGGGCGGCGGGTAAATTTCTTTGTGTTGGACTCGATCCGGACTTTGAGAAAGTTCCTGAACACTTGAAGCGGCACGGCATTCATGACGCGCTGCTCGCTTTCAATCGAGGCATTATTGATGCGACTGCAGATATTGCCGGCTCATACAAACCCAATACGGCGTTTTATGAGGCATACGGAGATATTGGATGGGAGGTACTCCGAGAGACTATTCAATATATACGTGAGAATGCACCGGATGCACCGGTTATAGCTGACGCAAAGCGCGGCGACATCGGAAATTCAAATAACGGATATGTGGATGCAATCTTTAAGCATTTGCAGGCGGACGCGATTACCGTGCACCCGTATCTCGGCGCTGAAGCGCTCAAGCCGTTTCTCGAACAATCGGACAAAGGGGTAATCGTGCTCTGTCGTACGTCCAACCCGGGAGCTCGCGAGGTGCAAGATCTGCTCGTGGGTGACATTCCGCTCTATCAAGCGGTTGCCCGGATGGTTGCGGACTCATGGAATGCAAACGGCAACTGTGCACTTGTAGTCGGAGCTACGTATCCGAACGAACTCGCGCTCGTGCGCTCGATTGCGCCTGATCTGCCGATTCTGATTCCGGGAGTCGGCGCGCAAGGTGGTGATGTAAAAAAGACGATTGAAAACGGTCGTGATGCGCGAGGTTGCGGTATGATCATCGCGTCGTCACGCGCTATTATGTACGCTTCGAATGGTACAGATTTTGAGGAAGCGGCGCATCGCGCTGCATACGCGCTGGATAGCGCTATTCGAGAAGCGGCAGTACGATAGTTAAAATTTAACCGTATGAATGAGTCAGACATACTCGATATTCTGCAAAAAGTTGGTGCGTTTCGCTCCGGACATTTTGTATTTGTTTCCGGATTACATGCGGATACGTATGTGAACAAAAACGCGATGTATCCGTACACTCGCGAAATGTCGAAGCTGTGCCTCGACGTCGCTCGTCGCTTCGTGGGAAAAAATATAGACGCAGTGGTCGGTCCCGCAACTGGTGGGGTTATTTTATCGCAGTGGGTTGCATACCATCTTTCGGAGCTTGAAGGGCGGGAAGTATACGGCATCTACGCGGATAAAGATGCGGACGGATTTGTTATAAAGCGCGGGTACAACGATCTGATCAAGGGGAAAAATGTACTCGTGGTTGAGGATCTTGTTACAACCGGCGGCTCTCTTGCCAAAGTAATTGAAGCGGCTCGATCAGAAGGTGCCACCGTTATCGGCGCGGTCGCGATATGCAACCGTGGCGGTGTCACCGGAGAGATGATCGGAAATCCGCCGGAGTTCGTATCGATGCTCAGTGTTGATCTGGATCAGTGGCCCGAGTCAGACTGCGATCTTTGCAAACGCAATATCCCGATTAATACCGATGTGGGTCACGGCAAGGAATTCTTGGCAAATAAGCACGCCGCATGAGCAAAAAGATAGTATTCGCCATTCTCTCTATTATTATATTGAGTAGTGGTCTGTATCTTTGGGTATCGCACAGCGATACGCGCACCGTAGTTGCAAAAACAATGCCTCCGGTAACGGCGTATTCAGGTCCGATCACGCTCGCGATGGTAGCCTCACATAACACGCAGACAAGTTGTTGGACGGTGATCGATGGCGGCGTATACGATCTGACAGGGTGGATTCCAAATCATCCCGGCGGAGAGCGTGCCATTCTCAGTTTGTGCGGACACGACGGAAGCGGCGCATTTCATGGTCAACATGATGACGCAAAGCGACAAGCAGATATTCTTGCAACATTTAAAATCGGCACGATAACGCAGTAATAAACTCACGCTGTCTTCATGAATGGTAGTGATATACTGGTTGTAACTCGTTTACGAATATAAAAATATAAAAAATTGTTATGCGAAATCTTCTATGGATTATTGTTGCGATTGTTATCATCGGCGGAGGATTTTGGTGGTGGAATATGTCCGGAAATACTTCTTTGAGTAATACCAATACCGCAGTCAATGAAAATGCCGCATCAAACGCACTGGTGGCGACCACAACTGCAAATACTTCTGTTACCACTCCGGTTGCGACACCGCCGGCACAGCCAACAACCGTCACGATTGCCTACGACGGCAAGGTTTTCTCGCCGAAAACAGTCACGGTGAAAGTTGGTGATACTGTCATGTTTCAGAATTCGACGAAGAAAAATATGTGGATTGCGTCTGACGAGCATCCAACGCACACGGAATTCGACGGCACATCTCGCACAACGCACTGCGCAGCCAACTACACTGGTGCTACGCCGTTTGACCAGTGCAAGCCTGCAACGACTGACTACTCCTTCACATTCACTAAGGCGGGAGCGTTCTCATTCCATGACCACTTGAATGCAAGTGCGAGCGGTACAGTGACAGTGCAGTAAGTCTATGAATAGGGAACGGTTCGCTGACTTTGTGCTCCGTGCAGGACTTGCGTTTGCATTCCTGTATCCGCCGATCAATGCGATATTCGACCCCAACGCATGGATAGGCTATTTTCCCTCGTTCCTGCGAGGGCGTGTGGAAGATCTCGTGCTCCTGCATACGTTCGGCCTCATAGAAGTCATCATTGCGCTCTGGATACTCAGCGGTAAACGAATTTTCTGGCCCTCAGCTGCGGCATTCGTTATGCTCATCGCCATCGTGACAATGGACTATACGGAGTTTCAAGTCGTATTTCGCGACCTCTCGATCGCCACCATCGCGCTCTATCTCGCGATACGAAACTATCCCCGTTCGGCATAACAATTCGAACATAAGAAAAACCCGTGGTACCACGGGTTTTTCTTATGACATAGTGTTCCAATGATGTTCGAAAATGCAGGTCGCGAATATAAAAAGCGACTCGAAAGTAATCGGGAACGTTTTGAGAAAGCAGGCGAATCAATTAAAACAATACAAGAAATGGAGAACCTTTTTCATGAGCATGAGGCTCTTTTGCAGAGAGCTTCAACGGGAGAAATTGATACGGAAACCTATATGCTAGAAAAAGAGCGGCTGGATACGGCGCTCGGCGCCGTCGAAGTCGACTCAATCATGGAGCTGCGTACGCTTTTAATCGAGGCTGGTTATGCGGATGAAGAAGCTGACTATTGGGCTGCACACGAAAATGCTCACGCGAATAAGGCCCAAGAGCTCGGTCTGCCAGTGCAGTACCAGGTCTTTCGAGCGACACATCGGGACGCAGATGGCACCGTTACACGAAAAATACTGCCCGCTGTCTCGGTCGGATATAACGCTGAACAGACGCATGCGGAACGTGCAAAAGACAATCGCGCTGTAACATCCGCGCCAGACGAATTGAGTGAGGGTGATAAGCGCGTGCTCGGGTCATTCGATAAAGGCAACTAGCTTCCTTTGTGTACGAACAGGTAGATGTCCTCAAGCGCTTTGACGGCGTCGCCAGCGGCGATGTTGTTCTGGTGATAGACGCCGTCGGTAATATCGCCTGCAGCCCATACGCGCGGGTGTGAGGTGCGTTGTGTGCGTGGATTGACTTTGATTTGTCTTATTTCATTCATATCGACATTTTCGCCGACCCATCCGGAATTCGGAATGAGTCCGATTTCCACGAAGATTCCCGAGACCGGTAGCAGTGTTTCAGCACCCGTTGCGTCTTTGTATTTGATTCCGGAGACGAAACCTGTGCCCACCACTTCGCTTGGCGACACATTGGTAATGACTTTAAAATTCGGCTTTGCTTTAGCGGCAGCGACAGTAATCTCATCGGCGCGAAAGGAATCAGTGCGGTTCAGGAGTGTTACGGTTTTGCAGTACGCGAGTAGCTGGAGCGCGGTTTCAAATGCCGCATTACCGCCTCCTATGACCGCCACATCCATACCGCCAAAGAGCGGCCCGTCACAGGACGCGCAGTAGGTGAGGCCTTTATTGTCAAACTCTACCGCACCGGTCACATCAAGCTTTCTGCGCTGTGCTCCCGATGCCACAAGAAGGGATTTTGCAGAGTATACCGTGCCATCGTCGAGCGTAACTTCTACATGATCATCAAAGGTCTTGAGTGATGTTGCGAGCCCGGGTGAGACCACTTCCAGAAAATCGCCCTTGTACGCCTCGACGTGCTTCTTTAGTGCCTCTGCGAGTTCAGTGCCATGAATGGCCGGTGTGCCGACCCAGTTCTGGATTTCTGTTGAAACAACGCTCTGTCCTCCCCATTCGGAAGTAATTTGAATAGTTTTCAGCTGCTTTCGCGCTGCATATATTGCAGCCGAAGTTCCCGCAGGTCCGCCTCCGATGATGATGAGATCGTGCATACCCGTCACACGAAACGGCATCGTCTCTGTATGCCGTATGAAATTAATAATGAGAACAAGATTTTTTCAGTTTTGATATTCATAGGTGAAATGATTCGACGCATACAATGCCGTTTCGTGTGAACGGGCATAGTGTAAAGAGAATACCACGCGGTCGAGCGCTCGCCGTGTGGATAATTGTAAAGTCAGCTTTACTTACGACGTAGGAACGAAGGAAGACCACCCCAACTGTCATCCTCGTCGGTAACAGGCTCCACCGACGTGTCCTGGACGCGCACGTCCGGCTTCTGGTCAACCCGCATCTGCGCCTTTTCTGTTGCAAGTGCATCAATGATTTTTTTCGGTTCAGGTCGAGGAATTTGCTGTACCGGTGGCACATCGGCATCTTTGCCGCGCGACGGAATAACGCGTGTTGCAAAAGTGGCGCCTGCAGGTCGGGCCGGCGTTTCAGGAAAACCGGTTGCAATAACAGTCACACGCACCTGGCCCTTCTTGAGCGACTCATCGGTGACTGCACCGAAAATAACTTTGGCCTCAGGATCGATGGCTTCGGTAATCACGTTTGCGGCATCCTGCACTTCGAGCATGCCCAAATCGTCTCCGCCTGCGATTGAGAAAAGTACTCCTTTTGCGCCGGTAATCGATACTTCGAGCAGCGGGGAATTAATTGCCGCGCGTGCAGCGTTTTCTGCACGCTTTTCGCCGACCGCTGTTCCGATTCCCATGAGCGCACTGCCAGCATTGGCCATGATCGCGCGCACATCGGCAAAGTCGACGTTGATGATACCTGTTTGTGTGATGAGGTCAGAAATTCCTTCAACAGCCTGCTTGAGGATGTCGTCGCACATTGCAAATGCGTTCTTAATACCGGTTTCGCGGGATACGATTGCGAGCAGTTTGTCGTTGGGGATGATGATAGACGCATCGACTGCTTTACGGAGCTCGGCAAGTCCTTGTTCGGCCAAACGAATTCGCTGTTGTCCTTCGAATGCAAATGGGCGAGTCACTACGCCGATGGTGAGTGCGCCGAGTTCACGGGCAATTTTTGCAACGACCGGTGCTGCGCCGGTACCGGTACCGCCGCCCATACCGCAGGTAACGAACACCATATCCGACCCTTTAATTGCGTCTTGAATTTCCTCGCGAGTCTCTTCAGCAGCCTGTTTACCCATATCCGGGTTCATGCCGGTTCCCAAACCGCGCGTCAGCGTCTTTCCGATGTGAATTTTATGTTTTGCTTTGGACTTGTGCAGATCCTGGGCGTCGGTGTTAACTGCAATGAAATCTACCCCCTGAACGCCGGTTGTAACCATGTGGTTGACCGTATTTCCACCCGATCCGCCGACTCCAATAACTCGTATTCGTGCGAATGATTCTACTTCGGGCTTCACTTGCTTTGACATAGTGGGAACATCATAGCATTTCTGCGCCCAGGGCAACGTTGACTCGCGTAATCAATCATGTCTGAATCGGGCCCGAAAAACACAGGGATTCCGTGGTTTTTTCGACATTATGAAGTTTCTAAATTAGGGAAGCAGTGATCGGAAGCCCGACTTCAATGTGCTCCAACCCGCCGACAGAACTTCGCCGAGTGTCGAGCCTTTATCCGACGCGTCTTCCGCAAAAGCCCACCGACACAATCCGTATGCAACTGCCCATGTGGCGTCAGTCGATGCAGTACGAGCGACATTTGCCATTTGTCCGATTTGCGACGGTAATTTTAAAACCGCTTTTGCTATTTCTGCCGCTGAAGTTGATCCCGAACCGCCGCCGGTAATCACGATGCCGGCGGGCAATAATTTCTGACGATTGATGGTTTTTAAATGGCCGTTGATAAGGGTGAACATATCTTTGAGTCGCGCGCTCACAATCGTGTCTGCTTTTTTTTGCGGAACATCGGCACCGGTTACACCACCGCGTTTTAATTGCTCTGCCTCTGAGAGCGGAATTTGAAAATTAAGCGCAATCATATTGGTGATATCACCCGAGCCGACAGGAAATACCTTGAGCGAGATAGGCGTATCGTTGTCAAACACGATAATGGAAAGTGTTTCAGCTCCGATATTTGCCAAGCACACACCTGCCATTTTTTGCGCCTTGGTGAGTGAAACGAGGCTCGCCGCGAGCGGTGAAGCCATGACGCTCTCCACTTCCACTCCTGCGGCCTCCACGGCTTCGATGAGGTCGTCGTGATGCTGAGAAAGCAGTGTGATGAGAAGCGTGTCGACGGAAAGTTTCGTGCCTTGGAGATGCGCTGGTTTACCGAATACACGATTGCCATCTACGCGGTATTCGAGCGGTATAGTATGAATAACGACGCGGTTAACAAGCTTTGGAGTCGCACGTTTTTCGCTATCTTGCATCGCGCGCTCAATGTCGCGCTCCGTCACAATGCCGCCTGATTGCGTGAGGGTCACGTCACCGGTGGATCGGATGTCGTCCAGCCCTACGCCACCTAACGCAAGGCGAGCGCTTTTGACCGTGACCTTTGCCGCACTTTGTGCACGAGAAAGCGCTTCGCGAATTGATCGAGTCGCCTCCGCGCGATCAACGATGTACCCGTGACGCATGCCTTTGGAAACGGCAGTGCCGGTACCAATAATCTGCATCGGTGCTTCAGGGTTTTCTGCAGGTGCAGCAATAACAACCTTCACATTGAACGTTCCGATGTCGATACCGGTATAAAAAGTCCGCATTGTAAGCCAAGTATACCGCGAAGACGCAGTTTTTATCGCTTAAAAAGAGGGGATTTCTGTCGGCGACGTAGGGCGAGGGAAATACGAAGGCGCAGCTTTTGAATTTTCGAGCCGTGGAGCTGCGTCGTTTACGATTCGGCGAGATGGAATCGTTGCAGTATGAGTTGCTCTTGCGCTTCCATTCGATCTGAGTGATCCATGCCGCGCAGGTGAAATAATCCGTGTACAAAGAGGAGCGCCGTGCGTTTGATGACGGGCGTATCCATTTGGCGGGCTTCACGAGCGGCTTTGCGGATATTGAGAAAGATTTCGCCGTCTTTTTTGTCGAGGGGGAATGAAAGCACGTTTGGAACGTATGTTTTGTTGCGATATTGCTTATTCATGCGTTGCGCCAAATGGTCACCGCAGAGAACGAGCGAGAGCGTGTAGTTTGTGCCAAGTACGGCGTGGGCCATCTCTACAAACGGAATCCGCGGCACTGAGCCGCGGATTGTCGTTTTGATATCTATGGTGGGCGAACCCATGAGGTTAGCGGGCGATCGGAGTCGATTCACCAAAGCGTGCCGGTCCGGTGTTTTGTTCTGCCTTATTTGCCTGCGCCTGACTCTGATTCGCGTCGCGGTTGTATCCACGGCGAGTCGGTGCTTCCGTAACCTTGCCCTCTTTGAGGAGCTGTTTGAAATCAGCACGGCGTTTTATGAGTTTCAGTGCGCGCTTCTTTTGTACTGATTTGGAGGCATTGCGTTCGTAGTAGCGCGTTTTGCGAGCGTTCTTAACGAGGCCAGTGCCCTGCACTCTTCGGCTGAACTTACGAATGACCGCAATAGAGGATTCGTTACCGACTTTCGTGACTTCTGCGTTTAGTGACATGTGGGCAGAGATTACCATAGCCCTTGGCAAATGGGAAGGCCGCGTTTCGACTTCACTTGACATTCACTCAGGACATAGCAATATATTGCTCGGTACTTCAAAGAAAGTACTTTCTTGATAGAGGATGTTCTTATGACGCAGCACACCGATTCCGCCGAGGAAGCACAAAAGATTGAAGCCTCACTTGAGGTACTCGATCAAAGGCTTGCACTCCTTCGAGGGACTCGTATGCATTCTGCAGGTCGCATGCCGGCAACACCGCATCGCACCCGGGATACAACCACACGTTCACGACAGTCGGATAGTTAGTTCTGCGTCTACCGAAAGGCCTCCGCGTTTTACGCGGAGGCCGTATTGTTGTCCTACACACAAACTTTGTAACACCGTTTGACCTCGTACCTCGATTTGGCTAGGGTGCTGACAGGATCGAACAAGAAGGAGCCAGATCGATGACCGTACCCAAAATCGTGAACATGGTGAACTCATGCGGTGAATGCCCGAATTACGGGTATTACAGTGGCCGGGTTTATCGATGCAATCTCGTCGAAGAGGCCGTGCTCGAAAAGGATCGGATCGCCCCCTTTTGTCCACTACCTGATTACCCGTCGCGGGTAATCAAGGAAATGGAGATTACCGTCCTCGGCCTGCAGAAGAGCGTCGACTATTCGTACCCGTTTGCACTTTTTACATTCATCGCGGCAAAGCTCAAGCGTACAGTAAGTGCGAATGGTTCCACAATCAGGATCCCGTGTCGCGACGGCGAGGTGTGCTTGCAGTACGACCACATCCGGGATCTCACATTGAATCCGTTTAGCATCCGGTTTCTTGATGCAGACAAGACATACGTGCTATGCGTCGACGGAATCGCCGGACCATCTCTCAGTGAAGTTGTTCGCCGGGAGGGAATTGACGAAGAATTGTTCCACCAGATTTATCTCGCTGCATGAATGGGGCGAAGCAAAAAAAGACCCGCTGCGAGGCGGGTCTTTTTCTTTGGAATTTTTACAAGGTGGGCGAAAGCGCTTTCCACGTGCCCATGCGTCGGCGGCGGAGGTAGTTTGCAAGTTCGTCCACGGGGACTGCGTCTTGCGAGTTCGTTGCAACTTCGCGCACAAGAATCGTGTTTTCCATAGCCTCCTTGTATCCCATGATAAGGATGTAGGGGACCGCAAGTTCTTTGGCTCGCAGCATTTGTTCTCCGATTTTGTCGAACAGGAGTGATTGATGCACCGGAATTTCGGCGCGTCGCAGGCTCTCCAGCACCATGAGTGCCCGGCGTCGAGCCTCAGGACCGAGGTGCGCAAAATATATCGAAGGCATAGCGCGAACTTCTTTTTTGAATGTAGTTTTTCCGCGGACTTCACAAGAAATCGAGATCATCGCTGCGGGAATGTGTTTCGCGGCAAAGCGCGTTGCAAGCGGATCGTAGCGCCCACCCAGGGCAAACCCGACGCGCGCACCTGTTTCAGGATCATTTGATGAGATTTCATACAGTGAATGTGCCCAGCAGTCGCGCGACCCCAACACGTGTGGAGAAAGTTCGTACGGCAAACCGAAGACCTCGAGGTATTCAAGCAAATCCCAAAACTTGCGACGCTCGTCTTCGGTAAGGTATTCCATGGATTGCGGCGCCCTCGGTGCTGCGGGATGACCCTTTTCTATTAACTGCACGAGTGTACCCAACGGATCGGTTGCGGCGCGCGGGCGTAGTGTGGGAGAAATGGATTCGATGTGTTTGCGTAAATATGAACCGATGTCGCGCACAAACCGATTCGACGACTCATGCGATCCGATGTTGTTGATCGAAAGATAGCGGTCTTTAATGCCACTCTCCTGTGCAATGGTATTTGCAACGACGAGCAGAATCGCTTCTGCAATGGCGGCTTGCGAACCCAGAACGTGTAGTTCGAGCGACATCGTCGGACCGTCGCTTTGTCCCTGCGCGACACGCCATGCAAGAAGCGTGCCTTGTTGCGCACGGGCAACAGATACTGCGCGGCGTGCGACAGACGCCAAGGCTCGCTCATCTTTACGGGCGTAGGCAATTTCGGTTTCGCTTTTGGCCACTTGTACTTTGCGCGCTGCTTCATCGCGCTCTTTTGTCTGACCTTTCATGTCGTCGAGCGGCACAAAACCGTAATATTCTGCGATTCGAATCGCGTTCTGCAGAAACTCCGCTGTGTTTGCGTGTCCCGTATCTTTCAGCCGTATCATAAAGCAGGGCTATGACTTAACATTTGTAATGGAGGAGTCGTTGTTGTATCGCACTGTGCCGGGAAGTATGCCTATTTTATCGAACGGAAAGAGTCGCAGTGCCGCGCGTCCGACAATATCTTGTCGTGGAAGCACGCCCCATGAGCGAGAATCAGCAGAGACCCGGCGATTATCACCCAGTACATAATACTGATCCGGACCGAGCGTTACTTTCATATCAGTAGGGCCACCAAGATTTTGCGGATCGAGATACGGCTCATTCAGTACGAAACCATTGGGATGAGCGGCGTTCACGATCGTGACCTCGGTACCTGAGAGGGAGATTGTTTCTCCGGGGAGCCCGATAACGCGTTTAATGAGTGCCCGTGAGGTATCTTGCGGCAAATCAAGCACGATCACGTCGCCTCGCTGCGGTGTTTCGAATCCGTAGGATACGCGATCAATAATCAGGTAGTGATAGTCGTAAAAGGTCGGAATCATCGACGCGCCCGATACGACATATGGAGCTGCAATGAAGAATCGAATGAAAAATGCGAGTGCGAGCGCGACGATTGTATACACAATCAGAGATCGCGCAGATGAGCCGTCGTTTTTCGCGACAGGATGCGGTGCGCCTTCGTGGTGCGTCCCGTCCGAATGAGTGTGGAATGTATCGTTCATAGCAATACCATTCACTCGGTGAGTGAGATTCCATCAGAACTACATCCAACGGATTTCATGTGCGAGCACTATAACCTCGCGATGCCGTTGACACAAAGTGTTTGTCATCGCGCACCGCTGTTTTTTCTCATTTTCAAATAATTTTTCAAAAAAATTCGAGAAAAAATCCAAATAAAAAAATGTGATCAAAAATTATCTCAGACAAATCGCATTTACTATAATTTTTCCTGTGGATTACAAAATGAATTGCGGTGGTATGATACGGCCCAATGGCATGGGTCATCACAGGGCTTGGAAATCCCGGACCGGAATACGAAAACACGCGTCACAACGCGGGCCGTATGGCCGTGATGCATTTTGCGAAGTATGCAGACGCTCCTGCGTGGAAAGAAGACAAGAAATCGCAGTCGCTCACAACTGGTGCGACGGTTAAAACGACACTTCTTGCCCTGCAACTGCCAAACACCTTTATGAACAAGTCCGGTAGTGCCGTTTCAAAGCTCGTAAAAAGCGCGAAAGCAGCTGAAAAGCTCATTGTGGTCTATGACGACCTGGATCTGCCTATCGGTAAGATTAAATTATCCTTTGATCGTGGTTCCGGAGGTCACAAGGGCATCGAGTCGATTTCAACGGCACTGCGTACAAAGAAATTCACTCGCATACGCATCGGTATCTCACCGGAAACACCCGGAGGGAAGATAAAAAAGCCGGAAGGCGACTCGGTGGTCAATGATTTTATCCTCAAGAAATTCAAAGAGTCAGAAATGGATACTCTCAAGAAAGTGTTTAAGCGAGTCGCAGAGGCGATCGACGTAATCGTGGCCGAAGGCCCGATGATCGCGATGAACCACTTCAATTGATATGGGGTGCGTATTTTGTGAGCAAGAAGATATTCAGGCCCGCGTTATTGTCGACACGGGTCTCGCTCGCGCGTTTCCAACCATTGTTCCGATTACACCCGGGCATACGCTTGTTGTACCAAATCGCCACGTCGGATCGATCGCAGAATTGACCGTCGATGAGCGGAATGCGGTATTCGATCTCGCCGAGATGGTTAAACAGGCACTCCGCACGAGCGTGCGGGCAGAAGGCTTCAATCATGCGTGGAATGAAAACGAAATGGCAGGGCAATCCGTTTCTCATTTTCACCTGCATATCGTCCCTCGTACGACAGGGGATGCGGGCGTACTCACCTATGAGCCGCGTGATTTCCTGTACCGACCCGGTTCGCGGGCGGCAACGCCGCAGGCGGAACTACTCGAGGTCGCGTCGCTCATTCGGGACGCGCTCTGATTCGTTTACCTCCAGCAGCCTCCGCATCAAGGCGTCGCCTTGATATTCGAGGCATAGAACTCACGGGCTTCACTCAACATTGCCTCAGGGGCGCGCTGGGTTTCAATAGAAAATATATCTGCACCCAGCAGTTTTCTGACTGGATGTTTCAAATCAAGAAAAGCTCCATAGCTCGAATAGGGATACATCTGTAATGCCTTTGTAAGTTTGACCATATTTTCCACGCGGCCAACTTTCCATCCGGGCTCCGTTATTTCAGCTGGATTACAGTGAATATATTGGAGTACCCATTGGAAATATGTATCGTCGTGGACATGACGAGATCGAAATGGTTTTACAAACAATCCACCAGTTCGCGAATGCTTGAGATTAAAATACATCGTGTATGCAGTGCCGAGTTTTTGCATAAATGTCGAAATTCCATTTTCAGTAACTTCTTTTAAAAGGAGATGGAAGTGGTTGGACATAAGACAAAAAGCACCGATAGAAACGAGTTGATCTCCGCGCTCAAGCGCAAAAATATCACGGAGAGATTTATTCCGTTGATTGCTGATGTGTACGCGTTTGGAACTGTTTGCTAAATAGATCAACGCCACAAAACGCTCGTAATCCTCTTTTGATTTAAATGTGTTGCGTTTGTCGATGCCTCGGCCATAACAGTGAAACCACTCGTCGACCGCAAAAGGATCCCGTTGCATGAGTGCATTATATCACGCATCAAGGCGTCGCCTTGATGCGTGATATTCGCCGTCGACTACAAGAAATCAGGCGCGTCCTGGTACGCGTCGTTATAAACAAAGACGGGACCTTGCTGTATTACAGACAGGATGAGCTCGAAAAGGTGGTGTAAAACGGAGGACAGCATGATTTATTCTGTCGCCCAAAAGAAAAAAGTCCGGTCAGCGTGAATGCGAACCGGACTTTTCTGTTTGCGTCATGTGCAAGGTGTCATCTTGCACACATCACATCTCACTTGTTTTTTTAGTGAGGAGCAAATCGGTGGTCGAACAGATGGGGCACGACTGCGCAACGAACTGCCCACGAAAGGAGTTCCGTCCGATCTATAGAGCCGCAGGAGAAGTACGCCATCGGATTTTTGTCAGGGGCACCTCGTTTCATAACCACGGTACCGAGTTCGCTCTGCCGTGCTTCGTGCGCGGCCCATTTCGGTATCGGGAATCCGGGACCGAAGCCGACGCTTTCTCGACCGTCGCGTGCAATTATTACGGCGATCGCGGGATCGAAAAAAAGATCCTGAATTTCCACAATGCCGCTCTCGAGCCCAAGACCGAAATCTGCGCGAATGGCCAATTGCAGTGCAGTATTCGCTCGAGCACGGGCGCCCGACAGCATTTCATCGAATCCTTCGGGCTGATCTGCGACGCCGCTCTCAACGGTTTGTGGAAGAACCACGACTTCATAGTTGAAATGTCGGAAGCCCGTAATGACTGCCTTAATTTTGAGCGCACTTGTGCTTCCAAGTGCAACGACGCAACGTTTGCTGAATGTTTCCGACACAGTACCTCCACGGTTTGGAATGGACCCGCGCCGAATCATACGTAGGGGTATCGAGGTGTCAACGATTCAAATAAAAAGACCCGGATTGCTTCGGGTCTTTTTATTTTGAGTCGTTTGTTTGTTAAACAACCGGCTTGAGTGTCATGCGACGCTCCTTCGGTTCGAAGAAGGTGATCGTAAACGGGTACACCTTGCCGAGTTCAAGTTTTGCGCGCAATTCGTCTTCGCTGCCGAATTCGGAGATATGCACCAAGCCTGCAACACCTTCCTCGATTGAGGCGAGCGCGCCGTGCTTGTTGTACTTGATAACCACGGCTTCCACCTGCTGATCCTTCTTGTACTTCGCCGCAGCTGCCTTCCATGGGTCATCCACGAGTGCCTTGATAGAAAGTGACACCTTGTCGTCCTTTATTTCAATAACCTTCACTTTGACCGGTTCGCCAACCTTGTAGCGAGTCTTTGGGTTTTCAACGAGCGCCCAGTCCATTTCAGAAATGTGCACGAGTCCTTCCAAGCTGTCCTCAAGCTTCACGAAGACGCCGAATTCAGTCGCACCGGTGACGACGCCGTCGAGGACGTCGTTTACGTTGTACTTGCCAACGAGCGATGCGCGCTCAGATGTGCCTGCACCCTTTTCGGAGAAAATAAGCTTCTGCTCCTTGGGATTTGCGGTAATAACCATCACTTCGAGCTTCGTGCCGATCATTTTCTTCAATTCAACGAAGATCTTGTCCTTATCGCCATCCGGAACACGAGGATAGTGTGCCGGTGAAAGCTGCGATGCGGGGAGAAAGCCCTGGATTCCATTCCAGCTGATGATGAGACCGCCTTTGTTTGCATCCGTGATAGGAAGCTCAAACACGGTCTTCTTCTGCGATGCCTGTTCGGCTTCGTTCCAGATAAGTGCCTGACGAGCTTCGCGGAGCGACAATTCAATGTAGCCCTCAACGTTTTCATTGCCGACGACCTTCGCGGTTACGAGATCGCCGATGTTGACGTTCTTGAGTGTCTCGCGTGCCGAGAGGTATTCGCGACCATAAATAATACCCGTCCCGAACGGGTGGAGATCGACGAATACGCGTGCGCGACCGATCGCAACGACCGGTCCTTCAACCACGTCGTCCATGACCGGTACCTTTGGTGCCGTCAAAAGCAGTTCCGCCATCGGACCCTTCTTTTCCTGTACAACCTCGACGTCGGTATCCTCGACGTCTTTAACTACTTCTTTTTGAGCCATTGTGTTTGGTGGATACGGCGCTCCGCCCCTTACGCTACCGTGCCTTTCGGAGGGGGAGTATGAACCGTTTCCATTAACTAATAAATGGTCCGCACACTATATATAGAGCGAGACCGCTGTGCAAGGCTTGATGTAACGGTGACTGAGTCTGTGATAATATCGTCCTCATGAAACGAGTGGCAGAACTGCAGGAAAAGGTAGGGAAACAAGCAGGGGGATTTTTCAGTGAATTTTGGGCCTTTGCCGCAAAAGGGAATGTATTTGATCTCGCGGTTGCGGTGATTTTGGGCAATGCATTCGGTGCGGTCGTCAATTCATTTGTGGCGGATGTGGCAATGCCGTTACTTTCTATCGCAACGGGCAATCTGCAGGATCTGAGCGGGCTCAAATACACCTCGCCCGGCGCACGTGTCGTCATAAGCTACGGACACTTGCTTCAAGTGTTCATCAACTTTATCGTGATTGCGCTTTCGATTTTTGCGATGTTTAAACTCATCACCGGCGTTCGAGCGCGTCTTGCCCGAAAAGAAGAGGCAAATCCGGAAACAAAGCCAGAACCGACAGAAGATCAGAAAATTCTCATAGAGATCCGTGATGCGCTCATGCAGCATCTTGATTCGCATCACCGCGAGTCCTAAAAGGAAAATTCCCGAGAACGAGTCCCGGGAATTTATTTGTGTGCATCGGAACGTCAGTTCCGGTTGGTGTGCGCGATCGCGGTCGGTTCGGCGTATTCAGGTATATACACGGTGCGTCGTACGACCGTAACACCGTCTTCCGATTTCAGTCGGGATTGCTTCTCGCGAAGCAGCGGTTCGACCGTATCGGGATAAAATGCGATTTCACAGAGTGAGATTGCTTCTGCTTGATCGTGAGCATCGATCGACGCGCGAAGTGCCATGATCGAGCCTGTGGAAGTTGCGAACAATTTCCAACAGGCGTAGGTCCGCTCTCCGTCCTCAACAGCGTGTGCCGCCAAGGGAAGAAGTGCGGTAAGCGTTACTCCCAACAGTAGTTTTTTCATTTTCATTACCCCAAGAGTGCCACCCATGGGACTTATCCTGTCATCCGGTGGTGGAGAACAGGTACTAGGCTACACGGTAGGACTTAATGGCACGCTTGTCAACTATGTATTGGATGTACAGATACGTTGCCACGAAGGTTTCTGTTATACTGCGGCGCATGATTTTGACATTCCACGACGGCGCATGCATTCGCGCGAGCGCAGGAGACACTGCGATTGTATTCAGTCCTATTTCAAAGCAGTCGAAAAATTACAAGCCGACAAACTTTGGTGCCGATGTTGCATTCATATCGCTCAATCACCCAGACATGAACGGGTCCGAAGAAGCCGGACGTGGCGAAAAACAGCCGTTTGTCGTTTCGGGTCCGGGCGAATACGAGGTGAAAGAAATTACAGCATCCGGATATCCAGCCGGTTCTATGTATAGAGGTGAAGGTCGCATCAATACCGTGTACTCGATTCACTTTGATGGAATTTCAGTTTTGTACTTGGGTGCGCTTGGCGATATGGACCTCCCCTCAGAAGTGCTGGAAATGGATTCGCCCGATATTTTGATAATTCCAATTGGTGGCGAGGGCACATTGAATGCCGCAGAGGCGGAGAAGCTTGGGGTAAAACTCGAAGCAAAAATTGTGATTCCTATTTTGTACGACGAAAAAACGCTCAAAACGTTCCTGAAGGAAGCGGGGTCTGAGAGCGTAAAGCCGGTGGATAAATTGACCATCAAGCCGCGCGATATCGCAGGTAAACAGGGAGAGGTGGTCGTTCTGTCAGCATAATGGCAGCATAACTGCTTAGTTTGTCGCTCAGTTGGGTGCATAATAGACATATATGGTTGTTCAGCGGACACTCGCAAAGATTGAAGAGCTCAAAGAGCGACCGCATCACGAACGTCGTACGATCGCGCTGTATTGGGCGGTCGGAATCGTCGCAGTGCTCATCGTTTTCTGGGGATTTTTTGCAGTTCGCACAATCGGCCGCACAGCAATTGAATTAACGCGCCAACAAAATATACCGAAGTCGTACGCTGAAACCGCCTCCGCAGCTGCTGCGGATAGTGTAATGCTCGGTGCGCCACCCGAACTCACTGCAAGCTCTACAAATGGATATATAGATCTGATTCCAGCGTCTCAGTCTGCACCCCACGCGGCGAAATAATTGACCGGACACGGTAAGAGGGCGCTCCATCGCTGAGACCGCGCGCACGCGATTCACACCTGACACGTCGCGTTAAATAAGGGTTTTTCAGACATTTCTTTACTGGCACAGAGGCTTCATTCTTGATACACTTCTCCAACTTATGGCGCGCGCAAAAAAAGATGAAATCCCTTCAGATGATAAGGGTGCAGTTCCGGCAGTGCATCAAAACGTAATTCCACGATCAATCACGGTAGAAATGCGCGAATCGTATCTCGATTACGCAATGACTGTGATCACCGGTCGTGCGCTTCCTGATGTGCGTGACGGATTCAAGCCCGTGCACCGTCGCATTATGTATGCCATGCAAGAAGCCGGACTGACTGCCAACGCGAAAACCCGTAAGTCTGCAACAGTGGTAGGAGATGTGCTTGGTAAATACCACCCGCACGGCGACGCCTCGGTGTACGATGCGATGGTGAAAATGGCACAGGATTTTTCTATGCGATATCCGCTGGTGATCGGTCAGGGTAACTTCGGATCAATCGACGGTGATGGCGCGGCAGCTTATCGTTACACTGAAGCAAAAATGTCGCGCATCGGCGGGGAAATGCTTCGCGATATCGATAAAGATACAGTGGATTTCCGCCCGAACTACGACAACACGAAGCAAGAACCAACCGTGCTTCCGACAACCATTCCGAACTTGCTGCTCAACGGCACACTCGGCATCGCGGTCGGTATGGCATCAAACATTGCGCCGCATAATTTGCGCGAAGTGGGCGGTGCGGCAATCCATATGATTGAGCACCCCGATGCAACAACCGAAGACCTGCTGCAATTCGTTCAAGGGCCGGATTTCCCAACCGGATGCATTGCATTCAATAAGCGCGACATTGTGCAGGCATATACGACGGGTCGCGGGCCGGTTGTGGTGCGTGGTAATGCGGAAATCGTTGAGGGCAAAAAAGGTGATTACCAAATCGTCGTGACCTCGATTCCGTATCGCGTCGTGAAATCTGATCTCATCATAAAGATCGCTGACTTAGTACAGGAGAAAAAGCTCGAGGGCATCCGCGACATTCGTGATGAATCCACAAAAGACATTCGCATTGTCATCGAGCTCAAAAACAACGCTAACGCGCAGACTGTGCTCAACTACCTCTACAAGCACACGCAGCTCGAAGACACATTCCACTACAATATGGTGGCGCTTGTTGACGGCGTGCCTCAAACGCTCTCGCTCAAGGCGATGCTTGAGTACTACATCGCGCACCGCAAAGAAGTGGTCACGCGTCGTACGAAGTACGATCTGCGTATTGCAGAGGCGCGCGAACACATACTGCTGGGTCTCAAAAAAGCGCTCGATCACCTCGACGAGATCATTTCACTGATTCGTAAATCAAAGACAGTGGACGATGCGCGTCTGGGCCTGATGAAAACATTTAAGTTTTCTGAACTGCAGGCACAGGCCATTCTTGATCTGCGTTTGCAGCGTCTCGCCGCACTCGAACGACAAAAGATTGAAGACGAGCTCAAAGAAGTCCAGGCGCTCATCGAAGAATTGCGCGCGCTCCTCAAGAGCGAAAAGAAGCTGATGGATCTGATCAAGAAGGAGATTAATGAGGTTGTCGAAAAATACGGTGACGACCGACGCACCAAGATAATGAAAGGCGGAGCAACGATACTCTCTGCAGAAGATCTCGTTGCAGACGATGAGTCGGTGCTTGTACTCACCTCCGGCGGGTACATTAAGCGCACGAATCCAAGTGAATACCGTCGACAGAAGCGCGGCGGTGTGGGGGTGGTTGATTTGGATACAAAAGAAGAGGATTTTGTGACGCAGTTTTTGACCGCGAGCGCGCATTCCGATCTTTTGTTTTTTTCAGACCGTGGCAAAGCGTATCAACTCAAAATGTATGAACTACCCGAAGGCAAGCGCGCAACAAAAGGGAAATCTATCATGAATTTCTTGTCGCTGGAGCAAGGTGAGCAGATCACATCCATTTTGGCGATGCCGAAAGAAAAAAAGGCAGCCGACGATCTTTCCCTCATTATGGCCACACAAAACGGTACGGTGAAGCGTGTAGCCGCGAGCAATTTCAAAGAAGTGCGACGATCCGGCCTCATTGCGATCGGACTCGATAAGGGCGACTCATTGATTACAGCGGAATTTGTACGTAAGGGCGATGATGCATTGCTTGTAACTGCCAAAGGTCAATCCATTCGCTTTGCGACCGACGACGTGCGAGAAATGGGACGGCAAGCTGCGGGCGTGCGCGGCATGAAGCTCGCGGCGGGCGACACAATTGTGGGTGCTGGCGTAATTCCACACGGTTCAAAAGACGCAGCGTTGCTCGTGATCTCCTCGTCCGGGTACGGCAAGAAAACAAAGCTCTCTGAATACAAAACGCAGGGTCGCGGTGGCAGCGGTATCAAGACCATGTCGATCACGGCAAAAACCAAACAGCTCGTCGGCGGGTACGTGCTTGTTAAAAAAGGCGGTGAACTCGTAGCGATGTCAAAAAAGTCACAAACAATTCGTACCGGACTGGACGAAATTCCTACACTTTCTCGCGCGACACAGGGAGTGCGTGTTATGAAAATGCGAGATACAGACACGGTGGCATCGTTCGTTGTGTTTGAAGCAGACGACACGGACGTGGCTGAGTAAGTCATCCCCATCAACTCCTGTAACTTGAGGATACCGTCATTTTGTGACGGTATACTTATACATAATGACGAATCCGTTCATCGCGTTTGAGATATGCGCGGGATGCCAGGAGGATTCGTATTTTTGATATGACCCATACCAATACCAACGAGCCCGATGTCCGCTCTCATGGGGCGAGGACGGCTAATTTTGCGCATCCTTTGCGCAACGTCGCCGCTATGGAAATAGAACCTGGCATGATTGTTGCTGACTTTGGATCCGGTTCGGGTGCATACGTGCTCGCCATTGCTGAGCGGCTTGCGCACGCGGGTCATGTGTACGCAATTGATGTGCAGCAAGATTTGCTTCGACGAATCAAGAATGACTCGCACAAACGCGGATACAAAAACGTGGAAATTGTGTGGTCCGATTTAGATCGGCCCTATGGTTCAAAACTTGCCGATGCGCACGTGGATCGCGTACTGATTTCCAATCTTCTTTTTCAATTGGACGATAAAAACGTGATTATGAGCGAAGCGTATCGAATTCTCAAACCGCACGGCCTGCTTGTAATCGTAGATTGGAGCGAATCATTTGGTGGACTCGGTCCGCAGAAAAAAAGCGTTGTGAACAAAGATGCGGCGAGTGTGCTTGTGCACAAGGCAGGGTTTGAATCGTTGCGCGATTTCGATGCCGGTGCGCACCATTACGGATTAATTGCGCTTAAACCCGCGCACGTATGAAAGGCGGCGTATCGATGTTTCAGGTCATCTTGCTCTGCGTATTCGGGGCATGCGCAATCGCGGGAGTGCTTATCTTTGCGCTCGCCGTTGGAAAAGGAAATGCAAACACCATAGGCAGTGTAGTGATTTGGGGGACACTTGATGAAAACACTTTTACCGATATTTTGCGCTCCGCGAGCGACGAGAACCCATCTCTCTTGGGGGTCACGTACATTCAAAAAGATGGGGACTCCTACCTCTCGGATATCACCAATGCACTCGCGAGCGGAAAAGGTCCGGATCTTTTAATACTGCGGCAAGACGACGCGCTGACGCAAGAATCGCGTCTGGTTAAAATTCCGTATACGGAACTCACCTTACAGGATTTTAAATCACGTTTTGTCGAAGCAGCATCTCCATTTCTTACCACCGACGGTATTCTTGGAATTCCGATCCTCGTTGATCCACTGATATTGTATTGGAACAAAGATATGCTCAATACCGCGGGCTACGCTGACGCGCCCCAGTACTGGGACGAAGTGCAGGACATGGCTCAAAAAATAACAAAACGCACGGAAAGCGGCGTCATCACGAAAGAGACCATTCCGTTCGGACAATACAAAAACGTAAATAACGCAAAAGAAATTCTCTCGATGCTCGTCATGCAGGCGGGCGGTGAGATTACAACGCGTGATTCGGACGGTGTATTACAGGCGGCACTCGCGCCATCGCAAGCTAATGTGGCTCAGGCATCGCTGGCGGCACTTCGTTTTTACACGGAATTCGCTGATCCGGCAAAGCCCGGCTACTCATGGAATGCCTCACTCCCTGAGGCGCGCAAGGCATTTATTGCAGGGGACCTTGCGCTCTATGTCGGACTGGTCAGTGAGCGACCTCTGATTGCCGCCGCGAATCCCAACCTCAATTTTGGCGTCGCGCGCGTTCCACAACGGCGAAGCGTACAGGCAGCGATTGATTCCGGATATACCTACGCTTTTGCGATTCCGCGCACGAGTAAAAATGCGGGTGGCGCCAGAGCCGTCGCCTACTTACTTGCTGCACCCAATATTGCATTCTCCATCTCAAAGCGCTTTCAAATCCCAACTGCACGAATAGACGTGATTAAACTCGCAACGACCACCGATTTGGGATTTTATAACAAACAGGCGATCCTCGTACGTTCATGGACTGATCCCAATCCTGCCCAGACCAGCGAAATTTTTCGAGCTATGATTGAAGACACGGTCTCCGGATCGTTCTTGCTCGGCGAAGCCGTGCAGCGTGCTGATCGGCAAATCGCAGCCCTCCTCGAGGCATATAACCAAGCTAAAAATCAAGAGCAAATACAATGATCAACTTTCGACGATTTCTCTCATACGTACTCCCTGGGGTCGTACTTTGGTTCGCTGTCTTTGATGTCGCCTTTGCGGCATGCCCAGGCGGAGGCGGCGGTTTGTGCAATCCGCTGAGTGATAGCGTCAGTACCATTCCGCAGTTTATTTCCGGTGCGTTAAAGGTGATGGTGATGGTGGCGCTTCCGATCATTACACTGTTTATGGTGTATTCGGGTTTTCTTTTTGTGTTTGCGCAGGGGAATCAGGAACAGCTCGCAAAAGCAAAAACAAATTTCGTTTACGTGGTTATCGGCTCGATTTTGATTCTTGGCGCATGGGTCTTTGCCTCGCTCATTGGAGGCACTATTTCGCAATTGACGGCTTAATATGAAACACGCTCTGCGAATTGCGCCATTCATAGTGCTTATGCTCCCGTTCGTAGCGCTTGCTGCTGTGCCGACAACATTGAAAGATCTTGTAGGATCAATAGTCAATCTCCTCAATCAAGCGACAACGGCGCTTGTTGCAACCGCCCTCGTCGCCTTTTTATACGGCGCGGCATACAATATGCTGAAAGCAGGCGAGCGTGGCTCGGGTGCGCTTCGACAATTCCTTGTGTGGGGCGTCATTATTCTCTTCGTCATGGTTTCGATTTGGGGAATTCTCAATGTGCTGCAGCAAACGTTATTTGGAGCCGGCGGTAGCGGCGCCTCGGGTGGTTCATCGTCGCGTTCATCTGACTCGTCAAACATTCAAATTAATTAATGCACGTATGGGACTCACCACTGTCGTTGCGTTGTTCAATATCATCGTCGGATTGATGCTCGTTTTCTCGATACTACTTGTCGGCGGAGGACTGATGCAGTGGTATGTTCGTCTCGGGACCTATCCCACCTATCGCGACGAATCCATCGACATGATGCAGTGGGGAGTCGCCGTCTTGTTTGTGCTTACGGTGCTGCTTGGTATTGCGCAATTTGTGCAAACACACATGGCGGCGTCGATGTTTGCTATCGGCGCAGTTATCGCCGCCGTGGTTGTATATTTTGTCGCTACGACCCTGCTTGCAGGCGGAGGCCGCGAAGAAGAGGAGCATTAAAAGCTATCCACATTCGTGCTGTAGAGGCCTTGTACTCGGCCGCACAGAAGATACGATTGATGAACTAGTACTAAACGTCATTTTCATTATTTTATGCGCGCAAAGCTTACTCGGATTTCATTGCAACTCGGCACAACAGCAGCAACCATCGCGTTTGTGGGCCTACCATCTATCGTAGCGGCGCAGCAAACTGCGGCACAAGGACTTTTGGGTACGCTCGCGCTCGCCAACCGTATCCTCAATGGCATGGTCGGTCTCCTCATTCTCGTGGCGATCCTCGCGTTCTTCTGGGGCTTGGTCAAATACTTGTTCTCCGGCGGTGGTGAAGACAAGTCAGAGGGTCTCAAACTGATGTTCTACGGCGTTATCGCCATCTTCGTGATGGTTTCGATTTGGGGCATCATACGTCTGCTTCAGAACACGTTCGGCGTCACACAAAACACCTCAATCACGCCAGACGGCATTCGATCGTTCTAAGCTCGCGCTAATCTTGCGAGTGTATGCAAACTGCATCCGTCATTGTGAATCGGCTGGTTGATCTCATCATCAACCCGCTGATTCTTTTGGTGTTTGCAGGGGGTTTCTTCTTCTTTATGTACGGACTGGTCAATTTTCTATGGAATTCGCGCGAAGGGGAAATCGCAACTGAGGGAAAACAACACATGCTGTGGGGAGTGGTGGGCATGTTCATTATGGTCTCTGTGTACGGGATCATTACCATCATTACCGGCACATTCGGGATCAATGGTCAGAATGCTACCGACACGAGCAATGCCGGGAGTTACAGCAACATTCAGTTTAAGTAAAGACTCGGTCATGCGCTCAAAAGTTTTTAATGTACCGCGCAGGGAAAGACTCGGTCACAGATAATTTCTTCGCCGCCGCTCGGAAATTTCCGCGACCCCGACTCGCGGTTCGGCCTGCTAGCCTCACATCCGCTCCGTCCTTCGAGTCTCCCTCCGCCCTCCAAAAAGCAAAAACCGACGCTGCGCGTCGGCCTCTGCTTTTTCTGTGGGCGGAGGGAGACTCGAACTCCCAACCCTTGCGGGACTAGCTCCTAAGGCTAGCGCGTATACCAATTCCGCCATCCGCCCATTCTGACACGACCTGCCCTTCGTAGCTTTGGCGAAGAAGGATGCGTTGACAATAGTACCACAGTATGCTATTCTTCATATACCAACGTTCTCGTTTTCTTTGTCTTGAGATGGCTCTCGAGACCGCTCCATAAGTCGAATTGCGGAGTGAGACTCTTGAGGTCGTCGGATTAGACACTAGAAGCCGCATTACGGCACACACTCCATGTATAAACAATACTCTCGACCGGGCGGCGCTTCGCGCTCCCGTTTCGGCGGACGCTCTTCGGGCGGCCGCGCAAATTATCCGAAAAGCCGCGCTCCGCGGCAGATGGGCCAGTACATTGATCCGGCTCGATTCATCAACAAGGCGACCGTCACAGAGGTGCAGGAGGTATTCGTACCCCAGCACAACTTCATCGACTTTGCTGTTTCTGATGAGCTGAAGAAGAACATTATCAAAAAGGGCTACGTTACACCGACGCCGATTCAAGATCGTGCGATTCCGCACGTGCTTCAGGGTTCAGACGTCATCGGCGTCGCAAACACCGGTACCGGAAAAACGGCGGCGTTTTTGATTCCGCTGATCGACAAAGTACTCAATGACCGCTCGCAAAAAGTGCTCATTATGGTTCCAACACGTGAACTCGCAACTCAGATCGAAGACGAATTCTGGGGCTTCGCAGAATACATGCGCATCGGCGCGGTTACGTGCGTAGGCGGTGCAAATATCAGCAAGCAAATTCAAACGCTTCGTCGCAAGCCCAACTTCGTTATCGGCACACCAGGCCGCTTGAAAGATCTCATGAGCCAGCGTGCGCTCGATCTCTCCGACTTCACCACGGTGGTGTTAGACGAGGCTGATCGCATGCTCGACATGGGTTTCATCGACGACATGCGATTTATCCTTTCGCACATGCCAAAGCAGCGTCATACGCTCTTCTTTACCGCAACACTCTCTCGCGAAATCGAACGACTGGTTGGGGACTTCCTCAATAAGCCGGTTCAGATTTCGGTCAAAACTCGAGACACAGCGTCATCGGTTGATCAAGACGTGGTGCGCACCAACGGCAAAGACAAGCTTGATGTACTCCATGACTTACTTTCGCAGCCGGAATTCAGCCGCGTGCTGATCTTCGGTCGCACCAAACACGGTGTTGAAAAGCTTTCGAATATTCTTTCGGAACGCGGATTTAAGGCCGAATCAATTCATGGCAACAAAACACAGAGCAAGCGCGAACGCGCACTCGATGCGTTCAAAAAGGGCAGAGTGAACATTCTCGTTGCAACGGATGTGGCCGCTCGCGGTATCGACGTTGCCGACGTGACACACGTCATCAACTACGACCAGCCGACCACCTACGACGACTACGTACACCGAATCGGCCGAACCGGACGTGCAGGCAAGGGCGGCAAGGCGCTGACCTTTGTAGGCTAATCTGGTCAGACGAAAACCGTGCAAGGTGACACCTTGAGTGAAAGGCTAAACCTTCCATCTGATTTCTCTCTAGCAAAAATCCGGCTTCGAAGCCGGATTTTTGCTATAATTTTTTTATGTCGCTCGAGAGGCCGCGGAAGTCGATTGGAAAATACGCGGTTGAAGAAATACGGAAAATAAAGCTCGATCGAACACCCACACGCCTCGCATATGATATTGAGTTTCGCGAACGTCTTCCCGAGATACGCGAGTTATACAAACAGGTTGAATATTGGCACGGAACGGGTCGTTACAGATTCGACAAAAAGGGAGAGGTATACGACATAGTGAGCGGAATCGCAAAAAATCATGCGCTCATTCCGCATGCTGACGAATGGGATCGAGCACGCGAGAAGGATGAGATTCTGACTACCTCGGTAGCGCCTTCGCGTATGTACGCTCGCCTGTACGCGGGAACGCACTGCCCGGCCGGAACGCGTATTGAAAACGAACTCGGTTCACGAGAATTATGGGGGCACTCCTTCCTTACAGTCAGTGCGCTGCGAGGTATGTTGGAGTACTGGCCACATATTTCACAACTTCGACGTGGAGATGATTCGTCTACGTTTATACCTGGGTACAAGAACAAATCGGAAGCGTGGATAAAACAGATTTCGGCACAGGATCACAATTTGAAAGACATTTTTCTGCATGGAACCGACATAGCTGAAAACTACCCCGTTCTTTTTGGATTTAAAAAAGGATCACTCGTTCCCACGAAGACGTCGGCCTTCATTGGATTGTTTGAAAAGCGAACAGAGCAATCAATAGCTATTGAGCAATTCACTCATGTTGAGGTGCCGTACCGTAATGTAGCGGAAACAGAACGTGTTTTCGAGGATGCTGGTGAGCATGTACGTGTGCTGCCGATTGAATGTGGGGAAGAGTACTGTCGAAAGTATTCCTTCCTGCATTTATGGAACGGTAAACCGCTTGAATAGTGGAAGGCTAAACCTTCCACTTTAAGATCAACCGACGACGTACACCGAATCGGTCGAGCAGGCAAAGATGGCATGGCGCTGACCTTCGTAGGTTAGTTGTACTTGAAAAAACGACCCGATACGGATCGTTTTGTAATTGCTATGCAAAATTCATAATAGGTTGTATATAAATAGAGGAAATGGAGGTACCAATGTTTGACTCTCAAATCAAAGTTACCGTTGCGGCATATATGACGCGAAGCGCATATTTCACTTTGGCAGAACCGTCTATTGAACCCGTGTTCGCGAAAGATATCATCGATGGACATTCTCAGTACGTCGGCAAGCTTGGGAAGGAAGAGCAGATTGCGATGCGGCTCGCCATGATCAAACAAACGCTGCCACATGCACATCGATTGCTGGTCGAGGAATCAGCTTCGATACTTTCCGTTGAGGCACAGAATGTGCGATACCTTATCGGGCCCGGATACGCGGTGCCAATTTACAAAAAAGTAGCACACGCGATCCATGTCTGCGCGAAAGCGAGTGACGATGAAGCCTACTTCGGTATTATCGAGATTTCAAAACGGCTTGTCACGATTGCACAGCTGCCCTGGCTTTGGGGATTTACCAATTGGCAGTGGAAGTTTAGTGAGCGTCCATTACAGTCTGCAGTGCGGGACTACTTTCAACTCATGACCGGCGTAGAAGAGCTGCAACGAACTGCAGTCGATTGGGTGCGCTCCCACGATAACCTAGCGACAGCTGCACAACGCAAGCGCGCATAGTTCCTTACAGCCCGAGCAATCGCTCGGGCTGTTTTCATTTTGTAAATTTGATGAACAGCGGCGAGGTGTCACCTTGCACAAAACTTGGTCGTAGAAACAGCTCCGCTTATGCGGAGTTGTTTTGCGTTGGAGTGTCGGGTATTCCTTTGATCAGCGTCACGACTTCGTGCCAGAGTGACGCTGGGTCTGCCATTTGTTTTTCGGCACGTGCCCAATCGAATTGTCCGCGAACGTATTTGCGGCTGTCGGCGATGCCTTCTTCGTGCGGTAGGTTCGACATACCGATCTCGTCGCCGTAATACATGATGGGGGAACCGGGGAGCGAATACAGAAGATTGAATGCTCTGCGCATGCCTTCGCGATCGCCGCGGAAGACACTCCCGATACGCACCGACGCAGCGTCGCCCTCGCGTTTTTTGAAATGAAACAGACCATCGGGATCAAGGAACGCGACGAGCGCGGAGCGAATACCGGGCTCGATCGTCGTGAGTGAGATTTCGTCATGGTTGCGTAGGAATATCGCCCACCCGCAATTCTCGGGTATATCAAACGACGCATCAACCATCTGCTGTACTGCGAGCGTTTCGCCGCGCTGCAGCGCTACCCACATTTGCTCCATGAGATTGAAGTGGTATGCCATATGGCACTCGTCGCCCTCGCCAAAGAATTTCTTTGTGTCTTCAATGGATTCGTGTGCTTCAGCCAACAAAATGACTTCCGGATATTCTGCTTCGAGTCGAGCGCGCAGGCGCTTGAGCGTTGCATGCGTTTCGGGGAGGGATCTGCAATTCGTACCTTCGCGCTTAATGAGATGCGGAGCGGCATCCAAACGAAAGCCGTCAACTCCGAGAGTGGCCCAAAATTTCATAACTGCAAACATTTCTTGGAAAACATCCTCATTGTCCCAATTCAGATCCGGCTGTTGCGCATAAAACTTCGTGTAGTAAAAATCCTGCGTCTTTGCATTGGGAGTCCATATCGAATCGTTTACATCGGGCATTGCAGGGAGTGAAAGCGGAAACTCGGTCCCCGTATCGCTCCAGAGATAATAATTGCGCTTTTGATTTTTTTTGGAGCTTCGGGCTTCGACAAACCACCGGTGCTGACTCGATGTGTGGTTGAGGACGAGATCGGTAATAATGCGGATACCACGACTGTGCGCCTCGCGTACCATGGCTGCAAAATCATTGATCGTGCCGAGTTCAGGCCGCACGTTTCTGTAATCCGAAATATCGTATCCGTCATCGATCATGGGCGACGGGTAGTGCGGCAGTAAATGGAGGCAGTTAATCCCGAGTGATTCAAAGTACGGTAACTGTGACGTGAGCCCCTTTAAATCCCTTGCGAACTTATCAATATAGAGTTCGTAGATTTTTGCCGATTTCCACCAGAATTTTTGGGATGTTTCTGTCTGCGTATTCATCTACCGATTATAGTCGCAAAGTCGATGCAATGTGTATGTAAAAGAAAAACCCCATCTTGCGATGGGGCTTTTCTCCTTTTGATCGAATTAGATCTTGCTCACCTTGAGCGCGTTCGGTCCTTTCGGACTTTCACCCACTTCAAAGCTCACCTTGTCTCCTTCGCGAAGCTGGTCGAACTGTACGTTCTGGAGCTCGTTAGAGTGGAAAAAGAGATCTTTGTCCTGACCCTCGATGGAGATGAATCCGAAGCCCTTGTCTGTAAGACGGGCGATAGTTCCTTCCTGCATGGTTGGTTTTGTTGTTCGGCTAATGCCACCCTCTTTTAAAAAATGAATCTTTCGAGAGGCTGGTATCAATGGCAGTTAGCTGGAGTGGAGGTCGATCCCTACGTCTCTGGATCAGCGCTGGTTGATGTCACAACAATAGCATGTGGAAATGAGTTGTCAATGAAGTCATTCGGGCTTCATCTCTCAGCGTTTATTGTGCCGTTTTATGCATATTGCACTTATTGCTCCCATTGTGGAACGAGTGCCGCCAAAAAAATATGGCGGTACAGAGCGCGTCGTGTCTGCGCTCACCGAGGAACTCGTCCGTCGCGGACACAACGTGACGTTGTTCGCGAGCGGCGACTCTATTACGAGCGCAAAGCTCTCGTCTGTCTTTCCCCGCGCACTTCGCGAAGCAAACGTGAAAGATTTGTACGGCGCAAATCATTTGACGCTACTGAATATCGGTACCGCATACGATCGTCAGTGTGAATTCGATATCATTCACGACCACATCGGGCCACTCGCACTTCCGACGGCCAATTTATCGAAGAAGCCGACCGTAAGCACGATGCATGGCCCGTTTACGCCGGAAGTTCGAAAGCTTTTATATGCACTACGAAAACCCGGCATTACAACAATATCGAACGCGCAGGGATTTGCCGCGGGCAATATAAATCATGTGGGAACTGTCTACAACGGCCTGGAGATGGAGCACTATCCTTTTTCTGCTACACCGGGTGAGTATCTATTGTTTGTCGGTCGCATCTGTATGGAGAAAGGCGCACATATTGCCGTGGAAGTTGCGCAGGAGCTCGATATACCGCTTATCATGGCTGCAAAAGTGGATGCGGTCGATCGCGGATACTACGAGTCGTACATCGCGCCGTGGTTGTCTGATCGCATACAATGGGTGGGTGAAGTTGACGAGGTGCGACGCAATGAGCTTATGGCCGGGGCACGATGTTTTTTGCATCCGGTTACGTGGCTAGAACCATTCGGCCTCACGTTGATTGAAGCGCAAGCATGCGGTGCTCCGGTCGTCGCGTTTAATAAAGGTTCCATTCCCGAAATCATCGACCACGGCGTGACAGGCTTTGTGGTGGAAGATGTGGAAGATGTGGAAGATGTGGAAGAAATGGTAGATGCTGTCAGTAAAATCCACACGATTGATCGCGCGGCGTGTCGTGCGCGCGCCTTGTCGCGCTTTAGTGCAAAATCCATGACCGACGGGTATGAAGCGGTGTATATGAAGATGCTGTCGCGGTAACTGCGGGGTATAACCTGCGAGACATATAAAAAAATTCGGGTAGGATGCACCTATGCGCGCTGCACAGAAATCAGCGGTGCTGTGGGACCTCGGACTACGCACCATTCATGAGCTTGAAGTTGATCGCGGAATTCTCGCGTCATCCCGTAACGAAGTGTACGGGTGTATTTTCGGACGCGATTCTCTCATAACCGGTTTGAATTTGCTTTCTGTATACGAAAAAACCAATGACCCCTACTTTCTGTCATTGGTAAAAAAGATAATCATTAACCTCGCTGATCTTCAAGGAAAAGAAATTAATCTGGAAAGCGGTGAAGAACCGGGAAAATGCATTCATGAATACCGGCCGGATGGGCATGAGCATCTGACAAAACATGCAACCGAACCGTGGTATGTCTATCCTGACAATGTAATGCGGAATTACGATTCGGTTGACGCGACACCATTGTTATTAATGACGATCAGTACATATGCGCGCCTCAGTGGCGATAGCGATACTGTATTGTCGCTCATTCCCAATATTCGGCGGGCGCTTGCGTGGATTCTTGATTACAGCGACAGCAACGGCGACGGACTCGTTGATTATCGATTCCATCCTGATAGAAAATACGGAGGACTTCGCACGCAGAGTTGGATGGACAGCCAGGAATCACTCTTTCACGAAGATGGTGCGTTGCCCGCGTATCCGATTGCACCGCTTGAAGTCCAGGCGTATGCGTACCATGCGTTACGTTCTTGGAGCGAGTATTTTGTGAGAATTGACGCGGGGTATGCGCTGCTTCTTTCGAAACGTGCAGATCAATTGAAGCGTCGTTTTAATAATACGTTTGTGATACATCCGCGTGCGGGGGTTTCTCTTGCGTTCGCGATCGACGGGAATATGCGTCCGTTGTCGTCTGCGCGCTCATCGATGGCGCACGTATTTTGGGCGGCAAAGAAAACAGGGAATACATATGACTGCATTTTGGATACTGACTTCTACGATGCAATAGTGCGGCGCCTCATGGCTCGTGATTTATTTTCGGCTCGCGCTGGATTGCGTACGCTCACGTCGCGCTCCCGATTGTATTTTCCGAATAGTTATCATAACGGATCCATTTGGCCGCACGATACCGCAATCGCCGCAGACGGCTTAGACCGATTCGGATATGTGCAAGAGGCTCGTAAAATGCGCGAGGCACTCATGATGGCGTATCGCCACTTTGAAACCCCGATTGAATTATTTGTGTACGAAAAAAGAAAATTTAGCGAATACTCGCATCCACACGGAGGTGGTGCGTGCCGGCTACAAGCCTGGAGCGCTGCAGCGCTACTCACCACAGTGGGGGCAATGGAAGGAATAGAGAATTAAAGCGCGTAAATACTACGCACGAGCTCTTGCGCAACTTGCGTCATCGCGGCGAGATTTGCGGAGGCATCAGCAATTCTGCGCGGTTGTCCAAAGGTTAATCGCACGCTTCGCCGCCAGAACCTTCTTTCTGCAAGTATCTCGATATGCAGAGGCACAATTAACGCCCCGGTTTTACCGCTTGCATAGGACACTCCCGGTTTACCGCCTCCTGAATACACGGGAGTCAGTTTTCCTTCGGGGAACAGAAGTAGTGATTCACCGGAACCGAGCAGTCTAACGCTTTGCTCCATATAGTTCTCCAACGAGGGAGCCCACCGATAGAGCGGGTACGATCCGAAAGGAACAAAAAGCAGTCTAAACAATGTGTTCTCGTAATATTTTTCTGCCATCGGGAATCGTATAGGAATGATCTGTCGTGTAACAGAAATTGGCAGCATTGATAAAAATGCGGCGTCTGTGCGCGACGGGTGATTTGCTGCAATTATGAGCGGTCGCGACAGCTTTTTGAGGTTTTCTATACCGCGAACTTCTACTGCATAATGCAATACAACAAAGAGTCGCGCTAAAGGAATCAGCACGTATTGCAATACGACAAGAATTCCTCCTGCGGTTTTAGCCTTCCAATATTGCTTTGATGTTTTGCGTGGCAGCATCGGCCTGGGCGGTGTTCATGTTTTCGACTACGCTTTTGTCTGCAATCTGACCAAGCACCGATGCAGGCACTTCGTAGACGACCTCGACAGTAAGTCGCGAACCTTCTCCATCGGAGGTAACACTGTAGGTGAATATGCTTTCAATTCCGCCCGTTGTTTTGTACTGAAATTTTTGACCAGGAACGTATTCCACGGTCTCAGCCTTGCCAGAAAATTCCATTCCGCCCATCTCAAAGGTCCATGTCCAGCCGGCGCCGACCGTCTGTTCATCGCCCTCGACATCGTCGACGCTCTTAAGTGGCGGTATAAACGCCGTATGGTTTTTCACGTTCGATATGTACTCCATGATTTTTTCTGGAGCTGCGGCGATCGCGATGTCACGAATGATTTTCGTCATATTATTTCATTTTAATTTTTATACGTGGCAAAGCCTTGGAAAAGTGTTTCGCCAGCAACTGCTTATATAAGCTAACTTTAGCACTCGTTTTCGTAATGGTATAGAGCATGAACGCGGTCCGTGGCAGAGGATGTGCAAGCGTCATGGTGAGCGCCCCTGTTGCGCTTTCAACGGCTCGTGTATTGCCGGACCATGCGCTGATACTCATTAACAGTCGTGTTGCACTATCTTCTGCAGCCGCGTCGAACCCTGCACCACTAAAATTAAACAAAATCCACTTGTTTCCGAGCGATAGGCAAGCGGCGCATGTGGCAATAAGTAAGCACGTCCCAAGCACATCAATCCGACCGTCGTAATATTGGAAGGTGAGTAGGGTAATTATGCCGATGAGTGCGATTGCGCATGCGAGTGTTCGCGCACGCACCAATGTTGCCCCTGATCGGCCAAAGTAAAACAGCAGAAACAGTACCAATGCGACGGTTATAAAAATGAGAGTGGGTGTCATATAGTGCCTTCTATGCGTATAGCGATAGTATATCCCGATGATTCCAATTTCGACCTCTCCCTAGCGGCGTCACATTTTCCTGAAGACGTCCTAAGGAATATGGATGCGATGAACGATAGCGCACGGCGCGACCACATTGCCGGGCGTATTGCGCTCTCTCGTGCCGCTGGGAAACCGTTAGCATGTGATCTCACGGTGCGTTACAGCGAGTCGGGCCAACCTCATATGGTCGGATCAGATGCTCACTGCACGGTGTCGCACTCACGAGCATGGGGCGCGGCAGCTGTTGCAGAGACTCATGTGATAGGAATCGATATCGAATACATCCGCGCGCATCACGATGCGCTCATTGACTATGTATCAACATCGACTGAGCGAGCGGTGCTTCAATCACTCAAAAACGTGGATGTGCTCACACTTATGTGGACCGCAAAAGAGGCAGTTATGAAAGCCGAAGGAAAAGGATTAATGAATCCGCGTTCTCTCGAAATAATTAATCTTGAACACGTGAGAGGCAGTACGATCCTCACTGTGCAAATGGCTCCGGGTACGCTTGGTTGCATTCTATGGTTCGTGTATGTTTACACAATTCCTACCGGAAATATGCATCTAAGCGTAGCTATACCGGCACACTGCAATGAAACAATCACATTCGATAGGGATTACAGCGGCCAGCTACACCCTGCCGCGTAAAAGGTTTCCGCTTCAGGAATGCAAGACGGTGACACCGCACGACACGTTGCGCTCATTTGGGTTTGAAATCGTATGGGTAACAGAGGATGCCGAGGAGTTGTACCAAATGATTTTAAAAAGTGCACAGTCCGCACTTGTAGCCACAGATGTGTTCGATATTGAAGCCTTGATTCTCTACAGCGGGATAGCACCGGCAGTACTGGAAGCCTATAACGGATTGGAGATATTTGAATACATGTTGCCGCGGCTCCTCCACGATCTGAAGCTTACTGATTGTCGCAGCTATGCGCTTTCACAGCAGGGTTGTAGCGGACTCGTTTCGGCGATTGAGCTTGCAAGAGATATTCTCCAGAGCTCCGAAAAAAAGAATGTCCTCTGTGTTTCCGGTGATCGATTGCCAGACGGTATGCAACGAGAAGTCATATGCAATATGGTGAGCGATGCTGCCGGCGCACTTGTGTTTACCCGAGGAGCGCTATCAAACACGATCGTCTCAATTCGGCAGCGCTCAAATACTGCGCTCTGGAAAACGTCTGAACTCGAAGAGCAGATACTTGCAACGTATTTTCCGATGGCGACACGATCTATTCAAAAAACCCTTGAAGACGCGCACTTGAGTGTGGATCAGATTCGATGGTTTATCCCACACAATGTAAGTGCTCGGAGCTGGGAAGTGCTGTCAAAGATTATTCCAATACCACTCGAAAAAATCTGGCTCGAGAATGTGTCACGAATTGGTCACACTGTTTCCACCGACCACATCATTAATCTAAAAGACATGAGTGATCGCGGACTCATTAAGTCGGGGGATGTACTTTTCTTTTTTACGTTCGGATTTGGGGCTCACTGGTCGAGCGTAATTGTTAAACACTAGTATGGATTCACGTACTGTTCTGTTGACTGGAGCTTCAGGCATGGTTGGCTACGAGGTCTTGCAGTGGATTCTGGCAAACACTTGTTATCGCGTATTCGTACTTGCCCATAAGTCGGGCAGAGAGGTAGCGTCGCATGAACGAATTACTGTGTATCGTGGAGACATTTCATTGCCCAATTTGGGATTAACTGAAAGTGAATACGAACAGCTACGCACATCGGTTACAGACGTGATCCATGCAGCGGGCACGACGAATTTTGGTGGCGATATCGAAACCGCGCGTCGTATAAATGTGGCCGGAACGAAGCACGTGATAAATTTTGCAAAAAACATACCGACAATGCAGAGATTCGGATTCGTGAGTTCTGCATATGTTGCCGGGTGTCGGAGCGGTACGGTGCTTGAATCAGAGCTTGAACATGATCAGGGCTTTGTAAATACATACGAGCAATCAAAGTATGAAACTGAGCAGTATCTTCTCGACGTGACTGCAGATTTTCAGATCTATACGTATAGACTCTCCACACTCCTCGGCGATAGTTCAAATGGGAGAACGCTTCGTTACACTGCGCCGCATCAATTAATGCGTTTCGTGCGACTTGGTCTTGTTTCTATGCTGCCGGGGAGCGCACAAAACGCAGTCGATCTTGTCGCGACCGATTACGCTACCTCCACGCTGTGCACACTACAATTTTTGCCATCTGATGGGGGGAACGAAACATTTCATATTGCAGCAGGGCAACGGAACTCTGCGACGGTGGGTGAACTGATCGACGTTACATTTGAAGTTCTTTCGCGCGACCCCGACTGGAAGAGTAGAGTAATAGAGCGGCCGCTCCTCGTAAATAAAGAAGCGTTCGACCTATTTTTGAGTTCAATTGAAGAAATGGAAAATCCGTTGTTTAAGCAGGTGCTCTTGAATACGCGATACTTTGCAGACCAGCTCCTCTATCCGAAAGACTTTCAGTGTAGTGCACTCGAGCGGATGCTTCCGGGATGCGCGAGTCGTATGCCGAGTGTGCGTGAAACCTATGAGAAGGTGTTATTGTTTTGCATACAAACAAACTGGGGCAAAAAAATTGTATGAATCGAGAACACATCCGCGCATTTGTACAAACACTATCGAGGAGTGTGTCGCTCAATGACAGCACACAACTGTTTCGGGAAAAGGTTCTCGACTCGATGAACATTCTTGCTCTCATTGGATTTGTTGAAAAAGAGCTTGGTCGAAAACTCTACGATGATGAAATTGCACTGAAAAATTTTGAATCGATAGACGCGATGGATACAGCATTCCATGCCTGAGCGCACGATGAGCCCCGATGTTTCGGCTGCATATGAATGGTGGCGCTCTGCAATCCATGGCAGTTTGTCTTCGCTTGCGCCCGAAAACGAGCGAACACCGGCGACAATACAAGAAAACGTGTTAAAGCGTTCGGGTTACATCGGTCACTTTCCGCAGAATGTGATGCGCGCGAATTCTCTGCAAGGAGATTCGCAGACACTGTATATGACACCGGCAACGTGCCTGCATGTATACGAAGGCATTGCCGACACATCGCTCGTTCGCAATGTTGTGCATCTGATTGAGGGAGACTGTATGCGCTATGAGGGCGGCGTCTGGGAACATCCGTACCGGTTGCCCGCGTTCACAATGATTGAACTCGTTGCGATCGGCTCCCCGGAACATATTGAGACCATTCTATCAAAAGTCGAGTTTGCAATCGAGGCACTTTTTTCTAGTGCGAATCTGCCGGTTGTCGTTATACCTGCGACGGATGCGTTTTTTCTTGGAAACGATGACGGTGCAAAGGTAATGCAAAAACTAAAAGGTCTCAAAAACGAATATGTAATACGATTGGGCGATAAGGAAATATCCCTCGCTTCGCGCAATCTACACGAAGACTACTTTGGAAAAGCATTCAATATTCGAAGTGGAAATGCCGTAGCACATTCCCTGTGTGCGGCGTTTGGACTACAGCGCCTTGCATACGCATCCGTTGCTCTGTGGGGAAGCGATAGGTCAAAATGGCCACATGATCCGCTATGAGCACCTTTTTCAATAAAACGCGTTCCACCCGCTCGATTCCTCAGAAACTCCTTTCGGAAGGTAAATGGTATTTGTTGCCTGTCTATTATGTGCTCAGAACCAGTTTTCTTGCGCGAGAAGGCATCGAGCGATCGGGGAGCTATCGATTTGCAGACCATATTTATGTTTCGAAGCCAAAAGGCGAGTATGGGATCGGCGTTTTGCTTGATGCGATTCTTCTTTCGTTTCCGTCCGCAAAAGCTTTTCGGTATCGCTACCATCGCATGCGCGAGGAGCTTGAAATGCACATGAGCAAAAGCGAGGGAGAGACCTCGATACTCTACGTGCCATCGGGGCTCGCACGAGAATTCTTTGATATCGATGAGGTGGCTCATTCTTTGCACGCAGAGCCAAAAAAAGTGAAGCTCATCGGACTTGATCTTGATAACGAGCTCGTGCGAGAGCTATCGCAGCGTGCCCAAGGAACAAATACCAGCATGCAATTCAAGGCGGGTGACGCGCTTGTTGCTGATCACTACGATGGTCCGCATGATTTGATAATCAGCACTGGGTTCCTTGATTTCTTGCCGGCTGTCGAGGCGGAGGCATTTTTTGGGCTTGTGTATAATGCCCTGCAGCCGGGTGGACGCTTCGTTACATCCGGCATGCAACCACATCCACTTTCGGAATTTCTTATGCGGCAGTTTGCAGAATTAAATACCGTGTATCGAACGAAAGAGGAGCTTGCGTCGCTCGCACATTTCGCGGGATTTACAGAGATATCAACCTCACAAGATTCAACCGGATTGCAGACCGTTATCGTTGCTACAAAAAAATCATGAGTTCATTGGAAGAATTGGAAAGTAAGATTTTTGACAAACGCTACTCGTGGGCGGAAATCAATAAAGAAAAAGCTCTCGAAAATACCGCGGTCCTCGATCTTTTGCGAGAGGCATGTTTTGTCGAATCATATTTTGCCGTTTACACCGGGAAAATGATGCAGCTATTTTGGTATGACGTACGCGCTACGTCTATGTACACCATTGAAGCGTTTGAGGCTTACACGCACTTCTATACGATTCGCCGCTATCTCGAAATCGTCGGCTACCGACCGGTCACGGACGAAGAGGTCGAGACGCTACGGAAAAAAGATCTCAACGTGACGTATGATAACGAAACGCGTGAACTCGTAAACTTTATGGCGACGGAGCATTTTGCGTCTCGTTTTTTTAGCGACCTTGCGAAACGGGCAGAAGAATCTGTGCTCGTGGCAATGCTCAAAAGAATGTCTGCGGAAGAAGTGATTCATGCACGCTTTGCATACGAGTTATTGGCTGCCCGTCTGGGTGATGGACGGATTACGAAAGAGGACATTCTCGCTCACGCAAAGGGATTTCGCCATGTGGGTGCATATGTGTTGCCGAAGATATCGAATGTAGAAGAAGACAATGTGCAGGTAATTTTGGGATTTGGAAAGATGATTGAAGAATTGACGGGAACTGCGCTGAGCGACTTCATGTCACTCGTTTAAATTCATATGACTACCGAACTATCTGAACAGGATTTATACATTTTAAGTTTCTACCGAGCGTCGGAACTAGCGGGGGGACTTTTGTTGGGAAAGATTGCATTCCATACCGATATCGATGAGCTCCGCTCCTCGCTTACACGGCACGCAGCGGAAGAAATGGAACATGGATGGTTGTGGACAAAGGCGATCAAAGACCTGGGAAAGATTCCAATCAAAGTTACGCAAACGTATCAATCGGAGTACGGGAGAGAATTCGGCATGCCAACAAAAATTATCGAAGTGCTTGCACTCACACAGGTCCTTGAATTACGTGTAATGAAGCATTTTACGTATCACCTCGCTCAGAAGCCGCTAAACGCTGTAATCGAAGCAACGCTGAAACAAATGATCGAAGACGAACAGGGTCACTTGAATTGGATAAAAATAAAACTAGATCAATACGCTGCTGCGGGTCATCACGAGGAAGTTGATCTGCTGATGCGGAGGCTTTTAAAGGTAGATGAAATTGCATACAAGCGCTTGTGTGCGGAGCCACGCTTTGCCAGTTTCTTTAATGAAACTCTATGAGAATTGAGGAAATTAAAACGCAGGTGATCGGGCTTCTCGAAGAGAATTTCCATATTAAAAAAGGTGTACTGAAGAGTGAGACCCGACTCGATGATATAATTTCTGATTCGATGGATTTTGTGGAACTTGTTGCCGTGCTTTCCACTACATACAAAATTTTTGTTGATCCCCAAAAAATTCGTGCAATCCGAACTGTGGGTGATGTAGCACAGTTTCTATCTGACAGCGCACCAAATTCACGCGATCGGTTATCTGGGTTTTAACGCTGTAAGAAGGACAGGCATGGTGTGCTGCGGCGTTGCTCTCTACAGTCGGCGCGTTAGAAGCGAGCGCTTAGCGCACCTAGCAGAAATAATAGTACAAATGTGGCAAAAGAGCAGCCAGTGTGCTCGGCACTGGATATTCATTTAAACTTCATGTGTATGTGTTTATTATCCTTAAGTAACTTAACTAGTTACCCGGTCGAGATGTTAAAAAAATAACTGAAAAATATGTAATAGCCGAACTTCAGCCTTCATTGATATGGATATGCAGTCAACGGACACATCGATACCAGCGCAACAACGAAACAGAACCACGTATCGCATCGGATTACTGCAGGCAAAGGCATTCCGCATATTGAAATCGCATACCGCGAAGGTTCTCAAGCCCCTCGATTTAAACGCGGCTGAATGGGCATTGCTCGGACTCGTGTACGAACACGAAAGCATCCGTCCATCTGAAGCAGCACATGAAATCGGGGTCGAGCCACCGTTCATTACCACGATGGTTGCGAAACTCAAGAAAAAGGGAGTGATTCGAGAATCCGTAGAAGTGGGTGATAAACGGTCTAAATCCATTGCGCTTACGGAATCAGGCAAGAAATTCGTTGTTGAAACGGAACAGATTGTTCGTAAAGACATGCGGTCTCTCATCGGAGGGGTGAATGCAACGGATCTCATGGGGTATCTGGCAGTTATAGAAACTATTATTGCGAGCAAACACTCGCACACAGACAACTCAGGTGAAATTAAAAAAACTAACAATGAGAATCATGAATAAAAAAATTATAGGTGGACTCGCAATCGGTGCGGTCTTGCTCTCATCGGCAGGATTTGCAGCAGCGCAAAGCATGAATGCATCACCGGTGGCAGGCACGATGGGAAACTCAATGATGAGTATTAACTCAAATCTAAGCATGGGCGCGCGCGGCGAAGATGTCGTGAGCCTGCAAACCTTTCTCGAAGAGCACGGATTTCTTAATCTCGGCGCTTCGAGCAAGGGCTACTTTGGGGCGTTAACTCGCAAGGCAGTGATCGCATTTCAAGCGTCGGTCGGTTTGCCGGGCACAGGATTCTTTGGCGAACTCTCGCGTGCAAAGATGTCTGCATCGGCAAGCGGTTCAAACAATGGTAATGGAGGCATGGGCAATGCACAGACGCCAAATCCAATGACGAAATCAGCTGATCTTCGTGTGCTCTTGAATGGTCTTGAGCACCAGCACGTTGACCTCGCGTCCGCTGCAACACGCTCCGGCTTCGATGGTCGACCCGACTTTGCAGCAGTTGCCGCAGAGCTCGACAAAAACTCCGTCGCACTTTCGAAGTCTATCGGGAGTGTGTACGGTAGCGCAGCAGAAGCTCGCTTCCTTGAAATCTGGCGCAGCCACATCACCTTCTTCGTAAACTACACCGTAGCAGCGAAAAAGGGTGACAAGCCGGGTATGGACAAAGCTGTTGCAGATCTCGGCGGTTACGTCGATGCAATCTCCGACTTCTTCTCTGGTGCAAATCCGAATCTTCCTCGCGAGGCGGTTCACCAGCTCGTTGCGCAGCACGTAGGCTTGCTCAAAGCAGCAGTCGACACATACGGTGCGGGCGACTACACGGGCTCCTACTCTAAGCAGAGCGAAGCATACACTCAGATCGGTTCGATCGCGGATGCAATCTCTGGTGCTGTTGTAAAACAGTATCCTGAAAAGTTCTAACAACAGATTGTTAGGCCGTTCTCGAGAAGATTCGTCTTCTCGAGGGCCGGCCTCGCACACATAAAAAATATATATATGCAAAACAATACAATCGTGTATGGGATAGGCGCGGTGATTGTGGTCGGGGTGTTGGGATTCCTGGTTTTAAAACCAGTAGCACCGACACCAATTCCCGAGGTGGTTCCAGCACATATGGAAACAACAGTGCAGGTACCGGTAACACCAACGACGTCTGCAGCAACAGCAACAGCGCCCGCGCAATCGGCGCCAAAAGTAACTGAGCCGGCCGCACCTGTGCCGGTAAAGCCGGTTGTTAAAAAACCACCGGTAAGCACGAGCGCAAACGCTTCGGTAACGATTGATAATTACAATTTCTCACCACCGACCCTTACGGTTAAAAAGGGCACGACCGTGGTCTGGGTAAATCACGACATCGCAAAGCACACGATTACCGCTGATAGTGGAGCTTTCACCAGCGAATTCTTCGGCAAAGGCGAGAAATACACTCACGTGTTCAACGAAGTGGGAACGTTTGCCTATCACTGCGAACCACATCCATACATGCACGGCACTGTTGTGGTGACTGATTAATATGAAAAAATACGCGCTGGTTGCAATTATTGTTCTGCTTACGATCGTTGCTGGCAGTGCATTGTTTTTTGCAAGCCACAGAAAAGCTTCAATTGAGAATTCCGTCCATACGGTGTCACTCCTCAAAGATCATGCAGAGCCTGCGGAGCTCCTGATTAAAGCGGGCGATACGGTGCAATTCAACAGTAAGGATGGGCTGCGCCACAATCTTGGTGCAGGAACCGGCAATTCGGTTGCGAATCATCAACATGATGACGACGCGTTCGAGTCCGGACAGTTCGGTAGCGACGAAGCGTACCGCGCGCGCTTTAGCACCATAGGTGTGTACTATTTGCACGATCATTTACACCCCGATATAACTGTTACCGTTGCGGTATACGATCCCAAAGCGAAGTAATTACTTCGAAAACATCAATGACGAGATCACTTTGTCGAATGTTGGCACGTTCGCTTGGAACGTGTCTCTGTCCGATACCAATTTCACTTTTATAAATTGTACAGATCCTGTACTACTAATTTTGGCGATGGCCTCTCGATTCACTAGCGTGCGTCCGTCTGCGGTAATTTCATACTCATACAAGAGCCAATTGAGCGCTCCGATCTTCATTATGGAATGACTGCGTATTGGTTGATCGCTTTTCTGGTGTACATCTGCGATCGTCGCAAAGATCGCCTGAAGATTCTGTGCAACAGTATTCGGATATATCGATCCCACGATTGCCGTGTGGCCGTCTGGCGAGACGAAACCGAAATTAAGTTTGTCGGGTGATTCGGAGAGCTTCCAACCAGTGGGGAACCACACACGATCAATTTTCATGAGTTGGTTTTGATATGTTTCAGGAGTTGTTGTCGCAGATGATGTATGCACAGGTGCACCACGATACGATACAAACTGCTTGAGCGTGGACCAGTTCAAAGCGAGTGCCAAACCAATGAAATACAAAACAACAAAGATGTACACGCTTGAATTTTTCTTCAACTCTTTCCTGATCATGCATAAAATATGCCACATGTGCGCTCGGGTGAGAAATTGTTGACCTGATACGAGGACACTTGTATTGTCCTTGGGCTGTCAGATGGTCTGCCAGTTTACATCGTTCTTTATGTTCGCTGTAATGGTTCTTTGACCACGGGAGGTCTTTATGGCCAATCCAAAACTGCATATCACCAACGGTCCCGGCCAGCGTGATCTTGAGTTGGCGTTTATCGGACGCAACCTTGATGCACACGCTACGTTTACTATCTTCGTCGCTAGCGAAAATGAAATGAGGCCGCTGGTGGTTCGATTGCGGATTTATAATTTTGAGTTTGTCACTTGTCATGGCCCGAATTACAAAATCGGCGGCCATTTAAGAATTGAGGATGGCGACAGAAAGCGTCTGCCGCCGTTTAACTTTATTTTTGTCAGCTACAACGCTGATTGGAAAAATGGAACGATGGAATTCTCTAACGGGGGATAAGTCTCATCGGTCAATCGAACACGACCAAGGGCCGCTCATCGAGCGGCCTTTTCTTTTTTTCTTAAAGCGTCTGTGCGCCCAGTGGGACGTTATCGGAACGATTTTAGATAAAACAGAAACCCCTTTGATGTAATCGCAGGGGCTTCGATGTATTTATATCTTTACTTCCGATCCATCCAGAATCCGTCACGTTCCGGTTTGAAGAGAGGGTCGATTCTTGCGGCGACTGTTCGCGCTTCAGGAAATCTTACTCGCACGGCTTCGCCGAGAGCCTTCGCAAGGCGATTCAGAACCACTGGAGTCCTCTCGGGTTTCTCCCAAAGTTCAGACACCTGAATCATGATTTCGGTTCCCGCGCCGTATTTCATCATGTCGGATGGGAATAGATTCAGGAAATCGTTCTCGTCCTTGAGCCCCAGCTCCTCGATTCCAACAGCAGCTGCGACAATCGCACTGTGCAAATCGCGCAGCTTTTCTTCGGAAGTGTCTGGAGGCAGACACCAAACAGTGATTTGTGGCATTGTTGCGACCTTCCTGTGGCAGGGGTAGGGAAAACCTGCCCGTTAAAATACATTAGAAATGAAAAAAGTCAATTGTGCGCCCACCAGTGAATAGGCCAAGAGCTCAATCGTCGCCGTCGCTTCTCATTCCTCTCGGCCCTGGTTTTGCTATCCCGCGTACTCGCGGGCCCCACGCAAAACCTTTCGAATCCCGACGATCGCTTCGCGATCTGTGGTCTCACTCGTAAACACAAAATCCGCATAAAGCGGATTTGTGATTCGAGTGCGCCCACCAGGATTCGAACCTGGGACCGTTCGCTTAAGAGGCGACTGCTCTACCAGCTGAGCTATGAGCGCAAGTTCGTGTGAAGTACTGCCCGAACGGACAGGTGCAGGCATTCTACAATAGATTTCTTGTTTGAGAACCCACACACGAGCCTGCTAGTATCTCTGCAGGCGACAACAGAGACGGGGAACGAAATGCAGTCGTATATAAAAATGAATGAAGCAGAGCGTGCGGCTCATGCACAAAGACAAACCGAATGGGAGGCGCTTCAAAAAGAGTTTGTACTGCACAGCGAACTCATTTCCGAACGGGGTTTCGAAGCGGGTGAGGAAAAAGTATTTTGGGACGATCTCGATGTAAAAGCGCATCTGGACATCGCACGAACTCTCAACAAGCCCGAAGGGAATTACGTCGGTGTGTGGCTCATCAATTCGTCGCTCATGCGTGTGACCAACAAATGCACCCGCACCGGCATCTCAGGTTTGCAAAAGGGTATGGTACCGGAGAGTAAGGATATCCCTGCGTTCATTGATCGGCTTAACGAAAAGATCCGTGCCGATTTACTGAACTATCGTAATGTAAGTGATGACGAAAAGGACAAGCTTGCCTGGCATGCGCACGACGAAGTGTTCTGTGCATCGCTCTTCAAAGACGGCAACAGCAGGACCGCCCGATTGCTCTACAATCACGTTCGAGCAATCTTCGGGCTTGATACATTTGTGATTCGATACGATAAGAATGTGGAATATTTTGCGAACGTGCAGCACTATCGTCACAGCACTTTTCTGCCTAATCTCCAGGCAACGCAGCGCGCTGCATAGTCGCGAATACTGATCTTGAAAACGCGGTCTCACGATCGCGTTTTTTGTGCCGAAATATGCTCGGCCAAGCGATCGAAAAGTTCTCGTCATAACTTTGTTCCGCTTAGTCTAAATGAGTGGGAATCGGTCACGAATAAAACCTGTGCAGGGAGTGCGACTCGGCCAAGAGCTCGATTTGATGTCGTCACATCAAAACTCCTCTCGGCCCTGCTCGCGCCGTCCCGTCTGCTGACAGGTCCCGCGACGCTCGCTTTCGAGTCCGGCTCCCGGGAACAAATGTAAAACCGCAACGAATTCGTTGCGGTTTTACATTTTGAGTGAGTATTTACAACGCTGCTCGAACTCATTTTACGCAACATCCCGACTGATATCGTGCGCTCCGCGCGCGTGGTGGCTTTGTACGGGATCGTACGCCCCGATTCCGTGCCTGCTCTCTCGGGCGCGCGAGTAC
>JAYWCB010000006.1:0-12957 GCA_043780835.1 Minisyncoccota bacterium
CCTCCAAAAAATCCTCCCTCCAAAAAATCTTCGGCTCGAACCTCATCCTCCACACGCGCGAAGCGCGCGGCGTGCCGGAAAACCCTTGGCGTTCGGTCGTTGCCGCGACCGAACGCGCATCCGAAACCGCTCTTGTCTCTTCTGTTGTGCCGGAAGTGGGACTCGAACCCACAAACCTTGCGGTGCACGATTTTGAGTCGTGTGCGTATACCAATTCCGCCATTCCGGCCCGCGCACCATAATACTGTATTACCGCCGTCCAAACCAACGATAACGGTTAGCCGCAACAATTCTGTACACAAGCTGAGCAGCCTGTTTGATGCCTGGTAACGCAATAATTGGCGCAAGCCAGAACCACGCGGGATGCCATCGCAGGATTACGATCACAGCGTCAATACCGCGGTACATGACACCGTGCTCGTCCATAGCGTGCACATCGCGCTTCAGGGCCTCTTTATCAATGACACGCGCGCCCTCCTCAGACATACCTATGACACTGAGATCAATGTCTGCCTTAATTTTTCGCGCAGCGTTGTTGCACGCTTCGCATCCATCGTCGAAGTAGACGGTTCGCGCTGGTTGACCTTTGACGTGATTATCCATACAAAATATTGTACGCTGCCCGAGTGAAAAAAGCAGACCAAAAGGTGGTAGTCATAGTAGGACCGACAGCGTCTGGAAAGAGCGGTCTTTCTGTGCGCTTGGCAAAGAAGTTCAATGGAGAGGTCATTTCTGCTGATTCGCGGCAAGTGTACAAGGGTCTCAATATCGGGACCGGAAAGGTGACAAAAAAGGAAATGCGAGACATGCCGCATCACCTGCTAGATGTTGCCTCTCCAAAAAACAAGTTTTCTGCAGGCGATTTTGTACGACATGCAGAGAAAGCCCTCTCTGATATCAAAAAGCGCGGACACGTGGCTATTGTTGCCGGCGGAACCGGTTTTTATATTGACTCACTGTTTGGACGCTTTACGCTTCCCGACGTTCCACCCAACGCGAAGCTTCGCGCCTCACTTGCAAAGAAGAGTGCCACGCAACTTTTTGCTCTGCTGAAGAAAAAAGACCCCGCACGGGCGAAGGCAATGGATACCCTGAGCGAACGAAACAACGCGATACGCCTCATCCGCGCGCTCGAAATCGCTTCTTTTCGACCCGGGAAAAATGTGCTGAGGTCCAACCTCAGTACAAAGCCTGTGGGGAGGTCCAACCTCAGTACAAAGTACGAGGCACTGTGGATCGGTATTTCACCGAGCGCGACTCAATTAGAGAAAAACATACGCATTCGCTTGGTCGCACGAATGCGAGCTGGAATGGTTGCCGAGGCACAGCGTCTCAAAAAACAAGGACTCTCATATAAGCGAATGCGCGAGCTAGGCCTTGAATACCGTTCACTCGCCGATCTTTTGGAAAAAAAGATTACGAAAGAAGACTGTGTAGACATTCTCTATCGCGAAATCCGCCGCTATGCACGTAAGCAGACCGGCTATTGGAATCGCAACAAGGACATTGAGTGGTTTGATCCTGCTGACGTTACAAAAATAGAAAAGCGTGTCTCACAGTGGCTCGTAGCGTAAAACGCTCTTTACGGTCCCGGGTACACGGTATACAGCAGGCCTTTGTCATCAGCCGTTCTGTACGAGCCAAGAAACATATAATTTCCGTCGCAACTCGATGCGATCCCGTTGACTCCAATACCTCCTAAATCAATCGTTTTTACGAGTGATATTGCTGCCGGATTGCGTATGTTCCATATCTGGAAAAAGTGAGTCATGACGACAAACGCCAAAGAGTCTCTCACCATAATGCCATTAATACTTTCTGTGTTCGGACTAACCCCCGGATCAAACGTGCCGAGCGATAGAGGTGTCGCAGGGTTCGTAACATCGAACGCATAAAATTCCGGCGCTCCTGCAACGTAATTGCGCCCGAGATAGATCTTCGCTCCGACTCCGGTCACCGAATTACCTGCACCAAAACCGCTTGCACCCGCAGTGTTATAACTTGCGACGAACGTCGGATTCGTGCCCGCTGTTACATCAAGAATGATCAACTCGCGCGCATTATCTGTCGTGGCAAGATACGCATAATTGTTCTTTATAAATATATTATTCACACCGCGTCCGATAGCATAACTTCCTCTATATACAGGATTCAGCGGTGTTGCACCGCCTCCCCCACCACCCACGTCTAGAATTACGAATTCGGGTCCGCTGCTCGTCTTTGATAACCCAACATACAGATAGCCATTTTTGTAGACGATGATATTTGGTACCGCCTGGCCGCCCGATCCCAGAACGAACGGAACAACCGCGGACGGAATCTTGTAGTTTTTTACGATAATCGGAGTGCCCGTATTCGTTACGTCGATCACTTGCAGCTGAGCGCAACTTGGTCCCGCAGAACAGGTGTTCCAGTTCGCTCCGTTTCCATTAGAAACAAAAGCGTAGACATTTGAAGATGTAGACGCAATCGCTACTGAATTAACGCCTGGCGTTACGCCGTTTGTATCGAGACTCGAGACAAACGTCGGAGACAGCGGATTTGTGCTGAAATTATAAATATAGAAATCATCGTTGTGTCCACGCGTATTACTGGTTGTTATGTAGAGCGTTTTGTTAAAGTCGGCAATATCGGTTACCGGATTTCCACTCACCGTAGGCGGCCCAACTTCAGTCGCAGTCGCAATTTGAGCAGTACTCCACGTTCCCGACAAAGAGGAGTCGCACGAAGACGGCGATGTTACGTTGTCGAGATTGGTGACGAGGGTGGAAAGCTTGGTGGTCGAAGTCGCCCCGTAATCGGTGCGCCATGAGACTGTGGCTGTGACAAGTTTCGTCAGCAGATCACTTTGGAGCCGCGTATCAACGCTACCGAAAAATGTATGGTCAGCAGTCGACGTCGCAATGGGATTTACCAGATTGAAATCTTGACGACCGAGCGACTGCATATATTCGAGCAGTTTCTCCGCTTGCGTCAGTGCCTCCGCATCTGTTTGACCACGGAGTATGGTCGATTGATATCCACGCAACGTCGAGCCAAACCCGCCGGATGCGATTACAACCCCACTGATCACAACAATTGCCATTGCCATTGCAATTACGACTTCAATAATGGAGAAACCGCGATTTTTCAATTCGTCCATATGATGTTTCCCTCAGGCCCGACGGTTGCTACCGACGCGTGACCCAGTTGATCGATGAGCGCAATCGTACCGCCGGTACTTGATCCCGCGAGTCGAGAAAATACAAATTCATCGGAACCGGTCGACGTAGCGATATTGAGTACAAAAACCGCATCCACATCACTGTCACGAGTCGCATATGTTGCGCCCTGAAATATTATGATCGTTTTGTTGGGCAAGACTTTCACACCGTGCGGTTTTCCATCAGTGCATCCTTCACCAAAGCATTTATTGTTCATTGATTGCGCACGTGCACGCTGTAATGCCGAAACAATGAGCGTACGATCCGAGCGAAAAACTGAGCCGCGAAATGTTTCCAAACTGACAAAAAGTGCGAGGCCGGAAACAAGAATGAAAATACTCATAACCACAAGCATTTCGATCATTGTGAGCCCGGACTGAGATCTGCGATACATGTCAGCGCGGCGTCAACGACTGCGTAATCGAATAGATTGGCGTAATGATTGATACCGCTATGAATCCGACGATGAGTCCCATGACGATCATCAGCACCGGTTCAATCAATGTGGTCATGTTTTTAGTAAGTTCATCGATCTCCTCTTCAAACATGCCGGAGAGATAATCGAAGGTTCCTGACAAGTTTCCTGTTGATTCCGCGACCGTTGTCATTTGTGTGAGTAGTTGCGGAAAAAGATCCCGCCGCTGTTTGAATTGACTTGATACGGTTTGGCCGTGAAGCACGGTAGTGCGTGCACGTAATAACTCACTACGGTATTCGAGATTGCGAGTGCCGTTGGCAACGAGCTCAAGTGATTCCCCGATACTGATATTGCTACGTAATAGCAATGCCATCGTACGGGTCAGTGTGGTCAAATTATACAAACGTGAAAGTCTTCCAAAAAGAGGGATTTTTAGCAACACAATGTCTGCTACTCGATGGAATCGTTCAAATCTGAGGGCACAGCCATACGCAACAGCGAGCGCTATGAGCGCTCCCATGAGATATAAGCCATCTGCGCTTAAGAATGCGCTTATCTTTATAAGCGCGCGAGTGGTGAGCGGCAAACTCGCGTTTACACTTTGAAAAATCGGGATGATTTTCGGAAAGATGTAAACGGTGAGCATGACGGTAATTCCGATAGTCGCGCACACGATTACGGCCGGATACACGAGCGCGCCGGTAATTTTCCGCCGCAACGACTGCGTACGTTTTAATTCACCGGCGAGGTACTCTAAGTTCTGATGCAATGTACCGCTGCGCTCTCCGATTTTAACAATATTGATACCAAACTCACCGAAGATCCTCGGAAATTTATTGAGAGAACTTGATAATGTTTGGCCGCTAGACACATCGATTGCGATTGAACGATAGATAAAAGCCGATGATCTGGTTCTACTTTCCTCACCCATCATATGCAGACCTTCCATGATCGGCATACCGCTGCGCAAAATCATGCCGAGACGTTTGGTAAAGAGAATTTGCTCCTGAAGAGAAAATCGAAGGACTGACGGACGTTTTTGAGGAACCTCTGAGTGCCCGGGCTCCACATGTTCTTCCGGAAAGAAAGTCGGAAACAACGTAGTGAGTGGATTCAGAAAATTACTCATAGCGCATGCGAAGCACTTCCTCAAGTGTCGTTACTCCTGCTGCTGCTTTTGAGAAACCGTCTTCGATCATCGGTACCATACCGTGCTGAATCGCAAGCTCTCGTATTTCGCCTGACGAAATTTTTCGCAAGATGCCTTCGCGAATCGCTGGGGTGATTTCCAAGACCTCGTGAATACCGGCACGCCCCGAGTAACCAGTGCCGTTGCAATGATCACACCCCATGCCACGAAAAAATAATAGATCCGCTGCCCGTAATTCCTGAGGCAGAATGTCTCTGAGCGAATGTACTTCTGCAGTAGTAAGTTTTTGAGGCTCACGACAACCGACACAGATGCGTCGAACCAGCCGCTGACCAATTGCAATGTTTACTGTTGATGCAATGAGATAGGGCTCAACTTTCATGTCGAGCAGTCGCGGGAGTGTCGTCGGTGCATCATTTGTATGCAGTGTCGAGAGCACGAGATGACCGGTCAGTGCAGTGTTCACTGCAATTCCCGCAGTTTCAACGTCGCGAATTTCACCCACCATAATTATGTTCGGATCTTGCCTCAGCAATGATCGCAAACCGTTTGCAAATGTCAGATTCGTGCGCTCATTGACCTGAATCTGATTGACGCCTGCAACGGAATACTCTATAGGGTCTTCGATCGTGACGATCGATACATCAGCCACATTGAGCATTTTCACCAGCGTATACAGCGTGGTGGTTTTTCCGGAGCCGGTCGGACCCGTTGGAAGAATCATGCCGTGAGGCTGACGCATCGCGCGCAATATTTTATCGCGGTTTGTGCTAGTAAAACCAAGACTTTCAAGTGTAAATGCTTCCGCCTGATCCGACAGCAATCGCATCACGGTATTTTCGCCAAAGTACGTCGGAACAATCGACACACGTACATCCACGTGGTTGCCATTTACTAACATGTATCGGAATCGGCCGTCTTGCGCCGCATGGTGTTCATCAGTTCGCAGACCGCATAAAATTTTAATGCGCGAAATTACCTCGCTGTGGACGGCCGTTTGGATCCTATCGATATCTTGAAGCACACCATCGATTCGAAAACGAATCTTTGTATGGTGCGCCGCAGGATCGAGATGAATATCGGAAGAACGCATTCGTGAGGCATCCTCTACGAGCGCTTCGACTAAGGCGACAACCGAAAACGCCGGCCCTTTGGTAAGTTCCGCTCGTACTCCTGTTCCGCCATCAGGTGAGTACGCGGATGCCATGTCATTTACAAACCCCGGAGCGGTGCTCATATATGCCAAATTCTACATACATTGTTGAATTGTGAAACAAGCGTCGTCTAACATGTTTTAAAAATTTCCTGATAAGGCAATAAAAAGGACAGGGATCGGCCCTGTCCTTTTTTTGACTTTTGCTGAGAGGTTATCGTGTAGGACGGACGGGTACGACACGGTCAGGTCGCGTGCGGCCAGTGTCCCGGGTGTCACCCCCTCCCGATGTAGTACCGAATGTGTTGGTAAGCGTGCAGTGAGCTACTGTATTTGCTGAGATTATAACGACGCCAGACGCATTGCAGTCCCCGCTCCAGGTGCTGCTATAGCCGGATGGTCCGTTTGTGCGCGTTATGGTGTAGCTCCCCGGTGCCAGTTGACCGAAAAGAAGCGTATTGCCGGATCCTGAAACGACATTGTTGCTGGTATCGCCGGTCTTTTTGATCTGTACCGTGAAGTTCGACGGATTTGCAGAACCACCTGATACAGCAACAGAGATACTCACGCTTCCGGTCTGCGTGTCTGCATGTGCAGTGAAATTACCCATTGCGAAAACCGTTATTGCACCGATGAGTAAGAGAGCGACAGCCGGAAGTCGCGCTGCCGAGGTTCGAGTGTGTGAAGTATTCATAGTGAAGAATTCAATGATGTATAAGTGCTTATAAGCTGAACGTGAGCAGTATACCCACAATGCATCTGAGGCTTACGTGAAGGAACAGAGGGTGCCCTATATGTCAATATGCTCATGCGAAACACTTCAAAAGGGTTGTGCGCATGTATGAGACCAGGCCCCGCACACAACAAAAAACACCCCGCTCGGGGTGTTTTTTGTACAGTGACCGATAATTAATTGGTCGTTGTGAAGCTCATCTGTGAAGATGTTGCTGTGTTGTTCGCTGCGTCTTTTGACTCCACCACGAAGTAGTACGTAGTGCTAGCCGAAAGCCCGGTAAGCGAGAACGAGTGAGTGCTTGAGAGCGTGGTTGTCGCCTGTGACATTGCGCTACCGAGCACAAGCGGATTTGTTGTGCCGAAATATACTTTGCCGGTGGAATTCTCATTCGTGTTCCATGAGATCAATGCGGATGTCGTTGCAATAGATCCCGAGACGATTGATGAGAGTGCCGGGGCTGTTGTATCAAGCGCCAGTGTCGTAAATGTCATGTTGCTGGAGCTTGCTGCATTGTTTGCAGCGTCTTTGGACCATACGCGGAAGTTGTACATAGTGTTCGGTACTAGACCAGTGAGTACCACAGAGTGTGTCATCGAAAGCGACACATTAAGCGTGCTCATCGAGCCGTACGAAGTGCTGGTACCAAACTCTACTTGCGACGATGCATTTTCGTTGGTTGTCCAGACGATCGTTGCGCCTCCCGCTGTGAGCGATGCCGCGGAAACTGCGGAAATAACAGGCGCGGTCATATCTGTCGTGGTCGTTGCGACACATGGCTTACCATTGCCTTCATTACCCTTGAACTTTTTGTTTCCGTGCTCACCGAAATTCTTAAGGAAGCCCGGAGCGGTCATACGACCCTGCGCGAAGCACGGCTTGTGGTCGTCATTGTCATGTTCGTCTGCATCATTGTCGTGTTTGTCTCCATCGCCGTGCGATACGGTCGTGGTTCCGTGGTTGTGATTATTGTGATGATCGTTGTCCTCAGTGGAGGTGCCGTTATGACCAAAGATTTCGTTGAGCATTTTGAGCGTCTTTGGACCCACGTTTCCCGCCTGCGGTAATCCATGCTTCTTTTGGAAGCGCTTCACTGCCTTTGCGGTATTCTTACCGAAGAAGCCAGAAATGGTACCCTCGGGGTACACACTCGAATCTTGCGAAAGCAATTGCTGGAGCATTTTCACATTCTCGCCCTTGGCACCCATATTGAGTGTCACTGCGAGTTGGCCAAGTATTGTCTGTTGCTGTGACTGAGCAGTCTGAATTTGTAGCTGAAGCGTTTTAAGCTGATCCAGCAGCGCCTGTGTGCTCGATGCCGTGGTCGATGTGGCGGTCTGTGCAAATGCCCCGACAGGGAGCATGAGTCCTGCTACGGCTATTGCCGCCGCCGCTTTTTTAAATGAATTCATAGGTTATAAGTTTCTATTGCTAATACTAATGCGAATGGATAAATATACATGTGCAAGCCTGCGTCTAAGACGAATGGGTTCGCACATCATTACCAAGGCAAGAGTATACCAAAAAAGGACCCCGAAGGGGTCCTTTTTTGCTGCGCCCTTTTTTTATTTTTTATAGATTATTCTGACAACCTTTGTCACTGTTTGCGGCACCCGTCGCCTGACCGTTCGCGCCTCCTGCAAAATTGTAATTTTTACCGAATGCATCAAATGCGCCGTGATACTGCCCGCACGCTGATGCATTCGGATTCGGGTTGTAATCAGAACCGTCGCCTGAGCTGCTCGCAAACGCGGTGCCTGCGCCACTCAGTAATAATGCCATCGCTGCAGCACCTGCAAATATTTTTTTCATATGATTATTTTTTAGCAGTTAATAAATTCAGCATACCAAAAGCTGCATGTTCGTCTCATGAGTGAAAAATGAAGTAGCGCTTATTGCGCCGCCTTCTTCTGCGGCAATAGTTCCGCCGCTGCAATGAATCCTTGCGGTGATGATGTGCGCGATACACCAGTGCTCAGTCCGATGAGATTACCACTGGTATCAACAAGAGCTGATCCCGACATAATTGAGTTATCTGTGATATTTGTATCAATCACTGTGCCGCCATCGGTTTGTAAGAGCGCCGTTACAAGCCCGCTCGCAATGCGCGAAACCGTTTTTCCCGAAAGCGCGACGATTGCAGCGCCGAGCACCGGCTTAGCACTTGCAATCGCAACCGGTTTCCACGTGAGGGGCTTTTGCGCTTCCGCTTCCGTCGTTGTACTGGTCTTGAGATATGCGATGCCATGTTCGGCATCGCGCCGCGTGACGAATGCCCGCACTCGAACATTGTCCGCCGTTGCGAGAATTGCTTCGGGCCGCTCGCCAATCGCCGCATTATCAGTCGCGATTGTTCCGCCCCCATCGATCACAACACCAAGCGCAATAAATGTAGGTTCCCCACCTGAGCTGAATATACGCACGATCGAAGGACTCACGCCTTCAACAGCTTTTGCGATCTGTTGAGATTCGGATATAACAATAGTTTTTTCATTGGTAATGACCGTCGCGGGAATTGCGGCGGCTGCATGCTGGCCTGCAACAGGCGCAGCGATAACTGTTTCAACGGTTTTCTCGATGACACGGTTGACTGTGGACGCCACAATAGGAGGCGCTTGGTCCATGAGTGACACGGTCACGATGCCGGTTGCGATGGAGCTCACGAATGCAACAAGCAGCGCAAGGAGTACAATTTGCGACTTTGAGAGGTGTTCAATATTTCGCTGCTCTCTGTCCATTTGCGCATCGTATCACGCAAATATTCCATCAAAAATAAACCGCGGAGCCCTCACGCTGCGCTATTTCTAGAAACGATTTCCACGAGCGCATCGACGATCCGAGACACGTCTGATTCTTGCGTTTTCATGCCCAGCGAGAAACGGATTGTGCTTCGCGCGCGCCATTCGTCGCCTGCCGAGCTCTGCCTGTCGGCAAACAGGGCGTCTACAACATGCGATCGACTCTCCTCGCCTTCTCGGCACGCGCTTTTGGTAGAAACCGCAATCCCTGCCTGATCGAGCGAAAGCGTTACATATTCTGTGCTAATTGCGGGAAATGAAACATTGAGCATGTGTGGCAACGTCCGTTTGGAATCACCGTTCACAACCAGTCCGGGAATTGTCTGTATCAGTGCTTTCGAGAGCGCATCGCGAATCGCATGTATTCGCCGGGCCTCCTCGAGGCGCTCGCTCGCTACAATTTTAAACGCAGCTGCAAACCCAAGCGCGAGTGCCACGTTTTCTGTGCCAGGCCGCAGACCTCGCTCTTGTGGTCCGCCCTGTTGCACACGAGCAAGTTCCGCACGATTACTCAGAAAAAGACAGCCCACACCATGTGGTCCGTAGAGCTTATTTCCGCCGATAGCACAGAGATCAGCGCCCAGGCTATTGAGTCCTGTTGCAAAATAGAGCGGCGCTTGCCCGGCATCTGTATGCAAAAGAATTTTGGTTGCTTGCCCTGAGCTTGTCGAAGGGAGCTCTTTTTCAAACGCAGCAATTGCGCGTGAAATATCCGAGAGCGGTTGAATAGTACCGATTTCGTTATTGGCCCAGCCGATTGAAACTAAGACCGTATGTTCATTGAGAGCGGCCACCACTTTTTCCGCTGTAATAATTCCCCGATCGTCTGGATCGATATGTGTCACCGTACCGCCGAGGCGTTCGATTTCGGTAAAACAATCCAGTACGGACGTGTGTTCGATTGAACTCACAATCCAATGCGATCCTTCGAGTCCGCGATTTGTACGCTCAAATGAGCGCGCAGCGCCGAGTATTGCAATATTGTTTGCATCGGTCAGGCCGCCGGTGAAAATGATTTCTCGCGCTTTTACCCCGAGCAACGCAGCTATCTCCTCGCGCGCACCGTCTAATGCACGCTTCGCTTGGACTCCCTCTGCATGAATGGCGCCGGGATTGCCTACATATTGACTGCCTGCGTGAACCGCTGCCTCAGCTTCCGGAAGTACCGGCGGCGCGCTCGCGTAATCAAGATAGATTCGCTTCGCCGCAGTGTCTTTCGAGCTCTTCATAGTGCCATTGTACGGAGATGCCAATCTTTTACAAACACGCTGGTTTATCATATAATCCTGCGCATCGCGTATGCAAACGCTCACGATCAATTTCTATGTCAAAAGCAACTTCACAATCGCAGGAGCGTCCGCCCGTCGTGGTGGTTATGGGTCATGTCGATCACGGCAAGTCCACGCTGCTTGATTTTATACGAAAAGCCAATGTCGTAGCCGGTGAAGCCGGAGGTATTACACAGCATGTGGCCGCGTACGAAGTCGAGCACAAATCAAAACGCATTACATTCATCGATACACCTGGACATGCCGCCTTTTCAGCAATTCGTACACGCGGTGCAAACGTAGCCGACATTGCCATTCTCGTTGTGGCTGCAGACGACGGTGTAAAAGCACAAACACTCGAAGCGCTTGCACAAATTCGCGAATCCGGAATTCCCTTCATTGTTGCAATCAACAAAATCGATAAGCCGAACGCCGACATGAACCGCACGCAGGGTTCCCTCCTTGAAAAGGGCGTTTTCTTGGAAAAGCTTGGCGGCGATGTGCCATGGGCGGCGATTTCCGCGAAAGTCGGCACGGGAGTCGACGAATTACTTGATCTCATTCTGATTGTTTCTGAATTTCAAAACTACACATCAGACGCTTCCCTTCCGGCAACAGGCTATGTGATTGAAGCGCACCGTGATCAAAAGCGCGGTATCGCCGCAACGCTCATCATCACCGCAGGCACGCTGGAAAATGGTATGGCAGTCGTTGCAGGGGGCGCGATTGCCCCGGTGCGTATTATGGAAAACCATCTCGGCAAACAAATTAAATCAGCAACATTTTCTACGCCCATCGCCCTCGTCGGATTCGACGAACTTCCGGCCGTGGGCGAACAGTTCAAAACATATAAAAATAAAAAAGAAGCAGAAGCGGCGCGACAAGTCACCCTGACCGAGACCCCGAAGCCCGCAGCAGAAGTGCGTGAGTCCGGCGGTGAAAAATACTATATGTCGGTCATTGTGCGCGCAGACGCGGCCGGATCGCTGGAAGCGATTCTTTCCGAAATCTCGCGACTCGGTGATGAGCACTCAAAAATCACCATCGTACAAAGCGGTATCGGCAATATTTCGGAAAACGACATGAAAACAGCGCTTGCCGGTGCGCAAAAAGCCGTCATTATCGGATTCAATGTCGGCATCGACGGCATCGCCGAAACGATCGGAAATCAACAGAATGTGAAAGTAGAAATGTTTAATATCATCTACAAGCTGACGGAACATCTTGAAGAACTCTTGCAGGCATCGCGCCCGAAGCGCACGGTTGAGGAAATCATCGGTAAAGCGCGCGTGATTCGCGTATTTTCGACCCGTAAATCTGAGCATGTTGTTGGCGGAACTGTATTTGAAGGCTTTTTGGAAAAGAAAGGTGACATCCGCGTGATCCGTCGCAATGTAACGGTGATCGGCGAAGGAAAGCTCATCAATATGCAAGCGAACAAGATCAACGTTGAGCGTGTGGAAAAAGGAAGCGAGTTCGGCACACAAATCGAAGCGCCGTTTGAAATTGCCGAAGGAGACATCCTTATGTGCTTCCGACGCACGACCGTATAACTATTAAGATACGCATGGGATCAAAGCGACAAATTCAGATTTCCGAAACGCTCGCTCACCTGGCGGCGGATTATTTTGCACGCGAATCAAATCGTTTGGCGCTTATCACAGTCACCCGTGCCGATGTTTCTCCTGATCTTAAAAACGTAACAATTTATTTTTCGGTTTTGCCGGAAACGTACGAGGAGCAGGTCGTGCACTTTGCACGTCGCAATCGAACTGATTTCCGTCAATACATCAAAGACAAGGCAGCGATGCGCTTCTTACCCAACATCGATTTCGTGCTCGACTTAGGCGAGAAAAATCGACAACGAATTGACGACTTAACCCGAAAGTAAAACAAAAGCGCACCATCCGGTGCGTTCTTGTTTATGTGAGGCCACAGCGGGAGTTGCACCCGCCCATAGTGGTTTTGCAGACCGCCGCGTTGCTACTTCGCCATATGGCCGTATATCCAACGTCGTGTACTGTAACATAAATCGGCGCTAAGATGGTCCTCATTGCCGGGATGGCGGAATGGTTTACGCAGAAGACTTAAAATCTTTGACTCGTTAGAGTTTGTGGGTTCGAGTCCCACTCCCGGCACAAGAGAAGAGACAAGGTCGGTTTCGGATGCGCGTTCGGTCGCGGCAGCGACCGAACGCCAAGGGTTTTCCGGCACGCCGCGCGCTTCGCGCGTGT
>JAYWCB010000007.1:0-4765 GCA_043780835.1 Minisyncoccota bacterium
TCCTAGACAGAATGGTACCTTCCGAGTACCCCGCCCTTCAAAGTAAGAAAATACCCTTCATCGGCGGATGTTTCGGGCGGGGTTTTTGTATATAAAAACGCGCGGACCAAGGTCCGCGCGCGTATCTCATGAAAACGTCAACAGTGGCTACATGTTCGAGTGGTATTTTTGAGATCTCCACCTTGTGTTCAGCAGCCACATTGCAAGTACGGTGAGAAGTATTGCAATGACTTCAAGGCGCCTTGTACCGACTGATTGCTCAGACGCCATCATATCGGTATAGACAGTGCGTGCGTAGTCGAAGAAGCCAAGAGCCCATAGTGCAATCGCCCAAAAGCAGAAATTTGCAATGAGCGCCAGGCGTAAAATATCCGGTCGAAACTCGTTCGGCAATTCGGGCGGTGCGTGCGGCGTGTAATCGTTATCAGCCATTAGTACTCCCTCCCTACACTCTATGTAGTGACCTTCCACAATGGAATCACATATATACATAAGCCGCTAGCAAAGAAAGACCACGCCACATGAGCGTGGTCTTTCTTTCGGCGAGACACCGTTTAGCGTGTTATAGAAACGGTTGAAAGTTCTGCATTTGGCGCCTTGATGGTGATGCGACCCGCCGCGTCTACACTCATTTTGTACAGCGTAACTGCACCGGTCGTATATTTTGGATCAAGCGGGAAATTCGCTACATACGTCGGAATCAGACACGCCAAACCGACTGTTGTGCCGGCGATCGCAGACGTAGTACTCGAAATGTCGTAATCCGTGCCTGGGGTAAGTGTTGCAATATCGGGGCATGTATACGAGACGCCAGCTACTGAGAAGGTGCCGCCAAACGTACCTTTATTGTCGGCAAACCGCTGACCGATAGCATTTAAAATGGTATTTGTATTGCTCACGCGCTGAGAGTCGTGTGCGAGCGCAAATTGACGCCCCGGATTAATCGCAATGAGTACAATCGCGGCCAGGATTGCAATCAGACCAATAACGACGAGTATTTCGATCAGCGTAAATCCGCGGGTAGTGGAGCGGTGTACAGGTATTATATTCATGGATAGTGCGTATATTTGATTAAGTTCTCACACATTCATTTTATACCATGAACAGTGCTTCACATTATGGAACTGTGCACAAACCATTCGGTGCTTGCAATTCCCTCCAATCAACAATTTTATAGCTTCCGGGAAGCGTGTCGAACGACGCCTGAATAGTTGAATATGATCCCCTCCAGACTGCACGAACGGTTGTGGTTGCAAATCCGCCCCCCGCTGAGGTTGTACATATTTTGCAAACGAGTTGCGCATCTGTTCCGCCGCATGTGCCACCCATTGTTGGAATACAAAGATTGTTTGTAGGAATATTTTGAGCCACGCGAAGCATCGAGGCGTTGATACACGCCTCAGCGAGACCAAGACTCACGCGCTTATTTTCGGCCTCAAGTGTATCTATACGATTAAAGAACGAGGCTACACCAATGGTAAAGATATATAACATCAGAATGGCAGAGATAATGCTGACCGACAGTAAGGCAATGAAGCCACGCTGCGATGGAGGTCGGCGCATACTTAATTTCTCAGAAAGCCTGTGGTTGAGGCCTCTTCTGAAACTGTTTTTCCGTCCGGTGTTTTTGATGTGATTGTAAACCCCGCTTCAACGCTTTCCGGATTGGTACCACCCGCATACGTATGCATAAATACAAGCCGCGATATCAGTACGTTGCTGTTGTTGAGCACTGTTGCACCAAGTTTGATATCTGTGCCACTCAGAGTGATCACGTGAGTCGTTCCGTCGTAATTCAGCGCGCTTAGCGTAGAGCCGGACGCACCTATCGCCGGTAGGTTGATTGTTTTTGCGCCACTGAGCGTCCACTTGATTTTAGCGCTCACAAAGTTCTTTTCCTCCTGCAGCATTGCTTTTGTCTGATTGCGCTCTGATGTTTCAAAAAACATGTACGAGGCAATAACGAGTCCTCCGATACACAAGGTGAATAATCCTACATATATAACTGTTTCGATCAGCGAGAATCCGTGGCTTCCTATCGGATCCGCTCGTGTTTTCATACCTATCGCAGGATGTACGTGAGGTGGGGTCCAAATATGGCTACGCCGATCAATGCCGCGGTAATTGCTGAAATCAGTACCGCTCCGGCCGCCACATCTTTGGTATCGCGGGCATAGGGATGGAATTCGGGCGATGTGAGATCGATATCGATTTCGATTGCGGTGTTGAATGCTTCCGCCGTCAACACCATACCTCCGGCAAATGTGAGCATCATCCAATCCGTGTGTGTGATATTAAAATACATACCCATGAAAACTGCCGCGGCAAGCACCGCAAGATGCACCCAGGCATTGTGCGTTGTCTTAATAAAAATCCACAACCCTCGGCCTGCGTGCGTAAAACTCTTTGCACGCTTCACCATGGAGAACCGCTGTGCTTCTTTTTGTTCAGTATCCATAACGCGTTATTTCAACAGCCCCGCAACTATGCCCCACAATGAACCGGCGATTAGCGGTAGCAGCGCGATGTACGAAATAACGGATCCATAGCTATGTCGTGTCGCCGCAGATTTGTAGTATCCGTACATATATCCGAGTCGTCCGACGGACCACGCAATACCGAGCCAGCCGGCAATGTACGGATTTATGAGCAGCGCAAAAAACCACAGCGTAACAAGAAATATAGGCAGATTTTCGAGCGTATTGTAGTGCACACGAAAGACGCGCTCAAAATCCGGATTTCCGCTTGTTGCAGGAGCCGGTAGATTATGTTTGCGGCGCGCCATTGTGACGAAAATACCCTGCGAGTAGTACACGCTCAGCGCAATCATCGTCGCGAGTGCGGGAAACAAAAGTTCATGGTTCATAGACAAAAGAGTACCATCGTTTCACAGATCGCCTCGCAATGTCGAATACACTCAAACGCTTCGCGTTCTCGTGTGTCATAGCGGGCGATGTAGGAATCGAACCTACACTAGCGGTTTTGGAGACCGCTGTTCTGCCACTAAACTAATCGCCCTTACGTCGCCAAGTATATGTGCACGAGGCCAATTAAGAAAGAGCCCGGTTTCCCGGACTCTCTCACTTTTTGCTATTTTTTTGATTCCTTAAACATCACGTGCTTTCGGAGCTTCGCGCTGTACTTCTTGAGCTCGACTTTGCGCGTCACGAGCTTGCGGTTTTTTCGTGTCCAATACACCTCTCCCGTGGCAGCGTGTTTGAGCATTATGAGCTGGTCCTGTGACATAGTCCGAGCACTATACCCAAAACGCCTCCATAAATCAACTGCCGGGGGCGTGGCGCTACCCTAGACGTACAGGTGGTCAAAATGGGCCACCGCGCACACCCCGGCCCCGGTAAGACCATTACCCGTAAAGGACTTCATCAATGTATCAATAATGATCCACCCGGCGAGGATGATAATAAGACCTATTAGCACATTGCCGAAGACCCGTTTCCCCTTGGCATAGATTTCTGAATTTCCCCCGGCGGTGATCATGCTCCAGCCCGCATAGGCGAACAAAAAAGCGGACAAAACGACAGCCATAAAGATACCGAAATTGAGCACGTTTTGCGCGAGCTCTACGACGGCGCAAATTGAGTCACAACCGCCGGTACCCTGACAATTGTAGGTTGTCGGCACAAGCTGCTTCGGCAGCCCTGCAGCACTCACGATGAAAGGAATCATGAGCAGCACGAATACGACAATCGTGGCAGAAAGCCTCGTCTGTCTAAAAATCATTCGTTAATGTTAGCACGCAAAAGAGACTGATCTACAAACAATGAGCCCCCATACATAATGTACGGGGGCTCGGATTGCCATCAGGCAATGAACTATTTCATGCGACGAACGCGAAGCGTATACCAATTCGGACCGCAGCCATGGTTATAATCGAACGTCATGGCTTGGACACGCTTCGGTCCATGATCGACTTGCTCGTAGAAACTCACGGTGAGAAAGTAAGAATCGCTTACCGATCTGCCCAACGCAATAATTATTTTTGCCGACAAATCTTTCACGATCTTCGGGTATGCGCCAGCAAACGCGAGCAAATGTTCCGGCTTTGCGGCTTCCCATCCACCTTCCTCGTCTTCCGATAAGTCGCGAAGAGAATCGAATGAATCGGTGCTGCTCGCCAAGGGATCGTTTAGAAGCTCGCACTCCCACGTGCCGGTCTCGATGTCCTTTCGATCATATTCGCCGAAAATCACACCGCTATCGAGAATCTTGTTTTTCTTAGCAAGAGTCTTCAGTGGCACAGCAGCACTGATTGAAATCACGAATCGTGGAGCAATGCGCTCTACTTTGAATTTGCCACGCAAGGCATCGAGCACGTCGTGATCGTCACCAAAGAGTTGCGCAAGCGCATTCATCTGCCCCATCGTCATATCTTTTGAAAAGAACATGTTCGTCTCCATTTTTTCGGCTTGAGGCCTACTTGTTACTACCCTTGTTAGATAGCCTTAACATTGTATCATACTTTACCTCTTCTGTCAATATATAAAATCTGTACCGCTACATAAAGAATTGTGAGCGGGCGCGAAATACGGCATAATACCTCCGTTGCGTCGATGGCGGAGCGGTCAATCGCACTTGGCTGTAAACCAAGCGACTTCGGTCTGCGCAGGTTCGAATCCTGCTCGGCGCACAAAATGATGAAACGGCTCGCTTATATGCGAGCCTTTTCATTTTGTTCGCCGAGAGCAGAGTGCTTGAGCACTCTGCGTCACGATTCGAACGCCGGAGCTATGTCGCACAAGCTTGT
>JAYWCB010000008.1:0-28982 GCA_043780835.1 Minisyncoccota bacterium
CCTAGACAGAATGGTACCTTCCGAGTACCCCGCCCTTCAAAGTAAGAAAATACCCTTCATCGGCGGATGTTTCGGGCGGGGTTTTTGTATATAAAAAAGACCCGGCAGCGATGCCGGGTCTTGAGTTTACATCTCGGGTCTACTTGTAATTGTGGGCAATGTGACAGCCACTGCAATTTTTCTCATAGAACGCCACAAGTCTGACTTGTGGGTCTATCCACGTCTTTACCATAAAGAAATCAGGGCTACCCAACGAGTGGATAGCCCTGAAAATTTTTCGGAACTCAAGAATCAAGGAAACAAAAGATTCAAGAGTTCAAGGAACGAGGATCACTGCGGAACGGACCACCCCGACGCGGAGCCATAGTCGTCGCTGGCAGTGACAGACCATGACGTGTCGAACTCCAGCCCGACGTCGCCGAAGCGGAAGCACGGAGCGTGGCCGAACGGCGCATCGGAGTCCTGCGGGTCGTGGAATTCGTCACCGGCGCAGTCGATCCAGAGGTCGTCCAAGTCCTTGAGACGATTCTCGTGGGTCAACAGCATGATGCCGACAGCGAACGCCCCAAGACCGAACTCGGCCTTCCGCATGACCTCGCGTGCCCGGCGAACCGAGCGGCCACGATGTCGCAGACCGAACTGAGCCGGAACGACAAGGATGTCGCCCTTCTGCTCGTTGCCGAGCTTCTCCCACATGCCGACCGACTTGGCCGACTGACGGAGATTGTTCGGGCCGAGCTGGCCTTCGCGCCAGTTCTTGAAACGGCCGCCGTAGGCCTTTGACAGCGCGTCGAGGACCTTCTGCAGCGCCTCGCCGTAGGTCTTGCCGATTTTCTGCCAGCGCGGGATGGCAAAGTAGCCTTCCGCACCGTCGGGCAATTCCTTCTCGCCGTGCGCGAAGATCGAGTCATCGCAGTCGCCGAGTTCGGGGAAAAGCTTCTGAAGAATGCCGACCTGTTCCACGAGGCTCTTCGGCTTGGTGTAGCCGGAGAGATATCCGTAGGTCGATTCGGTTTCCTCGTCGGCGTACTGGTTGGTGATCGACAGCTTGGCAATGAGCTCCGTTACCCCAGCCTTCAGTTCGTCGCCGCGCTCGTTGAGAAGCTGCGCGGAGTCATCGTCGAGCTTCGCCTTGTTGTAGGCGGCCTCGAAAATGGTGACGGCCTGGAGACCCTTGGGATCGCGAGACGTGATCAATGTCGTGGACATCGTCATCATCCTTATGCCTGAAGTTTAGCTCGGGCGAGCACTCATCTCCCATGAGACGAGCTTTCTAGGGCCTAAATTAAGCCTCAAGAAGCTCGTCTCATTCGTAATCTTTTTTTAAGAACTCCTTCTATTATAGCATAGCGCAGCTATTCCGTCAACAGTAGCCGTGGTGGGCAAATACACTTTATGCGGCAATGATTTTCTGCGCAGGTGTAGCATGCGCGCTCTCGCTCCGCTCTGGAGACTTCTGAATCGCTATTGGCGCGGCTTGAATTTGAAGCGGAATTTCGAAATGCCCCGAGGTCCAACCTCAGGGCATTTCTATCAACCGAGATACGCGTCGTCCCCCAAATGAACGCTATACTGATTGCATCTATTAACAGGTTAAGAGATTTTTCGTATGAATATTAAACGATACGCAGCGGCAGGTGTCGCAATTGCACTCATGTGCATGCCGATGATCGCGTCTGCAGAAACAACAGTTTCAGCAGATATGCAGGTGCAGGTGCAATCCCTTATCAGCCAGATTCAGGCTCTGCAAGCACAGCTTAAGACGCTCATGATGCAAACCGGCTCAAGCACGAAGCCGATGGGAGATGGTTCGCACGGCGGCATGATGAACCCGGGACAAACGGGTAAAATGATGTGTGCGTCGTTCAATCGCACTTTGAAACCGGGTATGCAAGGTAAGGATGTAAAGAGCTTGCAACAGGTTCTCTCACAGGATCCTGATACCGGCTTCTCAGGAAATGCATCCGGCTTTTTCGGACCGTTAACCGCTAAGGCGATTATTAAGTTCCAGATGAAAAACGGTATTGCCTCATCGAGCGACGGTACGGTGGGCCCTATGACGCGCGGTTTCTTTGAGCGCCGATGCGGAAGCGGTATAGGTGAACATGGAAACGACGGCCATCAGGGCGATGGCCCAAAGCCGCCGATGGGCATGGGCGGACAAGGTGGACAAGGCGCACAAAGCGGTGATCACGCAAATAGAATGATGGTGGGCACGATTTCTGCCTCAAGCGCGACATCGATCAGCGTTATAGGTGCGAACAACGAATCAAAGACATTTACGATCAATGCATCCACATCAATCGAAGTTGCAGTCGGTAATTCAAATCTTGCGAATACGGGCACTGTGACGGATCTTATCGTGGGCAAGAAAGTCATGGTGTCCGGAAGCGACATGATGGCGGCGCATATCCGCGTCGGTGATCTCCCTCCGATGGGTATGAGCGGACAAGGTGGTGATCGCGTGCCTGGCAAAATGATGATAATCAATCCGGACTCCGGTCAGGGCCAGGGCGGCAAACCGAAGCTTGACGGCGAGCATCCTCAAAACTATTAAAGATAAACCAAACAAAAAACCCCGGGCACTCGCTCGGGGCTTTTTGTTTGTGGCATTACAAAAAAAGCCCGGGTTGATCCCGGGTTTTTGAGTTACTCCTCCACTGTGGGATCTGCATGCGGTCGCCGGGCAATAAATCGCCGCTGCAAATTCCTCTGTAAGCTGCCAGACACTACTGTGCCCGACTTACGTAAAGCAGCGATGAAGCTACACCTTCTGACCCACAATGACGAGCCAGTTTGTATTGCCGACCTGTGTCACGGTCTGGAATAGCGGTCGCATGCCCGCCCTTTCAAAACCTTCGCGCAATTCTGATTCCGTAAAATAACTGAAAAATCGCGAATATTCGTAGCCGTAATCGTCTTCGCGCGTCGTTTCTTCTTCGGGATTTCCTTCACGCTGCTCTTTTACTGATACATAGCAGGTGCCGTGCGGATTCAAAATCGCGGCGATTGAAAGCAGGATATGTACGATATCTTTTTTCGGTATGTGAAGCATCGACGCACACGCAAAGACCGAATCAAACGTGCGGCTTATCACGGGAAGCTCGTACATATCCAGCACTTCGAACATCACATTTTTAACGTCGCGTCGCGCAATCTCGATCATCTGTGGCGAGAGATCAACACCCATTACCTCGTAGCCGCGCGCGGCAAAAAACGCACTTTTGTGTCCCGGACCGCATCCGAGATCCAATATATGTGCTCCCGTCGGCACATGCGCGAGATAGCGTTCGATTTCTGCTTTCCACCACTCGTCGGCCTTATGATCACGATCCCAATCCTGCGCAATTGTGTCGTATGTGTGCTTCAGGTCATCCATACTCTTTCCGTGTTTTATTCGACCGTGACTGACTTAGCAAGATTGCGCGGCCTGTCCACGTTGTATCCTTTTTCCTTTGCAAAATAATACGCAAATAATTGCAACGGGATGACAGACAGTATCGGTGTGAGCATTTCGATGGTGTGCGGAATATACGTGACATCATCAGCACAATCTTTGATCCCCTCGTTACCTTCCGTCGCAACGGCAATCACGGGGCCTTTGCGCGCACGGACCACTTGGATATTCGAAATCATCTTTTCGTACACTGAATCCGTCGGCGCAATCGCGATCGTGGGAAAATGTTCATCAATCATCGCGAGCGGTCCGTGTTTCATTTCGCCCGCGCCGCATCCTTCGGCATGCACATAAGAAATTTCTTTGAGCTTGAGGGCGCCTTCAAACGCGACAGGATAATTATATTTTCGTCCGATATACATAAAATCTCGGCACGCCGCGTATTTCTTTGCCAATATCTCGATCGCATCTTTTCCTTTGAGAATCTGTTCGATCTTTTCCGGCAACGCCTGGAGCGCCTCGGCAATTTCTTTACCCTCGGTGGCACTCATGGTGCGCTGTCGCCCCAGAAACATTGTAAGGAGTGCAAATGCGGTGAGTTGCGATATGAGTGCTTTCGTCGAGGCCACACCTACTTCCGGGCCGGCGTGGTTGTATACGCCAGCGTCCGTTTCGCGGGCAATGGTTGAGCCGACGGTATTCACAATACCGAGCGTGAGAGCACCTTTGCGCTTTCCCTCCCGCACTGCCTCGAGCGTGTCGGCAGTTTCGCCGGATTGAGACACCGCAAGAACTGCCGTTTTCTCGTCCAAAATTGGTGATCGATAGCGGAATTCAGAACCGAGTTCCACTTCCACCGGAATACCCGCATGCTCTTCGAGCATGTATTCACCCGTCAGACCCGCATAGTACGCGGTGCCGCATCCCACAATAATGAAACGCTTCACCGCTTGGAGTTCATCTGCAACATCTTCGAGACCGCCCAGTTTCGCGCGACCCTCCTGTGGAATCAAACGTCCGCGGAGCGTGTTACGCACCACTTCGGGCGCCTCCATTATTTCTTTCAGCATGAAGTGTTCGTAGCCAGAGCGCTGGGCGATTTCTTCGTCCCAATCAATCTCTTCAGGAGTGCGCGTAATCGATTTCGAATCTAATGTAAATATTTCGTGACTGGTTGGCGTAACCGATGCGATTTCTCCGTCATTCAAAAACACAACGGTGCGCGTGTGACGCAAAATGGGCGACGCGTCCGATGCAATAAACGCCTCACCATCTCCCAATCCGACAACCACGGGAGCTCCCAAACGCGCACCAATAAGTCGCTCGGGCTCCTTTTTGTATTGGATAACCATGCCGTATGCGCCGCGCAGTTCATTAATGGCTTTTATTGCCGCCTTTTCAAAATTCGGCTCTGACTTCAAATGCTCTTCGACCAGGTGCGAAATCACCTCCGTGTCCGTAGCCGACTGAAACGTGTGACCTTTTTTTACGAGCGCATCTTTCAGCTCTTTGAAATTTTCGATGATGCCATTGTGCACAACCCACACGTCGCCCGAACAATCCGCGTGCGGATGCGCATTTTGCTCGGTCGGCTCCCCGTGTGTTGCCCATCGTAAGTGCGCGATGCCGGACGTACCGTAATAGCCCGACGGAATTTTACGCTTCAGATTATTGACCGCACCCTTCGCTTTGATAACACCGCTCTCGGGCGTATACACTCCAGCGGAGTCATATCCTCGGTATTCAAGACTGGTCAGGCCGTCGAGCAGCACCTCGCCTGCGTTTTTCGAGCCCGTGTAGGCAAAAATTCCGCACATCGAGCTACTGTAGCATGACTGTTTATTGCACAAGCATGTCCGCAACCGCGTGGCGAAACGCGTTGATTGCAGTGTTGTCCGCCGGCCGAACGGGATAGGTGCGATTTGAAAGTATGACAAGCCCAAGACCGCGATCGCAGTCACACAAGATGCTCGTTCCGGTAAATCCTGTTTTTCCGAAGGTGCGCGGTCCAAAATGCGAGCCCATAAACGCGCCATGGTTCAGTTCCCAACCGAGTCCTTTTTGTGCACCTTTCACCACGTAGGGAAAACTGCCGGCAAGTAACGCTTCGAGAAACGTAGCCATATCATGCGCATTGGAAAACAGTCCCGCATGACCGACCACTCGGCCTTCACGTGCAAATGCGCGCGCGGATTCGTCGTGCACGATACCCACCACATCGCCCGCCTCTTCTGTTTCTGTCGGGGCGATGGAATATGCTACATCCGGCACGTATCCCTCGACGGGGAAAAAAGTTGAGTGCATATTGAGTGGATCAAAAAATGCGTCCCGCGCAGCATTCGCGATTGATTTTCCAGTCACCCGCTCAACGATGATGCCGAGCAGGTATGCAGGAAGATTCGAATAATGAGAGGCTCCCGGAAGATCCGCAAAACCGGCCGTAAAAATATGTTGCTGAATTTCTTTGGGCGATAGATGCGCGATGAGCGACATCGGCTCTCCGTGAACACGGTATCGCAACAAATCTTCGATGGTTGCGGCGTGGTCATTCTGCAATTCGGGAATCCACGTGCGCACGAGGTCCTGCAGCGTAAGCAATTCTTCGTGCACCAATTTTAGAATAAGCGATGAAACGGGAATAGATTTCGTAACTGAGGCGAGATCATATATCGTATCTTCGCGCGCAGGTTCGCCGTTGTGTGCGAGCGTCCCAAATGCGCGGATAGTGCGGTCTCCTTTTTTAACGAGACCGATCACGCACCCGGGAAATACCCCCGCCTTGATTGCCTCCTTCGCCAGTGTTTCGATGAGCTCAGGCATCTGCAAATGTTTCTTTTATCGATTGTGCCAGATACGGATTCCACATAGCACCCGTCGCGCTCATGACCACGTCTGCGCCCGCGTCGCGATACGTTTTATAGTCGTGTGATACCGTAACGCCGCCGACACCTTCAAGCGAGAATGTGAATCCCCGGCGCTCTTTAATATTTCTCATACGCTTCACAAAATCGATACCTGCCCACTGAATACCCGCGCCGCACAGTCCCGAACGCAATCGAGCTGGCGAGCCCGGCAGCGCCTGATTGCCCGTAGAATCCCGCACTTCCGCCTGCAGCGTGTTGATGCCCGAAACGCCCTGCGCATACTTTTGCGTAATTTCGGCAAGTCGTTCTATGTCGACGTCGTCTTTATAGTAGCCGACTTTCAGAATGAGCGGCGTATCTGCAATCACGCTTCGGATTCCTTTTACAATCTGCTCTGTCGCATCGAGGTTGTAGCATACGAGGCCTTCGTTGCCGATATTGGGACACGAAAGATTCGTTTCGAGTACTTTTGCTCCGGTTTCATATGCGAGTTTTGCCGCGAGTACATAGTCATCGACAAATTCCTGTTGCGATTGATTCGGGCGGACCGTGCCCATAAACGAGAGCACGAGCACTTGCCCTTTACCGGCTGCGGCAATTGCATGCCGCACGTCTTCCTGCCAAACACTGGCATCTTTTGACGGCACGCCGAAAGAATTCGTTATCGAAAGCGGCTCAGAATATTCTGCGTCGGCAATGACCGGCTGCGCTATCGTTTCAAAATCGAGATCGCCTTTAGGATGAAGTGCGAGCACGTTTGGGAACGGATGGCACGGAAATGCCCTCGAGCGCACCGTTTTATACACGGCAATATCGAATCCTTTTTTGAATGCTGCGGCGCAAAAGGCGCTATTCAGTAGCGGGCCTGCTGGAATGCCGAGCGGAAGATACACCGGATTACCGTGAAAGAAATGTGCCGGCTCACCTGTTTGTACAAACGAGTCGTGATCAGCGAACGCACCGAACGGGCCGAGGGCGTAATTATCATCGTAGGAGCGGAGCGGATCGTAAAACGGCGCCTGCAGCATGCGCCAATCATACACGACACACACTTGCAATCTATTGCGCGAGTCGTGTATAGACGACAAATCTGCGGTCATACGTCTTTTCCGATTTGACCCAGGTTCCGCCGCAGGTAATCAGATTGAGACGCGCATCATCTTTTCGCAAAAATAACTCTTCAAGCGGGACTGCTTTGTACGGATACGAAATCGCTTCGTCGACTACGAAATGTAATTCGCGGCCACTTTTTGTCATAATGTAAATATCATCACCTTTTTTGAGTCGGCTCAAATTCTTAAATACTCCAGCGAGCCCGAGCCCATTATCCACGTGTCCGTCGATGACCGCGCTTCCGATTTGTCCCGGGATTGTGCCATGTTTGTACCATGCCACGTCGGTGTAATTCGTGGGAACTCCCATGTTGCCCTTGCTATTGAGGCCGGTTTGCTGAATTTTGGTATCGATATTAATTTTGGGAATACGCATCTTCATCGGCTCCTCTGCCGGCGGTAATTCCCGTGGCACAGTTTCCTGTGCAGGTACCTGTAAATCGCTACCGGGCGCGTACCATACCGCTTGGGTAAGCGTGCCGAAAAAGACAACCGCCGCGATAACGGTTATGAGAAGCACAACGCCGCGTTTTTTCATAGGAATGAGAGGGGTGCGCATATGCGCACCCCTTCACTGTACAGGCTGTTAAATAGTCCGTCGACGCGCAAGGTAGGCAAGTCCGCTGAGCGCGACCGCTGCAGAACCCGTGAGCACCAGAATATTTACCGCTGCATTACCGCCTGAACCGGTATTTGGTGTGCCAGGTGATGCAGTTGTCGCCGGCGAGGAACTTGAAGTCTGTGCCGCCGCAGATCCCGCTAGAAAAAGTACCGTCAACGCCGCCGCATGAATGATTTTTTTTGCCGCCATAGATGATGTGTGTTTAGAAATAATGAGAGTGGTGTACGCGCACGTACGAACCGCGCACGCAGTATTAAACACCTCCGCTACTGAAGGAGCGATGAAAGCGCCGCTGCTCTCGCGCTAGTTCAAATGGCACACCAATTTCAGGGCGGCAATATCGTCTATAGTGGGTTCAATATTCGATCCGGCATTCAAACGATACATAATAGATTGCTCTCCGGAAACATGGTCGAGTCCGAGCGCGTGACCGAACTCGTGTGCGAGCAGCCGCGTCAATCGAGCTTGCGAATCAAATTCATACACGGTAATCGTTTCCCTTCCGGCACGACTCTCAAACACACCCTCTTCGAATTCATCACCTGTTTGCGCGCCGACCGTATTGTATGTATGCGCTGTAGTATTGATGTCGCTTGCCATCGCATTCAACCGTTTTGCGAGCTCATTCACATCGTCGGCAAGCATATTGACCTGGTGCTGTCGGGCGATCAGCGCAGATTGTCTCGATTGTAAATCTGCTTTTTCACTGTTTAACGAATTGACCGTACTCTGAGACGCGCCGCCCTGCGCGTTTACGGTGTCGACTTTACGTTGATACGCGGCAGCATCGCGCTCGAATGCCGCTGCCTCAGATGCAAATGCAGATTTTTGTTCCAGATATGCGGCGCGATTTGCCTCGTACTGGGCTTGCACATCTTCGTAGCGCGCATTGGTGTCGGAAATCTTGGTGCCGAGAACTTTCAGCGTATTGGTCGTCTTCTGCCGAAGATCATATTGCAAATTGACGGCTATGACGGGTGTGCCGGTAGCTATTTCAACGAACAAGTCACGGCCGGCGGCTTTTTCCCACACAGCAACAGCATCATGTGCCGCACGGGCAACATCGGCCTTCGTGACTTTAAAACGCGGGTCGATAGGCTCGATTTCGTATGGGATAGCGATGCGGCACGGCGCAACTTGTCGCAGCACCTGATATGAAAATACCCACAACGGCGCGCGAAAGACCACAATCACACCGATCAAAAGTATGAGCGGCAGATATGTGTTCAATACGCGCGCCATATGCAGGCGGAATTACGCAGTCTTTTTTGCCGCCTTCTTCGCGGTCTTTTTCGCAGGACGTGCCGCACGTTTTGCAGCTGGTACACCAACCACCTCGGTGCGGACCTCATCCCAATGCGCCTTCAGTTCTTTTGCAGCTTGCATGAGTGCCGTCTTATCGATTTTCGGTGCGTTCGTCGCATATGCCTTTGCCGCCTTGTCGACAATTTTCATCACAGCTGTTTTGTCGACTTTCTGCAGTTTTTTTGCTTCGATCATGACATCACGCTTGAGTTTACCCGCCCAGGCAGCTGCAATCTTGCGGTGCTTCGGCGCGTTTTCACTCGCATAAAAATAATAACCTGCTGCGGCTGCTGCACCTGCTGCGGCGAGCGCGGCAAGTCCCACGCCGGCCCCTGTTCGTGATACTCCCTGTACTGTCTTTTTTGCCATACGGAAAAAATTAATGTCTACCTGTTAATTAATGACTTCTATTCTGACTTCTTGCGAGGATTCATAAAGCTCGCCGCACGCCTGCGCGCAAATGCCGCCAGGTGCGTAAGCTTGAAGCCTTCGCGCTTGATTGCCGTGCGCATCTCCGCAATATCGGCACGCATTAAATCGCCTTCGTCGCTCACGATCTGCGATACGTGCTCCACATTGCGCAGGATCCTCACGATTCGATACAGCGCGAGCGCGAGCATACCGGCAACCACTATAACCGCGATCGTAGTCACGACGAAAAATACGTCCATTTTTACGAATTCACTCATAGCAACTCCTTTACTGTATCAGACCATTGCTTTTTGTTCATGGACCCTGCTGTGAGTCTAGGAAAGAATCCGTAAGAGAGCATGAAGCTATGCAGCGTGCCACCATCTCAGATACGAACGAAATGACCTACTGCACAGTGCTGAGCACACCTTCTTTATTTAATACCGCCCGCAGCCTGCCACTGACTAATCACCGGAAACGGATGGATGAGATTGATGACATTGAGCGTGAGATTATCGCGGATCATAATCACGACGAATATCTCAAGTGCGACGGCGAGTGCGAGGGTGAACCACCACGGAAATTTCCACGCCATCACAAACCCGAGCGCCATCATGATCGTATCGGAAACAGAATTGATGATGCTGTCTCCCGTATAGCCTTGGGCGAGCGCCTGTTCGCGATAATGCTGAATAACCATCGGTGTGTTTTCTGTAATTTCCCACGCGATCTCAATGCCAAGTGCGAACAATATGCGCGTACGCACCGGCAGCTTCGGCAGAAGCAATGCAAGCACGCCGTAAAAAATAAACCCATGGATGATATGTGAAAAAGAGTACCAGTCCGATAAATGTTGTGAATTTCCCGGACCGAGAACGACTCCCTCCCAGAGTTTTATGGTACCGCAGGTGCAAATCGGCGGCTGCCCGAAGAGATACAAAACGGTGGCCTGCAGCGCAATAAGCACGAGTGCAAATCCTGCCGCACGACGAAGCGTCATTGCAAGAGTATACCCCGAGCAACGTCTTCTCTCGGGGTATACACATTTGAAATCTGAAATCCTACGAAGTGTATATTGTCGCGGTATTGCGCAACTGCTCGCGCAGCGCGACATGATCAGGAAACTGTAGCGCAACGAGCGCCCAAAAAGCCTTCGAGTGGTCAAACTGGCGAATATGACATATCTCGTGCACCACGATGTAATCGGCGAGTCGCGGATCAAGCACTGCGATTTTGTAGTTGAACGAAAGATTGGCTTTTTCGGAGCAGCTCCCCCACCGGCTCTTTTGAGCGCGGACAGATATCTTCTTATATGAAACTCCGTAGTAGGCAGCAAAATACTCAGCGCGAGCCTGCGCAAGCGTGAGTGCCTGCTTTTTGAGCGATGGAATATCTGCGCGCCGTATTCGCAGAATCGTGCGGCCACGCGTTTCTTCCACTTTTGCGCGAACCCACGTGGAATGTTTCATTACGAAGTCTTCGATTGCCTGTACACCAAAAAATCGCGGTGCCGTTACCACCACATTGCCGTCGGGATAAATCGCTAGTCGCATCGTGCGTGCGCGTTGACTGCGTTTGACGGTGTAGTCGATGTCAATGCGCTCGTTCATGCCTGTATCGTATCAGATGTTTATATATTTTTTGAGTGAGCGATTCATACAAAACAAAAAACACGCGGCGTACGCCGCGTGTTTTTTGGAAAAAGAAATTTTTACTGGCCGAGTGTCACGCCGGAGATAGAAATCGGTTCGACCGGTCTATCATTATCGGTGTGCGAGCTCTCGATTGCTTTCACCACGTCCATTCCCGATACCACATGCGCAAATACCGTATGTTTGGTGTCGAGGAAATTGTTATCCGCAACATTGATGAAAAACTGACTGCCGTTGGTATTTGGTCCTGAATTCGCCATCGCCACAGATCCGATCACGTTACTGTTATCGGCATGAATTTCGTCGGCAAACGAGTAGCCGGGACCGCCGGTACCCCACATCGCCTGTTTGGAATCGTCTTTTGTAAGCGGATCCCCACCTTGAATCATGAATCCGGATATGACTCGATGAAATTTCGTACCATTATAAAATCCGCTCCCGGCGAGCTTCGAGAAATTCTCGACGGTTTTTGGAGTTTCCGCACTGAATTCAATCTTGATGTCGCCTTTGCTCGTGTGGAGTACTGCGTTCATATATTTCTTATTATTAGTCTTAATACTACTCGTGATACCCGAGGTCGTTGCCGCTGTGCCGGTTACCGGTACGGCGCCGGCCACGTCCCCCTGAAGCGTGAAGCTATCAGACTTCAGCGAACTGGTCGCGCTCGACGTGCTGTAATATGCATCCACCGCTTGTGCCGCCTGCGTTTTTGCAGTTGTATCGGTTGCTTGCGTCGAATGCCAGTCGCCGAAATACATCCATAACCCCACAACCATAAATACGATAATAACCGGTAATGCAATCGCGCGAAGCATGCGGGCTAGTATACCGCCACCCGCCATAATTGTTTAGCGGTTAGCGGTGAATCTGATTCATGTATCCGCGTATGTAATCCGCAATATCTGCAACTCCGGGAATAACACCGAGGATACTCAAGACCCAGCCCAGGATAATGAGCATGGCGATTGAGCCCACAATCGCACCAGCGCCCTGCATGATGCCGCGCCAAAACCACGCCTTAGAATCACCGGTCAGATGCTTAATCTCTTCGAGATCGTTCTTGATGCCCTCCTCAAGAATCTGCACCTCTTCTTCAGCGGCGCTTGATGCGACGGCTTGGTGCTGCGCCTCGGGTTCCGGCACAAATACTAATTCCTGATCCTCGTTGGCCATATTCACAAAATCCTGGCAAATATATGCCTATCCTGCCAATGCGCAATGGGCAGGTGCCACGCCACCACCGATTGAGGCTGCAGGTAAGGGTGTCGGGATACCCGCCGCGTGTGCGATATTTACAAAAAGAGGCGCAAATCCGAACATACGAAGATCATCGACTCCACCGGATGCAATCACTCCTCGATAGCCACTACTGTCCATACACCACGGTGAGTCGCCCGGCGCGTCACCCTTGAGCGGAGTCGAAATGGCCCACGTGGTTGCAGAGAGTGAATCAGTTCCACCGGCTGCACACTTAGGATCGATACCCCCATTTGATGCTTTCATCGTTGCAATGATGTTTTTAATATCATCATTTATAGCAAACACGGTCGTGCCGCTTGTCGGACACGAGGCCTCTGCTAGCGTCGGACCGTAATTCTGATGATCTTCGTAATATTGCTCAATAAAACTCATCGCTTGTGAGACCTCCTCTCTCGTTTTCGTGTCAGTAGCTTTTGTGCGTCCGCCCCCCAAATAGGTAAAGATAGCTGCCGACAAAATCCCGATGATTGCTATCACGACGAGTATTTCGATCATGGTAAATCCGCGTTTCTTCATACAGCCCATTATATACTGCGACTCAACGCTCTTTCAATGTTGTGAACACGTCATCAGAGAAACCCTGTTTTGGCACCGCTCGCATGCGACGCACAGCGAAGCGATACGTTATCAAGATCGTCTCCCGCCCCGCCGTCATGCACAGATTGCATCGCTTCGAAAAAGAGATGGCTGTCTGATCCGCATACCGCGCAGCGCCCGAAGTCACGCTCCCACACCGCCTGTTTAATGGCCGCCGGTATCGCGCGCTCCCGTTTATATGAGTCGTCAACTCCACCGAATGCGGGCGAAAGTACAAATTTAAAAATACGGCGCTTGTCTTTCATGTGACGCTGCGCGTCTACCAGGCTGAATATTCCCTTGTCATACCAGACACCCGCATCGAGACGCTCATAGATCTGAATCTGCATCGCCTCTTTTCGCACACCGTCTCTATATTTTTGTGCCTCACGATAGAACTTTCCATTATCGGATAACAATCCGCTCTCATGCGCCAGTTCTTGATCCGCTGTTTTCTTTTTCGCACCTTTTGTCGATGCGTCGTGTCCTTCAACGACAAGGACTTGTTCATTTTCATGCCACTCATCAGTGTGTTCGTCGCCCTTGTCTGAAATGAGAAACACCGACGGGCGTCCGTCATCACGGTAATTCATGTTTTTTTGCAATCCCTGCTGCTCCCGCATTAAAACTTCCGCGTGCGAGACGATCATCGAGCGGCGCGCCGTTGCTCCGGGGTCTCCGAGAAAATTCGACATCGCGGTAGTGTAGCAGACCCGTTCTGCACAGGTTCGAGTTGACGCTTCGTATGATGAGGCGTACACAGATAGAGGACGCAGTGAGTCACAACTCGAACCATAGGGATGTGCAAATGAGAATGTATCAACGGCCCTTTAATCCCGTAACTGAGGATCAGGAGTATCGTGGACAACTCATCGAGAAGCTGTTCTTCGACACGATCAATAGGGATCACGACGTTCCCCTTCCGGGCGTGACACACATCACGCGCGCTTCTACGATCGCAGATGTTCGCGGCGTTGACGGCATTGTCCGATGCAAAAATCCGTGCGGCTGTCGCAGGGTTCCTTTCCAAATCAAGCTCGGTGTACATTCGGGCACTACTCAATTCCTTCCGACGTATTTCGGCTTTCGTGTACCCGTGCTGCACTTCGTGCCTGACGATTCGCCGCAATACATGCGCAGATGCGTCGCAGAAATCCTTGAACACCCTGAAGTTGTCGCCAATTCCTACGACAAGCAGCTCACGCAACTTGAAAATAGGTCGGCTACATTTGGTGAGCAGGAAATCATGATGATTATGCGGCAATCGCGACAGCAATTCGCGCGCGAGGTTGCGCTCGACTGCTCAGATCACGTCTTCTCCTGATGCGGCACGGTGGTGCCCGCAATTTTATTGCAGTGATCTGTATTACCTCCATCAGCCGCTCGAATTCATTCGGGCGGCTGTTTTTTACGAACGGTCCTTGAGTTCGGCAAGCAACGATTCCACATCGAGCGGATTCGAAGTCATAGCGAGCGTGCCGTCGGGATTGCGCGGCCATTCCTCCGTGGCTCGATCAACATACAATTCCACACCGATACCGTCGGGGTCATCGAGATAAATCGCCTCCGACACTCCGTGATCAGAAAATCCGGTGAGCGGATAGTGCGCATCAATGAGACGTTTGAGGACCGTTGCGAGCGCATGCCGCGTCGGGTACAAAATCGCATGATGATAGAGCCCGGCAGTGCCTTTGGGCTGGGGAGGCACGCCTTCACCGTGCCAGGTATTGAGCCCGATATGATGATGGTATCCGCCCGTTGAAATGAAGGCGGCGGAATTACCGTAGCGGGTCGTGAGTTCAAATCCCAAGATTCCGCAATAAAACGCGAGCGAGCGTTCGATATTGCCGACCGTGAGGTGTGTGTGTCCTATATGAGTTCCCGCAGGCGCCTTCCACGCATCGTTCATTGCGTGAGTGTAGCAAATCCGGTTTTTACAATGCGTTGTCCCCTTGCAGGAGCGCGCTCCAGTGCGTATGCTCGACGCATGACGATCGGCATACACGACTCTCTCGCGGCGATGCGCGATCGCACCGTTGTATCAACTCTCCTTGCGACACTGTTTCTCCTTGCACCGGGGACTCTCGGCATTTTGCAGTTCGGCGGCGCGCTCATTACGCAGCTCGACTGGATTATCTTTATCGTGCTCGCACTCTCAGTCACAGTACCGGCGGCGGTACTGAATATTTTTGTGTTTCCCTTTACCTTTGGCTCGGGCGAACTTATGCTCGGTCGCGACGGGTTTTTTTATGATTACGTATTGAGCGCCATTGCAACCGGCCTCGCGCTGTGCGCAATTCTTTTTCTCTCGTACTTTTTTGTGTGGACACTCGCGCTCACCTGCTTTGTGGTGTTTTGCATCGAGGTCGTGCTCATACTCGTAGCTGTTGCACGATGGTGGAAAGAGATCCTGCGCTATTATTGGCCGCGATAGCAGTTAGTGCGACGCAACGTACGCACGCGTCTTTGGCCCGAAGTATCCGGCCGACGGCAAAATTCCTTTTGCATTTTGGAATGTGATAAGCGCTTTTTTTGTGAGCGAACCGAACATCGTGGTCTCGTAACCGGGAGATCCGTCGCCGATGTTGGTGATCAGATAGCCGTTGGCATTCAAGTATTTTTGCAATTTGCGCACGTCGTCGCCCTTCATCCCGATCTCGAGATCGCGAGAATATCCGGTCGCCGTCGGCGCCGTGAGGGGTGTCGCGGCTTCTGCCGTCGTAACGCCGACTGCAATGCCCGAGCCGAGTGTCGAGAGTATGGATTGCGCAACCGCAATACCTTGCGATTTTGCCGTATCGAATGACGACGAAAAGTTGCTCGCGAGCGCGTGTGCAAGCGCAGCAGGATCAGTTGCCTTTTCGAGTGCCTGCGAAACGGCGCTCATCCGCTCTTGAACGGAAAACACCTGCGTGAGTCGCGGGTACGGATCCGTCGCGCCGCCTCTCCGTATTTCAAAATGCAGGTGTGCCGCACCGCCTGAAGCGTCGCCGGTATTCCCTACAAATCCGATCACATCGCCGCGCTTGAGCTGCGTTCCGCTCATGAGACCTTTGGCAACCTCGCGCAGGTGCATGTATACAAATTCTTCACCACCCGGATTCGCAGTGCGAATATACAGCCCGGAGCTCGCCCCGTCGCCGGTTACAAGCACCACCGCATCAGTCGGCGAAACCACCGGTGTACCGGCGGGTGCCATGATATCGAGACCTTCGTGTGTGCGGGTGCCGTTGCCGCGCGGATCGCCGAAATTCTTCGTGAGTTGATTCACTTCAACGCCGAGGACAACCGGTATCGCAATACTCGAAACCGCAGTATCGCCGAGCGCTTTAATCTCGGACTGATACGGCGAGCTGCGCTGCCAATAATCCATATAGGCCGTGTCGTTGGTTTGCGCGAGTGCAACAAGCGGGGATGCAAGCGCAATGAGCACTGCAAGCGTTATCGATTTCATCATCACATCATTGTAGACGATGCATCAAAACCCGCATTACGTTACGCACCTCACTTCATGATCGCCTTCACGATCACAAAAGCTGCACATTTATTTCATCAACTCCTCGTACTCGCCGTTGACGTGATTTGCATTTCCTTTGAGTGCTTCTGCGCGTGCCTTTGCGTCGAGCGCCTGCATCACACCTTGATCCGTCGCGCCGTGCCCGATCGGCGAATGCTGCATAAACAAATACAATGCAAGACCTGTTCCCAGGAGGAGAATCAAAAGACCGATATATCCACGTTGGTTCATGTCTCTATTCTATCCCCTCACGACGATACGCGGCATGAAATTCTTGCCAAGTGTCACTTACCCGTCAGTCGGTAGAGCATGTGCCAAATAGGGGCTGCAAGACGATCAACTGCCACCTCAAAGCGGAAACGCCGGCTTGGGCGGTGGATGATTGCGGGAGTCGAATCCGGGTAGACCGGAAGGTTTTCAAAGAATTTCGAGCGCTCTTCGGGTGTCATCATTGCGCTACCCTATACCTGTTTTGGAGGTCTATCAAGGTCGATTGCAAACCCAATTGACTGGTCGTACCCAAGCGCGTATACAGTGCAAAGAACCGGAGGAGCTTCAAATGAACGAAAACAGTAGCGCACTCGCTGAGGCGGCACCTACCCAGTTGCGAAACGCGTTCGAGTCCCGCACGAGCGATTGGCCGGAGTGGTTTATCGGCATCGATTGCACGCCCACCAAACATGCCGACGCAACCGCAACGATCGCTAAACCCCACGGCGGCCATGTGCATCTGCCGATCGTCGTGTGGCGCAACAAACGCGAGAAAGCAAAATTTTACATTACGCTTTCTGATGAGCTCAAACACTTGAATCGAATCGGTGTCGTCATTCCCCACGGCATGCGTTCGCGCGACACTCGTCAAAGACTGTTCGAAAAGCTAATCGCCGCGCGCAAGCAGTTCCTGTACCAGCGCTAGCCCAGCCGTCCGCGTAACCGGGCGGCTGTTTTTTAATGCCTACAGCATCGAATCGATATCGAGCGAGCCCAGATCATGTGCGAGCGGATTCTCGGGCCACGCATGCACAACCGCATCAATCATTTTTCTATAATGCGCGAGCATTTTATCTTTCGGACCCGTAAAGCGTTTAAATATCTCGTCGCCTTCCAGATAGTAATCCGCAATCATCTCTGAAATATTTGCGAGTAAATCCGCTGATTTTACCAGCAGTGATTCGTGGCCGAAATTGTGCACGTGCGAAAGCGCGTCTTCTTTGCGTTCCGCCCACGGCAGCGACGCATTCTGTTCGGTTACATCGTTTACAATACCCGCAACGCGCTCGCCAAAACGCTCGGCAATCATCTCTCGGGTAACTTTCTTTTCCTCCACACTATCTTCTATCGTGTCGTGCAAAATGCCGGCCACAATGGTGTCTTCATCAGCTCCCGCGCGCGCCAGAATCATGCCCACCGTCATCGGGTGGGTAATGTATGCAATGTCTTTGCCTTTGCGCTTTTGCTTCTGGTACACCTCGTGCGTTTTGATGGAAAAACGCAGGGCTTTTTGTATGGCGAGGGAGTAGATCATCGATTATTGCGACCGACGGATGGAATAGAGCAGGTTCCATATGGGCGTCGCAAGCCGTTCGAGCGCGGCTTCGATTTTGATGCGTACGATGCGCTGGTCCTCAAATAAAATGCGCTGAATTGCGGCCATGTCGATATCGTCGTGGCCGTGTGCGTGGTTGTGGTCTGACATCGGGCTACCCTATCGCGATTTTCGAAACGATTCAACCGTGTGCTGTTTACAACCCATTTTAAAGTTTGTTGTACTTGGTGTGTTTGCCTTTCGATTTTGCGACCGGGTATTTCTCGTTATTTTTCTTGAGCTTCTTTTTGAATGCGCTCGGTAAGTCGATAGCAAGATCGTGTGCAATCAAGAGCACCCAATACAGCACGTCTGACAGTTCCTCGGCCACATCCCCTTTGTTCGTTTTTAAATATGCATTAATTTCCTCGGCATTCTTCCACTGAAAATGCTCCATCAATTCCGCCGCTTCGAGCACGAGCGACAGGCTCGTGTCCTTTGGATTATGAAACTGCTTCCAATCCCTTGCGTCCCGAAACTTCACCACCAGATTTTGGAGGCTTTCAAGATCCGATTTCGGTGTTCTCTTTTTCATACGCTCAATGAGTCGCTAGTTGCCCATAAAATCAAGATATTCCTCTCGCGATATGCCGAGTGTACGTAAATTATTGAGAACAATCCCAGGCGGTAATTGTTTGTCGCGCGGAATGATGACCGGACGCTTTACACCGTCTTTCCAATACACGCGGTGATCTCCTTTTTCTCGCTTGAAAACGCATCCTTTACTCAATAAGAACCGCTCGAATTCTTTCCAATGAGTCGGGCCGATCTTTCGGGTCATGGTTGAACGGCATCAATGCGACTCGGATTGTGACGCGCTATGCAATAACAGGGATTTTTACCTGCAACTGATCGTTTTTTACTATTGGCGGGAGCCAGCCGTTTTGTGCCGATTCAGTACCCTTTTGCCATCCTAATTCAGAAAGAACGTCATTTAAGGTACCCGCGTCCATCAATTCATCAAAAAACAATGGCACAATTTCCGCAAATCGACTTTTGGCCTCAGCTTCGGACATACCGCTCGTGGATAAATCAAGTGCCGGTGCATGAGCAATATATCGCTTTCCTTGCTTCACAATTTGAAATGCTATTTCAGCCTTCATGTCCATATGAGCAAACACTATCAAGATAGTCATGGCTCTGCAATGAATCCCCGGATCGTCAAAAAGCTAACAACAGCGCGGCTATTCTTTTACCAAATGTTCGTCGATGCTTTTGACGGTTATAACGTCTCCTGGCTACCAATCCCTCGCGTCCCGAAATTTCATCACCGAATCCTGCAGTTTGCCCAATGTATCCGTTGCCTCCAGCATCTTCATACCTGCATAGTCACATACTTAAAGAGTCTGCTAAGCAAACTCTTCATTCGCCAATTCTCTAACTCGCGTATTCGCGACTAAGCGAACAGCCGAATACGATGCGGAATGAATCTAGATTATCGCGAGGATGGATTTCGCGGTAGGTGTGAGGTCATCTGCGAGTCGGTAATGTATTTCGAGACTACTCTGCTCACGATCGAGATATCCCGCCGCATATAGTACGCCGATATGTTTTGAGGTTGCCTTGAGCGATAGCTTGATCTCATCGGCAATCATGCCCACGCGAGCCGATGTGCGCTTTTTGAGCAATGCGAGAATAGCGATGCGGCGTCTGTTTGCAACGCCTTTAAATAACTTTTCCAAGTCCCTGCCACGTTGCGCCATATCGCGCAGTATAGCAGCCCCTATTCGCCTATTCGCGCGAATGGGTGAATAGTGCAAGGAGACGCCAGATTGGTGCGGCAACACGATGCAACGCGTGTGCGACTGCAATATGATCACCTTTCGGAATAGTCGGTGCCGATACCCGGTGTAGTGTAATCGGCTCGCTGAATCGGCGCTCCCACGCTTCCTTTGCATCCTGAATAAATGAGCTGCTCTGATACTTGGTATCTTTTCGCACGCCGACGGCATCGTGCAGCTCTTGGTGATGGACACGACAAAGTGGCGCAAGGTCAATGTCGCGCTCATGCCCGTAATTGCCGTATCGGATATGGTGCAGATCAACATCGGGGTGTCCGCATACAGCGCACTTCTTTTCGTGCATCTCGTAATACTGCCGTTTTCGCTCGGTCCAGTATTCGCTCTTTATATAGTCCCGATAGTGGAATAAGGGCTCCGGCTTCATTTCCCCACTCTACGTATTTCCACCACTCTGACAACCATTCACCCATTCGCGCGAATGGGCGAATAGTGCATGAAAAAATAGATTGTTATTTGAACTATAGAGAGACTCGTGTTGAGTACCCGCGTCAACGTTCCGTTTCCTCTTTTACAAGATGCTCGTCGATACTTTTGACGGTTTCGACCAAGTCAGAAATTTCAGATTGCGTTGAGTCCACCGCCACTTTGATCTCTTCAATATCTTCTTGTGATACTTCCTGTCGACTGCGATCCTCTACCGCGTCAGCGAGTTGCTCGAGTTTGTTCATCAGGTCCTGATGCCGGATTTCTTGATTCTCATTCATTATCCTCACCTGCTCCGTGAGCCCGTCTATCTCCTGCCTCATCAACTTGATCTCTGAGCTTTCAAACATACGTTCAGTATACACATTCCTTCATCGGATTATGTAACTGCTCCCAATCCCTCGCATCTCGAAATTTCACCACCGAAACCTGCAGTTTGACCAATGCATCCGTTGCCGCCAACTTCTTCATACGTGCATATTCCCTCATTTCTCGGATATACAAAGATGAATTGACATTACTGGACCAGAATTGCCCTATATGGTAAACAGTCCGAGCTGGATCGTGTGATCCAGTACCCGATCTAGCCCAAAAGGAGGTTTAGATGCATTTACGATCGCTTGAGGGAATATGGTCTTTTGTCAGGAGAGCTTTCAGCTTTTCCTGGCGAGGACCCCCTCTGCGTCGTACATGCATTGAAGACAATTCAATTGAGCAGCGAAGATTGCGAATACTCGAGGCGTTACGCGAGAAGCCCGGAGCTACGGTTCGTGAGATTATATCTGCGGCCAAACTCCACTACTGCGCAACGACTGTGTATCGCGATTTGCAGGTAATGATAGGTCGCGGTGCTGTACGACGCATTGGTCGTCATAAGCGAGGACACCTCTACTTCCTCGTTGAAGACACGATGCTTTGAAGACGGCCGCCATGGCAACATGGCGGCCACTTTCTTTTAATCAAGAACAAGAACTTCTTGAACTACGCCTTGCACGCTGTCGCCTTCGTTGGGTGTTATAGGTTGGTGCCCTGGGTTGGAACTCTTTGGCAACAATTTTCGTACTCCATTTTCGCGAGCACCATATTCCTTAATCGTGACATTGTCTCCGAGTAGCGCGACAACTCGATCGCCCGTTTCTGCCTTTAACTGCTGCCTGCAAAGGACCAAATCGCCATCGTTTATTCCGGCCTGGTTCATTGAGTCACCGTTGGCACGCAAAATAAAATATTGAAATCCGGACTTAATCTTCGATTTTTCGACAGGAATATAGTCTTCGATGTTTGTCTCACCTAGCAACGGATCACCGCATGGCGCGGACCCTACCAATGGCACTTGAACCATGGCGACGGTAATAGGTGAAATAACGCGCTGTGGGGCTAATTTCGCAAACTTTGTGCGCAGGTGCGACGCGAAGTGTTCTCGCGTTTCTTTATCTTCAAAAAAAACGTAGCAACCCTTCATAGCTCGAGTCATTAATGTTCGATATGTATTCTTAATAATTGAATCAAGCTGACGTTTCATTCCAAGTGGATCACCTTCCATCCGTTTCTTGTATCCCTTAATTGAAGCGTCCGTTTTGGCTCGCTTTGTTACATCAGTGACAATTAAACCATCGCGCACCGTTAGATCATTACCCACAATAACCCCAACATAATCAACTTCTAGCCCTTGGCATGTGTGAATGCAGCCTACTTCTTTGACCGATTCAGGTTTTATGAGCCACAAATTTCCGTCCGTCGCAAGATTCCATTTAGCTTCAAAATTATACTGTGGAATCTTAATGTCCTTCAAAGTGGGGTTCTTTTTACCAGCCCAGTTCCAACAATAGCCTGCGACCATTCTGGCTTTATTACGCTCTTTATTCTTTTCAAAAATAAGACTTTCTAGCTCGTTCGGTGTATCTACGATTTTAAAGTCATAGTCCTTGTCATCTAGTATGACGTTTGCAGTAGGATGTATCTGCAGCACATCATCGAGCCACGCGAGATATCCATCCGAACCATTACAACGAAATTGCGACGGCAGCTCTAACTCATGAATTACCGCACCTTCTTTTTCTGCCCACTTTCGTATTTCTTCTTTTTCTCCAATATCGTTTAAAGTAACTTTTTGATCCTCGTCAATAAAGAAAATAGAACATTTTGCGGCAAAAATAATTTCTTTTATTTGGTTTACACCAAGATTTCCGTATAGCCCTGACTTTTCATTAAGCCGGTGCGCCTCATCTACGATCAATGTGTCGAACGAATCTCGCTCTGTTGTTATAAATGAACCTGACCCGCTGAAGAGGTTTGAGATTTCAGTTTTGCGAAGAACGCCCGTAAGCATGCTTTCATAAACCGTCCGAGGTGCAGCGTTTTTTGAAACGTATTTCGCAAGCAGTCCCATTTTAGTCAGAGCTACTAAAAGATTTACCGCAACAACGGATTTCCCAGTTCCAGGACCACCGTGCACAATGACGACATTCTTCATTGTAGTACCCACTTTTCTCGCTAGACCGAGCACTGTTTCATAGACAATTTTTTGATCGTCGATCATCACGAACTCGGAATTACCTCTCAGCATTGAGGCAAGACTATCTGCCAAGCTTTTAGACGGTCTAATCTTCCCATTATCGATTCGATACATGGTATTCGAAGTATCGCCATATTTCACATACTTCTTTATGAAATCTCGCAATTTTAGCGCGTCATCTCGCAGGAAAATGGGTGCCTTTTCAAGGTATTCGGAGTAAAACGAATTTCGAATAACATTGTCGTCTTCGTAATTGTGTAGATACGCACATGGTTTCAATTCAATATTTTCATCATACACTGTCGCATTAAATCCATTCAAAAGCGCTGCATAGGACCATGCCTGATACGAAGGATGCGCATGTTCACTTTCTGATTTACCAACGAAGGTCCGCACAATCCCATCTTTTTCGGTAATTTTTGCTTTACTCCATTGTTTGAGTTCAATCAAAACGGCGTGTTCGATGTTCTGTTCATTTCTACCGGTGAGAATGAAATCAATTCGCTTGGAACTTTGTGGTATCTGATATTCGATGGATACACCTGAATCCTCCGGGATTTCTGTGTCCAGCAATATGTTATGTACAAAATTTAAGGAATTTTGAAAGGCTCGCACCTGGTTATCGGGCACGCTGTGACCAAAGCCAGCTAGGATCTTTGGGACCACCTGATTGCTAATTACGTCCTCAGAAAAGGATTTCTTCGTTCCGGAGTATACGATCATGACCTTACAGGCATCCTCCCACGAATCTTGATTTTGGGGAATTCAGTCTAGTGGGCTCGATAGTTCGAGCCAAAGGCTCTATCCGTCAATTCTGCCAATGTTTTTGATTGTAAAATGTCTTCGAGTTTAAAATAACGGGGACCGTACATGGCAAGTTCCGGGTGCTCCCCCATAATGACTGGGTTCTCTAAAACTTGAATATTGCCGTCGTGATAAATAATGTATTTTCCTGGTTCCTCAGGGTATGGCTCAATTTTTGTGATCTTCGCATAAACGCGGATTGCACTTATGGGTGCTGCTTCATACAACCCAACATATTTCAACTTCTGAATATTTGAGCGACCGATTCGTACAGCCCACCACGCGCCCTTTTTCTCAAACGCTTCTACTCTCCCATTTCCAGTCGCCGGCCCGATAAATGTATCGTACTCTCGAACATCCTGTTCTTCTTTGGAATCTTTCTTTAGTGGGGCAAGCTTATCGGGTGTGGATTGTTTAAGGGGCTCAAAGAGATTGAATCCGAGTGTGGTAATGAGCAATTCGAAATCTTCGAATAAGTCAAGGACTGACGCGCGTTTAAACTCGTGTAGGTTGTTCTCTGCGGGATTTGTTCGATTCTGAATATTGAACCGCGCAACATCAAGCGATTTCTGAATTGCGTATGATTCTAGGAATTTCACGTCGGCTTTATCGAGACCAGACCCGGTCGTCACGCAAATAACGGCCCACTGCCAGAAATCTTTATTTACCAAATGGTTTCCCACTCGATCCTGAAAACTCTCACTCTCACCGATGTACACAGTGGTGCGCTCATCATCGAAAAGCATGTACAATGCCGGCGAAGCGAGATCGGACCGAGTTTGAATAAAATCGATCTTGTCTCGGGGTATGACATACACTCGAACGGTACTGTTCGAAAGCTCGGCAATTTTAATACCATTTATTTCTGATTCCTTAAGAAAAATTTGAATGGTCTTTGATCTAAAAGTCATAGGCCTTAATCAACGGCCATAGAATCATCCCATAATTCTTCTCATTGATGAAGCTTTTTCTTACCTGCGTATGATGGTATTTCTTTCAGCTTTTAAGCCCTCTTTTGGCCCAGGTCCGGTAATCCCCAACTTCTTGAAATCTTCACCTTATTGATGTACACTACCGGAGTATTAAGACGAAGGAGGACCCGAACGGCGTTGGTGCCTAAGGGGCCTTTTTCATTTATGGGCACGCTCTATTTTTGCACGAACGTCAGGACTGTCTAGATTATCGAAATATTCCCCGCCCAATTTCTTATATAAAGATGAGGCGAACTCTCGATTAGGAAATAGCATCTTGCCAAACTTTCCTTTTTTAATCAGAAAATCGACGAGTTTTTTATAATCGCCATCGCCCGAAACAATATATGCTCGATCGAAGGGTTCGTTTTCTACAAGCTTTCTCATCAATCCAAAAATAATGTCACAGTCGACGTTACCCTTCTTCTTGCCCTTCAAGACTGAGGAGTGTTCACGAAACGACAATATGAAACCCGCCTTTTGGAGATTTTCATACAAATCCTGTGCATCTTCTGACACATATCCCAAAAAGTAGTACGCTTCAGTAATATGGTATTTATCGGCCAAATACTTACGAAAGCGGTAATGATTGACTCTCCAATTCTTTTCTTTTGTTCCTAAATGCAAATTTTGACCGTCGACAAACGCCACATTCTTTTCTCTTTCAGTAGCCATAAGAATCATTGTATATCGAACGCCAGAATAACTTAAAAGCCGCCCGGAGGGGCGGCTTTTTGGTTAGCGGCGGGGTTGCGGTTTTGGAGCTGGGGATGGAGTCGGGGTTGGTTTTGATGTCGGTGTTTGAGTACGGGTAGTAGACGTGCCAGCGGTTGGTGGAGGGGTTGGGGTAGTGCCGGCTGCGGGTGCAATTACCGTGACCGCATCGCGGATGGTGTCGAAGGCGGCAAAGAGTGCTGCGCGATCGAATTCCTTGGTGGTGCTTGTCGGGTAGTTGCCGATTGCGCCGTAGTGCACAAAGTAGCGCACCGCGGTGCACGGATTCGAGCCCGGAAGTGCGAACACGTATTCTTCGTAGCGATTACCGGCGGCAGCTTCCGTCGTTGATGCGACAGAATATGAGTGGCCGTTGAGATCGACTGCCTTTGCCTTCACGTTCTGCAGTAAGTAGATATCGGCGGTGCAGGACGTGGCGCGCGGAAGCTGTTCAACCGATACATAGGAATCGTTTGAGAGATTCGTGCCGGTTGCCATGTCGCCCGTGATTTTGAACTGCACACCAAAGATCGGCTTTGCAGCGGACACGCCGGTGTATTTGTAGTCGCCGTTTGGCGTCCACCCTGCCGGGTACTGTACGGAGAATGTGGACGACGAATTGGTGAACACATTGGCCTGCGAAGCAGTTGCGGCACCCTCACCACAGTTCTTGAACGTTTGGTTGTCGGGGTTTGCGCCTTCGGTGATGAATGCGCCCTGGCCTTTGTTCCAAAATACGACCGCTTCGTCGGCGTTGGCATAGCGAGCGCCTGAGGCAGAGATTGCTTGTGGGAGAGAGAACGATCGGCCGTCTGAGAGTACGAGGTCTACGGAATCCTTGTAGTAGATCGCTTTGATCGTCTTTGATTCCGAGCATACGTAGGAAACCGTATTGAGGGGCTTCTTGACGGGGGTCTGCATCTTCAAGAAGTAGTACCCTGCTCCGGTTACGAGGATGATAAAGATTACGCCGACAATGTATTTAGCCATAGGGTTTCCACTGAGGTAAACGATTATGAACGAATACTCTCATAGATAGGCACCCTTGGGAAAGGTTGACAAAAGGCCATAAGTTTACTTCTATGCGGGCAGGAAAAAACGCGAAAATCGGCCGAAATGCCGGAACCTGCACCAATTACGGAGGAATTATCCAATGCCGGAAGTATCAAAAAAGTCCAAGGCGATCATCATTGCGCTTTTATCCGTCATTGTTCTCGGCGGATTTAGCTACAGCACCGTTGCACCATACGGCATCCACATAGAGCGTCTGTGGGACCGCGATACAAAGCTGCGTCCGTTTGAACAGGGCATTTCCGGCATCGCCGAGGAATACAATCGACGCTCCCCCGCGTTTCGTGCGGTCATTGCCGAATTCGCAACGTGTCGGCTCGAATGCCCATCGGGATTATTTGAGCGATACACCGCGACGGTGCGCGCCGAGTGGACGGATATTTTTGATCGGTTGATCATCGAGAAAGATTGGTTGCAATGGCGCTCACTCAATATGACGCACGAAGCATTTCTCGATATCGTCGAAGTGCACGGCAAAGACACTGCGCGCACGTGGTGCTATCCGAAAATTGATCTTCACCATCGGAGCTCCGACGTGCCGTTTCCGCGATTCGAAGCGTTTATCTGTAATCCCCCCGGCGCCGCACAGGCCCGGGGGTGATTTTTTTATTATTTAAGTAACGGCTTGAGCAGCGGATAGATGCGGTTCGCAATCATGGCATTGCCGGCATCATTGGGATGAATTTCATCAGACATGTACCGCTTGTCGGCGAAAAGTCCGTCGAGCACATCAGGCACAAAAGCGACACGTGTGTCTTCGGCGAGTTTTTTGAACGCGTTCGGAAACGTCGTGTTCACAATGCCGCCGCGTACGCCGAGCAAAAGCACAATCGCACCTCGTTTCTGCAGATTCAGAATGATGGTGCGCAGGTTCGCAAACGTTTCGGCCGGCGGTACGCGCTGGAGCGCGTCGTTACCGCCCAGCAACAGTAGCACCACCTTAGGTTTGTATTTGTCGAATTCTTTGAGGCGCATGACGCCGTCTTTGGTCGTGTTGCCGTTGACGCCCAGATTCACGATCGGCTGCCCGATTTTTTGCGAAAGGAGCGTGACAAAATCGTGATTTTCAGTTGCGCCAAATCCGACGACTAAACTATCGCCGAACGCGATGATGTCACTCCCGGCAGACGGGTAATTCGTAATGACCGTATGCGATTCCATTCGATGGAGCATATAAAACATCCCCGCGACGGCAAGGATTCCGATCGCCATCAGGAGATATTTATTGTGCATAGTTATTCGTCGTCGCCCAAGTCGCTGTTGTCACTCGATCCCATCACATCTTTCGTTTGTATCGGGCTCTGGATGCCGGGTGTCCACTCAGCTTGAATAGAGCCAAACTGCTTTTCGTAATCGGCTACATTGTGGACGAGATTCTGCGCAAGGCGCTTCATGTGCTGCGGAGTAAGTGCGTAGGTTACCCCGGTTTCTCCCGTGAGCATGCCCATCACGAAGAATTCCTGTGAGAACGCAACCATAATATTCTCGCAAAACTGTTTTGGTATTTTGTTGAAATCCATAGCTATTTCGTTATCTGCTAGAGAAGACACTATACTCCTGCGCAATGAAAATACGAAAAAGAAGAGCGGCTCTTGCGAGCCGCTGCATCATTTATCGTAACCAATCAGGAGTTTTAAGATATGAGAGCATGCTTTGCTCTTTGAGCCTGAGACGATCCATCGCGCCACTCGCGCGAATGTCTTGTTCAAAATATCGAAACGGCAAACACTCATCGGTTATCCTCCACGAGGTGTCCCACATGACGCGCCGACTCCGTTGCCGGTATCGTGCAATGCGAGCGCGCGCTGTTCGACGGCATGTACTACGCATGACAATGTTCTCCTCTATACCGTGTGAATCCTATCGATTCCCGTGCGATGCGCAAGCATTACCCCCATTATAGGTGCCGGCTATCGTATGCCCAGTGCAAGAGCGCCTGTCGCTGCACCGGCCGGCACGAGAGATCACCCGGCATGCAGTTTATTTTCAGTTGAGCGATATGGCGACGAATCGCTTTCCAGCGCTTGATCTGGCGCGCGTCTTCGTCGGGTATGCGGCGTCCGAGGTAGTAGCGTGCATACCACTGAAACCATCCGCGCGAATCGTGCGAAGAAATCCAGCCTTTGGCCTGCCACACGCTGAGCGGTTGCGACGCTTTTACCTTGAAGTAGTTGAGCTCTTTTTTGTACGATCCGTCAGGCGAGAGCTTTGCTCGCGCAAACCAATCGACGGGAAATTCTTTTCTGTCTTCGCCGAAATACGCGCCGCCAAATACACCGAGTGCAAGCATTTGCTTGGGCGTGAGATCGGGGGTGAATTCCGGATCAAATGACTTCATGCGCGGATTGTATATCAAAAGAAAGGGGCCGGGCGCTGTGCGA
>JAYWCB010000009.1:0-61081 GCA_043780835.1 Minisyncoccota bacterium
GCGCCATGTCCGATCATGCGACGATTCGTGCCGCCCATGCGACCTGTTTCGCCGACTGAGAACGGCGGAAAATTGTAGTGGAGCATAAAGCTCTTTTTCGCCTCCTGGTATTCGATGGTGTCGATGAGTTGCGCATCACCGGGTCCGCCGAGCGTAAGTGCTGCAAGTACATGCGTTGCACCGCGATAGAAGAGGCCCGAGCCGTGGACCACCGGGTGAAGTGTCGCAACTTCTGCATACAGCGGTCGAATTTCATCCAGCGCACGACCGTCGACACGCTTCCCTTCTTGAATGGCAAGTTCATGCACGTACTCATCCATTTTATGTTCATAGAGCGCATCAATTTTTCCCGGTTGTGCATCGGGTAAGGTGGCAATAACGTGAGCCATCCAATCGGACTTCAATCCGTTGAACGCTTCCTTGTCGAGTCGTCCATCATAAGTGGCGATTTTTGGCACCATGTATGATTTCCACATCGCCTCTATCACGCCGGCCATTTCCGCATCCTCCGGCTTCACGAAATTGAATTTTTCCTTTCCGCGCTCGTCCACAATCGACTGTTGCCACGCCTGAATCTTTTCGATTTCTTCGCTCGCTTTTGCAAGTGCGTGTTCGAGTGTGGCTTCGGATGCTTCATTTGCTCCGATTTCGATCATGTTGATGAGCTTGTCTTTGCCGCATGCGAGCAAGTCCATTCGCACGCCTTCTGCTTCACGCTCTTTGTAGCTTGGGTTTACGATAAACGTGCCGTCATCAGCGAGTTCGAGGCGCATCGCCGACACCGGACCGTTCCACGGAATATTCGACGTGGCGATGGCCAGTGATGCGGCGTTTACCGCGAGCACATCGGTATCGTAGTCTTCAATTGAGAGTACGGTGATGATCACCTGCACATCGCGCTTGAGTCCCTTGGGGAACAGTGGTCGAATCGTGCGGTCCACAATGCGGCCCGAAAGCACTGCTTCTTCAGACGGTCGGCCTTCGCGACGCATAAAGCGCGAGCCGAGGATTGCCCCCGCTGCATAGAACTTCTCCTCGTATTCCACCGAAAGTGGAAAGTAATCGAGATTGCTTTCCCGGCTACCCATGACCACGGTCGCGAGAACCGCGCTGTTTCCGTATCGTAAAAGCACCGAGCCGGATGCCTGATCCGCCCAATCATTAAATTCAGCTGTTAACGTTTGTCCCCCCACTTCGAGAGAATATATTTTCTTTTCCATTTTCGGATCGATTATTGACCCTCAGATTTTAGTTCTCAAACCCAATGCCATGTATCGGCTTGAGAGCTACCTATCCAAGGGCCCTATTAATAGAGGCACTCTAACAGGAATCCACTCAGCGACCAAGGTGGATGGTCGTCGCGTTATTTCACGAAGAGTCGCGCTAACCGGATGTCTTCGAACGAGCGTTCACCCTTGAGGGCTTGATAAATCGGCGTGAGCGCGGTCAGTTTTTTCTTTTTTATAACGGAAACAATAGAAGCGAGCTCTATTTGCTTCGAGGACGAAAGCAGGTCGCTCAATGCTTCTATCGGGAGCGCCCCCTGTTGTTTCAATTGTTCGAGGTGTGAGACGATCGTGCCCGGTTTGAGACAGCGTTTGAGGGCGATGTCTTCGAGGGATAATTTCTGTAAGACAAGTTCCAACGTTGCCGCGTAGGTATCGACGCGATCGCCTTTGGCAACGTGCACGTGTGTGCCGGCCGGATCACCGCCGAGCGCACGTACGAATGTATCGGAGAATGTCGTGTGTTCGACCTCTTCCATTGCTTCAAATCGTTTTCTCGCTGACGCGGAGTTGAGTTTGAAATGCGTATCTTGTGCGGTGATATCAGGGTGCACCAACAGTGCTCGTTCGTTGTATCCGAGCAGATACAGTCCGGAAAGTTCGCGAACACGGGAGAGCGCAACGTATCCTTGGCCGTATTCAAACGCTCCCGAGAGATCCACCGCTGCTGAATCCAAGGTCAGTCCTTGGCTTTTATGTACGGTAATTGCCCAGGCCAGCCGTAACGGGAGCTGCGCTATACGGGCAAGAATCTTACCGCCGTCCGCAATTGACCACTCAGCAGGCTGTACGAGAATGGATCGGCCGGAGTTTGTTTTCACCACAGGCCCGGCATCGTTGAATTCAACCACTTCTCCGAGCGTTCCGTTTGCATACACGCCCTCGAGACTATTTTTTGTAAACATGACACGTGCACCGATCTTGAGCACGAGTGTTTCCGGAGAAATACACCCACGTTTGAGTGCGTCAATCAGGTGTGCACTTCCCTTCGATACCATCTGGTATGTGTGCAGTTCATCTTCGATAACAGAAAGTCGATGCGTGTTTTCGCGATCAACATCAGCGTTATGCGAATAGAGTCGAGCGGAATGTTCCGGCACGTCTTCGAGATCGGTAGCCCGCGACGACAAAAGTTCGTGGTGACTATCATCAATTTTTCCGCGTCGAATTGCCGTCAGGAGCGCAAGAAACGGTGCGTCGTTTTGCCGGTGTTGTTCAGACAGATAGCAGACGATCGGATTTGCCGCGTTCCATGCGGGTGACGCATACGAAAACGAAACGGTGCGCTTTTTTTGTTCCCGGGGTGATCCGCCCATCTCTATCGTGGCGATCTCCGGCTGTTCGTTTTTTGTAACCGGCGGTAATTGGTAGAAGTCACCCACAAAAACCACCTGCATGCCGCCCCAGGGTTTCTCGGTGCGCTTGAGTGCACGAATCGCGCGCTCAGCCATGGAGAGCGTGCGTGCATCGATCATCGAAATCTCGTCGATGATGAGCACACTCGACGCCGCCGCACGCTTCACGAGGCGCTCTCGTGAGGTGATCTCATCGAGATCGTATTCGGTGAGATCGCGCTTCACACCGATGCCCGTCCACGCATGGATTGTCATACCGCCCACGTGTGTAGCAGCGATCCCGGTGGATGCAGTAATCGCCGGTTCGATGCCGCGCTCACGCAGCCATTTCACATATGTATTGATGGTGTGCGTCTTTCCGCTGCCGGGCTCACCGGTGAGAAACACGTTCGCGCCGGTCTGTAATGCTTTGAGCGCAGTATCTTGCTTCATGCGCTGCAGTGTAGCAAACACCGTTACTACCCTTTCGCCCACACGATATTGAAGATGCTGCGAAGCGCATCGGCAGTCGCTTTGTCGTCGATGATTGTCGCCACAATGTTCTTGGAATCGGTTATGCGCACAAACATCTCCGCGATCTCGATTGAGAGATGATTTTCCTGTGCATATTCACCCACTCGCTGTACTTGAATGTGTCTGCCCTCCGCAGCGAACTGCTTGAATTCCGGAAAATCGCCAATGTCGGTGTCGGGAGTAACAATCTTAAACGAAATATCCTTCTCAACGCAGGCGGGTGTCCATGAACGGAAAAGTGCACGCACGCTCTCCTCGGCATCCTCTGACCCGCCGTAAAAGGAATGGAAGGTCTTCCCTTTCATCGAATCGATCTTATAGTCCTGCGCTTCGGTAAAGCCCTTGATGCCACTATAAAAATACACTTTTGGCTTCCCCGCGCCGCCCAAGCTCATAAGGCGCGGGATCATTGCCTGCACTGCGTTCAGCTTTCCCTTTTGTTCCGAGAGGTATTCCGAGAGGTCTTTGGCGGCGTAGATTGCCTTTTTTGCATGCGGAACCTTGAGCACGAGTCCTTTTTTGCGCAGGTCTTCGAGAATTATATAGACGGTCGGCTTCTTTACATCGCAGTGCAGTGCAATTTCGTAGGCGGTAGAGCTCTCGAGGCTCAAAAGCGCAACGTACACCTTCGCCTCTTTTTCGGTAAATCCGATCTGTTCGAGGTTTTTTGCAATATCTTCCTGCGGCTTTGCCATAGATACATGATATGCAGAAATTATATATAGTCAACATTTCTGACTACTATCTATATTGTAGCTGTAAATATACATTTTCCGGACAAAAAAGAACGTGCATTTTGACTAAACTTGCCAAAGCGACAATAATGTTGCCAGGTAAAGAGATGAAACCGGCCTACAGGCCAACCACAGGAGACTACCCAATGCGTATCCTTGTCATCGACGACTCTATGACTCATCGCAAGGCTGCCGAGATCCTACTGAAGGATCATGATGCAACTATCGTAGCGACCTATGATGAGGCGCAAAAACTGCTCACAAAACAAATCGACTGGGAAAAGCTGAGTTCACAAATGATCGTGGAGGGGCTTTCAGACGAGTCACCCCGTGATGCAACCTGGAATGCTGCGTATGAGCGTGCAAAAGAGGATGCAACTACGCGTCCGAACTTCGATGCGGTGTTGTGTGACCTGCTACTGCCTGCATCAGAACAGGCGCAAGGAAAAAAGGGCCGGGTGCATGTGGGGACAGAAATGCCTCTCGGAACAACCCTTGCATTTCTTGCCCTCGCTGCAGGTATCAAGCGCGTGGCTGTGGTTACCGATACAAATCACCACAATCATCCGGCTTCGGCCGCGTTTGATCACTTCAAGGGCGCATTCTCTGCCGGAGATGTACGAGTTTTCTGTACCAACAGGAGTGAGTACCTGGCACCAATGGATGAGCGTACGTTCGAGATTTTCAGTTGGGATTTCTATCGGACCCGCGAGTTTGAAGAACGATTTCCATACAACGAAGAGACCAAGGAGTGCACGGGAATCCAGACGATCAAAAATTGGCAAAAAGTACTAGATCAGCTCATCGGAGCGAATTGAGATCCACTTGGCAACAGAAACAACACCCCATGCTCTTTCCGGAGAAGTTACGACTTCTCCGTTCGACTGAACTCGCAAACGCGTTGTGGGTTCTGAGAATAACTAACAAAACATAAAAAATATGGAATTAGCAAAACAATATAACAATGTTGCTGATGCGTTTACTGAGAGCATCGTGGTCGGTAATGCGGAAAGCCGACGAATATTTTACTCGTATCTGGACAACATATTGCGTGGAAAGGTAGTACTCGACCTCGCGTGTGGCGACGGAGCCGATATGACTCATTACGAAAGTCTGGGGGCAACGGTGTACGGTATCGATGCGTCGGAAGAATTGATTGCAAAAGCAAAAGCACGATTACCGAATGCCGATATTCGCGTCGGTGAGTTTGAAAAGCTTCCCTTTAAGGACGGATCGTTTGATGTGGTCCTTTCAAAGTATGCGATACAAACCGCTTTACATATCGCGCCGTGCCTCGATGAGATACATCGCGTCCTTAAGCCCGGCGGCGTGCTTGTGTACCTGGTCACGCATCCGTTTCGACAGTATTTCGAGAAACGCGAGCGTAGAGCCGATTATTTTGAGCAAAAGATTGTGAAGTCAACATTCTTTGACGGCTTGGTAACCGTGCAGGAGCCGACACATACAATAAATGAATACTTGAGTCCGAAGTTCTTAACTGAGTTCGATGTTATTGGTTTTGGAGAATATTGGGATGTTGAAGCAGAACAAGTGGATGGGAAGAAGTATCCCGGATACTTTATTCTGAAGGCAGTTAAACGGACCTCGTCTCCGGCAAAGCATAATATTAAACTTGCGATATTTGGTTCCGCGAGTGATGAAATGTCGATAGAGCAGCGCGAGATTGCGGCACGACTCGGTTGGTATTTAGCAGAACTCGGCGTTACGGTCGTATCCGGTGCATGTCGTGGTATGCCGGGAGTGGTAATCGAATCAGCACACCGCCATGGTGCAAAAACTGTCGCGTACTCACCGGACAGCGACGAACAGAATCATCACGCACGCATGGATAATCTTGAATTGAGCCACTTTACCGAACATAACTTTGTGCCAGGATTCACGGCGAGGAGCCTGGCAATGCTCAATAGCGTCGATGGGGTGCTGGTACTCAATGGTCGTATGGGCACGCTCTCTGAATACGCAATTGCGCTCGAAGAAGGCCTTCCTGCAGCAGTAGTAACCTCGACCGGCGGGATAGCCAAACACCTTGAGGTGATTACGAAGCAATGCGAGAAAACGTTTGTTCGTGAGCCAATTTTCGAACCTGATTACAAAGTGGCAGTGGACACGCTCATTGCGGGGATTCTTTCGTCGCGCGACAAGTAAAAAGCCCCGACGATGCCGGGGCTTTCACTTTTGATTATTTATTCCACACCGGTTGCTCCGGCGATGTCTTCGATGATTTTTTGCACATCGGCATCTGAGGAATTTTCCGGCGCATCCATTTTTCCAATAGCGCGCCGTGCGCCGCCTCGATAGTTAATGAGATAACGGCGAGGATCTTCATCGAGGTCGAGAAAGTGATCTGCAGCCGCTTTCAGCATACTCGAGGTTGAGCGGCCAAACGACGCGACTTCAACTTGGCATCCCCCATGAACCTGGAGGTACTTAACCAACGGCACGAAGTCTCCGTCACCGGTAAAGAGGATCACCGTGTCGAGTTTCGGTGACATAGTGATCGCGTCAACCGCCATACCAACGTCCCAGTCTGCTTTTTTTGCACCGCCAAAGAAAACCTGGAGGTCTTTTGTAGTCGTTTCGATGCCTATTTTGCCGAGGGCTTCAAAAAAGCCTTTCTCCTCGCCGCTTTCAGTCGTAACCACATAGGCGCGAGCACGAATGAGGCGACGGCCTGCAACAGAGTCCTTGAGGACATTGCCGAAGTTTACGCGTGAATGATAAATGTTCTTTGCGCTGTGATAGAGATTCTGTGTATCGATGAAAACGCCAACGCGCTGCTCAGGATGTTTAATGATTGCCATAGAAATAAAACAAATTGTAAAAAGGTTCAAAACAATCGAACCAAACGTCGAAAATACCTCTGAAAATCTTTGTGGAGTCCCGTAAAGGGAGATGTCGGCTAAAAATGATGCGCGGCGTATGCGGCGCAATCGACCTTACTTTTTCAGGCCGAGCTTCTTCACGAGCGTGCCGTAAGCGCGCTTGTTGTTTTCTTCCAAGTATTTCAAATGTTTACGGCGATCGGCAACGAGACCCAACAGTCCGCGTCGTGAGTGCTTGTCTTTGTTATTTTTGCTCAAATGAGCAGAAAGCTCCTCGATTCGGCGTGTCAAAATCGCGATCTGCACCTCAGGAGACCCTGTATCGGTGTCGTGACGCTTCGTCTTTGAGATTTCATTGGCCTTCTTTCGCTTCGTAAGCATGAAAGCGAGGATAGCATATTAAATGGCTTAATGCAAGGCCCCCGCGGCTAAACGCCGCGGGGGCCTCAGGAGTCATTTTATGGCCGAAAGGGCCGCTTTTTACTTCGCTTTTGCGGCGGGAGCCGGCTTCACATCAACAAGCTGTACCTCGAATACGATTGTTGAGTTTGCAGGGATGATAACCGCGCCAGTCTGGGGGTTGGTCACCGGCTTGTTGCCGTACGCGAGCGCAGGCGGAACTGCCATAACGCGCTGACCGCCGATTTTCATACCGTTTACCCCGATCTGGAAGCCAGGGATCATGTCCTGGGAGCCAAGTACGAATGTGAGCGGCTGATTACCGTGTGCCTGTGAGCTATCAAAAACTGTACCGTCGGTCAATTTGCCGACATACAGCACTGAAACCTGTGATCCTGGTGTCGCGACTGCGCCGGTACCGATTTTAACTTCCTGAGCCTGCACCTGATCAGTGCTCGACGCGTTCGCGGTTGTGGCTGTCGGTTGTGGCACTGCCGCGGCGGTTGCAGGTGCATCACCCTTCATAAATTTGTATGTTGCAAATCCTCCGAGGAGGACAACGAGGACGACAATAACCCAAATAATAGTGTTGCGTGTGTTCATATCGCCACAGGATACCGCGTGAGCCATATCGCGCAAGGAAAAAAGACTAAAAAAACCTTGATAAAGCAGACGAAAAACGCGAAAGCGTATACTGCGTCTATGGAGCCGCTTGCTTCCCAGATCCGCCCAAAGACACTTCCGGAGTTTGTAGGGCAAGAGCATTTGACCGGCAAGGGTAAGCCACTGCGAGTCGCAATCGAGAAAAAGGAATTATTCTCGTTCATTTTGTGGGGCCCGCCGGGCAGCGGCAAAACCACGCTTGCGCGGATTTACGCGATGGCGCTCGACGCACAATTCCACGAAATCTCCGCAGTAGAGGCGGGAAAAGAAGATATTCGGCGCGTACTGCCTACAAAAGGCGCGCTCTTAAAAAATAAGCCGGTCATTTTGTTTGTCGACGAAATCCATCGTTTTAATAAAGCGCAGCAGGATTTCCTGCTCCCCTTTGTGGAGCGTGGAGACATTACCCTCATTGGTGCAACGACCGAAAACCCAAGCTTTGAAATTATTTCTCCTCTGCTCTCGCGTGCACGAGTATTCGACTTGCACGAACACAGTGACAAAGAAATGGAGAAAATCCTCGCGCGAACAAAAGTAAACATGCCGAAAGACGCGCGTGACTGGCTCGTGCAAATGGCAGCTGGTGACGCGCGACAAGCAATCACTGCCCTCGAAACCGCAGAGAAGTTGTACGGCGATATCACGATTGATTCGCTGAAAGAAGCGATTCAATCCACCCACATACGCTACGACAAAAAAGGTGACGAGCATTACAACACTATCTCGGCCTTTATTAAATCCATGCGGGCCTCGCAACCGGATGCGGCTCTCTACTATTTGGCGCGGATGGTAGAAGCCGGAGAAGATCCGAAATTCATTGCGCGACGGATGGTGATTTTCGCCAGCGAAGACATTGGTCTCGCGCAGCCGACCGCACTCGTGGTTGCAAACGCGGTGTTCGAAGCGGTAAATAAAATCGGCTATCCGGAGGCCACGATCAATCTTGCGCACGGCGTCGCATATCTCGCGCAATGCAAAAAAGATCGACGCTCATATGTCGCGATCTTTGCCGCGCTCGAAGATGTAAAAAAACTTGGTGCACTCCCCATCCCGATGCGTGTGCGCAATGCCCCGACGAAATTGATGAAAGATCTGGGGTATCACAAAGGGTATAAGCTCTACGATCAGGAATCGTACCTGCCCGACAAGCTTAAAAAGAAAAAGTATCTGGACGACGGGCCCGAGGCACACTAAATTGCTTTGAGAAAAGCCTCAAATGAGTTTGTCATCACGGTGCTTTTGAATCGTTCGATATCGTCGCGCACAATCGTGTAGTCGGCTTTCTGCACGGCCGCATCAGTTCGTGCGTCATGCTGTAAGAACGGATAGGCAAATACGGTGATCGGTTTTCCGATTTCATGCTCGATGTCGGCCTTGTCCCCGCCTACTTCGTTGAAGAGCTGTGCATCGGAGAGGGATTTCAGGTGAGCGTGCGTCTTTGAATGTCCACCAATTTCCATTCCTGCGCTCGCAATCGTGCGCACGTCTGCCCAGCTCATGTGTGCATTGTCCCCCAGAAGTTCGCTTGTGATAAAGAACGTTGCCGGAATCCTTCGTGCAGTAAAGAGCGGCAATACCTGCACCTGTCCAGGGAGCGCATCATCGAAGCTGAGGATGACCGGGTGATCCGGTAGTTTGTTATGTGCATGGAGCGTCTCTGCGACCGCAAACGTGAGCGGTGTGTACCCTTTTGATTTCAAATAGTCGAGCTCCTTCGAGAGAAGCGGTGCTTCAACGGTGTATCCATCAGCTGGCCGCGTACTGCTCGCAATGTCGTGATAGATAAGTACGGGGATAATGTGTTTGCGCGGCCACACCGTAAAGCCAATCAATATGAAAACAATCCCAAGTAATGCGTACGGGTACCGCCACACAGATGTCATCCGGAAAGTATACAGTCTCGATATTGTGCGACGTGTAATACTATATACATGGCATCGGATCTTAGTCTCCTTAAAACGCAATTCCTCGAATATCTCGAAATTGAAAAAGGGCGGAGTGTGAAAACGGTTGAAAATTATGACCGCTACCTGAAGCGCTTTTTTGATTTTGCGAAAGTTATGGAACCGGGCGCGATTACCGAGCAGATGGTGCGAGAGTTTCGCATCAATCTCAATCGTTCTGCCGGCACAAACGGCACGATGAAAAAGAATACGCAGAATTACCACCTCATCGCGCTACGCGCGTTTCTCAAGTTTATGCGTAAGCGAGATGTGATCAGCCTCAACCCCGAACGAATCGAGCTCGCCAAAGTTGGCGGACGCGACCTCGATCTTATTACCTCGGCAGAGCTCGAGCGCCTGATGTCCGCCCCAGGCGGATCGGCCTCGGGCCGAAAAGACTCGCAGAGCGACGAGCTTGTGGTGCTACGCGACCGCGCGATCCTTGAACTTCTATTCTCTACGGGACTGCGTGTATCGGAGTTGTGTAATTTGAATCAGGATCTTGATCTTACGCGCGACGAGTTTTCTGTACGCGGTAAGGGTGAAAAAGTGCGTGTTGTGTTTCTATCGGACGAAGCAAAAAAAGCGGTCGCAGCCTATCTCAAAAAGCGCGGAGACTTTGGCGAAGCGTTGTTTGTGGGCTACAGCAAAGCGCGAAAGACAAAAGACCTCTCACGGCTCACTCCCCGCTCTGTTGAGCGCCTCGTAAAAAATTATGCAATGAAAGCCGGTATCACCCGCAAAGTGACACCCCATGTGATTCGCCACTCATTTGCCACTGATCTTCTTTCGAATGGTGCCGACCTGCGTTCAGTACAAGCACTGCTTGGTCATGCAAACATTGCAACGACTCAGGTATATACACACGTGACCGACTCGCATCTGCGCGACGTTCACAAACTGTTTCACGGTAAACGCAGAAAATAAAAAAAGCCCGCGAATTCGCGGGCTTTTTGATCACGAAGAACTTGGGATACGCAAGTCCTATTTCTTTTGCGTGCTTTCCTGATTCTTTTTTGAACGTTCTAACAGATTGAGTCGGTCCTGCTCGAGTCGATTCAAATCGAAACCCTTGCGTTTGAGATACTCGGCGGTAGTTTCCGTCGCGTTTGCCTCGGTCGTTTTTTCCGGGCCGCACATTTGAACCTTCCTTTCTGTTCCAGGATATCAATTACCCGTATCTTTATGTCACACAAAAACTATAATGTCAAATTATTAAAAAAGGCGGCACAAGAACGTGCCGCCTTTCCCTCCGGATTGAATGCTGGTTGAGCTATTACTGATTTGCTTGTCGCTTGAAGAAGAGTGACTGCACTCGTGCAGGGCGCTTGAGAGTCGTTACCGCGTATCGTGATGCCTGTTCAGGCTGACGAACACGAAACATCCCTACACTCTCTTCTCGTACCGCGTTGAACGTGGACCACTCGCGGCTGCCCTTCTCTGCTGAAAACAAACTCATCTGATTGTTCTGAAATCGGTTCATAGGTGCGCACGCGAACGGGTTTTTATTTGTCCGTCCTCGTTAAAGTGAAGACGTTTCATTCCCCCGCGTATGACAGTTATAGCTTTTCACTCGTGAGTCCAACATGAAGATTTTCATGATCAGATCCACAAAAGCTTTATGATAGGATTTTCGATATGAAACTGGCTACCTGGAATGTAAATGGAATACGCAATGTGCATAAGAAGGGGCTACTTACTCCTTTTTTTGAGCGAGAACAGCCCGACATTGTCGGTTTTCAGGAAACGAAAGCGGAACAACATCAGTCAGAAGTTGATTTTCAGGATTACGAAGAGTATTGGAATTCTTCCAAAAGTAGAAAGGGATATTCCGGCACCGCAATATTCTCAAAACCCAGTACTGAAGCCGTTTTATATGACTTTCCAGAGGAGATTACTGCGAAATACTCACTCGCCGACAAGTACGGAGATCCCAACGCAGAAGGCAGAGTTATCGCTGCTGAATACGAAAATTTCCATTTTGTAACGGTATATACGCCAAACTCCAAAGACGACCTCAGTCGCATTCCGCTCCGTCACAAAAACTGGGACCCTGCGTTTCTCGAATATATGAAACAGCTTGAGCAGACGAAGCCGGTTATATTTTGCGGTGATCTCAACGTGGCGCATACGGAAGACGATCTTGCAAACCCGAAGCCCAACATGGGAAAAAAGGGTTTCACCGCCGAGGAGCGTTCCGGTATCGACAATATGATTGAAGCCGGTTTCATAGACGCGTTCAGATTGCAAAACAGTGGTAAAGGACACTACACATGGTGGAGTCATTTCGCCAATGCCCGTGAGAGAAATGTCGGGTGGCGGATTGATTACTTCTTTGTAAGTGAATCGCTTGTCCCATTGATCTCTCGAGTGAAGATTCATGCTGATATTATGGGCTCCGATCATTGCCCAGTGACCCTTGAGCTTGATATATAGGCAAGAAACAGACATTTGTCCGTTATCCACTTATACACAGGAGTTATCCACAGTTATGTCCTTTACATGTTTATAAAGGACAGTAGTATTACCAACGGTTGGTCTTTACAGGTTTTCGTTGATTCTAAATAACGAAATATATAGCGGTACAAATGTATAACGCCAAAAATATAAAGGATGTCCTCCGGCATTCATTGAAAGCAAAGTACTTTGTCCAAAAAGAGATTTCGTGTTCTTTAAAAGAATGAACGAGACCACAATAAAAGTCGCCTGACGGCGGCTATCCAAAAGAGAGAAATGGGTAGCTACGTCAGGCGATTTTTCTTTTGGGACCCTAAAACGACTTACTGGCTAAGACACGTGATGTTTCTTGCGCAATAGCGCAACTGCAGCCTCGTCTTCGGAAACGCGACGATCCTTTCCTTGTTCACCCAGTTTCTTGAGAAGTTCGTCGTCCATAGACATCATTTCCAATGCACGGGACTCTAAATATACGGCTGTATTCTTAGCTGGTTCGTCTAAAACCTCTTCGAGGAGCGCGTGCAAAATCCATCCGATCCGCGGACCGGCAGATTGACCAATTTCCATCAGTCTGACTCCATCAATTTTTAACATCCCTACCGATACCGGGTCTCGGAGCGCTTCGTCGATCATCGACATGTATTTTCGCAGGCGAAACGGATGAGCCTTGGGTCGTCCGGTGCCGATACGGTCGCACACGCGAAGATTGAGCAAATCCTCGATATTTTCCTGTCCTACGCGAGCTATGAGTCGCCGCACTGCCGAGAGTGTTATCTGGTCCGGATCTGAGAAAAACATGTGAGAGCGAACTAAAAGCACCACCTTTTCTATCAAATCCTTCGGATATTTGAGTTCGGATAGGATTTTCTTTGCCATGCGGGCTGACACCACATCATGCCCGTGAAAGGTCCAGTCTTTCTTATCCTCGGACCACTCTCGAGTCGCCGGCTTCCCTATATCGTGCAGAAGAGCTGCAAGGCGCACATCAAGCGGCCAGTGTTGATCGGCTGCATGCTGCAGGCTTCGCAAGAGGTGTTCGAATACGTCAAATGAATGCGCCTGATTTTGGTCGCAACCAATTCCCTCTTCCAATTCCGGCAAAACATATTTGATGACCCCGAGTTTTTGAGCAGTGTAAATTGCCTGTAACGGGCGATCTGACTGAATAATGCGGGTGAATTCATCGCGGATACGCTCTTTAGATATTTTTTCCAACTGCGGTGCGTTTCGCGCTACACCCTCCATGGTTGCTCCGTCGATCGCAAAATCGAGCTCAGCAGCGATTCGGATGGCTCTGAGCATTCGCAACGCGTCCTCTTCAAAGCGTGTGTGAGCATCCCCCACCGTTACGAGGACTTTTCGTGCAATATCGTCACGACCACCATGCTCATCAACGAGATTACCCGTAGAAGGGTCGTAGGCAATCGCATTGATCGTAAAATCGCGTCGCTCAAGGTCGTCGCGTAGCGTGTCGCTGAACTGAATTTCATCGGGATGGCGGGCATTGGTGTACTTTCCTTCGATACGATACGGAGTGATCTCGACCACTTTCAGCTTCGGGTTCTCGGATTGGGTTACAACACCGACGGTGCCATAACTGTTTTCATAAAAAGTCTCCTCGTAGAGGGCTTGAATTTGTTCCGGCTTTGCGTTCGTCGTAATATCCCAGTCTTTCGGTTCGCGACCGATTAAAAGATCCCGTACGCAACCGCCGACAAGATAGGCTTCGTACCCCGCCTTGATAAGTGTCGCGTGTACATCAAGAATTTCTTGCGGAATCACGAGCTCCGTTTGTTCCATAGCGTTCATTGTACTGCGTTAGTGTGAATTAAATCACGGTAGACCGATGCGGTCGCATCGGTCTTGTTGATTTTTGTGCTCCCGGAGGGATTCGAACCCCCAATAACAGTTCCGAAGACTGTCGTGATATCCATTTCACTACGAGAGCAATGCCTCGCTATACTACCCTACTCTTCCTGATTCACTAACAGCGTTAGTGCTGATACCGGGAATCTCCTTCGCCTCTCGCTTTGTCGTCGCAGTCGGAATCGATCAAGTGCTCACTAGATACGGGGAATCGGCGTAACTCACTAAACGTAGCTTCGCTCGTTAAGAGGTCACTGCCCTGGCTCAACCCGATGCTCGGGTCTCCGCCTTTCGATTCCCCGTAGCCGACTACAAAAATATAGTCGTACGAAGCTCGCGCTTCTCCCTCGTTATTTTTGTGCGGATACGGGGAATCGAACCCCGATCCCGTCCTTGGCAAGGACGTGTTCTACCACTAAACCATATCCGCATTATGTTACTCACCTTCTCAAACCTACTTCCAGGCTGAGTATCATCCATCGAAGCCATATCCGCGCATACACACCGCTTCAATGGCTGGATTATACAGCAGTCGTTTACTCCAGCAATATTTCATCCCCCATTCCCTATCAGTTTCGCTAATTGTTTTCCTCGGTCTTTGTAATCACGGTCTTTTTCTCCTCTGGTAGCGCCATAACCGGTCGCATGACGGGGTTTGTCCGATATGCACTGTAAAGTCCGATTGCTGCAGCAACGAGGAGGATTACCGGAATGAAATAACTCAATCGGCAACCCGACTCGAAGTGCCAGAAAAGCAACAGTGCAACGAGTGGAACCCCGATCAATATTGCAGGTAATGCGCCGTGCCGAAGTGCGAGCGCAGGCTCCGAGAGCCCTACAAACGCGGTAATCACAAAGAATATTGCCAGCAGGATAAACCACAACTGATACGAGCCGTTTTTGGAGCACATCGTTGCAATAAGGCTTCCGATAGTAGACGTAGACGATGTTGTGCCCACCAAAGAAGTCGGACGTGAAACTTGACCCTCGTTTGTGGCTCCGTGTGAGGCGCGATGAATTACCGGCGTTTTTACATGTGTCTCAGGCATAGACCCTGTACCGTTCAAAACCGTTGAGCTCGCTGAGCTAATAGGTGCAGGCGAAACTGCCGCGGGGCTACTGGTCTCAATGGCCCCCTTCGCATCTGTTGTGAAAGAAACCTGAGAAAGACAAACCGGTGCATTTGGCAGTGCAGAAAGCAGCGTAATGGTTACAGGAAGTTTCCCGTCAATTTTAGCAGTAGTGTCTATATGGAGGCGTAATGATCCGTCGGGATCAATGCGACGTGTCATGTAGCTAAAAGGTATCGATACATCCCCTGCCGCCCCGAGCACACCCACATAGGCAGGGTCGGATAACACGATATCAAATGAGTCGAGTTCCCCATCATAGATATACGGAGTAACGCTCTTTACAAATAGTGGTGCACAGGAGGATCCACCTTGGGGCAGGACTTGTTTAGTAATCACTCCGGCACCGGCAGCTGCAGCTAGTGCAGGGGTTGAAAGCAACATGAATGCTGCAAAGGTTGCGACGATGCCTCGCGATACGCGGGATGCCGTGTTCATACGAATGTCGACACCCTATGTCCTCTCCGCAAATGCGTCAAGCGGCCGCGAGCCACATTCGCTGACGTGTCAAATCCGTGTTATAGCGCTTTAAATAAGGATATTTTCGACCTTCACAGAATGTCCATGACGTTCGTTATATACGGACAAAATGAGTAAAAAGTGAAAAATGTGGATAACCTATGGGTATAAGTGGATAACGGACAGCAGAAGTATCGATCAATAGTCCGTAACCAGATATTATCATGGCTCAGTAGAGCCGTTTATTATAAATCTCTCACAGACATATAAAAAGGATAAATTATCCAGATCATTGGTACATAAGTAACGTCGAACGTTTCCCGTGAAATGTCGCTATAATGATCCCAATGGTCGCATTCAGCAAGAGCAGAAGGCTAGGGAACCTGGGGGAGGATATTGCCTGTACCTTTCTTGTCTCCAAGGGCTTCGCAATTTTAGAACGAAATCATTTACGCCCATGGGGAGAAATCGATATTGTGGCTCGTTTCAATGATGTATATAGGTTCGTTGAGGTAAAGACCATTTCACGTGAAAAGGGTTCACGGGAAACGCGAGTCAATATGACAGCAGAGGATCACATTCATCCGGCAAAGATGCAGAAAATTGCCCGAACTGTCGAGGTATATATGACATCCATCAAGGATGATCTCGACTTTCAGATTGACGTTGTAACAGTGGAGCTCGATACGCTAACGAGGCGAGCTCGATGTAAACTATACGAACAGGTGCTTTGAAAACCTATAATTGAAGCCGTTTGTTGTAATGGACATACGAATGTCCATTATGTCTTTCCAGTCGGGACGCCGAGAATCGAACTCGGTCTACTTGGTCCCAAACCAAGCGTACTACCGGTATACTACGTCCCGCGATATATATATGTCTTCGATCGATATTCTACGTTACACGTAGAACGTGACCAATGACTAGAGGATACTAACACAATCTTGGCAGGGGACTTAGCGTTTTAACAGAATAGCGGCAATCAATTTTTGGGCTAAACCAAGCGCGATCGGTTCAAAGTCTTCCGATGCTCTCTTTGGGTCAGCTGCCAATGTGCCACTGAGTCCTTTTCCTGTCAGGTTTATAAGATCGCGGTTTATATACGCGGTGGTGATTGCGTGCAGATCACGCTCCGCCGTTGTTGCGCCATCACTTGTGGTTGTGATGAGTCCGACAGCTCGATTCCATTGATTCACGACTCCTCCACCAGAAGAGCCACTTTGTGCACCGATGATACCTCCCAGAGAAATAGCATCAGCTTTGCCGACCGAGAAGGTAAGTAACTGTCTTACGGCCGTTATTGACGTGACAGGGTACAGATTTGACTGAACAATGCTGCCACCCTCAAATTCCACTGGATAACTAGCAGCAAGCACGTTGTCGTCCACAAATGCGATTGCTTCGCGCACATCGGGTGCTACATATGGAAACGAAGCCGGAAGGGGACTGCCGTCGAGTGTTGATATGAGGTAAAGGAGAGCGTAATCATGTTCACCCGTACCGAGGGCATGAGATTTGAGGATGTCTGCTGCATGGGTTTCGATCCAAATAGGGGGCATGTAAAGGACAACGGGGATCCACTTACTCACTGCAGGGGCGCCGGTGCGAACAACGCACTGTAGATCGGTTTTACGGCTTTGGGCGATGAGCACGTATTGAGCAACATGCGCATTCGTAAGGACAACTCCACGTGGATCGACCACAATGCCGCTACCGGTAATCGGCTTGAGGGCCCCTTCAGACCGAGTAAAGCAGTAAATATTTACCAAGGCTGCGCGGGCTGAATTGTTGACCACCTCGAATGCGAGCGGGGGATTTGGGTACGGGATTTCAATACGAACAATATCATTGGGGGATGTCGTGGCGTTTATATGTATTGCCTTTACCGCTTGAATACGAGCTTTCTGAGCCTTGTGCGACGTTGTGGCTACGACCGTTGTTGTGCTCTCTGGTATTACGGACGGTGAAGTGGTGGCAGTGCTTTGCTCTGGTTCAGATGTCGTAACCGGCGGGGTACTTGTGGAAATCGAAATGTCGGGTGCCGCAGGGGTAGGGTAGGCATGCAGTATTAGGAATACAATGGACGCGATAAGAGCCACGAGAAGCGCGCCGTGCGCAAAGATGCTGCGCCTATCATTCATGTGCGGATTATACGGTATTTGCAATAGGAGAAACGGCGTGACTCACTAAACTCACTTCCGTTCTTTAAGTGGTCACTGCCCTGGCTCGTTCCGATGCTCGGGGCTCCGCCTTCCGATCCTCCTATTCCACTACAAAAATATAGTCGTTCAACACTCGCGTGTTGAGCTCGTGATTTTTGTGCGGAATAGGAGAATCGGACTCCTGCTCTCAGTTTGGAAAACTGATGTTCTACCATTAAACTAATTCCGCTGGTTTTTTGCGACGCTTTTCCGCAATTGGAACACTTTACCCTATAGAGCTCATACGCACAAAACCCGGCGGGAGCCGGGTTTTGTGTTCTCGAGAGGATCACTATCAAAAATACGGCCGTATTATTTGACTGCGTCTTTCAGAGTTTTTGACGCGCGAAACTTAGGAACGCGCATCGACTTAATCTGAATTGTTGCACCTGTGCGCGGATTGCGACCGGTACGTCCTGCGCGGGTCTTCGCTTCAAAAATACCAAGGCCCGCAATCGAAACTTCTTCTCCGTTCTTCAGATTCTCAGTGATGCCGGAGATGATTGATTCGACAGCTCGTTCTGCATCTGCCTTTGTGCAACCGATCGTCGAATGAACGCGATCGATCAAATCAGCTTTATTCGCCATAGCTTAATAGTTGTAATAATAAACATTGAAAATACGTGCTTTTTCGACCCGTATAACCATTTTGAGCCGTATTTTGGGCCTGTCAATCATATAAAAAGGGTATCCATTGGTATGAATAAGGGGGCTGAAAACAGCCCCCTTGCGAAATAGTGTGTCACTCAGTTCAATTTTCTTATCGCATATGTATCGAGTGCTGTGCGAGTTGCTAGTTCGTGTCCAAGTCGGAGCCCCTCGTGAAGCGTTTCAAGGAGAGCTATGGCATGCGCCCTCTCGTCTTTTCCACCGATTGCGACCGGAAGAACTGTCGCCATATTCGACGAACAGCACGCAAGCACACTGGACTCATCTTCATCAGGATCTCGCAGTAGTGTGTCAAACCTGCAAGCGAGCGTTCGATTTTTGGAAAAGATCGAACATGCCATGGCGGGCATGAGGGTGTCGTACGCATTTTTACGCTGCACAGTGATCCTCACGATCATCCAGTACACGCAAACAACTTCTTCGATATTGGCCCTAAACATTCCGACTCGATCGAAAAAGTTACTGACAATGACGTTCAGGTTGCCCTCTTCGCTGCCCTTTGTCGCGTAGGGCTCAATATGTATACGCGTGTTCAGTGTTTTACCGAACGATTCGCAGACGCCGAAATTGAAACTCCATCCGAACTCAGATGAAGGGTTTTCGTATAGGAATCTGACTCGATTTCCGGTGTCGTCCGAAAATGTGGGGGCGTGTGTATTCGTCAGAGACAACTGTCGTTGCATGTCAGGCCCTTTCTTTTTTGTACTACTGGTACAGTACGCCTCTTACAGTCGTGGTCAATTTTCAATCTGTATGCAAAAGGGAGGCGCTGTGCGCCTCCCTTATATTCGTACTCATCCATATGCGTGGGCTAACTCAAGTGGTCAGGCGCCTCGCGGATACCTTAGCGAACCAGGTTCACGGCGTCGAGCGATGATTCAATTTCATCTGTAGTGAGCGCGCGCCTGCGATTGAGTTTCCGTTTGAAGGAATCAAACTCGCGTGCAACAACTGCGACGACTTCTATCGGCTGCTTTTCGACTTCGCAAATATCTACGAATAAACCAGTTGTTCCGCCATCGTTACAGGTGATGGTGAGTACGACCGTGCATATGCAATCGGTTTCTTTATAGCTGTAGTAAATATAGATCGAGAGCATGTAAACCACGAGCGTTCCGGGAGATTTTGCCGTCTTATTCGCGAGTTTTAATGCGTCACGCACAATGCGTGCAACGCACTTACCTTTGAAATCATCCTGCGCACGGACCACGACTTCGCCGTGGTGTTGTCCTTTACGTATCGATTCCGCTACATAGTGGGCGATCATCGATGTCGATCCAAAGAAATCATCGAGCAATACGAGAATCTTCTGCGGTTTATACATGAGCTTCCTCCTCTGCTACGGGCACCATAGGCGAATGGCCCGCCGGCGTCAATGCCGGCGGGCCATTCTTGAAAACACGTAATGTCTTTTATTTCGCGTATTCGATTACGCGAGTTTCGCGAATCACTGATACTTTGATTTCTCCCGGATACTGGAGTTCTTTTTCTATCTTGTCCGCGATGTCTCGGGCAAGCTTTCGTGCTTCAAGGTCCGACATTTCTTCAGGTCGTACCATAACCCGCAGTTCGCGACCCGCAGCGATTGCGAAGCTCTTCTCAACGCCTTTTTCGTTATTGGCGATTGCTTCGAGATCTTCGAGTCGTTTGATGTAGTTTTCCACTGAGTCACGTCGTGAACCCGGACGACCGCCCGAAATTGCATCTGCGACCTGCACAATCATGCTCTCCGGTGTTTCGTACGGATACTCCTCATGATGCGCCTGCATTGCCTTAATAACACGTTCGTCGACATTGAATTTCTGCAAAATTCGTCGTCCTATTTCCACGTGCGTGCCCGGTACTTCATGATCGACTGCTTTTCCGATGTCGTGGAAGAGGGCACCCGCTCGTGCTATCGCGGTATCAGCGCCTAATTCTTCAGCGAGCATTGCGGCGAGGTGTGCCATTTCGACAGAGTGATCGAGCACATTTTGTCCGTAGCTTGTACGGAAGTAGAGGCGACCCAGAATCATCAATAATTTTGGATCGATGTTGGGAACCTTTGCTTCGTATGCAGCTTCTGCACCTTTTTTCTTGATGATATTTGTGATTTCCTGTTCAGCTTTTTGTACTGCCTCTTCGATCTTGGCCGGCTGGATGCGTCCGTCGAGAATCAAATTCTCGAGTGCGATACGTGCGATTTGTCGGCGGATCGGATCGTACGACGAAAGGGTAAGCTGACCTGGTGTGTCGTCAATAATCACATCGACGCCGGTTGCGCGTTCGAACGAGCGAATATTGCGACCTTCCTTTCCGATAATCTTGCCTTTGATTTCATCGTTGGGAAGCGAAACGGTCGTTGCAAGTACGTCGGAGACAACAGAGTTTCCGAGACGGTGCACGGCCGTCGTGAGGATTTCCTTTGCACGCTTCTCGATCTTTTCGTCTCCTGAGATTTCCAGTTTGCGCATGCGGCCTTCGAGATCGTTTTCATACTGCTTCTCGATGGCTTTCATCAGACCATTCTTTGCCTCTTCGGCGGTGAGTCCTGCTACTTTTTCGAGTTTTTCCTGCTGTTCGCGGATGAGTGTCTCTGCGTCTTCACGAGCCTTGGCGACATCTTCGTTCTTTCGATTGAGCGATTCTTGTTCGTTGTCGAGATTGGTCTGCCGATTGTCGAGCAGTTCCTCTTTGCGGACGAGTCGCTCCTCAACCTGCTTGAGATCTCGTTCGCGTTCTTTGTATTCGCTCGTGAGCACCTGGACCCGTTCGTTTGCCCGGGTTTCGGCATCGTTAATAATATCTTTGGACTTTTCTTCCGCGTCGAGCATCATTTGGCGGATTTGGAGTTCCATGGATCCTTTCTTGCCGATACTGATGATGTAGCGGAGAAAATACCCAAACCCAATGCCAATTGCGCCGGATGCGGCGAGGAGGGCGAGCACTACTTTTAATGACAACATACGCGTCTATGCGCGCATTCTACATGAAGAGGCTAGAAAATGGCTTATTTACTACCTTTTTTGCTAGATTTCTGCTCATGTTTGAGTGCGCGTTTGAAGAATGAAACATAATACTAAGGTGTACACGCAATATATCACTCATGAAAAAAAGATGCTATGTAAAGAAATCCGCAAGGATTTCTATGCGCGACCTTTTTGTGCGACCTATGTGAGTACTTTGTCGATGATGCCGTATTCAACCGCCTCTTTTGCACCGAGGAAGAAGTCGCGATCAACGTCTCGTTCGATTTTATCAAGCTTCTGGCCGGTGTTTTTCGCCAGAATCTTGTTGAGCTGTTCACGCATCTTGAGAATCTGTTTTGCAGTGATTTCGATATCTGAGGCCATTCCTTCGGCGCCTCCAGAAGGCTGATGGATCATGACCTCGGCGTTCGGCAGTGCAAATCGCTTACCCTTTTCGCCGGCCGAGAGGAGTATCGCACCCATAGACGCTGCCATACCGACACACACCGTCGAAACCTGCGGCTGTATGTGATTCATCGTGTCCATGATCGCGAGCCCCGCAGTTACCATGCCCCCCGGAGAGTTTATATAGAACGAGATGTCTTTCTTCGGGTCCTCGGACGCGAGGAACAGCAATTGGGCAATAACGAGGTTGGCCACTTCGGTGTCGATCGGCCCACCGAGGAACACGATGCGTTCTTTGAGCAAGCGCGAGAAGATGTCGTAGGCGCGTTCTCCCATCGACGTTTTCTCTACGACCATCGGTACAAGTTGTGCGCGGGGTGTATTCATATAGAGAGGAGTTTACAGAAAGAGATAGGTCGAAGCAAATTTTGTGTTTGTTTCAAACCGAGTGTATGCATATACTTCGAAGATGAATATGGAGGGGATGCACAGACCGGAAGCAGATTTGATTCTGCCGATCTCAGATAACAGGGTGCAAATCGAGGTCGCAGAGTATGCCTTTGATGTAGAACACCCCGGTACTGCCGCGTCTCGAAACGAAAAAATGAAAGCGTGGATTGAAAACCATGCCGCTGACTGGCGCACTGTCGTGGAAGCGCACGGAGACGAAAAGGTGTCACTTAAAGACGCTGAAACGATTGCGCGTTTCTATGCTGAAATGCTGCGCAGACACGACGAGACAGATGCAACGATGCATTAACCGTTGACTCGCGACTGCAACTTTGTAAGTCTGTAGCCAGACCGATCTGAAACCTGGATGTTGATTCGTGAGGAAGGAAAAAATGAGTGAGCGGTATACAAAACCCGTAGAAACAGTGCTGCGAATCATTGGAAATGCCAGGAATTGCGGAACGATCTTCGAGACCGAAAGCGATATTTCTGCTATCCGGAGCGCAATCGGATACGGACTGCTCCGACTCGTTCCGAGCGCACGCAATGCATTTCAGCTCAGTGACACTGAGCGCGGCGAAAACAAGGGTATCGAACTCACGTCGCATGGCATGAAGTTTCTCGGTATCGATGAGTATTTGTATCATCGCCACTGAACAAAAAAAGGCGCCCCATCGGGCGCCTTTTATCTATTATTTTTCTTCGTGCGAGTGGGCGTGAGCCGTATGGCCGACCGGCTCAAGATTTCCTTCGAGAAAGCGCAGTGTCATTTCATTGCGCATGGCGTGGGAAATATGTGCGCGGAGATTTTCCGGGTCTGCTTGTGGGTAGTGTTTACGCGCATGTTCGAGTTCGTGTTCGAGTTCAGGCAGCGGCGGATCGATCTTCTCCTGTCGGGCAATTTCTGCGAGAATGAGCCGCACTTTTGCTCGTTTGTCCGCTGCGTCTTGCCAGCTCGCGAGCAATTCCTCCCGAGTCTTTTTTGTTTCAGCCAGATATGAATCAACGGTTTGGTTGATGCGAGAGAGGTCGTCTTTCAAGCGCGATTCCATTTCATCGAGTTCGAATTCCCGAAGCGAGACAGGGTACGAAATCTTCGAATCCTTTACCATATCGTCGAGAATGCCTGCGCGACGCTTCTCTGTAGCACGCACTTCCTTTTCGGTCTGGATATTCTTGCGAAGTGCATCAGAGAAAGCAACGGTGTTTTCGTAACCGAGTGACTGAACGAATGTGTCATCGAGTTCCGGAAGATCGGTTTCTGCGAGTGCTTTCGTTTCCTCAGCAGCTTTTTGCGGTTCAGTACCCGTTTCGATGCGGTCTATTCGAGCGCGTTCTCGGCGAAGGTGAGTGAGCGCTTCGGTGTGTTCGGCGTCTGAAACTGACGTGTCTTCAACGATCCCGGTATGCTTCTTGGAGATGTTTTTATAGTCGGCGAGCGCAATTTCCGGAGCAAGTGCGGCGCGAGCGGTAAAAGTAACCGGCTTATCGAGCGTCGGAGTGTCGGTGGTAACACGCGGCGTTTCTACAATCGGGAGTTTTTCCTCGGCGAGGAGGAGGGGAAGCTCGTTTTCGATGGCGAACTCGAGTGCTCGGCGCAGGATCTGCGATTCGCCGTATACAGCTACAATTCGATCTTCAGGTGCCTTACCTGGGCGAAACCCGTCAAGTTTTGCGGTCTTTTGGATTTCCTTGATCGCAGCTCCGCGATACTTTGTAAGTGTTTCGGCTGGAATCTCAGCACGAATCTCTGCTTCCCAACGATCCGTGTCGCGGGATACTTTTACATTTTGAAATGAGTGTGACATCGCAGGGAGTTTACCTGCAAACGCATACACCTGCAATTGGCTGAGTTTAGTCAGTAGTCAACTGAGTCCGTACTAGCGGCTCCGTGGAAGTTGACTGATGATTCAGTTTCTGGCCCCAAAAATAGAATGCGCCAAAAATCAGTAGTATGACGACAATAATCGCACCAATCACCGCGCCAGCTCCTTCTTCGTGTGGTCGATTCTGCGAATTGTCGTGCGGAGGCATGTATCTATAGTACACCCGCCACATGTGGCGGGTGTACACGATGCATGTGTGGATTGCTTCTTAATGAAGCAATGCTACCGTTATTTTTTGAATTTCGCCTTGTATATTTCAACAGATTTCATCACAGCTTCCATCGCTTCCTTTTTTCCGTAGACTCCTCGTATTTCAACGGGCGCCGGCTTTCCTTTGAGCTGTTTGTAGGTTTCCATGAAGTGCTGATATTCCTTAAGCGAGTGCTTGTTTACATCCGCAAGATCCTGCACGTCTTCCCATCGCTTGTCTTCGACGGGTACCGCGATAATTTTAAAATCAGATTCGCCGCTGTCCACCATATCGATAACGGCGACCGGGCGCACATTGACGAGAATCCCTGTTTGCAGGGGATAGGTTGTAAGCACGATCACATCGAGCGCGTCGCCGTCTTCCCAGAGTGTTTGTGGAGCAAATCCGTAGTCGTATGGAAATGCTGCGGCGGAATAATTCGCACGGTCGAGCTTGATAAGTCCGGTTGCTTTATCGATTTCGTACTTATTGTTGGAGCCTTTTGGAATTTCGATAATGACATTAAATTCTTCCGGCGCATTATCGCCGAGCGGTACATCGTGCCAAAGATTCATATACAGGAGAGTGTAACAGACGACGGATATCGCGCATTGTTGACGCTGCGGGGAAAGACTGGCAAAGTCCGCGCGGGTCAGCAATTCAAACAGAAGGGAGCTCCATTATGGCGCGGGTCATTCTCATCGGAGGCGGCACAGTCGGTTCGGAACTCGAACGTCAGTATCGACACCAATCCGAGCAGGACGTCTCCATGGGATATCATCGATGCGCTTCGGGGCGTGACGCCTCAGGCAGATGGCGTCATGCTTTCGATTCCCAATGGGGACACCGGCTTTGCGGAACTGAGCTATCTCGAAGCATTCCGGGAGAAGCATCTGGTCACCTGTGCGAAAGGAGCGCATGCGTATCGCTACCGCGAAGTCATGTCAATCGGACGGAAGATCGGCCGGCGTGCGACCGTAGGCGGCGGCACCGACATGCTCGAAGTGCTTCGTCGTCGGTATTTGCAGGACGAAGACGTGACGATTCACGCCGTCGTTAACGGAACGCTCAACTACATCTGGAGCGTTATCCAGGGCGGCGGCTCATTTGCCGAAGCAGTGAGCGATGCAAAGGATCTGGGATTCGCGGAACCGGGTGCGACAAATCTCGTCGACATCATCAACGGTGAATTGCTCGATGTCGCGATGAAGTGTGCAATTTTGAAAAACGTCGCACTTCCGTGCACCGGTAGTCCGATGTCCGCCGATGCCTTCGATATAGTCAAGCTGACGGACCACGACATCAAGCGACTGACGTCTCGAAACGCACGGTACCGGTTCATTACGACGCTTTCTTCCGTCGACGACGTCGACGAGATCGAAAAAGGTGCTCCTGGTTCGATTTGGGGACGTTGCGGTCGGCGGCGTATCACGGGAGGATTTCACAATATCGCTTCCGAAACTCCCTGGTACGACTGGTTGCGTGAAGTCGGCGGTGTAAAAAACGGCTTTGTGATTCATAATGCCCTCGGCAAAGACACCGGCAATTCGCTCACGGGACCGGGGGCTGGACCCGAAGTGACGGCAAAGGCGATGGTGCGCGACTTCGAGGAACAGTTCGCCGCCTGATGCGCGCATTAGAATGTTCTGTACACAAACGAAAACGGCGGGTTGAAAGACCTGCCGTTTTGTTTTGGATTCAATGTCAATTTGCAAAAAATGGGGGCGGCCACCGTGTGCCGCCCCCTTGAACTATCGTTTGAACTTATCGTTCGACCAGCTCACCCTCGTCGTTGATGTGGAGTTTCGATAGCGCCTTATCGAGCTGCCGGATCTCATGCTCGATTGCCGCTTCGAAACTTGGGTGCTTGCCGTCGCGAACTTCCTGCTGGAGGTCCTCGTAGTTGCCTTTCACAAAAGTAAGAAGGCCTGTGACGGTAGTTTTGCTAAACCCTGACGGGGGCATGATTGCTTCCTTTCGATTGCCGTGGCGTATTAAGCGCCTATGATAGGAGCCATTTCACGGCTAGTGGAAACAAAAACACCGCGCTTATCAACAAGACGAACGCGACGGCAACCTTCGGCGTGTCTGCATTGAACCTGTCGATTTCTTCACGAGTGGGTTCTCGACGTAAGGCGGGGTGATCGTAGTAGTCAACATGCTTCTCGCGCTCACGTTCGTGAGCAAGTACGCTCGCTCGCAAAAGCGCCATGTGATTTGCAGCACTTCCCAATCCCATCTCACTCTCCTCTGGTTTGACAGTGTACGTCTCATGTACCAGTGCAATTTTATATATATATGCGGTTACATGACAATAAATAAGACTATTTTGGTCCAGATTTGAACTTTTAGTTCAAAAATGCTACCTTCTGAATTATGTTATTCAGTCAGGAGGAGTCCCTTGAAGACAGATTGGTAGGGTATTTACTGACGAATTCCGCTTCTATCAAAGAGCTGCACACAAGGCTTATATCGTCCGAGCAATCGATTACACTGCGTGCGATATATAAAGCGGTGGACGCGCTTATACAAAAGGGGGTGCTCATGAAGGTGGGAAATAAGGTGTGGATAGACCAAGAATGGGCCGTTTCTGCGCGTGCGCGCCTATCACCACCCGTACCATTCCTTTCACCGGGTGAGCGGGTGGTCTACACATTTAATTCCATAGAGCATCTCGACGCGTTCTGGAAGACGATCGCGATTCAAATCGATGAATATAATACCGAAGCCGCCGCGTTCTACGTTCCGCATAACTGTTGGGCGTATGTTCCCGAGCGTAAAGCAAGCGAAGATGCCTATTACTCGCAGTTTGCTCAGAATAAAAAGTACGCATTTTTTACAATTGGAGGCACATCACATGCGGATCTTGAGTTTAAGCGGGAATATCAGGATGATTTTTTCCAGGTTGATATGCGTTCGATCGAGGGCTTCTCGAGGCGCGATCATGTGAGCATTTTGGGGAATTTCATTACAACAACGCGTCTTTCAAAAGACTTGTCTGAACGGCTCGACTCTATATATAGCTCAAATGAACCAATCTCAAAAATCTTACCTCAGGTACTCAGTGCACTCCGAGCCGCGAGCGAGTTTCGTCTTGTCTTTGAGCACAATAGTGCGAAAGCACGGAAACTTCGCAAGACGCTCTCTTCAAATTTCCATCTCCCGAGCAGTGCGGGATAAATTGGCTCTTCGAAAAAAGTATCAACTGGAAACAAAAACGGCCGACTCACGTGAGTCGGCCGTTTTTCTTTTAGCGACGAGAAATTACTCAGCGTCTTTTTCTTTGTCGTTGGTTACTTCGCCCTGCTGTTCTTCGACAACTTCGTCGGCAACGTCGCGATCTTGTTCGACAGGGTCGAGGTTTTCAACGCCTTCGTCCTTTGCTTCGTCGTCATCACCCGAAATGTCTTTCTTTGCTTCTGCAAATGTGTCTTCGGTTGCGCTCACATTTTCAACATCAGTCGGCACGGACTGTACCGGCTCAGTTGTGTCAGCTGCTGCCACTTGTTCACCTCCCATAGAGCGGATGTCTATTTTCCAACCCGTGAGCCGTGCCGCAAGGCGTACGTTCTGTCCGCCGCGACCGATCGCGAGTGATTGCTGGTCTTCAGCCACCTGCACAATCGCACGGCTGTCTTCTTCAAAGAGTTCAATAGAAAGCACTTGTGCAGGCTTGAGCGCTTCTTTCACGTAGTCGCCTGCAGTCTGAGACCACTCCACCACGTCGATCTTTTCACCACCAAGTTCAGAGGTAACGACCGCAACACGTACGCCGCGCTGACCCACGAGTGCGCCGACCGGATCAACGTGATCGTCTTTCGAGTGCACAGCGATTTTGGCACGTGAGCCAGGTTCGCGGACAATTCCTTTTACCTCCACAACGCCGGATGCCATCTCAGGTACTTCGGTTTCGAAGAGTTTGGTCAAAAAGCGGGGGTGCGAACGCGAAAGTCGGATGAATGTGCCGCGGACGCCTTCGTCGACGCGCAGCAAGAGTGCGCGCACACGCTCGCCTTGTCGGTAGCGCTCACCAGGGATTTGTTCGTCGTACGGGAGAATTGCTGTTGCCCGACCGAGGTCGATATAGAGGTTACCTCGCTCAAAGCGCTGCACATGGCCTGTGACGATTTCACCCTCACGTTCGCCATACTCCTCTATAATAGAGGCACGCTCTGCCTCTCGAACCTTTTGCATTATGACCTGTTTTGCAGCCTGAGCGGCAATACGACCGAAATCTTCTTGCGATTCAAGTGGGAATGAGATTTCCTCATCGAGCGCTGCGTCGCGCTTAATGCGGCGGGCGTCTTCGAGCATGATGTGCTGTTCTGGGTTGAATCGTGAGCGGTGGTCGTTGTCGTCGCTCGCTTCTTCATCTTCGCGGCGCACGAGTGTGGCGTCCACTACGATTTTTGCTTGGCGGAACTCCATGTCACCGCTTTCCGGGTTGAAGTTTGCGCGGATGATTTGCCCTCGTTTACCGTATTCGCGGCGGTACGCGGCGGCGAGTGCTGTCGCGAGTGCGTCGATTACAGACTCGCGCGAAATACCGCGCTCTGCTTGGAGCTCCTCGAGAGCTGAGTTCAGTGATTTGAGATCAAAGAGTGCCATATGGAATGTGTTGTAAATTCGTTCTTTTCGGGCGACCCTTTCAAAAAAAGGATCCGCCAGAGGCGGAACTAATGAAGGCAGTATACGGACGCCTCACGGAGTCGTCAAGCACAATGGTCTCGCCGGAAACAAATCTATTTATTAGCTATATTCCACGGCGGATCAACATGATCCGCCTCTTCTCGTATGCGTGCTGATATACTGCGTATGATATATGTACATTTCGGAGACACATTTGAAAACCTTTCTCGCGGATGCGGGACTCGTTTCGCAAAAAGAATTTGACGCAGCGGAAGCGGAGGCAAAAGAAAACGGTCAAACAGTCGGAGAAGTACTGACTGCCAAGAACGCAATCGGTGAAGACGAATTGCGCCGCACGTATGCGTATATTCTCGGCATTCCGTTCGTGTCGCTTGCAGGCACACAAATTAAATATGAGACACTCTCGCTTATTCCCGAACCCGTTGCGCGACGCAACAACATCATTGCGTATAACCACCGGGGTGACGAGCTCGAAGTCGCCATGCTTGATACCGACGATTTAGCGGCAATTGATTTCATTAAGAAAAAGACACATTTGAATGTGCAGGCGCGCTTAACCGACGCCGCATCAATTAAATACGCGCTCAAGCAATATCAGCAAGGACTCAAGGACAATCTGGGCGACGTAATAGAGCGCGAGACCGCCGTGCTCGCGAGTGCTGCAACGAATATCGATGAGAAGCAGATGGCAGAAGGAGTGCCGGCGGTTCGAATCGTAGATACGCTTCTGCGTCATGCAAGCGCGCAGGGCGCATCCGACATTCATATCGAGCCTCTGCAGGAAACACTTTTGATTCGCTATCGCATCGACGGCCTTCTGCATGACGCGATGGAGTTGCCCAAACATGCGGCAGCTGCGATCACGGCGCGTATTAAAGTGCTTGCAAACATGAAGCTCGACGAAAAACGTCTCCCGCAAGACGGACGTTTTGGCACCGACAACGGCGGCGAGCGCGTCTCATTCCGCGTGTCGGTGCTGCCTACCTATTTCGGTGAGAAAATCGTGATGCGTTTGCTTCGTGACAATATTTCAGGCTTCACGCTCGAGGGTATCGGTTTTCACGGCGTAGGTCTCGAGCGGATGCACGATGCCGTCCGCAAAACGACGGGCCTGATACTCACGACCGGTCCCACCGGCGCAGGAAAATCGACCACGCTCTATACATTGCTCGATATTGTAAACACTCCTGACGTCAATATATCTACCATTGAAGACCCGATTGAATATCAAATGGCGCGAGTCAATCAGACACAGGTGCGCCCGGAAATCGGATTCACGTTTGCCAATGGTCTGCGTTCGCTCGTTCGGCAGGACCCCGACATCGTTATGGTCGGTGAAATCCGTGACAAAGAAACGGCGGCGCTCGCGGTGAATGCCGCACTCACCGGTCACTTGGTGCTCTCAACCCTCCACACAAATTCTGCAGCAGGCGCGGTTGCTCGTTTACTCGATATGGGAATCGAACCGTTTCTACTTGTTTCAACGCTGCGAGTCATTATCGGACAACGTCTTGTGCGGCGACTCACACCGGATCGCGAACCGTACGATCTCTCAAAAGCGCAACAATCGGATCTTGAGAAGACTGTGGATCAGGGCACCGTTCTCAAGGCACTGAAGGAAGAAAAAATCGTTGCAAACGACATCACATGGAAAAATGTGCCCTTCTATAAAGCGCACGAGGGCGGGCAGTCTCCGTCGGGATATGCAACGCGCGTCGGTATTTACGAAGTGCTCCCGGTAACGGCAACGATCAAAGAGCTCATTATGAAAAGCGCGAGCGGTGATCAAATTCATGATCAGGCAAGAAAAGAGGGCATGCTCACGATGAGTGAAGATGGTATTTTTAAAGCAGTACAAGGTACGACAACTATTGAAGAGGTGCTTCGAGTAATTACCGATTAGCGGACGACGCAATCACCAGAAGCAACATCGCGAAGTTTTGCGCGACGAAGAACCAATAAAAGAAGTAGCCGGTCATTGGTCCACGCTTATTGTTATAGAGCAAAATAAGAGGTAATGCGAGCGCCGCATACTTTTCAAAGGGATGCATCACGAACGCGTTTCCAAATCCGGGTGCAATAAAAAAACGCAGATTTGTCAGTATTGAAAGTATAAAAATCTGGCTCGCTACCATGAGCAGCGGCCTGTTATAAAACACGTAGAACGCAAGAATAGAAAGTACGCCTCCGGCGCCGTAATCGGTATGCAATACGCTCGCGAGAACTACGCACGCACCGGCGCCGAGCACGCCGAGCATCGGATTACTCGCGCGCTGTATGAGACGGATAGCGAGCAATCCAAAAAACAATGTGAACAACACATTAAAAAAGAGCGGATGCGTGCCATGCATATAAAATCCGATTTCGTACGGGACTTGTGCGAGAACTGCGAAGAATGCTAAACGACCGAGATACACGTCAATGTTGCTCGTATATATTGCGCCGTTGGCTATCAGCCACGCAATTAACGGATATGAAAGTCTGCCAATGACTTGCAGGGGAAATGCGTGCGGAAAGTAAAATAATGCAAAATGATCTACGAGCATCGCACACACCGCGATGACTTTTATCCAGAATGCGTTCATATCACAACGATACCACTATTGGTTTTGTCGGGTTAATGCACACGTGATCGTTGCCGTTTATGAAGACAGTGACATACTTGAGGCACGTATGTGGATCATTGGACTTGCGGTTGCAGGACTCGCCATTCTTCTCAATAGGAGTCTCGCCGAGCGCGTCGATAGATTAGAAAAGCACGTTCGAGAACTCTCAAATAAACAGGTACAGTCGAGCGACGCGTCCCTACGGGCCGCGGCAACCGCTCAACAAATTCCTAGATCACTTGTGGAGCCGGTATCCGCCGCCGCTCCAATGGCTCAAAACACAGGAGCGATTGCTGCAGGAGTGAGTTCGGAAGATATATTTTTCAATTGGCTCAAAGACAATTGGCTTCTCAAACTCGGGGCGCTTTTACTGCTCATTGGGTTCGGGTGGCTGGTCAGCTATGCGTTTCTTAATAATTGGATCGGGCCCGCCGGCCGTATCGGACTTGGCATGTTGAGTGGGACGGCAATCATGATAATTGGATTTTGGCGCATCCGCACATTTGCGGCACAAGGGGGCATCTTTATCGCTCTCGGCGCAACGGTGATGTTGCTTACTACATATGCCGCACGCGGAATCTACGGATTCTTCACGCCGGCAAGCGCGCTTGTATTTATGTTTGCGGTCTCCGCACTCGTCGCACTTGCAAGCGGAATCTACAATAGGAAATCGCTCGCCATCGCAAGTGTCTTTTTGGCGGGAGCTGCACCAATGCTTACGGCATCAGCTACTCAAAATTACATAGCGCTTTTTGCATATCTGTTCGCCGTCGTCTTGGGATCTGTTTGGATTACCGTGTGGAAAGACTATCGGGAAGTGGTACTTGCGTCGCTTTTAATCGTTTTGTATTACAGCATGCCGAGTTTGCTCGGTATACATACAGCTGATCGAGATCTGCTTCTCCTTTTTGTATACGGATTTTCGGCGATCTTTTATGTATCCCACACGGCTGGCCTCATACGACTGACCGGCAAAGCCGCAACCGCAGATCTTTTAGTCGCACTTGGGAATTCACTTTTGCTTGCTGTATGGATTTACGTTGCCGCGCAAAAAGAATGGCAAAGTCTTATTCTCATGGCGTGGGCCGTCGTGTTCGTCGTGGGAGCATTTGTTGTGTTCCGTAGAAACGGCGCACGGGAACCTCTGTATCTGTATGCCGGCGTGGGTCTTGCATACATTGCAGCGGCAACCGCAATTGAGTTGAGTGGTGCGGCACTTACGCTGGCATACATCTTTGAAGCAGCGGTGCTATCGCTTAGTTTGTATGGGCTTACGAAAGACATCGTAGTCGCGCAACGGGCATCGATTGCGCTTGCCGGTCCCGCGCTCCTCTCATTCGAAAGTATGACGTCAAGTGCCTGGAATCTCGGCGTTTTCAATGAACATTTTTTTGTTCTTGCAGCCATGACTGCCGCACTTTTCATATTGGGCGGCATGTACTTTGAGGCTGCGCAACGTTCGACTGATGATGTAAAGCGCGGTAACGCAGCATTGCTGATCATTGGCACTCTCTATGCGTACATATTGTTATGGCTTTCTCTTCACGCGGCGATGCCTCAGCAGCCCGATACGGCCGTGATGATCGCACTCTTCATATATACCGTGATCGGTGTTGCTGCGTATGTGTACGGCAGCTCAGATGATTCGTCGGGCTTGAAAGCGTACGGCGGCACGATGCTTGCGCTTGTTGTCGCGCGACTCATGATAGTCGACGTGTGGCATATGGCATTGACCGGACGCATCATTACATTTTTTCTCATTGGAACGCTCCTAATGAGCACGGCTTTTATCGGGAAGCGAAAGCAGACAATTCATGCAGACACTAAAATATAAAGTCGGTGCGATCATCTTTTTTGTTCTCTGTGGTGCATCTATTGTCTCTGCGCAAGGGATCGCATCAAGTGCCTTTCGAGAGTTTATTGATGTAGAAACATCGGTACTGAATCTGCAGGTACCTACCGTCATAGAAATACCACTGAATGTCCGCTTAGACCGCGAAGAATTTGGGGTCTATGACATGACAGAGTCGGTGTTCATACCGTATCAATTCATGTCGCAACAAAAAACTACCCACTTTAGTGCGAAATCCGACGATACGTTCAATGCCTCGTTTTTGACCGACAACAATCTCGCTTCGTCAGCGGATTTTGAAGTCCCGGGGGATCGAGCGGTATCGGCATCCATAGAACTACAAAGTGATGAAATGGTACGTGCCTCGTCTATTTCTCTCCTCCTGGGGAAAAATGTTTCGCTCCCCACATACGTATCATTGCGTGTTGATGGCGCACGTGTGGTTGTTGCCCGTCGACTGCTGACGTCGAGTACGATCGATTTTCCCGAAACATCAGCTCATTCATGGATTATCGATCTCGAACATATTCAACCGCTCCGCATTGCAGAATTACGCATCAATGAGACGGGCAATGCGCAAGGCGCGCGGTCGGTGCGCTTTCTGGCCCAGCCGAAGCACGTGTATCGCGTGTTCTTCGATGCGGATCGCTCAGGCCCGCCTCCTGTGGGCGAAGCGGGAAACCTGGCAACAGCCACTGGCGTACGGGTTATTTCGGGCAGTCCAATTCAGAGAAACACGTTGTATACAGAATCCGATCTTGATGCAGACGGAATTCCCGACATCGGGGATAACTGTGTCAGTGTAAGTAATACTGATCAAAAAGATGCCGACAACAACGGTCTTGGCGACGTGTGTCAGGATTTTGATCTCGACGGTATTTCTAATGCGCGCGATAACTGCATCAACGAACCAAATGCAAATCAAGCAGACGCGGACAGTGACGGTATCGGTGACGTGTGTGATACACAAGAGAGTCGTTTTACTGAGCGGTATCCATGGCTCCCCTGGGTTGGAATCGGCATCGCCGCGCTCGTTATTCTATCGCTTTTCGGCATCATGCTTATGACCGCACCAAAATCAGACGCGTTGCCTGAAAATCCAGTGCTGTAATTTCTTGTCCACGAAGCACACATTACCGCATCGAATGCGTCGTTCGATGCAATATACTGCTTGTAATGGCGCACTTCTCCTACACTGCAGAAAAAAATGACGGCGAAATCTATAAAGGTGTTGCCGAGGCGGCCGATCGCTTCGAGCTGTATCAAATTATTCGACGGGAAGGCGCGCGTGTTATTTCGGTAAACGAAGACTCGAGCAACAGTAAATTAAGTTGGGCGTACTGGAATTCGCTGTTCAGTACCGTAAAAGAGTATGACAAGATTCTTCTTGCTAGAAATTTAGGGGCGATGCTCGGCGCCGGTCTTTCGCTTGCACGCGCGCTTTCAGTGATTGAGCGTCAGTCAAAGAACGCAAAACTCGCAAAGACTGTTGCGGAGCTCGCCGGAGATGTCCGTCGGGGCGATGCGTTGCATGTGGCGCTCGCGAAATACCCAGCCGTGTTTTCCAAGTTGATGATCGCAATGGTACGCGCCGGTGAAGAGGGGGGAGACTTGTCTCAATCGCTCGCGGTTACGTCTGATCAAATGGAGCGGATTTTTGATCTCAAAAAGAAAATTCGCGGCGCGATGCTCTACCCCTGCATCATTCTCATTGCAATTGTCGGCATCGGAGTACTTATGATGATCAAGGTTGTTCCCACGCTCGCGCAGACATTTGCCGAAATGAACGCAAAATTGCCGCAATCCACCCTCTTTGTCATCGCAATCAGTAATTTTCTGGTACACAATACGGTGGGAGCCATTATTTTATTGTGTGCAGGGGTCATCGGTGCGTACTTGCTCGCAAAAACAAAAACCGGACAGCGTATTTCTGACTATGTATTTATCCAACTTCCTATCATCGGAGAGATGGTTCGTGAGGTAAACGCGGCCCGCACCGCACGCACACTCGCATCGCTCTCAGCCTCGGGCGTTGATGTGCTCACGAGCCTGGAAATAACTCAGGAGGTCGTGCAAAATTCCTTTTTTCAAGATGTACTCAAAGAAGCACGAAAATCCGTAGGAGAGGGGGAGCCGCTTTCAGCGACATTCGTGCGTAGCGAAAAATTATACCCGTCGTTTGTGGGGGAAATGATGTCCGTCGGAGAAGAGACAGGGCAAACGGCAGAGATGCTCAAGCGTCTCGCTACGTACTATGAGGCCGAAGTCGACCGTAAAACTAAGGATATGTCGACGATCATCGAACCGTTTCTGATGCTTTTCATCGGCGGTGCTGTCGGATTTTTCGCAATCTCCATGATTTCACCGATTTATCAGCTCTCGGAGCATATTTAACGCGGGCGCGCTCGTGAACCTGTACGCCGTACATGGAGATACATACGCAGCACAAAAACCGGGTCGCCCATCAGCAGGCAGGGCTCACGTTGATCGACACGATTGTCGGAACGGCACTCATGCTCGTGGTTTTTATGGGTATCTCTGCTGCGTTTCAACTTACGGTCGATGTGGTGAGCAATAGTAAAGCACGAGCGGGTGCAATCGCACTCGCGAATGAACGAATGGAGTATCTGAAAAGTCTTTCCTATGGCCAAGTCGGCGTAACGGGAGGAATTCCATCAGGAATTGTTCCGCAGATAGAATCGATTGCACTGAACGGTGTGTCGTATACGCGACGTACGCTGGTGTACTACTCTGATGATCCGGCCGATGGCACCGGGGCAGCTGATACCAACGGCATCATTGCTGACTATAAAACAATTCGCGTTGAAATTTCGTGGACTACAAAGCGAGTCGCCCACAGTATTCAAGTCGTGGGGCGTATGTCGCCGCCGGGTGTTGAAACCGCGGTCGCAGGCGGCACGCTTACGATAAACGTAGTCGATGCAAACGCCGCACCTGTACGCGATGCGCAGATCGATATCACAAATAGTTCAACTTCCCCGGCTGTTTCGATACGTACTTATACCAACGACCTCGGGTCGATCACGTTCATCGGAGCGCCGGCAGCAAGCGGGTATCAAATTGTCGTATCAAAAACAGGATATTCAACTGAGCAAACATATCCCCTTACTTCGCAGAATCCAAATCCGAATCCGCGGCATCTCACGGTGTCGAACAATCTCACCACCTCGTATACATTTGCCATCGATGTACTTGCAAACAAAACGATTCAGACGTTTAAGGCGACCGAGCCGCGTGTATGGACTGATCCGCTCTCGAGCGGCACTTATATAGCAACAACGAGCAATACCGTGCTTTCGGGGGGTATGGTGCGACTCGCAGGATCGGCACCATATGCATCGAGCGGATTCGTGCTCTCTACGGATATCTCAACAGCACTGCTTTCGAGGTGGAACGCACTCTCGTGGATTGATGCGATGCCTGCGCAAACCGCGATACGATACTCGCTTTACACCATGCAGGGAGGTAACCCCACACTCATTCCCGATAGCGCGCTACCGGGTAATGGAACAGGGTTCACCAGTTCACCGGTTGATCTTTCAGGACTTTCGACGAGCACGTATCCGTCGGTTCGTATTGGCGCCACGCTCACCACGAGCAGTGCGAGCTCAACACCATCGATAGATGTATGGACTGTGTCATATGACTACGGACCGGAAGTCTTACCGAATCTTTCAGTGACGATGCGCGGGTTGAAGACGATTGGAAACAGCCCGACGATCTATAAAAACAACGCGACCAGCACCAGTAATAACACCGGTGTTATTTCACTACCGTACATCGAGTGGGACACCTATTCGGTCGATGTATCTGCGGTGAGCGGATATGAAACGGCAGAAGTCTGCGCGCCGCAGCCGGAATTACTCTCTCCGGGAGCGGATCAATTAACGCGCCTCTTCGTTGCGACGAATACGCCGCGCTCGCTCATTGTGGACGTGCGCGATAGTAATGGCTCATATATTGCAAATGCGGCGGTACAATTATTCAGTACCTCGACAAATAAAACATTGCAGACATCTCTGTGCGGCCAGGTGTATTTCCCCGCGCTCAACAGTGGCACGTATTCGTTGAACGTTTCCAAGACTGGGTTTCAAAATAAAACGGCAACAACCACGATCTCTTCAGATACACGCACATCCATTGTGCTCGTCCCATAACAGTATGAATTCTTCACAACGTGGCATGTCATTTATTGAAACAATGGTTTGGATTGCGCTGATGGTTTCAGCGATAACCGCTGTCGCGTCAACGGTTCTTTATTTTTACCGGACAAACGCATATTCGCTTGAGCAGTCGACAGCAGTCACCTCTGCGCAGCACGGACTCGATAGCATGGTACGAACCATCCGTGAGGCATCTTTTTCCAGTCAAGGTGCGTTTCCAATCGTATCGGTCTCCCCAAACGATTTTGTATTTTACGCAGATGTGGATAGCGACCCGCTTGTAGAACGGGTGCATTATTATTTGAACGGCACGACCATGATGCGCGGAATTTTAAAGCCGACGGGAAATCCTCCGGACTATATCGGCGCAGAAACGACCGACGTTGTTGCAGAATATGTCAGAAATGCATCCGTGGGATCATCTACGTTTCAGTATTACGATGCGCTCGGCGCGCAAGTCGCCTCATCCACCACCGCATATACAGGGGTACGTTTCGTGAAAGTCACGCTCGGTGTGAATGTAAACCTCGCCACGCTCCCAAACCAGCTTACACTGTATTCATCCGCAGCAATCCGTAACTTGATCGGCAAATGATATGAAAAATCATTCACTGTCTCGTGGTGTGACGACGCTTCTGGTGCTTTTATATATGGCGCTGTTTGTATTGATTTTAAGTACAATTTCGGGATACGCACTCACGCAGTCCCGATACGGTCGCGCGCTCGCCGCGCGCGAACAAGCGCTCCATGTCGCCGAAGCAGGGATCGAATATTACCGATGGTACTTGGCCCACAATGCTTCGATTCTTACCAGTGGGACTGGTCTGATTACCAAAACATACACGGAGACAGATCCAGAAACGGGAGCAGTGGGGGATGCGACTATTACCGCGAGCGCATCGATGCAGTGCGGTACCGTGCAGTGGATAGATTTAGAATCAAAGGGAATTGCGTATGCTGATCGTCAATTTTCGCGTACGCTTAAGGCACGTTACATGCGTCCTACCGTTGCTGAATATTCATACGTCGTGAATACCAACGTCTGGGCAGGACCCGACAGAAATATCCGTGGTCCGTATCACTCGAATGGGGGCGTTCGTATGGACGGAAGCAGCAACTCCACGGTTTCGAGCTCCGTATCCAATTGGAACTGCAACGCAAGTTACGGTTGCCCATCTCCACAATCAAATGCTCCCGGGGTTATTGGAAATGGTACAAATCCCGAGTTGTGGAAATTCCCCGTACCAACAATCGATTTTGCACTAATCGCGGTAAATTTCACGGATTTGAAGGCAAAAGCACAGACCGGCGGGGGTGTGTATTATGGTCCCGCGAGTGGTTCTGTTAACAATCGCGGCTACCATGTGATATTTAACGCGAACGGCACATATACGCTCTATCGCGTGACGTCCACTGACGGCTATCCGAGTCAGTCGAGTCAGTTTGGCAATACAAGTGAATTCAGTGTCATCGCTGCAGAAACACTCATCGGAACCTTTCCGGTACCCGCGACGTGCTCACTTATGTATTTTGAAGATCGAGTGTGGGTAGAGGGGACCGTGAATGCGAAAGTGACGGTGGTTGCTGCTACGCTCTCCAACGGCAATACGCCCGACGCGTTCCTCAACAATAATATTTATTACAGTAAGTACGATGGAACTAACGGGCTGACTGTTATAGCCCAGCGGAACGTTCTTATTCCTCTCATCGTTCCCGACAATATGGAAATTCACGGCATTTTTGTTGCGCAAAGCGGGCACTACGGCCGAGATTATTTTTCGACGAATAGTATTCCCTCGGCGTTGGATCAGTATGTATCGCAAACGAGCTTGCGCACGATCGGTACAGTCGTTTCCAACGGTCGTACGGGCACCTCGTGGATCTGCGGCGGCATTTTTTGTTCTGGATTTCAAACGAGATACGATTACTTTGATCAACCGCTCTCGCTTTCCCCGCCTCCATTCACGCCAATAACGACGACCGACTATGGTTTTTCGCTGTGGAGGGAGAAGTAGCTCGGGTATCCTCTGCTATTTCGGAGTACGAACTTTTCTACTGAAAAGTTCTCAATCCTCGCGCCAAGCGCTGCGGGGCCTCCGAAATAGCAGAGGATACGCTCGTGGGTGATGAAAATTCGACCATGATACAATTCGGCGCATGAAATCTCTGCTCGTTGCGAATTGGAAAATGAATCCCGCTACATTTAAGGAGGCAAAGGCGCTTCTCGATGCGACGAAAAAAGCAGGGGACAAGGCGCGACAAGTCTCCATCGTGCTTGCTCCGCCGAGTGTGTACTTACGGCAGCTACGGCTTCTTTATAAAGGTACGCGTATCTCGTTCTGTGCACAAAACGCAAATGCGGAACCGGGTGGAGCGTTCACCGGTGATATTTCTCTGGTTCAAGTTCGCGATGCAAAAGCCACGTTCGTTCTTGTCGGGCACGCCGAACGCCGTGCGGCCGGGGAGACGAACGATGACACCAAGAAAAAGGTCGCTGCTTCGCTCGCACTCAATATGACGCCGGTACTCTGCATTGGTGAGACGCAGCGAACGAGCTCGGGCGATCATTTCGCGTTTGTCGCGGACCAGCTTAAAACAGGACTCACCGGCGTTCAAAAACCGATGCTAAAAAAAGTATTGATTGCATACGAACCGGTCTGGGCCATCGGCGCATCGGTTCCTATGTCTGCGCGAGACATGCATGAAATGGCAATTTTTATACGTAAAACGGTCGTGGGCATGCACGGCGACATTGGCATGCAGATGCGGATTTTGTACGGCGGCTCGATCGATGCGACAAATGCGGCCGAGATGTGTCGCGACGGAGATGTGGAAGGATTGCTCGTCGGACGCGCATCATCCGATCCGCGTAAAATTACGGCGCTTATCACCGCTCTGAACGCCGCGTAATCATGAAATGCATCCGCGACGTTCCCGAGAGCGAGCTCACGGGTAAATATATTCTCGTACGAGCAGGATTTGATGTGCCTCTTACCGCACACGGCGAGGTCGCCGATCTCTTCCGTGTACATCGGTCCGCAGAAACAATCGCCTACCTCGCAAAACTCGGCGCCCGTGTCATCATTCTCTCGCATATCGGACGCGATCCGGAAGAAACAAACGCACCGGTTGCGCGAGCGCTGAAGAGCGAGGTCGCGCTCACCTATGTAAAGGATTTGACGGGACAAGTCGCGCACGATGCCAAGCACGCGATGCGCGACGGCGACGTGCTCATGCTCGAAAATTTGCGACGTGATCCGCGCGAAGTAAAAAATGACGACGGACTCGCGCGAGAGCTTGCAGGCCTCGGTGATATATACGTCAATGACGCTTTTTCTGCCGCGCATCGCTCACATGCATCGATTGTGGGTATCCCAAAATATCTGCCGCACTATTCGGGGCTTCTCATTGATGCGGAAGTTCGCGAGCTTTCAAAAGCGCGTAATCCGCAGCATCCGTCATTTGCCATATTAGGTGGAGCAAAATTTGAAACAAAGGCACCGCTCATCCGATCCCTGTTAAACGCGTATGACTCAGTTTTCATTACCGGCGCCCTTGCCAACGACGTTTTCAAGGCGCGGGGTCTGCCGGTGGGCCGCTCAACAATTTCAACAGAACTACCCGGAGAAGACGTGCTCAGTAATCCTCATTTTTTGGCTCCCGTCGATGTAACTGTCGAGCGGCTTGATAAGCAGGCGCAGGTGAAGGTTCCGGCGGATGTCGTTTCCGGAGACAAGATTGTAGACATCGGTCCCGAAACAATCGCTCTCATTGCGCCAAAAATAGCAGAAGCAAAATTTATTCTATGGAATGGCCCGACGGGGCTCTACGAAGCCGGCTACGGTGAGTGGACGCACGCGATTGCTGAATTAATCGCAAAGTGTGACGCGCAAAAAGTTATTGGCGGCGGCGATACCATTGCAGTAATTGAAGAAAGTGGCATGCGCCGCGAAAATCTTGGGTTTCTTTCAACCGGTGGAGGTGCGATGCTCGAGTACATTCTGGATGGAACTCTTCCGGGGCTCGAAGCACTCAATTAATTGACTCGATTACGAGAAGAAAGATGTAGCCCCACGGTACGTCTCATGTGCGGGACAACGCATCTCTTTATTCATACGATCGTCTTATAATTGAATTATGAATACTAAATCGCTCGTTCGAGGTCTCATTATTTCAGTCGTACTTGCGGCGCCGTTGGCAGTATTTGCACAAGCGGTAGTATCAACCGGTGCAGGATCCACATCACCAGTAGCATCACCTGTATTTGCTCAATATCGAGCGTGCACTGTTCTTGATCGAAATCTCTCGCTGGGACAGCGTGGTGATGATGTGCGTGCACTGCAGGAGTACCTCATTGGTGAGGGAATTTTGAAAGCCACGGCAACCGGTTTTTTCGGTTCAATGACGCGTTCAGCCGTAACACAGTGGCAAATGGGTAATGGCGTACGTGCTGCTGGATCATTTGGTCCTCTTTCTCGCGAACGCATCAAAAGCCTGTGCGGCAATAGCAGAACACTTTCAGTAACGCCACAAAACGGCGACGCACCTCTTGTGGTCACATTTACAACAACTATCGGTATCAATGACGCGCTCCCCTGGGTTGATTTCGGTGATGGTCAGAAAGATGTCATGACAAAGGGTTCTTGTATCGCCATTATGGCAATCAAGGGCGGCCAAGGAGGAATTCGATGCGCCGCAACAGGTTCGCACACGTATAGCCAAAATGGTTCGTACACTGCACGACTCAGTGCATCACCGAAGGGGTCGGTGGTTGTGACTGTAGGTGATCCGAATCCGAACAATGGATCAATTACTGCGGATCCGCAATCGGGATCAGCGCCACTCGCGGTTACCTTCACGTACCATCCGTCGAGCGAAACCGGAACATACTGGATAGACTTCGGTGATGGCCAGGGCCAACAAATGGATGTGCATCAGATTTATTGTTTCCGCGCGCCATGTATCAGTCCATCGGTTGCGTCGCATACCTATACAACGCCGGGCACCTATAGCGCATACGTCACCGCGTATATCGGATGCATGCACACCACTCCTCGCTGCATGATTGCTACCGTGCTGCTCGCAAAAACCACTGTCACGGTGACGGATACGAATAGTAGCGGTACTCCGGTGATCTCCGGATTCTCGGGACCGGTATCGCTGTCGGTCAATGAAGTGGGTACGTGGAAGATCATTGCTTCAGATCCTGCAAACGGATCATTGAATTACTCGATTTTGTGGGGAGATGAATCGACCAACGGAGCCATGCCGAATAAAACGATGGCACCTGCATCGAGTATTCAGCAAAACACGTCATTCACACACTCGTATACGAGCGCCGGAAACTATACAGTCGCCGTAACGGTGACAAATGCTGCCGGAAAATCTTCGCAATCAACGGCGAGCGTACAGGTTGGACAAATGGTGTGCACGGCACAGTATCAGCCGGTATGCGCCCGTCCGAACGGGTGTTCAAACACCTGTGCACCTGGTATGAATTGCACGATGCAGTGTCAGCTCTACCCGCCACAGACGTATTCAAATCGGTGTGTCATGAATACCTCGAATGCAACGTTTATGCACGACGGAGCATGCGCCGGCAATGAGGGATATCTCCAGTAGGTTGAAAAATTTCGACCAAAAAACGGCGCTCTCGAGCGCCGTTTTTTATTGGTCATAGGCGGCGAGTTACTTCTCCTCGGCGAGCGCGGCGATTGTTTTTTTGAGAATTGCTGAGCTCTCATCCGTGTCGAATGCGTGGTGCGGCCACAATTTTAGTCCGTCTCCTTTAAAGCGTGGGATCAAATGCACGTGCGCGTGATGCACGACTTGCCCGGCATGTTCGCGGTTGTTCATCATGAGGTTCACGCCGTCGGCTGCTGCACCTGATTCGAGCGCGTGCGCAACTTTGTGAACCACCTGCTGAACACGCTCCCACGTTTCAACCGACATGTCGAAGATTGTTGCGGCGTGTATCTTGGGAATCACGAGTGTATGCCCGGGATTGACCGGATGAATATCTAAGAACGCGAGCGCCGCATCATCTTCGTACAATTTGTTCGATGGCAGATCGCCGCTCACTATTTTGCAAAAGATACATTCGTTCATGTCGTGAGTGTACTCCTTTGAGTATGAAGCGTCGATATACTTGTCGTACGGCAAAAGTCGTTCTGCGACACGCTCGCAGGGTGTGCTCGTGAGATACAATACTGCGCATGGAAGTCGGAGAAATTGAATTGAGCGATGTCGTGCGAGCGCTGCTCAAGACGCGCGGTGTCGTTACCGTGGAAGATATTGAGGCATTTTTACGCCCTGACTATGCGCTCCATACGCATGCGGCTGAAATGATCGAGGATATGTCACTGGCGACGATGCGTCTCATCGATGCTATTGAAAACGATGAGCGCATCGCGGTCTATGCCGATTTCGACTGCGACGGAATTCCGGGCGCATCAGTCTTGAGTGATTTTTTTGAAAAGATCGGATATACAAACGTGCGCCTGTACATTCCGCATCGCGACAATGAAGGATATGGATTCCATACCGACGCGATTTCCGCACTCGCTGCAGATTCGGTAAAACTTATCATTACGGTCGACGTGGGCACCAATGCGTACGACGCGGTCGTGCATTCGAATTCGCTCGGTGTTGATGTGATCGTCACCGATCATCATGAGCTCATCGGTGATCCTCCGCCTGCAATAGCGATTTTAAACCCGAAGCGGGGGACGTATCCGTTTCCCAGTCTGTGCGGAGCTGCAATGGCATTCAAATTGGTGCAGGCGACTTTGTACGAAGGCAAACGGCGCAGTATTGCACGGTATCTCGCTGTCGCCGATGGCTGGGAAAAATGGCTACTCGATTTGGTTGCCATTGCAACCATCGCCGATATGGTGCCGCTCATTGGCGAAAATCGCGTGCTCGCGCATTGGGGACTGCAAGTACTGCGTAAGTCACCGCGACCGGGGATTATCGCCCTCTGTATTAAATTGCGGCTGCGCAAAGCGGAACTTACAGAACAAGACATCGGCTTTTCGATCGGTCCGCGCATCAATGCGGCGTCACGTATGGGCACACCGGACCTCGCACTTAAACTATTGACCACAAAAGATCACATCGAAGCAACGGCCATCGCAGCAGAGTTGGAGAAACTGAATGCATCACGAAAGGGGGTCGTTGCCGGTATTGTGCGTGAAATCAAAAAACGCTCGAAGGAGCGATTTAGCGATACGGACCGTGTGGTCGTGCTTGGTAATCCCGACTGGAAGCCCGCACTCCTCGGTCTCGCGGCAAATTCAATTATGAACGACCGCGGAGGAGTGGTTTGTTTATGGGGAAGAGACAGTAAAGGAAATATTAAAGGCTCGTGTCGTTCCGATGGCGCGCTTTCGGTCGTCGATTTGTTTACTGCCGCCACAGGATCGTTTATAGAATTCGGCGGGCACGCAGCATCCGGTGGATTCTCTGTTATCCCGGAGAAGGTCCATACGCTCCAAGAAGACCTTGCTGCCGCGGCAGAAACTCTGGAACGGGCTCCACAGACAGAAACGGTGAGCGCCGATATGACGCTCACCTTGTCACAGATTTCGTGGCCGCTCTTTCGCGACATGGCACGGCTCGCGCCGTTTGGTATGGGTAATCCGAAACCGATCATCCGTATCAGTAAGACAAAAGTGGTGAGCCTGAAGCGATTCGGTAAGGAGCAGAATCACGTGGAAGTCACGCTTGCATGTACCGAAACTGGAGAAACAGCGCGCGCCTATGATTTTTTTCGTGGGCCGGAAGATTTTACGAATATTCCGGCATTGGAAATGACAACGACTGCGCTTGCAACGATTGAGCGAGACACCTTTCGCGGCGGACTCGCGCTGCGACTCCTCGATATGTTGCCATAAAAAGCCACGTCCACAGGCTCCGTGTGTGTACGCGCAGGACATGCTAGCGTTGAGGTATGAATCCCGTTAGAAATCGCGGACACGCGTATGCGGGGTTCGATTGAGCAGTACATATAACAACTAATCAAGTAGGGTTCGGCACTTTTGTAGTCCGCGTCCTATTTCTAACGGGATGAACACATTTTCTATAGAGGCGGCATTTCGTTTCGGGTGGGACACCTTCAAAAAACGTCCCGGATTTTTTATCGGCATGACGGTTATTATTCTCGTCGTTTCGTGGCTGAGCGGATTCATCCTTGGCATGCTGGGTCAAAAGGGAAACTTCATCAGCGGATTGTTCAATCTTGCAATTACCACGCTCGTTGATCTCGGCGTTGTCGCGACTATGTTGAAAGTGTATGACGCCCCGGATAGTGGGACATTTTCAGATTTGTGGCATCCACAGCAGTATTTCTCATACCTCGCTGCCACGCTCCTCACCGCGATTATCGTGGTTGTCGGACTGATTCTTCTGATCGTGCCGGGTCTGATTGCGGCGGTTGCACTTATATTCGTAAAATTCATCGTTGTTGATCGCAACATGGGACCGATCGATGCGCTCAAAGAAAGTGCACGCATCACCAAGGGTCACCGGGTAACGCTCCTTCTCTTTGTGCTCGCGGTCATCGTTCTCAATATCGTCGGTGCACTATTGCTCATTGTGCCGCTGCTTATTACGATACCGATCTCGTCGCTTGCGATGGTGTACGCGTATCGAACAATCGCACATACCGCGAGTGAGGTCATGCCCGTAGCGGCGCCGGCTGTCTAAGGAATGAAAGAAACCACGAAACAAGAAAAACCCGGCTCGAGCCGGGTTTTTCTTCGTGTATCATGTCGACGATGGAACGATTGATTCTCTATACAGACGGAGGTGCGCGCGGTAATCCCGGTCCTGCCGGTGCCGGTGCGATCGCATATGACGGTGATTCGATCGCGTTCGAGTTAAAGCAGTATCTCGGCGATCATCAGACAAATAACTGGGCCGAGTACGAAGCGGTTGCACTCGCGCTTGCCGAAGCGCGAAATAGAGGCTTTGAAGGCCGCGCTATTGAGGTGCGTATGGATAGCAAGCTTGTCGTCGAACAGATATCCGGTAATTGGAAAATCAAAGAACCGACACTGAAACCGCAAGCGGCAAAAATACATGCACTGTTGAAACATTTTGCATCGTACACATTTACCTACGTGCCACGCGAACAAAACAAAGAGGCAGATCGATTGGTAAATGAGGCGCTCGACGAAGTGCTTTGATACCCTGATGAGATGCGCGGACAACTCGGGCTTTACATCGTAGCCGGTTTTTTGTTGGGTGTCGGTATACGCTCTATTACGGCGGTATCAGTGCAGGTGCTTACCATGTGCATTGTGCTTAGTGCACTGTGCTTACTGACGGCGAGTGTATGGAAACAGTATGTATTTGTGCTCGCAGGCGTCGCGCTCTGCGGCGCATGTCTCGTTATCGGAATTCTTCGGTGCGACGCCGTGATGCCGCGACTCAACCCATACCTTGTCTCGAAAGTAGGAGCGCATGTTGTTATAAGCGGATATGTGGCCGATGAGCCGGATATTCGCGAGGGGAGCACTCGTTTGACGGTGGATGTGTCATCGATTGACGGGGTAGCAGTACGTGCACGTGTGCTTGTGGTTGCGCGGGCCTACGGAAGCGTGCAATACGGAGATTTTGTTTCAGCCGAGGGAGTGCTACAAAAACCTACTGCATTTTTGAGCGGCGAAGGTCGTACGTTTAATTATCCTATGTATCTTGCGGTTCGAAACATTTCATACGAACTATCATTTGCGCGCGCGCATCACCGGCGCATCTCCAAATCTGCTGAAGGCCGCTGCTCTCAATATAAAGATTATGTACATACGAGGTTTGCGGGCGGTTTTACCCGAACCGTACGCGGGTCTCGCTGCAGGAATTACCGCTGGCGATAAGCGGTCGGTCGGCGGTGCGTTGTCGGATGTGTTTCAGCGCGTATCCCTCATACACATACTGGTGCTTTCGGGGTACAACATCACGGTTGTGCTCGGTGCGCTCATGGGAGTTCTTGCACGTATCAGGCGCGAGCCGAGGCTCGTCATTGTGTTACTCATCGTTGCGTTCTTTGCGGTCGCCTCTGGTGGCGCGGCGAGCGCAATACGTGCGGGTGCAATGGCATTTTGCGCAGTTACGGCGAGTATGTACGGGCGGCAATTTATTGCGCTCCGTGTTCTGCTTGCGGTTGTAAGCGCAATGGTTGTATGGAATCCGCTGCTGCTCATATACGATCCGGGCTTTCAACTTTCGTTTCTTGCAACACTCGGTCTCGTTCTTTTTTCGCCACACGCTACGCGTCTGCTGCACTCATGGCCTGCGCGATTCGGTATCCGGGAAATCGCTGCCGCGACGCTTTCCACACAGCTGTTGGTGTTACCGCTTCTGCTATACGGCAACGGGGTACTGAGCCTGGTCGCGCTCCCGGCAAATCTGTTTGCGCTCATTGCGGTACCGACCGCGATGGCTTTTTCTGGAATTGCAGCACTGAGTGGCATTCTGCTCGGCACATGGGGTACACTCTTTGCATTTCCTGCATACATCTTACTCAGATACATTGTGTTTATTGCCACCACGTTTGCATCACTGCCGTTTGCGGCGGTGAGCGTGCCCGCGTTCAGTCCGATTATGCTTGTACTTATGTATGCGGCACTATGCGGCGCATACGTGTACATTCAACGGCATCAACCTGCATCACAGACATAAAAAAACAGCCGGCGAACCCGGCTGTTTTTTGCGAAGGTGAGCTATTTACATTGTCTCACCGGAAACTGGCATTGCCTGTTTCTGCAGCCACCATCCGACGAGCGCGCTCGGAATCACCCAGTAACCCAAGAGTACAAGGGTTGACCAGCTCAAGAGGAACGGACCGAAGTTAGGAATGATCGAAAACATCTGCGAGATAGAACCGGTCTGTGCGAGCACACCGGTGACACCGGTCACGAAGGCTGTCACGATCGACACCAAGAATGCGATAACACCGAATATAATACCGGCGCGCATCGCTCGGGATCGAGCAACGGTTTTCAATGCCCACCACGCAAAGACTGCCGAAAAGACGGCGGCGAGAATGACGTACGTGATGTACTGCGGCGTGATCACCTTTGTGGAGTTTGATGCCGGGATAAGAGCGACAATTGCGGCGACAACGTTATTGATAATGTAGTTGCCAAGGAATGCAACCAGGATCGATCGTTCAAGATTCATACATCTAAATAATTAATGGATTCGTGACCATGCTAATAGCGTAAGCGTATCCTTACATGCGCACCTCTGCAAACGGCTTTTCAACACTTCGACTCGCCCCACCAGGTCTTGCTCAGTGTAAACACGGGGCGGCGTGGAGAAGTACCCTGAGCGTGTCGATGGGCTTATGTTGAAGCCTCCGCAAAGCGCTTTTCAATTATGCTCCAATTGAGATTTTTAAAGAATGCATCAATATACGCGCCCTTACCCTGGGCGCCGTAATCGAGGAGGAATGCGTGTTCCCACACATCGAGCGCGAGAATAACAGGCAGTGTTGCGAAGTGTCCTACGTGTTGCTCTCCAGAGAACCCGGCGAGAATGTGTTTACCGATCGGATCCCAATAAAGGAGCGCCCATCCCGGTCCGCGCATCAGACCAATCGCTTTCATGTATGGCATAAGATGAGATGCATCTTTGTATTCTGTTGTCAGTGCGTCTTTCAGTGGTCCGTCGGAAAGCGGTGCAGCTCCACCCTCGAACTGCGAAAAGTAGATTTCATGCAGTCGCATACCGCCAAATTCGAATGAACGTCGGCGGATAAGCTCCGCGAGCGCGTGAGCATGTTTCTCGGAATCTTGTGCGTATTCGGGTAGCAACGCAGAAATGGCGTTGAAGTTTTTTACGTAGCCCGCGTAGAGGCCGAGATGTTCTTCAACGGATTTTTCCGAAATGCCGTCGAGTTTCGCAATGGAGAACGTTTTTGCTTCGTACATACAGTGAGAGATGAGGGATTATCGTAATGAGGCGAGTATATCACCAGGCATCATGAAGGTTGTATGACATACTTTTCATATGCAAAGGAGTCGCTTGCTCACGTTGGGCGCCATTTTTTTGCTGGCATCTGCTACCTGTCTTATTTGGATTGCTGCATTGCACGAAGATCGACAGGGGCTGCTGACGGTTTCATTTCTCGACATCGGTCAGGGCGATGCAATATTTATTGATTCACCAACCGGGCGGCAGGTACTTATCGACGGCGGTCCGGGTAGTGAGGTATTACGAAAACTGCCGACAGTCATGCCGTGGTATGACCGCTCAATAGATCTCATGATCGGGACGCATGCAGATTCCGATCACATTAGCGGACTCATTGAGGTATTGCCGAGATACCGCGTCGGGGAGATTCTTGTCCCTTCGACGAAGGGGGATACAGAACCGTGGCGCACGTACTTACGCGAGGTGCATCTCGAAGAAGCCTCCGGCGCTCGTGTGCGCGTGGCGGAGCGTGGGGAGCGGATTGATCTCGGCGGCGGCGCATATGTGGATGTATTGTTTCCCGATCGCAAGCTTCCTGATATAGAAACAAACACGGGCTGCATTGTGACAAAACTCGTGTACGGAAAAACGTCGTTTATGTTGCCGTGCGATTCGCCGAAAATCATCGAAGAATATCTTGCCGAACTCGATGGTGCTGAACTGAAATCCACCGTGCTAAAAGCCGGGCATCACGGATCAAAAAATTCTTCATCAGCGCTCTTTGTCGGGCTCGTCGATCCCTCATATGTGGTGTTTTCACGCGGGTGTAAAAACAGGTACGGCCATCCTGCACCTGAAACAATCGCGACTTTTGAGCGTTTTCGTATACCTACAAGCGACACCTGCACAGAGGGAACCGTCACATTTGTATCAGATGGACAAACGGTGATGCGTAAGTAGGATAGCGAAGGAATGTAATCGGAGGATTGTACATGGTCAGTCTAGTCATCTTTTTTCTCTCGCTTGTGATTTTCGGCATCGCTTCACTCTTGGGTTACCACGTGGCGGCTCCGATGGTTCTGGCAGATTTCAATACGGGACTCTTGCTCAGTATCGGTATTGCCATCGGCGTTACGGTAATGACGTATTCGATGTTTAATCTGCGTACTGACGGTCGCGAGGCGCTCGTTCTGTGGTATTCCTTTGACAGTCCGGCAATGCTCGCGTTGGGAGCAGTTACGGCATTTGTGAGTAGCGCGTTCTTCGGATGTGGCGCATTTGTGCTTGCGTTCATATTCGGTGGAATCGCGAGTATTCTCGTCGTGCGTGCTGTTGCTCGCGGCCCGGTGTACGGATGGGAAGAATTTGTGACGAGACGCCTACGGCAGTAGATGCGAAAAAAAAGCCCCGGTTAACCGGGGCTTTTTGTTTTTCTGTTTGAATTTAGATGAGGCCCGCTTTCTTGAGCGTTATGAATGCGCCGCGCTTTTTCATGGTCTTGAGGCCGCGGGCAGAAACGGTTACCGTAACCTTCTTGCCGAGTTCCGGAATGAAAAGGGTCTTTGATTGGAAATTCACCTGACGGCGGCGCTTGCCGGTCGGGTTGAACTTGGTCGCACGAACGCGGTTTGAATAGCCGCCCCCGACCTGCGATGTAGCTCCACTGATTGCGCAAACTCGTGCCATAAGTCCGCGTATCCTAGCTTGTAATAGAGTGCCTGTCAAAAAAGCATTCCCGACGAGATATAAGTCATTGTACTTCACAAATCAACAGTAAAATTGACACCTCACGGGGTATACTACGCATCTATGGACATTGCAGACACACTCTTTATCGTTGCGGTGGTCATTTTCTCTGCCGTTATTCACGAAGTTATGCATGGCGTGGCTGCCGACTGGCTGGGCGATCATACGGCACGCTATGCAGGGCGTCTCACGCTGAATCCTATCCCGCACCTTGATCTATGGGGCTCTATCATTATTCCCATCTCACTAGCCCTTACTCACTCGCCGATTTTCTTCGGGTACGCGAAGCCAGTTCCGTACAACCCATATAATCTCAGACCGGGACGCTTTTCCGAAGCTATGGTGGCCTTCGCGGGTCCGCTTTCGAACCTCGCTATTGCCATAGTGATGTCGGTGGTTATTCGAGCGGGTGTCGTTTCAAATATGGCTGCGAGCCTCGTGTTCACCGTGGTGGTGGTCAATATGATGCTCTTTCTATTCAACTTGATACCAATACCGCCCCTCGACGGATCAAAAGTAATAGAAGCTCTCTTGCCACGCGCCTTGCAGCACGGCTATGCCACCTGGCGATCACGTATGGAAAGTAATCCGCTCACGGGGATGGTGCTCGTGGTTGTCATTATATTGATGCTTGGCGGTGCTTTTGGCTCGTTTGTGTACAGCGCGGCAAGCGCACTCGCCGGTGTATAAATGGCCGGCTTGCACACCACGGGCTGTGTATGTATACTCGTCGCACGTCCCTCAGGGGATTTTTCATTGCTACATGGCAACAATCAATCAACTCACGCGCAGTGGTCGCACCAAAAAGACCCGTCCTTCAAAGACGGTCGCACTTTCGCGCGGATTCAATACATTAAAAAACCGCCCGTCGTTTTACCCTGCTCCATTTAAGCGCGGAGTGTGCACTCGTGTCACAACGAAAACTCCTCGTAAGCCGAACTCCGCTATTCGTAAAATCGCCCGTGTCCGTCTTTCCAACGGCATGGAAATCACTGCATACATTCCGGGAGAGGGACACAACCTGCAGGAACACTCAGTGGTGCTCGTACGCGGCGGTCGTGTGAAAGACATCGGTATCCGTTACACGATTGTGCGCGGTAAGCTCGATGCAACCGGTGTCGATAAACGCCGACGAGGACGATCACGATACGGTGCCAAAAAGCCAAAAGCAGCCAAATAATTTATATGCGACGACCAGTAAAAAATCGAAAACAACCGGCTCCGGATGAAATCTACGGGTCTCTTAAGGTTGCAAAGCTCATCAATTACGTGATGGAGCGCGGCAAGAAGGACACCGCTCGCAAAATCGTTTACAAAGTGATGGACGAGCTCAAGAAGGAAGGCGACCCGGTCATCATCCTCGACGAAGCGCTCGAAAATGCAGCACCGACGGTAGAGGTACGCTCACGCCGCGTAGGTGGAGCAAACTACCAGGTGCCGCGAGAAGTTCGCCCGGAACGCCGCCTCTCACTCGGGCTACGCTGGATCGTTGAAGCCGCAGAAGGCACCAAGGGTAAGCCGATGCACGAAACGCTTTTGAAAGAAATTCAGGCAGCACACAAGGGAGAGGGTGTTGCAGTCAACAAGAAAGAAACGACCCATCGCATGGCCGAGGCCAACAAAGCATTCGCCCACTTTGCGTGGTAATCACAAAAAAGCAAACGAAACGGCGCCGATAGGCGCCGTTTTTTGTATCCTGGTCTTTTGTGCTCAATTGAGAACGCGTTTGGCCAGAGGGAGGATTTCACGGTCAGCATTCGGTGCCGGTGTGGCATTGCGGATGCCCATAGTGCAGAGAACGTCGGTATCGACGTTACCGCGATGGACCCAGCGTTTGCCCGTTTCGTCTTTCACATGCACTGAACCGCCGTTCATAGGAAGCACGAAGAACTGAGCTTCCAGGCGATTGCGCTGCAGGCGGTCGATCTCATCGCTTGGAAGGTCGAGGTCCTCGATATAGGCCAGTTGGCGGGCGAGATTATCGTCTTGGTCTGCCGCCGCGCCTTCCTCTATTTCAACAAAACCGAGCTCTTTCAGTCGAGTAGCATGGATGCTTTCGGTCTTCATGGCGGATATCCTTGCTGTTGCTACAGATATGGGCGACGAATGTCGGCCTCTGGTATTATTATGTATTAGATATCGTTTTTGTCAATTAAGCCTGTTCTCACCACTACTTCATGCCCGCCCCTCTACGCTTAGCATTATTTCAATAAAATCAATTTGCTATGAAAGGAATTGTTTTGTGGTTTCTTGGAGTACCGGTGACGGTGATCATTCTTTTGTACATCTTCCATATTCTCTAAAAAAGCAAAGTGGCGCCATGAAGCGCCACTTTGTATTTGTACAGAATGAACTATTTTGGAATTTCGGGGAAAACTCCAACGTCGAGATCGTCTGCGGTGCATACGGTTTTCCCGTCGCAATCAACGACACCGTTCGCGAAGGCTCTCGAGAGCTTTTCACCTATACGCGCACGCTTCATGTGGAGTGTGTAGGTGACAAGCTTCGCGCTCGGTGTAATTTGGCCGGTGAATTTGATCTCGCCTGACCCAAGTGCGCGGCCATAGCCGACTGCTCCGTAATGCCCCTGGAAAAATCCGAGCATTTGCCAGAGTGCATCCACCTGTAAGCAACCCGGCATAACCGGATCTGCCGTAAAGTGGCAGTTAAAGAACCACAAATGTGGTGCGATATCGAGTTCTGCTTTCACGATTCCTTTCCCGAATGCGCCACCGGTCTTCTCGAGTTCCGAAATGCGATCAAACATGAGAAACGGCGGTGCGGGCAAACTAGGCCGGGGTGCAAACTTTCGCAAGCCGGAATCAAGCAAATGCTCGTAACTGAAAGAAACCATTCGATCCTCCTCGGTTGGACAGCATCCTGTATACCGCGCAGCGCCTGCTCTGTCGACAGAACGGGCAAGTATCGTAGGATTGTCACATGCACGATGTAAAGCTCGGTGGCGGCTGGAAGGAAAAACTCGCAGATCAATTCGATCAGAGCTATTTTAAGCAGCTGACCGAATTCGTTCGAAACGAATATGTTTCGGCAACCGTGTACCCGAATCCAAAAAATATCTTTCGCGCATTCAACGAAACGCCGTTTGATTCGGTACGGGTGGTGATTCTTGGACAGGATCCATATCACGGCGATGGTCAGGCAAACGGGCTGTGTTTCGCGGTAAACACGGGTGTGAAAGCGCCGCCGTCGCTACAAAATATTTTTAAGGAGCTTGAGAGCGATCTTGGTTCGATAGGCTCACCACAGGCGGGGCATCCGGTCAGTCGCGATACTGATCTTGGTCGTTGGGCGAAGCAGGGTGTTCTATTATTGAACGCCACACTCACGGTACGCGCTGCATCCGCCGGCTCACATCAAAAAAAGGGTTGGGAAGCGTTTACAGATGCCGCGATAAAAAAACTCAACGACGAACGAGAGGGAATCGTGTTCGTCTTGTGGGGCAATTATGCGAAACAAAAGGGTGCGCATATTAATCGTGCAAAGCATTGCGTGATCGAGTCAGCACACCCATCACCCCTCTCGGCGTATAATGGTTTTTTCGGTTCGAAACCGTTCTCGAAAGCCAACGAATATCTATTGAGAAAAGGTGCAACTGCTATTGAGTGGTAAGACTAGCGCAACCGTAAAACAGGCGTATCGTTATATATGGAAGCGGGAATCAGTCCCGACCCAAGGAGGAAATGCCAATGCGTATTCGTATCGGCACTGACGACACGTCATTCTTAGGCACATTGCTGTTGATTGCATTTCTCGGAGCTATTACCTGGGGCGCTTTCAGTTCGGTGGTGCACCATGGCAGGAATGCCACATTCACTGGACCGCAATCGACTCCCGCGACGACTCTTACTCAGCTCCGTTAAAAAGAAGTAAAGGGCCTCGAGAAATCGGGGTCTTTGCTTTTATGGATACATCGTCGTATCGTATTCGTCGGCAGCCGGAATGAGCTGTCTTCTCTATGGAGGAGGAAATCACGTGAGTACAAACGCAAAGATCGGATGGGGTCTCGCTGTGGTCGTCGTCATCGGCGTGCTCTGGTACGCGCTATCGAAGAAGCCGGCACCCGTCGTCAAGAAGTCGCACATCCCCGACATCGTTCAGATGGTCCGCGCTGCATAATCGTCGACATGAGTCGGCGCAAGACCTCGCTTTCGAGCGGGGTCTTTGCTTTTTGGGGTCATTTCGCCTATATTACGTGGACGCCGCAGGCGTTTTTTGTTTGTGGCTAGCGAGGAGCGAAGTGGGAGCGTGCTCACATTTCGTCGGAGCGACGGCACAACAATAAGTCATTATTTGTGAAATAAATATTATGGAAAGAGATTATCCCCTGGAGAAAGTTCGAAACTTCGGCATCGTGGCCCACGTGGACGCGGGCAAAACGACCACGTCGGAGCGCATCCTCTACTACACAGGGGAATCTCACAAAATCGGCGAAGTGCACGACGGCAATACCGTGACCGACTGGATGGAACAGGAGCGCGAACGCGGCATCACCATCACCGCGGCAGCAATCACCTGTTTCTGGAACCCGTCGTACATGGGCGACGACCTTTCACAAAAAGTGCGATTCAACGTGATCGATACACCAGGACACATCGACTTCACCTCAGAAGTGAAGCGATCTATGCGTGTGCTCGACGGGGCAGTTGTGGTATTCGACGGCGTAGCCGGTGTGGAACCGCAGTCCGAAACCAACTGGCGCTATGCTGAAGAAGCAGAAGTGCCACGTATTTGCTACATCAACAAGCTCGACCGTACCGGGGCGTCATTTGAAAAATCATACGCGTCCATCCTCGATCGTCTTTCCACCAAGGCGGTGCGCCTGCAGATTCCCGTCGGCGCAGAAGGAGACTTCGAAGCCGTGATCGACGTGCTTGAGATGAAAATGTTCCGATTCGAAGGAGAAATGGGCAAAAATGTCTCCGCACACGAAATTCCGGAGGCCTACATGGCCGACGCGAAGAAGTACCACGATGAAATCGTGGAGCGTATCGTGGAAACCAACGACGCACTCATGACTGATTTCCTCGAAGGGAAAATTCCTGAACTCGATGTGCTCAGGAAAACGCTTCGTCAGGCGGTTATCGAAAACAAAATCTTTCCGGTACTTACCGGCTCATCGCTCAAGAATAAGGGCGTGCAGCGCGTACTCGATGCAGTCGTCGATTACCTCCCGTCTCCGCTCGATCTTCCGCAAGCAATCGGTATGAATCCAGATACAGGATTGGAGGAGCCGCGTCCGTCTGACGACTCGGCGCCGTTCGCTGCACTCGTCTTCAAGCTCCAGACAGACCCATTCGTAGGAAATCTTGCGTTCTTCCGCGTCTACTCGGGTTCTATCTCCGCCGGCGACACCGTGTATAACGCAGCTAATAATAGAAAAGAGCGGCTCGGTCGCGTCGTGCGATTGCAGGCTGACAAGCGCGAAGAAGTAAAAACGGTCTACGCCGGAGAAATCGCAGCCGCGGTGGGCCTCAAGGAGATCAAGATCGGAAACACGCTCTGTGATGCTGCGCATCCGATCATCCTCGAATCGATCATCTTCCCAGAGCCGGTAGTATCGATGCGTATCGAACCGGACACCAAGGCCGATCAGGAACGGATGGGCATCGCACTCTCGAAACTTTCCGACGAAGACCCGACCTTCCGCGTGAAGTCGGATCCGGAAACGATGGAAACGATCATTTCCGGCATGGGTGAACTGCATCTCGACATCATCGTCGATCGTATGAAGCGTGAATTTGCGGTCAACGCAAAAACCGGCAAGCCGCAGGTGGCATATCGCGAAACGATTCAGGGCAACTCAGATGTGGAATACAAGCACATGAAGCAGACGGGCGGTCGCGGTCAATACGGTCACGTAAAGATTAAGATGGCACCACTGAAGCCGATTGAAGAGGGGGTAAAGATCAAGAACAACGTCGATCGCGAAGACCACTTCGAATTCATCAACAGCATCAAAGGAGGCGTTATTCCGCAGGAATTCATTCCGGCAGTTCGCAAAGGACTCAAAGAAGGAATGGAGCGCGGCGTGCTCGCCGGCTTCCCGATGGTGGATGTGTCAGTCGATCTCTACGACGGCAGCTACCACGATGTGGACTCATCCGAAATCGCATTTAAACTTGCTGCGCTTAACGCATTTCAAGAAGCGTGCAAGGCGGCAAAGCCGGTCATCCTAGAGCCGATTATGAAACTCGAAGTCGTTGTCCCTGAAAAGTTCATGGGTGACGTAACGGGCATGATCAACTCCAAGCGCGGCTCCATCGAAGCGATGGGCGAGCGTGGTCAGGCAAAGGTCATTACCGCAAAAGTGCCACTCTCCGAACTCTTTGGATTCACCACGCAGCTTCGCTCTCTCACCGAAGGCCGCGGCGTACCAAACCTCGAGTTCTCGCACTACACAGTGGTGCCAAGAAACGTGCAGGACGACATCATTGCCTCAAGAAAGTAACAGAACAGGTATACACATAGAGCAGCCGCCCGAGAGGGCGGCTGCTCTATACTGTAGCGATGTTTCGAACACTCACCACACTCGGGGCGGTGCTTATCATCGCCACGCTTGTGTATGGAGCCACGAATCTAAAGATCAACAGGAACGCTCTGTTCGCCGCTGCATTCTTAGGCACGACTGCCGGCACTCCTCAAAAATTCGTCGACTCGAGCGACAACGGCTACGGGTATGCGTATGCTCCGTCGATCATCAGTGCTGATGGTACGTGGCATATGTACTACTGCAGTACGGGGGTGGGCGGCACGGGCGGTAGCTGGGATACTGTTCGCCATGCGACGTCGCAAGACCTCATGCATTGGTCGGCACCCGACAGCGTCGTCATGACTTCCGATATGACCAACGAGCGGGCATCGTGCGATCCTTCAGTCGTATATTACGACGCCGGCGACGGTCCCTACTACTATCTCTTCTATTCTGGCAATCAACTCAATACTCAGACGGTGAACTTCGTCGCGCGCTCGTCGAGTCCCACGGGGCCATTCGCCAAACTCACGACCAATAATACCTGGGTAGTAAATGCACCCAATCCGAAAATAATCCTCTCACCGCTCCATGCCGTTCCCGACAGTGTGGGCTGGTATGGCCTCGGTCAACCGACGGTCGTCGCCAAAGACGGCAAACTCTACCAGTGGTTCACCGATACGACGTCGCAATACTCCGGCTCACAGATCGACTTACTCTACTTGAGTGTCTCAAGTGATCCGAGCAGTTGGCCCACGCGCACCGTCACGAATTTCGTCGGCGATGGCGTGCCCGAATCTGTAGATATTAAATATGACGCGACGATCGGACAGTTCATCATGTTCGGGATCGGCAATCAGCACAGCGCAAGCGCATATGTGTTTACACGCACTTCGACCGATGGGATCACCTGGTCGGATGCGACTACTATTCTTTCGGCGGGAGTCTTGCCACCATGGTCGAACAATATCGGCGTTTCGGGAAGTCGCACCGGGGAATTGCTCCGTAATTCTATTGAAATCGCTTACGGCGCACCGTACGATCTCGTGAATAACATCAGTTGGGCGCAGTGGGACCTCTACGGCCAGGTTTTTTCGAACCCCGCCCCCACCGGCACTTTCGACGCGCCTGTAACCGATTGCCAAGCGGAGAACGGCTGGGCATATGATCAAAGCGACATGACACAAAATCTCCAGATCCATTTTTACGCGGACGGTCCCGCCGGTGCGGGGACATTCCTCGGGGCAGTCACCGCCAATAGTTCGCGACCCGATCTTGGTGTCAGCGGCAACCACGGTTTCAGCTACGCGCTCCCGAGTTCTCTCAAAGACGGCCGCGCACATACACTCTATGGCTATGCGATCGACGTGCCGGGCGGCTCCAATAATCCTCTTATCGGCAACTCGCCAAAGACCATCCAATGCGCGCCACCCGCCCAAGCTTGTTCCTTCAACAACCAATTAGTTGCAAGTGGTGCTTCCGTTACTGCGTATCAATCTTCGAGCGTCGCATATGGAAGTACGTGCGTGTCGCAAACACGCACCTGCACCAATGGAGTGCTCTCCGGAAGCAGTGCGTACCAATATTCGTCATGCTCAGAAGGTGCAAACCCCGCCCCCACCGGCACTTTCGACGCGCCTGTAACCGATTGCCAAGCGGAGAACGGCTGGGCATATGATCAAAGCGACATGACGCAAAATCTCCAGGTCCACTTTTATATAGATGGTCCCGCGGGCAGTGGGACATTCCTCGGGGCAGTCACCGCCAATAGCCCGCGCCCCGATCTCGGTGTCAGTGGCAACCACGGTTTCAGCTACACGCTTCCGAGTTCGCTTAAAGACGGCCGCACACACACTCTCTACGGCTATGCGATCGACGTGCCGGGCGGCTCCAATAATCCTCTTATCGGCAACTCGCCAAAGACGATCACGTGTGCGGCTTCCACTCCCACCGCCACCATTACCGCCGACTCCGCTAGTATCCAAGTCGGTCAGTCCACTGTCATCCACGCGACATTTAACCCGGGCGCCGGCAACACGCTGACCAATTCCAACATCAACACCGGTCCCACCACCCCGGCACAAGGACAAGACTGGAGCGCTCAACCAACGCGCACCTATACGTTTACACCTTCTAATATCGGCACCTATACGTTTTACGCGGCGCTGCAAACAGACCGAACATCTCCAAACACGTATGCCCAGGTTGTGGTGACGGTAGGAGCTGCAGCATCATGTACGTTCAATGGTGCATCTGTCGCGAGCGACTCCACCGTCATCGCATACCAGTCGTCAACGGTGTCGTACGGAACGCAATGTGTGACACAAACGCGCACCTGTACAAATGGAGTACTGAGCGGTTCGTATGCCAATGCTTCGTGCACCGTTGCCGCGGCGCAATCATGCACACTCAACGGCACGACCGTCGCACACGGAGCATCGCGCACGTTCTACTCCGACGCCGCTGTCGCGTTCGGAGTTTCCTGCGCCAACTATGCGCAAAGCCGCACATGTACCAACGGAATGCTCTCCGGGAACGCGACGTATCAATACTCTTCCTGCGCCGTCGGAGACGCGAACGCCTGTTCATTCAATAGTTTGCCAGTCGCGCACGGTGCTTCCGTGAGTGCGTATCAAGCACAGAGTGCTCCGTTCGGCAGTACCTGCGCATCGCAGCGTCGTGTGTGCAGCAACGGAGTATTGTCGGGAGCGTATCAGTATTCCTCCTGTTCAGTCGGCACAGCTGCGTCGTGCAGCTTCATCGGTGCTGGAGTCGCAAACGGCGCGAGCGTGACCGCGTACCAGGCACCATCTGTCGCATACGGACAAAACTGCGTTTCGCAACAACGCCTCTGCACCGACGGCACTTTCTCCGGCAGTTTTAGCAACGCATCCTGCACCGTTGACTCCGTGAGTCCACCAACGAGTGGTGGCGGCGGAGGTAGCATCTTCGACCCTCCATCCGTTACGCCACCTACCGCTCCCATAACCACGGGAGCTTCGTCACCGCTCGACGTGCCGGATCAGTCATCGACCGGACAGTCCTGCGTATTGACCAGCAAAAATCTCGCAATTGGTTCTCGTGGTGCAGACGTTCTTTCCTTGCAGAAATTCTTCATCTCGCAAGGATTACTCACAACAGACAGCGCCAGTGGCTACTTTGGTCAGCTCACGATGGTGGCACTACAGACGTGGCAGAAGGCACATGGCGTTGTCACAGACGGTGCGCCGGCGACGACCG
>JAYWCB010000010.1:0-132294 GCA_043780835.1 Minisyncoccota bacterium
CTGCAGGAAGGCGGCATCTTCACCGCCCTTGTATTTTCACCAAGCAAATCCCCGAGACAGTTCCCAACTCGTTATACCATTCGTGCGCGTCTGAACTTACCAGACAAGGAATTTCGCTCTACGCTTCCAGTTGCGTTTGGACTATATCTTCACCCTCTTACGAGGGGCACGGCGTGTAGTCTCTGAGGATTCTAGAAATGACGATTTCTTTTTGCGATTCATTTGTTCAATCTCGCGAGCAATAGCTCGTAGACCAGACTCGGAAAGATGTTGCTTATGTGCAATCATCTCAACAATTCTTTCAAATATTTCAAAGTCTTTCTGTTTCGCTGTACGGAGTCTGCGTGTACGAAAGAAAGGAATTACTTTCTCGCGTAAATCACTGACAGATCGCACACAATAGCGATACAGATGTTCAGAATGATTATCGTAACGCTTGTTAACGAATATCTTTCCGCATCCGAAATATTCTTGGAACAATTCTAGTGCTGACAGACTTTTTTCTCCCTGAGTTATTACAAACTCGGGGAATACCTGCCAACCACTTTTCGCTGTGTTGTTTCGGAAGATGCTTATTGAAAAGCATCCTTCTCCGTCGGTAAAACCGACGATCCAACTCTCGATTTCTAGCCTTTCCTGCTGATTGATTCGCATAATCTAAGGAATATATTCACTATAGATTATATCGAATGTTTCCAGCATATAGCCATGTTTTTAGGACCACGTGTGTATTACTACGCACAGAGGCAGCTTTGGTATTTTTTTGTTTACACTTCGCCATAATCGTCCTAGTCCTCTCGGTTCCCTGCTTTAGACAGCGGACCAAGACCTTAGGACGATTATAGTTATCGCCGACATTGACCGGGGCTTATACAGTCCAGCACATATATAAATACATGTACCGCCCGTACTTGACCTTCCGGCATTGGTCAGGCATCACCCCGTATACTTCCACTTACGTGTTTGCACGGAGCTGTGTTTTTGGTAAACAGTCGGCTGGGAAATTTTAACTGCGGCCCCCATTGCTGAGGGCGGACCTTATTGCGAACGTACGGTCGCTTTTTTGCCGAGTTCCTTGGGGATCTCTCACTTGTTCGCCTTGGTCTACTCGACCTGAACACCTGTGTCGGTTTGCGGTACGGTGTACGTATCGTTGAAGCTTAGAAGTTTTTCTTGGAACCGCGCTCCCTTAAATTCGGTTCAGCCGAAGCCTCCCCGTTTCCACTCCGCTCTCACTTATGCTGCGGATTTACCTACAGCACATAATCACGGCATGAACCCAAAACCAATAATGGGCTTAAAGTACAGCAATCCGTCCCTCCATCGCACAATACGCACGTCAGGGAATATTAACCCTGTGTCCATCGCCTCCGGCGTTCGCCATCGGCTTAGGCCCGACTAACCCTTCGATGATCTCCATTGCGAAGGAAACCTTGTTCTTTCGGCGTGCGAGAATCTCACTCGCATTGCGGTTACTCGTGCCAACATTTTCACTTCCGTATGCTCCAGCATGGGTCACCCCTTTACCTTCATCGCGAACGGAACGCTCTCCTACCACTCACTTCCGGCATGGTGTTCATATCTTGCGATACGAACACCATGCCGGAAGCGAATCCGCATCTTCGGTACAACGCTTAGCCCCGATCATTTGTGGCGCGAAATCTCTGAGTGAGTGAGCTGTTACGCTTTCTTTGAATGGTGGCTGCTTCTAAGCCAACATCCTCACTGTCTGTGAAATTTCACCTCCTTACTTGCACTGAGCGTTAATTTAGGGACCTTAGATGGCGGTCTGGGCTGTTTCCCTTTTGACGTACGGAGCTTCGCCCCCATCGTCTAACTGCCGCACTATGGCTTCAGGTATTCGGAGTTTGATAGGTCTCGCGTTCTTGCGAACTGTCGAGACCTTCCAGTGCTCTACCCCCTGAAGAAACATGCGACGCAAGCCCGAAAGCTCTTTCGGAGAGAACCAGCTATTACAACGTTCGATAAGCTTTTCACTCCAACCCACAAGTCATCCCAAGATGTTGAACAATCTACGGGTTCGGACCTCCCTCTGTATCTCTACAGAGTTCATCCTGCTCATGGGTAGCTCACGTTGCTTCGGGTCTGATACATACGACAGGCGCATTTTAATACTCGCTTTCGCTGTGGCTCCACCCGATAGGGCTTAGCCGCGCCGTATGCATCAACTCGTTGGCTCATTCTTCAATAGGCACGCCGTCGAGGACTTACACCCTCTTCGACTCCTTGTAGACATATGGTTTCAGTTCTATTTCACTCCCCTCACCGGGGTTCTTTTCACCTTTCCCTCACGGTACTTGTTCACTATCGATCTGATGAAGTATGTAGCCTTACCGGTTAGTTCCGGCAAATTCACTCAAGCTATTCATGTCTTGAGATACTCAAGTACTACAGCCATAAAGATGCTTTGATTTCGAGTACGGGACTATTACCCTGTGGCGTCCGACTTCCCAGTCGGTTCCTCTATCTCAGCATTTTGTAACTTTATCCGTCATCCAAAAATTAATCTGGACCGATCGCCGTAGCCTTATAACCCCCATACCCAAAATCGGCGCATGAACTTCCGTTCATACTACGATTTTGAGGCTGAGTTTGGGCTGATCCCGTTTCGCTCGCCGCTACTAAGGGAATAACTATTGTTCTCTTTTCCTCCTGGTACTGAAATGTTTTACTTCCCAGGGTCTGCTCCTCACATCGTTTAAGTGCGAGGTTATAGAAGTTTGTTCTATAGGGTTTCCCCATTCGGAAATCTCCGGGTATAACGATTGTTTGGCATCTTACCGGAGCTTATCGCAGCTAAACCGCGTCCTTCATCGCCTTCATCAGTCTAGGCATCCACCATACGCCCTTACTCAGAACTCCCGCTAGGAATTCTGAGAACCGCGTAACTCGACTTGTCTTCTGGCACCGCTGCCTTTCCAACAAGTCATTGCTTTCTGCGTACCCCCTTACAAGAGGAGTACGACTTTTTTGATACTTTCGTATCGATTTGCTTGTCCACTTTCGTGGAACAATTTTTCCTACATCTCATTTGGGAAAGACCTTCTGTCTACCTTTCGGCAAATCAGGAGAACCCATTTGAGAGTTTTATTCTTGTTTGTATCCGTGACACAAAAGAAAAATCTTTATACATTACAAAGAAAAATCCCCTGCGATCAGGATTCTTGTTTCGCTCTTCGTGTGTCAACGAGCAAACGTATATGTTTTGCATCGATTACTCGAGCATGAAAAAGACCGCTTTCGCGGCCACCGATACACGTGAGTTTCCTCCCGTCTAAGGCAGCCGATTTGCAGTGCTTTCCGAACACATACGTGAAAAGGAGTATAGGCGAGGCGCTCCGGTATGTCAAATAAATGGCTAAGCTCTGCCCCCTGTGGACAATCGTGGGGATAGACTGGGGATAGTCATGTGAATAAAACGGCTTGAAATCAATGGAAATACAAAGAAACAAGCCCTATGGGAGCTTGTTTCTTTGTATATTCTTTGGACTTAACGATTATTATCCTGCTGATTGCCGCGATTACCTTGCTGGCTTCCCTGCTGATGAGCCTGGTTGTTCTGACCATTTTGGCTATTTTGGCTATTTTGGCTATTTTGACCGCGTGCCTGTCCGCCTTTTCGTCCTGCTTCTGATGCCTTCTGCCGGTCGTTGGCAAAGTTTGCCGGATTATTTTCCTTGCCCTGCGACTGTCCGCCCTTGGATGCGATTTCTCGCTGCTTGTCTTGGTCCATTGAGGCGAACCCGCGGTTACTTGTATCCCCCTGATTTTGATTTCGATTATTATTGTTATCTGCCATGGTGATGATGTGAGTGAATAATGATGATGTGATGAGCGACTATTCGTTCGTGTCTTTTGCGGTTTGGTCGTGATCAAGTTTCGACGTATTTTGTTGGGTCTTTTCAGTCTGCAGATCGTCGTCTCGCATGCTTGAGGTTTTGTCCGACTGCTTGTTCTGATCGTCGTTTTTTTGATTCATAGTGAGTGAATGAGTTGGTTGATAGATTACCGATTCCCGCGACTCGACCCCGATGAACGGGCGCCGTGACTTGCTTTGCCACCTTTCGAAGCGATCTCGCGCTGTTTTTCTTTATCCATCGAGGCAAATCCGCGATTGCTCGTGCCCGAGCTATTGGAACCTGTTCGTGAATTCGAATTTGAACGTGCCATATTTTTTGTAAGGCATAACGCTGGTGATTAATATTCGACCGGCTTGTGAGCAATAGTGACGCAACAGCAATGAAGCACCGGTTAAAGCGGCGCTGTAAGAATTCATGTGCAATTGCACGAGCTTTATCGCTCTGTAACAACCTCTTCAGCTTTCTGAAGATCTTCCGGATCTGAAATCTGAAACCAGAATGTAGCAGGTTCAAGCGTTATCGGTATGCCAGATACCTTCGAAGCTGCGAGAACTGTTTGCGGTAATCCGAATTCATTGCTCCCCTCACTTTTGGGGACCATGGGACATTGAAACAGGCGTGTGTCGAGAACATACATACTAGTTCCGATAATGCCGGGCTTGCCGCCGTGCGACCCCTCATCGATTCGATCAATGGTTCCGTCTTCGAGAAGAATAATTCGGCCGCCGGAAACAATGGGTGCCTCGTGCACTTGCATTACCCAGTCAGCTTTTGTAAGACAACGATTCGCATCATCTTTTGAATACATATCGTCCGACATCAAAACCATAAAGCGATCTTTCAAAAGCGGCGCAGCGCGCCAGAGCGCACCTGCCGTACCGTCGAGGACCTCCTGTTCTACATATAAAAGCTTTTTGCCGTTGTACTCGTTGCCCAGACGCTCTCGAATGAGATTTCCGAGATACCCCACAACAATAACGACTTCGTCGATTGAGTTCGGCAGGATATCGAGTTCTTGCTCGAGTAGTGATTTACCGGCAACTTCCAAAAGCGGCTTCGGACGAGATTCCGTGAGTACTCCCATTCTGGTTCCGCGACCTGCTGCCAAAATCACTGCTTGCATCTGACGATGATAGCAAAAAAAACTTACCGGTAGCTAGCGATAATTTACCTCCGCCTTCTTCGCGACAATACCCGCATTGGTCCGTACACACCAACTGACTATTTCTGTTACTTCGTTGCCATAGCCATACACCATCCAGGTCATGTCGAGACCGGAGCCTAAAACCGGTACGGAAATTGTCATAGTAGGGTCACTCGCAGGAGGCGTTCGGCTCAATACACGAGCCCACTGTCTCAGCTTGTCGGCTTTTTGCTCCTCCGTGTACCCCATGTCTTTCCAATGACGCAGAAGTTGCCGGCTAAATTCAGATACCGCATCAAAAACGGCGCTTCTCATTTTCTGATTCTCCTTTGCCGGTGGATACGCACCGATAACACCTAAATACATCAGCGCTGAATTGCCCCACACAGAACCTTTTTTCCGGATCTCATCTTTCAGTTCCTGCATCAGATCCACGCCTTCTGGTGAACGCGCGAATTCGGGCAATATGACGGACACACTTTCTGAAGGATCGGTCGCCTTTTCAATAGCTGTCGCAGTTATGTCAACGCGCGGCTGTGCCTCGTCGACCGGTGCTTGTTCCGCCGGCACACGTGCCGGTTCAGTATGCGCAACGTGCTCAAGCGCCTGAGCCGCTGGAACAGCTAAAGCCCCAGAGTCGGGTGATACGAAATCAAGCACGCCGAGTAAACTTCTATAAGATTTTGCATCTTCAGCTGATAGTTCCAATTCATCTCTTCCGGCGAAGTATCCATTTGCAAGGCTTACGACGTCATTGGCGGCCTGGTCATGTTCCGTATATTGAACTCTGGATATGTACTTGTCGCTGCGGATCCTCCGCGCCATTTCCTGCAGATCCTCTATCTTGATCCGCATCGGTCCTTCTGTCGTGAGTTTCCGTTGCTCAGACATACCCGTAGTCTGCTTAAACTTTTCCATTTCCTCATGATGGCATGTGATACCAAAAATAGAAACCGCCAGCGTAGCTGGCGGTTTCCGGTCGAGGAGTGTGGGGGTCGAATTAATCCTTGTGATGTGCTATTTCCGAGCGGATGCGCTCGATAGCACGAGCAGCAGCGTCTTTCCCGCCGAGGCCAAACGCGAGACCGAACGCGAGTGATGCAGCAATGACAATTCCGGTGAAAAGTGTTTGCACAAATTCTGTCGCAACACCGAGCTGATTCAGTGCCGCGAGAACCGCGGTCACCCAGATCGCCCACTTAGCGACTGCGCCTGCCAAGTTCGCACCATGTGCGCCGGCGGCGCGAGCAGATCCCGCAACCAGGCCTCGTACCACTTCGGCAACGATCGCACCGAGAATCAATATGAGGGCCGCGACGATTACCTGAGGCAGGTACAAGAGCACCACCGTCTGCAAGAAGATCGTCACTCGTGTGAGCCCGAGAATATCGAGAGACGCAACGAGAAACACCAAAACAACGAACCACTGCACGAGTGTGCCCAAGATGTGTCCGACATCAAGATGAAACCCTGCTGATCGAGCCGCTTCGTCCATACCGGCGCTCCGCAATGCTTCGTTCAGTCGCAGTACGCGCACAATCTCTACAACGACGCGATAGAGTATCACGCCCACGATCCACCCGATCACAAACACAATCACTGCCGCAATGATTGCGGGCAGGAATTGCGCAACCGTATACCAGAGGTCGCTGAATGAGCCTTGCACCGCTCCCGCTGATTGAGTAACTAACATATATATGTATAAACCTATATTAAAGAAAAAGTATTAAGGTACGGTTTCGACCCCGTATACCGTTATGATAGCAATCTCGTTCATGGAGACGGCTCCCTTTGGGGAGCCGTGTGGATAGTTCTTTTTGACGATTTATAACAGCCGCGTTTTGTCCAAGAGCACAACGTGCGGGAAATCGAGCGTGTCGCGAATGAGGCGGTCTTTGACAGTGATGCGGTATCGAAACTCTGGAGTTGTAAACGCAGCGTAGCGGATTTCCCGACCAAACGCCGGCTCGAGCGAACGAACAGCTTTTTCCAAACGGCGCTCATTAATAGAGTCGGATGCGATCAGAATATCTGCCGGCCGCGTATCGTCGCCCATAAATGATCCGGAGAGGATGACTGCGGAGATTCTGCCGCCGCGCTTCAGCGCACCGACAATACTGTCGTAACGGACCGGCGAGACTTCGTGAATGAGCGCGGAAACTGCGCGCAAGTGTTTGAATTCACTGTTCGTAGACCACGCTGCCACTTTTGCATTACCTTTTACGACGCGTTTTGATTTGTTTGCGAGCGTAATCGATACCGCGCGGGCCGGTTTTACCATGCCGATTTTCACCAGCGATTTCACTTCTTTCAGCACCGCCTTTGGTGCAACCCCGCTCCGCTTCGAGATATCCGAGACAGTCATGACATCGTTTGTATTAAACACAAAAACACGCAGAATTCGGGCACGGTTCTTATTGTTAAGAAACTCGGGGAGAAAATCGTCTTTCAGTACAGCAGTCATAGGCTCATACTACTACCCTCTCGATAGTCCAAATGGGGTGAAGTGTGGATAGATCGATAGACCCGTATTAGACGGCTTGGTCAATTTTTATGATTTTGTGAGAATAATCACCCAATGCCGCTACTAGCGCATGAATGGATTTTTTTAGCACTGGATGGATTAATTTTCCCGCGATGTCTGCAAGCGGCACGAGCACGAATGCCCGCTCGTGCATTCGTGGATGCGGAATGGTGAGCGTACTCGTGCGAAGCGAAATAGACTCGTACAGCAAAAGATCGACATCGATCACCCGAGGGTCGAATTTACCCGCCTTTCTACGCCCCATCGCCTTTTCGATCATCTGACACTTTTCAAACGCTCGCTCCGGTGAGAGGTCAGTTTGCACTCGACAGCAGATATTCAAACAGCGCGGTTTGCCGGGTCGGTAGAGCTTGTCGGTTACGTACATTGCCGACGACTTTAGAATGCGAAACTCCGGTCCAAAGAGCCGCATTGCTTGTTCGAGGTTAGCCTCGCTGTGCCCGAGGTTGCTGCCCAGTCCTATGTAGACCGTGGCCATATACACTCATCCTACCCTGTTTAAATTTGAATACAATCCGGTTTCTTCATGTGTTCGCTGAATTGACTTCTGGGTACTCATGGGGTCTTATGTGTTCGGGATATATTGTAGGAGCTGAGAATGCACGAAATAAGCGAAGTGCTTGATTGGAAATTCGAGCGCCTTGAACTGCGAGGCCGCAGTCACGACTATTTGAAAAAACTTTACGGCCAGCATACTCTTGTACGTGAACTGGTTACACTACCGGTGACCACACTGACTGCGCACATACGAGCGAGCCACAAACGACCGGGGCCGATTGTGAATGACATCAAAGAATCACTCATGAATCATGGTCTTGAGCTCGGAACTGATCCGGCCAAACTGCCACACTCCGTTCATTCGAACGTGCGCGATCTTTCGAAACTAGCGATAGCAACTCAAGCGGCTTCGGTGAAGCAGTAGCCGCAGCGCTCCAAAAGGAAGGGAGGAAACCGTGCCCATCATCCACAATAGTCCGCGACGGACTATCATCGTGATCGATGAGGATGTTGGTAGCGTAACCGTGAGTATGACCAGGAAGCGTGCATGTCGTGAATCCGAACCAGAGCTTGCACTCGATAAGGCGATCGTTCCTGATCAAGAATCCGCATTCGAACTTGTACACCAACATTTCGGTATGAGTGATGCCGAACTGAACGCTCTCATGAGAGCCACATGACCAAAAACCCGGCAGTGATGCCGGGTTTTTAATGTGAGCGTGTGCTCGGTTTGATTGAATTACTTCAATGCGACCTTCCCACCGGCGGTTTCGATTTTTGCCTTGAGGGCTTCTGCGTCCTCCTTCTTCATACCCTGCTTGAGCATAGCCGGAGCTGATTCAACGAGGGTCTTGGATTCTGCGAGGCCGAGTGCCAACGCCTCCTTAACCACCTTGATAACAGCGATTTTCTGTTCACCGAACGACGTAAGCTCGACATCGAACTCGGTCTTTTCGTCAGCCGCTGCTGCGCCTGCCGGTCCGGCAACTGCAACCGCCGCTGCGGATACGCCCCACTTCTCTTCGATTGTTTTCACGAGCGTATTGAGCTCGAGAACCGTCATCTTTTCGACTGCCTCTATGATTTGATCATTTGTCATATTGTATAAATGATTGTTGTTCAATAAATAATTACTGTTTTGTTCCTGCGACCGCGTCGAGCACAACAGCGAATCGCTGGCGCGGCGAATTAATCACCTGCGCAAACATTCCGCGCAGTACCTGCAGCGATGGGATGGTCGCGATCTCTTCCATTTGTGCACGATTCACAATCTTACCCTCGAAAATTCCTCCGAGAATCTGAACGCGATTCGTCAATTTCTTTCCGAACTCATGCACGATGCGTGCGGCGACAGTGGCGTCGTCGCCTCCGCCGTATGCAGCAGCCACTTCTCCGTCGAGGGTCATACCTTCGGTCGAGTGACCAAGCTTCTGAAGCGCGAGGCGGATGAGTGTCTTTTTTGCGACCGTGTATTTTACGTTGTCTGAGCGCAGTGCACGGCGCATTGCCGTTTCGTCTGCGACAGTGATACCGCGAAAGTGTACAAAGACTGTCGATGTAGCAGACTTGAAAGACTCTGCGAGCGCATCGATGACCTGCCCTTTCTGTTCTCTGGTTTTAGCCATGTGCAAAAAAGTTACGTCTGTTACTAACAAGGCTGTCCGTCCCGAACGGATTCGGGAAGACGGAGTGTTCGACCTCGGCAAGACTGACTCTCCGTTTGGAGACGCTCGCGTTCTCTGGCCTTGTGCGACGTATAATACTGATTTTATTGAGCGCGTCAAATAGCGATTTTACCGGCAGGGTTATGATTGAAGCGGTATTGACTTTAAATTAATTAGTGTTAATATACAGCTAGTTTCCTCTATGCGGAGTTACCGGCATGTCGCTATTTGCAACTCGTTATCGCACTCTTCCTACCGAGGCCAAAACGCTTCTGTCGGTCACGAACAAAGAATGCGGATTCGGCGTCGCTGCCGAACTCTGTCAGCATCTATTCAAAATGCATCACGATGGAATCGACGACCGATTCTGGGATAATGTCGACGATTCTGACGGCGCCGCGATTCTCGATATCGCAAAGGCGCAGGGCATGAAAAAAGTCGGATCATTCGATCTGATGCAAATCGCATAAGTTCCCACGGACTGGAGGGCTCCATTACCGTGGCATCGCACAGCGCTCGTTCTTGCCCCGGAACAGTGCTGTGCCGGACTCCAGTATCGTTAGATACTGGAGTCCCTTCTTTTTATTGCCGAACATCGGGCCATAACGGTAAGATGCCGACGGAACACTCCCGAGACAGTCCCCTCACTCTCTCGGAGTTAGAGCAGTGCCAGTGTCTGGTGCACTGCTTGAAACCCCGACCGCTTGTCCCAGCGGTCGGGGTTTTTTCATTACTCATTTATTGAACCTCTTCGAGCATCTTTGCTTTTGCCGCCGCCGCCGCCTGAGTTGTTGCACGTGCCGTAGCGTAGGAATTGACCGCATAGGTGAGTCCGAATGAGAGCGTGATCAGGGTCAAAAAACCCGTAAGGAATTTGATGAACGAACCCGCAGGTGTCGGCTGCTGCATAATCCGATAATTATACAACGAAAGCCCGGCGTGAACGCCGGGCTTTTTCTTAGGGAACTTTTACGAACTGGAGCGGGTTCGGGCACAATTTTTGCCATCGCTTCCACTCGCTCTGCGGACAGTAGCCGTCGATCGAATCGGGATCATCTGAAAACATCATCCATGCCTCTGCCGTCAACGCTTGGATATGCAGATGACTGAACCATCCGCCGTTTTCGTGTGGCACACCGACCGTTGCAAAGATCTCTCCCGGCTTGAGTCGCTGAGTCAACTCGCACATCGGACGCGCAAGATGGGCATAGATTAGCCATATCTGCGTATCTTTCAATTTCAGAAACACGCGATTTCCCCATCCATATGGCTCGGGATGATCGGTAGTGATACACACGACATGAGCATCACAATCGATTGCGATTTCGGTACCTGCGGGAACGTTCACATCGATACCAAGATGCACGGGATCATCCATGCGGTCGAGGTACGTGCCACGCCATACGTGTCCACGATGTTCACCGTATGATCCATACGACGCATCTACATTTCGGTGCGAATGGTATCGATCAAGTAACTCCTGTGTACCATCAGGTTGCGCATACGGATTTCTGACAGCACGGGATATACCTCTCTGTGCTGCATCAATACGGGAAATTGCATCAAGATCTACGGTTACGAGGCGCTTACCTCTGAGACTTGGAATTGTCATAACATTCCCCTTCTATTGAATCTGTCGCAACCCTATCAAACTGAATTCCCGGGTCAACGACAGACGATTTTTACAAAAATACAGCGCGGTCTGGTGACCGCGCTGTAAAAACATTAGAGAACTTTATAGATATTGATTCTGCATTCCGCGGTGAGTCGGAAGCCGCGCGTCCGCAAAAATTCAAGGGCAACCGCGGTATCAACCGTCGGCTTTGTGGCATGTAGAAATTCGGGAATTGTCGTAAGTTCAAACGTGGCCTCTTCTATTGTTTCTCCCACGTGTGCGATTGCAGGGTGCGTGCGCATCGCACGCATTGCGGCTCGTTTTGCGAACGTTTTGTCGCCGCCGTTAATGCCGAGTTCGCGCTCAGCGTCGAAAAAAGATCCTTTAAATCCCGGCTCAAGAATGACGACGTGCGAATTCCACCGCAACACGCGAACCGCTTCGTCGAGTGCGGTTTCCATCATGTTCACCGGCACCTTGTGGAGCGAGAGTGAAAAGACCGCAATATCGAATACGCCACCTCCAACCGGTAAATCGATGAGTGATCCCCGCTCAAACCTTGCATGTGGTATAGCGCGTGCCTTTGCGCGACGAATATTGAACGCATGCGGATCGATACCATAGAGGAGTCGCGGATTTCGCTGTGCGAACTCCGCAGTGTACCGACCGTCACCGCATCCGATTTCAATAATGCCGGAGCCTGCGAGCCCTATCTTTTGATCAAGGAGCTTCACGAATGAGTCTTCGGATCGCTTCATGTTCGATCTCCCCTGTTTTGATCTTCCTGCCGGCACTATATACCGAGTGGCCCAATACACTAGTCGTATTTACTTTGGGCGATATGGTAGTGCGGCAGGATTACTTTTTTATATAAAATGACGAGCGTGATTGTACTGAGTACAAGTACTGCGAGTGTGGATACAAGTGATTTCGCCTCGAGCTTTCCGACTGCAGTCGGTGTGATTAGAACGGCGCACATAGACGCGATGGTCCACGGGACTGCAAAGCGAAACCACCATCGATAGGCTTCGCCCTTCACCCACTGCATCGCGTAAAGCGCAGCTAAGAGCGGTAGTGTTGGAAGCAGTGCGTATGCAAGCCCCTGCCCAAATGAGCCACCACCAAACAACCAAAGAAGCGTGAGTAATCCCACGCAGGCCATCAGCACCCATTTGAGCTGATCCCTCATCCCCCTATCCTACACCCACCTCTTCAACGCAGCCCTCTTGGTAACAATTATTACGAATGACGCGATAATAAAAATCAAAATCATACCAATGTCGATGATCCCTTTTGTACTCGGCATTGGTAGCGACTGACTTGCATCATTCGGCGCAGCCATTGTCAGAAGTACGGTAAGCGGAACCCACCATATAGCGAATTTTGCCCAAGACTGGAAAACTTCTTCTCGCATGAAATATGTAACTAGTGAAAAAAACATTGTTGGAATAAAAATAAATAGAGATGCAGCCAGCGCGACCATGCTAAATGCACAATCATAGTTTTCACGCGCACAAAGACCTGTCTTCCACGAGTTTGCTACCAAAAACATTACGATGACTCCCCCGATGGCAACAATCAAAACATTCCTTTTTGCAATAATTCTTGCATGCATACCAGTTTTTGTGTCACTAATATTTAATAATCATTGTACCTTGTTTCGTCAAAACCTGCGGAACGACGAGTCCGTTGAGTGTTTTAAGTTTCGAGCGTAAAAGCAATAACGCAGATTGAAGTGAAGGATCAGCTATATCATCTGCTGCCGTCGTATTTATGACATATGTTTTATCAACTAAAGATGAGTAGATCGAGAGCGCACGATCTGTAGGTGTTTTTATCGCGCTAATAAATAATGTGTATTTGCCAGTCTTGTCTGTAGACCAGAAATAGCGAATCGTTGTAGTAGCGTTCGTAGAAGAACCAGTGGAGTACGAAAATGAAGGGATGATCAAGGTTGCGTAATTAGACTGTGCCGTGTTTTTTTGGATGATTAAAGTTAGTGAATTTGCATAAGAGTCACTTACTTTTAACCCGGCAGCAGTAGCAATAACGCTTGCAACAGAACGATCATCTGTTCCCAAAAACTCAACGCGTTTTGTTGTGGTACCGAAACGTATTGTTACCTCTGGTGGCACGGTGTCAAATAATGTAACTCCTCCAATCCTAGGCAAGAGTGTTATATCCACATTTCCGTCACCATTTGAATCTATTCGCATGGGAGAAACCGTTGTGATATCAGACTGGACGTCTAAACTAACTTTCGTTTGTGGTGTGGTCGGAATGTCTTTAAAGGTCGCTTTGGCAGTCTGCGAGTCGCCAATGAATTGCTCTACGCTGAAAGAGAATGTTCCCGTAGCATATCCGCTCATTATGATGCGATTGGCACTATCGGTACCTGAATACAAATACTTTACGCCGCCAAGTTCCATGTAATAAGTGCCTGGAATTCCTGCTTCAATCTCACCCGTAGATGTGGAAATGCCCGTGTGATTACCCGCTCGATCATACAGATCGAGAGTAAGGGGAGAATGTAGTTCATATCGCAGTCGTTTATTCACTGCATGAGGAGCTGCGAATGAGAGATATGAATACTTAAAAATCGGCTTTGTCGAACTTGATATATTATCTACGATAAAATTATCGAGATCTGTTATTTCGAGTATATCTTTATGATTAAAGGGTCGAAGAATGGTTCCACCTGACGCAATAAGATGATCAATATTGTAGCTACCTATGTCCACCCAATAATCTTTGACGTTTGGTATTGATGCAGCCATCCATAGTGCGCTCGGCACCACCACCGTTCCATCACCATCTACAGTAGTACTTGCCGTAAGCGTAAGTCCCTGATCGCAGAAATTGCTACAAAATACGGACTTTGTAGTGCTCGAGTATTGAATACTTTTCAGGGTTGTTGGAATTCCCCATCCGGCAATTTGTATTACTTGAATACCTGCAGGAGGTATCCACGCATCAAGAATCGCATGCGTATGTTGTGCTTGTGCTAGTAAGTAGGCATTCGCTTGTATAGGCATTGTTGTGTTTGAACTGGTTTTATCGACACGCTCATATGAGTCTATTAAGTACGAACCAAGGGTCTCTACCGAATGAATCGTGTTGCCATATTTCCCAGACCATACGGGAAGTGTCTGAGCATCAAACGTAACAACGGGATCGTCCACATAGGTAAAGTAGCTTTGCGAAGGCAATAGATTGTATGCAACCGGAGCGTTGGCCGAGAATTCTCGCCCGGCTTGAGCAGATATTATGAGAGGCAGATAATCTGAAGGCATGCCTTGTTTGTTTCCGTGTAGAATCGCTGCCACCGCCTGCGGTGTTCCGACCTGAGGAACAGCCACGAAAATGAGCTTATCGACATAGCGAGCGAATTCGGGGTGTGCTACGAGTAACGCCTTGATCACTAATCCACCGTTTGAATGCGCGACCACTGTTACTTTCCCCGTTCGAGAACTCGAGGCCAATCGCATTAACTCAGCGGCAATGTACGGAGTAGCAGTTGCATGCAGATACGATATCTTTCCATTCGAATTAACTCCGCTGCTTAAGATGTCATCCAATGAAAGTCTCCAGTCATATGGCACAGCCGACCACTCATGTATTGAGGATGACGCGACAAGAGCATCCATCTTTTGCATGAAAGTTTTATAAATGTTCGGTCCGGCAGCAGATACATACGCCTCGTCTAGCACGTCACGAGTATATATTTCTGATTGTGGTGAAGTGATGTCTTCCTTCCCCTGATCATTAAGCTCCAAATTATAAACATCTGCATCCGTTTTCGGTTCCCAAATCTGATGCTGACTGTTCGGTGCCTCGTCAGGTCTTGCTGGTCGATACAGACGACTCCCTCCTACTCCCGGTAAGAACATAACATTCGAATTGCAGTTAAGAGTGCACGACGCAGTGGTGGTCGCGGTAGTGGTGGCTGTAGAAGTGGCGCCATTGGTGTGAATGCGGAATGCGTAGTCAATGTAGCCGGGTGCATTGAGGCTCGGATTTTGTAACAAATTAGCCCGATTATCAGTATCTCGACCGTATATGCAGCCGGTTGTTGATGCGTGGTACACGTCTGTTGAATGTCCATAATACGTGCTGGCATATGTAGATGGGTATACCTGATACGAAAGCATTTGATAACAGCGAGAAGGATCGGGCGTAAAAGCGCTTGGGAAATCAAAATGATATGTGTGGTCGCCTTCGATTGTCTCTTGCAGATTTTGAGGTGTAAATTCATTGGTTTGTGCACTGGTTGCATCGTATTCGCGAATCGTTGCCAGTATAAGATTGCCCGGAACAGCACCAACACGAACATCAATCCCCGTTACCGCGTTCCCTTCGGAAAACGATCCGTTACCCAGATTCTGCAATGCCGCGCTTGTGCCCTGTGCAGCAAACGAAAAGTCCGCATTCAGACTGCCATATGTTTTACCTGTTGGAGTAATTGGTGGGGTCGCGGTGGCCACGTTTCCGTCGTCATAAATCACAAACGAATAGTCGACGATGCCGTGGCCATTCATCGCAGGGTTTTGATTGAGACTACTTATATCGTCACTGTTATACCCGTATACACACCCTGCCGATGAGGCAGTATATTTTTGACTCGACCATCCATAAAAATCCACCGGCGTATTGTCGGATTCCGAGACGATCAATGTGTAACAACTGAATGAGTGCGGAGTGAAAGGTGCGAAAGCAAAATGATAGACCGCGCTGCCTGATGTTGCCGCCTGACCAGCAATTGCAAAATAATAGGTAACATTCCCCGTTACGATGTCGTGTTCCTGGATTTGGGTGTAGATCATGTTCCCGAGAGTCGTTGATGCGCGCACATCTACACCCGTTACTGCGGCCCCGTGTGTAAAGTTGCCGTTGCCGAGATTTTGAATACTCGAGTATGAAGACGGCACTTCAAAAGACCTATCAAACCCGACGTCTCCATGCGTTGCTGCAGCAGACATAGTAGGCAGTCCCAACGCCAAAGCCGCAATCGCCCAAGCGGCGATCTTTTTGTTCATGACATACAGTATGCCAATCTATGAGCAATTCATCAACATATCCACATGTGTATACGTTATGTGCACAATACCTATTAGCGGTCCTATAGGATTGTTAATATGTCGAGTCAAATGGAGCAAAAACTTGTAAGAAAGTTGCGACGGACTAAAATGCAGGACGCTATACTCTCCTCACTCAAAATCGCCGGCATTTTAACCATCGCAATCGCCGCGCCAAATTTGGTGCAATTGTTAAAAAGACAGCTGACTAATCGCTCGATTCAAGGCGCATCTGAGCGACTTGCACAAAAAGGATTCATTGCATGGCAACATATAGACGGAAAAAGATTTATGCAGCTGACCGCCAAAGGAGAAGCGTATATAAACGCAAGAACCATGTCGATCGCAAAGCCAAAACACTGGGACGGTAAATGGCGAATCGTCATATTTGATATTGCTGAGCCTCGAAGGAGGCACCGTACACAGTTGCGTAGAACGCTCATCGCGCTTGGTTTCAAACGGCTCCAAGATAGCGTGTGGGTATTCCCCTATGACTGCGAGGAGCTCATTACCCTTTTGAAAACGGAGTATGGCCTTGGCAAAGAAGTTTTGTATATCATCGCGGATTCAATCGAGAGAGATTGGGAAATTATAGATCATTTTAAACTGAGGGATTAATTGCAGATTAGTGGTCCTATAGGAGCGTTAATGTGTACTTATGAATTGAAAGGTGTATGGAGACTGAGAGGGCTGTGAAGAAAAAGGACGGTCCTTTTTGGGGTGTGTGGTTGGGTGGGTGGGTGGGTTGGATGTTGGTGGGGTTTGCTGGAGAAGTGGGAGGATGTGGTGGAAGGGTGACGGTGGGAAAAGAAAAAAAGGGGGTGGAAATACATCGGTAACGGGGGGGGTGAAGTGAGAGGCTTTGCGATCTTCCCTATTTGATTCCGGCGTCGGTTTTGATTTGAGCAGCGAGCTGGGTTTGGCCTTGTTTGGTTGCGTTGTCGATTGCGGCCTGGAACATCGCCATTGCCTCGTCGGTACGACCGAGTTTTTTTAGATAGACAGCGAGCGTGTACTGCATGTCTACAGCACGCGGATTGGCAGCGATCGCCTTTTTGAGAATGTCTTCGGCTGCAGAGTTAGACGGTTTATAGGAAGTTTCGCTGTAAAGCGTAAACAAGTTGCGGTATGGGTTCGTGTCGTCAGGCTTGTTTACTATAGCTGCAAGAAATTCCTTTTCTGCTTTCGGGTAGTCCTTAAGATAACTCATGTACAGCTCGCCTAAATTATTATGCGATGCGTGATTTGATGGCCATTGCGCCGAAGTGTATTGCCAGACCTGCTTTGCGGTTTCGTAATTACCCGCCATGAAGTTCAGCGTGCCTACATTGATCCACGCGTTGAAATCGAGCTTGTCTTTTGCAATATCGTTAAAGGCCAATGCATAACCGGATTGCAATGTATGCTTTTCTGCAGGAGAAAGTTTTGCGGTGAATTGCAGAGCCATTGGAATAGTCGGGGCTTTATATGTCACCGTTGCTTTCTGACCATCCGTAAACGGCACAACGCGTGTGCTTCCGCTCTCTACCGCAGACTTGGTAAGGGCCGCAAACGTTGCGCTAGAAGTTGTAGCAGCAGATTTAGCATTCGTCTGCATGGCTAAGGCATGCTGATGATTCTGATAGAGATAACCGGCCGCAATAAACGCGATCGAGATCACTAAAAGGGCGCTCGCTCTAAGTGTGGATTGATTCATGGTGGCCATCATACATGAGACGAGTCGGCTTTGCAGCCCTTACCAAAACGAAAAGCCCTCTCTCCTTTCGGAGAGAGGGCTTTCGTCTATGACCGCGAGCTTACGCTCGGTGAAGTCATATGAGGTAATTCCTAAGCGGAATTACTGATTACGTGTCTGGGTGATACCAGAGCTCGAGAGTCCAGGAACGCCACGACCGTTGCGCCAATCTGTATTAGCGGTGTCGGAGATGAGCGTTGTGGATGTCGAGTTTGGAGTCCAGAGGAAGTTCTGGGTCGAGACCGTACTCGTCGCACCCGTGTTCGTGCCGCTAGCATCTCCAAGAAGAATCGTCGTGATTGACGAACCAACCTGTACGCCTGTTACAGTCGCGCGAAGTTCGAAGTAGTACGTGGATCCCGCAGGAACCTGGACGATGCCTGCAGGTGTTGCTGTAACACCATTGGTGTTAACAACAATCGTCTGCGCACCAGTCACACCCGCTGTGTTCAACGGAGCTACGTTAAGCGGATTACCCCCGTTTACCGCGCTGCTCTGGAAGTCAGAGTTCTGGAATGCGTAGAGATTGAAGTTCGTTGCAGTTACAGACGAAGTCGCAACTGTGAACGTGAACTTCGTAATACCTACGTCACCTCCAGCTCCTGCCAACACAGAGAAGCGGATGAGCTTACCGTCTGCAACACCTGTCGAGCTCATTGCTACCTGTCCAACGGACGGGAAGGTGCGCTCGATTCGTACGCCTTCAACATTTGTATTGCCTGTTGCGTAGATCGTGTTGCCAGAGTTGTTGCCGGTTGCCTTTGCTCCACTGAAGTTGAGCACGACAACACGACCAGGTGTACCCACCTGACTTGGGCCAACGTTTGCAACGTTTGCCTTAATCGTGAGGACTACATCTGTGTCCTTCGGCAAGGTAACCGGTGTCGAGAGTGTCGACGTTGCGGTCAAGCTACCAGAAGTGAAGCTGATTGTACCTACCTGAGTTGCGCCGTTCCAGATTGTTGCCTGGAGAACGTCGGAGTTGACACCGGTAGAACCGGTGATACCGAGCTCAGTGAGGGACATGTCTTCACCTGTACCCTTGAGCTTGATAGCAGCTACCGTGATACCTACTGTACCGCCGGAAGCGAGAGTAAACGACGGTGACAAGTTCGATTGTGAAGCCACAAGCGCACTCGTACCGACAGTTTGCGTACCACTGTTAGAAGCAGTTGCAGTGAGGTTTGTTCCTGCTACGAGGGACGAACCGGACTGAACGCCTGTTGCAGCGTATGTGCTAGGCGTAGCAGGTACACCAGTGGTGTATCCGAGCGTAGCAGCAGACGACAGGTTGCACTTAACAGCGAGGGTCACAACTGCGCCCTTAGCAACTGTAAGTGAGTTGTCGAACGTGAAGTTCGTAACACCGGTAGCGATCGGAGTGACCGTGTTGGAGCCGGTGTTTACAGCTGTCGTACCGTTCCACAGCTGACACGCGCTAACGCCCGTGATGTTGCTGAAGTTGACCGGCACCTGGTTCACGCGGATGTCTTCACCCGACTGCGATGCGTCGAGCTGGATATTCGCGAGTGTTACAGCAGAGCCACCTGCAACGATCGACTGAGCTGCAGGACTTGCAGCTGCTGTGATGTTGAGAGTTGCACCACGAACAGTCATCGTGTTCAGGGTGAACGTAGAAGCTGGGATTACGACAGTGTTACCTGTCTGTTGGCCCGTGACTCCTGTGAAGTTTGCTGTGTTGACAGTAACTGCGTAGGTAGCACCGTTTGGTACACCTGTAGCTACCTTGCCCTTGATTGTGTAGACGTGTCGACCAGACTTGAGTGTGATCGAGTTGTTGAACGTAACCAAGGTGTTGACTGCATCAACCGGTCCTGCGAGCACTACACCGGCATCATCCACGAGGGTGACGTTGGTGAGCTGTGCAGAAGTTGATGTTGCCAAACCGTAGATGTTAAGCGCGATGGTTTGCACCGTAAGCGCCTCACCCTTGATATCTGCGACGAAGCCGCCGAGATTCTGGTTCGGGACGTTGACTGCGATGTTCTGAGATGGCACTTCTGTCGCGCGAGCGATAGAGGTAACCGATGAACCCTGAACAGTTACAGTTGAGCCTTGGAACATTGGCTGTGCTGGTGTGACACCAGTACCAAAGAAGCCAGAAGCGTGTGTGGACAACGACGACGGAGTTGCACCTGTAAAGGATGCAGACGTCGGCGTGATTCCGTAGCCGTAGGTTTGACCGACGATGTAGATGTCAGACGGACGATCGATATCGAATTCGATCACGCGAGTGTTCGAATTGGTACCGGTGATGTCTCCCATAACGTACACATCGGCAGAATTACCCTTCGTCATCAGGATGCCACCAGCGACCGTAGTCGTGAAGTAGCGACCGTCAGCAGAGACCGTTGTCGGGTAGCTCGTGCCGTTGATGACTGTCATGACATTCGAGATGTCAGACGCGCTCGCGGAACCATTGAGGCGCCAACGAACTGAGAAGAGGCGAACGTCTTCCTGAGAACCCGCAGTGATGCGGATGCCTGAGAACTTAACTGCAGTATCACCGATGTTCTTTGTCTGAGCCGAGTTTGGATCAAACGAAGAGTTGGCGATGGTAGCTGTACCAACAGAAAGCGAAGCATTGATTGTCTGGTTTGCGCCCGAGATCGGGAGTGAACCGGAAACTGTGCTTGTTGTGTTGATTCCAGTTACCTGGAGAGCAGCAACCTGTCCTGCGAATGCAGAGAGGTTGGCGTTCATGTTGCCGGCGACCGTAAAGGTCATCGACTGTCCAGCCTGGAGGGTCATCGTTTCACCGATGGTTGCCATGTGGTTCGTGTCGAATGTGCGCGGTGTTCCGATTTGGAGACCGTTTTGATCGAGAAGAACTACACCTGCAAAGACACCGTCTTGCGCGAGGCCGGTGCGAGTGACCGTGATGCCGTTGATTGTAACTGCAGCGTTCGACGAATTCGTGAGCGTGAAGTTAGTGAACGGTACGCGGGCAGATCCTGCCGGAGCGAGCGAGTTGGCTGGCTGTGAGCCTGCAGAAACCATAAGGGTTCCTGGAGTTGAGCCCGGAGGAGGCGTTGTGCCACCTGTCGTGCCGCCAGTTGTCGTGCAAAGCATGTTTGCCTTTGCGCGCGTGGAAACGAACCAGTTACCGGTTCCCTTCGAAAGTCCGTTCGGCGTGAGGATGTCTGCCGCGTACTTGTTCTGGAACTTGACCACTGCACGCTTAGTTGCAGGACCAAAGGTAGATGTTTCGTTGCCAGCTGAACCAGCGCCGCTTACCGCGACCGTGGTGTCTGACGATTTGTTAAGGAATTTCTGCAAGTTCATGACTTCAGCTCCCTTTGAACCCATTTTGAGATTCGCGGTGAACGTGAAGCTGCATGAGGTGCTCGATGAAGAGCCCTGAAGTGCAGCGATTTGTGCGAGCAGTGCGTTGATTTGAGACTGCATGTCCATCGTGGTTGCTGCCTTTGCCGGAGCGGCAAAAGAGAAGACCGAGAGGATCATACCGATACCCAAAAGCACAGCTGCAACATTCTTTGTTGCTAATGCTTTACTCATAGTTATATTTTGACCTTTGTATTCCTGGCATTCAATAAAAGAATGCGAGGAACCGTACACGTATTCATTCGACGTGATTACCTGTACGTTTGTTTTGCGAACCCTCTATTAATAGAGTGTCCACTAATAATGTATTTGCTAACCCTTGGCTCCTTGCTAATTGTCGACGCGGAACGAAGGGAGTAGCAGCGAGATGGGATGTGTCGTATACAGCGTTTCAATCGTGCCCGACACACGCGAAGCGTATGAACGGGTCCGTCACACTTTGCAGTGTGTCGGATCGGGAAAATCAGAACGACGAAAACTCATGAGCATACGTTCATTCGTCATGCCTCATGAAAACATGGTGATGCGATCACCAGAATCTGTTTCAATATATAAAATGTCAAAGAGCGACACAGAGGGCAAGGTGCTTCCCTGTGCAACGCATGAAGTATGCGTCCGCACAATTATATACTGGAAGCCTGAATACACCTGTCTGAGCAAAACTCCGTTTTGTGGATAACTTGTGAGTAAAAACGGCCCTAATTCAAGCCGATTCTACGTCCCCCAAGTTACCGGCGCAGGATACTGCACCGCCCCACAGGAGTCAATTAAGGAGACGTGCATCACCGGACTATATTTCACTGTAAAATAAGCCGCACAATATTACACCACACTGTAGCGGGACCACCGTTTCAAACCGGTCTTTGTGACCCGACCATCCGCAACGAGCCCCAGTAGCTCCCGCTGTATCATTTTCTCGCTGTATTCGGGCAAATTCGAACAAATATCCTTGATTCCCATCGAACCACTCGATCGCAGAATTTCCAATATACTTTGGGTACGCACGGTTGTTTGTCCATTTATCGCATGCGACTTCACTGTCTCGGATACGACGCTTCCGGATCCAGAAGCGTCGCGTGTCATGGAAATGTCCTTAACGTCTTTTACGGCATAGGTCGGGCTTCGAACCGGCTGTGTGCCTACATCGAGTAGTTCCTCACGCGTTACAACCACACTTTCTGAGAAATTAGTCCTTTGTGATACCTGCATAAAATTACCCAATTCGTCGAGCGCCTCAACGATTGCGGTCACATTTTGGGTGGAGGCAAATCCGGATATTGCCAGCATCCGCACGAGCGATATCAAATGCCTGATCGATGAAACGACGGTAATAACACCGCCTGAATTCGGTGCCCGCATTTCATCGCGCACATCAAGCAGTGCTGCCAGCAATTTTGTAGATGCGCGACGAGCTTCGTGACGGATCGATTCACCGGAATCAATGTGATTCGTGAGCAAATGGACAGCAGCTGCGATACGCTCAGCCCTCCGATATGCTCTATCAGCCGCTCGGTTTTCACCAAATGGATTGATACGGACATTCTGAGAGTCGAAGAATTTCCCAAGATTTTCTGTCTTTTGTACGTCTTTATGATCGTCCATTTTAGGTAGCGCGATGTCCGATAGATATAAAGGACGTAATAGCGTTGGGCGATTATATAAAGGACGCGTGAAAACGCAACTTTTTGTGAGCCGTAGGGCACACGGCTTCTCGGACAATACTCTTTGCATGGCTCTAGGACTGGATTTTTTGAGTATTCCGAGAGGTGGTGCGTGATATGATATGCGCATGAAAGACCGGGCAAAAGAGAAGTCTAAAAAAAATAACAAGAAGAAAACTGACGAGCTTCAATCCGCGGTGAGTGTGATTAGTAACGAGGCACTCCGTGGAGTGATCGCGATTTTTCTTTTTGCCATTTCAGGCTTTTTGATTTTGGCTCTTGCCGGTGTGGGGGGAACAGCAGGCGCATCGCTCTATCATGGTCTCTCGTGGCTTCTGGGCGTGGGTTATTTGCTGCTACCACTCTCGATGATGATGCTCGCCATTCTTATTTTCCGCTCACTTGAGCGAAGTGTTTCGTGGGTCCACGTGATATCGATGGCAATATTTTTACTCTCGGCGCTCGGACTGATTTCGCTCGTGTATCCGATGGCCGGCGGTATTTTGGGAAATGCGATTTCTGCGCCGATTGTGTCTGCAGTGGACACGATCGCAACCGTTATTTTTCTACTCGCATTTGTGATCATGGCACTCGTGGTCGCATTTGATATCCATCTGGGCGAAGTGGTGCGCTGGTTCAAAGGCTTGGTAGGGCCGCAGGCAATTCAAGACGGGCTTGTGCCTGTTGCACTTGAAGACGTGCCGGTAACAGGAATGACGATGGAGCCGGAGCACGATGAACCGGCACCTGAAGTGGCACCGAAACGAGAAAAGGAGCCGGAGATTAGAAAGTTTACCGATAAGGTTTCGGACGAAGGTGGGTTCCCTATTATTGCCGCAACCGGCAGCACCTACACGCCGCCGCCCGCATCGCTTCTGGCAAAAAATAAAGGCAAGCCCGAAGTCGGCGACGTGAAGGCCAACATGAACATCATTAAGCGCACGTTGCAGAATTTTGGTATTCAAGTGGAAATGGATGAAGCATCCATCGGCCCGACCGTGACTCGCTACTCGATGAAACCGGCAGAAGGAGTTCGCTTGGCGAAGATCGTAGCGCTGCAGAGCAACTTGGAACTCGCACTCGCTGCATCCCCTGTGCGAATCGAGGCGCCTATTCCGGGTAAGTCGTTGGTCGGAATCGAAGTGCCGAATATTTCCCGCACGACGCTCGGTATGGGTCCGATTATTTCGGACGAAGGCTTTACGGGTTCGGATAAATCGCTCCTGATCGCGCTTGGCCGCACGATAACCGGCACACCGCTGTTTGCGGACTTGGCGCGCATGCCGCACATGCTGGTCGCAGGTACAACCGGCGCCGGTAAATCTGCCACGATCAATGATTTCATTATCTCGTTACTCTACCGCTGCGGACCGGAGAAGCTGCGGTTTATCATGGTTGACCCGAAACGGGTTGAACTTACCCTCTACAACCCGATCCCCCACTTGCTCACGCCGGTGATCACCGACGCGAAGAAAGCAATCCTTGCACTCAAGTGGCTCGCAAAAGAAATGGAACGACGCTACAACATATTGGAAGCGGAGCGTGTGCGCGATATCGGTTCCTATCACGACACCATTCTAAAGCCTGCACTTGAACGTGGTCCGGTAGACGGAAAGCCTATGCCGGAAGCGATGCCCTATATCGTACTCATCATCGACGAATTGGCGGATATTATGACGGCCTATCCACGAGAACTCGAAGGCGGTATCGTGCGTCTTGCACAGATGAGTCGTGCGGTGGGTATTCACCTCATTCTCTCCACTCAGCGACCATCGGTGAAAGTTATTACGGGTTTGATTAAGGCAAACATCCCTGCACGTGTTGCGCTTCAGGTGTCGTCGCAAATCGATTCGCGCACTATTTTGGACATGGGCGGAGCGGAAACACTTCTGGGTGCCGGCGACATGTTGTTCTTATCGGGCGAAATGTCGAAGCCGAGCCGTATACAAGCGCCGTATATTTCCGAAGCAGAGGTAAAAAGCGTGGTTGCCTATATTGCCAAGCACAACGAACCTACCCTCGCGACCACGATCGATATGGCAGATAAGGTTGCCGGTGGGACTGACGCAATATTCTCGTCGATGATCGGAAACGATAGCGAAGAGGACGATGACGCGCTCTACCCTCAGGCTAAGCAAACGGTCATTGAAGCCGGAAAGGCCTCTACATCGTACTTACAACGCAAACTCGGTGTCGGATACGCTCGTGCCGCAAAGCTCATCGACATTCTTGAAGAGCGCGGCGTGATCGGTCCGGCAGACGGTGCCAAGCCGCGTGAAATCATCGGCGCCGGTAATGCTGATGAACTCGCCAGAGAACCGGCCGAGGGTCAGCTCATTGAAGAAGATCCGCGAGAGAACTAGCGATGCCTCTACACACGAAATGACCTTGTTATGTTCTACGTGTATGTACTCCAAAGTATGAAAGACAACAAGCTGTACACAGGCTACACAAACGATCTCAGGCGAAGATTCTCCGAACATAACCTCGGTCAGAACAAATCAACAAAACCTCGTGTCCCTCTCAAGTTACTGTATTACGAAGCATATTCATCGCAGACTGATGCGCAGAATAGAGAACGCAACATAAAACATTCCGCAGGTGCCAGAACCGCCCTTAAACGTCGATTACCAGACAGTCTGCGATTAGGTCATTTCGTGTGACAGGTATGCTCCCCTACCGTGACGGAAGAATTACTCGAATTACAATCATTCTTTTCTTTCTTCTGATAGCCGGGTACGCGTATTTTGAAGCGCGAGGCGTATTGTATGGCCCGACCATCCACGTGGTATCCGGTGTCACACAGGTAACCGATCCATTTATATCTATTCAAGGAAAAGCAGAGCGCATCGCGGATCTATCCATGAACGGTCGTCCGATTTCGGTTACCGAGGACGGTGCGTTTAATGAGCCGTACCTGCTCGCGCCGGGACTCAATCGCATCATGCTTGATGCGACCGATCGCTATGGCCGCACATCGCAGCAAATTGTGGAGGTGGTGTATACACCGAGCTCCACCGGAGTAAAACCCGCGGTCCCGAACGCAACTTAGAGCCTTATAAGCGCCTCCTCAAGCCTGCAACGCCCGTAGGTACACCGTGCGTGTTGCCCCAGGCACAGAGGCGGTCTGTATGAATACCTCATGGGGTATACTCAATGCATTACCCCAAAACACACACGCACGATATGGCATTCGGAACGAAAAAGGTAAAAGCATTGAAAGAAACGGGTACGGGCACCGATAAAGACATAGAGCGGGCGCTCGCCGAAATAAAAACAAAGTTCGGCGACGACTCCATTATGATGTTGGGCGCAACGCCCAAAGTAGATGTAAACGCCATCCCCACCGGATCGATCGGCATTGATTGGGCGCTCGGTATTGGCGGTATCCCCCGCGGGCGTATCATCGAAATTTTCGGTCCTGAAAGTTCGGGCAAGACAACGCTCTCGCTCCATGCAATTGCAGAAGCGCAGAAAAAAGGCGGCATCTGCGCGTTTATCGATGCGGAACATGCACTTGATCCTGAGTACGCAAAGAAAATCGGCGTTGATATTGCATCGCTGCTCGTATCGCAGCCTGACACCGGCGAACAAGCGCTCGAAATCGTGGAAAGTCTCGTGCGCTCGGGAAAAATCGATATCATCGTTATCGACTCCGTTGCAGCCCTCACCCCAAAGGATGAAATTGAGGGTGATATGGGTCAATCGCACGTGGGTAAGCAAGCGCGTCTTATGTCTCAGGCACTCCGCAAGCTGACTGCGATCGTGAGTAAAACAAAGACGGTTGTCATATTCATTAACCAGATCCGTATGCAAATCGGCGTTATGTTTGGCAACCCTGAAACAACGACCGGCGGTAAGGCGCTTAAATTTTATACCTCGGTTCGTATTGATATTCGTCGTATCGCACAGATCAAGAAAGGTGACGAAACCATGGGCGGGCGGCATCGTGTGAAGATCGTAAAGAACAAAGTGGCGGCACCTTTCCGCGCGGTTGAATTTGATATGTTGTACGGCGAAGGGATTTCACGCGAGGGCGAAGCACTCGCACTCGGCGAAAAGCTGGGCTTGCTCGAAAAATCATCGGGCGGTTCGTATGCCATTGGCGAGATAAAACTCGGGCGCGGCTATGACGCTGCCCGTACGTACCTGCGTGAGAATAAGACCGTATTGAACGAGCTCCTCAAAAACATCAAAAAACAACTCAACGAGCACGGCATGAGTTCGAAGAGCTCGGGTGGAAGCGCAGACGAATAAACGAAAGCGAGCAATTCTATACGAAGAATAAAGACCCCACGCTCTCGCGTGGGGTCGTGTCGTGTGGCAAGGGTATTCCCCTCCCCGGTCCGGGACCGCGTCTTGTGGATGTGTACATGCGAATCAGAATCGAAACTACCGCACAGAGGAACGTGATGCCGCAGGTAAATGCAGCAAGGAACATCCAAAATAGATAGATTGTTCCGGGGTCCTCAAAAGTGGAGCAGAGCGCAAACAGTAGAAACAAAGTCCCGAATGCTGCAGCAACGATACAATCGCTGAGATACGGTGATCCGCGATGAAACAAAATTCTCATGTTCATCCTCCGATGATTGTCCAAAAGCAGCCTACACTATGTCGTGCCGAGTGGACAATACTCATTATTTGGCTAGAATACGCGCACTATGGCAATGCTCGCATACAACGAAGTGCTCCCTAAGCGGATCATTATCATCGACGATGAACCCTACGAAGTGCTTTCTGCGTGGGTTTTTCGCAAGCAGCAGCGCAAGCCGGTCAACCAGGTGAAAATGCGCAATCTCAAGTCGGGCTCAATGGCCGAACACACCTTCCATGTTTCCGATAAAGTAGAGGAAGCCGATGTGGAAAATCGCGTGGCGATGTTTATTTACGAGCGCAACGGCGAATGGTTCTTTCATGAATCAAAAGACAAATCAAAGCGCTTTACCCTCTCAGCGGAGCGTATCGGTGATGAGAGCAAATGGCTCAAGCCCAACACTGATGTCGATGTGAAATGGTTCGACGGTGAGCCCATTCAAGTGAAAATCCCGATCAAGGTGGATCTCAAGGTGACTGAGGCACCACCAAATACGCGCGGCAATACCGCGCAGGGCGGCAACAAGCTTGTGCAGCTTGAAACAGGTGCTGCGATTACTGTACCGATGTTCGTAGAGACCGGCGACATCATTCGAATCAATACAGAAACGGGAGACTACGTCGAGCGGGTAACTAAATAATGCACATCTTCATACACGGAGCGAGGGCCTCGTTCGTGCTTTAATGGTCTACATGCCAAACTCTACATCGCAAAATAAATTCCAGAGAGAATCGTGGTGGCCTACAATCGGCGCAATTGTATTGCTCATCATTATCGTAATTCTTGGCGCGTTTTCGTATCAGTCCTACGCACACAACGTGGAGCTCTCAGCTGAAAACGGCGGATTGCATTCTCGTATGAGTCAGCTGACGGCGGACAAGGACACGCTCACTACCCAAATCGCCGAGTCGATCAAAGAAATAGCAAAATTGAAATGCTTGGGTGTATGGAACGGCGAAGCCTGTGTTGCGCCGAAAGTCTCAATAGTCGCTGAGCCGGCATCGGGCAAATCTCCGCTTGCTGTTGTATTGAAGGTTCGTGCACCTCACTCCAAATATGCTATCGATTTTGGTGATGGCTCAGCGACAGTCGCGAGCTTGGGCGCAGAATGCACACCTGACATTGAGAAACTTTGTACGTTTACGATCAAGCATATGTACAAATTCTCGAACGCCACGAGCAGTACATTCGTAGCAAAGATTACGTCTGAAGGAAAAACTGACGCTTCAACTGAAATCAAACTGACGGATAAACACGTCGAATAAGAAACGCGTTCTCATTCAAAAGGAAAAACCGGCTTTCGCCGGTTTTTTTATTTTTGGATGTACGGAAGCACCCCACGTGTCGGCTTGCTACTGCAAGCCGCACGCAGGCCCCATCTCGCGATCCCATTCGCCGTCGCGAATGGGCCCCACGCTCCGATTCCTTCTGTCTTCATTCAAACACTTTGTGTTTGCGAAATAAAAAAAGCCCGGTTGGGACCGGGCTTTTTTTATTTCTGAATGTAAGGCAGAAGGCCCATAAATCGCGCGCGCTTGACCGCCGCTTCTACAGCTCGCTGCTGCTTTGCTGTAAGGCCCGTTCGCTTGCGACCCATTACGCGACCGTGTGGATTGACGAATTGCTTGAGCAAATCGATATCCTTGTAGTCGACGTGTTGGATGTCATTCTGTGTCAAAATGTTTGCCATATCTTAGAGATTCTTAGTGAGCCTTGCGAGCTTAGAAGCTCTTAGACCCGTACACTTTTTTCTTACACTCGTACTTGTACCATGTACACATCTTTGGTTCAAGTGAATGTAGATTATGTGTATTTATAAGCGAATGTTGGAAAAAGTGGCCGGGTTAAGAATTTGTAATCGCTGCGCTCAACAATTCTAAAACGGAATGTCGTCCGGATTAATATCATCTTTCGGGTAATCAATACCAGGTCCGGCTGATGGTATAGGCGCCTCGTCCATGTCGTCTGACTGCTGACGAGAACCACCTGCGCTCCCACCCCCTCCACCTGAGGCTCGCGGACCAAATTGAACGGCGTCTGCAATCACTTCGGTGCGATATTTCTTTTCGCCGTTTTGCTCCCAACTGCGGGTTTGCATGCGACCTTCGACATATACCGAGCTACCCTTCTTGAGGTACTGATTGACCGTATCGGCAGTGCGACCGAAGACGACGACATTGTGGAAGTCGGTTTGCTCTTGCTTTTTGCCGTCGCGGTCTTTATAGGTGCGGTTCGTGGCAACGGAAAAATTGCACACATTCATGCCGCTCGGCAGCGCTCGCAATTCAGGATCGCGCGTCAAATTGCCGAAAAGCATTGCCTTATTGAGATACATAGATTGTTAGTCGGTGGTGATATCCGAGAGCGCCTTGTCGAGATCTTCTTCTGAAACAGGAGCGCTTTCCTCGTCAGGGCGTCGGGCAGTGGTCTTGATAGTGTCTGTTCGCTTCACTTCACGAAGCGTCGGTGCCTTGATACGAGCACGTGTTTCCTCACGAACAGTACGGAACACGATGTGGCGGAGAATGCTTTTGTGTGCCTTGAGCATGTCCTCGAGCGAGAGAGCACTCCCCACAACGGCCTCAAATTTAATCCAGCCGAAGTATCCGCGGTCCTGCGACGCCCACTTGTCGCCTTCGCGAGAGTTCATGTCGTAGGCGAGCTTGGTCAAGACTGGTGCACCTTCGGCAATGAACGAGCCGCCCTGCTTTTCGATAAAAGCACGGATTTCGCCGACGACTTTATCGACGTTTTCTTCGGCAACGGTCGAAATGACATGGTAGCCGACCTCGTAAATACGGGTGGCTGCCGCGTCTTCTGCGGTGGTATCAACTGTCTTCACTGTTTCTTCGGCCATATCTTTAGTCGGCGTACTGTAGCACATTTAAGCCGTGAATCGCAAGGCCCGTTAGAGAACGCCCCGCCACGGGCGCGGCTTCAGCCGTTTTGAGGGCGACTTTTCTCTAACGGGCCAAGTCCCGGCCCGTAGCATGGGCTTTTTTTGGTCTTACACTTAAGGCGGGTTTACAGTGTAATGAGGGTCTTGAAATTGCCGCGGAAACCTTGCCCTTCTCCACTCGACTCCTGCTGTTCGCCATGTTTCAAAACAAACGTGCCGTTTTCGTTAAAAATGCCGATTTCGTCTCCAGATCCAGCAAACCAACATAATGCCCCGGATACCTCACCGTCGCTCAGTGTGCCGTTTGAACCGTCTATTTCGGTACAGCTCCCCTGATACGTGCCTGCATCGTGGCTTTTGCCATCCCAGGTCACGGTAACCCGCGTCTTTGGAGCGTCACTCGGTTTCGATGCGGCATTGCTTACAGGAGTGAACTTCCATGTAACTGCATGCTTTGCGACCGATGCACTCGTGGATGCATCTGCTATCGGTCGTGTGTTTGCATTATCAGCCGCATAGGTCGGCAGCTGCTGTTGTTTGAACGCGGCGTTGTTGCCGTAGCCAGCGTATATACCCCCCGCTACGAGAATAAGGACCGCCGCGATGAGGATATTTTTATTCATACCTGAATACTAAAGACATGCGCGTCAATTGCAAGGTAACAAAAAGACCGGCTGCCTCCTTCGGCAACCGGTCTAAAACAATGTTACGCAGCGTTCGTCTGTGGATGCGCTTCGCGATGTGCAATCTCAGCACAAAGCGCGAGCACGTGAGCTGCACGACGTACATCTTCCACGCGCGGCGAGGTGGGTGCGACTCTTATATGCCGATTCATCGGATCGTTTCCGAGCGGAAACGCAGCTCCTGCAGGAGTCAGTTTCAGGCCGACACCAGTGGCAAGCTCAACAACACGCTGCGCACTACCTGTGTTCATTTCGAACGAAATGAAATATCCGCCTTCCGGCCTGCTCCACGTCGCGATCCCCTTGCCGGCGAGTCCTTTTTCGAGCTCTACGTACACCGCCTTGAACTTAGGTTCGAGGATCCGGCGATGGCGGTTCATATGTGCCTTGATGCCTGTGAGGTTCTTGAGGAAACGCACGTGCTGCATCTGCCGGAGCTTATCGGGTCCGATAGTCTGCAGCGCGAGCCGCTTGCGGTACCACGCGATATTATCTGCGCTCGATGCAAGCATTGAGATCGCGGCACTCGGGAACGTGACCTTTGAGAACGATCCGAACATCCACATACGGTCTTCGCGTCGTGCAAGTCGTGCAAACAACATCACGTCTTGCGCCGGATGGCGCAATCCAACGAGATCGTGGTGGGCGTACGCATTATCCCAGAAAACCCGGAATCGAGACGACGCTTTCATGGTGGCGATCGCACGCGTTGTTGCGCGCGAATAGGTAATGCCAGTTGGATTCGAGAACTTCGGCATGCACCACATACCTACAATCGACGGATCGCGTGCGACGTACGAACGCACAATCTCCATGTCGGGACCATTCTCATCGTGCAGCACCGGAATCATTTCAATGTCGTTGTCCTCGCAGATCTTGAAGTGTCGATCGTAGCCGGGTACAGGGCAGATGAAGCGGAGCTTTCCGTTCCATCCTCCATGCAACCTCATCTGCACAATGCAGTCGTGCATGATGTTGAGACTCGAATTTCCGAGCACAAGCGTATTTTTCGCATTGGTTCCGAGGTACTGGGCTGCAAGCTTTCGCGCTTCAGGTAATCCGTCGGGATACCCGTAGTTCAAAAGATTCATTCCATACTCCGAATCCGTACACGGATCATCAAGCATTTTGAGCGAGAGCGCAATCTGCTCGTCCGAGGGTTTTCCCCTTGTCATATCCAAATCTAACTTATCGGCCTTCAGGAGGTCATAGCGGGCGCGGAGTGCCGCCATATACTGCGCATTCGGACCGTTTGGGGTATCAAGCATCGTGGAACTCCTCATATTTCGACACATTGTCGTTGCCTACCCTGAACAAACCATAGTTGGCCATGTGTGTAAAGAATCAGATATTGAACACACGTCTCGCATTGTGCAGCAATTGTTCGCGCACAACCTCCTCATCTTCTCCGCGAATACCGGCGATCGCTTTTACGATATAGGGTACATATGACGATTCGTTTCGCTTCCCGCGATATGGAACGGGCGTAATGTAGGGCGCATCAGTTTCCGACAGGAGCATGTCGAGCGGCGTGTTTTTTACGACCTCATCGTAATCGTGCGTAAATGTAACGACGCCAGTAAACGAAAGTGTGAATCCGATGTCGAGGAATTTCTTTGCCGTTTCCCAGTCGCCGGCAAAGAAATGTACGTCGCCCAATACCTTGGTGTGTGCCCTCAATACTTCGAGTGCATCGTCGTACGCATTGCGAATATGGAGCATGAGCGGTTTCTGCAAACGGTTTGCAAGATCGATCTGTTCGATAAACGTTTTGATCTGCACATCCTTGGTATCTTCTTCCACACGGTAGTAATCGAGGCCGCATTCTCCGATTGCAATGACACGAGGCGATTGCGCGAGAGCTTCGTATGCCGCAGTGTCGAATTGCTCCCCTCGAGAAGTGAACTCCTTGCCGCCTTCCCCAAGTTCTTTTTCATCGTGATACGACTTTGCAGTGTGCACCGGATGGAGTCCGATGGTGGCATAGATGTGATCGTGCGCTTCGGCGAGCGCAACCGCTTCGCGTGAGGTGTCGAGCTGAGTACCAACCACGTTCATCCCGACACCGACATCGAGCGCTCGTTGAATCACCTCGTCGCGATCGTCCTTGTACGCGATGAAATTAACGTGCGTATGCGCATCAAAATATTTCATCATGATGGATCAATATGTATTTTCATCTCTGCGCCGGACGTCGATAATAACGTTCTGACCGCCGAGTCTGCGAAAAATAACACGGACTTTCCCGACGCGCACTCGGTATTCGTCTTTTCTACCTTTTAATTTCTTACAATCCAGGTCCATTACCTCTCCTGAGATGATGTCACGCATAATAGGGATGAGGCCCTCACGCTCCTTTCTTGAAACTTTCAGGAGAAATTTACTTACCTTGTCCATGAAGTCTTTCAAGAGAGGCTAGAACTTCTTCGGCGGGGACCCCACCTTTGCGGATCTTGGTGAAATCAATGACTGTTTTCCAGCCTGGTCCATCAATCTCCTCGAGATCATACTCAACCTCGCTCGGAGGTACGATCGAAAACACCGGCTTTGAGTGTCGGAAGACGGTAAATTTCTTGCCCTTTCCTACAGCTTTGATGTAGGTATCTATGTTGTCACGCAACTCCTTGAGACCAATTATTGAATCCGTTGCTATGTATTTAGCCATGCAATAAGTGTACTATTTCGTCACTTTTTCGTCAACATTACTGAGATCGCTCCAAAGCACCCGTACGTCGCCCGCGCGAACGTCAAAATGCTTCATCAGGACTCGTTATCGTACCCCTTCACATCGCCGTTTTCCCGCATTTTCTTGTCTTCGTACGGCGCAACGAGCCGTCGATAGAATTCACGGGCGACACTCGAAAGCACTCCCATGACCTCGTTCAGGTTTCCGTACCGAATGCCTTTTCTTTCGGCATACGAGATGCATAGCCGTGTGATCACATAATTCAACTCGCCAGGACCGTCCGGCTTTAACTCGTTGAGTATCTTGTCGAAATCCGGCCGCTGTTCTTGTTTTATGTATGGCATACCAAAATACTACTATTCTTTTCGCGGGAACAAATTCTCGGGTTTCTTGTTTGCGAGTACAGCGGCTTTTATTGCCGTACTCGTTGCAGGCATGAATGGCTTGAGTAGATATGCAATTTCATTTAGTTCAGTGACACATTCTCGGATGATTTGTTTTGCTTTGTCTTCGTCAGTTTTTATAAGCGTGAATGGGCGCTCGTTTGCTAACCGTTGATCGAGAGCCGAAATTCGCGCCCACACGTATTCCAGTGCCGCTGCAAAGTTAAACGATAGTATGGATTCTGAATACGCCGCGGCCTGCGTAAAGGAAGAGCTTTCGAAAATTGTCAGATGTGTCTCTGAGAGCTTTAGAACACGCGATGCAAGATTTCCAATACCATTCGCAAGATCGGCGTTGTACGCCTCTTTGAAGCGCTCCATGGTCACATCCGAATCATCGAACGGATGCACGTGACGGGCAAGGAAATACCGCAGCGCATCAATCCCATACTCATCCACGATAGTCATCGGATCGATTACATTGCCGAGACTTTTCGACATCTTTTGACCACCGCTCGTTATGAAGCCGTGATAAAAGATTCGGTCAGTATTCTTAACCCCCGCAGACATAAGCATTCCCTGCCACATAATGCTCTGAAATCGCACCTGATCCTTACCCGCCATCTGCATTACTTCGCCCTCATTCCAGAATTTCTGAAAATTCCCGTCTGTGTCCTCAGGCCATCCGAGGGTCGAGATGTAATTTGTGAGGGCATCAAACCACACGTATATGACCTGCGAGTCATCACCCGGTACCGGTATACCCCATGGCATTTTTTCTTTTACTCGTGATATTGAGAAATCCTGGAGTCCTTTCTCGACAAATAGCCTCGCCTCGTGTCTGCGCCATTCGGGAACAATGACGCCCTCACGCGATACATAATCAAGGATCGACTGCTGGTATTTGCTGAGTAAAAAGAAATAATTCTCCTCTTCAAGTTCAATCAGTTCCATATTGGGATGGTTCGGACACTTGCCGTCCACCAGATCCGATTCCTGCATAAAAGCCTCGTCGCCCACGCAGTACAAACCTTTATAGGTGCGCTTTTCAATGTCACCCTGGGCAAGACATCGTTTCCAAATCTCCTGCGCCGCTGCAACGTGATGCGGATCTGTCGTTCGGACAAAATGCAGATCCGGAACAAGATTCAATTTGGTTTTGAGCTCGCGAAACTTTGCCGCATATCCATCAACGTATGCTTGAGTATCGGTACCAGCCTTCTGTGCAGCCTCGTAGAGCTTTTGCCCGTGTTCATCGGTACCGGTCGAGAAAAAGACTTCGTCACCGATAATTTTGCGATACCGGGCTGTGATATCGGCCTGTACGAGCTCGAGCGCGAATCCGATATGCGGATCCGCGTTCACGTACGGAAGCGTTGTCGTCAAATAGAAGTTCTTCCCCATAGGAGATGACTATGCCGCATTACGTACATGTTCCGCAAGCCTGCCCGATTCGATGTCTTTTACAAACTCCTGCAGCGTCGCCGCGACGGGAACAGATAATATGACCCCCAAAAACCCGGCGAGTTCCGCACCGATAATCAGCGCGAGGATGACAAGCAAAGGCGGCACACCCACAACGCGCGTCACCACCTGCGGATAAATGAGGTGATTTTCGAATTGTTGAATGACGGTGTAGATAATGACAACAGTGATACCAAGCACCGGCCCGCCGGCAACGAAGCCGATCATGACGGCCGGTGTTGCCGCCAATATAGGCCCGAACACCGGGATTAATTCAAACAGCGCCGTGATAACAGCGAGAATGAGCGCGTGCGGTACCTGGAAAATAAGAAGCGAAAGGTACACGAGCACACCAATGAGAACTCCTAAAATAATCTGTCCCTGCATCCACAGACCGATTTTGTGCTGCGAGCGTTTCCAGAGATCTTGTACATACGCGCGATGTGAGCGCGGAGACACAATGCGAATGAAATCATCCACCCCGGTTTCGACGACCGCAAAGTAAAACGAAAAGACGATAATCAATACAAATGAGAACAGTCCGCCAAAAATCTTTGTCGCGGCAGAAAATGTGTTACTCGCGGATCCAAAATCAAACAAACTACGGAAACTCGCGATCACGTCACTTCCGGATAAATTAGCGGACGAGGGTAATCCGAGAATGCTTGAGTACGCCGTATATGCGCTCGACTGCGTAAATGTATCAAGATACGACGGTAACGAAGCGGCGAACGTACCAAAATCTTTCAGAAGCGACGGAAAGAAAAAGTAGAATACCAAGAAAAACAGAGTGAACATAAACAAATACAAAATAAGCACCGCAACAACCCGCGGCAACGCATGCCTCGTCATTGCACGCACGCCCGGTTCTACCGCAGACGATATGACGACTGCGGTGAGCACGATAAGCACGACGTCGCGCAAAATAAAAAGTATCCACGCAAGCACGAGGAAGACGATAGTCTTGAGGAGTGTTCCCGATGTAATCGTTACGTGGAGATTCCGCTCGTCCATCCCGTTAGAAATAGGACGCGGACACATTGGATGTGTCGCACCCTACTCGACTACTACTCATAAACTCGACGCTTCTGCCATGCTCTGATTCCGCGCGTCCGCGATTTCTAACGGGATCCATGCCCGCATCCTATCACGGAGCGTTCCTTTGAGTGATGGTTTGATCAAGTATTTTCCTAACTAAATGATGGGTGTTCCCATGCCGTAGAAGCCCCAGATATGATTGCATTATCGGATCATTTTCTGCCACCTCGCGTGTATTTTTGCACGCACGACACTTAGTAGACCTTCGAAGCACGCGATGACGCGGAAAGTGCACCCATCCGAGAAAGTCCACGCCGCTCGCGAATGTTTTTATAAATACCTTATCTGGATGCAACTCGAGCTTGAGTTTTTCATGCAGAAATGCCGCGATCTTCGGCAACAATGAGTCAAGGCGCGGCCTTGATGCAGAGAGTATTACGAAGTCGTCCGCGTAGCGAATGTAGTGCTTCGCTTTGAGCGTCTGCTTTACGTATTGATCGAACTCGTTCATGTAGATATTCACAAGCAGCTGACTCGTCAGATTACCGAGCGGCAATCCCTTTAAAGTGGAAGGTTTAGCCTTCCACTTTACTCCTCTGCTCATATCCCTATCTTCGCGCGGTCGCGTAGAAATAGGGATACCGGATCGGAAACTATGGACGACGTTTTTGATGAGCTCAACAGTGCGGATGTCGGGAATATACCCACCTACGATGTCGAGAAGGATTGATTGATCGATGCTTGCGAAGAACTTTCGGATATCGCACTTGAGCACCCAACAGGTGCGGGTGTGATTTTTTGATACTTTGTATGCGAATTCCCGGAAACGATTCATCGCTTTGTGGGTTCCCTTTCCTTTTCTGCATGAATACGAATCTGCGATAAACGTGCGGTCGAAGAACGGGTAGAGTTTGCGATACAGCGCGTGGTGTAACAGTCGATCGCGTACGCTCGCCTTGTGAATGTCGCGGGGTTTGGGGTCGGATATCTTGAACGCCTCGTATCCGTCGTGACGATACGTACCGTTCCTTAGATCGGTATGCAAGGCAAGAACATTACGCATTAGACTAGCTCGAAATTCCTGCACATCCTGCTTCTTTTGTTTTCCCCGCACAAATTCTCTCCACGCCGCAAGAAGATTTACAACCGAAATGATATCCTCGTATGAGTGGCTGAAAACTCTCCGAGACTGGACCCCCCCCAACGGCTTTTGCCTGTTATTGAGCATGCAAAGAAATTGTACATCCTCTGGCTTCCCATACGGCGCAACATGGCACGGGATGAGCGTTTTGGAATCGGCAAACGAATCGACGAACTTTTGTTATCTGCACTCGAACAATTGCGAGAGGCTTCGTATAGCTCGGGAAGCGGAAAAATAACACTCCTCGGCAAAATTTTGCAAAGCACCGATCTGCTTCGCTTTTTCTTCCAATTGGCGTGGGAAGGTCAAATTCTCCAACAAAGACAGTACATTCTCCTTGCGGAAAATACGGAGAGTCTCGGCAAAATGGTCGGCGGATGGCGCAAAGGATTGATTGCAAAAACCCCGCCCCAAGAAAATAAATCCGTGAGCGGGGAAAGAAAAGAGTAGCGAGACAGGACCTGGTTGCCGTCGTTCCACCTATTCGGGTTCTCGATCGAGTTGGCCTCTACATTCCAGCCACCGTTGTCGGAGTTCCAGTTGGCGTTGACCGCCCAGAGCCATATTGTGCATTGAGTCACCTATGCCACTGCCCTTTGACTACTCTCAGAGCTGTATCGTATGTGGGACCTCAAAGTCCTCCAACGCAATGCACCGATTCTTAATCTTTTTTAAGAGCTTCTGCTCGCGCGCTTCCAAGAGATCTCTCCGTTGAAATTCTGACGATGCAAATAACCCGAGGCGCTGCGTGAAATTTGTTACACGTCACACCAGAGCACTCCTCGCTATGTAGTATACAAAAGAAAAGACCCTCTGAAACTGTTTTTAAAGTTTCAGAGGGTCAGAAAAGCTGAGGGTTTAAAGTAAAACCCCAAAGAGAACAAGTGAGAAGAATCAGCGAGACAGGACCTGGTCGCCGCCGCCCCACCTACGCGGGTCCTCGATCGAGTTGGCCTCTACACCCCAGCCACCGCCGTCGGAGCCCCAGCGGGCGTAGACCGCCCAGAGGATGCCGTTCACGTCGCGGATATACACAATGTTGGCATACCCGCTGGTGAGGAGCGGTCCGACTTCGCCCTTGCCCTGCTTCGAGAGCAGCGCAAAGAACTGACCGAGCTTGATCTCGCACTTTTCGGCGAGTACCGTAATGATCGGAGTATCGAGCGAGTGTTCCAGGAGCTTGTGCGCCTTGATGTCGGAGGCATCGCAGATACCCTCAAAAAGTCCGAGGAAGTTCGTGCTGAAGTTGTGGCCGATCCATGCAATACGCACCGCAGCCTTCTTTGTGTCGACCGTGAAGTAGTCGGCAGCCTTAAAACCTTCGACGCCGGCGACCGAGGTGGTCGTCACGAGTTCGAGGAGCTTCTTGGGCTCGCTCGGCTTAGCGACAACGACATGTAGATCTCCGGCGAGTAGACGCATGAATGCGTCTTCGCCCCCGATCTTGTTGATGCCCGCCTCAATCTGGCCAAGGGTGAGATTGCCATATTTCATGATGGACTCCTTCCCGGCTGTTTGCCGGTGACTTCTCGCTTCCCGCGAGTTGAGGGGCCGTTGACATTTGCCACAGCAGAAAAGCTTCTTTCATAAAGGCCTGTCTGCTGCGGCAAATCAATTGTCAAAGTGCGCAACCTATTTATATTATACTATACGAGAGGCCAACTTGTCAATAGGTACGCGCTTCTGGGCACCTGTATCACGGTCGCGAACAGTCACTGTGCCCTCGAGATCCGGGTTTTCACCAAGAGTGTCGAAGTCGATCGTGATACAGAACGGCGTGCCGATCTCATCTTGGCGGCGATAGCGCTTGCCGATGTTGCCGTTGTCATCCCACATGATCTGCGGGATATCCTTTTTGAGCATTAAATATACTTCTCGCGCCTTCTGCACGAGTTCGGGTTTGTTTTTGAGCAACGGGAAAACCGCCGCTTTCACCGGTGCAACGGCTGTATTAAAGGCAAGATAGGATCGCGGTTCGCCGCCGAGTTCGTCTTCCCGGTATACCGAGGCAAGCACAGCAAGAAATGTACGATCGACTCCAAACGAGGGTTCAATGACATGCGGAACGAGTTTGTCCCCTTCTACATCGTCCTGAAATTCAAGACTTTGACCCGAGCCCGTTTGGTGCGCTTTCAAATCGAAGTCGGTGCGATATGCGAGACCGTACAATTCTTTGCGACCAAATGGGAAATCAAATTCAAAATCGATGGTGCGCTTCGAGTAATGTGCCCGGTCGCCGTCTGCAACTTCGAGCTCGTGTACCGCTGATCGCGCAATGCCGACAGCCTCGTTAAAGGCATGCACGTTTTCACGCCACATTTCAAATGCTCCTTCCCATGTTTCCGGTCGCACAAAATATTCAATTTCCATCTGTTCAAGTTCGCGCACGCGGAAAATAAAGTCTCGTGGAGCGATTTCATTGCGAAACGCTTTTCCGATCTGTCCGATACCGAACGGGAGCTTCGGGTGGAATGAGTCAACGACATTTTTGAAATTCACAAAAATCCCTCCCGCAGTTTCCGGACGAAGATATGAAACAGCAGCTTCGCCTTCGGTCGCGCCGATCTTCGTCTCAAACATCATATTGAACTGACGAACTTCGCCGAATGCGCCGCCGCACTCGGGACACGCCTCGCCCACGTGATCGACACGAAAGCGGCGTTTGCATTTTTTGCATTCAACAAGCGGGTCTGAGAAACCGCTCACGTGGCCGGACGCTTTCCACACCTCCTGATTCATAAGGATCGCGGCATCGAGTCCGTACATATCATCGCGATTCTGCACAAACATGCGCCACCATATATTCTTGATGTTATTTTTGAGCTCAACGCCAAGCGGACCGTAATCCCATGTACCGGCGAGTCCCCCATATATTTCTGAGCCCTGATACACAAAGCCCTTACGCTTCGCGAGCGAGATGATTTTTTCCATCGTTACATCCGACATATCAGAGGAGTGTACCGAAGCGCGGCCGTTTAACAACTATTTGGAAACCGTTGCATTTGCCGGCAAGAATCCCGCATCGGGGTTTACCGTGAATCCGTTCGACGACTTACCAATTTGGCCGAGATTGGTCGTCACATCGGGCGTTGCTTTGCGCGTTACGATCGCGCCGGTTGCCTCATCGGTACCGGTCAACGTAACGTTTTGCACCAGTACCGGCTGCTCTCCGATTTGACTGGTCGACGGAGTAAATCCGACAGAAATCGCGATTTGCCGGGGCTGCGTGCCGTTTTCTCCTGCGCCAGGTGCGATATCGCCGAGATCCCACGTAAACGTGCCGTCGTATTGATTGAACGTGAGATTTTCCGTGCGGGGCGCGTGTGACCCGATCCATCGCACGTATGAAGGTAATTTTGCTTTCACCTTTGCGTTTGTGAGCTTGCTCGACGTGTTTGTAATAGTGAACACGAGTGCTAATTGTGTTTCGGTGCCGGCTTTCGGCGGCATCGGACCGGACACCCCAAACGGATTTTGGGTGTAGAGCGCTTGTGCCGCGAGCTGGAGATCCGTAGCGAGCCGCACCTGCGCGCGGGCTGATGATTGCAAATTTTGCGGCACTCCGGTTTCCGATAATCGTTTCCCTGCCGCGTTCACACTAATGTCGATTTTCGGATCCGCCGTTGCAGTTTTTGGCTCGGGCATTTTAAATGAAAACGAGACGGTTCCTTTTTTCCCGGGAGGAAGCGTGCCGAGATCTCCTGCGGTAGATGTTTTATCCCATATCACCGTGTCGTCGGACGATCGATAGAACCCGTCATTTACCCGAACACTTTCGCCATTCACGAGCAGTCCGTTGAGACGCGCCACGATCACCGCGTCGTTAATTTCAACCGTGAGATTATTTTGATACTCGATCGTAACCGTTACCGTCGTGCCCGGCTCTGCGATCGGGAGGTTCATTTTAGGTTGTGTTTCGAAATCGCTCGGCGTCGTCGTTGATTGACTCGAGTTTGTAATAATAGAAAGGCCAAGAAATGCCTGCGCAATTTTCATCTCATATGAGTTGTCGGCGAGTTTCGTCGAAACGCCGGATGATGTTGCGGTGCGCGTGCCCGCCGAAATGCGAAACACTCGCTTGTCTCCCTGCTCCCCCGCAAGCGTTCCCTGTACAAGAATTGATTTACGCTGGCCCGGCGCAAAATCCCCGAGTGTCCACGTGGTACCTCGTGCGGGCTCCGGCGTCGCACTCGAAAATTTAAATCCAAACGGGTAAGTCATATCCAGTACCACGTCGCGCAATGGCGCACTCGCGTTTGATGCGACACTCACGGTGAACTGCACCGGTTGACCGGATGTGGTTTGGGAATTCCCGTCTACAGAAATAGAAAGTGGCGATGATGTAAACGTGAGTCCATAATCCTGATTCGCAACGAAAATAGCGCTCGATCCCTGCACGCGGTATTCAAGCTCGACTTTCACGTTTGCATTCTGTCCGCTCGCGCCGGCAAAAACGGCCGAAATCGTACCCTGGCGCCGCCCTCCCGGTTCGATAGTGCCGAGCGATTGTCTGAGACTCGGCATGTCGGTGGCAAAATCAGCGACAGAGCGCGTCCCTTGCGGGAATGTCACCAACAGATCAGCGAGCTCAAGCGGAACGCGATTTCGATTTACTACGGTGATCTGTAACTCAACCGGTTCGCCGCCCGCAATTTGCGGCGGTCCTGAGACCGAAATATCAATATTCCCCGGATTTGCAGGATGACTGCCTCCGCCGAACAAAAAATAATATCCAAAGAAACCGGCGGCCGCGACGAAAAATAATACCGAGATCACGAGGAACCATTTTAAAATCGCACGGGTTGTACCGATGAATCGTGGTGCGACACGCATTTTATCGAGCTCCGGCTCCTGTGTTTTCCAGTCATCGCCGACAATTTCGCGATCGTGTTCAAGCTCGCGACGAGGTCGCTCGTGAAGTTGGCCGGAAAGTTTCCGCGAATACATCGCTCGACGCAATTGTTCGATTCGCTCCTTGTCGTGCTCCGAGGGTTCCATCACGACCATTCTATCATTGTGTCGTCCTTGACTCGGTGCTGTTCCCGAGATTTGATTGATCCCAGTGCGTTTAGAGTGCGTATCAAAACAACCGTTATTCCCGGGAGGACATCAAATGATTGTGACAGTGCGGGTCAAATGTCCAAAACATAGGACACTCGAACGAAAAGTGGACGAAATGGATTTCGAAATCAAAGGGCCGTTTTATACCGGCAACGTGATTTCATTCCTCGCGGGTATTACCGGGCAGATCGTTGCGAAGCTTTCCAATGAATACATTGAAGTGGAGGTCACGCCGTCCGACTACTCGAAATGCAAGGAAAGCGGTTTTGAACCGATCTTTTGATGCATTGAACTAGCCGCCTCAAAAGGCGGCTATTCTCTTAGTCTTCGCGCTCGTATAAGAGGTCGTCGGGCAGACGGAACAGCCCTTCATCGTTTCGCTTTTGTTCGATGAAATGAGAAATGAATCCCACCGTACGTGGAATGATAAACAGTGCATTGAAAAATTCCGCGTCGAGCAGTTCGCCTATCTCCTGGTTGGAGTACCCGTCCTTTTCCTGCAAGAGATCGAGTACGAGTGCCGCCATGACGCCGTCAACATTTAAAATAAGATTACCGTTTTTTGCAGTCGTCACGGATTCAATGGCACGAGCAAAATCGTAGTGCGGATGTCGAGAAAGCAGTTCTGCAAATTCTGAGAGTGCTGCCACGCGCGGATCAGGAATACCGACCCGATATTTTCTATGACCGATCCCGGAGAGCAACTGCCCTGCCTTATTTTTTGCTTCCACATACGCGGCAGCGTCGGCGGCTGATGTCATGCCGTCGTGCCAACACCGTGCCGCATCGTTCACCGCGCCGCCAAAGCGCGGACCAACGGTCAGGAGTCCGGAGACCAGCGAAGAAACCATATCTTTCCCTGCGCGCGCGGTCACCATAGTGTTTACCGCGCCGGACACATGACCACCGTGATCAATCAGAAGTTCAAATATATTTTCTACACATGCGGCTGTTTCTGCAGACACGGTGCGGCCGAGCAACGCCTTAAGAGCCGCAGCGGCAAATGCGTTTTCAGGCTGCTTCGTGAGCGTCCCACCCTTTACAAAAACCGGAACCGCATCGAGGTCGACTATTTTACGCGATGAAAGAATACTTGGTTTCCGTTCCATAAACACCTTCGTATCAATGACCGTATCATGAATGAGTGGGAGCGAAATCTCGGCGAGCGCATGCAGAAAAAGAGGAAAGGTTTCCGGCGCGATCGCACCCGCACTATTGAGCGCGTCACGTTTTGCACGCGCGCTTTCATCCTTTCTCGCAACAAGTGCCTTTGCATGCCCGAATTGCATTCGCTCATCAAATGCTTCGTCTATGATTCCGGCAATGTAACAAATGATGGGTTTCGTGAGCTGTTTTGATTTCAGTAGTTCAACGATTTCATATTCGTCTGCGCCACCGAGTTCGCCAAAATACACAATCGCCTTTGTGGCGGGATCAGATTCTGCCAGTGCGAGAACCTGTGAAAGTGCCGTGACCGGAAACCGGTCGCCACCGATCGAGAGAGAAAACGACACGCGCTTCCCTGCCTGCACTACGGCGCGAATCAGCTCATTGGTCATACCTCCGGATGTAGACACGACCGCAACAGATCCTTCGGTTGCAAGTTTCCCCGCTTCGATTTGTGCCACATCTGTACCGCCGATCGCACCAAGTTTTAAGTATTTTGGAACGAGTAATCCCACGCCGGATGATCCGGCGATAAGATAGTTCGCCCCAAATTTCGCAATGAGCTCGGTCGCGTGATTTTCAGGTACGTTTTCAGCAAAGAGATGTCCGCCGAGTGCATCAGGAAACGCAGAAAAGAAACCGATTGTTGAGGCGAGGGTGCGACGTCCTGACAGGGCGTTGAGCATCCATTGCACGCGAGCATGCGATGCTTTCGGGACATGCGCATAGTCGCGATAGCATGGGATCAGAATCTCTGATGTGCCGAAAAAGAATTTCTGAGCTTTTCGCGTGCCGGAAATGATCCCGATAATAGACGGACGAGATTTGCCTGAAAGCGCATCGAAATCAAGTATGGACTGCACAATTCCCGGATGATTTCCGACGACGAGAATCCCGTCTGCTCCACTTCGTATTCGTTCAATGAGCGTCATATTATTGAATGAAAACAATAGCTTCTTCCACTGCACGCGTGATCACATCATCAGAGCCATGTACCGAGCCAAAAAGTCTCTCTTTTTCCAAAAAAGATTTCATAAGGGACAGACCAGCCGCTTCATTAGGTCCGCCGCGTCGCACAAACACGCGAATTCCCTGTTCCCTTAATGGCGCTGCGACTTCCGAAAGCGCATCGATAATGCCCAGAAACGTCTTTTTTACGTCGGTGAAATTGGCAACGCCGCCGGCAATCACGAGTGCTTTTTTGGGCGCCTCAGATGCAAGGAGGAGCGAGAGGATTTCTTTTGCATATAAATACGTCTCCTCGCGCGTTGGTCCACCGCTGTATTCGCCGTAGTTGGCAAGGAGCGATCCCGCACCCTGCAATTGCACTTCATCGGCGATGACGATGGATCCACCGCCGCCGGAGAGCAGGAAAAAGAGGGCGCCGTTCGGATTGATTACCGAGAGCTTCAGCGACGCGGGGGTTGTTGCGGCAAGAGCTTCAACGCGACTTTCTGCCGGATGTTTTGCTTTTTGTTTGATGACATCGGAATCAGTCCACGAATCTCGCAGGAAAAATTCGCCCGCACTGTCGACGAGCGCCGCCGCATCGAGCAAAACTGCGGATCCATTTAAAACGACGAGCGGATTGATTTCGAGAAATGCAAAAAATTCTTTTTCGAACGCATCACCCACGCGCGCAAAAAACGCTTCCGGTATACCGGTCGACGATGCGATTGACGCCACGTCTTCTTTTTTTGTAAGCATGTATGTATGCACCGCTTCGGGATGCGCTTCGATATCGACGCCTCCGTCTTTTGCGTGCAAAACGCGAATTCCGTCCCGCACACGCTCAAATGATATGTATTGATCGAGGGTCGCATCGTGATCCATGTATGGGTCGAGCAAGAATTGCGTGAATCCTTTTTCCTCCCACGCCGCTATCGCAGATTTAATTTCTGCGTCGCTTTTATCCACCACAAGAAGCCCCTGCTTGAAGCGCTTCTTGATCCCTTGATCCACCTTTGCGACCCACCGCCCCGCTGGAATAGAAATCGCTCCTGTGTGCAATTGCACACCGGTATACGAATCTCCGAGAAGGATTTTCTTCGCCTTATATTCGCTGAGCTTTACACGCGCCATATTTATAGCTTGAGCCTGTACGGATTTGTTTCTTTGAGTTCGAATCCTAGTTTTTGATACAGTTTGTTCGCTGCAACACGCGACGGCCGGGACGTGAGCGCTATCGAAACAGCTCCAAAAGACTTTGCGAGCTCTATCGTTTTGGATACGAGCTGCTCTCCAAGACCCTGTCCTCTATACGCACTGCTCACGACAACATCCTCAAGGTGAGAAACAAGCTTGCCCACTTTGGGCATTACATAGAGCGTAGCGACACCAATGATCGTGTCGTCGTCATTGACCGTAACCATGATGATATTCTTTTCCTGCAATAACACCTGAACTCTTTCGAGGGTAGCCTTAGGAATATTTTCAGAATCGGGGCTCAATTCTTGCATCAATAGATTGAGCTGCTCAACGCCATCAGGCGTGATGGACGTACGACGCGAAATGGTAATCATTGCTCGAGAGTACCGTTAGAGTGGCGTCCGTGCAATCTGCAGTTTCTATATACAAGGCCGCAGCAGTGCTGCGGCCTTTCTTTACGGACAGAACAATTCTATTTCTTCTTCGTTTGAGCCTGCTTGCGTTTCTCGGCCTCTTCCCGTTCAGCGCGCTTATCACCTTCCGGTGAATGACGCTTTACCATTCCTTCGCCTGCGGCGCGCACAATATCCGGGTCTTCAGACGTTGATTTCTTATTTCCCATGATCTCCTCCTTGGTTCGTGGGGTAGGTCAAACGGTACACCCGTTGCATCCATCGTCAATATGCAAAGATACGCACTTAGAGATGTGTCTCAGCGATCGCACGATTGATCGACTTCAGCATTATTTCTTTCAGAATTTCGGCTTCCTGCATGTGGTCGCTTCCGTACTGTGTGTGTGTGAAAAGAGTTGTTTTGAGCGCTTCTGCCGACACGTACCCGAGCGCAAAGAGCACGCGGGCAACGGAGACAATTTCGATCGTGGGAATCGCGAGGACCTCGGTGCTCATCAGGACGCGATGCGCTTCGGCAAGCACATCGAAGAGGTATTCGTTCTTTTCTTCACCCGCGACCACTCTGAGCGTCAACTCAGAAATGCGCGCAAACGCTGAAATCCCGGAGACCGATCCCGTGGGAAGTGAGCGCGCACTCGCCCCCGCCATCCGCCATCCGCGCTTCCCTTTTACGAGCGACGTCATGGAGCAGCTGTACAATTGAGATGCGTAGCGCATTTTTGAATGTTCCGAACGGACTGCACTCGCACGTGCACGCACTAATCCGAAATCACGCGTCATGAGTGCGAGGGTTCGATCTGCTTCTCCGCGCTCGGAACTGCCGAGCACGATCGCTTCCGTGTGATATTTCTGATACATCGGATTGTTTATCGCTCTAGTGTGACTCGCTTTTTGTCGGCCTCGGCGAATCGGAGTGCGTCGACCTTCGTAGATACCTGCAGTTCTACGGCGTATTTTTTTAAAATAACTATTTCATCGGGCATTGCTTCAATGAGCGCACCCGCGATGACGTCTGTAGGTGCGAGCTCCGAATCTTTTCGTGCGCCCTGCAACAAGCGTCTCACTTCGCGCACAAGCCCCTCTTCCAGCAGTGCCTCGGTGACGACCGTATCGAGCTTTACGCCCGGCTCGTCCATAAAAATTACCTCTTTTACGTTGACCTCGTCTTTTATCAAATCGAGATGTTCTTGAATACCAGGTGTATCACGCGCATACAGATCAGTTTGACCGATATGGAGTGCAGCAAGAGGTTGTCGCACATTGAGCTTGAGCACCTCTCGCTCTTTCAGCGCATTTGAAACAATGAGGCGTGTTGCAAACATGCGCGTGAGTTCTTGCGCAGCATTTGTATCGTGCGGTAGGATTTCCGGCCACATCGACAAATGCACACTTTCTTCGTCTTCTTCCTCGCGCACTGCCCGGAATAAATACTCCGCATAAAACGGCATCGCAGGCGCCATTACACGCGCGAGCGTGTGTAACACATACCGAAGCGTTGCGAGCGCGACGGTCTTGTCGCTACCCGCAACCTTGAAACGCTCGCGAGAGCGTCGCAGATACCATACGGAAAGATCGTCGATAAACTGCGCGAGCGGACGCGTGGCGGTATCAAGCTCGTATGTTTCGTATCCGTCGGTACTCTCCCCCACGAGCGCATTCACGCGCGCCACGATCCACCGATCAAGCACGTGCGCACTCTTAAAGTCGCGCACCGTGCCATCGGCATAGAGATTGTAGAACTCGAGCACGTTGTTGAGTCGCCCGATATTTTTCTTTACGATTTCGTCAACACCTTTTTCTGAAAACATCAGGTTTTCGGCCTGCATGACCGGTGACGTGAGGAGATAGAATCGAAGCGCATCCGCGCCATATTTGTTTACGACTTCCATTGGATCGGGATAGTTCTTCAGCTTCTTCGCCATCTTCTTACCATCTTCGGCGAGCACGATGCCGTTGACGATGACGTTTTGAAACGCGTTCTTTTCGAGCAGTGCTCCACCGAGTACGTGCAGGTAGTAGAACCACGCACGCGTTTGATCGAGCCCTTCCGCAATAAACTGCGCGGGAAACGCAGCATCAAACTTTTCTTTATTCTCAAACGGATAGTGGCGTTCCCCGTATGGCATAGAGCCTGAATCAAACCACGTGTCGAGCACGTCGGGGACACGCTTCATCGTACCGCCGCAGCTGCACGCAACGGTGATCCCATCGACGACGTGCTTATGGAGATCATCGACTGTTTTCCCGCTCGCCTCTTCGAGTTCGGTCGCACTGCCGAAAACTTGTTTTTCTTTACAGTCCACGCATACCCAAATTGGCATGACGCTCGCCCAAAAGCGCTGACGACTGATTGACCAATCGCGCGCGCCGCTCAGCCACATTCCGAAACGGCCTTCTTTGATGTGCTCAGGTGACCACGAAATATTCTCGGCATTTTGGAGAAGATTCGGCTTGATGCCGGTCACATTTACAAACCACGACGAGGTCGCGTAGTTCAAGAGTGGCGTGTCGCACCGCCAGCAATGAGGATACGGGTGTACGATATTCTCTTTCGAGAAAAACGTACCGTACTCCTGCAGATATTTCAAAACAGCGATGTCGGTACCGAGACGCACCTTATCATCGTCGGAATTCGGTTTTACTTCCATGCCTGCAAACGCGGTGACCTCGGGCTTCATCGTGCCGTCGAAATTCACATGCTGCACAAAAGGAAGGTTTACCTGCTTGAGTAGTTCCCAGTCGTCGGCACCGAATGCGGGGGCCTCATGCGCAATGCCCGTACCACTGTCTGCAGTAACAAAATCTGCGTGATACACCTTCCACCCGTTTTCACGATTCTTTAACGTCTCGTCTTTGCTGTAGTAGTCGAACGGCGGCTCATATTCGAGACCAATAATCTCAGAAGCACTGATCGGCCGGACGATTGAGGATGGTTCAGGAATAGGGCTTTTATCTCGTATTTGCGCAACGATAAAATTGTCCCCCTCTTTCTCAATCAGCACATATGGAATATCCTTCCCGACAGCGAGTGCCACGTTACCCGGTAGCGTCCAGGGAGTCGTGGTCCATGCGAGAAAATATGTATTTTCAGGAAATCCGTGTTTCTCCGGATCTTTCATCTTGAACTTCACCGTCACCGAAATGTCTTTTACTTCTTTGTACCCCTCACTCACCTCTTGTTGAGAGAGTGTGGTTTCGCAGCGCGGGCAAATATGCATCGAGCGATAATCTTCGTACACGAGTCCTTTGTCGTAGATCGTTTTAAAAACCCACCACACGCTCTCCATAAAATCCTTATCCATTGTGCGGTACGCATGCTCCATGTCTGCCCATCTGCCGATACGCGGAATAATCTTTTCCCATTCATGCGCGTATGTGAGCACCATTTCGCGGCATCGTTCGTTGAACTTCGCAACGCCGTACGCCTTGATGTCTTTCTTATGTTTAAAGCCGAGCTCTTTCTCGACGATGTTTTCAATCGGAAGGCCGTGACAATCCCATCCCCAACGGCGAGGCACATGATAGCCGCGCATCGTCCAGTAGCGAGGCACCACGTCCTTGATTACCGAAGCAACGATGTGGCCGTAATGCGGTAGGCCGGTTGCAAAGGGTGGGCCGTCATAAAATACGTAGTCGCCCTTCGGTGCGTCTTGCGCAAGCGACTTCTCGAAAATCTTGTTTTCATTCCAAAAAGCGAGGATATCTTCCTCCCGCTTGGCGACTGATGATTTATCGACGTTTTCAGCCAGCTTTTTGTCCATATGGGTGTCATCGTAACAAAAAACGAAGCCCGGTGCGAAAAGTCGCACCGGGTCGATTGAGAACAGGGTCCTCATACAAATTCAGATCGTAGAAAAACGGCACTCATTCCTGACACGGACTGGCTTGTCTCTGGCATGTGCGGCGATGAAATCGTCGTACGCGTGACGATCTTCGCAGACCGTCTCGATGGCCTTGCTTCCGACAAGCAAAAATACAGCTCTGGGGAATTGCAGCGAACTCGCATCGACAGCAATCTGTTGCATTTTTTCCTCCCGATTCAGAACACAGAGGTAATTCCTCTGCCGTATAAAAGCGTATCAAGCCCCGCAGTACGCGCAAGTGCTCCTACATTTTTTCCGGGGCAGGAATACCAAGAATCCAGAGACCGTTTTTGAGAGTGTTTCGAACTGCGTTTACCACAGCCACTTTGTGCGCAGCCGCTGGCGTGCCGTCGAGAATCTGCTCTTGCGCGTACCAACTGTTATATGCCGAAGCGAGCTCGGTGAGATACGTGGTCACGATATGCGGCTCCATAAGAACGGACGCTTGTTCAATAACTTCCGGAAATCGATGCAGGAGGCGTGTGACGAGAGACGGCGGCGCCTGCAGATCAGCGTGCGCATGGATGCCCTCTGCTTTTGCCCGCTCTACAATCTGATGTGCGCGAGCGTGGGCATATTGCAGATACGGCCCCGAATCTCCTTCGAGCGAAAGCGCCCGCTCGCGATCAAAAATAATATCCTTACCGCTCGCCTGCTTAAGAATTTGGAATTTAATAGCGGCGACTGCAACATCATTTGCAAGCTGGTCTTTATCGTCAGCACGACTCTCCGCTGCGCGCGCCTTTGCAGCACCAGAAAGCTCATCAAGGAGAGCCTCTCCGGTAATAACATCACCGGTGCGGGATGACATTTTTCCAGTCGGGAGCCGCATCATGCCGTGCGTAATGTGCGTGGTCTTACCCGCGATTCCTGCGAGTTCGGGGATCAGGAGCGCGGCGGCTCGAACCACGCGAAAATAATCTTTTTGTTCGGAAGCCGTTACCGTCACGGACACATCCGGAACCCAGCCAAACATGTCATTTTTAGATTTATAGAGTCCGAGTTCTTTTGCCTCATACGTTGGCAAGCCCTGAGAGGTTATGAATACTCGTGTATGCAATGTCGGATCAACATCTTCTCCCTTGAATACGATAGCGCCGTCGCTCGACATAAAGACCGCAGGAGTATTTTCTTCTACTATCGTTTTGCCGATCCACCAACAAAGACTTTCATAAAAATAGTAGTCGAAATAATCCTCAGTACCGGTGTGGTTTTGCACCTTTTCCATACCGACCTGTGCGTAGATTTTTTCGAATGCCGCCTGTGATGACAACAATCCTGTTTTGTAGTGTTCGTTGATGAGTGGATCTTCGCGCGTGTACACTTTTTTATTGATGGCATCGATATCCGCCTTGTTGTCTTCGTACAGTTTTGATCCGTACGCATATGCTTCCCCCCACGAAAGTTGGGGCTGCTGCATTTTCCCCCAAATGGATTTGGCAACGTGCAGCCCAACATCACCCTGATAGTTCGCGCGCCGCACGTCGGCTCCTGCAAATTCGGACAATCGCGCAACAGATTCACCGATAGCATTGCTCATTAAATGACCAATGTGGAACTCCTTGAATGGATTCGGATCGGTGTATTCGAACAGAACCTTCTGATGCGATGGCGCATTTCTTCCCCACGCTTCATTCGAGGCGTATCCCACGGTTTCGGCAATTTCTTTCGGTGAAAGCGTGACATTGATAAATCCCGGTCCCGCAATCGTAATGGATTCGATGCCGTCTATTTCGCCTAAAGCCGCCACTATTTTTTCGGCTAGCTCTCGTGGCGGAATACCGGTCTGTTTTGAGTATTTCATCGCGACGCCCGTCGCGTAGTCACCATGAGAAATATCGAGCGGATACTCGATTTTTATGTCTGTGGCTGCCACTTCGATATCGTAGTTTGCGAGCGCTGCTGCAAGTGCGACACGCAATCGATTTGAGATCGCTTCAGGAATTAACATGCGGAGATTGTACCTTAGGAAGCACTAATGGCGTCCCACACACGCTCATGGATATCTGTTGCAGACTCTCCTTTTTTACAATCTACCGTTCTCCATGTTTTGTCTTTTGCCCGTCTGTTATACAGGTCGGCGACACGTTTCTGGTATTCCTGATCCTGCTCATGCTGATCAAGCGCGTGTCCCGCATCGTCCATATGATCTTTCGCGAGCTCTACCGGGAGCTTGAGGTAAATGACTCGATGCGGTTTCGGAAGACCGAGCTCTTCGAACATAATATTTTCAACGAGTTTTATGAAATGGCTACGCGTAGCGCCCTCAACTTTCGCGCCGTGATATGCGATGGTACTTGGCACATAACGGTCAAAAACCACAAAGCCAGTCTTCAGAGACTCAACAAGGCCTTCCTTTTGAGTTGCAAAATCGAGGAGGTACGGCATTGCAGAAAGGTATGGCGAAAGATTTTTGAAATCGCCGAATTTACCGGAGAGCGCATTTCGAACAACTTTGCCGATCGGTTTTTCGTAGTTTGGGGTCTGCATCAGTTTTACCTGGTGCCCCTGTTTTCGCAGCCGATCGACAAGCAATTTTGCCTGCGTCGCTTTGCCCGAGCCGTCGATGCCCTCAAATACGATGAGTGTATTGGTCCTCATATGCGCCAGTATTCCTTTGAGCGCCTTAAAAAGCAACAACCCCTCATATGAGGGGTTGTTGCTGGATGTAGGAGTGTTTACTTCGTGTCGACGTCGACGCCCATGGATCGGGCAGTTCCCGCGATGATCTTTTTTGCGTGCTCCAAATCGAGCGCGTTCAAATCTTCCATTTTTTCGGTTGCAATATCCTCGAGCTGTTTCTGAGAAAGCTTTGCGATCTTGGTTGAATGCGGCTTGTCGGAGCCTTTATCCTTGCCTATTGCCTTGAGGACGAGGCGCGATGCCGGCGGCTTCTTGATGATGAATGTGAATGTTCGGTCCTTGTAGACGTTCATGACAACCGGAACGATGGTGCCCGCGAGCGGTCGAGTGAGCGTATTGAACTGGTTGACGAATTCACCGATATTGACGCCGGCCGGGCCGAGCGCCGTACCAACCGGTGGCGCAGGAGTGGCAGCACCCGCTGCAATCTGCAATTTAATGATTTTTGTGATTTCTTTTGCCATAAATATTTAGTTTCTGTTTATACACGCTGCACCTGATCTGCTTCGAGCTCCACCGGAGTCTCACGCCCGAACATCGGAACTAACACCTTAACCTTTCCGCGCTCTTCGTCAATCTCGCCCACTTTTCCTTCCAAGTCTTTGAAGGGTCCGTCGACGATCACCACCGCGTCTCCTTCTGCAAGATCAATCGCGTGGCGAACAGTATCCCCCTCGGTGCGCTTGAGAATCTTCTCAACTTCCGCCGGCTCGAGCGGCACGGCCTGGTTTGCGGTACCGACGAATCCGGTTACCTGCGGTGTGTTTCGTACCACACTCCATGCGTCATCCGTTGCAACCATGTCTACGAGCACATAGCCCGGGAAGATCTTTTCTTTCGTTTCAGTGCGCTTACCGTTTTTAATCTTGATCTTCTTTTCGGTCGGGACAACGACATTGAAAATCCGGTCACTCATGCCGAATGATTCGACACGCTGGCGAAGATTGCGGGCGACCGCGTCTTCATACCCGGAATAGGTATGCACCGCGTACCACTGTCGCTCCGTTCCGTATGTTTGTTTTGCCATAGCGAAATGCTGTTATCAATAATATTACTTCTTGCTTGTAGGAATACTGAAGTCGATCGGAGTCGTGGTTGAGGTGGACGAAGCCACAGGCGTGGTCTGCTGCGTCTTCGAAGCGACGGGCTGCACACCGGCGAGACGCGCAAGCGTCGTGGTGAATAAGAAGTCGAAAAAGCCCAAATACAGTGCGATGAAAAGTGAAATAGCGATAACGAGCGCCGTGTAGACGGTGGTCTGCGCACGCGTCGGCCACGAAACGTGACGGAGTTCTGCCTGTGTTTCTTTGATGTAACTGAGTACGGACATACGGTCAATCGGTTAGTTGTGTGGCTAAAAATTAGACATTTTTAAAACCCCTTCCGGGGCTTGTATGTATAATATCTCTTTTTAGTGGAGTGTCAATCCCTGCGACTTCTCTGCGACGCAGGGATATGCGTGCGCTATTTTATGGTGGTGAGGAATTTCACGAGGGCTTTTGCTTGAGGATTTTTCGAGATCGCATAACACATCATGCGGCCGGACTTTTTTGAGGTCACAATATCGGCACCCGCCAGAACTGCGAGTTGATGGCTTACTGCCGAGTGCGTCATATCAAGCTCCTCTGCTATATCTTGCACCGCAAGCTCCTTGTGTTTTGCTAATGCAAAGAGAATCGATGCGCGGGTTGAGCTTGCAGCTAGTTTTAATAATCGTGCAGCATGCGCGGCGCGCTTTCTTTCGGCAGTTCCCATATAGTTATCGAATTTCGTACGTAATATTTACCTGAGACGTTATTTTGTTCTGTCCCGTCGGAATTTCTGGTGAAGGCGGGGTGGCTGCTGTTGATTTCGCCATAGAATCCATCGCGACACCCCCGCGTGCATATGCATAGGGCTGGTTGGAGTTTTCACTAAACCCGACGACTCGTACGATCGACACACCGAGAGAGCCGGCGAGCTTCTCCGCTTTCACCTTTGCGTCTGCGATTGCCTTGTCGCGAGCGTCTGCCTCAAGCTTGTTTTGATCGTCGATAGTGAAAGAAAGTCCCGATACGGTAGACGCGCCGCGAGAACCTACCCCTGAAAGCAATTCCCCCGCTTTGGTGGTGTCTTTTACTTTCACCGTGAGGGTTTGCGTGACCTCAAAACCGACGAGTTTCTGTGAACCCGGTTGGCAGTACCCTGTGGAACAAACACCATTGGAATATTCATACTGCGGATTCACATTGTAATCAGTAGTCTGGATGTCTTTTGCAACAACGCCGGCGTTTTTGAGGTACGCAACAACGTCGTTGTTCTTTTTTGTTGCAGCAGTTTGTGCTGTTGCAACGTCTTTTGCGCGCTCCTGAATCGTGACGCTAAAGGTGGCGGTATCAGGCACTGCAAACACATCTCCCGTGCCTGACACACTAATCGTATTACTTGCGGAAACTCCGCTTCCGATAAATGCGATACTCTTGAATGCATACATTGTTGCGGCGAGGAGAAAAAACGCAAGGAGCGCAAGCGCAAGTGTGCCTGCGGTTTTCATCCAGTACGTGGTGCGTGCAATATCCTGTTCTGTTGGAGTCATAAAAAATGAAGGAAATATTAATTTTTAAACATAGTACCATCCTGACGCTCCGTTCAGGTTGGGCTTACATGTTTAAGGTTGCGCTGTAGGTAGAGAGGTACGAAGGAATAGCAAATATGAGTCCGATGAGGGGTAGTACTACGGCAAGAACAGAAACGATAGCCGCAACGAGGAAGTATTTCCTTGTCTTTTCTGCTGAAACGTAGACCATTTCGACCTTCTGTTCTATTGAGTCGATGCGTTTTTTGAGTTCAGGATCCATACAGCAAGTATATCAGCCGCCTGTGGGCGGCTTTTATGATTGTACGTCACCCATAAAGAGACGATATTCGCTTTCGAATGCCCAGATTGAAATCCGGTAGATTCCGTATGTAATAAAAAACGCCGAGGCGATATCAATGGAATAATGAATATGCCCCATTAATACGATGATAACGAAAAAGAGACACGATCCCATGAAAACGTTTCGGATCCAGAGCACATGTGAATATGCGAGCGCCCCGAGAAATGTCATACCGGTATGGCCAGAGAAAAACTGATCCGAGCCGAAAAATGCATTCGTAATCGTTGCGCCGAAGTTACTTGCGTAGTGGGCCTCGGGCGGCCCCAGATGCGTGAGGAGCGTGAAGCCTGATCGTACCAATATGAAGAGTGTCAGTCCGTGCAATACAAACGGAATACTTTTCGGCTGAGAGAGGACAATGAGTGTCGCAAACGCAATCACAACGAACGTGCCGTAGACGAAAAATTCGTCAACCTCGAACACCGGGAAGTTTGAAAGTAATAGGTCTTCAACAGCAGGACCGGCCTGCACGGTGGCCCGCTCAATCGCCCAGAAATTCACGTACAGGGCACCACAGAGTACGAGCAAAGATACCAAGAGAGAAATTACGTACCCCCGCGTATGCCACACGGCGCTGTAATCGCGAGCAAGTCGTGAAGCGCTCAACCATGCCGCTGCTGTGGGCGTTGTTGCCATGAACGAAAGTATACCGCCGCGTGCACCGTGCGCGAACAGTGAACAGGTATACTTTGGCCATGGAATTTGCCTCGCTTACTTCGCTCGTCCTTGCCTATCGCTACTGGATCATCTTTCCTATTGCTTGCATCGAGGGACCGATCTTTTCGCTGTTTATGGGCACTCTTGCAGCGCTCGGATATTTCGACGTTTTTCTTGCCTACCCTATTTTAGTTGCGGGCGACCTTATCCCGGATGCGGTCTTGTACTACATCGGTAAACGGGGCCAACGTTCACGTCTGATTGAAAAGTACGCGAGCAAAATCGGTATCAGCGGTGGAAACTTCGCACCAATTGAGCGCATGTGGCACGAACATCCTCGCAAAATGATGGCTTTTGCGAAACTTGCACTCGGGCTTTCGACTCCGCTGTTGGTGTCGGCGGGGCTTGCCGGAGTAAAACCCCGCATTTTTTTCGGCGTTGCGATTCCCGTAGCACTCGCACAACACGTGGCACTACTGGCCCTTGGTTTCTATTTCGGGAATTCGTATGAATTTGTAAAACGATATATGGGACACGCCGAATTTCTTATCATTATGGTTGTTGTGTTCGGATTTCTCTATTACCTCTTTGCGCGACGTATGAAACGACAATTCTTAAAGAAGGAGAACGCAATGCAATGAAAATAGCAATCTGCACTGACATGTACCTGCCGCAGCTCGGCGGCGTTGCGGATTCCGTTGTGCTACAGGCACGGAGTTTGCGTGGACTCGGGCACGACGTGCGCATATTCGCTGCGCATATGCGTGGCGAGGCAGCCGACCCACTCGTAACGCGTTTTACGTCGATCGAACTATTCGGTGGTACGTTTTGCATCGTCTCCCCCTTCGGCATTCACACGGCACTCAAAACATATCGCCCGGATGTGATTCACGTGCACTCATTCGGCACAATCGGACTCATGGCGCGATACACTGCAAAGAAACTGGGCATTGCGGCGGTCGGCACCAATCACAGCTCTCCCGTTGATTATCTGCATTATTTTTACTTGGACGCCGAGCCGTTTCGCTCTTTAATTCTGCGATTTGTAGCGTGGTTTTACGGAGGGTTTCATGTAGTTACCACTCCGACGTCGCAACCGATGGACGTACTCCTGAGCGCCGGCCTGCGGCGCGTTATGACGACGATCATTTCAAATGCAGTCGATGTCGGGGCATTTCGTCATTTTGATGAGAAAGAGACACTCCGTGATCGCATCGGTCTCTCGCATCGAGCGGTCCTCGTCTTTGGCAGACTGGCCAAAGAAAAGAATCTCGATCAAGCCCTCAAAGTATTTGCAGAAGTCCATAAGCGAACAAACGCGCAACTCGTCATCATCGGTGACGGACCCGCACGGGACGAACTCGAGACTCGTGCCCGCTCGCTTGGTATAGCGCAACAGACGTTTTTCATGGGCCGCCTGTCCGGTGATGCGCTTGTTGCGGCGATCAATGCGTGTGACGTTATGCTCACGACCAGCCGCTCCGAAATACAACCGATGACCATTCTGCAAGTGAATATATGCGGCGTGCCCGTTGTCGGCGCACGTGCAGGTGGCGTGCCGGAGTGTATCGATGACGGGGTCTCCGGCTACGTCGTCGATCCGGAAGACACGAATGCATTCGTAGACCACGTTTCGCGGCTTCTATCGGATCACTCGTTGGCCGAGAAAATGGGAAGGGCTTCGCGTGAGCGCGTTTCCAGATTCGATCCGGTAAAAATAGCGCTTCAATGGGAACGACTTTTTCGCACATTACCCGGCGTTATTTGACGTGGCGATACATAGGCCGAATGCACAACAGATACACGTTGGCCAGTGTGAAGAGCCCTGCACCGAACCATGCGGCAGGCAACGCTACGGATGTGCGGGTAAGACCGAGCACAACGACACATAAGGCAGTACCCAGAAGATCGATGAATATCTTTTTTCGAAGCGTTGCATTGTACGGCGTCTTTCCGAGCAGGTTGGCGTATTTTACGGGAGCAATCGCAAACACAATGAGTGCGAAAAAAGAAAACGCGAGCGGCGTCCCGATTGAAAGACCCAAAGCGATGTACGCAACCATGAGCGCGAGGTCGATTGCAGTTTGAATGATAGACGTAGGTGTCCACGCGCTATAAAAACGGACCGAGAAATACGTATTAATGGTGAGCACTGTATAAAAAAGTGCATTCGGCAGGGTGAATTGCGATACCGTATCGTGAAAAAACAAAGACGAGATCCCGACGATAGAAAAGAGGATTGTTGCGGCGAGTGCGCGAATTGCAGGCGTCATATTTATCGGATGTCTTTATACTGTTCGTGGTACGGACGACCAAATAATACCGGCCACCAGAAATTGAGTATGTAGTTCATATTCGTGCGGAAATATCCCTCAGCTGCAAAGCGCCGCATCGACGTGATGATGTAAAAATCCATTCTGAATACCGTCTTCCCCTGCGTATGCAATCGTTTTGCGAGCGTCATATCCTCTCCGTAAAATACAACGTCCGGATCAAAACCACCGATCGCCTCCATCGCGCTTCGACGCACGATAAAATTTGCGCCGAATAGCATGTAACCGATTGCTCGATACATGAGCGGTGCGCTCGCCCACCATCCGAGACTGAGCTGCAATCGCCAGAGCATGGACGGCGCATCGAAATATTTTGCCGGGCCACTCCACGAGACGCCGTTCGGATAGCGCGCAATAAGCCGCTCAGCAGTGCTGTACCACTGCGCAGGCAATCGACAGTCCGCGTCAATATATGCGACGAACTCACTGGTCGTTGCTTCTAGTCCTGCCTGCCGCGCTTTGGTGAGCCCTTTATCTGTGACCTGCACTATGCGTACGCGCGGATAGCGTCGTACAATTTCTGCAGTCTCATCGGTGGATGCGTTGTCTATGACGACGATTTCCTTGAAACGTGCAGCGTGCGCAACCACCGAATCGAGGCACGGTCCGATGTACTTCGCCTCGTTATGAGCGGGAATTACCAGAGAAATTTCCATATTGGACGACGTAACCTTCATAGTACACAACTACATACACCGATATTTCATTTTTCGCCAGTCTGGGCGGCTATAGATCAATGGGTGAAGCGCCCGCGTTTTTGAATTATTTTGGGCAGTAGGTCACGGTCAAGCGCTCGATCCTGCGCCGTCGCGCAGAATCTCCGCCTGACCACGCGCGGGCATCCCCGCGTACTCGCGGGGCCCCAGCCCTTGCTTTCGATTCCCTGTAGCCGTCCACAAAATAAAATTCATCAACGCTTCGCGTTTTTGAATTATTTTGGGCGGCTACAAGTGAATAGGCCAAGCGCTCGAAATGTTGCCGTCGCAACATTTCTCCGCTCGGCCCTGCTCACGTCGTCCCGCCTGCTGGCGGGTCCCGCGACGCTCGCTTTCGATTCCCGATAGCCTGCACCAAAAAGCATATTACAGAAACGCTGCGCGTTTCTTCCATTGTTTTTGGGCGGCTACAGGGAATCGAACCCTGATCGAGAGCTCCACAAGCTCCAGTGTTAACCGTTACACCATAGTCGCCATCTCCTCTAACAATTGATTTATAGCAGAATCAAGCCCGCAGCGCGAACGCGTATGCACCTATCGTGTCTCCTGCAAAAGATTTATGACTGTATCGCGCACAACGGTAAAGTTGATCCGTCCAATAAACTGCCCTCGTTCAGTAAGCACGTTTACGCGCCATGATCCGGGTTCCGGGTTTTGTTTTTGAGAATACCCGCGGAAACCGCCATCGCGCCCGCCGCGTATTTCAAACCTGACATCGCCTCGTGTTTCCCATTGCCTCGTTCCCTTGTTATAAAACTGCCACTGATGGCGCAGGATCGTGGAAAGGCCTGATGGTGCAAATACAGCGGTGAATACATACGCATTATCACCGTCGTTGAGTGCGATGTGTGCGGGTATACCGAGATAGCGAACTCCAAACGATTTCATTTCCCCGCTCAACGTATATTCGTTTTCCGTTCGCTCTACGAGATGATAGACCCCTCCCTCTTTGAGCGCGAGTGGAAGTGGAGGAATAATATTGGAGAAATACAGCACATTGAAGAGCATAAAGAGGGCGGCGAGTGAGCGCGTAGTCGTGGACTGAGCGGCAGTGAACCGTTCCGGCGTGAGTGCACGCAACAGTCCGGTAAACAATCCGATAATAACAACGCTCGAAGCGCCCGCAAGCAAAAACATGGCGGGACCGATCGTTTTAAATATGAGCGGCAAAAAGAATATAAAGAAAGAAAACAGCGTGGTGAAGTACATCGATATTTGAAATGGAAGTTTTTGATACAGCATGCGAAACCGCTCATTTCCGATAAGCATGAATGCAAGCGCGAATACAAAGACCCACGACACCGCGACACCTGCGCTGCGACTGTATAAACTCACATACCCGCTAAATAATGCGCCAAAGAAAAATTGCACCGCAACTGGAAGAAATGGCGACACGGTAAGCAAAAATCTCTGTTCAACACGACCCGACTCTATCAGATTGAGTAATACAATCGCGATACCGACGAGTACAAGATACGAAAGCATCAACATATTTCCGAATGGTGCGTCCACGCGCTTCAGCACGATGAAATTATCAATCAAAAAGCCCGCAATGAGTGAGAGCGGAGAGATGTAACGCTCATACCATTGAATGAGCTCTTCTATATTCTGAGGAAGATACTGACGGATCATGGATATAGAAATAATAGCAAATCCACCGGTCCCCCAGGTATTTGAATACGAGTCGTTTCAATAACAAAAAGCCGGATATCGATCCGGCTTTTTGTTATGGACTTTTTTCCAATTTTTGTGCCCGGGACAGGACTCGAACCTGCACGCCCATAACAGGCTTTACCACCTCAAGGTAAAATGTCTACCAATTTCAACACCCGGGCATCACTGCTTCGCGATTATACGCATCGCTTTCACTATTATCAATCTGATGTACACAAAAGGCCCCGAGTGGGGCCTTTTGTGTTTGTTTTTTATGCCTGTTCGATTGCGGCTGACTCTTCGGCAGAGGGAGTTGCAAGTTCAATCGGCGCCTGGTCTTCTTCAAGACCCGTAACAACCGGTGCCGCCGACTTATTGACGAGGACGGTGCGGCGAAGCATACGACGAGCCTCGCGAGCAACTTTGTCGCGAAGGAAATAGAGCTTGGCGCGGCGCATAGTTGCGCGCTTTACGATCTCAATTTTGTCGATCATCGGAGAATAGAGCGGGAAAATCTTCTCGACACCTACACCACTCGATACACGGCGAACCGTAAAAGTACCGCCTGCCTCCGTGCCGTGCTTGCGCGCGAGTACGAGACCCTCGAATGTCTGGATGCGGGTTTTGCCCTTTTCCTCGATTTTCTGGTGCACACGAACAGTGTCTCCGGAGCGGAGGTCTAATGTCTTGCGTGCTTGCACATCTACCGGTGAAATTGTGAACGCCATAACGTCGCGGCACTGTAACATGCAGGACCTGCAAGGGCAAATTACTATAGAAAAGGACCGGAAGCGTGTGCTCACGGCCCTTTGTAGTGCGGCTCAGCCGCGAAGATCAATGGCCGCCGTGGCCGTCTTCGTCGTTGGCAACATTCATCTCGAATTAAACACAAGAAGACCGACAGCAGCTGTCGGTCTTCTTGTGTTTCTGTGGGCGATACAGGACTCGAACCTGTGACCTTCGCTGTGTAAAAGCGTTGCTCTACCAACTGAGCTAATCGCCCGTTCCGCATCACCTTATCGTATTTATGTCTTTACACCAATTGCCCTCGGTTGGAAACGCCCGCGACTAAACGATTGCCGTCGCAATCGCTTGTCTGGGCACCGCCTCACTGTCTCGCAAGCTTGCGAGACATCGTTCCGGCGTTCGATTCCAACACGCACAGCGCGCAGGCGCTGTGCTCTCGGTCAAAACATACGTTTTGCCCTTCGGTATCTGGGAAACCCACGGTTTTCCCAAGCCTTCCTCCACGGGAAACTTCCGTTTCCCGCCCCCTTCCCTAACCGAGGACACCTCGTTCGCTTCGCTCACTCTGTGCCCCCGGTTGGAATCGAACCAACATAGACGGCTTAGAAGTCCGCTGCACTATCCATTGTGCTACAAGGGCCGAAGTTGAATCGTATCCGTCTGTTGCAATACGTCAATTACTTTGTAGGGTCGGTCACTTGAGGCGTCGTCGTTTTGCTGAGTTCAAAATTCGCCTTTCGCTCCGAAAACTTTGCAAGCGCACTTTCAAGTTGCGTACGATCGATCGCCGTTTTCTGTTGCGTGCTCGCGTCGATGGTTGTCGCAGACATAGTCGACATGACCGCCGAAAACTCCCATATACCGAAGAAAATTACGAGGCCCGCAGCAATGATTGCACCCAAGAGAACCGTTCGCCAATACGCCTCCGCAATTGGCCTGAGATTTTCCGGCTCATGCCGAGCTTCATAAAGCTCTTTGAAAGAATCATGCTGTGCATCTTTCATATTGATACCGAAATTAAAGTCTGCACGCGGATACGTACAGAAATATGCCATGGCGGCAGTTTGGGATCGGACGACTGCACTTTCTCAATATCCATCTGATCTATCGATGAAAGCAACGGAAGTTTTTCGTAAAGTTCAGCCGCGTGCATCACCTGCACAAACGTCCCCGAACCCTGTACGTTGAATACCACCGCACGCAGTGTATCGCCCGACTTGTCCAGTTGCTGCGTGCCGGTAACCGCGGCATCGCTCACCGTGGCCTGAATTGCCGCACTCTTTCCGGCGGCGTCTATAAGATCGATAATGGGTACCACGTCTGCGCCCGCAATCGCCGAAAGTTCGGCGCGTTTATCTTTTGTGCTTTCAGCAAGCGCTTGAACACGTTTATTTAATGCTGCCTGATTCGCTTTTGTGAGCGCGGCAATCGAATCATTTGATCGCTGTACTGCCGTGGTCTCGATGAGATTCGCGGCAAACACAACAGCTCCCCACGAAAGTATCGCGAGGGCCACCATGATCCATGAAATCAATTTTATGCGTTTCGTCATACTAAAATTTGCCGGAGAGCGTTACAGAAAACTGACCACTGGTGCCCACGAGCGCTGCTACAGGTACTGAAACACTCGAAAACATACCGTCGTTTTCGAGCGCCGTGCGATATGCAGTGAGCGCATCGCGATTCGCGGCGCCGGCAAGCTGTATATTTTTTGACGCACCGACATATCGTATGCGTTGAACCGTCACACCTTTCGGTCGCAACGCGAGCGCGCGCTCAATGGCCGCCGACGGTGATGACGTTGCAAAGATAATAGGAGTAAGTGCCGACAAAAGCGCCTGTGATTTCGACATACTTTTAAGACTCTCGGCGGCAGATGAACCTTGCGCGCTCATTTGCGCCTCGGAGAGCGTATTTGATTCCAGTGCGAAATAACTCGGCATAAGAGCAATAAACGCGAGCATCGCGAGGCCGATGCATACGAGTGAAAGCACGATCAAAAAACGTGCGCGGTGCATCGCCCAGAGAGATTGTTGTGCCGGAAGCGGAAGAACGTTTGTCATATGTATTAGAGTCCCCGAAGCGCAAGGCCGATGGCCGTCGCAAATTGCAATGAGTTATGTTTGTCGATCGGCGGTATGTAGTCGTCGAAGTCAGTCACATGGCGCCACACATTGCCTCTGAGCGCTTTCGCCTGAACACGTCCTGAAATGTAATCGGACAACCCACGGAGATTTGCGTTCCCTCCCACGAGAATAACGCGACCGACGGGCGTCATACGTTCTCCATGTTCATTACGCCGGGTATCCCAATAGTGGTAGTGGCGTGCGACCTCATCTGCAAGCGCTGCGGCTGCACCGCTCACGGCATCTAATTGCGACGGCTTGTCTTTTCTTGATGCTAAGAGTCCTTCGTCATTTTTGAATCGTTCCGCGTCTTCATGCGTCATCGAGAGTTTACCTACAAGCATTCGGTCAATCAGATCGCCGCCAACTTCCACGGTCGACGTAAAGATCGGGACCCCGCGCTTCACAACGGCAAATCCGGTGCGCGCTCGTCCGAAATCAACAAGCAGCACGATCGGCTCTTCGGCATCCGATGATGAAACGGCGCGTGCAATCGAGCGTGCTTCAACCTCGAGGGATAAAAGCGTAATGCCCGCGGCCGAGAACGCCTCCACATACGCTTGCGCGACATCGCGCGGAAACACAACCACGCTGATTTCTTCGCTTCCAGTATCGTCTTTCGAAATAGTACTGTAATCAAACACTGCGGCACTTGGTGGAATCGGTACGCGACCTTCAAATTCAAACTCAATCATGCCCATAATCTGATCGCGCGCAGTTCCGCCAGGCACCTGCATACTAAACACATAGGCCGCTTCTTCGGGCAGCGCGGCGTGCGCGCATGTAACGCCCTTCAATTCTGTCCGCACCTGTTTCAACACCTCGGCAAGCGCATGGATATCGTGAATAACACCGTTGATAACGATGCCGGATTTGAGTTGTATGTCGCCATGCGTCTGCACACGTAGTCCACGCTCTGCAGGTAGCAGCGTCAGCCATTTTATTGATGAGTCCGAAATATCCACGCCGGCCGCGCGCGGCATCAAAAGTTCAGGCATCGGAAACCAGCGCGCGAGGCGCCGAGAGAACGATTGCTTCGCATTCGAAAGAGCCGTGGGATCAGACGACCACATCGCTCGATTATATCAGGAGCGAACGACTATTACTTCAATGTTGTTCCGCGTGGGACTTCGCGCTCAGGTGAGAGCAGCGCAACACCAGAGTCATCAGATGCTGCAATAAGCATTCCCTGACTTTCAACACCACGAAGTGTTCGTGGTGCAAGATTCACGATATAGGGGAGTTGTTTTCCGACGAGATCCTCGGGGGTTTTCCATTCTGCGATACCCGAAACAATAATGCGTGTTCCATAGTCACCGAAATCAATGGTGCACTTAAGTAATTTATCGGCGTTTTCAATTTTCTCCACAGCGAGGACGGTGCCGAGGCGAATATCAAGCTTTGCAAAATCTTCGTACGAAATCTCCGGCTTATTCTGAGGAGTTTCTTCCACCCCGGTAGAAACAGGTCGCGGAAGGTTCGTTTCGGGACTATTGGAATCTAATGTCATAAAAAAGCATTTAAAAAAATATGATTGTTGCGACCGCGGTTTCTAACGGGGTCCATGCATTAGTCTACACGGCCTGTTTTGATATCCAAATAGCGCTGCAAAATAACCGCGGCTGCGGCGGAATCATCGTGCCGGTCGTCCGGTGCGTAGCGATTGGCCTCGATTGAGCTCCCCGCTTCCCACGACGATGCAATCGGAATATCAAGGACTTCCTTCAGGTCGATCACAAAGTTTTTTACGTGTGTCGTTATCGGATTCGGCACACCGCCATAGCTTTTTGTGTCGCCAATGACGATGAAATCGATCTTTTCTTCACGTACAAGCGCTTTAATCGTATCAATCACACCGCGCATGTTTGCAATGGTGGCGCGAGGAAAGGCAATGGTGCCGTTGGCATCGGACACCGCAAGTCCGATGCGTTTGCCGCCGTAGTCGATGCCAAGGAATTTCATATTCAGAATTCCCGCGTTTCGTTGTTGTGGAGTGCTTTGAATTCAATACCATGAGGCGCGATGATAGATTGGATGATCTGAGGTATAAATCCGGTCAATTGAGGATTAAGAATCATATCGTGCACGGGGAAAGCGGTCTTTGGTTTTAGTTCAATCGCATAATCAATCGCTTCGGATAAGCGCATCCACGGACCCGCAACGGGTAGCGCAAGTATTTCAACAGCGACATTCGGTTTGATAAACGAATCTCCCGGGTACCACAGTCGATTGGCGACAAGGAAGCCCGTGTTTTGAATTCGTGGAATCGTGGAATGTATTTCTTCGTGTATACCCGAAACGCCGGAAATCAGCACTCCCCCAATTTCAAGCGTGTCGTCGATGATTTTGGTATGTGCTATTACTTCAGCTTCGAGCAACGCACTCACGCCTTCGTTGCAGATAATCGTCACGTCTGGATTATTGATGCGCAGCTGTTTGAGTGAATCGAGATGATAGTGATCTGCATGCTCGTGCGTGTAGAGTATCGCGTCAATTCCGGTGAGCGCAACGTGTGTCTCGGCGGTAAAAGCGCCCGGGTCGGTGAGTAACCGTATACCCTTTTCTTCAATCAGAAGGCAGCAGTGGCCATATTTCGTGATTTTCATAGTGCGAGTATATCAAAGCGACTCGTTTTTAATCTTTTAAGCTGCACATTCCATATACACCGATCATGCGCTATAGCGTCATATCGGTGTATGGGTCATTTTTGAAGTTTCGATGTTTTATAAATCTCGGGCTTAAACGGTTTGAGGCGCACAATGCGAGTTTCAAGATCGGCCTTTGCAAGTTCGGCCTGCAGTTCCTGCACATACTCTCCCGATTGATCATAGCCAAGCGCAATAATATCGGGGCGCTCGACAACAATGTGATCTATATAACCTTCGCGATCACCGAGCACGACTTCGTCTGCCAGCGGACACGCTTCAACGAGCTTCATGCGCTCGAGTTCACTGTGCCGCGGCTGCGTGCCTTTTATCCGCCGCGCCGATACATCTCGCGCAATCGAAACAATGAGATGCGGATCAGGAACAAGTGCACAGGCTTGGCGAAACAAATCAAGATGCCCCTCGTGGAGCATATCGAACGTACCGAAGACCATGATGCGCTTCATCGTCTTTTATAGAAGTGCGATCTCGAGCGCCGCGGCCGCGGCTTCGTGGCCCTTATTTTCTTTTCCTCGCGAGCGAGCCACAGCCTGTGCAAGATTATTCGTGGTGAGAATGCCGAACGAAATCGGTATATGGTGATCAAGTGACAAACGCATGATTCCGTGGGAAACAGCCGATGAGATGTAGTGGTCGTGCTTGGTGTCACCTTGAATAACGCATCCGAGCGCGACAATTGCATGCGGCTTTATTTTCTTAATAAGCTTCTGACACGCGACAGGAATTTCGAATGTCCCCGGTACGCGCACGATTGTGATATTTCGCACCTGTACATGCCACTCGCGAAGCGTAGAGAGCGCCGCTTCGAGCATATTCTCCGTGATGTCGCTGTTGAACGTTGATACAACGAGCGCTACTCTGAGCTTTGATGCGTTAGCGACGAAGCGCTCTTTTTTGTACTCCGTTCGCTGCATTGCGGAGTACTGTACCACCCTTCAAAGTCGCAGCAATACCGTATCGCGCGAGGTAATCAACCTCGATATTTACGCCGTCACCTATCGCGATGAGGCCGAGGTTTGTGTGCGTGAGTGTATGGGGAATAAGCGCAACGGTACAGGTGCGGCTCTTAAGTCGGGCAACCGTGAGCGCGACACCATCGACGGTAATTGATCCGTGCAGTGCGACGTACCGTGTGAGCGCACTCGGCAGGTGCAGAGAGATTAATCGCGATGAGCCTTGCGCTGTGATGTCTCTGACTGCAGCTTCTGCGTCCACGTGTCCCAACACGAAGTGCCCATCGATTCGCGCGCCGTACACGAGCGAGCGCTCAAGATTCACCACCGAATCTTCAGTCATCGCGCGTGCCGTAGTTTTCAATATCGTTTCCGGCATGTAGTCGACTTCAAACGTTGTCGCTGATTTCGCAACGACCGTTGAGCAAATACCGTCTATTGAAATACTTTGTCCGAGCACCAATTTCCAACCGCGCGGTTTTTCGATGCGCACACGAATCCCCTGGTGTTGTGACAGTACCGCTTTCACCCTCCCCGTCTTTTCGATAATGCCGGTAAACATGCGCTATGCGACAGCGACTGTCTCGTCGCGATTCTCGCGACTGAGCATGAAGAGGGCGAATAGAAGCAGTATGGTTCCGATCCACTGTCCCACAAAAAGACCGAAGTGTGTACCGGGCAACACATTACCTGCGATAAAGTACGCGTTTACAAATACTGCCGCAAGCGGAAAACCGAGCTCGGCAAGCGTTGCGATCGACGCTTTTGTAAATTGGAGTCCGTAGTAATAAATAGAAAGTGAAAGACTTCCGGAAACAACCGCAACGATAGCAAGAAAGAGCCAGTCCTTCGGGGTGACGGATTCAAACGGCGGCAGTTGGTCCTGTACCGTCGTCATAAAGAATAGAAATATAAACGCGATCCCAAAGCGGAGTGCCGTCAGCATTTGAAACGAACTCACGCGTAGTGCGTATTTACCGAGCACTGTTGAGGCACCCCACAGAACCGCCGCGAGTAACGCATAGAGTACGCCGATGGTATTGGGATTGAAAACCTCTCCTTGATACATGCGCGGTACAAAATCCGGAAAACTGATGAGATACGCGCCGAGAATGGCAATAGCGGCCCAGAGCCAGAAAAATTTATGCATGTGCTCTTTGAGAAAGAGCGCTGCCAATGAAATAGCAATCAGGGGCTGCACTTTTTGCAACAGGATTGCAACGGAAGGATTTACGTATTTGAAAGACTGCGTAAACGCGACCGACGCGAGCGCCGAGCCACCGATTGCGATCACGAGAATTGCCGCCCACTCACGTCTGGTGAAATTCCGCAGTTCTCGCCAATTGAAAAAGAGTACGGGGATTACAAATAATAAATTTACCGCGTGTTCGGCGAACACAATAAAACTCGACGATAAATCCTTTGTAAGATGCGCACGAAACGGTGCGTCTGTTGCCCACAGCATTGCTGCGATAAAAACGAGAAGCGGTCCTATAAACGCGAGCGTACGCGATACAGGCTTCATCCCGTTAGAAATCGCGCCCGCGCTTTGCGCGCCCGCAGGGCCTGTGGGCGGGCTATTTCTAACGGGATTCATAGATGCGAAAAGTATGCACGAACCGCATCAACATCGGAAGCAATGGCTGTCTGCAGTGCTTCATCGGTTTCAAAATGCCGATTGCGGCGGATTTTTTTGTGGAGCACAATTTTGGCTTCACGACCGTAGAAGTCGTCCGAGACATCGAGAATGTATGCTTCCAGCAACCCGCGAAGCGGATCAGCAAAGGCGGCGGCGATTCGTTCGCGACCGTCGATTACGACCGTTGCCGCAAAAATACCGTCTACATTCATGTTGTCGATGCCGAGATTAATCGTCGGATAGCCGAGCGTTGCGGCACGCTGTGAACCGCGGATGACCGTTCCGGAAAAGGACTTCATCGGCACAGTGTACTCGTTTTCCTGAAATCGGATACTTGAAAGCCCGTCGCCGACGGGTCATACGCTACAATAACCCCATGGCTTCACTCATCAATGCACTGCTTTTGGTAGCTCTTTCCCCATTTTTGTTTGCGCTCGTGATTTTGTGTATCGATATGGTGTGGGTATTTTTGATCGCGCTATATCTTCGCAATAACGGTATCGTCGATATTGCATACGGCCTCGCGTTTATTCTCGTTGCAGCGACAACGCTCTATAACTTTGGAGCGTACCCCCTCGGTGGGATCGTGACGACACTTGTATCGGTGTGGGGCTTGCGCTTGGCCATACGAATTCACGAGCGCACTCGCACCCATCCCGAGGATTTTCGTTATGCGGCGTGGCGTGAACGATGGGTATGGTTTAAAACCCGCAGCTTCTTTCAAATATATATGTTGCAGGGATTTATCGTATGGCTTATTTCGCTCCCGGTAATCTTTGCGAACACCAATCCGGCACCTGTATTTTCGATTCTCTCCGCAGTCGGCCTCTTCGTATGGCTTACCGGTTTTTTCTTTGAGGCAGTCGGTGATTACCAACTCGACACGTTCATCAAAGACCCGCTCAACAAAGGTGCGTTGATGACGAAAGGTCTGTGGAGCATTACGCGACACCCGAATTACTTCGGTGAAGCAACGATGTGGTGGGGTATGTGGCTCATCGCACTGCCGTCCATACTGCCCTTTGGAACCGGCATAGTTGTGGCAACGTGCGTTTTCAGCCCAGTACTGATCACCGTCTTGCTTCTAAAAATATCCGGTGTTCCGATGCTCGAGGCAGCAATGCAGAAAAAAGACGGTTGGGATGCGTATGCATCGCGTGTTGCTATGTTTGTCCCCTGGTTTCCGAAACGCACGGATTAAAACAAGACTCGGTTATCGCTAAACCGAATCTCAGCCGCGTTCTGACGACTCATCCGACACAGAGGGCTTTTTTCCTGGAAAAATGTACCATAGCGATATGACGATTGGACTCATCCTGCTGTGGATCGGCGTGATATCGCTGATTGGCGTTGGTGCGGCATATTATGCGCGCATTACTGATCGCGCTGATGCGATCGTTGCGCTCTACGTAACGCTTGTCATTACCTCTAATTTGGTAGCCTCGAAGATCGTCGGATTCGATCTGGGTTTTACAACACTCTTTGCGCCCGGTGCAACGCTTCTTTTTTCCGTAACATTTCTCCTCACCGACATCGTCAGCGAAAAGTTTGGGCGCGCCGCAACACAACGCATGATCTTTATCGCTTTTCTTTCGCAAATCGCATTTCTCATCTTTTCTTACATTGCGGTCTCAGCGACCCCGGCGCCCTTCTTTACCGGACAGGCGGCATTCGAAGCGGTATTTGCGTCGGTACCACGCATTGCGGCCGCCGGCCTTGTTACTTTTTTGATCAGTGAATCGCTGGACGCGTATCTGTACCAATGGTTCCGGCTGAAAACGCACGGACGACATGTATGGATGCGTAATGCATTCAGTTCAATTCCGGCGATGTTGCTCGATAGCGTGCTGTTTGTAACGCTGGCCTTCTACGGAGTGACGCCGATTCTGCCGCTGATCATCGGACTCACTGCTATTAAATGGATCGTCGCCGTTATCGATATTCCGTTTATGTACATCGCCCGCGCCGTCATTGGCGCAGGAAAATAGCTGGATTCCGAAACAAAGCGAGCGGATACGGGCATCTCGGTGATTACAAAAATGCCCAGGAGCTATTGCTTTCTCATGATGGAATTGTCCCATGTGCACTTATTTCAATCTACAGAGCGGCTCTCTCCGCAACAAGTCGCCGGTATTGTATATTGAAAAGATATGGAAGGCTGGAAACCAAAGCGCTTAGAGATTCTCTCTCATGAGGAGTCTGCCTCTGAAGGGCTTGTGAGCGCCGAAGAGCGAACACGTCTGGCGTATCTCGAAGAATGGGAGCAACAATGCACCCCTGAGCAGATGAAGCGAATCATCGATAAAGTTCAAGACTTAGACAGAAGAGGAATTGCGTACTCGCGTGTCATGAGACTTTTGCAGCAGGATTTTAATTTCGAATCGGCTACGATGAAAGAACTTGAAAAATGCTACCCCGAACAATTCGAAAAAGGCATCGAGAAAGAGGATCGGCGAAAGCTGTACAACGCTTCTTTGTTCCCGTTACAGATGAATTCTAGTTAGTCGGAATTAGAGAAAATACTTGCGCAAGGATTAATCGGCGGCGTTAAAGACATTCCTATTGAATCTGCTCGCGACTATAGACGAGTAATCAAGAGCCGATCATCTTATGGCCGACTGGTTCATTTTAATATTACAGGTAGGGAGCAGTGGGAACATGAGCGGAGACCCTATAACAAGGATATCGCAGCGGAGACACGTCCGGTCTTAGAGATCGGCTCCAAAAGTTATACAGAGTACGCGGACACCGTTACCGTAATTTTTGATATAGATGACCTTAGTGAAGTTTCTCCAGGCGAGAAGACGTTCGACGTAGGTCACACTAGGTCAATTTCAAAAACATTTACATTGGGTGATAAAAGTTCGATCCCTTATTCTGTACAAGATTTGGTCCCTCCGGCTGGAACCCCACTGTCAGATGTTGACGAAAACGGTTTTGGAACATTTGATACCGGTAGTGGCCACCGAGAAACTATTCGAGCCACTGCCGAGTATGGATTTATTACTCCATCAAGAATTCCCCCAAAACGATTCGCCGGAATTGTTTATACACCGATAAAAGAGGGTTCTGCATATGGACCGGCATCGATATTTTATACGGACGAAGAATTACAACGGCCCGTACGAAATATCGCTGCAACCATGGTCAAGGTGAATGAGAAAACTCCAGAGAGGATTGTGCCTGTGTACGATTCTAGAGGAAATCTGTTATGGCCTAAACAGATGCATTATGAAAAGGTAAAAGAGCTGGTTCAGAAGAAAACTTCATGAGTCAAAACTTTCGAATAACTATTGCGGGCCGTCTTGAGCTAGAACCGTGGTCGGTCAATCCCTGTTTGACGGAATAGCTACATTCTACACGACCCAATCGACGCGACTTGGGCGCGCTATTTTACATAGTCTATTTCTAAATCCATTTGAGTTTTAAGTTGTAAAACCCTTTCCATTACATGGTCTCCGATTTCTCCCCAATCAAAATATTTCTTGTGGTCCTTCGGGTCTATGAGTTCTATCCCAGTAATCTCTTCATCGTCAGGATCTCGTACAAAGGGACCGTATGGCTCAACGATACAAACTGACCGTGTTTGAGTAATGATTTTCCCTGGTTCAGATATTTCTTGAAAACCAACAAAACGCTGCTTCAATACCTTCATATTTGTTTCTTCTTTTACTTCTCGAGTTACTGCATCACGAGCGCTTTCTCCAATTTCTACACTTCCTCCCGGCGGAGTCCAGTATCCTTTTAAGTGGGAATATACGACTACAAGCTTGTCTTTGTAAAAACAATACGCATGAACTCCCGAAATCTTTTTATCTTTGAAATCGAGTTCGCTTTCAATGTCTTTATATGTGACGTTTAAGGCTTGTCCGGAGCGATTGGTGAGAGTCGATTGCATTTCCATACAGTAATTGTATCGCCGTTTCAGCATCTAAGAAACGACGCATCTCGAGCGCGATGACCGCGCTCTAATTGGCGGAGGGGGAGAGATTCGGTCAAGCGCTCGAAATATTGCCGACGCAATATTCCTCCGCCTGACCACGCTCGCGCCGCTCCATCTGCTGATGGAGCCTCCGGCGCTCGCCTTCGAATCCCTCCCTCAATCTCGCAATGATGAATCAAAAAAACCCCTTACCGGAGTCTTTTCGAATCATTGCGGAGGGGGAGAGATTCGAACTCTCGAGACCTTGCGGCCTGGCGCATTTCAAGTGCGCTGGAATCAACCACTATCCGACCCCTCCGTTACGTGACCACAGTACCATTAAGCCAACTTTTTCCTAAATGATGCTCTTCGTAGTGACAATTCGGACATATGAGCTCCAGATTTTCAAGTTCATTGTTGTTTCGATTACGATCTCGATGATGTACGTGTAATATTTCAACCCTGCTGTACCTGCATCGTTCGCATTGTGTGCCACGCACTGCAATCAATCTTAACTTGACCGCTCTCTGATTTTTAACCTTATCTTTGGGACTTCCTATTTTATATTTGATGCCTGCACGATTTTTATTGGCGCATGCCCTACTACACGTCTTCTTATGTAAACTGGCTAATATAGGAGTCGCACAAATAATGCACGGATTTTCTTTTCTCGATGCGAGTCCGTAACAAGCTGAACTACAATACGCCATCCCCTTACTTCGAAGCAATTCAATCGGTCTTCGGTATACCGATTTGCCGCATATCCCACATTTCGAATTTGGATGTCTCATATGATACTCAGCCATACAACCATTCTACCATCCACTTTCCGACACCCATTCTGATCGTGCGAGTGACGCGGTGTTACAATAATTCTATCTATGCCCGATCATACGGTTGTCTTGCGATGGAATGCGTACGAACACGAACACGTTGAGCGCGGGTCGGAGTGGTTTTGGGCGCTCGGGATTGCTGCCGTCTGCGCCGCACTCACCGCAATTCTCTTGAGCGACATTATGTTTGCAATTCTTATTTTGGTCGCCGCATTCACTATCGCGCTGCTTGCGCGCCACGCACCCGATGTTTCCACGTTTGAAATTTCCACAAAGGGCGTGCGCGTGGATCGTGTACTTCACCGCTACGACGAGATTATTTCGTTTTGGGTAGAAGACGAGCACGACGGGCATCCGCTCCTCTTAATCGATACGATTAAATTTATGTCACCGAATCTTATTATTCCCATCCACGATATTGAACCGGGACTCGTGCGGGCATATATGCAGGAGCACACAACGGAAGTGCACATGAAAGAACCCTTCGCACACAAGGTGCTTGAATTCTTTGGTATTTAACGGGTCGGATGCACGGTCGTGTTCATCTGAGAAACCGTGCCGGAAACGCTGGTACAGGTGAGCGCAATCTCGGTGTCTGTGGTGATTGCAGGAATAGTGAGTGCTCCGCTTTGCGGCACGGGGTTTTCAAATCGGGCCGATAGTTCGGTATTGCCGGGAGAAGATAAGTCGCATTGATCCATGCCACGAGTCACCCACGCGAGGGACGCATTCATATTCACCGCTTGCGAGCTCAAGAGCATAAATGGTTTCATAACCGCAACCGAGCACGAAGCGCTTGCTGAACGTCGTCCGTCAGAACACGTGAGTGCATATTCCATAGTTCCATTCGGAAGGTTCTCCGCAATACGATCCTCGGTCGCCCCCCAAAGCAATCCACCGGTTGAGAATCCACCGCCCGCACTCGATACAGAATTCGTACATCCAAATGCAATCCCTACTTTCATTCCTGATTGTGCGATTTTCGGTTGACAGGAAATTTGTGCAACCGGACCGTTTTCGTTTCGTGATACGTGAACAGTATTGAGATCGCGGCCGATAGCGCGAATAGCATCTGCATCAAAATTGTTTTCTGCGGCGGCATTTGCCGTCTGATCGATAATTAAAGCAACCGCTGCTCTGCCGCTCTCTGACAAATGATCGGCAAGCGCGATGTGTCCGCTGCTACCCGTCGCCTGGGCATCTGTCTCTCCCCTATCGGTGAGCAATTGTGCCGCGATGATATTTGCCGCTTGCGCAGACTGCGACGCGTTTTGAATAGTGCTCTGGAGACACGATGCGCCGTTCGCAGGATCACATGTGCCAATCACGAAACATGTTCCGGATTCCGTAATATACGAAGTTGGCGGACAGTATCGTACGGCACACTTACCCTCTATACCCCGCATGCACTCAGGCCGATCGCTATCGGGACCGGCAACCATTGCGGCACGATTGTGCGGGTCGGGAACAAAACATTTGAGTGCGTGAACTGAACCGGAGCCAGTACCCATATCCACCGTATACACTTGTCCGCTCGTGCACGTGTCGTTTGAATGCGTAAATGCTGACGCCGCTGACGCCGATTGCGCACCGGCGTTTTGCGATGCAATTTTGTATCCAGAAATGAAGAGCACAAAGATCGCTACAAAAACCAGCGCGGCGAGCACCGATGTACCGGACTGGGGCCTTCTCATGTATATATCATCGCGTCGATGACGCCGCGGCGCAATGCACACACGGGGATACCTCACACGTGAAAATCAGTACCGCTGGATTTCGTGTCGACTCTACGCTAGACTCCTCTCGAAGCTCCCGTCGTTCAACGGATAGGATTCATCCTTGCGGAGGATGTGATGTAGGTTCGATTCCTGCCGGGAGCACAATGCACAAAGGCCTGCGCAAGCAGGTCTTTGTGATTGATGCGACCGAGCATAGCGTCTGCGCGCTATGCGTGCAGGAATCGAACGCCGGAACGATGCGAGGTCAACAGACCGAGCAGTGAGGCGGTGCCCAGACAAACTTTTGCGACGGCAAAAGTTTAGTCGAGGGAGATTCCGGCGTAGCCTTATTGCGCAAAATTAAAGCTTTGTGTAGACGGATTATCCAAAAATTTCGGCTCCGGCAAACTCGAGTCTTTGAATTCCCCGAGCGAAGCATTCGGCGGCGTGTAGAGGGACGCCATAATTTGATACGTACGCCCGGATATAAGATCCGATCCGCACACCACGGATGACGACGAATTGCACGCATCGTCTGCATGCGGAATGTTCCAGGTAAACGTCCCGGCCTTGGCACGATGTCCCGAAATCAATGCAACGGTTCGTTTGTCGTCGACGCTATACAACCACAGCGCAACTGCCGAGACGTCGGGCGCACTCGGGAAATTCCAACGAATCGTCGCACTCGAGCCGAGCGCCACATTGGTGCGATTTTCTATTGAACTTGAAACAGTGCCGGGAGTCACCGCATCGACGGTGATCTTTTCTTGCCGAGTGGAGCCCGTAACGGTTTTGCAATTGAGGTAAAAATCCGTCTTTTGAGTGATGGCAGAACTCGTGGCGATGCCCGATGGCTTCTTGTTTGATGCGTTACGATCCGTGAAATCCGCCTGATCAGGACTTGAGATGACACACGAATCCATTCCCGTCGTAACCCATCCGATCAGAGTCGTGTCCCCTACGCGCGGTTTTTCGGGAATGGCGCGGAGCACAACGGAAATTTTGGCGATCTGCACGGTGCACTGCGCTGCCGCAGAAAGATTACCGTTTTCACACTTGAGCGCAAAGTTTGCAGCGTTTGCGTTTTCAGGCGGCGCGATGATCGTTGTCGTTGCCCCAGATGTGAATCCGCCTGTCACAAAGCCGTACCCCGTGCTTGAGGATGCATTTCCGCAGGTGTAAGAAATTATCGCCTGCGCGCCGCTTTCAACAACTCCAGGCTCACACGCAAGTTGGGCCGTTGGGGTGACGCTCGTGCTCACCACGCACTGCCACACAGGACAGACGGTGCCGCTGACTAGCGTGCTCGTCATTTGTCGCCATGTGCCGTTGGTGCATGTGCTTGCATCGGGTTGTACGGAAAGCTGCGGGCACTGACCTGTCGTTCCCGTTCCGGAATTCGTGCACGGCTGTGGTGCTTGCGGCGCAATAGCGTACGACGTGACCCCGTAGAGCGCGCTTTGTTGCTGTTGATAATTATATTGCTGCAACTGGTAGTTGTACTGCTGCAGTTGTGAATTATATTGCTGTTGGTACTGAGAATATGCTTGTGAATCTGTTGGACATTTTTGTGCCGTTTGTGACGAGGCGCTACCGGACGAAGTTCCCCCACTCAAGCCTTTCATGAGTCCTCCCAAAAATGACGTGAGTCCGCTCAAGCCACTCCCTGAACCTCTGGAGCTTCCACCTCCACCGCCATTACCCCCGCCATTTGTGTTCGGTGCTTGATACCCCGGACAACCAGCTCTGGTAGCAGGACAATCTGAAGGATTTTCTTTTCTCGCTGGAGCATCTGCAGGCCGTTCGCGTGGTAATGGCGCAGCTTTCTCGCAGTATGCGGTTCCAGCTTCATACACACTGCATTTGTATCCTTTTTCTTCAAGTGCTTTTCGATCTTCGTCGGTTTTCGGTGACGCCGTGCACCGCGCGGGATCGGTAGTGCAATCAGGTTGATTCCGCAACGAGCTATCCTCGCTCTTATACATGTCGTCGTTCCCGCTATTATTTTTAACGGAGCCGCCGGTAGTTTTACCGGTTTCATCGACGCTCGCAGCTTTCGACAGATCTTTTCCCTCCGTCACCGGCTCAAGACCAGCCGCCCTAATCTGCTCATTAGTTGGCGGCTCGATACCCAACTTTTCTACAATCCAGTCCCCTCCAGCTTTAACCTTCGCATCAACCCAATTGTATGAATTTGCAAGGTTACTTTTTACGTTCTCCCATGAGTTCACTGGCTTATAGCCGGTGTCGGCTTCGCGCTGCTGATCGTACGGAACTTTATCGACCGGGAAATCTACTTCGCCGGGACCTTGTGTACCTTTTCCAAAAGTACTTGTTTGAGTAAGCGCATTCGGATCGTTTGTCGGATTTTTAGGATCATCTCCCTTCGGCTCTTTTATCGTTCCGTTTAAATAATCGTTTGACGCGGCACCGGGGCTCATGGTTTTAATTTCTCCACCATTCAAAATAGCTCCCACATTCGACTTTGTATCGGTAGGATTGCCATGAAAGTTCATATCTGACTCCCCCTTGCCCATTCGCTCAAGCGCCTGCGATACCGTTTCGCCCTCTTTGAGATTCGCGATATTACCGGTGTTGTTATCAACAACTCGAGTTTCTCCGTTGAGAACCTCAACTTTTACTCCGTCTTTCAGCTCGTATGATTTGGCTCCGCTCTTCGCATCAGTCGTGCCGCCTGCTGGCGTTGTGCCATTCGTTGCCGACAGAATCGCATTCGGTTTCGTCGCGTTTGGCACTGGATTATCTCCTCCTCCACCCGGTGAGGGAAGCTGCGGCATACTAGCAGACGTCGGTTGCGGAACGCCACCTGACTGAGGCGTTACCGACTGCCCTGCCCCGAATTGCTTCGGTGTCTCTGAACAATTACTTCCCGCCGTGGTGTTGTACGGATTTTTTATCGATGAGCAGACCGTGACTTTGCACTGGCCTTTCTGGACAGATTTATCCGGCTTCGTTTTACCGACCGTACTTTCGGTAGTAATGGTGACCGTGCCGCTTCTTCCCACACAATCATAGTCTTCCGTTTTCTGACTTGGTTGTTTTCCTGCTTTTACGATCGCACCAAAACACGCATCCACGGTTCCGCTCTGCCCTTTATCAGTACTGGTGACTTCCGGACCTTCAGCTTTACCGAGCGCTGCCTGAATTGCTTTCGTGCAGTTTTCCGGTGCGGGACTATCGTACTTAGTTGTACTTGGCGGCGCGTTATCGTCCGCGGTAATAGCAGCAGCCTGTGCCACCATCGCTCGCTGTTGAACAGACTCACCCGCGATTGAGTTCGTTTGATAAGAAGCATACGTACCACTCGTTGAGTTTTGTGGACCAACCAATTGGAACGATCCGGCCATCACGCCGGCAACAATGAGGAGCGAGAATGCCATCAGTGGAGATACCCGCCGCTGGGCAGTCAGAAAATTCGCGATGTCCTCGCGGCGCATAACGCAATGATGCGCCCTGGAGGGCGCATCAACAATCTCTTATGCGTGGATAAGCCTACTTCAGGGCGACGCTTACCTGTTTTGCGAGACGCGATTTCATCCGCGACGCGGTGTTTTTCTTGATGGTGCCGTTCTTTGCAGCCTTATCGATTGCCTTGTACAAAGCCGGGAGGGACTTTTCGGCATCCTTGCCTTTCTTTGCAGAAACGAATTTAGTTACCGTTTTAACGGAATCTTTCATAGTCTTCTTGCGGCGCGCGTTAAACACGTAGCGTCGTTCGGAAACTCGTTCTGCCTTCTTTGCGGATGACGTATTTGCCATTCCCGCGATACTACGCAAAAAAGCGCTCAAATGCAAGCCCGGTAGGACAATTTGCCGTCGCTCAATGAGCGACACGGTTACATCATCACTGTATTCGAAATCTCACCGCGGTGAACCGTTTGGGTAATCAGCTCTCGCGAGCATCATAACGACAAATTGTACTGACCGGGCAAGCGTACAGCCGAGGCTCACGGCTCGGCGAAGGCCAAAGCGCACGCTATGATGGATATATGATCGGCTCCATTTCAGGCGAGGTAACGGTATTACGTGCGACGTTTGCAATCATCGCAGCCGGCGGCGTAGGATATAAAGTAGCAGCAACCCGCTCAACCCTCGCCACACTTACCATAGGAACCACAGCAACGCTCTGGACTCGTCTCATCGTGCGCGAAGACGTGCTTGATCTCTACGGATTTGAATCCGAAGAAGAGATGCGGTTTTTTGACATGCTGCTCTCGGTCTCGGGCATCGGCCCAAAGTCCGCACTCGCGGTCTTGGACATCGCATCCATCGAAACACTCCGCAGTGCGATTTCGAGCGGCAACGCCGCGTATCTTACAAATGTGTCGGGCATCGGCAGAAAGACGGCAGAAAAAATAGTTATCGAATTGCGCGATAAAGTGGGCAAATCGGCCGACGCAACAGACGCATCGCTTCGCGGCGACGAAGACGCACTCGAAGCGATGCGGGCACTTGGGTACTCACCGGCAGAAGCGCGCGACGCCTTACGCAAAGTGCCGACTTCGATTCAGAGCGGAACGGAGCGCTTGCGCGAAGCGCTCAAGATCATGGGTAAATAATATGACTTCAATCTATTTATTTTTCAGTTTATTATGGACTGCCGTGTGGTGGTTTTTTTCCTGGTCGCACATTCCTTTGTATTCTGAATATTCCTTCTTCCCGCTCTGGCTTGGATACATAGCGGTTGTAAATGCACTATGTGAAGCGATCTACGGAGATTCTTTGTTTCGTCGAGCGGGGTGGCGGTTTCTGTGGCTCTTCGTTTTCTCGATACCGCTCTGGTGGGCTTTCGAATATATTAACTCCATAGTTCAAAACTGGCACTACGAGTATCGGCCAATTTCTGAATTACGATATTTTTTTCAATCGTCAATTGATTTCTCTACCGTTATCCCCGCCGTCCTCTCGGCCGCTTTTTTGTTCTACTTTTTTTTCAAAGACATGCGGTGGCGGTCAGACCAACGCACTCCATCACCCGCGCTGCTTATTTTATCAATTGCGCTTGGCGCACTCTCGTTTGCCGTAATGCCTCTGTACCCCAACGAAGTTTTTCCACTCGTTTGGTTAGCTCCGCTCCTGATACTTGATCCGATCGCCTACGGGCTTGGCTTGCCATCAATATTTGGGTATATGACGAGCGGAGATTGGCGCGTACCTATCGCTACAGCGCTCGCATCGCTCTGTACCGGTTTCTTCTGGGAGATGTGGAATTTCTGGTCGTACCCAAAATGGGTTTATACGATTCCCTATGTCGGTTTCTGGAAGATTTTTGAAATGCCTATCCTGGGCTTTGGAGGCTACTTACCATTCGGACTCATAATTTTCGTGTACACCGTTCTGATCGCACGGATATTTTTTGCTCGACAGTGGCATGATATTGGCTTCAATTAAAAGCATGGAAGCACTCAAAAAGATTCTTACGAGCTTAGGGCTGATGTCTGCGTACCACTTGGCACTCGCCTATTTCGGTGCATTTGTCTACGGATTTCCCTCTCAAAAAATGCTTGTGATCGGCGTGACCGGCACCAAGGGCAAATCAAGTACAACAGAAATGATCGCTGCAATTTTGGACGAAGCCGGGTATAAAACCGCGATGTTAAATTCTATTCGAATCAAGGTCGGCGAGGTGTCCGAAGCAAACACCATGCGCATGTCGATGCCGGGGCGAATGTATATTCAGCGATTTCTTGCCCGCGCACTTTCCGCCGGCTGCAGCGCGGTGGTGCTTGAAATGACATCCGAAGGCGCTCGTCAGTATCGCCATCGCGGTATCGCGCTGAATGCGCTCGTGTTTACAAATCTCGCTCCCGAACACATTGAATCTCATGGTTCATACGAAGCATACGCCGACGCTAAGTTTTCGATCGGTCTCTCGCTCGCAAAATCCGCTAAACGCCCCCGCGTCATAATTGCAAATGCAGCCGATGCACAAGGCGTGCGCTATCTCACCCTTCCTGTGGAAATTGCTATCGGATTTGCGCTCGATAATTTTGCGCCGTACGCATCAAATGACCGTGGCGGATATTTCACACTTGATCAGATCCGCATTGCCATGCAATTGCCTGGTGATTTTTCCTTGCAAAACGGACTCGCTGCCGCACTCGTCACCCGCACGTTCGGCGTTCCGCCTGCCACCATCGCGCTCGCGCTCGGTAAACTTTCCACCATCGCGGGGCGAGCTGAGCGTATCGAAGCGGGCCAGGACTACACCGTGATTGTGGATTATGCCCACACGCCGGACTCACTGGAAGCGCTCTACAGAGCATTCACCATCCCCTCGACGTCACTCGGGGTGAAGCGCAAATTGATCTGCGTGTTGGGCTCTACTGGCGGTGGTCGCGATACCTGGAAGCGCCCCGTCATGGGCGGTATCGCCGACACCTACTGCGATCACGTCATCCTCACCAATGAGGATCCGTACGACGAAAAACCAGAAGCGATTGTAACCGCGCTCGCACAGGACATGAAACGAAAACCCGAGGTCATCATGGATAGACGCGCCGCAATTGCAAAAGCACTTTCACTCGCAAAAACCGGCGATGCAGTTTTAATCACCGGCAAAGGAACTGATCCGAATATCGCCGGGCCGAACGGAACGTATCAACCATGGAGCGACGCCGTTGTTGCGCGCGAAGAAATCGTAAAACGCTCCTCATCGTCGGTATAATGATTGCATGGTACTCACCATATTGAAGTGGGTCGGTATTGCGATGGTGCTTTCGCTCATTGCGCTTTGGCTTTGGGAAGGCGGGTATTGGAAAATCGCAAAGTATGCCCAAATTATTCCGAACCCGCTGAATGCAACCTCAACTGATCCACTTTACCAATTGCCCGGACAACCGGATTTCTTCCAAGTGCCGGATACCACGTCCGGCTCGCAAGATATGGAATACGGATCATCCGACTATCAGAATCCCTCGGATGCGCTCACTGATCCTCGGCAATCTGACCCGCGCGCGCACGGTGAGCGATCTCCCTATGCAGATACGATTGATCTGCAAATCGGCGGAGCGCAAAATTCAAATCCCAACGATGAGTACGTCGTGATCCACATGTCCGACATCGCTCCGGTCGCGGTCGCGGTTTCGGGATGGACAATTCGCAGCGCGCTCTCGGGTGCGCGCGCTGTTGTACCGCTTGCTGCATCACCGTTTATGCAAGGAGTTGTGAATCGCGTGGACACCATCGTTCTTTCCGGCGGTGAGAGCGTCATATTGTCGAGCGGCACTTCACCGCTGGGAGTTTCCTTTCGCGAAACAACATGTACCGGTTATCTCGCACAAACACAGCGATTTTCACCCGCGCTTTCGAACGCATGTCCACGACCAACCGATCAAATGCCGCGCACGAGCGATATCGAGAGTCGCTTCGGAGCGTCATGCATTGATTTTGTAGAACGCCTCCCGCAGTGCAGTTATCCGACGATCATTCCAAACGATGTGACGCCCTCGTGCAGATCGTTTCTTGCAAACACACTCACCTACAGCGGATGCATGCGCTCCTACGGCAGCGGACAAACAGAAAATTTAAATACGTGGCGCGTCTATGAATCATCAGCGAGTGAGCTGTGGAACAATGAGCGCGACACGCTTATTTTGTACGATGCTGACGGTCGAGCGGTATCTACACTGAGCTACTGAACCGCGGCAAACAAAATCACCCCCGCCGCAACAGATACATTGAGCGATTCTTTTGATCCGAGCATCGGTATTTCGATGATGGTGTCGCACGCGTCGCAGAGTGATTTTGAAAGGCCGCGCACTTCATTCCCGAACAGATACAGAGTTGCATCGGCTTCTTTAAATGAGCGGTACGGTAGGGCGCGCTCATCTTGTTCGACACCGACGATATGAACCCCTTCTTTTTTGAAGCGACGAATTGTGGGAAGTGGTGTTTTTACATATGACCACGGGATCGTATGCTCGGCGCCAAGCGCTGTTTTTGCGATGTCTTTTTGTGGCCGGCCGAATCGATCCACCGGGAGGGGTGTATAGCCTGAAAGAATGATTTCGTGTACGCCGGCGCAATCGGCTGTGCGGAAAATGGACCCCACGTTATGAGCACTGCGGATATTATGTAAAAGCACGGCGCGTTTTTGCATAGGAAGACTGAGAGACTGTATACTACACGACATGCTTGCGCTGCTTCCCCAAGTCCTCTTTCTCGGTACGTTTGCCGCGTCCCTCATCCGTATCACCCTCGCGCTCATGTTTGCGTACTCCGCATGGGCCACTGTTTCGAAGCCGGATCTTGCAGTGCGCGGCTTCGCACTGCTAGAAATTGCGGTTGCAGCGGCACTCTTCGTGGGTGCGTGGACTCAAGCGGTCGCACTCGGTGCCGCGCTCATACTCGCGATTGAATGTGTGTTGCCGCAATTCCGCACGTGGCCGCGCTCAACCGTCGCGCTCATGCTTGTAATGACACTCACACTTATTGTGACCGGGCCGGGCGCATTTGCGTTCGACTACCCGCTCTAATATGGAGCCGCAGAAACCAATCGGAGGCGGATTGGCCGTTACACTGATTGCGTTTGCCGTTTTTATTGATGTGCTGCAGGCAATATTGACGTTTCTTTTGATCGGAATCGTTTTGAATCCTGCGATCGACATTCTCGCATCACTCGTGTTTTCGATGCTTCTTGCGTCGCACGGTGGCGGCTTGTTCAAGCGACGCGCCATTTCAATGATCTTTACCGCAATCGGAGAGTTTATTCCCGTCGTCAATGCGCTTCCTTTATGGACCGCGTTTGCGTTCTATACCGTTTTTATGGACCGCGCTCGCACTACAATAAAAAAACACTCATCGACTGAACAGATGCCTCGCGGCGGAGGCGGCTGGAGGTTGTAATTTTTTGGTTACTATCCCGCGTGCTCGCGGGCCCCACGCAAAACCTTTCGAATCCTGACGTTCGCTTCGCGAACTCTGGTCACAGCATTATTGTGGTCAGGGATATTTTTCTCGTCGCCACTCGAAAAATTCCACGACCCTGGCTCGCGGTCCCGCATGCTTGCGGGACATCGCTCCGCCTCGCACATGTAAAGAAAAACAGCACGCAGGTGCTGTTTTTTTATCATGTGCGCCCACCAGGATTCGAACCTGGGACCGTCTCCTTAAAAGGGAGCTGCTCTACCAACTGAGCTATGAGCGCAAGTGTCGAAAATATAGCACCCCATTGCGGTGTGAGCGAGCGGAGGTGTGTTACTGTTTTTTTATGGACCCCCTCATTATCTTCGGAGCGAAGTATCTCATCATCGTTTCCGCTGTTATCACACTCTGGATCATATCAATGCTCCCCTCGCGCGAGCGCGTGCGCTTCACCATACTGCTCATGATCTCGCTTCCGCTCGCGTACGTGCTCGCGAAAATCGCCGGGCATTTCTACATCAATCCACGGCCGTTTGTTGTTGGACATTTCATACCGCTTGTACAACACGGAGCGGACAACGGATTTCCGTCTGATCACACCCTCCTTGCCGCTTCGCTTGCCGCAGCAGTTACCCTGATTCGACCCCGCGTCGGTATCGCACTGTGGATCATCGCTATTGTTGTCGGTATATGCCGAGTACTTGCCGGTGTTCACCATGGAATCGATATCATCGGCTCAATTGTGATTGCATCCCTTGCGGTATATGCGACACATCGTTTGCTCAGCTCGCGATTGCCGCGCTTCTTGCGCGACTAAAGCGCCATTTGTACGGTTACGTTGTCAGTCAAATGCGCACCGTTTGGCGCAACGCACGAGATTGTAAACGTGGTCGACTGAGTGAGCGGCACCGTGGAAGCACCGCCCTTGAGAGAGGTGTGTGTAAAGCTGCCGTCCGGCGAGGTTTCGATGCAGTCTTTCACACCCTGTGTGTTCCAAAAAATTGAGGTGCGCGCTCCGAGTGGCACCGAAGGAGGCGAAGCCCATATATCAACCTTTGCCGTATTTTGAATCGTAGCCGGAGCGGATGTTGCCGTTACAGGCGGTTTTGTGCCGCCGATCGTTGTTTTTACCGTCGTTGGCCGAAATGTGGTGATCGTCGCAGTCGGCGCAATGGCGCTCGGTGGCTTTTGTCCGACAGTGTAACCGCGCAATGTGCACAAAGAATCAAAAAATGTGGATGGGATGATAAACGATAAGAAATTCTTTGACCATGGGCGGTTGATGCACATGCGAGCAATAGCCCCTTGTGATTTACCTGTCGTGCTGTTCGTTCCATAAAAGCCGGCCACGCCTGAATTGCCGTCGCGAACACCCGCGATGATGGTCGTGCCGTTGGCAAGAATTTTTACATCGCCATATGCACCCGCGGGTACGTTTTTTTGAATAATACTCTGCACAATCGATTGCGGCGTGTTGAAATTGAGTGACGCGCCCGTCGAATTAGACCCACCGGTCGAGGCGCTTCCGCCGCTCGTGTTAGACCCGCCAGTTCCGTTATTCGATACCGACCCATTGTCATTCAGATTCGTAAGCGGTGTATTAAAGCGTGAGCCACTGATATTTGTTGCGTTACCGTTTGTGAATATTGCGTCGTGTGTGTTGGTGGTTCCGCCGGTAGTATTTCCGGATGCACAATCAGGCGCATTGAGACAATTACTATGCGTGAGCGGCGTGGGAGTGTCCGGCCGTGGCGTATCTGTTGCAGTCGCGGCTGTAACGTTTAAGTTCACACCGCCGCGCACTTCTGAAGTCTGTGCGTTTTTGATGCGAGCTGCATACAATCCGATGAGGGTATAGGTATGTGCCGTTGTTTCTGATGTACCGCTGCAGACCGTTGATGTGTGCGTGGGAAGCTGTTCGGTGTTTCCGTCTCCGTAGTCTATAAGCAAAAGCGATGTTGGGCATGCGGTCGTACCGTTGGTGAACGCAAACGTAACCTTGAGCGGTACAGGACCCTCGGTCGGCGTGGCAACGAGGCCGCCGGTTGGATCTGTTGCACTCGTCACCGTGGTGTCGAGGTTTTTGTCATAGAAATAGCAGGTGGAATTACTCTGTGAGAGCGCCTTATCACCGGTCGGCTGCATCGTGGTACAGCTGTTTGGATCGGTTGAACCGCTGCCGCTTCCACTACCGCCCCCTCCCCCACCTCCTTTCATTGCCTCCATGAGTTTACCGAGCAGTTCTCCAAGTTTTGAAAGACCCGCGTCCGGTCCCTTACCGTCACTTGTACCGGTTGCCTGACATTTCGGCGGAATGGTGCTTACGCATTTTCCATTCGTTGTGAATCCGCTTGTCATATCTTTGCAGGGTTTATTTATCGTCCCGCCTCCTGCCTTATCGCATTTTCCCGTCGGACCTTTTCCAAGAGGACATTGAGCAGTTCCGATACATTCCATATCTGCTGCCTCGCCTTCCGCCAAAGAAACGAACGGTGCCGCCAGAAGCAGCGTACAAAATATCAAGAGCACTACACGACTACGTGCCAACATGCGATAAATCGTAACACACAGACGAGCACCTAAGGTGCTATGCGCATTCCGTGACTACGGCGCCATGAGCACCGTCACGTGATTGTTCAAATGCACTCCGTTCGATGCAACACAGGAGATGGTATACGTGGTCGACTGCGTAAGTGGCACGGTCGAGGCGCCGCCTTTGAGCGATGCGTGTGTAAAACTGCCGTCCGCCGAAGTCTCGATACAATCTGTGACTCCTTGTGTGTTCCAAAAAATCGAAGTGCGCGCACCGAGCGGAACCGTAGGAGGCGAAGCCCAGATATCAACGACGGCAGTGGGAGCTGATGAAGTTGCCGCGACGGGCTTCTGGGTGGCGGTTCTCTGTATATTCACGGTTTTTTGGTTTCCGGTTTTGTCGAATTGCGAAATGACTGCTGCATCGGGTTGAGTTTTTGCTGTGCCAATTACGTATCCCCGACCTGTGCAGAGCGAATCAAAGAACGATGCCGGAATAATGTACGCAAGCACATTTGAAGCCCACGGACGGGTGCTGCACAAGCGCGTAACAGTGCCGAACCGCCCGCTCGCGTTGCGAGCGCTATTCGCTCCGTAGAATCCCGATACTCCTGCATTACCGTCTCGAGCGGCGACGATAATCGTCGTTCCATTGTCGAGGATTTTCACATCGCCATACGGACCTGCCGGCACATTTTTCTGAATGATGCTTTGCACAATTGATTGTGGCGTATTGAAATTAAGCGCGGCGCCCACACCGTCGTTTGTACCACCGGTTGAGGCGCTGCTGCCCGTGGAATAGTTTCCCGCCGACCCGCCCGTCGAAACAGATCCGCTGTTATTCAAATTAGTGAGCGGCGTTGTAAACAACACTTTACCGATGTTCGATAGTCCGTTGCCAGTAAACGCAGCGTTATGTATGCCGGCGAGGTCTGCGAGCGAATTTGTACCTCCTGTCGTTGCATGCGTTTCTACCGACGGCGTGTCAGACGCGGTAAACGTTGCTGCGTTTACCCTCACATTTAAGCCACCTGATGATTGTTGAGACGCACTCCACGTATCAAATGCATTGAAAGACGAGCCTGATGAACCTCCGTACGTACACGCACTGTTCGTCCCGGACGATGACGCGTCTACCGGTTGCATCGTCGTACAAATCTGACTGTTCAAACCGAATGATGATGAGGCGTCCCCGCTTTCACCACCGCCACCTCCTCCGCCACCTCCCCCCTTCAAGGACTCCATGAGTTTGCCGAGAATTTCACCGAGCTTGGAGAGCCCTGCATCGGGCCCTTTACCGTCACTTGTGCCTTCGGCCTGACACTTGAATGTAGAGACGCATTTCCCAGACGTGGTAAATCCATTGGTCGAATCCGAGCACGGACACATGAACTTGTTCGGTGCGCCGACACATCCTTTTTTTGGAACAAATTTCGGTGAACATATACATGGATCCGGATCCGCAGGTACACACATGGCATCTGCCTCAGTACCCATTGCACGCGATATAAAAGGAGAAATCAAAAGGATGGCGCCGATGGCGAGCAACGCAACCCGGCCGCGTGTTTTCATGCGATAAATCGTATCACGCGCTCGAAAGCACAAAGTGCTCAAGCGCGTACTCAAGATCGAATCCCGAACGTCGTGCTTCATGCGGCAATTGCGCGAGCGTCGCTACGAGTTTTTTTGCGCGCTCATCGGACGGTTTGCGCAGGAGCGCGTCTTTCGCAGCGTAAAAAAGGATGCCGTGAATGGCTTCAGGGGCTTTCCCCGCGTGTATTTCTTTTTGATAGGCAACCCACAAATCTTTTTTCTTGCCGTCTTGGAGTGGCCGCACAAGATTGAAGATCGATTCTTTCACTGCACTTTTGGTCGCGTCATATTTCTCGCTCTTTTCTGCGAACTTCTCGATCTGTTTTCGCGTAGGCGTATCAATTGCGCCCTCATAGATATAAAACACGTCGGTCGATGCTTTCAGTTGCGGGAGCCGCTCGAGTACGATGGCGCGCATGTCCTCGTGCGTGAGCGTACTATCAAGCACGACCACGCGCGCTCCCCCGAACATGCCGCCGCCCATGAGCGCGGCTTCGAGGTCATTGAGCGTGTGTGCGTCGGTGATTCGAAACAATTCTACCTGTGCGACTTTTTCTTCGAGCTCAATATTCAAACGCGTGCGCGAACGTTCTGTATCTGTCCCGCTATACAAAAACAACATAGCTCCATCCTACCGTGGAGCGAAATAAATAACATCTTGAGAAGCCCTTCGCAGCGTGGCGACGCGAGAAGAGCAAAAACGCAGCAGCGTTTTATGCGTGCTTCGAAAGAAGTTATTTATTTCGCGCAACTCTCTCTACATTCCCCCACGTCGTTCCGATCGACATGTCTGCAATGATAGGCACTCCGGAAAGCAACGCCGGATCGACGACTGATTCCATGACACTCCGCAGTGCTTCGCCGATTTCTTCCACATCATTGTCATCAATTTCGTATACGAGTTCATCGTGAACCTGCATCAAGAGTTTCGCGCGCTCTCGCCATCCTTTTTGTTCTATCATCTCATCGGCAACCACCATCGCACGCTTGATGATGTCGGCCTGGGTACCCTGAATTGGTGCGTTGATCGCCATGCGCTCAGCCTGTGCCTTGATATTTGGGAGAGGCGACTGGAATCCCGGAAAGTATCTCCGTCGTCCGTACAGTGTTTCTGTGTAGCCCTGGCGTTGCGCGTCCGCTTTCGTCTTTTCAATATAGCGCGCAACGCCGGCAAAGTTTTTGAAGTATTCAGAAAGGAACGTGGCGGCTTCATCGCGACTCACTCCCGCTCCAAGGTTTTGGCGTAATGCATTCACACCCATGCCGTACAAGATGCCGAAATTTATTACTTTTGCGCGTCGTCGCATTTCTTTATCGACATGCTCGGGTGGTACGCCGAAAACTTGTGCCGCGGTTGCGGCGTGCACGTCTTCTCCGCGCCGAAAAACCCCGGTGAGAATTTCGTCACCGGACAACCCGGCCGCGATTCGCAATTCAATCTGCGAGTAATCAATCGCAACAAGCTTCTTACCCTGTGGCGCAATAAATCCGGTACGAATGCGTCTGCCGAGTTCTGTTTTTATCGGAATATTCTGTAGATTCGGGTCCTGACACGACATGCGCCCCGTGGCTGATCCGTTTTGTACAAATTCAGTGCGAAGTCGCCCGTCATCCGACACCATCTTGGGCATCTTTTCAATATAGGTGCCGAGCAGCTTCTGCAATTCGCGATAAGAAAGCACATCCATGATGATGGGGTGCTGATCTGCCATCTTGAGCAGCTCCTCTTCACGCGTCGTGCGAGCGCCCGTTGCGGTTTTCTTTTGTCTTTCGGGTGTGATTTTCAGTTCGTCGTAGAGCACATCGCCCAATTGCTTCGGTGAATTGATATTGAACTCATGTCCGACATATCCGAATATGCGCAATCCGATTTTTGAAAGCTCTGCGGCGTATTCTTTTTCGAGCGCGTTCAAATATTTCACATCAAGCATGATGCCGGTCGCGTTCATGCGATTCACCACAGGAATGAGCGGGCCTTCAATTTCGTTAAACACGAGTTCAAGACGACCGGTTTCGCGCAGTTGGGCAAATATATAGTCGCGCGCCTCACTAAAATCTTGCGTTTTCGCAAACGAAAGAATGTCTTGCACGCTCGGCGCAACAACATCGCTTTTCAGCAGCCAGAGCGCAACCGCGAGCTCTTTTATCTGTGCAGCATCAACAACCGCATCGCTCTCACCCACCGGTTGCACGGTCGCTTCACTCAACCCCAACGCGCCCTTGAGCCGCTGTCGTATGGAGTGAAATTCGAATGCCTCGAGCATTGGGCCGATGGTGTCTGCGAATTCTTTCATGTGGTAATGACGCTCGGGCAAGGTGAATCCAATCGGCAAATCGCAATGGATCGTTGCAAGATCTTTTGAAAATTTCGCTTGGCTTTGATTCATCGCCACGAGTTCCACGTACTGTTTTCGGACACCCGATTCTTTTGAAACGACTTCTACTCCCTTTTTTTGTAGTGCTTCGTAAATCTTTGGCAATCCGCCGTATTTCGCAATGAGTTTGCTCGCGCTTCCCGCCCCGACGCCGGGTACGCCAGGAATATTATCGGACGTGTCGCCCACAATGCCTTTGTAATCAATCACGTATTCCGGACCGAAACCGTATTTGGCTTTTACTTCTTCTTCGTCATAAATGACCGTATCTGATATGCCGGTACGCATCATAAATACCTTGGTGCGCGGCCCGACCAATTGCAGGGTGTCGCTATCTCCGGTTGCGATAATGGTTTCCATATCGCTTCGCATACTTGTTTCTCGTGCGATGGTTCCGAGCATGTCGTCGGCTTCATAGCCGGGCTTTTCATAAACGGGAATGCCAAACGCCTTGAAAATCTCCGGCGCCTGAATGAGTTGTTTGATGAGTGCGTCGTCAATTTGTGCACGAGTCGCTTTATATGCCTCAAACGTTTCGTGTCGTACTGTTTTTCCTGGCAAGTCACGCGTTGCAATGATGTAGTCAGGTTTGAGCGCATCGTTGATTTTGAGGAGCATCAAAATAAGCCCATAAAGTGCACCCGTCGGTTCGCCGTTAGTTTTGGCGAAATCCGGTAGCGCGTGATACGCACGGTGCAAAATCGCGTGCGAATCCAAAAGCACAACTCGTGTCGGCTTGCCGGCATCTTTTGGAAGGGCTTTCCCCATACGCCCGACTGACTTACCCGGTTTATTTGGTTTTTCATCCGTAGGCGCAACGGAATTTTCAGGCTTCTCCAGTTTTTGCGATGATTTCTTCGCCATAGGTAAACGTGATGATACGCCCATCCCCTTCGATGTCGAATCGGATGCCGATGGCGTCTTTTGGAATCGCGCCGGGCACTCCCTCGGGCCACTCAAGCACAATAAGGTTTCGTGGATCCGCAATAATCTGCTTCCAGCCGATCGTCTCAAGTTCCTGTTCATTTTTTAAACGGTACATATCGATATGAATGAGTCTGTCGAACAGCTGGTTTTTCAGTGCATATATTTTCTCAATCACAAACGTCGGGCTCGTGACAATTTCGCCCACACCGAGTGCCTGTGCGATGCCTTTGGCAAACGTAGTTTTCCCTGCACCCAGCTGTCCGGAGAGCGCTACCACCGTTGCAGCCTTGCCCGGGCGAAGCGTCGCAACAAAATCTGCTGCTATCTTTGGCATCTCCCGTTCGAGGACTTTCATATGCGCATTCTACCCCCTGGAAAACCGATCAAAGCGCCATAGGCCACATACTTATGAGATACACTATTGAGACATGACCGTGTTCAACGAAAAGAAGCAAGACGAACGCCTGCACGAGCTGCGCCTGAAAGAAGAAGAGGCGCTCGCCGAAATGCTCTCGCATAAATACGGCGTTGATTATGTGGACCTGACGTCAAAATCAATCGATACCGATGCGCTCGGGCTCATTCCGGAAGCAGCTGCCCGCTCGTGTGAAATGGCGGCGTTCCGAAAAGTAAATAAACAAGTCATGATGGCGATGCGTTCGCCCGACCGCCCTGATTCCTTAAAGCAAATCGAAACGGTCGAGCGACTTGGATACCAAGTGCGGCGCTTCATCGCGTCGCAAGCATCGCTTGAGCACGCGTGGGATCGCTATCACGATATTTCATTTGCTACGCAAACCGAAGCCGGCGTGCTCACGCTCTCGAGCGAGACCATTCAGGAAATGCTGCAGAAGCTCCACACTATAGAAGACGTCAGAAGAGAAATCGCCGTCAGCACCGAATCAAAAGATGCACACCGTATTTCGCGTGTGCTTGAAATTCTCATGGCGGGCGCGCTTTCACTCGGTGCATCCGACGTGCACCTTGAGCCGGAAGATGCGGGCGTTGGCATGCGCTACCGCATGGACGGTGTCCTCTTACAAGTCCTTATGTTTGACGCGCCCACGTATGCGCTTATCTCTGCGCGATTGAAACTCTTGTCGGGACTGAAACTCAATATAAAAAACATGGCGCAAGACGGCCGCTTCTCGATTGTGGTCGGAGGAAAAGAAATTGAAATACGTACGTCGATTCTCCCCGGTGCGTATGCAGAAACGATCGTCATGCGTATTCTCGACCCTTCAACGATCGCGCTCCCGATGGAAGTGCTCGGATTCGATAAATATTTGATGGAGATCTTTCAGCACGAAATCGCCAAGCCCAACGGGATGATTTTGAATACGGGACCGACCGGTTCCGGGAAAACCACTACCCTCTATGCCTTCTTGCGCGGCGTTATGAGTTCCGAAATTAAAATCGTAACCATCGAAGATCCGATCGAATACCATTTGCCCGGCGTGGTGCAGACGCAGGTTTCAAAAGATTACACATTTGCGCAGGGCTTGCGCTCCACACTACGCCAAGACCCCGATGTGATCATGGTCGGAGAAATCCGCGACGGTGAAGTCGCTTCGACTGCAGTGAATGCCTCGCTGACCGGCCACCTCGTGTTCTCCACACTGCACACCAACGACGCCGGCGGCACGTTCCCGAGACTTATCGATATGGGTGTCTCACCAGATATATTAGGGGCCGCAATCACGACCGCAATGGCGCAACGTCTCGTGCGACGCCTGTGCCCGCACTGCCGTGAAGCGGTGCCAATCCAAGGCGCTGATCGCGCAACCATGGACAAGCTTCTGAATAACATTCCGCACGCAGACGAATTGCCGGCAAACAAAGACACGATGTGGAAAGCGAAAGGTTGTGTGAAATGCGGCGGTATCGGCTACAAAGGACGAATCGCCGTCGTCGAAGTTATTTTGATGGATAAAGAGATAGAAGAATGCGTTCGGCACACGTCGTCGGAGCGCGAAATTTGGGCGGCGGCCAAACACCAAAGAATCCGCCGCATGGCGCAAGACGGTGCAGTAAAAGTACTCCAAGGCGTAACAACGCTCGACGAACTTGGACGAGTCGTGGATTTGAACGACGAAGTAATGCTCTCGACAATCGAATAATTCATTGACGCTCCGGTTGCTTTTGTGTACTACGTACGCAGGAGGTAACCCAATGAAACGAGACGAGGAACATCGACTCAGTGTGTCGAGACGCGCGGTGTGCTTTGTGCAGTTGATGGACCGTGTATTTGGTGCAAAAAACGGTGTGCCATGGCATCACTGCATCGATATTACGGATATGGATGTCGGAAACGCGAAGAGGTGCCCCGTTGCGCAGATCGTGGGCGTTGCCGGTGGCGATTTCTATGCCGCATGCAGATACACGGGCATTGAGATCAATGACCGGATACTGCAACATGCGGGCGTATTGTTTTACAACGTAAAAAGTGACAACAAGCCCTGGACGCTCGACTGGAGGAAGCTCGAGATCGAAAAACTCAATCGGGCACTCCGTGCCAAAATTGAACAGCGGTATCTGGAGCAGCCGAAACTCGAGTTCGCATAAGGCTTCGGTTCGACGACATTAGTTGCCATCATGTAAAGAAGCGCGGTCTATTGCAAGATCGCGCTTCTAAATTTTCTGTCGGGTGTTATGGTTCGGGAAGTCCTTCTCTGTTATTTCACACAATGTATGGAGATGCACAATTTCGGGCGATCCTTTTGTAGGAAAAGTTGCAGTTGAAATCTAAGGATGGTGAGAGTCGAAACTTTCACGTCCTCGAAGATACCGCGATCGCCCGAAGCTATGCGTCTCCAAGCCAGCTAAGGAAAAAGCGCCTTTCAGCGCTTCTAAAGGGAATATAGCATAGTATAACTAATTGTCAAGCCCACGGGATGGCCAAAGCCTTCTCGTGAAAACTATATGACACATACCGAATCTGACGGTGCAACAAGTCCAAGAGGCTCTCGCACCCTCGACCAAGCGCTTCGCCCCGACTCGTGGACACAATATGTGGGGCAAACCGCTATCAAAGAGAATCTTCGGATCCTCCTCACTGCCGCTCAGGGCAGAAATCATCAACCCGAACACGTGCTGCTGTACGGTCCCCCCGGTTTGGGTAAAACCACACTCGCGCATCTCGTTGCCAAAGAGATTGGTGCCAACCTGCGCACTACATCCGGCCCGGCAATAGAACGAGTCGGCGATCTCGCATCAATTCTCACCAACCTCGCTCCCGGCGATGTGCTCTTTATTGATGAAATCCATCGTTTGAACCGCACTATCGAGGAAGTCCTCTATCCTGCCATGGAGGCGGGCGTACTCGATATCATTATCGGTAAAGGCCCCGCGGCACGCACAGTGCAATTGGAATTACCGCCGTTTACATTAATTGCCGCAACGACGCGCATTTCGATGCTCTCCGCTCCGCTTCGCTCGCGCTTTTCCGGCGGCACATTCCGCCTGCAGTACTACACAGACGAAGAAATCGCCGAGATTCTTCGGCGCTCGGGTGCGATTCTCGGCATCGAGACAGATGCCGAATCATTGATGGAAATCGCAAAACGATCCCGCTCCACGCCGCGCACCGCGAATTATCTCTTGAAACGCGCCCGTGATTACGCCTCGGTGAGCGAGCAGGAGCTCAACGTGAAAGCCGTCAAACGAGCACTCGCGATGCTCGAAATCGATGCGGGCGGGCTCAATCAAACCGATCGCGATATTCTGACACTGCTCATCGAGAAATATAACGGTGCACCGGTTGGACTCAAAACAATTGCTGCCGCCCTTTCCGAAGAGGAAGCGACCATTGAAGAAGTAAACGAGCCGTATCTCATGCAAACAGGATTAATTGATAGGACTCCTCGGGGACGCATTGTGACAAAAAAAGGATATCTACACATGGGATACAAGCCGCCCGCACAGCAAAATTCGCTCAATGTATAGGTGTTCATAAACACCTTGTGAAAGACGCGAAATAGCGTCACCTTGTGGAATAGAACCATTCGGTTCTTAGGGAAGGAGCCTGCCATGACGGCTTTGACTGGACGCGCTTCCGGAGATTTCAAACGGATGATTGCAGGACACGGTTTGACGACGGCACAGATCCTGTATCGAATGCCCGACTATCCGCTGATCCTTCAATCTTTTGTCTGGCAGGACTATGATTTGTGTCCGAAATTTCCCGGACTTTTCAAGTTCCTGACCTTCTGGCAGAAAAAACTTGACGGACCGTTGTTTGCCGTCTCCGTTGCGCACTCAAGCCTCATCAGGCCGGCAGAAATCAAAGCTGTCGACGGAGTGTTGCTACTTCACTGATCACGATCCTTACGGCGGCCTTGCGGCCGCCGTTTCGTTGCACATCGTTTACAGTGGTTTAGGATGCCCACAGCTCAAATCCACAGGAGAATCACATGACGATTCAGTCGCGCCTCCCGAGTACCGCTGAACGGCGCACTATCGAGGATGTGTACAATGCGTTTCAATTCAACCCGCAAAGAGACGCGCAGGATAGTGCCAAGAAGAAACTCGCAATGGGAATCGCTTCCGTTGTACTGCGCGATATGTTCCAACACCCGAAAGAAATTGTCGCCGCGCTCTTGCGTAGTGATACGCTCTGGGTACAAGAAACAACCGTGCACGCCGAGCGACTGCTGCAATTATCAAAAGAAATGCGCGATATTGTCGTGGGTATCAAGGGCCTGTCTGTGCAGAAAAAAATAGAACAGTCTGTGCCTCGTAAAAAGCCGCGACAACAAACGCGTAACGCTAAGTGCGCGAATCTGAATCTTGAAGCAATGAACGACATAGCGTCGATTATCAGCTTCAAACTCGGTATTGCGCTCGAAGACATACGCGGCGATACCCGGGGACTGGCTGAATCAAACGCCCGATTTATCGCCATGGCAATAACATGCGCACTGCATAAAGACTGGAGACATGGCCACATTGCAGAGTATTTTCGACGTCATGCGTCCGATGTTACGTTTGCACTCAGACGCGTTTCTCTCGCCTTAGAGCGCAAATCCAACACCGCCCTCCATCGCGACACGGAGCGAGTCTGCAACGAATTCGGGATTCAGTCCGTCGTGTTGAAAATCGACCACTGAAACACATCTGTGGATATGCACATACCTCGTTGCCGTCCAGGCTATAGAATGATCTGGACACACGGTAACGAAAAAGCCTCCGATCGCTCGGGGGCTTTTTTCGTCTTCGGCCATTTCGAATCGCCGTACGGTTGTGCACAGCTTGATATGATCTCACCGTACTCGAGCTAGAAATGATGCTTGCGCTTCAGTTCCCCGCACGACCACTGTTCTGACCGACTATTCCCACAGTGTGTCTCACTTTCGTTTTGACGGGATCCTGGGAACTGAGATTCGATTTGCCGATCTTGCGACCAGTCGATCGTTTCTCGCTGACACACGGTAAGGCGTATCAGAAGTCAAATACTACTGCGCCGTTTTACGAGTCAAATAATGACCAATCATCTGTTTCGGGGGATTAGTCATGCGTAACTATGTGGATAGCGAGGGGATAACGGGGTGGATATCTCCACACTCACCGTATGGTGGCTCTACAGTGGGGTTTTAACGTAGCGACGGAACACTTCGTGGATGTTCGTTGGAGCAGGTCATTTCCCTTAATCACCCATCATTGATTTCATGGAAATAAACGCTCGTTACTATCGGCACAGCATGCAATCTATGAAGTTTGCCATTCGTGTGTAAGCGAATAGAATCAGCGCATGTCGGGACACAATAAATGGAGTCAGATCAAGCACAAAAAAGGCGCGACCGATAAGGCAAAGTCTAATGTGTGGGGCAAGCTCGCCAAACGCATCATTGTGGAAAGCCGTCTGGCCGCCGGCGATGTTACCTCTCCCACGCTCCGCACCATGATCGAAAAAGCGCGCAAGGAAAATATGCCGAAAGAAAATATCGAACGCGCGGTCGCAAAAGGGATTTCCAAAGACGCCGGCACTATGGAGAGCATCCTCTACGAGACCTACGGTCCGGGTGGTGCGGCAATTCTTATTGCGACCGTCACCGACAGCCGTAATCGCACCGCGCAAGAAATAAAACACCTCCTCACAAAAAACGGTCTTGAGCTCGCATCGCAAGGCTCGGCCATGTGGGCGTTTGAAAAGGATATCGAGGGCGGATTCACCGCAAAAACGACTGTTCCCCTATCAGAAACTGACAACGACGCGCTCATGAAAGTACTCCAAGAGATCGATGCCAACGACGACGTCGAAGACGTCTACACGAACGCAGAATAAACTTCGTCTTTACAGCACGCCGTGGGCAATTGCGCCGATCACAGAGCCGGCAGCGGCAACGTAAGCCAGGTGCCACGCGCTTTTCCAAATTGCTGCGCCCTTGTGTCCACTCCACAAACCGATGATGAATGCAGCGGCAAACGCGCACACTATCGCGGTCGTAAATGCACGACTCACATCAAGAATCATGTACGGAAGGAGCGGTACGATACCCGCCAATATATACAGAAGTCCAAGAAGAATTCCCGCCTGCGTTGCGGAAGAATCACTGATCGGCTCTGGGGCATGTTTGGCCGCGATCATATATCGTGATGCGGCGGCAATACCTCCGGTGAACACAAAAATCATGCCCACCAATATAACTGTGCTGTGGGAGAGCCCCGCAATGGCGATGCCCGAGAGCAGTCCAACCGCGAGTACAAGCCCCTCTTCGATATTCGAAACGAGGGTTGAAATAAAGTGTTGACTACGTACGTTAAATGACATGCGCGCCATACTAACCTATTGCCAAAATAGTGCAAGTGTGGTCTCGTTTTTCGCGCAGTATGGGTCAAAACATGGGTATTTTTGCGATATACTACTGACTATATGGAAGGAACCTGTAATCGCTGTAACGCGAATTTATCACAAGGCGGCATTCTTTTTACTCCCCCGGGCGATAACAAGACTTCACAAAATTTGTGCATGACGTGTTTTGAGGGCACGAGCTCTGCCGACGTCATGCCCGAGCAGGCGGTATGAAAGTCCTCGCCATCGACCCCGGGTACGGGCGATGCGGCATGGCGGTTATTGAACGGGTCGGTATAAAAGATGTACTCATTTATTCAACCTGTGTGGAAACAGAGCCGAATTCGGATTTTGCCGCTCGGCTGCATGCGGTTGTGTCCGTATGTGAAAATCTCCTTCGTGTTCATACACCGGACTGCATGGCGATGGAGAAACTATTTTTTAAAGCGAACCGCACCACAGCGCTTCGTGTGGCAGAAGTACGTGGCGCTCTTTTGAATGCTGCGACCGCGGTATCAGTTCCGGTCCATGAATACTCCCCCGCTGAAGTGAAGAGTGCTGCGGCCGGGTGGGGCGGCGCTGATAAAAAACAAATTGCGACTATGTTACACGCGCTCGTAAAAATCGAAAAAATAATCAAGTACGACGATGAATACGACGCGATTGCCGTCGGCGTTACGCATCTTGCACATATGCGCATTCCCGCGCATCGCGAAAACAATCGAAAAATTGTACAATAGGCTGCAATGGGTAAACTCCGCGAGTTGCGAAAGCGAACGAAGCATCACTTCGGCCGATTGCCTGAGTGGGCACGCCTGACGATCACCGCTTTGGCGGCGATTATTTTTTTCGGGCTTGGTGGGGTGATTGCGTGGGCCACGTTCATGCCTATCCCCGCAATCAACAGCTTCGAAAATCGACAGGTTGCTGAGAGCACCAAGATTTACGACCGTACGGGAAACATAGTGCTCTACGACGTGCACGGTTCAATGCGCCGCACGTCGGTTCCGCTTGAACAAATTTCGCCCTATATCCAAAAGGCTACGATCGCCATAGAAGATGCGACATTTTACGAGCATCACGGCTTTCGACCGCTTGCGTTCGGCCGCGCAGTCCTCGCAAACCTCACCACCGGCTCCTTTGGACAAGGTGGTTCGACGATCACCCAACAGGTTGTAAAAAATGCATTACTCACGCGTAAAAAAACACTGACGCGTAAACTACAGGAAATTATTCTAGCCGTCCGTCTTGAGCGCGTCTTTTCAAAAGATGAAATATTGAGTGTCTACCTCAATGAAAACCCGTATGGCGGCACCATCTATGGTGTTGAGGAAGCTGCGCAATATTATTTCGGCGTCGACGCAAAAGATGTCACGCTTGCGCAAGCTGCATACATCGCTGCACTTCCCCAAGCGCCAACCTACTACTCTCCCCATGGAAATCATCGGGATGCGCTCGATGCCCGCAAAGACCGCGTACTTGTAGAGATGCGCGATCACAACTTCATAACAAAAGACCAGTTTGATGAGGCGAAAAGTGAGCAGGTTCAGTTCCGTGACGCTGCGGACGCAGGCATTAAGGCTCCTCATTTCGTGTTCTACATACAGGAATATCTGGAAAGTAAGTACGGTGTCGATGCGGTGCAAAAAGAAGGCCTCAAGGTGGTTACTACACTGGATTACGATCTGCAGAAAAAAGCCGAAGACACTGTCGCGGCCTTTGCTCCGACGATGAAAAAGAATTTCGACGCTTCGAACGAGGGCATGGTTGCAATCGAACCGTCAACCGGACAAATTCTTTCCATGGTCGGCTCAAAGGGATATTTTGACGACTCCATCGACGGTAAAGTAAACATAGCGCTCGCGCATCGTCAGCCAGGATCGTCGTTCAAACCGATTGTGTATGCAACCGCGTTCCAAAAAGGTTACACACCAGACACGATGCTCTTCGATCTCAAAACACAGTTCTCGACCGCGTGCCAACCGAATGATTTTAATGACACGCCGCCGTGCTATAGCCCGGAAAATTTTGATTTGAAGTTCCATGGCCCGATTTCGATGCGTGATGCGCTCGCCCAATCTATGAATATTCCGGCGGTGAAAACGTTGTACTTGGCGGGTGTTACCGATTCGCTCACAACCGCGAAGAATCTCGGCATTACCACTCTCACCGATGCCTCTCGCTACGGCCTCACCCTGGTGCTTGGCGGTGGAGAGGTCACGCTGCTTGAGATGACAGGCGCGTACAGTGTTTTTGCAAATGACGGCGTTCGTCATCCACCCACCGGCCTCATGCGTGTTGAGGATCGTGACGGCGCAGTACTTGAAGAATACAAAGATACGAGCGCTCGCGTTTTGGAACCGGAAATTGCTCGCCAGATGAACGATGTGTTATCGGATAATGTTGCTCGAACACCGGAGTTCGGTGCAGATTCCCCGCTCAATTTCTCGGAGTTTAAGGTGGCTGATAAAACCGGTACCACAAACGATTTCCGCGATGTGTGGATTATCGGCTACACACCGGGTATTTCTGTTGGCGCGTGGGCCGGTAATAACAACAACAGTCAGATGCAGAAAAAAATCGCTGCGTTCATCATTGCCCCGATGTGGCATGAATTTATGGCATATGCGATAAAAAAATACCCGGCACAGCCGTTCACCGCCCCTGCCCCCGATCCAGATCATGATTCTTTGCCGCCGGTACTTCGTGGTGAATGGAATTCCAATCCCTCACAAGGTATCCACGAAATTTTATACTGGGTTAACAAAGACAATCCCCGCACCCCCGGGAAAAGCACCGGGGATTCACAGTTCCGGTATTGGGATTACCCGGTCCAATTGTGGGCTGCGGGACAACCGACACCTGCCGGTGAAATAGTCGAACCCGTTACCCCTACGGATCCGAACGCGGGCTCTGCATTCCGCATCCTCACACCGGAAGCAGGCGGATATGTAGGCGTTGGTCGCCCTATGTCGATCACCGCCTATTATCCGAACCCCGTCAATGTCGTACAAGTGACCTATATGCTCAATGGCGCGCCAATCGGCACCGCATCTCAGCCCCCGTATGCAATTACATACGTCCCCACGAGTCCCGGTCCGGCAAGTTTGCAGGCGGTCGCCCAGACGACAACGGGTACCGAAACATCACAGGTACCATTCACAGTTCAGTAATGAAAAACTCGGCCGTTCGGCCGAGTTTTTCATTACGATACCCGCCGTACCGACCCATCGATAACAAATAGATTTCCCGCGTCATCCTTTCCCAGATTATCGCGACCCGCATCGTCCCAAGTATATCCATCGTTCGCAAATTCTTTTTGTACCATTGCAACATCGTTGTCAGTAATTGCATCTGTCTGAAGTTTCTTTGAAATAACAACGCTTATTCCGTCTATTATCTCACTGTGCGAGGGTTTGAGAACACGTCGATGTTCAGGTTTCGCAGTCGGATACATCCCGCTTAACCGAATCACATTGTCCCCTGCGTCAAGCAAGACGGCGCTCATACCGTACCCGTCTTTAAGGGGTGTAAGGTCGTAAAACCCTTTTTCATGTAAATAACTTTCGACAGATTTCAATGCTGATTTTTTAGAGACAAGGTATTCGGCAATGGGGTCTGGAACCGCTTCCCCTTCCATTCCCGGTATTGGAGAAAGGCGTGTGAGGCCGCGAATAACATCGATTAACCCTTTTTTATTTCTTTCGATCGACTCCATTATCGATTCAGTGGCATCACGAGGTACATGAAAGAACCGTCGGACGCACCGCGTATCACGAGTGGTTTGCCGGGTCCCGCAAAAGAAAGAGTCACACTGTCGCTTTCTACACTCGAAAGACATTCCGATAGATATCCGATATGAAAATTGATGTCCAAATCATCCCCGGAAAGCGCCGCATCGATTGAATCCGACATTTCGCCCACATCACTTGAACGGGCGGTCGCACTAAATATCTTTTTCTTCGGGTACACATGCAAGCCGACATGTTGATCGTTACCGGAAAATACCCGCGCCTTGCGAAGCATTTCTGAAAGATCACCTTTCAGCATTGTGGCTTCTGTCGCTGTTGTTTTCGGAATGATTTCCTTGTAATTCGGGAATGTTGCATCAACAACACGTGATACAAACCGTACCCCGCCGCCTGAAAGCACGAGCTGTGCGTCTTCAGTTGCAATAGTTACTATCTCGTCATCGATACGCTCGAGAATATGACTGAGCTCAAGAGCGTGCTTGAGAGGTATCAGGAGTTCATTGTTATCTTTTGCGCCGGTGCCGGTAATTGTCTTTTCGGCCAGTCGAAAAGAATCTGTTGCAACCGTTGTCATCGTTCCGTCTTTAATCACTATGTAGATACTTCCAAGGTCGGGACGAATCATTGAGGGTGATGCTGCATACGAGACAGCCTGTAATCCGCGCATAACGCGCTCTCTACTGAGTGCAATACCCTTTTTAGTAGTCGTGGTAGGGAGTACCGGGAATTCAGCTTGTGGCACGGCCTTTATGAGCGTTTTCGTTCCACGTGATTCGATTAATAAATTTCCATCTTCACTTGCGAAGGCAATTGTCTCACCGCTGATTGATCGCAGTGTCTGAGAAAGAATTGTTGCAGGCACCGCAATGGTTCCTTTTTCTTGGATATTTGCAGGTACAGTTATTTCTACACCTGCTTCTAAATTTGTAGCGCGGATAGAAAGAGTCTCTTGTGCATCTATGAGAATGCACGACAAGATCGGGAGGGATTCTTTTTTACCGACAACACGTTCCGCAATCAGAATCGCATTGAGAATTTTTTCCTTCGTAGTGTCTATCTTCATAGTTATTTAATTAAAGACTATTACTACTACTAGTCAGGGGGATAACGGGATAACTCACATTGAGCTAGGAAACACGCGGTATTTTTGGTAGGGCGCGGTAGTGGATAACTGCTGTGCGAACGATGTGTAACGAGTGGATTCACGCGAACATGAAAAGCGAAAGAGGTTGTTCATGGTGACTTCATGGTGCTGTACCTCGTGCTGTCCTACCTGGTATGCACTCGATATCCACATATACTAGGCGTGAATCAGTGCGCGAATATGGTCGAGCTCCTGTTCGAGCGAGCTCGAGGTTTTCATTTCTTCCTTTATTTTTTCACATGAGTGAATGACGGTGGTATGGTCGCGACCGCCGAGTTTCTCGCCGATAGACGGATACGAAACGGCGAACTCTTCTCGCAAGACGTACATAATGATTTGTCGCGGCTTCACCACCTCCTTCTTTCGGGTTTTTTCGTAAATACTCTTTTCCGGCACTTCGTAGTATTGCGCGATGCGACGCACCACCTCGTCTATTGAAACGCCCCGGTTGGGCTTCACATTGTGTTTGATGAGTGCGCGTACGTCTGCATGAGAAATTGCCTTTCCCTTCAGCTGCGATTTACAGACAATCATATTAAGCACCCCTTCGAGTTCGCGAATGTTGCCGCGTACATTTTCTGCGATGTATTGAATGATGTCGTCGGGAATAGAAAAGCCGTGCTGTTCTATCTTTGCACTAATAATTGCAGTGCGTGATTCAACATCGGGTTCCGGTATTTCTGCAATCATTCCGCCTGAAAAACGTCCCTTGAGGCGGTCTTCAAACCCGGGCAAAAGCGACGGATGTTTATCCGATGAAAATACAATCTGCTTATTGTTATCACGGAGCGCATTAAACAAATGGAATAATTCTTCCTGAGTCTTCTCTGTGTTTGCGATGAACTGCACGTCATCCATGATGAGTACATCGTATTGTCGGTACTGGTCCTTGAAATTATTGGCATGCCCTGCTCGCACCGCATTGATGTAATCAATCGCAAAGCGTTCCGACGTGACGTACAAGACCTTCTTATTGGCATGGGACTTTTTGAAATAGTTTCCGATTGCCTGAATAAGATGTGTTTTCCCGTGACCGGTCGATCCGTATATAAAAAGCGGATTATATGCGAGGCCCGGTCGCTCAAGAACGGCCTTTGAGGCGGCGTGTGCGAGCTGATTGAATGGGCCGACGACAAACGTATCGAACGTGTAGCGTGGATTCAGGTTGTCGCGCTTGTCTATATAGAGCGATTGCAAATCAAAAGATGCATTTTGCTGCGGCTCTTGCTTTTGTGGCTTGCGATCCGCCTGTGGAGCAGTTCGATGTACCACGTATTCGACAATCCGAATTGAATTATCAAGACTGCGTAGCGCCTTCAAGATTAATTTGTGATGTTTGTCTGAGAGCCACTCTTTTACAATCTTTGAGGGAACGGCAACTTGAATCGTTCCCCCATCGCGATGAGAGACGTCAGTATTTCGGAACCATGTGCGAAACGATGCCTCGGACGTGCCTAACTCAATCTGCACGAGTGCGTTCTGCCATAGTTCTCTGTTAGTCATCATGGTTTTTTGTTGATGTCTTGAGAACAATGTCAGGACATTATACGCACTTCGAGCGCGGTGGGAATCTTGACCGACCCTCAGCGGGGTGTTCACAACTATGTGGATAACAAGGGGATATCTTTTTTCATTTAAATATGAGCACTCGGCTCGCGTACAAAATGCAAATCCCTTTTTTATGTTCCCCTCACCTCAGCGTCTCAGAAAACGATGAATTATTTTAATTTACGTGCACGATTGCGTTTTTCATAATCGTGTCGCATACTACGCCGCATGTCGACCAAGCGAACATATCAGCCGAAAAAGAAAAAGCGATTGGCAACGCACGGATTCCGTATCCGTTCCAAAAGCGTTAAGAAAGTATCGGTTCTCACTCGCCGACGCCGCAAGGGGCGCGCGAAACTCACTGTGTAACGAGGTATCTGCATAGCCCGTGTATGCCAAAAAAAAACCGGCTTACAGGGGCACAGATCCGTCGTTTGAAACCGGGAAAAAGGCTTATTTCAAGCCTTTTTTCGCTATCAGCGACAGTGCAGGAAAGTGCAGTAACGCAGATTGCATGTATTGTCTCAAAAAAAGTATCCGCAAAGGCGGTGGTACGAAATACCGTGAAGCGGCGGATGCATGCAGCGCTCGCCGGCACCAAACTCCCTACCGGTATGTCTCTTGTGCTAACCGCAAAGAAGACTGCGTCACAATGCCCCTATAGCGAGGTGCACAAAGACATCACGATGCTGATCGAACGACTCCGTAGCGGGAAATAGTACCAACAGGTACAATGCACCATCTATGATTGGCACTGTTTTCCATACCGTCGTCTATTTACCGATCTATAACGCGCTGGTTTTCTTCGTTGATGCAGTACCGTCACATGATATCGGCATTGCCGTCATCATCGTTACTATTATTGTACGGCTTATCCTCTTTCCCCTCGCACGCAAGGCTATCAAATCGCAGATGGCAATGAAGGCTGTGGCACCGGAAGTTGAAGAACTGAAGAAAAAATACAAAGATAAACCGGAAGAACAAGGAAAGGCGATGTTTGCCCTCTATCGCGAGCGCAAGGTGAATCCCTTCTCTGGTTTTTTGCTGCTTTTACTGCAACTCCCGATTCTTTTAGGGCTGTACTGGGTCTTTGCGCGCGGCGGTTTCCCTACCGTTGACCCGAGCATGCTGTATTCCTTTATACGGGTTCCCGAAACGGTCAACATGCACTTTCTGGGCATACTTGATATGGGCAGCCATAGCATAGTGCTTGCCGTCTTGGTTGCGCTTACGCAGGCGGTATACACGCGTCTTTCGATGGGTCCCAAAGGTACCATTACGCAAACAGAGGCTTCATTTTCAGATGAAATGGCGAAAAGCTTTGATGTGCAAGCGCGCTACGTGCTTCCCTGCGTCATCGGCGTCGTCTCGTACTTTGTCGTTGCAGCAGCGCCACTCTACTGGGTAACCAGTAACCTCTTTATGATTGCGCAGGAAGCATTTGTGGGACGTCGTTTTCACGGCCGACACATCATGTAGGGGCATCTATTTCAGGCTGGGCATTCGAGTCGCGCAGCAAAAGAAAAAAGCGTATAGTGCCCTTCATGCACGATGTCGTCGAAATCATCCTGAAAGAACTGCTCGTAGCAATGGGTATAGCTGATGCAACGATCAGTCGCGGAGAAGTTGCGAGGCAGACTATTTTTTCTATTCAAACGTCCGAGGCACGGGCGCTTATCGGTGCACACGGCGATACCGTTCAGGCGATGGACATGCTGGTGAAAAAGATCGCTGAGAAGCGTCTTGTTCCGGAAGCGGCACAAGATCTGCATTTTCTGGTAGACGTGAACGACTACCGGGTAAAGCAAATTAAGGATTTGCAAACTAAAGCGCTGATGATGGCGGATCGCGCCCGCAGCTTTCAATATGATGTAGAGCTCACGCCGATGAGCGCATACGAGCGTCTGATCGTGCACACCACCCTTCAAGACGCTCCCAATGTAAAAACGGAGTCTCAGGGTGAGGGACGAAACCGTCGGGTTGTAATCAAATACTCAGCCTAGTTACTACGAAATGCCCTTTATTTTGAGTTGCAGGATCTGAGGATTGATCTGATTAAGAATGAGCCACACGCTCAGCAACAACAAGAGTCCGATTGTGACATCACCAAGAATTTCCTTCGCGTGCGATTTTTCTCCCCACGCGTCAGATGACATGTATTGATAGCCGGCCCACGCGATGCGCAGTACCGCAAGAATTGCTCCGATAGAGAGCGTGATTTTGAATGCGGCGTTGATGAACGTCCCGAGATCATTTGCTCCGGTTCCGATAGAGCCACCGGTAAGACCGAATATCTTTTGAAAATCAGCATCCTTCGTAAGCGGTACAAAGCCTCCGGCAGCAAGCGCAAAAGCCGGGAGAACACATGAGAGGGCAAAGGCACTACAGGAGACGAGGAGGTTTCTTTTTATCATAGGTACATTATTCACTGATTCTAAGCATCCAGAGCGACTTATCCGCAGCGTTGCGCCATCCGATATACGATCCTGTTTCGTCGATTGCGGGATCCTCAACATCGAACTCAGCGCGCGTATCGGGTACGAAGAATCGCTCTGCCGTTCCTTCAGACGCTTGTATTTTCCACCATACGTCTTTTGTGTGTGTCACCCCCTGGTACCAATTCGTGAGATACGATGCGCCCGTCTCCGTTGTCGGCACCGCGCAATATGCAATAAGTCCTGTGCCAGGCGCCCATGTGCATTTATCGGCCGTGGTTTCAATAGAGAGCTTCACTGCTTTTGATGAGCCGACCTTAACGTACAGGGATAGTTTTCCCGCATCTGATGATCCGTACAAGTAGGCAGCGCTTGTTTCGTGATGAAGAACGGTCAGTCCCCTCACGTCGCTCATCAGAGTTCTTGTAACGCCATTTGCGGCGACCATGAATGAATAGCCTGCTATGTCGTCTGATGCACTCTGTGTAATAACCACGCGTCCATCGGCAAGCAACTGTGCTCGCCACTGGAACAGCGGAGAAGAGAAGATCTTTTTAACTGAACCCCCTTTCCAGTTTGCGCTCACCCCTAACGATCCTCCCTCAGGGAGGTGTGTCATAAAGAAGAGCCCGTGTGACGTCGGTTGATTGTTAGCAACATCGATCGCCACGATGTCTGGTGGGAGATAGGTACCTTCAAGCACATTCGCGGTCGATGTTGATGTAATAACTGTCGTCGTTGCAATCGTTGCGGCAAATGATGTGATCGTCCCGGCGTCGTTTGTAGATCGTAAGATGACGTCTCCGGAGCGGCTGAAAAGCGCGTCGCGTACTTTTGGAATGAGTGTATTGGTTAAACGTAAAATCGAACTCGTCTGAGGATCAGCACGCAGAATATTTCCGGTCGCCCGCTCGGCGATGTATACCGATGTCCCACCCGGACCGAATCCAAAGCCTGCCACCGGCGTTTTTGTGACGTGCCATAAGCGGGGCGCTTGCTTTCCAATTTCTGCGACCGTAGAGCTACCCGGTTGATCTGCTGTAATGTTTCGATAGGTGCTTCCGACTTGTCCGGTGAACGACGTAGAATCGCTCCCTCGCCCGCCGGCGTCGGCGATGGTTTGGGCGGTTTTACTTTTAATGAAAAAATACCAACCACCGAATCCGCCGACAATCATCACGATGAGGGCAGCGAGCGTGAACTGGATAATTTTATTCTGCATATTATTTTCCGGTAAACGCATCGCTACTACCTCCGGCACTTCCCGCGCTCGAGCCGAATGTGACGATCCACGTTCCGTGCGCGTCGAGTTGATAGTTGTTCTTGTGGGTGAGGGATAGATCAATTTTTGCCTCACCGCCGGCTGCACCGGCATTAATGGTTAGGGTGTTCGGGTGTTCCGTGTTCGATTCCACTGACGCGTTGTTGACCCTCCAGATATACGAAAAAAGATTGTCGTTTGGACCGGATGCTTGCGCAAAATACGGGATAGCTGCGAATGACATTTCAGTATCCGAAACATGCGTCGTTGATTGAAGCGAATTGTGATACATAGTCCCGTACAGCGGATGTTCAAAATAGAGGCGCACCGGCGGATCGACGGTGAGGATGGAAAGCGTTCGCTCAGCGCTCAGCGTTTTATCCGACGTAGTGACACTCACCGATATGTCGTTTGTATCCGAGAGTGATGCAGTCGGCGTGGTGAATGATGACTTGCCTTTACCTGCCAACGCAATCTGCCCATCACGTTTCCACGTGAATGTAAGTTGTGATGCGAGCAATTCTGTTCCCTTTTGAAACATGTGCGGAAATGCCTGGAGTGTAATGTGTGTACCTTTGCTCGGCAGATGTTTTCCGCGGTAGAGCCCCGGTGCATATGAATCGGATTCCCACATCACGTCGACAGACGAGGGCGTAAGTGAAAGCGATGCCGTTTCGGGAATTCCTTGTACCGCGACTGAAATATCCATGCGCTCTCCCGTATTTGGAGCCGTAGTTCGATACATCATTTCGCCCTCGCCTTGCATCACAACAGTACCGCTGTTTTTCCATGTGATTATCCGGTTAGAGATATCAACAAGAGGATTTTGAATGGTGAACGTTACCGCATCATTTGGTTTGGGATACGGCGGCGATACTGAGAGAAAAAGCGATGGACCGAGATCGACCTGTGCGAAAACGGGTAACGCGAAAAAGAGCGTTATCAGCGGAATGAGGAAGTGTTTCATACGACGCCTGGTGCAAGCGGTGGTTCGGTTGCAGCCGCCGCGGGCTTAGCAATTGAAATATGTGAGCGCTGATCCTCAACAGCAGCGGTGCGCGCGTCGCTCGCGATTTGAAGATCCTGTTTTGCTTTTTTTATTGCAAGAATTTGAGACGGATCTGATGTGATGATCTGGTCTTCGGTATACGATGCGATTACTTTGATTGCCACGTGCTTGAGACCGGCGAAGAAAATACCCTCCCCCACGTCAGACTCAAGGAGAAGGTATTTCTCCTCGTCGGAGAGTTTAAAAGTCTGCTGCACGAGGTCGACGGATGTCGGCGATTGACGCAGCAGCATTTGGATTGATGAGTTCGTAATCATTGGTACACCGTACGGAGAATTCAAAAAGTCTGAGACGTCCTGTGTGATGGTTGAGATACCGAGAAAGTATTTTCGTCCGCGCTTTGCGATAGAAAACAAGAACGACGCCGTGTCTTCAGAGCGCATCATCCACCAGGCTTCGTCGATAATAAGCAGGCGTTTACGCAATTCTTTGCGGACCGTATTCCAAATGTGGTGCGTAATGATATACATCGCGACCGGTTTCAGATCGTCTTCCATGTCGCGCACTGAAAAGACGACGAGTTTTTTGTTCATGTCAACGTTTGTCGGCCGATTCATAAATCCGGACCACGTCCCCTTGGTGTATTTCGAAAGGCGCGCCACAAGCGACTCAGATCCTTCCATGCCCGAAAGCACGAGTTCGAAGTCGGAAAGCAGCGGTGGCTCCACTGCTGCAAAGTTTGCATCCGCAGTGATGTCTTTGAGTGCGTATGTTTCGGTGATGGCGCGATCGATCACCGCGTCTTCTTCCGGGGTTAAACCGCCGAGCATGATACGGAAGAGTCCGACAAGCGTGATGATGTTGTTGCGAAGCACATCAGAGGCAGCCTCATCTTCACGCGGTATCGGTAGATCAAACGGATTAATGTGATGTTCGGACGAGAGTGAGATATTGAAATACCGACCGCCCACGGTTTCTGCGAGATATTCATATTCGCGTTCAGGGTCGATAACAATGACCTCCGTGTCGAACATGAGTGAGCGCAAGATCTCGAGCTTCGTCGTGTATGACTTGCCGGCGCCGGATTTCGCGAATGTTACAGAGTTGTAGTTTTCGAGCGAGAAACGATCGAAAAGAATGAGCGAAGAATTGTGACGGTTAATGCCGTACAGGATGCCTCGGTCTGAGGTGAGGTCGAACGATATGAACGGAAAGATAGATGAGAGCGGGGCGGAGTTGAGTTTCGTATGGACATCGAGTTCGTCGGTTGCGATCGGCAATACGGAGCGGAAACCCTGTTCCTGTTGAAAGAGTGCGGGTCGGATGTAAACGAGGCGGGACTCAAGGATAGAACGGACTTCGGACTCTGTTTTATCGACTTCTTCGCGCGTAGCACCATAAATTGTCATGTACAGTCCTACATCGAAAATACGCTCTTGAGCCTGTTGCAGCGAATCGCGGAGTTGTTCGAGATCGGAATACGCGGTATCCAGCATCGGGTCTCGCACCATTCCCTTCTCTTCTCGGGTAGAAATTTGACTCTGGACCTCGGCGACTTTCTTTTGGAATTTGCGCAGCATCTCGTTGGTATCCATCGGGTGGATGAATATGGAAATATCGATCACCTTGTCCATGTTGATGATTGGTGCAAACCAGCCCGTCGTAAGGAAACGCGGATATGAAATGACGAAAAACGTACGTGCTATTTTCTCGCCCAAGTCCAGTTCATGCGACGAAATCTTGAGCGCGTGCGGAGCGATGACGTCTTGCAGGTCGAGTACGCCGGTTTGGTAGATTTCATCGGGCAAGACCGGCAGCACATTCGGGCCGAGCTCTTGTCGCTTACCTAATCCGAGTGATTCGAACAGTCCCATACCCTTACACACGAAACGGCATTGTGCTTACAGCACGTGCCATCCCGTAATTACTGGTAAGTATCGCATTTAAAATCAGTTGTCGTCGCAAACCAATATCTATTATATTCATGTCGTTTCGTGTGAGGGGCATATTATTGTTGTGCGAGCGACATCGGCTTCGAATCCTCTCCCGGGTTAAACATTTTATATAACAGCTCAATTGCTTCTTCGGTGCCCAGCTGCACGGTGCGTACCCCGGTGCGTATAAGACCTTGTTGCACGATTGCGATACGCTGTTCTAACTGCGTAGCCTGTTCTTCAAACGTGCGATTTTCTTCAGCGGCATTTGCCTTCTTTTTACTGAACGGATTAAACGACGAGACACCGCCGCTCGTTGAAATAACTGCCGGCGTGTATGGAACCACGACAAAAAAGTTTTTTGTCATAATGTTCGCGGCTTCGGTAAAGCTGCGGATGAATTCTATATATTCACGAATTTGAATACGCATGAGGTCATCAAGCTGACCTTTGTAGGCCTCTTCGAGCGTTGCGACGTACGGTCGGATATCGAGTTGGCGAGATTGTACGAAAATCTGGCACGAAAAATCGAGGGAGTTCAGGAAGTTTTGAAACTGCACAATAAACGCAGTTTGCTCGTCTTCGGATTTCAGTGCGAAGTTGATCGATGAGGCGAGAAGTACCGCACGTAAGCCGTTGTCTTTCATAATGACGACGCCGTCTCGCACCTCTTTAATCGGCACAAATTCCTGTGTCGATTTATTATCGTTGCGTGTGTTAGATCCAATTTGGGGCATACCATTACTGAGTGAGCGACTTCAATGCCTCGCGGGGTGTTCGGATACCGCGGTATACATCTTCGCCGCGGATTGCATTTCTGTCTTTTTCATTGCCGTAGCCGGCCGCGATGCGTTCTTTAATGTCGAGGCTCCACGCGAGTTCGTGCAAACGGCTATCGGAGAGCTTCGGTACATAGAGGTTTTCCTGCGGCACGACCGGATTCTGACGCTCTTGAGCGATACGCGACTTCGTCTTGTTGTTCCAGAGATAAAGCTTCGTGTGTATGACATAGAAAAAGGATGTTTCGAGTGCAATCATGAATGGCCGACCGTTGTATTGCATAAACGCAAGGGCAATTGCAAAACCCATTACGCCGATAACGAGTGGGGCGGCGATAAACACCGGCAATAAGCGCCACAAGAGGTAGGCGAGTCCTAAGCCGCCCGCAATATAGACGAATTGCTTGAATGTAAAGGGTCCGAAGATTTTATCTTCGACCTCAATGAATTGAGGTACTTGGAACTGCATACCGTATTAGTATACCTTGCACTTTCTGCAGTCTGCGCGCCTCCGAGCACGCAATATGTTTATAGAATCAGATGCTTACAAGAGTTGTTCACGATACGGATCCCCTTCGATAGATTTGCGCTCATGGCTCGCGCTCCCTGCATATGTTTGGGCAACCTGGGCACGCACCGCCTTTTCTTCGGGAGCGGGCGGCGGTGGTGTGCCGGGTAAAACAGCGGACGTACCAGTTTCAGGACTCGGGGCGGACGTGTTCACCGGAGACGCATTTGCCGCAGCGGCGCCGAGCTCTTGCGCACGCACGGCTTCCACGTCTGAAATAGCCGCTTGTACAGCCGCCGGATGATCGAGCGAGCGTTCCATTTCGCCGCGTATGGGGCTAAATACAATATCGGAGATACTCGTGGCAAGCTCGACTGCCACCTCTTCGGTGATTGCGAGGTCTTTTTGAAGGTGCTGAGTCAATTCAGCAACCGGTTGGAAGCCGAGCAATGTGAGCATGACGTTGTTTTCAAGTACCTGCCATTGATCAACATGCAGTTTATGCCCCTCCGCCAAGTCCCGCATGTGCTTCTGCACATCGGCAGACGTGATTGCGTCCTGTACTACTTTTGGAAGTGTTTTAAAACGTTCCTCCAGTTTCTTATCGAAGTCTGTTTCCGTGGAATCCATATCTATGCGTGCTCACCCCCGGCCGAGGGATTTTTTTCTTCATTCTTTTCTATCTTCTCCAGCCGGTCGAGCAGTCGTTTCGAATTCGACGTGCTTTTATATGTTTCGTCCATATGGTGCTGGATGATGTGCTCCGCTTCATGGCCACCACCGCGCAGATTTACATCGCGTTGAACAACTTGTTGAATTCCTTCCTTTACGCCTTTTTCTGCCTCATCAAGGCGCTCCCTGTATTTTTTATTCACATCAGCGTCTCGCGGTTTTGCTTCTGCGATAGCTTTTTTGTTATTGCTTACGATTGCTGCCTGCTCTGCCTCTTCTGTACGGTTTAAAATTTCCTGTGCCGCTTTTTGCTGTCGTTTTGTCAGCGCAGCACGAGGTGCCTTTATTTCGGAGGTTATCTCGTCCACTTTTGCTCGGGCCGCTGTAATGTTTGCGGCTTGTTTCTGAAGTTCTTCAGCGTGCTCCGCTTTGCGAGTTGCGACGGCTCGAAGTTGATTATCTTTGTCTGCGCCATTTGCCTGTTGCGCCTTTTGCATCATGATGTTGATTTCTGCGCCATGGCTCGCTTCCATTTGCGTCTTACGAGTATCGTGAATCTCGACTTCTCGCTGCGCAGCATCTAGTGCAGGCGCCTTTTCAATAGAATTTTGAACAACTTGCTTGTCCGCTGCAGCGTTGAGTGTCGGATCATCTGCCGCCGCCTTTTCCTTATGCGCTTGTTCGAGCGCAGTTTTGGCAACCTCGAGACCCTTCGCTGCATTTTCAGCGTTTTTATTGTTGGTGGCTTGTATTTCGTCTGACGCTTTTTTACGAATGGCATCTTTATCGCTCTGCGTGAGTAGAATCGCCTTCGCCTTCTGCTCCAAATTCTTTGCGCGCTCTTCTGCTGACCCAGCAAAGCTCGATTTCTTTTCACCAGCAAGCACACCAGCTAGTCCAGCGGAGCCGGCAGCTGCCTTGCCAAGGTTCGTGTTGAGCGGATTGAAGCTTGCGTGCGCTCCCTTATCGGCTATCGATTTCAATTTGCGCAAACGCTCCACTTTGTCCCAATCTTTCGGATCTTGCGTTTGAATTGCACGCAGTTTCGCCGTTTGCATACGTTTGTTTGTCGCATCAGACGCGGCTTGTGATGCGCGACCTATTGAAAGCTGTGCAAGCCGTGCCGCCCCACGTGTGCCGAATGCGAGCGGGATACCTGCAGCCATTTGACCGATCTTTACGCCGCTGATCGATCCGGCCAGCGAGCTTGAGAGGCGGATCGAAGTAAACAACAGTCCGGTGCCGAGGATATAGGCAAAGATGATGTGCCATCCATCTGCGAGCACTTGTTTCATCGGGTCGTTATCAAACGCACCCAGAGTGTTCCCCGGTCCGATTGATCCGGCAGACGATTGCATGATGAGAATGGACACCGAGAGAAACATCATAAACAACGGCGCAAATGCCGCGTTATTAATGAGCGCTTTCCACCAATTACCCCAACCGAACTGGCTCGCTTCAAAATGCGGAGACAGATACGTGGCATATGCGAGTGGCGCAGTGAGCATAAGTAAAATAAACATAATGGCGCGCGCAATAATAAGAAACGCACCGTACAGTATAACGACAGACAGAGTCGCAAGAATGAGGAACCCAAACAGACCGAATGCCAACGCCTTTAACGAGCCGCTAAATTCTGATTGGTTGTATACGGCCTTTGCGAGATCGGATGTATCCCACGTACCCGATATGTGGAGCGGTTTGAGAATTTTTTCAGCAATGCTAAAGACCACCGGTCCGCCTGCCGCGGGTGCGGCGCCCGCGGTCTGTGAATAAATGGTATACGCTGCAAAATTTGACGCGTCGATTATAATTTTAGTGAACAATAAACTGAAATTCAGCAAGACTGCAATGATGAGTACGCGTGCGATGAGTTTTTTCTGTCCGTATTCCGTCAGTCCGAGAATGAGACTAATGGCAATGAATACGAAAATACCGATGATCAAGATATTTGCGAGATCTCGGAAAAATGTCCACCCACCGTTGATGATCGGCATGAGGTGCATTTGTGTATCGAGCGTATCTTTGAAGTTGATGATGATGTGATTGATTGCGAAATCAAACATGGCGCCCGAGAAGCGCAAGATTGATCCGCCGAGCTCGAGAAGCATAGAACTGCCCCATTTCGCGAGTGGTATGCCGATACATTGTGCAAAATCAAACGATACAATGGGGATACAAGCGCTTCCCCTCGATTGAATACTTTTGTCTGCGCTCGTCGCTGCAAGCGCAACAAACGGGACCGCGGCGCATACGACCAGAAACAGTGCGAGTACCGCTCCTGCGATAGACCATCGATGAGTGCGAGGTGTCAGCATATTATGGTGTCGGGCACGTCCCGCTTCCGCTCCAACAGGCGGTCCATTTGTCTTTTGTTCCCTGACTGTCAGCACACCAGCCAACGGGAGCGTCAACGCTCTCCCAATTCTTAAATGTGTCGGTTATCAATTTGGACATTTGCTGCGCGATGACGGTTTGATTCGCCGATTCCGCATTTGTGGCGGTGACGTCATGTGGCGCAATCCCCGCGAGGCTCGCGAGCGCTTGCGTTTGTGCTGCCGCAGATCCGTTCGCCCGCAGATCCGTTATGAGTCCGTTGATCCGATTTTGAATCGGTGTTGAGCTATTCAGTCGAGTGATCGCGGCGTTAGAAAGCGCTTTGGTACCGGCATCAATCACTGTTTTTGCAAAGGGCGGCTTCGAAAACGTGAGCGTACCACCACTGGTGCCCGTGCAAGCCGTGCTCGTGATGGTGCCCGCCTGACATACCGCATTTTGAATGGTAGTGAAACACTGTGTTTCTTTTGCGGTGAGCTGATTGTTGGTCGAAGTAAATAATTGAATGGTTTTGCCGACCTCGGACGCGTATTTTATCTCTTGTGTGAGTGCCGCCTGCAGGGCTGAAAGCACCACATTATTTGTCGCATCTACATAATCTCCACCGGTTTTTTGTACGACTTGTAGCATGTATGACGCCGCACCTTGCGTAAGGCCGGCCAGACCCTTGGAACTGCCCGTGAGTACCTGGTTTACAACACCCAAATAGAGCCCGTCGATCATTTCATTGATATCATCTGCTTGTTGCGCCTGCACATACGGTGATTCAACCGATTGCAATGCAACTGCCCCCACGATCCCGCCCGGCGTGTCGGTGTATCGGAAGCCATTTTCGTCGTAGTGGGCAACATCGTAAATACCGTTGCCCCAGCTCAACCGTTCTCTGTTCTTGTACAACTCGTATGCGCCTTGGTTTGTCAGTGCGTTATACCCGATATCGGCCGCAAAGAGCACGCTGCAGGAAGGATTATCTGCGACTGCGTTGAACCCGTCCCAATAATTGCCGACCGGGACGCCGTTATACACCGCTTCAAGATCGCCACCATCATCGGCATACTTACATGCAAACGATCTTCGTGGATCGCTCGCGTTGATGTATCCGAGTGCAATTGCCTGTTTCACTTTTCCCTTGAGCACTGCATTGAATCCTGAAAGACTGTCATTATCTTCAAGGTAGCGAACCATTGTTTTTTCGCTCAGCTTCCATTCTTCTTGGCCGAGTTCACGGGACGGAAATCCGCCAAACGTAGGATTTCCGCTCCCGTCCGTACTCGAATTAAATCTCGAGAGCACTTTTTCATCAACGGTCGCGAGCGCGGCTTTACGCTTGCTCGTGACGATCTCCCTTAGCACGCACTCCTTATAGACGAGAATTCCTGTATTGAGCTCAACTGCATAGTCTGCCACCGGCACATACGGTCCTCCGAGTGGCTGCGTTGATCCCGCGCTCGCGGTGGAGGCACCGTTTCTGCTGCAATTAAAAACCGTGCTATCAGCAACGTCTGAGAATGTTACAAACGGTATCAAGCTGAGACAAGAAACGATGACCGTGATGAGCGCTGTACGTTTCATATCGATTTCTTTGCGAAGTAGGAGCGCAGAGCGTTGTATGCGTCATGGATTCCCTGCTCTTTTTCATTATAGGTACGCAGCAGTGCAACGGAAGCAAACGGATCGTCGGCGTGATCTGCAAGGCCATCAAGCACGGAGGAGAACGCGCGCAACGAATTCAAAACCTCGCGGTGATAATTGACGGCGTCACTGGGAACCGTAAGTGAAGCACCGGCCTTCGCAGCGGCACGGTAGGAGTTGGCGGCATCTTTTAGTCGCACCAAATATTTTTTGTCGCTGGTTTCAACATATCGTCCGTATATTTCGTATTCAGCATTGGGAATAGATGAGATGGGCGCCAATGCGGTGAGTAGATTGTCGCGGTAGGTACGTACACGTTCTGTTGAAACATCAGGATCGGTCTTGAAGTCTCCGTTCTTGAACATGTCGTAGGAAACCGCGGCCTTCAAATAGACTGCGATTTTTTCTGCGGCGGTGCGCAGATCGTCTTGCGTATAGGCGCCGTTTGCACGGATTGCAGAATACGATCCGAACAGTTCACCTTTGATCATGGGCCCGATCATTGCGAGGTGATCGGTTGATGTCGTAGCCGAAGAATCGGTAGATGTTGTTTTGCCGAGCAGCAGTAATGCCTGTTGCAGATCCGGTGTTCCATCGGACAGATCTTTTTGTGACGGCGTGCTCGATGCGATAGCTGCAATGGGTGATGCCACAGGGGGGCGTATCAGCGCGATGATCCGTGCGACTGAAACGCCGCCGAGGAGCAATATAGAGAGTGTTGCAGTCACTGCAATAGAAGAAGAGCCGCCGAGAATCCCGCGTAATTTCTGCACACTAAAAGTATACCTCGCCGCACTACGCGTCGGTGGCGTACTTTCGGTAAGATATGGGATATCTGCAAGAGGCTATCAGTTGTGACGAAAACTAAACACTGATCCTGCGTCCGTTTCTTCAAAGGCAACACCGGCGCTCGAAAAAAATGAGGCAAGAGACACAAGTGCGCGAGTATTGACGTCTGCTTTGTTGTTGTAAGCGGTAATCGCTGCAATAAATGCCTGATCATCCGTCGCATCGGGCACGTGAGCGAGCGCGGTCCCCAGATTTACGTATGACTCACCCAATGTTTTGTGCAGTGCGATCGCGCTGGGGAGCACATCATGAATGGCAAGAATACTCTCTCCAAGCGATTGATATCTAAGGCCGAGATCGCGTACCGCAGTACCCATCTGCTGATTTGCGCGGTGATTGATTTGGTCGGTCAGGGTTTGCGTCATATTTAGGTTAACGGCAGAAAATCCCTGCAGGCGCGATCCGATTGCGTTACCGTACGCAAATAATGCGATTTGTTCAGGGGCTTTAGTTTTTTCAGCGGGCGCGCTCGTCTTTGGTGAGTACGAAAACGCACTCATCAGTTCCTCGTACGTTTTATTAGCCTGTTGGGCGGGGGTTGTTGCCGTATCGTGTCGCATTTGCGCAAGCAGCGCGTTGTAATCAAACGTGTCGTCGGATTGGCTTGGTTTTTTTGCAGTGGTCGTTGTTGCTCGCGGAGCCGGAATGGCGAGTGTATCGGGATCGGTTTGCGTGAGCACGTGTGCGTCGGAACGAGAACTTGTATCAGCCGCAACAGGTGTTTCGGTCGGCGCGACGTAGCCCCCCTCTGTTTGCCAGGAAACACTGGCACCGTTCGGCGCAACAGCGCTCTCACGTGCTACAAAATAAAATCCGACTGCTACCAGGATGAGCGCGGCGAGGAGTGTCAGGATAACCGGATGCCTGAAGTTCATTATCAGAAGTATAGCGCACACACGTCCACTGATGTCGTATACTTCATGCATGCGATCAATTGCCGGTATGCTTGTGGGAATTTTTCTACTGACAGTTCCGACCGCTGTGTATGCACAGACAAACCCCTTCGGTGGTCCGATCACTCAGATTATCTTTTGCTACAACCAAGCTATCTGGACCACGATCGGCCCGCCCGTGGGAGGTATTTATATTTGGACACCCTCAACCGTAACGTATCCCTTCGGTCCGCCTGCGCACACCGGCCAGTATTTGCTCGGACTCTACGGCGCTCCGTACTATTGTTTGGTTTCGATTGTACCGATTATCGTATACGCCGGCATTTCGATAACTATGATGGGCAGTTCTCAGTAACAAAATCAGTGCCTGCGCACTGATCTTGTACGAGAACTGAGCCGCAGGTATATCGCGGCGATCACGCCGTGATTCCGAGGCGGGGTCGCGGAATTTTGTTTTCGTCGGAAAACAAAATATCTGTGACCAAGTTGGTCAGATTTCCCCCGAGGTTCAGCTGTTACTGTGTCAGCGCCCTCGTTATCCCCTTCCACTCCTCAACATGAATAGTTTCCGCGCGCGCTTTTTGCGGTATGCCCGAGCGCGCGAGCGCTGCAAGCGCCTTCTCCTTGCCGAAGGCAACCGCAAGATTATTTGAAACGAACTTCCGTCTGGATGCGAATCCTGCCCGTACCGCACGAAAGAAATCCGCTTCGCTGACATCGCCAAAAAAATCTTTTGACACGTGTTCGATGACGAGTATCGCGGAGTCAACCTTCGGTGCCGGCGAGAAATGTTTTTTTGGAACCTTATCCGTGATGCGCGGCTTCCCGTACGCTTTCACCGAAAGGGATAGTATGCTTTCTGTCGCGCTCACGATGCGTTGTGCAACTTCTTTTTGTACAAGAAGCGCAAGCGCCCGCGGCTGCACGGTGGCCGTTAGAAACTGGCGAATGATTTCACCCGTAATGTAGTACGGAATATTCGCCGCAACGATGTACGCCTCGAGTCCGAGAGATTCCGCGGTCACATTGCGCACGTCGTCTTCAACGAGGCGAAGTCTTCCCGAAGCGATGTGCTCCTGGAAAGTGGTGCGCAATTTTCCAACCAGCTCGGGATCTTTCTCGATCGCAACCACCGGACCGAGTGTAAGTAGTTCGCGCGTGAGCATACCCTTCCCGGGACCGATTTCCACATAGGTCTCGGTGCGCTCGAGCGGAATCGCATGCGCAAGTGCTCGCGCAGCCCATGAATGTATAAGAAAGTGTTGGCCCAATTTGGCTCCAGTGCGACTCATCTGTTAACGAATAACATCTTCATCGTCAAGAAGCGAGCGTTTTCGAACAACGGGCGCAATGAGGCGAGCATCGATATCGTCGATGAATTCCGATGCAGCTGCGTACTCTCGCGAACCGTACTTCATGCGCTCACTCGCATACGATAAATACAACCGTTGTCGTGCTCGCGTAAGCGCCACGTAAAAGAGACGACGTTCCTCTTCTTCATCACGACCGGCATCATTTTGTCGAATTGCGGGAAATAAGCCCTGTTCGAGTCCTGTTACAAACACCGCATCAAACTCCAATCCTTTCGATGCGTGGATGGTCATGAGGGAAACTTGCTCTTGTTTTTCTTCAAGCTCATCCTGATCGCTCTGTAAGGCAGCTTCTTCGAGCAGTTTTTCCATACCGGCGACCGGTTCTTCGTAGTCGTATTTGGTTGCAAAGTTCACTAGTTCGCGAACGTTTTCGAGACGCTCTCTGCCCTCTTCCGTTTTACCGAACACGGACTCCATGCCCGTGATTTCAAGTGCGAATCGAACAGTCTCTGATGGCGGCAATGTATTAATTGCGTGAGTAATTTTCGCAATGAGCCCACGAAACGCTGTTACCTTTGCCCCGGTTGCGCCTACGAGTTCTGCGTCTTTTCCATCAAGCATCTTTTCAAGCGTGACCTTACCGATACCGCGCGGCGGAACGCCGACGATACGCATAAGATCGATGCGACTTTGCGGATTCATCGCCGCGCGCAGGTACGAAAGCATGTCTTTTACTTCTTTTCGTTCGAAAAACCGAGTGCCGAGCACGCGGTATGGTATCCCGTATCGCATCATTGCTTCTTCAAGCGTACGCGACATAAAATTCTCACGATAGAGTACGGCGATTTCGCTCGGTTTCATGCCTCCCTGTATTAAAAGAGCGGCTGATTGTGCTATAAACCACGCTTCATCGATTTCATTTTTGGCTCCGTACAGCGTGATAGGGTCTCCGATACCATTATCGGTATACAGCACCTTCGGTTTGCGATTTTTGTTTTTCTCTATAACAGCATTTGCGGCGGAGAGAATGGTGCGGGTCGAACGATAGTTTTGTTCAAGCGTCACCAATTTCGCGCCGGGATACGTGAGCTCGAACTCCATGAGATGCGCAATATCCGCACCGCGCCAACTGTAAATATTTTGATCGATATCACCCACGACGCAGATGTTGCGCTTTTCTCCTGCAAGACGTCGTGCAATTTCGTACTGAGCTTTGTTGGTGTCTTGATATTCATCAATAGTGATGTGCGACCAGCGGTTTTGCAGCAGCGCCTGCACGCGATCGGATTCTCGCAGTAAGGTGAGCGTGCGACACAGTAGGTCATCGAAATCAAGCGCACCCTCATCGCGGAGTGCTTTTTCGTATTGTTCCCATACCTGGGCTACGACTTGGTCGCGGTAGCTTTTTGTTTTACCCGCGTAATCGCGTTGCGCAACACCGTCACCTTTCTGACGAGAAATGGAGGAGAGAATGTTTCGCGGCGGCCACTGCTCAATTGAGAGTCGATCGAGCGCAGCTTTTACGCAGCGAGTACTGTCGTCGCGATCCCATATGGTAAAGCCTTTGGGGAGTGACGCGTCCTCGTGGAACTCACGCAAGAGCCGAACGCCAAGCGAATGGAACGTTGAAACGGTCGGCATTCCTCTGTTTTCAGGGATGAGTGCACGAATCCGATCGCGCATTTCTCCTGCTGCTTTATTGGTAAAGGTGACTGCGAGTATCTGTCGGGCCGGAACACCCGTTTCAATGAGATGGGCTATGCGATGCGTAATGGTTTTAGTTTTTCCCGCACCGGCACCCGCAATGATCAAAAGAGGGCCTTCGGTGTGTCCGGCGGCATCTTGCTGCCTTTCATTGAGCCCTTCAAAGTAATTCACCGATGCACTATAGCATGGCTAGAAATCAGGGTTTTTCGGCAGTTTGGCGTATGGTCGCGCCTTCATGTTTTTATTGACAAATTCGCTATCCACCGCCAAGCCCGTTTATGAATTGACTATGAATGCCCAATTGGCTACCGTTAACAAGTCGATGGTCATCTGAAATTCGAAAAAAGGCAATTCCTCTAAATATCGAGGTTTTAAGCCACTTTTCAGCCTGACTGCCCACGCCATCGCAACACTTCGGCTTACAGCACTTCGCCTTCGGGATAGTTAGCGGACATACCGCATATCCGAGAAGGCACACATAAGTGAATCGGCCGACAACATTGACGTATTTTGGCTAAAAATAAGGATTCTTCGTCAGCTTTGTCGAAGATGAAATATCGAAAATTGAAGCCCTTGCGAATGGCGGTCTCTTTGATTTCTTTACTGCTCATCGTGGGTACTCTGCTTCCGGCGGTCGCGCGAGCAAGTATCATCTCGGATATCATCGGCGCTATCAACATTTCAATTCACGGCAACATCGCGGAAGCAGAAACGGTGACCGGCTCAGGGAACGTGCAGACAATGCAGCTGCCAAAAGCCGGGCTCAATGCGGGTCAAAATACGGGCGGCACCATTACTGTGGTAGATGATTCTGCGCTCGTTTCCGACGGTGGACCGGCGGGCACGGTGTACACACCAAAGAATTTGACCGTTTCAACCCATCTTGTGAAAGAGGGTGAGACCATCTCAGGAATTGCCGCATCGTATGACGTGAGCCCGGATACGATTCGATGGGCGAACAATTTGTCGAAGACGTCGGTCCTTAAATCCGGTCAATCACTCACAATTTTGCCGGTGACGGGCACCAAACATACGGTCAAAAAAGGCGATACGCTCGCAGCGATCGCGAAGAAATACGACGGTGATGCAACGGAAATTGCAAGTTACAACGGCGTTGATGACACGACGCTGGTCATTGGGTCAGAAGTCATTATTCCGAACGGTGAAATTCAAGCACCTCCGGCTGCGCCTGTTCAGGTTGTAAAGAAATCGAGCGGCATTGTGAAGGTGCTTAGCACTACTATCACCAATACGATATCTGCAGGATATTATTCTGCGCCGCTCGCGCACTACATCAAAACACAGGGAATTCATGGCACCAATGGCGTCGATATCGTTTCTATGGACGGTGTCAACGGATCGATCCTGGCGGCAGCTGAGGGAGACGTGGTCGTTGCGATGGACGGCGGGTACAACGGCGGGTATGGTAGTTACGTCGTCATTCAACACGATAACGGTTCGCAAACTCTGTATTCGCACATGTCGAGTGTCAGTTCAACGGTTGGAGAACATGTGGTACGAGGGCAGGTCATCGGTTACCAAGGCCGAACAGGTAAGGTTACAGGACCGACCGGCTACCACCTCCATTTCGAGATTCGTAACGGCATCCGTAATCCGTTCTAAAAAGAGATCGCTTCGCTACAAAAAACGCGCTTGTGTAAGCGCGTTTTTTCGTGTTGAATCGCTCCAGAGATTCATTGAGGCAAGGAGATGCTCGATGGTGGGAATGATTGTCGTTGCTGCCGGGTATGGGACACTCCGGTCTAAAAACGGGAGACCGGTCTCAAAGCTTATGGAACGAATCCATGGACAACCAATGTTTATGCATGCGCTTCGGCGAGCCAACATTGTCGGCATTCGGGAAATTGTGATTGTCGCAAATCCGATGTATGTCGATGAGTTTAAGGACGCGGTCCGGCGGGCCATCGACGTAGACTTTATTCGGAACCAGCCGGTATTTGTGTCGCAACAGAATCGACATGGCGCCGCAGACGCGGTCTCGTATGCAATTCCTTCTTTGGTGGGCCGCGGCATTCGACGGGCGCTCATTACATACGGCGACATGCCCGAGTGGTCTGCGAACACGTTTCGCACCCTCTTGTGCGAAGACGATGCGCGCGAGGTGGTAACGATGGTCACCGCGGAACGCTCATTGAGGTATCCGGCACTCGATCGTTATGGTCGCATACTGCGCAATGCGCACGGACACATCGCACGTGTTATGGAGGTCGATGATCCGCAAATGACTGACGACGTGTACGACATTCATAGCGTGAATCCGTCGCTGTGGATTTGGGACCTTGCGTGGTTGCAGAAAATGATTCCTTTGATTCCGCCATTTCAAAAGAAGGATGGTCATGGTGATGAGTTACACATGCCGCGTCTCATCGGCATGGCAACTTCTGAAGGGCGGCACATACAAGAAGTGGCGCTATCGTGTGCTCAGAGCAGAGAGGCGCTCGGCGTAAAAACTGCAGAGGAACTCGATGCGCTCGTGCGACGATTTGTTTGTTCGTGATCAATCACAAAAACAGTCTGGTTCGTCCCGACCGTTTTTTAATTGTGTGTTCATTTCATGTTCGGCGCGAGCGTTGTAACAGCCGCATTGTTCAGAAACAATTGTACGTTTGAAACATTTGGAAATTGCTTTGCCGTTTCTTCGATTTGAATTTCCGCGCGCAGATCGTCGCAGATACCGGCGAGTCCGGACAGCGATCCGGTGAGATAAATAGTGGCAGTACCGGAAACAATTGATACATGGTCGAAATGGAGCGTTGCTCCGGTGCGGGAAATAAAATTGAACCATCCGTCAACTGAAGTTGTAGAAAGCGCAAACAGTATATTGAGTGCGGCCGTGAGCGGCGTGGTCGTACTCGGGATGGATCGATTCACCATGACAATTCTGTCGCATCCGCGCGTCGCTCCATTTGAAATCTGCGCAGTGTCGAGCATCGCAAGTTGGACGCTCGAAGTTGCCAGCGCACTTTCTGCAATCGGTGTCGCTTGTTCCGGAACTGTCGTAGGCGGTACGGGCACTCCGCCCATCGGGGGAGAATTCTGCACCCACGTCAGTACGATAAAAAGAATTGCCACCGTAGCGATGATGATGGTGAGGACAAAATTTCGGGGACCCATTACAGCGACTGTAGACCTATTTGCTGAAGTTGCAAAGAAGTCAGAAATCGCGCTGTCGATACTGCAACGCCTCCAACATATGAGCGGGTTCGATGGTGTCGCTTCCCGCGAGGTCGGCGATAGTGCGGGCAAGTTTAATGGTTCGGTGAAATCCTCGCGCGGAAAGCTTCATTGCGCGAGCGGCGCTCATGAGCGTCTCTTCAGCCTTTTGTGTGAGGCCTGCAAGTGATTCTATTTCTTTTGGTCGCATGTCTGCGTTTGTGGTCACGCCGTGTACATCGAGAAAGCGTGCTTCTTGTCGTGCTCGCGCCTGCAGAATTCTGCCGCGCGCTTTTTCGCTCAAATCGTCAGCTTGTTTCTTTTTCGTTGCGAGTGCTTCCATTGGCATGTCGCCGACTTGGACCCACATATCGATTCGATCTGCAACAGGGCCGGAAATCTTTTTGCGGTATTTGTCGATCGCATGTGGCATGCACGTGCATTCGCCGTTGCGGGAACCGTTTGAAGACTGTCCGTATCGTCCGCACGGACACGGGTTGAGCGCGGCAATGAGCATAAAATTTGCAGGAAAAATTGCAGAACCTCGTGCTCGTGCAACGCTCACCTGCGCATCTTCCAATGGTTCACGGAGTGCGTTCACCACATCGCGGTGAAACTCCGGAAACTCATCGAGAAATAATACTCCCCTATGAGCGAGCGTCACTTCGCCGGGACGCGGAATTGTACCGCCGCCGATGAGCGATGCGTACGATGATGTGTGATGCGGTGAACGAAATGGCGGCCGTGTAACCGCGCCGTGTGTCACACCTGCATACGAATGAATCGCCGTAACTTCAATCATTTCACTTTCAGAAAGATCGGGAAGGAGCGAGACCGCGGTGCGCGCGAGCATGGTTTTGCCGGTACCGGGCGGACCGTAGAGTGCAATATTGTGTCGACCTGCGGCAGCTATTTCGAGTCCGCGTTTCGCACTTTCCTGTCCGCGTATATCACTGAGTGAAACCGAAAATGTTTCGGGGACTGAACGTCGTTCTTGTTTTTCGAATGCGGAAATGACTAACGGAGAATCAGAAATATGCGCGACGACCTCGGCGAACGTTCTGACTGGATAAATTTTTAGACCGGACACGAGTGCAGCTTCTTCGCAGTTTGCATGCGGAATAAAAAGTTCTGTGAAACCCTCGTCGCGTGCACAGAGTGCTATCGAAAGCGCGCCACGAACGGAGCGCAGCGTACCGTCGAGCGCAAGCTCACCGGAGAATAACTTACCCGTAGGATCAAACGAGAGTTGACCGGAGGCAAGCAGATACGAAAGCGCGAGTGATAAATCAAAGACAGCACCTTCTTTTTTTAGTTCCGCAGGAGCGAGCGAGAAAACAATTTTTTTATTGCTCCGTTTTGGAGATTCAAAATGACCGTCAGAATTTTTGATTGCGGCGGCGATGCGATCTTTTGCCTCTTCGACTGCTTTATCGGGAAGACCGACAACGGTGAATGCGTGGAGTCCCCGAATGATGTCGCACTCCACCGATACGAGGTGCGCGCGCGGGAGCGCGGGTTGCGCACTGAAGACGCGAGCAAACCCGGATTCAATTTCGCCGTGAGTCACAAAAACAGTATACCAGTATCTCTATGCGGAGATGCTCATATGTCTTTAGCGCAGGCACACGGTGCGTTGCGGTTCAGGAAGTGCGTGACAAAACGCAGCGCGCGCGACCGGGTCACTGCCGAAATAAAACTGCACGTGATCCGCAAAGGTTGAAAGACATGTCTCGGATGCACTTAGTAAGGAAACGTTTGTACACGCTGCAATTGCTGCGGGTCCCGCGTTCAGATCCTCTTCGAGTATTGCGGATGCGACTGATATGGCGCACACCCCTTGCCAGAGCTGCGGCAAGTGACTGCACGCGGTGTTGCCCGAGTCGCCGTGGCCCAGACTCGAACGACCTATAATTGCGGTGGCACTTCGGTAGCAATTGTATTCCTCTTTCGCATTCGGCTGGTGCGCGCAAAATGCGGCAACGCCGGTACCGTTCATGATCGAGATTCGGGAGAACGGCCAGCTTTCTCGCAGGCATGCTCCTTCGTCGCGGGGATCCTCGTTGTAACTGCTGCAGAACTGACGGATCGTTGAGGTTGCCGGTCGAACCGGCATTTGCTCAATCATAAGAAAATCGTCGGGCTCAAGCGGTTGATAGATCTGCATGAACACTCCTTCACGGCAGACTTGTCCGTAGTCACCATGAGACGTATCCGTCGTGCGCGCGCAGAGCGAGAGTGCTTTGTGCAGATGAGCATCGGTAATATAGACGTACAAATGACCAAGACCGTGGTAGCACGTCGCTTGAATAGAGGGTGTTGGTTTCCAATTATCGTGCGCCTCGCATGCCTTACGGAAATCCGGGAGCAGCGCGTCAAGCGCATCGTCGGTAAGGACATTGGCACGAAAACGCCCGCCGATGACGCCGTGTGTAAATCCATTGGAGCACAATCCGTCACTTGGATTGAGCGGCATCGCTTGCATCCATCTATCGGGATCCTGTGCGACTATTTTTTCTCCCAGCTTATGGGCAAGTACGTGGCAGAACTGGTATGACTGATCACGCTTCCTGATGTTGCGAATGACATCGAAAATAAGAGGAATCGAATATTTTGGAAAAAGTTTTGGTACTTCGCGTTCGTAACATACCGTGTGATCTCTTCCGACATTGCACAGCGACGTCATCTGTACGGCCAGCTCTTCAGGGATGTTCCGTGGTTTGAGGTGTGTATATCGATACAGAGCAATCGCGCCGTATCCGATGCTCCACAAGAGGAAAAGAAGAAGGAATATTCGCAGTGCGCGTGTATCAAATATGGTATGAAATGAACCTCGAGGATCGCGTGTAACACGACTCAATTTTTTTTTCAATGCCACGGACGCATTGTAACCTCTGTGTCGCTAGATTTCTTCAGCGTGCTCTATATCAGTTCGTGCTGAGGGAATCGCTTTGAGTCGCTCAAGCGGAATGGTATCACTGCAGACTTCGCATATACCGTACACGCCCTCATCCATTTTCTCGAGTGCGTCCGCAACATCGCGATGACGATCCTCAAGCTCTTCCACGAGCGGCACATTGGTAGCGAGTTCTTCTATCTGATCAGCAACATCATTCGGATCGGATTCTTGTCCTTCGAAACCGGACGAGGCGCCCTGCCAATCACCCGTGTCAGTTTGCACGCGACCATGGGCAGCCAACTCTTCTTCGAGATTCTCTTTGTCGACCTCGAGCACAGCGCGTAATTCTTCTAATTCTACTTGTGGAATTTTATTCATGCCGAGAGTATACCCTGACAAATACAAAATTTCGAATGAAGATTGTCCCATTCCTCACAGTCGTCGTCCCGCTTGAAGACGGCTCAAAATCTCAGTAAAGGTATACGGACTTTCCGCGATGATGAGTAAATCTCGCGTGGGGAACGAATAATATAACTGTATAACACCATCATCATCTTTCAGTGCACGAACGTCGTAGTTTCGCATTACCAGATCGCTAAACTGACGCTGCGCCTGCAAACCGTCCCGACCCATTTGCAGTCGCGGAACAGATGTAAACAGCGGTGCCAGGTCGCCGTTCATATTTTTTTCCCAGGAGAGCATGCCGTCGAACGCACGGTCGTATGATGTCACTTTGATTACTAAGATCGGCGCATTCTTGTCGACCGTGTGAATACCGAGAAAAAAATCGTTTCCGACGGCACGCAACAGACTCTCCGGTGGCTCAATGTTCAGCGCGGTAAAAAATTCTTGCAGGGTCGCAGGTCGCTGGATGTTTTTACCGTCTAAATCGGTCGTATTTACCATCGGAACGATATGCAATAGTGATCCAAGTGTACCGCTCGAGGTTCGCGCAAGCGCAAGTTGTGCGCGTAATGATTGCGGCGCATCGCGCGTGAGCGGAAATGGGACGGTTTGTTCGGCAAATACAAGCGATGCGGTATCGCTCGACTGACTCGGCGCGGATTGCAGTGCGGCGATATAATACACACCGCCGAGCGCACCGAGTCCCAATAGCACAAAGATACAAATTGTGAATATAACCGCCGGCGCGCGACTCGGGGCGCGTGGCGGTTCGATCACTCGATCCATTCGGGATTTTTTTTCCTGTTCAAGTGCGACCGCTTTCACGATCGACATCTTTTGTTCCAGCACAACGTGCTGCAAATCTTGTTTAAGCGTGTGCACAGAGGCGACATGTAAATCTTCGTGGAACACGTTTTGTACGGGAACGACAGATGGAGCCGATGGCACAGATGCGTGTGTTGACGACGTGGTGGTATTTTCAGTGATATTCGCCGCGAGTATATCGGCCAGCTTTTTTCCTCCTTCAGCCGCAGCGTTAGGAGCAACGGTGCGTTCGCCGTCAGGTACATACGAACGTTTTTCGGGCAATTTTATGTTCTTCAATATTTTGTCCATGTCGGTACGCATCCCGTCCGGGGATTTTGATCTTGCACGTGGCTTGACCAGGCCCACTTCGTCTGCGATCGCGTCTCCGCTGAGGGGAAGTGCCGCAGAAGCCGGTTCCTTTTTTGATTGCGGTTTTTGCGGTGTTGTTTTAATTTCTTGAGGAGTCTCCGGCAGAGGAACTTCGAGATGAAATACCGGTGGCGGTGGAACGCTCAATTCTATTTTCATTTCCGGCGGTGGCGGCATCAGATTTGAAACAGGTGGCATAGGCGGAACGAGCATAGGGCTCGTTGGAATCACCACTTCGTGCGGCATGATGTGTGAAACCGGCGGATGCTTCGGGGAAGGAGTGGACGCGGGAACGGTTTTCGGGACGGACGCTTGCGGCGGTTGTGTTGCGCGTATCGATGCTTTTGCAGATGCTTCGGGTAATGGCGACGAGAGGTTTGGATTATTCGGTAACAAAATAGGCGCGACGGATTGCTCCGGCGCGCCTGTCGAGTTCACACGTGGTTGTGAGTTAGTTCCGTCGCTCGCCTCTGTTCTCTCTTGTTCTGCCATGATCACGTCCATCGCCCTCCGACGGTTTGAGGCCCTTGCGTGCGGCCCATTCCGGATCGGCGGCTTTGATTGAGAGATTATAGCGTCCTTTCTCATCGATTTCCTTCAATACCACAGGTACAACGTCGCCCACCTGCATCGCTTCGGAAATATTTCCTATGCGGAACGGTGCGACTTCGGACACGTGCACAAGTCCGTCCTGATTCGGTGAAATTTTCACAAACGCACCGAAGTCCATCATGCGCACGACCGGTCCCTCGAATCGATCACCCACCATAAATTCGCGAGTGAGATCGTTGATCTCTTTCATCGCGAGTTCAGCTGAACCATCGCGACCGGTAATGAATATCGTGCCGTCCTCTTCGATCGTAATGTCGTCACATTTGGTGCGATCTTTAATACCATTGATCGTTTTACCGCCCGGGCCGATAACAAGACCGATCTGATCAATCTTGACGTGGGTCGTGAGTATTTTCGGTGCGCGTGCAGATATATCAGCCCGTGGTTCGGAGATTGCATTCGTGATGACCTCGAGTATCTGCATACGAGCCTTTTTTGCTTGAGCAAATGCTTGGGAAAGAATGTTGAGCGGTACCCCTTCAACCTTCACATCCATCTGAACAGCCGTGACACCTTCGCTCGTACCGGCAACTTTGAAGTCCATGTCTCCGTGATGGTCTTCCGGTCCTTGGATGTCAGTCAACACGCGATATTCGCCTTTTGCTGCATCCGACATCATGCCCATCGCGATTCCGGCAACAGGCCGCGTGATTGGAACACCTGCGTCCATGAGTGCGAGTGTGCCTGCACACGTAGACGCCATCGAGGTTGAACCGTTGGACGCGAGTGATTCCGCCACAATACGAATGGTGTACGGGAACGTTTCTTTCGTCGGAAGCACTGCGCGGAGCGCCTTCTCGGCAAGTGCGCCATGTCCGATCATGCGACGATTCGTGCCGCCCATGCGACCTGTTTCGCCGACTGAGAACGGCGGAAAATTGTAGTGGAGCATAAAGCTCTTTTT
>JAYWCB010000011.1:0-125811 GCA_043780835.1 Minisyncoccota bacterium
GCGGGACGCGCGGTACTCCGCGCGTGGCGGGATTCAGCATTGGCACGCAATCGGGGCGTACAATGTGATACAAAGCCACCACGCACGCGGAGCGTGCGCAGTCAGTTCCGCTCGAAAAAGGTTCGCGCAAAGGATATGATTACACCGCCAAAGAAAAAAGTGCCCATGTGGCACTTTTTTCGTAGGCGCAGAGGAGTAGAGCGCCTGCGCGCTCTACGTGAGGGATTCGAACGCCGGAGCCTTGTCGTACAAGCTTGTGCGACCGCGAGGCGGTGCCCAGCCCAAGTTCCGCGACGGCGGAATGAGAGGCGAGGGAGAATCCCGATTCGAAAGACGGAGCGCACCGGCGCGAGTCGGGGTCGCACAAAATCACAGCAGCGATTTATGCGTGACCGAATCCCTCCCTCTCCGCACCACGGGCTTTATATTACTCAACGCAATTTACAAATTTGAGGGGACTGACCCCAATTTCCCCAAGGAGTACGCCGTCTATATCGGAAGACTAAAGGCAGCGCGACCAGAGGCGGGTTTGACGCAAATGGAAGTTCCAAAGAAACTTCGTCGGCCGCAGTCTCATATTTCAAATATTGAGACCGGGCAGCAACGATTGGATGTCGTGGAATTGAAGCGGTTTGCGAGGATGTACAATAAGGACATTACTTACTTTACAAAATAATATATGGCGAGATATTTTGTGCACCCTATTACGACAATTGCGACAATTTTTATTACAATCGCAGCGCTTTGTGTATTGGGATTCGCGACTGCGCCGGCGATGGCGCAATCTTCGGCAAATGATTGTCCTAATTTTACCCGTGTGCTTTCGTTCGGCAGTCGCGGCAACGATGTCATTTCACTCCAGCAATTTTTGGGCGCACAGGGCTTGTTAACTAACAGTTCGTTCACCGGATACTACGGTGTATTCACACAAGCGGCAGTCAAACAATGGCAAACGCAGAAGTCGATCTTTTCCTTCGGCACGGCCGCTACCAAAGGCTTCGGTGTCGTCGGACCCCGAACAAGGATAGCCATTATGAATTCATGTGGAAGTACCGTGCAAATCACTTGTCCGATTGTTGATCCAGTCGCGTGTACGAACGGCACCCTTGTTGCTCTCGGGATGGACGCGAACGGCTGCAGTATGGGCTATCGATGCAAGCAGAACCAAGTGTCATGCCCACAAATCATACCTCCGCAGTGTACGAATGGATCTCTCGTCTCAAATGGCACCGATAGCAACGGGTGCAGTCTAGGATATCAGTGTAAAACTACACCGCTTAGCTGTCCGGCAGTCATGCCACCGCAATGCACGAACGGTACACTTGTCTCGAACGGTGCAGACGCAAACGGTTGCAGTTTGGGAAACCGGTGTCAGCCGAATCAAGTGACTTGTCTGGTTGTTGATCCGGTGCAGTGCACCAATGGAACGCTTGTGTCGTTGGGAAGTGATACGAACGGTTGTAACAAAGGATATCAATGTGTTGCTCCCACGGGATCGCCCTCGATCACTGTCTCTTCGGCCCAAGTGAGCGCAAACAATCAACTTTCCGTGTCGTGGCAAGGAACAAACGCTCCCTCAGGATCGACGGTTAGCTTGTCATTGATTCCCATTGCGGGGGGACAATTCGCAACCATTGCCGCAAATAAATCTACAACGGGTAGCGTGTCGTGGCAGATTCCCGATTCGTTCTGCAGCGGAGACGTGTGCGGCATCCCGCTCAAATCCGGCCAGTATCTTGTGCGAGCGTGGATTACATCCAGTGGACAATCCATCGCCACAAGCGATAGCGCTCAATTCGCGATCATAGTCGGCAACAGTTCCGCTTCTGTAACCATCAACGGGGGTTCAGCTGTTCATGCAAGTGAAAGTAATCCATTCATATATGGCATGTCCTCTGCTGCCACTTCAATTCGTATTGTAGTAACGAACCAAAGCGGCGGCATTGCATATGACAGTGGCTTGTTCGCTGTCAGTTCTGGGCAGTGGAGTGCCCGCGTGAATCCGCCAATACCATTTAGCACTTATACGATTATTGCTTACAGCGCAAGCGGCCAAGTTCTCGCGTCTGTCCCGCTCTACATCCTCGGTTTGTAATAATTTCGTGGGATCCATCCCCGCCGTTTTAAAATGCTTCTCAAAAACGCCGGGGATGATCGCGCGTGAACGGGTGGGTGGCGCCATTCCGCGAGAAAAATCAGCATGGAAACGGGGCGGCAGGAGGCAGGGGCGGCACCGCGCGGTGGGGCGGGATTCAGCATCACCACCGGCTCGAATCGTGAGGTTGAGGAAAAAGCCACCACGCGCGGAGCACGCGACATCACTGCGTGCTAAATAGGTCAGAGCAAATGCAAGCAGCTCACCGCAGGAACGTGAGACGGTGTTACGCGACCGCCCCGCATAGGGGCGGTTTTGCGTTCTTCTCTCATCATTCGTAGTATTCAACAAAACAATGACATTAGGCAGTCTATTGTTACAATTGTTCTCATGAACAAAAAGAAATTCATGCACGCGGTTATTTGGGGAGTTGCCTTCGTTGTAAGCGCGGGCCTCGTCCAATTTGCCGCCTATTCGACGAATAATTTCAACAGCGCCAACCAGGCGGAATACTGGGGCAATATGACTATTTTCATTCTCGTACTTGCTTTATTCTTCAGCACTTTTGCATTGCATCTGCGAGGATATGTACACTTAGGAGCCGTCTATAATAGTCCCGCCCTGGCACGTCTTGGCCGCTACATGGTCGCATCTGTTATTTTCATGGGATTGAGTCTTCTTAACTGGACGGCAGAAACATCAAATGGGACCACTAATATAGTTCCTCAAACGATTCTAAATATCGCTTTTTTCTTCTATGTACTGACGCCCTTCTTGCTCGGCATTGCTGTGTTTCGTCTACGAAAGACGCTGGGAATTTCTGCCGACCTGTTCGCTTTAGTTTCAGCGGTTTTTCTGATCTACGGCATCTACGAGGCCCTCGGATCCCATTTTGGAAATTTCGGCCCCCAGTTCTTAGGTGCGTTTGTCTTTCTTCCCGTACCAGAAACTCTGTTAGTTGCAGCCGGAATATTTATTTTCTTCGTTGCGTCAAGAAAATAGGCACGCTTGATTCGGCAAAAAGAGAAAGATAAGCGTGATGGTTTTTTTGATTAAAGATAGGGTCCCAATTTTACCCATCGGCATCATTCTGGGGTCTCCGTTCAGACTCGCGTTTTTTGAAATCAAGAAGTAAGATAGCGACATAGGAGAGATGGATGAGTGGTTTAAATCAACAGTTTACTAAACTGTCGATCCTTCATTGGATCCGCGAGTTCGAATCTCGCTCTCTCCGCAATGATTCAAAAAACACGCCATCAGGCGTTTTTTTGATTCATCATTGCGAGTAAGAGAGCGGGATTCGAAGGTGAGCGCCGGAGGCTCCATCAGCAGATGGAGCGGCGCGAGCGTGGTCAGGCGGAAGAAAAGTGCGACGGCATTTTTCTGAGCGCTTGACCGAATCTCGCTCTCCGCACGCCAAAGCCCCTCTGGTCAGATTGTTTCCCGCTCACTCAATAGCTGTTCTACTCTTGCAACGATCTCTGAAGGCGCGAGTGAGGACTTGATGCAGTAGTCGTCGGCACCGAGATCCATGACCTTCTTCTTTTCTTCGTCTTTCGATTCGTTCGTAAGGGCAATCAGGATAGCGTTGGGCGCAAGATTCATCTGCTTCACTTTTTCCAAAAATTCAGATCCTTTCATATCAGGCATCATAATGTCGAAGAGGATAACATCGGGTGTAAACCCATTTTGCAGAGCCGTGAGCGCCTCCGGCGCGGATGAGTATGAGGCGACGTCGTACCCGTCGAGGGTGAAGCGTTGAATGTAGATATCAAGGATGAGTGACTCATCGTCTACCAAAAGTACTTTTAATTTTTTCGTGTTTTCCATATCGTTCGTACAGTATGACGTACGTACAGGCAATTGCGAGTGATAAACTGAGTGCAAATGAAGCGGGTAGCTATTATCGGGACGTCCGTCCTCGCACTCGGGGGAGTGCTGATGCTGTATGCGATGCATGGCGTCCACATTCCGGTGCTTGAGCCGATGGGGCCAATTGCGTTAGCCGAAAAACGCGTCATTCTCGTTACGCTCCTGCTTGCATCGCTTGTGGTCATTCCGGTCTTTTTTCTGCTTTTTTTCTTTGCCTGGAAGTACCGCGCACACGCGCCTGAGGCCGCCGGCCATCATCATCCGACGTGGGATCACGATAGCTCCGCTGCGGAATTTTTGTGGTGGCTCGTGCCGTCCGCAATCATTGCGGTACTTTCGATTATTGCCTGGCAATCATCACATGCACTTGATCCGTATGTACCCGTTCGATCCACCGGGCAGCCGCTCACGGTGCAAGTGGTCGCACTCAATTGGAAGTGGCTATTTATATATCCGGAACAAGGTATCGCCTCGGTCAATGAACTCACGATTCCGGAATCCACCCCGGTGCACTTTCTCCTCACCGCGGACGCGCCGATGAATTCCTTTTGGATCCCAAGCTTGGGCGGACAGATTATGGTCATGCCAGGCATGCAAACCGAACTCAATCTTGCGGCAGATCACGGAGGCACATATGACGGATTTTCGGGAAACTTGAGCGGGAGGGGATTTGCCGGCATGACATTTAAAGTTCATTCGGTTTCGAGCGAAGCGTTCAATGCGTGGGCTGCATCGGTACGCGCCTCTGCTGCGCCACTCGACGCTGAACGGTATCGCGTGCTCACGCGGGAAAGTGTGAATGATCCGGTCTTGTTTTTTTCTTCCGTGGAACACGGCTTGTATACTTCGATATACATGCAATATATGCCGCAACCACGTATGCACCCCTCGCTATGACAATGCAGTCATTCTTATTGGGGTCGCTTTCGCTCTCGGTGCTTCCGCGCGATGTAATCGCCGTCGGCGGTGTGTTCTTTATGATTGTGTGTTCACTCGCGCTTATTGCAGTCATCTCACACTATCGCGTGTGGGGGTATTTGTGGCGGGAATGGTTCACATCGCTCGATGCAAAAAAGATCGGTGTGATGTATATCGCGGTTTCTCTCATTATGCTTGTGCGCGGTCTGACAGATGCACTCCTCATGCGTACGCAACAGGCACTCTCCGTGGGCGCGTCGAATGGCATCCTTGACCCGCACCACTTTCAGCAGATATTTTCCGCACACGGAACGATCATGATTTTCTTCGTGGCGATGGGCGTTATGTTTGGACTCATCAATCTGGTTGTGCCGTTGCAAATCGGTGCACGGGACGTGGCGTTTCCGTTTCTGAATTCAGTCAGTTTTTGGTTATTTACTGCGGGAGCAGTGCTCATCAATGTATCGCTCGTGCTCGGCGATTTCTCTGCCGCTGGATGGCTCTCGTATCCGCCACTTTCTGAACTCGCATACAGTCCAAGCTCCGGCGTTGATTACTGGATTTGGAGTCTGCAGATAGCCGGGCTCGGCAGTTTGTTTTCGGGAATCAATTTCCTGACAACTATCGTGCGAATGCGTGCCAAAGGCATGTCGTACATGCGTATGCCGATGTTTGTATGGACGGTGCTTGGTTCAATGTCGCTGGTCGTGTTTGCATTTCCGATTCTCACCGTCACGCTCGCGTTGCTTGCACTCGATCGCACGCTCGGTATGCACTTTTTTTCGGCTGACGGCGGCGGCAATATGATGATGTACGTGAATTTGATTTGGGCGTGGGGGCATCCGGAAGTCTACATTCTGATTCTGCCTGCGTTTGGTGTGTTCTCGGAAATTGTGCCCGTTTTTTCCGGCAAGAAGCTTGCGGGCTATACCTCGATGGTGTTTTCTGTCATTGCGATTGTATTTCTATCGTTTACGGTGTGGCTACATCATTTCTTTACGATGGGGGCAGGTGCAAATGTAAACGCTGTGTTCGGTATCATGACGGCCATTATTGCTATTCCCACCGGTGTAAAAATATTCAACTGGATATTTACGATGTATCGCGGACGCATTCGATTTACCACACCGATGCAGTGGTTTATGGGATTTGTGGTGCTTTTTACAATCGGTGGCGTGGCGGGGGTACTCCTCTCGGAACCGCCGGCGGATTATCAACTGCATAACAGTCTGTTTCTTGTCGCGCATTTCCATACCATGATCGTGAGCGGGGTACTCTTCGGTTATTTTGCGGGCATTACGTATTGGTTTCCAAAAATATTCGGCTTTCGACTCAATGAGATGCTCGGCACATGGGCCGTGTGGTCGTGGATTGTGGGATTCGTGCTCGCGTTTACGCCGCTCTATATTTTGGGATTTATGGGTGCCACGCGCCGCATTGATCACTACAGTGCAGATCTCGGATGGCAGGGATTATTTATCGTTGCCGGTATCGGGGCGATCATTATCGTGATCGGGTTTGTGCTGCAAATTGTCCAGTTGCTAATAAGTATCCGCGCGCGGCATAGCACCTCAATCGACAATGCAGACCCGTGGGACGGACGTACGCTCGAATGGTCGACCGTATCGCCGCCACCGTTTTATAATTTCTCATCACTACCCATCGTGCACGGACGCGATCAGTACTGGATTACAAAAGAAGGAGGCGTGGCACCCGAAAAGAAATACGAAGACATTATGCTTCCAAAAAATTCAGCGTTCGGTCTGTATATCGCGGTGTTTTCGTTTCTGTTCGGATTCGGCGTTATTTGGCACATACCGTTTCTGATGGGGACCGGCATATTGGGCGTAATCACATGCATCTGCATGCGTTCGTTTAGCGACGATAGCGAACGGGAATACCTCTTGAGTGCCGACGCAGTCCGTCAATTAGAAAACGTATGAACCACGTACCTGCACACGCACACGAGGATGAATTACTCAATGACGAGGAGCGTGCACATGATTCAAAAACGGTGTTCGGCTTTTGGGTGTATTTAATGACGGACTTCGTGCTCTTTGCATCGCTCTTTTCGGTATTCATTGTGTTGCGTGGAAATGTGTACGAGCTTACCGCCGCGAACGGACTATTCAACATGAAGTCAGTATTGGGAGAAACACTCATACTGCTCACGAGCACACTCACATGCGGACTCTTTCTCATAGCAGCGCGCACGGGCAATGCTCGTGTGGTTTTATTGTGGATGTATATTACGGGGCTTCTTGGCGCCGCGTTTATCGCAATCGAAATTTCAGAATTTGCTGCACTCATAAGCGAGGGAAACGGACCGGGCGCGAGTGGTTTTTTGTCGGCCTTTTTTACACTTGTCGGGACGCACGGGTTGCACGTAACGGCAGGCATCGTCTGGATGATTACGCTCGCGATTAGTATTGTGCAGCGGGGACTTACTCGGGGAAATATGCGCAAGCTGATGATGCTCGGCATGTTCTGGCATTTTCTGGACGTGATCTGGATATTTATTTTTACCATCGTGTATCTTATGCAGACCGTATGAGCACAAAACACTATTTTGAAGCGATCGGCGCCTGGCCCAGTAATGCAACACACATGGAGCGCATGTATGTGATTGGTTTTGTCGGATCGCTTGTGCTCACTCTGGTTGCATATTCTCTCGCAACACAGCACGTAGTTTCCCCGCACATGATCGTTTTCTCCATACTCGTACTTGCGAGTCTGCAGTTCATATTGCAGGTCGTTGCCTTTTTGCACGTGAGCAGTGAGCCGCATTCCCGTGAGCGCCTTGTGCTTCTCGGGTGTGCGATGGGCGTCATGCTCATACTGGTATTGGGCTCGATGTGGATAATGTCGAACCTCAGCTCACGCATGACGCCTCAGCCTGAGCAAATGGAAACATACATGCAAAATCAGCAGGGGATTTAAGTATGATTCGCGCGTATTACCGCTTAGCGAAACCGGGCATTGTCTACGGCAATATATTCACGGTAATAGCCGGGTACCTTTTCGCGACGCATCTAGAAATATCCTGGCCCGTATTTACGGCAGTGATTCTCGGCATGGCAATGGTTATCGCAGGCGCGTGCGTATTTAATAATGTGCTTGATCGTGATATCGATGCCAAAATGGAGCGCACGAAAGTTCGCGCGACCGTCACCGGTGCGGTATCTGTGCGGGCCGCACTCGTGTATGGGACGGTTTTGTGTGTCGTCGGGTTCAGCATGCTTTTTTTTGACACCAACGCGCTTACTGCAGCAGTTGCGCTGACCGGTTTCTTTTTTTATGTAGTCATGTACGGCGCTGCAAAACGAATAACGCGAGCGCATACGTTGATCGGCAGTATTTCCGGCGCAGTTCCGATTCTCGCGGGCTACACCGCCGCTACGCATTCGATCGACGCGGCAGGCATCATCTTGTTTCTAATTCTCGTGCTGTGGCAAATGCCGCATTTTTACGCAATCGCGCTGTATCGACTGCATGAATACGCGGCTGCCGGAATTCCGTTGCTTCCGTCCGTAAAGGGAGCGTATCTTACCAAAATAGTGATTGCCGTATACATCGCCGCATTTGTGTTCGCGCAGGCAATATTCACGATACTTAGCTACACCGGGTATGTGTATCTCGCGGTCGTTCTGAGTTTTGGAATTGCATGGTTTGTCCGTGCTATCAGAGGCTTTTCGGCACACGACGACGCTGTGTGGGCGAAGCACCTCTTTTACTTCTCGCTGTATGTCTTGGTCGCGTTTTGTGTTGCGCTTTCTATCGGCACGCTTCTCCCGTAGCGTTCGATCATAGAGGCGTGTATCCTCGAGACACGAGATCTATGAAACCTTCACAGCTGAAATCTCTCTCCGAAGTGCATCGAAGCATTCACGTCCCGAAGTCGGCGTCGTTTCTGCGGAAGCTGATTGCATTTTCAGGTCCCGGATACCTGGTTGCCGTCGGCTACATGGATCCAGGCAATTGGGCAACCGATCTCGCGGGTGGTTCACAATTCGGATACGCGCTTTTGTTTGTTGTTGCGCTTTCGAGTGTAATCGCAATGATCCTGCAGCACCTTGCAGCCAAAGTCGGGATTGTGACCGGGCGCGATTTGGCACAACTCTGTCGAGAGGCCTATTCAAAACCGGTGTCCATTTTGTTGTGGCTTTCCGCAGAGTTTATGATCATTGCGTGCGATTTAGCCGAAGTAATCGGTTCTGCCATTGCACTCAATTTACTTTTCCATATTCCGCTCGTGCTCGGAATCCTCATAACCGCCGCCGACGTACTGGTGTTGTTGTTGCTGCAGAATAAAGGGTTCAGGTACCTTGAGGCGCTCATTATTGTACTCATTGCGACCATTGTTGCGTGTTTCGGATACGAGCTTGTGCTATCGAGTCCTCAAGTGGCTCCATTGCTCGCCGGTTTTATACCTACGACTGCTCTTTTCACTAACACCGAAATGCTCTACATCGCGCTCGGTATCATCGGCGCCACCGTTATGCCGCATAACCTGTTCATTCACTCATCGGTCGTGCAGACGCGTCGCTATGAGGAAGACGAAGAAGGGAAGCGTGAAGCGGTGAAATTTGCGACGATCGATTCCATGATCGCGCTTTCTATCGCGTTCTTTGTGAACGCCGCCATTCTTATCGTGGCCGCCGCGGCGTTCTACACCACCGGGCATACCAATGTGACCGATATAAACGACGCGTACAATTTGCTTGCACCGGTGCTCGGCGTTTCGTTTGCGGGCGTTATCTTCGGGGTCGCGCTCCTTGCCTCGGGTCAGAATTCCACACTGACGGGTACGCTCGCTGGGCAAATCATCATGGAAGGGTTTCTCAGCTGGCGGATTAAGCCGTGGATGCGGCGCATGATCACGCGATTAATCGCGATTGTACCGGCGCTCGCAGTGATCCTTTTCTTTCAGGATTATGGCCTCGGCAAACTCCTCATTTTGAGTCAGGTGGTTCTGAGTATTCAGCTTCCGTTCGTGGTCATTCCGCTCGTGTGGTTTACGGGTAAAAAAGACCTGATGGGACCGTTCGTAAACGGGAGAGTGATCGCGTCAGTTTCATATGCTATCGCGGTGATTCTCGTTGTCCTCAACGGCTGGCTCATCTATTCGTCAGTATTTTTGTAATACTGAGTAAAACTAAACGGGTAAACACGCGACGCCTCTCCTTTACACGGGTCGTATATCTGGCAGTATTGCGCCAGTCTCAAAAAGCACAGGAGAGTATCTTGAAAGCACATGCATATAAACAAGCCGGTGTAGACCCGAGATTGATCAATCCGTTCAAGCGAACCATCGCGGCCGTTGCCGCTCGGACACGACTTTTTCCTATGAGGCACGGCGTGGAGGTTTTTCCCGACGGCACGTATCGATTTGTCGGGAAGGGCGATCACGTCTGGGGCAAACCCGTCATTGAGGGTGCCGGTCATAAACCGGGTGTCGCAGAATGGATGCGAAAGAATTCCGGACTGAAAATCCCATTCTACAAATATCCGGCTATGGATACAGTGCGCATGGCGACAAACGATCTGATCGTTCAAGGAGCCATGCCGGTTACGTTAAACGATGAAGTCGCCGCGTGTTCCAGTATGTGGTTTTCCGACATGGAGCGTGCACAGGATCTCGCTGCAGGCTTCTTGGAGGCGTGTGACTCGGCCGGCTGCGCGCTTGTTGGCGGCGAATCTCCCGCGATGAAGTATCTGGTTCGTGATGATGGTCCCATCGGCGGCGCGCCGCTTATGAGCGCTTCGGTTACCGGAGTGATTGCGCCTCCGGATAGACGTCCTCGTCCAGAGTGGATGGGCGTCGGAGATCACATTCTCGGCGCCCCCTCATCCGGCTATCACGGTAACGGATATTCGCTGTTGATTCAGGAAGCGATGAAGATTAAGGAAAAGTTCCTGAAGAAACTGCCGAGCGGCACAACGTTCGGCGAGGCGGCGATGATTCCGACTGCGTGCTACGTCTATCTCGTGAAAGCGCTCATCGCAGCTCGCGTCGATATTCACGGACTGCAGCCGATTACCGGTGACGGTGTCGCGAAGATCGCTTTTGATCCGCGGGAGTTCACGTATCGTATTACATGGTGGCCGGAGGTCTCTGAGCTGTTCTTGTTTATGTTGGAGCTTGGTATTTCAATTGAAGAATGTCTCACGACCTTCAATTGGGGCATCGGCTTCGTCGTCTTTGTTCCGCCACACGATGTTGATGCCGCTATTCGGGCGGCGAGAGCGGCGGGATATCCGTTGTACGATCTCGGTGTTGTCGAACACGGCCGAAGGTGCACGATATTCGAACCTGCGGGAGGTCTCGTGCTTGAGCCGCCCGGCGAATGATGATTCGCAGGAAAAACTGATCTGCAAAACGCCCCGGTTCGCCGGGGCGTTTTTTTTATGCGCGAGCGAGGGCAAGGAGCGTTACCTCGGCGCCTGCGCGCGAGAGCGGATTACCCGCATTCACGAGAGTCGCGCCCGTCGTTGCAACATCATCGATCAGATACACAATTGTATTCTTAACGAGCTGCGGATCTGAAACGGTAAATGCGCCGGCTACATTGGAGAGGCGAGCAGATCGAGTGAGCTTGGTTTGCGCTTTAGTCTCACGTGTTCGTTCGAGCAGCGGTGCGGCAATACGGGAAAGCGTGCCGTCTTTGAATTCCGTGGGGAGTGCATCGATTACAAGACCTATCTGGTTGTAGCCACGATCGCGTTTTCGCTTGGCATCCAGGGGAATGGGAATGAGTAATACCTTTTTTGTGGAAAACGGTTTCTTTGTTGCGATGTCTTCGCGCAAATATTCTGCAAGTACCAACGCGAGTGTACCTGCGCTTTTCACGGAGCGATCGTATTTGAGAGACTGAATAAGGTCACGAAGAGAGTCGTACTGTCCGAGCGTTGTAATCTCGCGGCCAAGCATCGTATGTGTCATGGGAGCAATTGCCAGATCCTCCGGTTGGAGGTCCTCTGCGCGCACGCGGCGCTCACGCCTCGGCAGTATCGAATCTATGAAGGATTCGACACTGCGGCGAATTGCATAGAGTAGTGCATCCATCAATACATCATACGCGTGTGATAAAATTTTCCCTACAACGCTTCATGCAAAATTCCATTACGCTACAGTCATGAGAACCGAGAAGGTGGTCATCATCGGTGCGGGCCTTGCCGCGTTCGCGCTTGCAACAGAACTTGTCGACGAAGGTTTCAATGTAGAGATTCTCGAAAAACAGAGTTACATCGGTGGCCGAGCGAGTGATCGCGTGGACAGAAAGATGCACGATCCTGTGCCGATCGGTCCGCATGTCTATGTGGCGTGGTACAACAATTTTTTCCGCTTTCTTCGCAAAATTCACGCGCACAGACTTATCAAATGGGAGCGTGCTGTATGTCTCGAGATCGTGTACAAGGACACGCACCACAAACTCCGTTTCTATAATCTTCCCGCCCCGTTTTTTACACTTCCGTGGATCCTGACTTACCCGTTCATGACCTGGAAAGACAAGATGAGCAATCGTCGGCTGCTGGCACACGTATATGTTATGAGCGAAGAGCGTATTGAACGACTCGACATATCCACCGCGTATGAGTATCTTATTTCGGAAAATGTCACGATTGATTGCATTGATCGATTCTGGCGCCCTATCGTCTTTTCGTTACTAAATGTACCTCTCGAAACCTGCTCAGCAGCCGAGTTTGCAATGTTGGTGAAGCGCTGGAGTCGCTTACGCAGACGGAAGTTTGGGTTTCCGAAAATCGGACTGGGTGATATCTATGCTGACGAAGCACGAGACTATATCGTAAAACGCGGTGCGTCTATTCGCCGCATGTCGATGGTGGAGTCGGTGCACACAAAGTATGGACGGGTAACGCATCTTGTCGTCTCATCCGATGGTCAACGAACGCACGTGACGGGAGACATTTTTATATCAACATTGAATCCGGTCGATCTCAGCCGGTTGTTGGAGGGAAATCCTGACTTTTCCGAATTAGTTGCAGTAACGTCACACTTCAAAGCGGTGCCGTATATAGCGGTCAACGTGTGGTTTGACAGCAAGATGACGCATAAGCAGTTTTGGGCGCTTTATGGAACGGATGCAAACGGCACGCCGTATATGAACACTGATTTCTACGACCTCAGTAATATCTATGAACCGCATCGGGAACACTCCTATATCGCGAGTAATATTATCTACAGTGCGCAATACGATTCATTAAGCGATCGAGAGATTATTGAACGAACGGTTCATGAAATACACAAAGCTCTGCCGCACGCACGGGGAGAGGTCGTGCATGCACATGTTCACCGTATTCCGTATGTCGTGTATGCGCCGCACCCGGGTTTACGATCGAAAAAGATCGTACATGAGGGGGCAATATCCAATCTTTACGTAACGGGGGATTTGACAGTCAAGGAAATTCCGCAATGCATGGAGGCAGCCGTACGCAGCGGCTATAAATGTGCAGAGCGCGTCCTTGCGGCACACGGAATTAGCAAACAGATTTGTGACGATCGGTTTTACTAAATGATAGAATGGGCCGTATGACAGATCTTATTCAAAAGCACTGTGTGCCGTGCGAAGGGGGTGCACTCCCGCTTATGCGCGATGAATCTGCACGACTGCTTACGCAGACGCCTGGATGGAGAATTGCCAAAGACGGACTGAGTATTTCCCGGGAATTCACATTCAAAAACTTCGTTGAAGCGATGGAATTTGCAAACAAAATCACACCCCTTGCTGAGAGCGAGGGTCATCATCCGGATCTGAGTATTGGATGGGGAAAAGTCGCGGTTACGCTCATGACGCACGCAATCGGCGGACTTTCAGAAAACGATTTCATTCTTGCTGCTAAAATAAACAATATCCAATAAGCGCGAATAAATGCGGTGAGATGCATACTTGACGATGCTATAATTAATCGTCATGGCGTTCTCTTTGGGTGGTTTCTTGAAAAGTTTTACGCCGAGCGCCGGCGAAGAGAGTGTGCTTGGTATTGATATTGGCGCTTCATCTGCAAAAGTGGTGCAGCTGCGCATATCGCGTGGTATGGCAGTCCTTGAAACATACGGAGAAATCGCGCTCGGTCCCTATGCGCAACAGCCAATCGGTAAAGTTGTAAAACTGCCGCCCGAAAAAGTCGCCGAAGCCCTGACTGATCTCATGCGCGAGGCAAATGTGACTGCAAGAACCGCCGGACTCTCGGTTCCGTTTTCGTCGAGTCTGGTTTCTGTCATTGATCTGCCGAAAGTCGACCAGGAATCACTGAAGCGCATTATTCCAATCGAGGCACGTAAATATATCCCCGTACCAGTATCCGAGGTGTCGCTCGATTGGTTTGTTCTGCCGCCGGACCCGGGGCAGGATAGCGCATTCGATCAGCTTCAGGACAAAGTTGCCATTCGCAAGCAGGGACAAGAAGTGTTGTTGGTTGCAATTACCAATTCAAGCCTCAATGACTTCAAGGTCATTATGGAAACAGCGAATGTGACGACTAGTTTTTACGAAATTGAGATATTTAGCACAATACGATCGGCCTCGGGTCATGGGATTGCACCTTTTTTGGTTGTTGATCTCGGTGCGGCAACCACCAAAATGTACATTGTTGAACGCGGTGTTGTGCGCATGACGCATTCACTCTCGATGGGTGGTCAACATATGACCGAGCAGCTTGGCCGCACGCTTGGATGGGAATTTGAAAAATCAGAACGAATTAAACGCGAACGAGGACTACTTGATGCCAGTGTGTACTCCACAAGCGAGAACGATAAAATCAAAGAAGCGTTGTTATCAACACTCTCGCGCATCTTTTCCGAAGTGAATCGGGTACTATTGAGCTACGGGCAGCGCTACAATAAAAACGTAGCGAGCGTGATTTTGACCGGCGGCGGCGCGTCGCTTCCCGGCATTTCAGATATCGCTAAATCATCGCTCAACGCCCAGGTGACCATTGCGGATCCATTTTCGCGTACCGAGGCACCGGCATTTCTTTCGAAAGTGCTGCGTGAAATCGGTCCGGGATTCTCAGTATCAGTCGGACTCGCGCTCAGAACTCTCAAAAGCGCATAACATATGGATACACCCACACAATCGTCGTTTATACCGCAGGATGCGGCCTCCTTTTCCGGCTCCGGCGGATCCCGTACTCGATCTCAAGGAGGACTTTCTGATCTTATATTGCTGATGACAATCGTGCTGTTCGTTGCATCGCTCGCGCTTGCGGGCTCCGTCTTTTTATACGAGGAATACTTGAAAACGAGCGCGGCAAGTAAAGTGGATCAGTTGCAGCGGGCTAAAGATGCTTTTGAACCATCACTCATCCATACACTTACACGACTGGACGACCGTATGCATGTTGCGGATGAGCTGCTTTCCGCACATCTTGCACCGACCGCATTCTTCACCATTCTGCAAGAGGCAACACTCACGACCATTCAATTCAAATCATTGGATCTCGATGCAGCTGACCCACAGCGAATACAGATTAAGATGAGTGGGACTGCGCAAAGTGTGAATTCAATTGCGCTGCAAGCCGATCTCTTTTCTAAGAACGGCACGATCACCAATCCGATCTTTTCCGACATCAACCGCCAGGGGGACGGTGTGCATTTTGCTTTAACTGCACTCGTGAATCCGCAATCAGTGAACTTTGTCCGTCTCGTGAACGGTTCAAACAACGCGCAAGCTCCTGCAACCGATCCGTCGCTCGCACCGCAGCAGACGCAACAGCCCGATCCTTTTGGCGGGCCCGCCACCGCACCTGCAACAACTCCCGCGCCGAGCACGCCTGCGCCGGTTAAACCGACACCCACGAAACCCGCGCAATAATATGGGAAAAACAATTATCTCAATCGTCGGAATCCTTGCGGCATTTGGTATCTTCTTTTTCTATACGAAGCCGACATATGACGCTGCGCAAGTCGCGCGAGCGCATATTGCCGAATATGATGTTGCACTTGTGAAAGCGAATGAACTACAGGAGCGCAAACAGGCGCTCCTCAAGAAGTATAATGACTTTCTGCCCGAAGATCGTGATCGACTGCAAAAACTTTTGCCTGACCACGTCGACAACGTGCGACTCATTTTGGACCTCGATAACATCGCATCGCGTCACGGAATGGCATTGCAGAATGTGGTGGTTTCAACACCGGGGGCAGGACAGTCCACACAAACAGCTGTTGGCACGATTAGTTCATCAAGACAAAAGTACGATGTGCTCACCACAAAGTTTTCTACACAGGGTACGTATACCGCGCTTCAACAGCTTATGACCGATCTTGAAACAAGTCTGCGTATCATCGACTTGGTGAGTTTGAAAGTCGGCGCAGGGGCAGAATCGTCAAATCCGGAACAACTCTATTCATTCGAGGTGACGTTGCGCACCTATTGGCTCAAATAATATGGGATGGATTAAAGATCACATGATACTAATTGCCGTGCTCGTCATCATAATCGTTGGCGGTTTATGGTATGGAATGTCCGGTGGCGGTGCTACACAAGCGCCACTCCTTACCACCGAAACCCTGGACAGTAGCGGCTCTCCGAGCACTGAAACGGCCGATCGCGACCTTGTTGAAACATTGCTCACGCTTCGCGCGATTACTCTCTCGGGAACGATCTTCGGTGACCCGGCGTTTAAGGCACTCCAAGACTTCGGCACAACGATCATTCCGGAGCCCGTGGGTCGACCAAATCCGTTTGCGCCACTGAACGGACAGCCCTCACAGCAAACAGCACAAGCACAAGCACAAGCACAAGCACAAGCACAAGCACAAGCAACACAGGCGACACAAACTACACAAAACAAGCAGACCCCGCAGACCGCTCAAAAATCTCAACCGACTCCCGGGCAGCGTATCGCGCCCCGACGCTAAGGGGTATGCCGAATACCGCGAATTCACCGTCCGATATCGAAGGGCGCACGCTCGGTGACACGAAAATTCCATACGATGTCTTGCGTGCAATACCGCAAGAAAGCGCGGAACACTATCAAATCGCTCCGCTTGCGCTGGTAGATGATGTGCTCGAGGTGGGCATGGTTGACACCGATAGCATGCAGGCAATTGACGCGCTCAATTTCATTTCTCGCACGAGCGGGTATCCATATAAGATTTTTAGCATCTCAAAAGAGGATTTCGATAAGGTGCTTACCATGTATCGCGGGTTGCGCGGGGAAGTGGAACAGGCAATTACTGACCTTGCGACCGAAGGTACGACGCCGGCAGATGTGAAAGCAACGCAGACAAATGACGACGGTATGGCGCCGCTCGATCTGGAAGATCCGAATATTTCACGCTCCATCATCAATAAAGAGAAAAACATCCAGGAAGACGCTCCCGCCATTAAAATAGTTTCTACGGTGCTTCGCTACGCCATCGACGGTAAGGCATCAGACGTACACATAGAACCGCTTCCGTCCGGCGTGCGCGTCCGGTATCGAGTCGACGGAGAATTACATACGAGTGTGGTGCTTCCGCTCGCAACTCATCGCGCAATCGTTGCGCGCATTAAGGTACTTTCATCGATCAGGCTCGATGAACGCAGAAAGCCACAAGACGGTCGCTTTTCGGCGACGATCGATGGCAGACAGATCGACTTTCGTGTGTCGACCTTCCCGTCATATAACGGCGAGAAGATCGTGATCCGAATTCTTGATCGCGAACAGGGGTTTATTCCGCTCGATGGAATCGGTCTCACGCCGCGCAATCTCGAGATCATGCGTCGCGCAATTGCACGACCGCACGGGCTTATTTTGATCAGCGGGCCAACCGGTAGCGGTAAATCAACCACGCTCTATTCGATGCTTTCCGAACTCGATCGTGAACACAAAAACATTCTCTCGCTTGAAGACCCGATCGAATATTTCGTCGAGGGCATTATTCAATCGCAGGTACATCCGGAAATCGGCTACACATTTGCAACGGGGCTTCGCACGACGCTTCGACAAGACCCTGATGTGATCATGGTCGGGGAAATACGCGACGGCGAAACCGCAAAGCTTGCTATTCAGGCGGCGCTTACCGGTCACTTGGTACTCTCTACGATTCACACCAATGATGCGGTGGGTACCATTCCGCGATTGATCGACATGGGAGTGGAGCCGTATCTTATTTCGCCTGTTTTGATTGCCTCCATTGCGCAGCGACTCGTGCGCACCTTCTGCGAAGGAGCAGCGCAAGAAACGCCTATTTCAGAAAGCGCAAAAGCACTTATTCAAAATGAAATGAAATCGCTTCCGGAAAAATTTCACTATCCTATACCCGAAAAAGTATACGAAGCGGTGCGAACTCCCACCTGTCCGACCGGAATGCACGGACGAATGGCAGTGTTTGAAGTGCTTGAAATGTCTCCGCAGATCGAAAAAATCGTGCTCAAGAATCCTGTAGAATCAAATTTGTGGGTCGCCGCGCGTGCCGAAGGCATGCTCACGATGCGCGAGGATGCAATTCAAAAGGCGGCGGATAAAAAGGTACCATTTTCCGAGATTAATAACCTGAGTTCGCTCATGCTTGCAAACGACGCCGAACCGGAGCCTGAAGTAAAAACGGACACGCAGGAAGCGGTCGCAATTGTATAATCTATGACTGATAAAAAACTTCCCATGATACTCCTGGTCGACGACGATAGCTTTCTTTTGCAAATGTACGGCATGAAGTTTAAGCGTGAAGGGTTCGATGTGCACACATCCTCATCGGCAATGGACGCAATTGAGGTCCTCCGCCACGGGCTCCTGCCCGATGTTATTGCTTTTGATATCACGATGCCGGAACACGACGGTTTCTATCTGCTCGAAACAATTCGCACCGAGGATCTTGCAAAAAACGCAAAGAAAATCGCACTCACGAATCAACAGAGCGAAGAAGAGAAAATCAAAGCCATCGAACTCGGGGCAGACCAGTACATCATTAAAGCGACGATGATTCCTTCAGAAGTTGTTAACACCGTTCGCGCTGCGCTTTCCGGCAATACCGCGTCATAATGCATCATATGGACTACGCCGCACAATTGAAAAAATATATCACCGTCGTGGTGCACGAAGGTGCGTCCGATCTCCATTTCTCCACCGGTACGCATCCGACGGTGCGTGTTGCCGGGTCTCTCGCACCGATGCTGAAAGAAGATATTCTTACCGCAGAAGATACGCGTGGTTATGTGCACGAATTATTGAAGCCTGATCAAGAGGAGCATTTCCTTGCAACACAAGAGGTTGACTTCGCCTACGAAGCAGAAGACGGAGTGCGTTTCCGCGGCAATGCCTTTTTTCAAAAAGGAACGGTTTCCATTGCGCTGCGCTTGATTCCAAAAACGATTCGACCGCTGTCAGAATTAAACGTGCCGGATATCGTCGCGTCGTTTGCGCGAAGAAGCCAAGGCTTCTTCCTGGTCGTGGGGCCGGTCGGGCAGGGGAAAACAACCACCCTTGCAGCGCTCATTGAGCTCATTAACACGGAGCGCATGGAGCACATCGTTACCATTGAAGATCCGATCGAATACATTTTCGAACCCAAGCAATCGCTCATCGATCAGCGAGAGGTCCGCATCGATACGAAAGATTTCACTACTGCGCTCACCGCTGCGTTTCGTCAGGATATCGACGTATTGCTTGTAGGAGAAATGCGCGATGCGGCCACTATGGCGGCGGCTGTTACTGCTGCTGAGACCGGTCACCTCGTGTTCTCGACCCTGCACACCAATAATGCCGCGCAAACCATCGATCGTATTATCGACGTCTTTCCGGAAGGCCAGCAGGATCAAATTCGTCTGCAACTTGCCGCATCGCTTGCGGGTATATTTTCGCAGCGTCTCGTACCGCGCATTTCCGGTGGTCTTATTCCGGCGTGCGAACTACTCATCAATACCAAGGCGGTCTCCAACCTCATTCGTGAAAAGCGTACCCATGAACTCAATACGGTCATTGAAACATCATCGACAGAAGGCATGATCGATATGAACCGTGCGCTCGCAGAGCTCGTTGCGCGCGGTGAAATTACGACCGAAACCGCGTACCAATACTCGTTGAACCCGAACGTGCTCGATAAACTTTTGTAATCATGGCTGTATTTGAATACAAGGCACTCGACCAACAGGGCAACCAGCGTGACGGCACGGTGGATGCAGTCAATATTGATGTTGCGATTGCTGCACTGCAGCGTCGAGGATTGATTATCTCCTCAATAGATGAGCAGGGCAAAAAAGTGAGTTTGACGAGTTCCATACCGTTTTTGAGCGGCGTCAAGCATTCCGATGTGGTCATGGTTTCTCGCCAAATCACCACCTTGTTTGAAGCGCAGGTATCGGCACTGCGCGCATTCAGATTACTCGCCGCAGAAGCCCGCACGCCGCAATTGGGGGAGATCTTGAGTCAGGTGGGAAATGATATTCAAAGCGGCGCTACAATCTCCGCCGCACTCTCCAAACATCCGCACGTGTTTTCAAACTTTTACGTAAACATGGTCCGTGCGGGGGAGGAAAGCGGTAAGCTCGACGAAACATTTCAGTTTCTTGCAGATTACATGGATCGCAACTACGAAATTACCCAGAAGGCACGCAATGCGCTTATTTACCCGGCGTTTATTCTCACGACCTTTGCGGTGGTAATGACGCTCATGATGACACTTGTGATTCCAAAGCTCGCCCTCATGCTCAGTGATCAAGGGCAGCAGGTGCCGCTCTATACTCGTATTGTTATCGGCTTGAGTGTATTTATGCGACAGTACATTTTTCTCATTCTGATGCTCCTCGGCGTTGGTTCGGTGTTTATGGTGCGGTATGCGCAGACCGAGAACGGCAAAGCGCTTGTATCACGTGCTCGTCTTGAAATCCCAATCATCGGTGGCATCTATCAAAAGATCTACCTTTCGCGGCTCTCCGACAATCTCTCAACGATGCTCAGAAGTGGCATTCAAATATTGCGCGGACTTGAGATTACCGCAAGTGTCGTTGAAGACGCGACCTACGAAAAAATCCTCGGGCTTGCAGCCGCAGACGTGAAAGCCGGTCTCCCGGTCTCAGAGGCGTTTCGTAAACATAAAGAAATTCCGGGAATTGTGGTTGCAATGATTAAGATCGGAGAGGAAACCGGTAACATGGGTGAGATTCTCGAAACCATGGCCCGCTTCTATCGGCGCGAGGTTAATAACGCAGTGGATACCATGGTTGACCTCATTGAACCGCTCATGATCGTGGTGCTCGCAGTAGGCGTGGCGGGGCTTCTGGCTGCGATTCTCGTGCCGATCTACAATCTCGCGTCCAGTTTCTAATGCAGCCTGAAAAAAATTGAGATTTTGAGCCATAATTAGCGTCGTGTTATCCACATCGTGACGTTCCGGTGAAGGAAATGGGTATACAATGAGCGGACACGTGAACCGTGTTTAGAAAGAATTATTATTTAATATTTAACGCATGAAAAAGATTTATTCACGAGGGTTTACCCTCATTGAACTCCTCGTCGTGATCGCGATCATCGGCATTCTCTCGGCTGTGGTCCTCACCTCACTTGGAACAGCTCGCGGCAAAGCCCGTGTTGCATCGGTTCAGCAAACTCTCCACGGTATTCAGGCTGCCGCAAACATCTGCATCAACGATGCGATTGCGCCGACTCTACCGGCGGGTCCAGACAACATTAACGGCGGCTTAGCTGCCTTGTGCACAAGTGGAACTGCAGCGTATGTCGCACTTCCAAGTGGATGGGTATGGTGCGACTCAGCAAACACGGGTACCTGTCAGACAGCGGTTGCGGCTTCGACGACCGTTATATCATCTGCAAGTACCAACAACTTCTTTATCGAAGCGGCATCGGTATCTGATGGTGCAATCGTATGGTGCTCCGAGTCCACCTGCTCCAAGCTCCCGTAATCGATTCTTGGTATATACAAAAAAAGACCCGCATATGCGGGTCTTTTTTTGTTGCATGTACACAGAGCTGCATTTGAAGTCTCGGGAACAATTCATTCATGATATTCTTGTTCGATATGCGACTCAGATCGATGCGCTCGTCGGGCTTTACGATAATCGAGCTCTTGGTCGTCATTGCCATTATCGGATTTTTGTCTGCGGTGATTTTAACGGGGGTTTCATCAGCGCGAGCGAAAGGCCGTGCAGCTGCAGCTCAGCAGGCAATGAAAAGCGTGCATGATATTGCAATGTTGTGTTTAAGTACGAGTCTTACGGCATTGTGTTTGCCGGGTCAAGTCAACGTTCCGCTCGGCTGCACGGCTACGCCACTGGGTGATACAAACAACGGAGGTGGAGGATTTTTGTGTTCATCAAATCCTACGGCCACCTATACGGCACTACCGAACGGGTGGGTCTATTGCAATGGCACAGCAACTGCGCAGGGGGCAGCTGATTGCGGAGGAGATATATCGTCTCTTCCGTCGGGTAGTTTCCGCATCAAAGCGGAAAGCCCGGACGATCAATTACTTATTGTTTGTGATGAATCAGGATGCGCTGCTCCGGTTTTTGATGCTGATTAATATGATTGCACAAAAGAGCTTGATGCGGAATCGTGGATATACACTGATTGAGCTCTTGGTTGTAATCGCAATTATAGGCATCTTAGCCACCGTAGTACTCAATGCCGTGGGCCAGGCGCGCGCAAAGGCGCGCGTGGCTGCGGTACAGGAACAGTTACATGGGATACAGACCGCTGCGAATCAATGTATTAATGACAGCATTGCATTGAACATACCGCTGGAAGCCAACGACGGAGGTGCGGGGCCGTTATGCGCCGGTATGAGCGCTGTCTACGGGAAACTTCCCGGCGGATGGATCTACTGCGATGGTACCGCAGGAACTCAAAGTGCAACCGATTGCGGGGTAGACATTTCGTCGCAATCGGGTGTTACGTTTACACTTTCTGCAGAAAGTAATAGTGACGCTCAACGCGTGACGTGTACCGAAACGACGTGCACGACTGCAGCCGACACAAATTAACGTGTACAATATGCACATGATTCGACGCACAATCCGTACATCAGGTTTTACCTTGATTGAATTACTCGTCGTGATGGCGATCATCGGCATTTTGTCGTCGGTTGTTTTGACCTCGCTCAATGGTGCTCGTCAAAAAGGACGCGATGCGCGACGCATTTCAGATATCAAACAACTGCAGCTATCGCTCGAGCTCTACTACGATGCAACAAACCAGTATCCGCTTTCGATCGGTACTGCGGGAAGCAGCCTGTTGGTAACAAACGGGTATATCGCGAGCTTGCCGATAGATCCATCAAATAATAATGTCTACCATTACTCGCCGTATGCCTCCACCGCAAACGCTGCGATTTGTAGCGGGTACCACCTCGGTGCGGATCTTGAATCGGGTATTACACATACCGCATTGCAAACAGATGCCGACAACACAACACTCGCGGTAAATGCGGGCGAGACACAACCGACGCTCACTCAGGTATGTACGGGCGGTGATGTTGATTTTCACGGATCCGATTCGGGTAAATGCACTCCCGCTTCAGGCGTAAATACTGACATCGGTACCGCCTGTTTTGACGTGAAATCGTAGTACATGCAGTTTTCCGTTTTCATTCCGCTTGCATACGGGATACTCGGTCTCATCATCGGGAGTTTTCTTAATGTACTTATTCTGCGCAAAAGTGTGTTCACGCTCGGCGGACGCAGCGAGTGTATGTCGTGTCAAACACGGCTCACGTGGTACGACATGGTACCGGTGTTCTCGTGGCTAGCACTGCGCGGTAGATGCAGATCATGTGGGAGCGGCGTTTCGGTACAATATCCGATCGTTGAAGCCTTGACGGCACTACTGTTTGCGCTGGTTGGGGTGTCGTCAATTGCATTGAATCCCATTGCAGCGGTACTTGCCCTCTTAATCACTGCAATTCTCATTGCAATCGGCACCTACGACATTCGCCACACGATCATTCCGGACGCGTGGGCCTATTTCTTTGCGGCTGCTGCCCTCGCACTCACGGTATACACCGGTATACCTGATGGATCATCACTCGTGGTGTATGTACTCGCGGGCCCACTCGCCGCATTGCCCATCGCAACATTGTGGTTTGTTTCCGGTGGACGGTGGATTGGACTCGGTGACGCAAAACTTTCGCTCGGTATGGGGTGGCTCCTCGGTCCCGTGTACGGCGTGGCGAGTGTATTTTTTGCGTTCGTAATCGGTGCAATAGTGAGTGTCTGTATTCTCATGCCGCTGCCGCTCCTTTTGCGCACATTGCATAAGAAGGGGATAGCGCGCTTTCGAAGCATGAGTGCACAGCTTACAATGAAGAGCGAAGTTCCATTTGGTCCGTTTTTAATTGCGAGCTGTTTTATCGTATGGTTCTCCCTTCTTTTCAACATCCCGTTGCCGTTTTGAAAAAGACACGCGCGTATATCGCTCGCGGCTTTACGCTCATTGAAATGCTGGTCGTGATCGGCATTATCGTCGTAATCAGCGGCATTATTCTTGCGCAGAATACTCGTTTCGGTGGCATGGTGCAGCTTCAGAATCTCGCCTACGATATCGCGCTTACGGTTCGCCAGGCGCAGGTGTATGGCATTTCCGTTTCGCGATTCAATTCCAGTTCTACGTTTGCTCCCGCATATGGTATGCATTTTCAAACGTCATCGCCGAATTCATATCAATTATTTGGTGACGTAAATACACCGGCCGACGGTGTCTACAACATCGGTTGCAATTGTGAACTCGTGCAATCAACAACGATTCAATCGGGGTATAAAATTTTATATTTGTTTGTGAGCAACGGTGGTACTGAATCCGCGACGGGTACGGTAACCTCACTCGACATCTCCTATAGACGACCGGATCCAGACGCGTGCATCTCAAAAAACGGGAATGTCGTCGGCTTCAATGCGTTTGGTAAATGCGTATCAAACATCAATGAACAGGCGCGCATTGTAGTTCAATCACCGCGCGGTGATACGAAAAGTGTCATCGTATCCTTAAACGGACAAATATCCGTACAGTAACTATGCGCACAAACCGACAATCTGGCTTTACCCTTATCGAAATGATCGTTTCGGTTGCATTGTTTGCTATTGTGATGCTTGTTTCTGTAACGGCACTCGTTGCGCTGATTGATGCCAACAGAAAGGCTCAGGCACTGCAGGCGGTGATCAATAATTTGAATATTGCCATCGATGGTATGTCGCGCTCCATTCGTGAAGGCAGTCATTACCGCTGCGGCTCACCGGCGGGCGGCGATTGCACCACTGGTGGAACGATCATTTATTTCGAACCCTTCCGTGGAAACCCAACCGATCCGACCGACGACTGGGTATACGAATTTCGCAACGGTCAAATCTTTAAGTCGGAGAACGGTTCCACTGCCGGGGAGATTGCGATCACTGCATCCGAAGTCAGTATCGACACGAGCTTGGTCAATTTTTATGTATTTGGCTCTGCCCGCGGTGATTCTGTACAACCGCAAGTCACGATGGTTATCAAAGGGTCAGCCGGCACCACCAAAGCAAATGTGAAAACGACGTTCCACGTACAATCAACCGCAGTACAGCGAGTTCTCGATATATGATTTCACATTTCATAACGCGTCGTATCAGAGCGTTTACGCTCATCGAAACGCTTGTTGCGGTATCGTTACTCGTGATTGCAATCGTGGCACCAATGTCGCTCGTGGCGCAAAGCCTCACCACCGCCTATTACGCACGTGATCAAGTTGCCGCATATTCGCTTGCACAAGAGGGTATTGAAGTGGTACGGGGCGTACGGGACGGCAATATTCTTCTCAATGCGACAACCGGTTCGAGCAACGACCTTCTCTCGGGCATCATCCCAAACGGGCAGAACGAAAACACATTTATAGTCGATGCGACAAAAACTGGACTCGCGGCTATAACACCCTGCGGATTGGGTACATGCCCTTTGTTACAGGTCGATCCTGCGAATAGTCTCTATGGATACGCCGCTGGATGGACGAACACAAAGTTCCGTCGCACCGTGAACGCCAAATATGTAGGCCCCGTCGCCATAAATGGCGGCAAAGACGAAATCCGTGTGACCGTAACTATTACGTGGGAAACGGCGACTGGCCGAACCCGATCGTTCAAAATGTATTCCAACATGTACCGTTGGATTCAGGACGGCGCCGCCGGATCATAATATGAAATACTTTTTTCACACACCACGAAACTACAAACGAGGCTTCACGCTCTTGCTCGCGGCGCTCGTGGCATCAATTGTGCTTGCGCTTGGTAGTTCTATTTTCTCGATTGCAAAGAAGCAAATAACGCTTTCATCGCTCGGGCGCGATTCGCAATTCGCTTTTTATGCGGCTGACACCATCGCCGAGTGTGCGCTCTACTACGATGTACGCTTTTCTGCGTTTGCTACGTCATCGGCTTCCGCATTGATGGGACCCATACAATGCGACGGCATGATCGTTACACCGACGTTGGACGCATCTACTGCGAATTCCGCGGCATCACATTTTTCCGTGACAATATTCACGAAGGACGAAAACGACGTTGCGCAGCCCGGTAACTGTGCCGAGATTATCATGACAAAAAACGCGATTGCTCCGTACACCGTAATCCATGCCAATGGATACAGTACCGAGTGCCTCACGCTTACCTCGAGTGGCCGCGCGTTGCAGCGCTCAATTGAAATCCAGTATTAGTCGACTGGAACCGCGTTCCATCGCGAGGTAGGCTGTACCCATGATTCCAAAAGACATCCGCGAACGATACGACAAACTCAAAGAGACGATCAACCGCTACCGAAGGGCATATCACGTGTACGATCGGGAAGAAATTCCTGAGTCTGCTCGTGACACCCTGATGCGTGAATTGGTTGCGCTTGAATCTGAGTATCCGCCGCTGATAGCTCCCGACTCACCCACGCAGCGAGTTGCGGGAGCACCGCTCTCCGGTTTTAAGAAGGTTGCGCATAAAGTCTCGCAATGGTCGTTTAACGACGCATTTTCCGAAACTGATATCCGTGCGTTCGATGCGCGCGTGCGCAAACAACTCCGCACTTCGTTCGGTGATGTGGTGCCGGAATATGCGGTTGAATTGAAAATAGACGGCCTCAAGGTTGTGCTCGAATATGTGCAGGGTTTGTTACAAACCGCCGCAACGCGCGGTGACGGTTCTGTGGGAGAAGACGTAACGCATAATGTGCGCACCATCGAATCGGTGCCACTGTCGCTTTCACGCCCGATTGACGTAATTGTTGAAGGCGAAATATGGATGAGCGCAAAGCATCTTGAACGTATTAACAAGCAGCGGGCAAAAGACGGTGAAGAGTTGTATGCGAATCCGCGTAATGTGGCAGCCGGATCAATTCGACAGCTCGACCCGGCGATTGCCGCATCCCGGAACTTGGACGTGTTTATTTACGATGTCGCGTCATCATCGGAGTCACTACCTTTGAAACAGACAGAGGAGCTTGAATACCTGCGCGAACTTGGCTTTAAGGTGAATCCGCATTTCAAACTCGCGTCGTCGATCGATGACGTGATTGCGTACTGGGAAACATGGAAAGAAAAAGGCAGAAAACAGGACTATTGGATCGACGGCATCGTGGTGAAAGTGAATGAGCGCCGGTATCAAGATGCGCTCGGATTTACGGGGAAAGCGCCACGCTTTGCGATTGCATATAAATTTCCTGCGGAGCAAGTTACCACGGTCGTCGAAGGGATTGTGTTGCAAGTCGGACGGACGGGTGTGCTCACACCGGTCGCGCACCTGCGACCCGTTTCTGTTGCGGGCACTGTGGTAAGTCGCGCAACGCTGCATAACGAAGACGAAATCATACGACTGGATGTGCGTATTGGAGACACGGTCATTCTACAGAAAGCCGGTGACGTGATACCGGATATCGTACAAACACTTACTGAGCTCCGTACTGGAAAAGAAAAGAAATTTAAATGGCCAAGTCATGTTCCGGAATGCGGAGGTGACGGACGTATCGAACGCGTGCCGGGAATGTCGGCGTGGCGGTGCGTCGACAAAAATTCTTTCGCGATCGTACGACGTCGATTCCACAATTTTGTGGCAAAGCACGCGCTCAACGTGGACGGCTTCGGACCGCGCACCATTGATCAGTTACTTGAAAAAGGGCTCGTGCAAGACTTCAACGAGCTTTTTACGTTGACCGAAGGCGATCTGCTGACACTCGAAGGTTTCGCCGAAATTTCTGCGCAGAAACTAATCGCGGCTATTAAAAAAGCAAGCCGTGTTGAACTCGCGCGCCTCATCGTCGGACTATCAATACCACAGGTAGGGGAGGAAACGGCGATTGTACTTGCGCAGGAATTCCGGTTGATCGATGCGCTCGCCTGCGCATCGGTTGAAAGACTAACAACTATCGATGGTGTGGGCCCCATTGTCGCCCGCGAGATAGCACAATGGTTTCTAGAAAAACGGCACCAGATACTCATACAAAATCTAAAAGAAGTTTTGACCATAATTGCTCCTCCAAAACTCCCTGCCGCGGCACGTCCGCTTTCGGGGCGCATCTATGTGATTACCGGTTCGCTCGAAAACATGTCGCGAGATGAGGCGAAAGCAGCCCTGCGTGCGCTCGGTGCAGACGTGGCAGGGTCAGTATCGAAGAAAACCACCGCTGTCGTTGCGGGAGAGAGCGCCGGATCGAAGTTGGATAAAGCAGTGGAGCTCGGAATCCCTGTACTGACAGAATCGGAGTTCTTACGTATAGTAGGGCGATGACTGTACAAGACGTAAATATACGTGCGCTCGCCAAGCTTGCACGAGTGGAAATATCTGACGAGGAGATTGTCTCGCTGGAAAAAGAATTACCGGGCATTTTGGCATTTGTGGAAACGATTCAAAAAGCAGACGTATCCTCAGAGACAAAAGGGGCCGGTCTGCGCAATGTACTGCGAAATGACGAACATCCCCATGAGGGAGGTCTGTATACGGAAAAATTATTGCACGCTGCTCCTGCGCGAGCGGGAGACAAAATCGCCGTTAAACAGGTCGTGTCGCGAAAGTCTCCTCAAGGGGGATCGACTGACAGAAAATAATATGGATCTTACTACGCTCACCATCGCCGAAGCGCGACGCGCGCTCGACGAAAAAGAATATTCAGCGCTCGACCTCACCAATGCGTACCTCAAAGCCATTGATGAGAAAGATGGCGATATCCATGCGTACTTGGAAGTCTGGGTTGATAGTGCTCGCGCAGAAGCCCGTGCTGCCGACGAGCGAATTGCTCGGGGAGAAAGTGCGGCGCTCACCGGTATACCGATTGCAATCAAAGACAATATGCTTATCGAAGGGCGACGCGTAAGCGCTGCTTCAAAGATTTTGGAGCACTATGTAGCAACCTACGACGCCACCGTCATACAAAAACTGAAGGCACAGGGTGCCGTGTTTCTTGGCCGCACAAATATGGACGAATTCGCGATGGGAAGCTCGACGGAAACATCTGCGTTCGGTACGACAAAAAATCCTCGCGACCTTACTCGAGTTCCCGGCGGATCCTCGGGTGGTTCTGCCGCTGCAGTAGCAGGGAATCTTGCGCTCGTGTCGCTCGGCTCCGATACCGGCGGTTCTATTCGCCAACCGGCATCACTGACCGGAATCGTCGGCATGAAACCCACATACGGAGAGGTCTCACGATTCGGTCTGATGGCGCTTTCTTCATCACTTGATCAAATCGGACCATTCGGTAAAACCGTAGACGATGTTCGTATAGTGTTTGATGCAATCCGTGGCCACGACTCAAACGACAGCACCTCGCTGCCGGCAGGCTATTCGCAAATCCCCGTGGAAAATCAAAAAGTGCTCGGCGTGCCACGCGCATTCCTCGAAACGGGATCAGATTCGGACGTGCTACTTCGCTTTGAAGAAACGCTCGAGAAGCTGCGCTCAAAAGGATATGAGATTCGCGACATCGAAATGCCGAACTTGCCCTATTCACTTGCGGTTTACTACATTATTCAACCGGCAGAAGCCTCGACCAATCTTGCGCGCTATGACGGCATCCGCTATGGGATGTCGGTGCCGGCGGAGACGATCGGAGATGTGTATGAAAAAACACGGGGCGCGGGATTTGGTCGGGAGGTTCGGCGTCGCATTCTGATCGGTACATTTGTACTCTCATCCGGTTACGCGGACGCATACTATCGAAAAGCGAGGGACGTGCGCGCTAGCATCCGTAAGGAATTTGAAGATGTGTTTGCAAGCGGCATTGATGCGGTGGTCACACCTACCACACCGTCTCCTGCATTTAAATTCGGCGCCAAAACCGATCCTGTCTCTATGTATGCAGAAGACGTGTTTGCGGTACCGCTTAATCTTGCGGGTGTTCCCGGTGTGTCAGTACCATGCGGGAGTGTTACGCGCGACGATGTGCAGCTGCCTGTGGGATTTCAAATTGTTGCAGCGCACGGCAATGATGACTTGTTGTTCAAAATCGGCAGCGATGTAGAAAACAGCGCGCTATAATCTGAAGGATGGAACCACACTCCACCGCGCACGGCGTCGGATGGCTCGTCGGCTATATTGGCGACGTGGTCTTTCGTTATGTTCCGGCAACGCTTGCGGTGCTATCCGGTAATGTGCCCGATGTAGGCATCGTAAATCCGATCACTCAGCCGATTACACAACCGGTTACCACTGATCAACTGATCAATTTTCTAAGCCTGACTTCGCAGCCGGGCTACATAGACGAACTCTATCGATGGTGGGGAACGTGGGTGGTAATTTCAGTATTGTTTTCGCTGTTCCTCACCGCGGGGACCATTTATTCTGTCATCCGCATTCTTCAAATTCGAAAACATGAAGAAAACAGATTTGCAGCCGCGGCGCACCCGGTAGCAGCGCATGACATACCCAAAGCGCAGTTACGATGGAACAGAATCAAAGAAGAGATTTCTTCCGAGAGCGAACAAAGCTGGCGTCTCGCTATACTCGAAGGCGACATCATGTTGAACGAATTGCTGGACCTACTCGCGTATCGTGGCGAGACCATGGCAGATAAAATGAAACAGGTAGAGCGCGCGGATTGGAAAACCATCGATCTCGCATGGGAAGCGCATCGGATGCGAAATGCGATCGCACACCAGGGTTCCATGCAGCGGTTGAGCGATCGTGAAGCCCGTCGGGTGATCGGTCTCTACGAGCAGGTGTTTAAGGAATTTAAATTCATAGAATAACAAAATGGACCACACAAAAAGCCGCTTCATAAGCGGCTTTTTGTGTGGTGCGCTAATTCGTTAGAGATCGGAATTCGAGTTTTCGCTATCACTTGTTCCCGACGGTGCTTTGCAGGCGGCGGCTGCTGTGCGGAACTTTGCCCAGGCAGAACTTCGTGCGCTCTGCCACGTCTTGCGTGCTGATTTCTCGGATGCGTTAAATGTTGACCACGCCGTTTTTACAGCAGTTCGAACGCTCTGAACAGTCGTCCCGGTATACGCCTGTTGAAGTGCGGTTGCGCGTGCGCTGTACGCAGCGTTTGATGCTGCGGAAGACGCTGTCATTGCTGTATCAATTGCAGTTTCCCGAGCGTTTACCGCTGCGCCCACGCACGCAATTTTTGCAGTTGCGTTTGGTTTCATAGACGTGCTTGAGGACGCGGTTTCAGCGAATGCAGGGCTCACGAGTAATGCGGAGAGAGCGAATGTTGCAACGGCGGTACGAATTATTTTTTTCATGATTTCAGTTTTAGATTTTATTAGGTGTCGATCGATACTGTTCATGCGGGCGGTCCTCGAACGGTGCTCGTATTAGGAGATATGGTGTGTGAAGCAATAGCGGCATCTGCGATAGTGCTTGAACGTGAGGAAAACGCGCCGATATGGAGGGTATTGTGTGAGACGTACACAAGCTTTTCAGGAGTATCAACCCCGCGCTTGCCCAGATGCGTATTGTCGAAGAGCGATACATTCGCGCCGTCCCTGTCATCAGGTGCGAGGAGGGTTGAGAGACCTGCTGATGGCACGAGAAAGACTACAGTGAGGGCTGAGAGCGAAATGGCAATCCGAACATATACCTGCTGTAGGGATTTCATTCCTCGAGTATACCAAGCGACTACGCGCGTCTGCGATGCAAATTCATTGCGGGTAAAATTGCAATGTAGTACAATCCGCCCCGATAGCGGGGTGGAGCAGTAGTAGCTCGCCAGGCTCATAACCTGGAGGTCGGGGGTGCAAGTCCCTCCCCCGCAACAAGAAACAAAAAACTCCCCATGTGGGGAGTTTTTTGTTTCTTAGCGGGAGCAACAGCGGAGGTGCTGCGAGAGGGACTTGCAAGGTTTTGCGTGGGAATCCGCCAGTAGGCGGGATCGCAAAACCAGGGCCGAGCGGAGATTTTCGCGACGGCGAAAATCGAGCGCTTGGCCAAGCCGTGTCGCAATACGCCGTAAAAGCCAACGCTATTTACTCCGACAGCACTCCAATCACCATCTGCGCCGTAGTCGAAATCGCAAACAGCAGAATCGCGATGATAAAAAGTTTCCACTCAAAAAAAAGCGCGAGACGGCCGATCGAATAGACAAGAAAAATGAATGTGATGGGCCAGACGAAGAACGAATTCACTGCCATGATCGAACTCCACATACCTCCTATGCAAGGATTGAGCGGACTTTTGCGACGATTTGTTTCGGTTCAAACTCAACTTTCACCATGTAGTCAATGGCGCCAAGTTCGCGCCCTCGTTGAATGTCTTCCGGCTGTCCGAGATTTGAGAGAATAACGACGGGTATGAGTGCTAATGCAGCGTCCTCTTTCAGGGTTTGTAAGACTTCAAAGCCGTTCTTGCGAGGCAAAAGTATATCGAGCAGCACGAGATCGGGATGGACCTCCCGCGTTACCGCGACAGCTTGCTCACCGTCAAAAGCATTTGCCACCTCAAAGCCGGCATCGGATAGTTCGCGCGAAAGTATAGAAAAGATCAGTTGGTCATCCTCGACAATCAGTACTTTTTTCATAGGTACCTTACAGTATAGCCCCTCCGGAGGGGGATTCCACAAGCACACAATTTGTAGAATCCTGGCCTATCTCTGAGTTGTGCTTGACGTCGACGTGCCAACAGTTCGCAATGGCACACCCATACCGGTATACACCTGCAGTCGAGGAAAATCATAGGTGCGCATTATATTTTTTGTATCCTGCATATCCTGATATTGCATTCCCAGATAGAAAAATAATACCGGTATCAGACCGACGAACACGATAATTGCCAGCATGCGCGAAACAGGAGTTACTTCGTGCCAGTTGACCATGAAGAAAGTATAGCGCCTTTCTGCTTTTCGTTTATTGCGCCCAGATGACGAAGGTCATGACTTTGGTGTCATTACCGAGATCGCGAATATACAGCGATTCCTTGCCGTCTCGGGATGTGCGAATGACCTTGCCCCATTCTGCTGCGTTCTCGAAATCATCACTCTGAGCTACAGCTGATGCTCGTGACGCTTTCGACAGTGAAACGGTAGTGTTTGTATCGAGGTGTGCATAGATCAAACCGAGCTCCTCGTAATCATGCGTGTTGGGATGCTCGTTGCTCAGTCCATAATCAAATCCATTGTAGATACCGCCCGCCGGCGCATTTGTGTAATCCATGCATGTACCAAGGTTCGTGTTGGCAAAAGCCTCGTCTTGATGATCAAGGCCAAAGGTGTGCGCAATTTCCTGACACATCACCATATTGCGCCACGCGGATGTATTGTATTTCGCTGTATTGAAGTACGTGTCATTCAACTTTGCCGTGCCCTGAGTAATGTGCGTACCGCTTATCGAAATTTGCGCGATTCCAAGCCATCCGGTATTTCCGTAGGAGTTGTTGCACACTTGTACGGTGCCCGAAATCGCTCTGCAATTTCTCGCAGTGGTACCGCCTGGTACAACGGTCGTGTGGAGTGCTTGTGCGATACCTGCGCCAGGATAGAGAACGCTTGGATCCGCATTCCAGTCATTCGCTGCACTGCGAAGGTATGCGTCCCATACTCCGCCTACATTGTCGCCGAGTTTGAGCGTGAACGGCGTTGCCGTACGAGCCCAATGATAACCGCCCCACGAATGGCTCGCCTCCGCTGTGAGAGCGACACCGCATACTGCCATTATAAGTAACGCTACCGAGCTACCCGCAACAATTCGAGATGTATTCATATGCGCATCATTGTATGCCTCGAATTCTCTGTTGTCATTATCAAAACAAATCAGGCCTTCATCTAGTCCCGACGCAGAGTGACTCATGCTCGCAAGTGAGGGGACTCGGTCACGAATCACTAAGTATTTTCTTCGCAAACTCGAAAATACTAAGTGTTCTCGACCCCGACTCAGCCCTTCTTCGGCCCCCGGCCGCGGGCTTCTGTCTTTCGAGTCCGCGTTTACAAGAAGCAAACCAAAAGGTCACCCTTTAAGGTGACCTTTTGACTTGCTAGCGCGGGCTGGTGGACGATGTTAGAACCGAAATAATGAAATCCGAAAGGAGTGTGGCTGAGAAGGGTATACTTCATATATGGGCATATCTTCTGAAATTGGACCGCTGATCGTTGGCTCACTAGTATTCATGCTCTTCATCGCACCTTTCGTTTTAGCTCTTGCACTACTCTCGCACGGTGTAAAGCGAAAATCATATGTGCACTTCGGCGCGGGCATTGGGCTGCTCCTTCTTTCATGGTTTTTCTTATTGCCATTCTTTTTTGGTAAGAATTGAGGTGATTTTTTCAAGGAGTTGCCAGCTTAAAGTGACGCGACTCGGTCAAGCGCTCAAAATGTTGCCGTCGCAAGTGATGGGACTCGGTCAGGAATAATTCAGTTGCCGTCGCAACTGAATTTTCACGACCCTGGCTCGCGATTCGCCGTGCTCGGCTCATATCGCTCCGCCTTTCGAGTCCCGTCGCCGCTTACGCGGCTTCAGTCATATGAAAATAGCCGGCAGGAAGCCGGCCATTTTCAATGATGCGCAAGTGACGGGACTCGAACCCGCAGCCTCTCCCGTGACAGGGGAGTGCTCTAACCAATTGAGCTACACCTGCATTTTGGCGAATCATATGACCCGCAACGGGCACAGAATACAACGAATCTGACTGATCTCAAACCTTTTGAACGCCCCAGAAGTACTTCACGACATCGAATCCCGACACCAGCGCCCATACCGCATTGATCGCCATAAACGGAAGCGATCCGAGGTGTGACGCATATATCAACAAACCCATGGATGCGACAAAGTTCAACGCATCGTACAGGATGCTATCCGCGGTGAGTTTGCCGTATTCATTGCCGACGAACGCAATCAGTGTAAGTAGTGCGGAAACGGCTCCCACAATTTCGATCATTTCCATGGGTACATTGTACCTGTTTTTTGTGCCGGAGGACGGGAACGATCCGTCGACCTGACGCTTATGAAACGTCCGCTCTACCACTGAGCTACCCCGGCGTTCATCGAAAAGTACTACACTTCAGACCCGCTATCAACCCGAGAATTTTGTATTTTAAATGAGTGCTAGGTAAAATGAGAAATCAGTATGTCCTTTTTGGTATACTGTCGGTATGAACCTCATCTATACATTTCTTAAAACAATACTCGATTTTTTTGTGCAAATAATCATGCTGTTTATCAGTATGTTCGTTTACATTCTGCACTTCATCGGTGCTCTCATTCAAAGCCTTGCGCATTCCGTCTAAGCGATATGTCACTTTTCTCGCGCGGTGTGCCGTCGCCGGAGCATCCGGAGCGGAAAAGTAGTCTCATTTTTGAGGTGTTTAAATACACGATCATTTCCTTGATCATCGTCGCACCATTCCGCCTTTACATAGCTCAACCGTTCATAGTGTCGGGTCTGTCGATGAGCAGCACCCTCATGCCCAAAGAGTATCTGATTGTCGACCAATTGACCTATCGCAGCGAAACACCTGCGCGCGGAGATGTGGTGATTTTTAAATATCCGTTGGATCCGAGCGTGTATTTTGTAAAGCGTATTATCGGCTTGCCGGGTGAGACAATTCGTATTGATCACGCGGTAGTCACGGTGCAGGGTGCTTCTTCGAGCGCACCGATTCGACTTGATGAGCCGTATGTCTCTTCAGTTGCAAACCAAACTGCGCCGAGCGAGATCAAACTCGCTGCTGATGAATATTTTGTTCTCGGCGATAATAGAAAGGAAAGTTCAGATTCTCGCATATGGGGACCTCTGCAGCGTAAATTTATTGTCGGACGCGCATTCGCGCGCATATTTCCGCTCACACGCGCAGTATTATTTCCCGGCGAACATCGTTTTTAACACACATCGTTCGACGTGAAGACGCTATCCACATGGAAGCAGTCTGAAACAACGTACGCAACTACAGAGACGCGTTATACTGAACGTTACGATCTTTCTATATGTCGTCTTTTTTACAACGCCTCAAATCAAAAGATGTAATCCCTGGTGCACCGGAAGATAAAAAGCAGGAAAAAGTCGCGCTGCAAGTCGAGAAATCGCCCGGGAGTCCCTCGACCGACGAGCAGCTTGCGGTCGACATCTACAAAATTCCGGGAGCAATCATCATTTACGCACAACTCGCCGGGTCGAACATCGAAGACTATGGCGTCACCATCGAAGGGGACGGCGACATCGTCACGATAAAGGGTGAGCGCAAGCGGCCGCAAGGCGAGCACTTTCAACTTCCGACTGCTGAGGGTCGTGAGAAAATTCTTGAAGAATGCTCGTGGGGCGGATTTTACCGTCAAATCATTCTTCCGTCCGAGGTCGACTCGGAAAAGACTGAGGCAATCATGAAAGAAGGAGTGCTCATGCTGCTCCTTCCGCTCAAAAGCGGACAGGGTAACGGTATCCGTATTCGGGTCAATAAAGCTTGATCACAATCGAGTCTGTTTTCGCGTTACGCGAAACGCTTCACACATTTGCATGATGACCCGTCGCATATTGCAGGCATTATTTCTCGGGCTCGCTCTTATCGCGGTGCCTTCGCTCGCAAGTGCAGCGGAACTCTCATTTTCACCTGCGAGCGGGAGTTTTCCCAGCGGAAAAGAATTTGCGGTCAAAGTGCTGGTAAATCCCGGAGTTGATAGCATAAATGCCGCCGATGGAGTCATTGCATTCGATAAAGACGTTTTGTCAGTTTCAAGCGTTTCAAAAGACGGTTCGGCATTCTCCCTTTGGACTGCGGATCCTGCATTTTCTAATACGGACGGAACCATTGAATTTAGCGGCGGCACACCGACTGCATTTTCAAAATCGGGTACCGTTATTACGATCAAGTTCAAGGGCAAAAAAGTCGGTTCAGGCAAAGTGAGCTTCACGAAAGGTTCAGTACTCGCTGCCGACGGTAAGGGCACCAACGTGTATTCCAAAGGTGGCGAAGCGACATTTACCATCGAAGAAGCCGCGGCACCACCACCACCGCCGAAAGCCGTCGTTGCACCTCCTGCTGAAGTACCGCCTTCGGGTGAAGCGTTCGGCGGTTCTCCGCCTATCGCGCCGACGATGACCTCACCCACGCATCCCAAGCCTGAGAATTATTACGGTACGAGCACCGTAACTGTCGAGTGGAAAATCCCGCCCGACGTTATTGGGATCAAGATGCTTTTTTCAGATAAGGATACTGCGACGCCGAATGTTCTACTGAAAGCGGATGCGTCGTCTTCAACTCAGCGCAACGTAGGTGATGGTGTGTGGTATTTTTACCTCCAATTTAAAAACGAGGCAGGGTGGGGAGAAGTCGGTAAACGAAAAATAATGATCGACACGGTGCCGCCTGCCGAATTTCAGATCGCACTCCTTGATCAGGGAGACGATGCAACGACTCCAAAAATAAGCATGAAAACAACTGACGACCTGGCCGGGATGGATCGGTACGAAATATATTTTAATGACGCATCCGTTGGTACCGTAAAAGAGGCGGATCTCGGAACGGGTTTTTTGATACCACCGCAAGCGGGCGGTCCGACGAAAGTAAAAGTGAAGGCGTACGACAAAGCGGGAAACATACGTGAATCATCAAAAGAACTCACGCTTCCGCTCGTTGCGAAGCCGGTAAAAGGTGCCAAACCCGGTGAGGTGGTCGCGGTTCCCGGATTCTTTACGACCGAGCGAATACTGCTGCTTATATTCGCATTTGTAATCGGTGTACTTTCAACACTCAATCTCCGAAACCGAAAATCGAGCGAACGAGATCGTCTCCATATACTCACCGAAGTGGCGGCGGTGCGGGATAAAAACGATAAAATTTTCTCCGCCATGCGTGAAGAATTCGAACAAATGGTTCAAGATTTGGATGAAAAACCTCAACTCACGCCGACTGAGCGCGACTTACTTGAGCGCATAAAAGAAGTGCTCGAGGTCTCTGAAGAAATCGTCGATACGGGAATGGACGCGCTCAAAAAGACGATACGGGGATAACTTTTATAGAAGTGAGGTTTTTACCCCTCAAAATTGTCCAGTCTTGGCTTGAAATCAGGACGAAATAACGAATTGCGGGTGATAAAATGAGGGGACGGATTTATACCGCATGCGGTGTGTTTTCCGTACACAAAAAAATACCCTATGTTCCCGAGTGGAATTCTCAAAAAAAGACGCGCGCAACGAGTGCTCGCGGCACTTTTGGTTTTGGGAATTCTTGCATACCTCGCATATTCTTCGAGCGATCTTGTTGGGGCATTTGGTGGCACGCGCGAAGCACACATATTTTCTACATCGGTTTCCGCTCAGGGGTGGGATCATTCTGAACGTGCCATATCCCAAGACCTTCCGGCGAATGCACCGCTTGAATCGTTCAATGACACAAATTCCGCAGTCGCGGTCATGGTTGCGGTACCGAATGCAAATTCTGGAGGCAGCGGAAACGACACGGGAACTACCACGCCTCAAGAAATACACTCCGATGCGTCTTCGACGCCTACGATCGCAACTTCTTCTCCTTCCGAAACGACAGCGCCCCAACAGAGTGCACCCAATCCCGCGCAACCCGCTCAGATCGTCGCGCCAGCTACGCCGCCGGTTGTAACGCCACCCACAGATACGCCTGCGATCCATGAATCGATTCCGTCGCAAACGCCTCCGGCAACTGATCCGGGACCCACTTCGTTGATCAGACAATTTATTCATACAACTGAGGAGATTGTGTTTGCACCGTTCGTACCAACGGTCTTTGCAACGACGAGCGATGCCTCATCTTCGCCGGACGCGCCGTCGCTTCCGCAAGATTCGACGTCGAAGGATGAATACGTAGCGAGCTGCTTCTTGCAGCAGACCGAGTGTCATACGCTCGCGTTTTCCGGATTCGGTGTTACGGGTGACATTACGAAAAAGCATTTCAAACACGCACTGGTCAATTTTTCGTTTGCCGATTCCGCGGGACGTGAGAACGGAACGCTCGATGACAAGCTCGAGGTTCGCTATTACCACGCCGGTAAATGGAAACAGGCCGGCGAAATGTATCTCAATAAGGACCTTTCGAATGAATCGAACGGTGGCTATTTCTCCGCACCGCTCGACGATATAACCGATTGGCAATCGCTCGACGATTTGAAAGTGGTCATAGAGTACGTGCGCGCCGACACCGGTAAATCCACCCGTTTGTATCTGGACAGTCTGTGGATCAACGCGCAGTACACGGATACGGTATTGAATATTTTGAATGGTTCGGCAGATCAAGCGACGGACTCATCCGATAATGTCTCCCTTTCATTACGGGGACAGGATGACGCGCATCGTACGCTTGTGCTCCCCGACGGAAACAATATTTCATTCAATTTCACAGACGATCTCGATGACGGGCTGCCGATGCGTTCAGATCGAAAAGTGTATACGTCTGATGCCTCATCAAGCGACGGGTTATTCCGATCGACCGTATACGTGAGCGTCTCGAATCCGGGAGATAGCCCCGACTCGTTTACGTGGTCCGGAGCGTTTTTCGAGGGGAAGGGCAGTGTGACCGGCATTTCGCAGTTTTTACGCAATGTTGCGAGTTCCACAGAAGCATCGGTTCAGAACGACGTCACATATCTCTGCGATTCGCAGTGGCAGAGTGCAACGACTACTGGCAGTTACAGTTGCTCAGCGACAGGGGAAGTACATCAATGTTCATGGTTGAACGCGACGAAACAAAATTGTCTCGAGTCCGACGTGACGGTGGCGACAAGCAGCAGTGTCGCGTATCTCAATGATTGGGTACCACAGGATATCGAGGTCGTGCAAAGTGCCGATGACACGAAACTACCCAACGGCTACAAAACGAAGAACCGCACTCGTAAATCATTTGATATTCTACCGGGCCAAACATTGTATTTCCGTGTGCAGCTCGAAACCACACAGCCTGATCCGCAAAAGTTTTATCTGTATGTAAACGGCGGTACTAAATCCGGCGATCTTGAATCGGCACGTCTTAAAAAAGAAAGCGATCTCGTCGCACAAAAAAACCGGAAAGGCACCGTGCACAAAGGGGTGCCGCATGTGAAGCGTGCGCAACTCAATGACCAGCTGTCAGAAAAGACAGAATTCAATGCCGACGACCGGCCCTCGTTTGAATTTAAGTTCAAGACGCAGCGCGGATTATTTACACGAATCAAAGACCGATTGCTCGGAACGAAGGTTGCGTTTGAAATCAAAGATACGAAAATCGAAGATGCCAACGGCGATGAGACACGGTTACCGGTCGACATCAATTACGGAAGCGACGAGACCTGGAATCTGACGCTCGGCTCGCCGACGAGGGAAATTAAACCGGGAAAATACACGATCGATATGACAATCATCGAGGCGGGTCATACATACACCGATACGGTCGACTTCTTTTGGGGAGTGCTTGCAGAGAACACGGACAAAGCGACGTATGAACCTGGGGAAAACGCGCATTTTGAAATGGCTGCACTGACCGACAGCGGTAACACGATGTGCGATGCATCATTAGTGCTTTCCATCACCGCGCCCTCGGGCGAGATCACCGACGTGCCGGTGCAAAACGGACTCGGCTGCGGTATGAACAATGTGACTGATCAGCCTGACTATTTTGCAGACTACACAGTCGATGAAATCGGCACGTCGACGGTTACTCTTTCCCGTCTTGATCAGAATGGCTCCGTCATTAATTCCGTCACGGATGTGTTTTATGTGGAAGTGGCCCCCGCCCTTTCGGTATCTCGTACCGGTCCGACGCGTATCTACCCAATCGCAACATATCCGATGTCGATTGAAGTCACGGCGAACGAGGCATTTACCGGAACCGTTACAGAAAGCCTGCCCGAAGGATTCACTGTCCCTGATGCCGGGGGTGCCACACTCACGCGAGACAAAGGCGTTGTGTATCTTACCTGGAACGTGTCGCTCGCGGTGGGCGAAACTGCGGATTTCTCCTATGTGTTTGACGCGCCCGATGCGAGCCCGTATCTCTACTTGCTCGGACCGCTCAAATTTACGCGCTCAGATGGGTCTGGTTTTGAAGAAGGCCGCACGTGGAAAGTTGCGTCCGACGCAGTGCCTGTTGCAACCGGTGTCGCATGGCTCACCGGCACCTCAACCACAAACGGAAATGATCTTAACAACAACACGCCATTCGCGCTGCAATTTGATAAATCAGAAGATTACGACGATGCGTATTATTCACACTCCACATCTACGAGTCCGTCGCGGCTCACGGTCAATATTGCCGGTGATTATTTGGTTGCGGTCAACGTACCGTGGGAGCGAGCAGACACGAGTAGAAATCCGACAACACTCGAAGTCGATATCCGTGTAAACGGCGCAAAACAAACCGTAGGCGTCGGTCGCAGTTACACGCTTACCCGAAGCGGCGTCGGTGAATCATCGAGTCACGTGTACGCACTCGTCAGAAATTTGAGCGTCGGTGACTACATTGAGGCATATTCGCACACAATCACAACAGTTACCGCGGGAGATGTCATGCTTGTAGGAACGCGCGCATCAATGTATGTGGAATATATTCCCTCGACTGAAACTGTGTACACCGCAACCGCAACGACAACCGTCGCGGATACAAATCTGAACACAACCGGTGCAACAAAAGTGGTGTGGTACGACGGACGCAAGGATACCGGATATACGCACGCAAATGCAACCACATCCTCACCGGAGAATGTCACGATTGCCGCGACGGGAGATTACATGACATTTATTAATATTCCGCTCAACGGCGCTGTTGCCGGAGAAAACGTGCGGGCACGCGTGGTACTCAACGGAGTCGTCGTGACCGGAGGAAATTTCAAGCAGGGCTATATTTCAAATTCGGCGGGAGCAACACAATCATCGCTGCAATGGAGCGGTGTGGTACACGCAACATCTTCGAATTCGGTATTCACCGTCGATGTGCAGCAGGAAGGCGCCGCGGGGACCATGACCGTGGGAAGTGACGTCGGATCGTTGTTTATGCAAAAACTGCCGTCAACTGATGTATATTTCGGCAGCGGTCAAACGCTTTCAGGCGGTGGAACCAACTTCAACATTACGCCGGCACAATCGATCCGGTATGCCACGGATACCGTTGCCGACCTTAATGCGTACACACACTCAACGACAACAAATTCCCACCAAGTTACGGTAAAAAAAGCAGGGGATTACCTCCTCGCGATTAATGATTCGCTCTCGGGCGCAGTCACACGCGGCAACATCATTATTCAAGTGCAGAAGAACGGTGTCGATGTAAGCGGAGCTGCGACAAAAAATCATTACATGTCAGGTGTGAGCACGCATTCGGAATATTCCGGATCGCTTGTCTTTATGCTGCGCGATCTGGCGGTGAACGACGTCATTTCGGTAACAACGGTTCTCACAGGAACTGCAGGTACGGTAACCGCAGATGAGGGCGCATCGATTATGTTGTGGCGGAAAAATCCACAAAGCTTGTATCAGCAAAACACCTATCGTTGGTACGCAAACGTGAACGGGGAACCGCCCACGGATCCGTGGCCATCCGGCGCAGTCGATGTGCTTCAGGGTGATCCGATCACCAACGGTATTCCCATAAAGTCGTCCGATGTAGTGCGTTTGCGGATGAACCTCCTTGCGGTTTCAACCACAACCGCATTTGCCGACTCATTTAAACTGCAATACGCGGCCGGATCAACGTGCTCGGCGGCACTTTCTTGGACGGATGTAGGAGCAATCGGAAGCGGTGCAATCTGGCGGGGATATGATAACGCCGGCGTGACGAATAACACGACACTCTCTTCAACCACACTCACAAATTCAAATGTAAAAGAATCGTATGTCGAACAGAACCCCTCGACGACCACGCCCAACGGCGTGGGCACCGGACAAAATGCCGAGTACGACTGGACGCTGCAAGACAACGGCGCGACTGTCGGCGGAGATTATTGTTTCCGTATGGTGGACGCAACGACCGGTCAAGGACTCAAAAGTTATCTTGATTATCCGGCGCTCACCACAAACTCGACGCCGGACATACCGGTACTGGCGGCCCCGTTCGATAACGAGAAATCGACCAGTACCACGCCATGGTTCGATTTTGCCGCTGCAGAAATAAACGGAGAGAATGTGCATTACGAAGTACAGGTTTCGACCGATCCCAATTTCGGTACAACGCTTTTGGATCGCGATTCGTTTACAAATTATGTCGAGTTCCAAAACACGACGTCTCCCGCGAATAAATCCCCGTTCAATCAATCCGATAAAATACGATTTATTCCGACAACCGCGCTTTCAAACGGGACAACCTACTGGTGGCGAGTCCGGGCAAAAGACCCGACAGGCACCAACACCTACGGAAGTTGGTCGATATCGCGCAGTGTCACGGTGGATACCTCGGTGACTGTCTCCACATGGCATCAAACAACGCAGGCGCAGTTCCTCGAAGATCAATTGCTGAGTGCGACAACGACCATTGCCAATGACGTGCAAATCAGCGGCGTACTTGCAACCAGTACCGTCATTTCGCCACAGATTAATTTCAGTGGTATGACCTACGGTAATACGTGGGGATCATTGACGTGGAACGATGCACACGTGCTCGGCACGATCATGTACCAGGTGCAATATTTTACATCGACCTCATCGTGGGCACTGATTCCTGATACGGATTTACCGGGCAATTCGCTCGGCACATCCACACAACCTATTTCACTTGCCAATCTCGATGTGACAACGTATGGCGCACTGCGCGTTGTTGCAAATATGACGAGAACAACGGGAACTCCAACACTCTTTGACTGGACCGTAAACACCGCGCTCTCCGTCACGAAACCGGTGTTATCAAAACCCTTCGATAATGAAAAGACCGCAACAACGACGCCAACATTCCAATTTATATCAACAGATCCACAGAGCGATCGTCTTCGGTATCAAGTCGAATGGTCGACCGATTCGGCGTTTGGTACCGGAACATTCCGCATATCCGGCACAAATGCGGGCTTTAGTAATACCGCCTCGTCAACCGACACCGATCCATTTACACAGAACAATACGATACAGTTTCAACTACAGAGTGCAGACGTGCTCACCAACGGAACGACGTATTGGTGGCGTGTTCGGGCAATTGACCCGACGGGAGGTAACGCGTTTTCACAGTGGTCTGCGGGGAACAGCTTTACGGTCGACACATCGCTTGCGGTTTCGACGTGGTTCCAGACAACACAGGCACAATTTGCGAAAGACACGTTCATTCGTACGATAGCGTCGACTTCGAATTCGGTGATTTCATCCGTCGATACGGGAAAAATCGCAATCTTCCGTACTGCGACGGCAGGTGAGGCACTGACGACATCGGTATTCACACATGGATTCGATACGACTGTACGGCGCGATGATGTGTATGCGCTTTCAGGCACAACGACTGTCGGATTGAAGAAAGGTCACTATGCAGTGCTCTATAGTACGCGATTTGATTCCACCGGCGGCACAAACAGAACGGATGCACAAACGAATTTGAATATTGCTGGCGTGAACAGTCCAATCGGATGGTCGTCGTCATATCTGCGCCGCTTAAACGGTGCGCAAGAAGGATTCAATGCGGGCGGTGGCATTATTTATGCACCTGCAGACTCGACGCAAGTGCTGTTGCAATCATTCCGAACTGATGCCAACGTCGCAGCGACAGAGACGCGTGTCGCAAGTACTACGCTGCAATTTGTAAAACTGGACGATGCATGGGATTACGTGCGACTGGGAAAGAAAGTTAAACAAACCGGACCGACGTCCGCCTCGTGGTTGACGATTTCGTATGATCGTCAGGATGAACTCGACACAGGATCGTTTGATCATACTGTCGGATCAGGCAACATCACACTCAAGAGTGTTGGTCACTATCTTATATTTGCAAACACGTACGGATCACTCGCAACCGGATCCACCATTCCATCTCAAGTGAAACAAAAAATCATCTTGAACGGTGCAGATGTGGAAGGCAGCTTCACGACGGTCTATATGAACGGCAACGCCAACGGAAATGCCGTCTATCAAGGTGCGGCCGCAATCGGTATGATTATTGAATCAACAACCACAAACACCGTGTTGAACGTGCAGCTTGCTCGATCGATCGGCACCTCAGCGTGGTCAATCGATGCAGATAATACGGGTGCGTATGTAGATCGCACCGGTGTGACGATTGTAAAAATTCCGGACGGGAGCTTCGTTCGTTTGCAGAATTCAAGCGCGATCAATATCAATACCGCCACCACGAGTGCATATGTATGGGATACCGAGAACGAAAAAGACGCCTCATTTACGCACAGTAATTCGACAAACAACTCCCGCATTACGGCGACGGTTGCCGGTGACTACCTCTTGTTCGGTAACCTTTTTGCCCAAGGAGCGAACTTGACCGACGGTGAACCGGGATTCTCGTGGGCGAAAAATGCAGCGCTCATTCCGTATGGCGTCTCGGGAACATACAGTGCAAATATAACAACCAGCGATGCCGGAAATTGGTCGGGTATGATCATGCCGAGCGTTGTGAACGGTGATTTCTTCGAGTTTATGTCGGAAGCATACGGGCTTGCCGGGTCCATGCCGGGCGATCGTAAGGCGCTCGAAGGTATGCGAATCGCATCACTCACCGAAGCCGACACCAACCCGGTCACTGTCGAATCTCAAAGTATCAATTTCTCCGATGGCACCGGTCCGAAATGGGCAACGTTTTCGTGGAGCGCAACACAGCCCGCGTCGACTTCGCTCAAAATGCAATTGGAATACTTGAACGCCTCGGGAACATACGCACTCGTTCCGGATAATGCCGGCTTTATCGCGGGGTATCTCAACTCTGTGGGTACTACATCGACCTCTACTATTAACATTTCAGGCCTCTCGCGTATTACATACGCCACCATTCGCGGTCTTGCGACCTTTACGTGCGGTAACAACAATTGTCCGACACTCGATGATTGGACCGCAAGTTGGGCGCAAGGAATTCAGATTTCAGGTACGGCCAAGAAATTCGATGAAACCACGAATGTAACGAGCGGTACCGTAGCGGTTGCGGTGAACGGCGTGCTGCAAGCGGGAAAAACAGGTACGATTTCTGCCGGTGTGTGGACGATCGCAAACGTGACGGCTTTTACCGGTGATGTGATCACGGTCTATATTTCCGGCGCTGCTGATCCCAATGAGGCGGTTGCCGTTAGTAAATATCTTACGACCGGAGATGTAACCGGCATGGAGCTCTACGAAGATCATTTGTCACTCGGTTCAAATGACAACCCGACACTGACGAATGCCGATATTGACCTCTATGATAATTCAACATCCGGCAACGAAGATATTTTCGACAATGTAACCGCAGGGCCCGATTTGCTCGTGTGTGCAATTACCGGCTGTTCCGGTAACAAATTATATATTCGCGTAGGAACCACCTTTGAGCCAAATGTCTCACTCAGTCGCAGTGTCACCACAAAGGATATTTCCATCAAAGGTATCCTCATCGCCGACGGCAACTCGATAAACGTAAGCGGCTCGTGGGCCGATAGCGGACAATTTGCGAAGGGCAATTCAACCGTGAATTTCACCGCAACATCTACCACGGAAAGCGTTGACTTCACCGGTGCAACGTCAACGTCATTCAATAACGCGACGTTCGGTTCATCGGGTACTGCAACGTGGAACCTCTTGAGCGCACTCGACGTTACGGGCACGCTCACCATCAACAACGGTACGCTCTCACAAAACGGTAATCACCTCATTACGCTCTCCGGCGATCTCACGATCGGTTCGAGCGGTGCATTCACAAAAGGGACGGCATCCACCACGTTCAACGGTACGACATCAAAGATTTGGACCGATAGTAGTGCATCAAAACAAGATCTGGGCGATGTATTTATAGACGGCGCTGCAAAAACAGTGACGCTCGGTTCCAGCGTAAAGGCGACGAACATCACGATCGGAGCGGACGATACGTTCAATTTGGGCGGTGCAAATACTGTCACCGTAAATGGTAATTGGACAAACAATAATGCGTTCGTGCCGCAAACCGGCACCGTGCTTTTCGCCGCAATGACAACCGGAAACACAATTACCCCGGGAACATCCGGTTTCTATAACCTCACGTTCAACGGCTCGGGCGGTAACTGGGCATTCTCCGGCGCGACCGCTTCAATTACAAATGACTTCACCGTCACCAACGGTACGATTACACTCCCGACCGGCACCACCACCATTGCCGGCAATTTTTCAAACAGCGCCACCTTCCAACATAACAACGGCACCGTACTGCTTACCGCCGCTTCTGCAAAAACAATCACGACGGGGGCATCTACTTTTTACGACCTCACGTTTAACGGATCAGGTTCATGGTCGTTCACCGCAGCGAATGCCACATCATCACGCAATGTCACGATAACGACAGGCACCGTTACCATGCCGTCGGGTACCTTTGCAATCGGCGGATTCTTTGCAAAGAACGGCGGATCATTTACGCACAATAGCGGTACGCTCAAATTCACCGCAACAACCGCGCAAACACTGAAGCTCGGCGGATCAGATGCAAATAACCTCACATTCTCCGGAGTCGGTGGGTCGTGGAGTTTTGCCGATACAAATGCCACATCGACCGGCACGTTCAGGATAGAAAACGGCACGACGACGCTTCCATCGGGACTCTTTACGGTTGCCGGCTCGTGGACAATCGCGGGTGGTGCATTCGTGCACAACAGCGGTACCGTGAAATTCAATGCTGGCTCGTCCGGTCAAACGATCCAGCCGAACGGCTCAAACTTCTTCAATATTGATTTCAATGGTGCGTCAGGCGGCTGGACCATTGCACAAAGCGCAACCTCGACCAATAATTTCACCCTCACCAACGCCGCCACATTTACGCTCGGGAGCGGATTCTCGCTTGGTGTTGGCGGGACGTTTACGAATGCGGTTGCACCAGCAACAACAACATGGAGCGGTAGCACTCTCACGCTGTATTCCGGCGGTACGTATTCGATCAACACAAAATCAAACGCGGGAGATACGTACGCGACGCTTGTCATCTCTTCAACGACGAAAATTTCAATGTGGAATTCTTCGGCTTCCACGTCCACTGTCTCAAGCGGAAGCTATCTATACTCACAAAACAATGCCGCCGTTTCCGGCGATCTCTACATTGCGGGTGTTTACACACGATCGTCCGGTACCGAATATTGGAGTTATGCGACAGACTTCGATGGTACTGCACTCGGCGGCTCATCGAGAAGAGTCAACGTGCGCGTCGCGACCTCGTCCACGCTCACGTTCTCCGGTGGGACGCTTCAGATTTTGGGTTCAGCAAGTGCGTCTACCACCATTGATAATCAGGGAAGCGGCGCATACGCGTTTGCGGTTTCAGGAGGCACGCTGAACGCGCAGTACTACCAGGTGCGCAACACTGATTTGAATGGACTCAATATTTCCGGCGCGACGTCTATTTCGTCGCTTTCTGATGGTGATTTCCAACTCGGCGTGAACGGCGGGACCATGATCAAAGTTGCGAGTACGGTCATTGATGCGAACGTTGCATTCCAAATTTTACGCAACCGCTTCGCCACGTCGTCGGGTGTGAGCGTTGGTTCAAACGTGACGGAAACCGGCGTGCCCGGTTCGTATTGGTGGTTCAGAAGCCACTACGGCAATTATGCGGGAGAAAGCTTCGACAACGATCCCAAAGTAAGCGATGGCGGTAATCCCGGATACATTCGGTGGGATGACTCAAATCTCTCGATCAATATTTCCGGCCGCGTATATTCTGATCACGGTTCGACAGTGATCGGCAATCCGCCGTGCGATGGCGTAACACCGGTCGTGAAGCTCGTTGTAAATAGCGGCACCTCATATACCGCTGCGTGTAATGCAGGTACCGGTTTGTATACGATCTCCGGTGTGACCGTTGTGGGCGACGTTGTGCTCACTGCATTTTTGGATACCAACGGCGGCACGCGCGCGGTAACCATTTCGCGTACGCCGAGCGCCGACATCGCGAATTTCGATCTCTATCAGGACGTGGTTATTGTCCGTCACGAAGACGTAACGCCGATCACCATCGCACAACTCGCGTTTTACGACAGCACAAAAGATACGGACATTCCGTTTACGGCATCGACGAGTACACCGCCATCCACGCTCGCTGTGAAGCCGGGCACAGAATTGTATGTGTGGGCAGGCAAAACATTTACACCGGGCGGCAACGTGACATTGCAGAGCGGAGGAAACGGCAACATACGAGACGGGCGACTCATGCTTGCAACGAGCTCTGCGTACCTTGCAACCGGATCCGAAACACACGCAATCGGAGGCGGCCTGTCACTTGCAAGCGGAGACACGTTCGGGACGGCAAGCTCAACATTTACATTCACCGCAACCACCACGAATAAATCATTCAATTCTTCAATCGCGCTCTCGTTTTACAATCTCGTGTTCAACGGAACCGGCGGCGGATGGTCGCTCGATAGTGCAGCTACCACGAGCGTGACAAATTCGTTTGCAATGACTGCGGGCACACTTTCGGGGACGGGGGACATGAATATTACTTCGGGAAGCGCGACTGGCGGGGGCACCATCGCGATGACAGGCGGCACACTCCAACTGACGGGAAGCGGATCAATTGGCAGCGCCTCATCATGGACGTTCAACAACCTTATTCTTGGAAGTGGCGCGGTTGATTCAACATCAAAAACGGGTGTGGGCACCACGACCGTCAGCGGCATGCTGCGAATAACGTCCGGCCAAACGCTGAACGCGAGCTCAACAAATTGGGTATTTACCGGCGGCGGGTCTCCGTTTGTGGTAAACGGTACATTCAATGTGCAATCCGCGCCGTTCTTCTTCACTTCGAATGCTTCAACCACCATTGCCGACGTCACGTATGCCATGCTCACGCTCGCACCGGCGAGCGCGGGAACACCGGTGTACACACTGAAAGGTGGAGCGCTCTCAGCAAGCGTGCTTACGCTCGGTGGTGTGAATCCCGTCCTTGTCGATGCAGACTTCAATGACCCGTCGATTGGAATAACCGGAACCGTGACGATTGGCGCGGGCAGCACCTTTAAAGCATCAAACACAGGCGCGTTTGATGTGGGAGGAAGTTGGCAAAACAATGGATCATTCCTGCATCAGAACGGTTCACTTAATTTCAATTCTTCTGCGACTGGAAACACAGTGAACCCGGGATCGAGTTCCTTCTACGATCTTTCATTCAATAATGTAGCTGGTGGATGGACTATCGCACAGAACGCAACGACGTCTCGACATTTTACTCTCACCCGTGCGACGAATTTCACTCTCGCGAGCGGCAAGTCGCTCTCAGTCGGCGGCACGTTTACCAACGGTGTCGGCGGTGCTGCTACTACGTGGGCAACAACCACTCTTTCTCTCACATCGGGTACCGCGTACGCGATGAATACAAAATCTGTTTCAGGAGATGTATACGGCACGCTCTCGGTAAGCTCCAACACCAATGTGAATATGTGGAATTCGAGCGCGGCAACAACGACTGTCGCATCCGGCAGTTCACTGTATTCGCAAAACAATGCAAGCGTGTCCGGTGATCTCTACATATGGGGCGATTACTCGCGCTCGTCGGGCACTGAGTATTGGGATTACGCCACCGACTTCGACGGCACGTCGCTTGCAACGTCTACGCCTCGGGCGGTCACCGTGCGCATCGCAACCTCCTCAACACTCACGTTCACAGGGGGAACGCTCGAAATACTCGGAACCACAACTGCGACCACGTCGATTGCAGTACAAGGAAGCGGGCGCTACGCGTTCTCAGTTTCCGGCGGCACGTTGAATGCGCAGTATTACAAAATCCGCGACACCGATATAAACGGACTCAATATTACCGGCACGACGGTAGTTACTTCGCTCTCCGACGGTGATTTCCTCCTTGCATCCAACGGAGGTACCACCATGACCGTTGCCGCATCGGTCATCGATGCGAATCCGCTCAAGATTATTATGAGAAACAATTTCGCAACGACGTCTGTCATTACCGGCGGATCAAACGTAAAAGAATCGGGCGCTCCTGCAAGTTCGTGGAAGTTCAATCTTCATTACGGAAATTTCGCGGGCGAGGCATACGATAATGATCCCGCCGGCGATCCGGGATATCTGCGATGGGACGATAGTTCGTCGCAAATCACCATATCCGGAAAGGTGTATTCCGACGAAGGCACAACCACGAGCGCGGTGTGTAACGGCGTCACGCAAGTCGTTCGTTTGAAAATTCAGGGTGCAGGAATACTCACCTCATCGTGCAGTGGCACGGGTCTCTATTCGATTCCGGGAGTGGCGTATAATCCCGGCGACGTTATTACGGTGTATCTCGACACCAACGGCGGCGTACGTGCCGCTACCGTATCACTTGATCCGATCAGTAGTATCGCGAATTTTGATCTCTACGAAAACCGCGTCATTGTTCGGCACGAAGACGTCAATCCGATCACGATTGCAAAACTGGCGACCTACGATTCCGACAACGATACCGACATTCCATACAATGCGACTGTGGGGGCACCAAATACGCTCGTGCTTTTGCCCAATACGAAGCTCATTGTGTGGGACGGCAAAATATTTACACCCGGCGGCAATGTGACGCTGCAAAGCGGCGGATCCGGGAGCGCCTGGGACGGCACGCTCGAGCTGCGCACCAATGCAACGTGGATCGGTGCGAATAATCAATCGCATTCTATCGGCGGCAGCCTCAGCGTGGATAACGGAGCGTTGCTCACGAGTGCATCCTCCACGTTTACCTTTACCGCCACAACATCCGGTAAAACGATTGCGCTGCAGAATTCATCGCTCTTCACTGCTGTCTTCAACGGCGGCGGGGGCAACTGGTCGTTCCCGAGCGGTTCTGCGATTGTGCAAAATGATTTCTCGATTGCAACGGGGACTGTTACATTCGGCGTCGGCACCACCACCATCGGCGGATCGTTGTTCAATAGCGGCGGTATATTCCAGCACAATAACGGTACGATCGTGTTGAACGCGTCCTCAACCGGAAAATCGATAAAGGCAAACGGCAATTCGTTCTATAATCTCACGCTCAATGGCAGCGGCGGCGCGTGGACCTTTAGCGATACAAATGCCACCTCGTCGAACAACTTTATTGTTACCAACGGTTCCACCACGCTTCCGGTGGGTATCTTTGCGGTCGGAGCAGTATTCGACAATTCAGGAACGTTCACTGCCGGCGTCGGTACCGTGAAGCTCATTGCAACCGCGAGTGGAAAAAATCTGAAAGCCGGAGGTTCATCGTTCTACAACCTTACACTCGACGGCATTGGTGGTGTCTGGAGCTTCCTTGATGCGAACGCCACGACCACCCGCGACTTCACAATTACCAACGGATCAACGACGCTTCCGAGTAGCACGTTCAACGTCGGGGGCTCATTTGTGAATGCGGGTGCATTCAGTGCAGGCACCGGTCTCGTTACGTTGAGCGCAACGACGACGGGTAAATTAATAACCGCAAGCTCATCCACGTTCTACGATCTCACACTCAATAGCGCAGCCGGCGGTTGGACGATAACGGGCAACGCCACATCCTCAAATAATTTCTCATTGACGAATGCCGCAAGCTTTACGCTCACCAGCGGTAAAACCCTCGCAGTCGGCGGCGCCTTTACCAACGGTGTCGGAGGTGCGCCAACAACATGGGCAACCACCACGCTCTCTTTGTATTCGGGTACCGGATATAGCATGAACACAAAAACGACCGGCGGTGATACATATGGCACACTGCTCGTCGCATCGAGCACAAACATTCGATTGTGGAATTCCAGTGCAGCAACCACAACCGTTCTTGGCTCCGGCTCCGTATATTCGCAAAACAACGCCAATGTTCCCGGCGATCTCTATATATGGGGCACCTATGCGCATTCCTCCGGTACAGAGTATTGGGATTACGCGACCGACTTCGACGGCACCGCACTCGGCGGATCGTCACGCGCGGTCAATGTGCGTATTGCCACGTCATCCTCGCTCAGCTTTAGCGGCGGAACACTCGAGGTGTTGGGTACCGCGTCGGCTACGACGACCATACAAAATCAAGGCCTCGGCCGTTACGCGTTTGCGATTTCCGGCGGCACCGTAAATGCGCAGTACTATCAAGTACGTAACACCGATCCGAGCGGTATTAATTTCACAGGATCACCGACGCTCACGTCGCTCGATGCGGGAGATCTCGAGCTCGGTGTTTCCGGCGGCGCTCTCATAACAGTCGCCGGCTCAGTGATCGATGCCAACGCGAGCAAAGTGATTACCAATGTACGCTTTGCGACGTCGACGGGCATACTTGCCGGAAACAACATCGTGCGAACCGGATCTCCGATCTCGGCGTGGACCTTTACGAGTCACTACGGAAACATTGCCGGCGAAGCCTACGACACTGACGGTGTTGACGCCTGCGGCGCATTACGATGGAGCGATTCCGTCTGTCTGTTTGTAAGTCAGGAACATTACCGATGGCGCAATGACGACGGCGGCGACGGTGCACCGAACACGGAATGGTACAGCCTCTCATGGGCAAAGCGCGAAAAAATCGCAATCTCGAATCCGAATGGTTCCGTACTCACCAGTCAGCCGGTTAAGATAATCATTCCGTACACGTCGTCGATGCAGAGTAACTTCAGTGATCTGCGTTTCACCGATTCATCCGGTACGACAACCATCCCGTATTGGATAGAAAAATACACCGCATCTGCCTCATCAACAGTGTGGGTAAAAGTACCGTCGCTGCCTGCATCGGGTTCGGCAAATGTGTATATGTATTATGGCAACAATGCCGTTACCGACGGATCAAGCGGCACGACGACGTTTAAGACCTTCGAAGATTTTGAATCAAACAGCATCTCGGGATACTCAGGAAATACAACAATGTTCCAGACCGCGGTTACGTTCAATCACAACCACTCCTACGGGCTCGATGCCGGCTCAAGTGCTGCGCTGAAAACTACGACGGGACTCTATAAAACAGGTTCACTGATTGCGCAGGGCGACACCCTTCGCTTCTATCAGTATGTCGATTCCACACAAACGGATGAACCGTGTACGCTCTTTGCGGTGGGAGGATCCGGATCGAACTACGCGGTGTGTCTCGATCAGTACCCGACAGCAAAAGTCGTAATCTCAAAGGATGTGACGGCCAACGATCAAAGTGGAACCGTACTCGCGTCTACCACCGTTACGTATACGACCGGGTGGTACGAGGTGGTCGTTGATTGGTTGGCGACAAATGTAATTAACGTAAACGTGTATACAGACACCGGCACACTCTTCGCCACGACAAGCGTTACCGATTCTTCCCATACTGCCGCGGGAGGCTACGGATTTTCATACTGGTTCATGCATGGCGGATGGGATTTCCTGAGCGTGCGTCCGTACATTGCGAGTCAGCCCACGTATGTGATCGGCACCGAGCAGGTGAGTGGCGGTGCTTCGTGGAAGGTTGCCGAAGACACACTCGTGCCGAATCTTTCTGCCGGGCAAAACGTGCGCTTACGTTTCTCGATTCAAGACTCGGGTGCATCGGTCTTTGGTCAACTGTACCGATTGCAGTACGCACCGAAGGGCGTCTCTTTGAATTGTGAATCAGTCGCGCACAGTAATTACAGCGACGTTCCCACAACCTCAGGCGCCGGTTGTGGTTCCGCTGCCGCGTGTATGACAACCACGGCCCAATACTCCGACGGTGCGAGCACCGCCGGATTGCTTTCGTATCCTGCGGCGATGAGTTTTATAAATGGTCACGTGGTATCAGATCCATCGCAACAAACGGCGAGCTCAACAATTGCCGCATCGGCAGCTAGCGAAGTCGAATATAATCTCCAGATAAAAGCGGCGGCAACGGCAAATGCGTACTGCTTCCGCGTTGCAAACGATGGTCCCAATAGCAATTCGAATTTCGATCTCGACAACTACGCGCACGTGGCCGAAGCAACGATGGCGTACGCGCCGACAATCTCAAATTTTAACTGGCCGCTCAGCTACATTCTCTCGGGCATCGCGCTCACCGAAGGCACGACGACCACTGTCTCTGCGACGGGTACCGTCACGGACTATAACGGCTACGCTGATATCGTGAGTGCGACATCATCTATCTATCGCTCGGGCGTCGGTTCGTCGTGCACATCGAATAGCAACAACTGCTATCCGATTCCTGCGTGCACGCTCTCGAATTGCGCGGGTACTTCGTGCACGATTACATGCTCGGCGAATGTACAGTATCTTGCGGATCCGACGGACGTGGGCAGTGCAAATAGTGCAGAAAATTGGCTCGCATCGTTGCGCATCCAGGATTCAATCGGATTATCTGCCACAAGCAGTACCTCGGGTGCAGAAATAAATACACTCTTCGGACTCACCGTGAATACCGGCGCGATCGACTTCGGAGCGCTCTCCGTCGGTACCGATACCGGCACATTCAATGCAACGTCCACGGTCGTGAATACCGGCAATGCAATCATCGATATTCAACTTTCAGGCACCGATCTTGCGGGATCAAATGGTTCTCTTGCAGTCGGACAGCAGCGGTATGCGACGAGCACATTTACCTATGGGTCGTGCTCCGTGTGTCAGTTCTTGACCGGTAGTTCGACTCCGGTCGATGTGAATATTCCCAAAGCAACCACAACGGCTACGTCCACTCAAACCCAGACGAGCCTCTTCTGGGGCATCAACGTGCCCATTGGAACGACTGCTGAATTGCACCAGGGAACCAATACCTTCATCGCGGTACACAATTAATATATGCACAAGGCTCCAACTCATTCGATAGGCAGACGGCGGCGAGTGACTGCGCTTGTCATCATTATTCTTTTGGTGGTTATTGCGTTTGCGCTCACCGTATATATCACCGGACATCGATTAAAATCAGAGTACGATACATTCATCGCAGCGGAAGCAGATTTTGAGACTGCCGCAAACAAACCGGCTTCCGGATCGAATCCGGTCCGCCAACAAGTCGGATACCTGCTTTCGCAAGTGGTGCAAGTAACCATGTCACCTGAAGAGCGACTCAAACTGTCTCGCGAAGGCATTGCTCATTTAAACGATCTTGAGGGACAGATTGATGCAATTCAAACAGCGGGTGAGCGGGTTTCTCCGCTGTTGGATACGTTGGCAAAAACCGCATCATCACCCGTTCATATCCAAAAACGCGCAGGTTTGAATGAGATTATTGCGCTCAGTCGTAAAAACGCACTCATCATTGCCGATATTCGTGGCTTGTCGTATCGCGCCGATTACTACACCGACGAAGTATTTGAGCGCATTATTGATGATCAGGGGAACATGACTGACGAGCACAAGACCCACCTCAACGACCTCATCCCGGATCTCGAAACGCAATTTAATCGCCGGACCAATCTCTATACCGACCTCAAGAAAAACAGTGATCGAATACATGCGATTGCAAAAGATCTCGGCTATGCAGTTCAGTAATACGTGGGGATGGCAGGAGCGCGGGCATAGAGTACAATGGTTTCGACTATGGAGGATACATATATAGAACATTCACACGAGAATTCGCGACGTCGTTCGGGAGCCGTGATGAGAAGCATCGAGTCGTTGTTTGAATTTGTAACAAGCAGTCTCAGGATCATTGCGCACGAAAAAGCATTGTTTATGGGTGTTGCACTCACTCTGGTAGGACTCTTAAGCTTTGAAAGCGGAAAGTTCTGCGACGGAAATACCGCTGATTATCTTTCGTGCACACGACCGTCAACGTATTACTTTTTTAGCCCGCTCGAGATTACGATTATCGTCATCGGGGTATTTTTCATTTTGATCTGGTTGCTCGGACGACCAAAGCATCGTTCCTGATTTTTTTCCACGCGATAAAAATAGTGTGCGTACTCGGGTGATACAATTTAACGGTGCGGAGTGCACTGTTTTTCGATATGCAATTCATTTTTCAATCTCGCGCACGTATTGGTATCGGCGGAATCGCCCTTATTGTGCTGCTTATCGCGCTCCACGCGTATGCGGCGGAAATTTCGAGTGTCAAAATTAGCGACGTAAAGCCCGACGCTGCGACCGTTTCCTGGACGACAGATAAAAACACCGATGCAACGATTAATTTCGGTTTGGACGAACGGTTCGGCACCGTTCGTGACAGCGCATTCGATAAAAAAGACCATACCCTCACCATTGATAGTCTCGAGCCGGCAACGACGTATCACTTCCGTGTGGTTTCCACAGATGCTGATGGCAACAAAAGTACCACCGCAGGCTTCGTGTTCACTACTAAAGATGATCAGAAGAAAATCAAGGAGCGGATCATCAAAGACATCAAAAAGATTACCGATCCGAAGGCTATTATTGAGATCAATGATCAGGTCAAAGAGACAGCGGGTGATATTTTGAAACCACCGACGATTCTGGGACTGCCCCGTGTAAACGTAGACCAAACGAAGGCGGAAATTATCTGGACCACCGATCGCGATTCGAGCTCGATGGTGTATCTGTCACCCGATAAAGACTACAACGGGGGATCGAGCGATTACACGATTGCGCAGGGCGATCCGAACGATGCTGTGTCCAAACACACGGTAGAGGTTATCGGACTCGATCCGTCAACCACGTACCACTTCAAAGTGGTCTCGAACGATTCAACGGGACTGACCGGAGAGTCTGGCGATGACACCTTTAAGACCAAATCCATCCTTCCTTCTGTACGAAATGTAAAAGTGTCTCGTATTCAGCAAACCACGGCCGTGATTTCTTGGGATACAAGTGGGGTACTCGCACGTGGCATCGTTGAATACACGAATACCCGCACCAAAGTTACGAAAGTTGCGGGAAGCTCTGTGTTTGCGGCACAGCAAAACGTGCAACTTGCAGATTTGGAGTTTGGCACGCGCTACAGTGCCCTTGTGCGCACGACCAACCAGGATGGCGACAACGCAGAGAGTACGCCGTTCCAGTTCATTACGATACGCGACGTGATTGCTCCTGCGATCACCAAGGTGAAGAATGAATCGACACTCTTTCCGGGCGAAGACGTGAAGATCCAAACCATCATTGCGTGGGAGACCGATGAGCCTGCCACGTGCCAGGTGTTCTACTCGCAAGGTCTTTCAACAGGCGGTTCCAATGCAGGTGCTGAGTCCACGCCGAAAGAGACAAATCCGCTCACATCGCACACGCAGGTGATCGTCGGGTTTACCCCGGCAACGGTGTATCAGTTTTGGGTCGTGTGCAACGACGAAGCGCTGAATGAGTCGCGCTCAGAAGATTTCGTATTAATCACACCGATCAAAGAGAAGAGTATTATCGACATCATTCTTCAAAACTTCCAAGGCACATTCGGGTGGGTCAACAACATCGGCAAGAAGTAGCGATATGGCAAAAACATCTATACGCACGGAAGGCATGCATATTACCTACAACAAAGGCCAGGTGAATGAATTCAAAGCGCTACAAGACGTCAATATAGAGATCTATCCGCGCGAATACATCATTCTCTTCGGTCCGTCCGGCTGCGGGAAGTCAACACTGTTGTACACAATGCTCGGCGGCGTACCTCCATCGGATGGGAAAATGCTTGTGCAGAACGAAGACATTTATGCGTACACTCCGGCGGAGCTCAATCGCTATCAACAAACCACCATCGGCATCGTGTACCAGCAATTCAATCTTATTGCTTCGTTGAATGTGCTCGATAATGTGGCGCTTCCCATGCTCTTTCTGGGAATCGAGCAGAAAGAACGATGGGCGCGGGCCGCGACACTCCTGCGCCGCTTTGGCGTGCCTGAGCGTGTGGAAAATAAGTTGCCCGCCCTCATGTCCGGCGGACAGCAGCAACGCGTGGCCGTTGCGCGTGCACTCATCAACGACCCGGAAATTCTGCTCGCAGACGAGCCAGTGGGCAACCTCGACTCTATTTCTGCAGAACACGTGATGGACTCCTTTAAGGAAATTAATGAGAAAGACCGTAAAACAGTGATACTCGTTACGCACGACGCGAAATATCTTCCGTATGCGCATCGTGTGTTCTATATGCGCGACGGACGATTGCGTCGAATCGTCGCGAATCCGGGAAAGCAGCAGATTATGCATGTGAAGCCGGGCGAAAACATCGTGACCGAAATCGAACAGCTCGCACGCATGTATCCGTATGCGGAGCCGGTGGAGCTCAAAGTGAAGAGCGTGGTGAACTTTGTGACGCAATCCATCGGCTTCTCACAGCTTGAGCGTCTTGAGCAAGGAATTCTGTATGTATTGAAGGGAACCATGAACGAGCAGATGTTTTCCGAGTTTCTCACGAAGCCGTTCCATCTGGGCGGGGTTGGCATTCACCCCGAAGAAGTTCCTGAAATGTCGCGGCGAGTATTTAGTTTGATTCGATACTCAATTGATGTGCAGCGATTCCGACAAGAGGTAAAAAGCGATAACGCGTTTATGCACCAACAGAAATTTGTGGAACGGCTGCTCACATACTTGAACGAAGAAGTCGGATTTCACATCTCACAAGCCGAATTTCAAATTCTGCGCGAAGCGGTGGCGGATCGCGTGGGGGGAATTACAGATGCGGATCAGTTTGCGGAGCGATTGATTCTCGCCAAAAATCTTAACGGTGCAGAACTTGAAGAGCGGATCGCGTATCTCATTAGCGTGCATATGGAAAAGCTGATTGCGCAGGGCGGCTACATTATTCTTCCAAACGAACTCGAAGGAGGTCACACGTGATATGCCTGTCACACGAAACGGCATGAATATCAGAGATATTGCCCTGTATACTTTCCTTATCTCGTATGAATTTAGACTCGATAACTACTTCGAAACGCGCTTCATAGCGCAATGTCGTTTCGTGTGAACAGGTATGCAGATACGCGACGTTGCAATGCTTTCCACTCGTATGTTCAAGACGAACCCGTCGCGTACGTGGCTCACAATTTTGGGCATGGGCGTGGGTACCGGCGCCGTGGTTGCGCTTGTCGGCCTCGGGTTCGGATTACAAAGCATTATTCTCGACAAAATCGTGCTCGGTGATTCACTTCTCTCACTCAACGTGACAAATCCCGCATCGAAAATCGTGGTGCTTGATCCGGCAACCATAGAATTATTTTCGGCGATGGACGCGGTGAAAGACGTGTCAGGCGTTGTCACGTTTCCAACACTTGTCACCTATGAGGGTCTTACCGGCAACGCCAACATCCAAGGCCTTGCACCGTCGTACCTCCTCTACACCGGTGCACAAGCAGTCGCCGGTGATTTGTTTACCAATGACAGTGCCGTCGAAGATCGCAATGCCGTCGTTATCTCGAGCGCGATGCTCAAGCTCTTCGGTGTCGAAAAGCCGGAGGATGTCATTGGCAAGACGATCACGTTCCGGGTGTTCGTGCCCAATGAAGGGAGCGATCAATCAACTGAAGTCCAGCTCTCAAAGCAATACAAGATCAAAGGTGTCACGAGTGATTCGGGGAATCTTTCGGCAGCGATCACACTCGAGGAATTTCAGTCGAACTTCAAAATCCCGTATTTCGATCGGGTGCAGGTGCGCGTGATCGATAGTAAATCCTTGACGGAGGTGCAGGACGCGATCATTGCGAAAGGATTTACGGTGACTGCGCTCTCAAAAACCGTCGCCCAGGCTAACAAGATTTTCCAAGGCATTCAGGCGGTACTGGCTATATTCGGCGGTATCGCGCTCACGGTCTCTGCAATCGGCATGTTCAATACCATGACGGTTACGCTGCTGGAGCGTACGGCCGAAATCGGAGTTATGCGTACGATCGGTGCGTCATCTGCGGATATCGTCATCCTTTTCGTTGCGGAAGCGATCATCGTGGGGCTGCTCGGTGGGGTGGTGGGGATTCTCATTGGAGGCGGCATCGGTGTGTTTTTCAATGGGCTGCTCTCGGTTGCGGCGAGTAAATTTGGCGGAGAATCGGTGAGTCTTTTTAAATATCCGATTTGGTTCTTAATATTCATTTGTTCGTTCTCTGGCGGCGTCGGCTTTTTAACGGGACTCTTTCCGGCGCGACGCGCAGCAAAGATTAACCCTCTCGACGCGATTCGCTATAAATAGCGGTGCTTCATAAACGCCTCATTCAAGCCACAAAAACACCAGTTATCCACACGGGGCTAACGTATTGAAAGGCGACAGTGGTACGATTTCTTCTAAGGTATGTCCGAGCAATTTCACCGGAAACTCAGCATGTTCTTGAAAGGGGCGCGAAGCATGGAAGGTAAAATCACGATTTTCACATCGGTGATCGGCTGTTTGGTGCTTGTGGGCTTCGTTACCATCTTTAATGTGAACGTGCCGCTCGCGACCGCGAGCAACGTTGTGACGTCTGTCACTGTTTTGAACACACCGCCTACATGGACGGTCGACGCTCAAGAATCTGCGCAATCGTCAACCTCTACACCGACAAATGCGGGACAGAGTATTACGTTTGTCGCCACCGGCACTGACTCAAGTAACGACAACTACTATCTATTGATTTGCAAGAACAGCACCTCACCGACAGCGAATAACGGTACCGCTCCATCGTGCAACGGTGGTGTGACCAACCAGTGGGCGGTCTCAACTTCTACTACAAGCGGTCTGCAGGCGAGTGCTGCGACGACCACAACGGAGCTTTTTGCAGAGAAAAACGACTGGTGGGCCTGGATTTGCGATAACAACGCAACGCTTTCGCGCTGCAATCTTGTTTCAAAAACAGGAAGCGGTTTGACGGCGTCTCCATTCGTAGTCAACCATCCGCCGGTTTTTATATCGGTCGCCAATAACAGTCCGCAAAATCCCGGCAGCAACGTTACCTGGACGACGGTCGCGTCTGACAGTGACACCATACGAGGCAGTGACACAGTGATTGTTGTTTTATGTAAAACGTCGGGATCATTTAATGGTACTACGTGTACCACAGGAGGCGAATATGCTACGTCCACTTTTGCAGCATCCAACCCCTCAACATCTTCTCCAATTGTCATACCGACGCAGGATCGTCTCTATAACGCGTTCGCGTACGTAGCGGATAACCTCGGACTCGCTGCCACCTCTACTGCGCAGGGAACGAATTCGTTCTATCAAGTATCAAATGTAGCCCCGACGATCGTAGCGTCGTCGATCGCTTTTATAGATTACAACGCAACGACGAGCACCGGTAGCCTGACGCTCACGGTAGCTTCTGCGACGTCGGGTCCGTTTAAGGTTGTATTCACTGCTGTGGATAACAATGGCTGTCAGAATGCATCGTCCACAAATGAAATTGTTTCGAATATAATCAATGTCTATCGCTCTGGCATTTCGTCCACCTCGTGCCAGACTTCGGGTCAATATAATTCCAATAATTGCTATTCCGCGGCATCGGGTAATTTCTCGCCATTTTTCAATTGTACGCAAGATGGCGGGAGTTGTAGCGGAGCAACAGACTCGGATGCAACGTTTACCTGCACATTCTCCCTGTGGTTTAACGCCGATCCGACAGACGCGGCGACACAATTCACTGCCGAATCATGGCTTGCAACGGTCCGAGCGACTGACGACAACGCGACTACGAGTGCACTCACTGAAAAGACGGTCGGCACCACAGATGTCATCAGTTTCCTTGCGTTTAATGTTTCTACTTCCACGGTCGCGTATGGAGCATTGCAGCCTGGTGATACAACTACGCCACTCGTTGCAAATACAGACATGCAGGCTATTGGTAACATCGGACTTGATGAAGATCTTTATGGATCGACGATGTGCACAACATGGGTAGCAGGTGGTGGTGGTACTGCACCGGACAACTGCGACATAGGAGGCGCGAACGCTGCTACGAAGATTCCAGTGACGCAACAGGTGGTTGCTACGGGTACCATCACCTACACGTTGGCATCAGCATCAACCACGCTTACGGGAGCACTGCCTGCATCTACGTCACCACGAGCCATACTCCTCAACGTGCCTAAGACTACATCAACGAGTACCATCCAAACTCGAAATACGTTCTGGGGTATTGCTATTCCGTCCACGATCACGCAATCAGGCAGCTATCAGGGACAAAACACCATTACCGCAAAAAAGAGTTCTTCTGCAAACTGGTAATTTGTCCTCTCGTATAGCCACATAATAACCACTCTCCGCTGGACATTCGAGGAGGGGACCGTGATACTATTGAGACCATGATGTCACTGCCGTGGCGGCTCTTAGGAATGCGCACATTTGCAGTGCTCCTCCTTGTTCTGGTGTTTTTCGGCGGATTCCGGTTTGCCTCTGCCGGTTTTGGAATCACGCCTCCATACGTGCGAAACGAACGTCTCACTCGCGGAACCGTATATGAGCAGCGCATCACACTTGTTCGTTCCGATCCGATTGACGATCAAAAGGCGGAAATTAGCATGAATATACCGGGAGTAGAATCCTGGTTTAGTGTCGACAAAGGTACGTCATTTATCCTACCCGCGGGACAAACGCAGGTATCGATAGTGATATCTGTGCATGTGCCGGCGGATGCAGAGTACACGCGCCACCAAGGTACTATTCGCATTCGAACATCGTCTGCCACAAATCAACCGGAAGGAGGGGGCGTATCTATCGCACTCGGAGCGCAGATCGATGTGGATGTACTTGTCGTCGACAAAATTTATGACTTCGAGGTGCGTCGCATTCGTACATCGGATCTGGAAGAACCGCGTCATAAGTGGGGATTGTTGTTTCCTGCAAAAATTCGATTCTTTATGACGATCTCAAATACAGGGAACGCGGTCTATGGCCCGACCAAGGTAAAGCTCGATATTTACGACAGTGAAGTTGAACGGTTGCAAGAGACGACGTATAACACAAACAAGATTGAACAAATTGCGCCGTTCGCGACCAAAGAGATTCTCGCGGAACTACCAACGAGGCTTTCCGCGGGGCGCTATACGGCGAAATACACTATTTATAAAGGCGAGGACATCGCGCAGCAGGAGCAAATCAATCTCAGTGTGGCGGCAATTGGTGCAGTGCAAGGCTACAGCGGATACGGATTCGAGGGGCTTTCAACACCGGATAAATTAAAGGTGGCAGGGGTGCTCGCCATACCCGTCGTGGTTCTGCTCACACTGTTTACAATATTTGGCGTTCGTCGTCGTCGGAATCGGGCACGCAGATCTCAAGTGCCGCCGCGCATGCGGTAATCGCGCATATGCGTATGGCACGTAAACCGCTCGTTGTTTCGGGAATTATTGTTGCATCGGCAATACTGTTCGGAGGCATGATACACATTGTTACTGCAGCGGATGTCCGCACATCGGTGACCATGATTGTGTGTGGTGATGCGGTCGTGAGCCCATCCGGCGAGGCCTGTGACGACGGGACCAATCTGGGTGGATACGGTTCGACGACCGCGCAGCGTCGGTGCAATCCCGGGTGCCAATCTTTTGCGGAATACTGCGGCGACGGTGTGTTACAGGTGCGATTCAGTGAGCAATGCGACGACGGCAACACGATTGCAACTGACCTCTGTTCGCTCACCTGTCGCACGCTTGCTCCTGCGGGTTCGACGCAGGTTTCCGGGTCGCCGACCGTCGGTTCGACGCCGTTTATTCCCGGAGCTTCTCCGGGCAACATTTCGTCTGAAACTAAAACGCGTGTGGTTTTGCGCGGAAAAGCATACCCCAATAGCACGGTGAGTATTTTGCTCGATGGCAAAGTAAAGGGTACAACCCTGGCCGATTCAAACGCTGATTTTCAATTCTCTTCGACCGATATTACCCCGGGTACCGCAACGTTCGGCTTTTCAGCCAAGGACGCAAAAGGTGTTGAATCGATCACGACGTCCGTGGTGTTTGATGTGGCTCAGAGCGCGGTATCGACGGTGGCAAACGTGTTCTTCCCGCCCACGATCTCAGTGAGTGAGCGACAAGTACCAAAAGGTGACCCATTGACCGTTTCAGGATATTCCGTGCCCAAAGCGTCGGTTTCAACCGAAATCGGGGGAGGTACGAAATCGGTACTGAGCGCGAATGCCGATGCGACGGGTGCGTGGGCGCTGCAAGTTGATACGAAGTCTCTCACTGACGGAATGCATACGGTGAAAGCGTTTTTCAAGCAGGATGGCGGCATACAGTCAGGGTTCGGTAAATCAATATCGTTTAGCGTCGGAGCCGGTGCGTTTGCTGATACGGGTTCGGCCGATCTCAACGGCGACCACAAAGTGAATCTGGTAGACTTTTCAATCTTCTTGCTCAAGTGGAACACGGATGATATTCAGGCCGATTTTAATGGCGACGGAACGGTAAACTTGGGAGACTTCTCAATTATGTTGTTCAATTGGACCGGCTAGATCGATATATGCATACAAAAAACCGCTATACTACTCTTATGTCACGTGCAATTACGATGTTTGTTGCGGTGGTAAGCATTTTTGCGCCGCTCACGGCCTCCGCTGCAATTTTGTATGTAAATCCCACGCAAGGTACGTACGGCGTGTCTGACACCTTTATTGCAGATGTTCGCCTCGATAATCAAAACGAATGCGTCAATGCTGCGCACGTAGAAATTCGCTATCCGACTGATGTGTTACGGGCGGTTGATTTCAGTAAGGGGAATTCGATCCTCAGTTTGTGGATTGAAGAGCCAAAAATCGATACCGAGAAGGGAATTATTACATTCTCCGGCGGAATTCCAGGAGGGTACTGCGGGCGTATTCCGGGGGATCCCGTTCTTTCAAACGTATTGGGCAAAATCGTGTTCAGTGTCATTGCGACCGATAAAAGAAGTGCCACGGTTTCTATTGCTGACACCTCCGTGATGTATCTCAACGACGGACAAGCAACGCCGGCAAAATTAGCGCTCCAGAGCGCGACGTATTTGATTTCGCAGACACCGCTTTCAGCAGCGAATCCATGGCTCTCCCAGGTCGGCGAAGACAAAACACCGCCCGATGCGTTCGTCATTTCGGTTGAATCAACACGCGGCGTTTTTGGCGGGAATTTTTATGCGGTTTTTGCCACCCAAGATAAGCAAAGCGGCGTTGATCACTACGAAATATTCGAACGAGGTACATGGCTACCCGTTACGAGTCCGCATGAACTCAAAGATCAAAAACTGATTGCGGAGGTGCAGATCAAAGCAATCGATAAAGCGGGCAATGAGCGCCTTGGCACGTACGTCACAGGTTCCGCGCCGCCTCGTGTTCCAAAAGAAGTGAACTACCCGATTTTGGTCGCAGTACTCATCGTGCTGCTCGCCCTCGGATTGTATATGTGGCATCGTGATCATACGCCCAGAATCATTCCGCCGAGTGCATGATGAAACAATTTCTCTTTGTTGCGCTGGTACTCATCCTTACTCCGTCGATTTCGTACGCTGCTGATGGATCACTGTACCTCTGGCCGGCACGCGACATCCATGCAATCGGAGACATCTTCGAAGTAGCGGTGCGTGCAAATACAGACGGTGTCTCCGCCAACGCCGCGGAAGCCGACATCGCGTTTAACACCAACGCGCTCGCTGTCGAGAGTATTTCGACTACCGGTTCGGTGTTATCGTTCTGGCCGACGGCAGCCACATTTTCTAACGACAAAGGCACAATCCGATTTTCCGGAACCGCAGCGGGAAGTTTTAATTCCGATGCTGCGACACTCGTCTCGATAAAATTCCGCGCTAAAAGTAATGTTCCTGGGGATGTGCATATCGATTCAGGTGCACTGCTTTTAAATGATGCGCGCGCGACAAACATAATTGCGAGTATGCATTCCGGCCTGTACACCGTGACCGCGCGAGCGCTTCCTCCTGCAGCAGAATCGATACCGCTTGCGGCTACGACCACTGAGGCGACTGCGCCTGTGCCCGAAGTAAAAGGCGTCGCAATTCAAGTGCCAACAATAAAAGCGTACGACGATCACATCTTGAGTGGTGAGCGTATTGCGCTGCAAGGTACGGCTGCCCCCAGTTCGAAGCTTTCGGTTTTTCTGCAGTACGGGGACGATGCGCCGCGGGAAAGTGCAGTGCTTTCCACGAGCGATGGCACATTTATATATGTTTCCGCCGAACCCGCCCATCGCGGTGTCTATCACGCGTGGGCTGTGGTTCAGACGGCTCGCAATCAACTTTCGTCAGATAAAATTGTGATCAGTGCACAGTCGCGCGGGCTTTCCGCTGCGGGCGAATCGATTGGGCCGATCCTCACGCGTGCGTTACCGTACGTGGTGCTTCTTATAGGAGCGGTTCTATTGCTCGGCTATTTTTATAATCGTAAATCGCGCGCTGGCGTTACTGGCGCATCCGTGTAAAGAAAATGGAAAGGTCGGCAAGCGTAACAGCGCCATCGCGATCGAGATCAAATTTTGAGTTATACGGTGCAATCATTTGAAACGCCATGATGGAAAGATCGACAACGTTGATTTTGCCGTCGCCATTAAAATCGATTGTCGGGGGCGCCAGGGTTTCATCATTCATATGACCTCCAGACGAGGCAACCGCGCGTGTTGTTTCGGGAATATCAAAGCTCAGCACCCGCTTACTGCTCGGCACCTCTGACCCTCGTCCGTCTGCCGCAAAAATTTGAGCGTCTTTAAAAAACAATTCCGCGGTCCCGGATTTTTTTGCTTTGACGGTGAGTGTAACGACCGTACCCACACCGCTCAAACCGCCGGGTGCGAGCGTGCCGCCGCTGAAATGCACTTCTCCGATACCTTCCTTAATAGTTGTCTCTTCGGTCCATAAATCCAGAAATGATTGTTCTTTGCTGATACCAACAACCTCGAGCGTGTCTTCCGGAAATTTTATAGTTGCACCGACCGTATTGACAGGAGTTTTCGTGTTGATACGCACATCGATGTCTGTTGTTTCTCCAACTTTGAGAGTGGACGAACTATGCGGAGAAAAGTAGAGCACGGTATCGGTACTGACAGACGCGGCGCTACCGGCAATGAGTGTCACAATCGAGCCGCCACGATTGATGAGTACGGTAGTCGATGCGATGAGGAGCACGAGAACCGCGACTGCGTGAAAGAGGCCTATGGTATGTACAAAATCAACGACCCGCCGAAACATACAAAAAGTCTAACATTATTCCGTATTGGTCGGGGTAGCAAATACTTCAGGTGTGTTTACACGCAAAATTGTGCTCGTTGCAACATAGCCGTCACTTAAAAAATGGATCATGCGAATGTGGGCGCCCTCATCCACCCACACATCCACAGTCCCTGTAGAGATAATGCCGATCAGTGCCTTTAAAGGGCCGGTCGCTTTCGTGGTCGACTTTTTCGAAATCGTGAACGTATATACCGAGTACGTGGTGCTTGCGATTGTATGAAGTGTCGATTTTCCGATAAGCGACAGATACGATCCGTTTTGGCCTAAAAGCGCGAGGTTGTCGAGAATTGGACCGGGAACCGCAATATCAACAAATCGCTCAGGTATTGCCTCTGCTTTGAAATGTCTCCATTTCGCACCGTAGGGGATCGTTTTACGTAAGAGAGCGCTCGTTGTTTGGATTTTCACGTATACGTCGTCATTGAGTGAGAGGTGTTCGAGCGTAAAGACATGCGTGTTCTTTGGCGGTCGCATATCGAGCAGGGTGAGCGTTGTGGTGGCGATCGATCCGTAGCGATGCGCATCAAAATCGAGTCTATAGAGCCCAGAAATGTCGATTGTACGTTGCTCCATCTCGGCATGCGTATCATCCTGCATTTCGTACGAATGAAGTCCTTGCACCTCATTGAGAGCCGTTTGGAGGCGTTCATCATAGGCGGGTGCGATCGCGTGGCGATACAGCAGAAATGCGCCCGCAACGATCGTAAGCGCGGTAATCGGTATCAATACCGTGAGGAGTCGATTTTTCATGAGCAATGCATATTCAGTGTATAGGTGATCTGCGCCCCCACAAGTAAAAAATGTGCTCAAGAGTGCAAAGGGATTCGTGCACTCATTTGATTGATACCCAAAAACTCACGAAAGTTGTCCACACCGAAAAATAGGCTAAAAACCTAGGGATTATACAATTGCTCTATGAGATCTCGACCCCCGAGATTGCATAAATAAGCCAAACTCGACCCTCGAGATTTGCATATGATGAACAAAAAAGACGAATACATATCTCTTCGCGAAGCGGCAGCGATTGCTGGGTATACACCGGACTATGTCGGGCAACTCATTCGCAGCGGCAAAATTCCAGGAAAGCAGGTGTTTGCGAACGTTGCATGGATGACTACCGAGGAAGCCGTGCGGAGCTACGCGGGGCAAAAGAAAGGAAAAAACTCCGGAAAAGATGTGATTGCCCCCACAATATTCGAAACCCTCCAGCGTGAGATCGACTCGCCTCGAATCGTAAAGCGTCTTTCGATTGCGCTCATCGTGATGAGTGTCGCATTTATGCTCTTGCTCTTCTATATCTTTTCAACGTCGCTCGACCAGCGACTCAATCAGCGCGCGATACAGCGGCTCGAGCAAACATAAAATCATGAACACACACAGTCAATCATGGGTACGCATGATTCGGGAGACAACGCGACTGGCCGCGATTCTTTCATGTACGGTATTTGTGCTCGGATCGTTTGCTCCGGTGGCGCTCGCTGCAACCGGTGTACCACGAATCATGAACTACCAGGGACGTCTCATGAATGCGGGTGGATCATTGCTTGGTGGTGCAGGAACTGATTACTGCGTACGTTTTTCACTGTATGACAATGCGTCGGTTGGATCAGGGGCAAAATTGTGGCCGTCAACCGCACCGTCAACCATGACTGTTGTTGTAAAAAACGGCGTGTTCAACGCGGGCGTCGGTGATACCAATGCCGGCGGCGACACGCTCAACTTTAATTTTGAAGACACCGATACCGCATATCTCAATGTGGAGGTTGCAACAAAAGTTGGTCCGACCTGTGCTCCGGGCGATGGTGTAGAAGTTTTTGAAAACCTTTCGCCGCGACAGCGCGTAACCGCCTCGGGATATGCAATTAATTCCGCCACCCTCAACGGAAAGAGCGGGAGTTACTATCTCGCAAATTCCTATGCAACCACGAGCGCCGCATACAACCTCAACACGTACGACAAAGGATATTTCTTTTCCACCACGTCGGTTACCTATTGGGACACCACACAGTTTCGTTGGGCAACAACGAGTTCTGATGCATGGTTTGCAACGAAAACAACAGACGGCCTAACCCAAGGTTCAACAAATCTTTATTACTCGAACAATCTCGTCAACGGTTTCATTGCAGGATCTTCTACTATCCCAAAGTCTTATACAAACAATGCATATACCGGTACGAACTCGTTTACCGGTGATGTAACACTCGCAAATGCGACGACTTCTAATTTCAATATCACGAACACGATCTCCGGAGCCGGACTCATATCGTGCTCGAGTTCGACAGATAAAGTGATATGGAATGCAAGCACTCGTCAGTTTGGCTGCGGGGCAGACGCAGGTGCGGGCGGCGGAATTACCGCACTCGGTGCGCAGTATTCGGTATTCCAAACGGGCGCATCGCAAACATTTGCAACCTCATCTGACACCAATATCGGAATCACCATAACCTCATCGGGAGACACGCACACGTTTGCGCCAAAGTGGTTCGGATCACTTGCTGCCGGTCGCGGCGGTACCGGTATTACATCGATTTCTCAAAACGGGATATTGATCGGCGGAGCAGGTAACACGTGGGGACAAGTCGCAACATCATCGCTTGGGCTACCCACCTATGGTGATCTCGGGGCATACCTAGGTCTCGCTGCGTGGTATGCAACGACGACTGACGCACTTGCCGAAGGCTCAAACAATAAATACTTTACGACCAACCGTGTTGCCGGCGTGCTCGCAGGAACCACCACTGATGCAATTGCTGAAGGTGCAACAAACAAGTACTATACGGACCCACGCGTGCAAACCTACCTCAATGGTGTGTCAAAAGGGTTTTTCTTCTCCACCACATCGACCGATTTCTGGAAAACCCAAAACAATTTCTTCTCGACCACGTCCGCGTCGCACTTTTCTTCGCTTGGCCTCGCGTTTTCGACAACCTCAAGTGCATTCTTCCTGTCGCAAAATCAGGGCGCTGCGTTTTCTACCACATCTACCGACTACTATGTGGGAGCGACAACATCGATTCCTAAAACATACACAAACAATACCTATAGCGGCACCAATTCATTCCAAAATGTTTCCGCAACGGGTGCAACGACCACATCGTCGTACACGGCAACTGCAAGTTCTACGAATCTCTTCTCGAATCTCGCAACGATCGGATCGCTGATTTCCGGCGCAATTACCGGCAACACACTGACTGCAACCAACGCGACCACCACGGTACTCTCTGCAGGCACCGCATCGACTTCGAATCTCACGATCTCGAACATTCAGAACTCGATGCTATACACCGGCCCGGGTGGCGTTGTAACTGCGGCTAGTATTTCAGGCCCGCTTTCATTTAGCGCAGGTGCGCTTTCAATTTCGCAGGCAAACGCGTCAACAAATGGATACCTTTCATCCGGTGATTGGAATGCGTTCAATAGCCGACTCTCCACGTCTTCGTTGGGGACGATCGACAAGGGTTATTTCTTCTCCACAACCTCAACCGACTTCTGGAAAACGCAGAATAATTTCTTCTCCACCACGTCCGCGTCGCATTTTTCTTCGCTTGGCCTCGCGTTCTCCACAACCTCTAGCGCATTCTTCCTGTCGCAAAATCAGGGCGCCGCGTTTTCTACGACATCCGCGTCGCACTTTGCGTCTGTCGGTCTCGCACACTCAACGACATCAGATGCGTATTTCCTTTCACAAAATCAGGGGAGCGCGTACTCGACCACATCAGAGAACTACTATCAGCACTCGTCATCAACTGTTGCAACAACCTATAAAAGTAATACGTTCACCGGTACGAACGGTTTCCAGAATATTTCGGCAACGGGTGCAACAACCACATCGCTTTCAACCGGAATCGCTTCCACGACAAACCTCACGATCTCCGCGTTGCAAAATTCGATGCTCTACACGGGACCGGGCGGCATCGTGTCGGCTGCGAGTATCACAGGGCCGCTTTTGTTTAGCGCCGGCACGCTTTCGATGCAGCAATCAGGCGGCACGCTGAGCGGGTATCTGTCTTCGTCGGATTGGAACTCGTTCAACAGTCGACTCTCTACCTCGACACTCGGGCTTATTGATAAAGGATTCTTTTATTCAACGACATCTGAAGATGCATACATTGGTGCAACCACATCAATACCGAAAACATATACCGCAAACACATTTATTGCACTGAACAGCTTTGCAAACATAACCGCAACCGGTGCTACAACCACGTCGCTCTTTTCCACGACCGCATCGTCCACAAATATATTCGCAAACGCGGCTCGCTTCGGTTCGCTCGGCGCGTTCTCGCTCGTCGGATCAGTCGCAGCTGCAGCGAACAGTATTACGGGGATCAGCATCGCATCGACGACTGACTTATGGATTTCAAATATTCGTGACGGATTACTTGCGACAAACGCACAGGGGAATGTGGTCGCCTCATCCACACCGACCGCAGCGAGCTTCAATGCAACAAGCAATACGGTCGCATCACAACTCCCATATGCATCCACCACCGCAGTCTCCGTATTGCAGCAACTTTCAATCGGTGCCGCCAACGGAACGATCTTTCAGGGTGCTGTTGCCGGCACGTCGACCGTTGCAGGAGTCATCAACGTAACGGGCACGAACTCCACTTCAACATTTTCGGGTGGAGTAGCGGCAACCCGTTTGAATCTCACGTCGGGTACGTCAACCGCTGCGAACGGATTTAGTATCGCAAACGGCTGCTATTCTATTAACGGTGTATGCGAACTGTCTTCAGTAACTGCGGCAAACTCGACGATCACGGTCACTCCGGGTAATGGCACAGCTGCTATTTCGCTGAATCTTGCAAACCCGAATGTGTGGTCTGGTCTACAGCAATTTGGTAATGCAACAACAAGCCTACTCGAAGCCACGCAGTTCTATGCACGAACCATCCAATCCACATCTACGAATGCACTCATCCTTAAATCAAACTTTTCTTCAACGGCGGGCCTCACCTTCGGTAGTACATCAACTCCGCAGGTGCTCGGTATCGATACGATCAATAATCGCGTAACACTCGGCACAGGTGGTGCGAATCCGAGCCTCCTTGTGTTCGATACAAAAAACACGTTGGGTGATCCCGTTGGGGTCGCGGGTGCGGAATACTACAATAGTAATAGTGGTGCTTTTCGCTGCTTTGCATCAAGTTGGGTGACCTGTGGGGGACAGGCCGCCAGCTCAACCGGCGATGTACAGTTCAGAAATGTTGACGGCTCATTCACAGCCACGTCCAACTTCAACTGGTCGCTCGCAAGTAATAGCCTTTCAATTAAAGGTGTTGCCGGGCAAACGGCCGGTATTTTCACTATTGCCTCGTCGACCGGCGTTGCGTTATTCGGTGTAAGTGCAAACGGAGTTCTGGAATTCGCGACGACCACGGATCCTGCAACGCCGTCCCTTGGTTTGGATGTCTACGCAAAAACAATTGCGACCCGTGCCTTCATTGCCACAAAGGATCAAAACGGTCTTGTCGGATCGCTGCAACCGCTCATGGCCCGTAACAAAGTCGGTTTCTGGAATCCGGCGGGCAATAGCGTAAGCGCTCCGGGCGTCTTTGGATTTCCGGCATTTACGACAACGGGCACGGTAACGGCGCGCAGCGTTGCTACTACGAACCTCGCGAACCGGCTTCGGCGTATCGGTTATGTGAGCACTGCCGTTGCGGGTAACTTTGCAGAAACGCGCGTAGCTGTCGCGCAATATTCAATCGGCACGGGCACCGGAGTCGGCGGCTTTACAATGATTGCGCGATTCGTCCCGTCAGATGCTGCCGCGGTGGCGGGTGAACGATTTTTTCTCGGTCTCACGTCTACAACGATCGCTGCGACCAACGTTGAACCCACGACGCTCACGAATTCTATCGGCATTGCGCAAATCAGTACGTCTACGAACTTGTTCCTGGTGTACGGAGGAAGTGTTCCTCAAACACCGATTGATCTTGGTGCGAACTTTCCGGCCGCAGGTCTATCGACTGACGCGTACGAGCTCAGTCTGTTTTCAAGTCCCAATGCCTCCACGACAATCGGATACGAAGTGACGCGTATCAATACCGGTGACACGGTTTCCGGAACGCTCACGGGTGCAGGCGGGACGGCGATTCCACTTTCGACAACACTCCTTACCTTTAAAGCGTGGAAAACCAACAATGCGACGGCTGCAGCAGCGGCGTTCGACCTCTCATCTATTTACTTAGAAACCGATAATTAATCGTCGTATGAAAAAAATATATAACACACCGGTCTTTCTCCTCCTCGTATCGATGGTTTTTGCACCGATTGCGTCGGCCCAAACAATGCAGGAAACATCTGACAATGCGTCGCGCATTACACAAAGCAGCACATCGTCACCGACTACCGATGAAATGAAAGTCGTGGCACTGACGAGTGGGACCGACTCGTCTCAGGAGGGTACAACAACCGTGTCAGTCTCGATTGCCGGCGTACAAGACGCAACAACATCGCAGCAGACCGCAGCAGCATCTGCCTTAGAGACAACCGCAGACCCTCAGGCAACATCTACCCAGGAAAGTCAGACGATCGTAGACGTACATATTGCGACGACTGACGCGTCAACGAGTATCATCGTAATTGAGCGTGAACCGAGTGCGCAGTCCGAGGTCGTCGCGAGCATTGACCCACCGACGCTCAATCTTGTAGCAGCGGCCCTTCCAAGGGAAGATGTGCATGATACAGCGTCGTCTACCGAATTCGCAGTCGACATTGATCCGTCGTACGTGTTTGAACTTTCGGGTAAAAAAATTGCGACGAAACGAACTGATCCGAAACATGGTAATGCTGTAGAAGTGCTCACGGCTCAGACTGAGGCAATGGTTGATAGCGTCTCAGGCTTAGTGAAAATTTCCGGGGTATGCACGGGCACATATTACGTGGTGCTCTTATTCAAGAATCAGACCGACTACGAAACTGACCCGCGATCGTTCATAGTCAATCGGGCCTATCCGTGTGAACACGGTGCATACTCCTATTCAATCGACAGGCTTCCGGCTACGCTACCGAACGGTACGTACTACCTAATGGTTGGGGATCAGAGCGAAAACGGACCGTGGACGCCGGCAACCGGCCTCACGGAAGTCTCTATTAATAGAAGCAATTAGGACCGCTATGACGCACACCATCATCAAAAGTCTTGTGAAAGGAATCATATACGCGCTAATCGCCGTATGTGCCGTATGGTTCGTGACGACGCATACGAGCATCGCCGGCGGCGCGACCGATTCGTTTCCGACAGTCCCATCCGCAAAATGGCAGGCTGTATTTCTAACAGGCGGACAAGTGTATTTCGGAAAACTCTCCGACGTGGGGCATGGCTACGTGTCACTGAGTGATGTCTACTACCTCAAATCGGTGAGCGAGCTTGAGCAGAAAAATTTGAATCTCGTAAAACTCGGCGGCGAACTGCATGGTCCGGAGGACACGATCTTTATCCGTAAGGAAAGCATTTCGTTTTGGGAAAACATGAAAGACACCTCGCGCGTCGTGCAATCGATCGCGGGCTCCAAACAATAAACATGACCATTGACCTGCGCAAAGCGAATCATCAAGCAGCGCAGCACGCAGTACGTGTGCCTGATGCACCGCGCGCGCAGGTGGAGGCGCATATTCCACGCACGCGCGTTGCACCCAGGCGCGCGCAAGAGCGTGCGGTAATGGCAATTGCTGCAGGAGCGGCACTCATCATCGTACTAATTCTATTGGTTTTCGGCGTCACAAAGGTGTGGGATCGTTTTTTTGGCGGCACTGATGCAGAAGTCCGCTCGCTCGTCTCGAGCGTTGGTCATCACATGCTTTTGCCCACAGACGAAACACCCACGCTCGCAACTGTAAGCGACATGCACGCCCTCGAGGGTCAGGAATTCTTCAAAAACGCAAAAGAAGGCGACAAGGTGCTTATGTATCTGCGCACACATCGCGCGATCATTTACCGCCCGTCTATTGATCGCATCATCGAAGTCGGCCCCATAACGGGCAAGGCACAATAACTATGCACATCTCGCAGAACATAAAACGAATCGTGCTTGGCGCATGTAGTGCGCTCATGATCGTTTCTATTTCCGCATCGTATGTATTTGCGCAGGAGCTCACGAGTTCGAGTTTTAGCCTCAACAACAACGGTTTTACCGCATGGGGCGGGTATTCTACAACGAGCAATTTTTCTTCGTTTGGCAGCGAGGCGCAGCCGGGCAGCGGGGAATCATCGAGTGCGAGTTTCTCGCTTGCGAGCGGGTATCTCTATCCAGTCGATACCAGCCCGCTCGCGACGCAGAATTGGAAATGGTTTGATGATTCAACGAATTTCACACCGACGATTGCGCTCGCCGGCGAAAACGTGTCACCGTCAAATGTTGGATTCGATGATCCCTTGAAGCTTCGCATTACGGTGAAGGATATTGGCGGGTCCGGTGTAACAGGACTCAAGCTTCGCTTGCAATACGCAACGTCGTCCGACTTTTCCGCCGGCGCAATCTTTGTTGCTGAGCAGGGGCAGTGTAATTTGACAATCTGGTGCTACGCGGATGGCGCTGGAGTTGATAATACTGTCATTAGCGATACTGTTTTGTCTGATCCCGATGCGTGTTCCGGAGGATTGGGTACCGGATGCGGCACCTACAATGAATCCGGCACCACCACATCAACTTTTTATCACTCCCCGGGAAAAAAGACCGAATACGAGTTCACGTTGAAACAAATTCTGGGCGTTCAGAGTACGGTGTATTTCTTTCGTCTGGTAGACGCGAGCACCGGTATTCCCGTGCCGCTCAACACGGGGGCCACGTATCCGAGTCTGATGATTAACGGTGCGTCGTTAACATTTTCTATTGGCGGACTGACTTCCGGCACCTCAACCGAAGGCGTGACGACTGACATTGCAACGTCGCCCACGACTATTAGTTTTGGAACGTTGCTTCTCAACACACCAAGAATCGCCGCGCATCGATTGACGGTGACGACAAACGCAACGTCGGGGTACAAAATTTATACCTATCAGCGACAAGGGCTTTTGAACCAAAGCGCGCGAGAGCTTCCACCCGTAAATACCACTAATAGCGCGCCGTCCGGCTGGGCGTCTGCGTGCACGTCGACCTCGACCGGATGCTACGGTTATCACTCCGGTCAGGACGTGCTAGAAGGAGGCTCAACGCGCTTTGCAGCGGATGACAGCTATGCGCAATTTACGTCGTCGCCCGACGAAGTCGCGTTTAGTGCAGGTCCCGCAACAAATGCAATGACCGACATGGTCTATAAAATTGAAGCGAAAGATTTACAAGACTCTGGCGTGTACGAAAGCACGATTGTCTATATCGCAACCCCCGTTTTCTAAACTGTGCATAAAAATACAATACTTTTCTTGCTATGCTTGCGATATTCGTCTCTATGACATTGAAGAAAACGATACTCCCGTTTTTTGTGTTGTGTATTCTTGCTGCGGGGCTTCTTCCATTCGTCGTGCGGGCGGACTCTGATCTCACCGTTTTGCCCATTGTTGTTGATGAAAAAGCAAAAGCACGCGATATCTTGAAAGAATCGGTCACGATCACAAATAATAGTGCGCGCGTGCTCCAAATATATCCGTCGGTCAACGACGTAAAACCGCAGGAAGGCCAAAGGGCATTTATTGAGGCACAAAGCGGCACCGAACGCTCTGACTCATTGGCCAATTGGATAGAAATCTCTCGCGGAGTCATTGAATTGAAGCCGAAAGAGTCAAAAGAGATTCCGTTTGTCATTCGTGTGAATCTCAATGCGGTCGCAGGCACCTATCACGCTGACGTTTCTTTCTATGAAGGCGGTAACCGTGAGGACGCCGAGAAAACGCACCCGCTCTCAGTCGTGACCGTAAACACCGAGGTGCAGGCGAATATAAAAGAGTCAATGCAGTTGAATAAATTTGTTACGGATAGTTTTTTCTTCTCCGGAGATGACGTGTTGTTCAACTATCAGCTAGAGAATATCGGTAACCAGGAATTGAAACCGAAAGGGGAGATTCGTATTTATGATCGCAAGGGCCACGAGGTTGCGACGGTGCCGGTGAACCCGGACGGCAAAAGCTTTACACCCGATCAGGCTGCACAGCTTGCAAGTGCATGGAGCGCAGCCAGAGGGTTCGGTAAATTCAAGGCGTTTCTCAATATAGATTACGGCAACGGTAACGGCTCGCTGCAGGATACTGTCTTTTTCTGGATTATTCCATGGCAGCAGTTGCTCGCAATTGTGGTGGTGAGCATCATTGGGATCATTGTGTCTGCGTTGTATTTCCACCGATGGCTTGAACAGCGTCACATGCAGCGCTTTGCGCTCGCAACCGGAATGCCAATGGCCGGAGCGGGTGTTGCAGCCATGCAAGCACCTCCTGGGATGCTCACACAGAAAAGACCCCCGCACATGACGACCGTCATGCCGGTAATTCCAAAACAGGAGAAAAAGAGCTTCTTTTCACGATTTCGTCGCGCGAATAAGGCGCCCATCGTTGCAAGTGTGCAAAACACTTCGCCAATTCCCACCGTGGTGCCGGCAGCTGCGCTGCTCACACCACCTGTGCATAATGCCGATCAATCACAAATTATTGTCCACGGGGAGGAGTCGGCATCTGCTCCGGTGCAGACGCTCGCGCCACAATCCAATCGCACCATCAATCTGTCGTCGACCAACATGGGCACGTCGCCGCAAAAAAACCCGGGGCGCGTGATAAATCTAAAAAACGGCTCATGATGCACAGTTTTCGCACGGTCTTTTTTACTGCACTCATCCTGTGCACATGGCTTTTCGGCATCACGAGTGTGTCCGCCCAGGAATCACTCTCTGTTACGGTCACGCCGCCACTGTTTCAGCTCAGTATCGGTCCCGGTGAATCATGGACGAGCACGATCAAAGTTATCAACAATAATTCGTATGACGTACAGTATGCGCCGCAGGTCGTCGATTTTGAAGCGCAAGGGGAGACCGGCCAGGGAAAGTTTGTGCCGCTCATTAATGCGTTCGGAGGTGGCGAACAAAGCAGTAATTCACTCGGGAGCTGGATAGAAATTTCCAAAGATCCGGTGCTTATACGTTCTGGACAGAGCGCGCAACTCAATTTTACGGTCCATGTACCGCAAAACGCCGAACCGGGCGGGCATTACGCTGCGATCATGGTCGGACCCCACGAAGCAGATACCGCACAAGGATCGCACATGAAAATATCGAGCTATGTTACGTCGCTTATCATGGTGCGAATCAAGGGGGATATTGTGGAAAGCGGGCGTATTCGTGAATTCACGACTGATAGATCGCTCTATCAGAAGCCGGAAGCGCAGTTTGTTCTGCGATTCGAAAACACCGGCAATACGCACTTGCGCCCACAGGGTCTTATTACGCTTCACAACATGTGGGGAAAAGAGCGCGGTCAAGTGCTCATTAATGAGAAGAGTAATTTCGGCAACGTGTTACCGCACTCAATTCGCAAGTTCGAATTCACGTGGAATGGTGAAGACAGCCTATTTGATATCGGTTTATATAGTGCGGTCGTTACGCTCAACTATGGCGACGATGCGAAGCAAAATGCTTCCGCAACAAGTTATTTTTGGGTGGTCCCGGTGGTGCCGGTGACTATCACGCTCATCATAGTGCTTAGTATTGTGCTTATTCTAATGTGGTTTATACGACGGTATGTACGCCGCGCGCTCTCACTCGAGCATCTTCATGTCGCGGCTGGCGCACACCCGAATGTGCCGGATCGCCAGGAACCGCCTATGATTGAACACGTCTCTACGCTTCGCGCGCTCGTGCAGCCCATAAAAGACGGTGTTGTTGACCTTCGAAGCGTCGGCACTGTTATTGAACAGAATGGGGTAGTCGCGACACCTACATATATTCGTCCGCTTACATTTGGCGGTTTTGTTCGCAAATACCGACTTTTCTTTGCTTTTTTACTGGTGCTCGCGGTACTTCTCGTTGGTATATCGCTCTATTTCAAGGCAGTGCTCGTGTCGCACCGTGATTTCCAAATCAAAGCAATCGCACCCGCGAGCAGCTCATCTGCCTCAGTTCGCTAGTTTTCCACAGGATATCAACCGGGTTTTCCACCGACATATCCTCTGATCGAGACCGTTATCCACATGGTTGTGCTTGATATCAACTGATTTGTCAACAGTATGCCGTATACTTTACCCATGCGAGTTTATTCGGCGCCGTACGTTTCTAGCTGCTTTGGTCGAGCAATAGCAGGTGGATGCGTATTTTCTCTCTAGGCGCAGAACAGATCGCTCATTAGAAGAAACTATTAGTACGCTTAAAAACAAACGACAGTTCAATTTATTTATATGAACGTATTCGAACAAGCAAAGAAAAATCCGATCGCATCGTTCTTGTCGTCGCCGATCGCGTTGGTTCTCATTATATCGACCCTCTTGTGGGCGACAGGACTCCCGCTCTTGGTTTCGCGAGCCGACGCTGCGCAGCTCACGTTAGTGAGTGACACACTGACCGACTCTAATCCGAGTACCGCGAATCGCAACGTTATCAAATTCACATCAGCCACATCATCAATCGCAGGTCAGACTATAGCGATAGTGTGGGATCCAGTAGGAAGCGCGTTCTCACAAGTTGCACTTACCGCAACGACGACGCAGATAACAGTCACCGGCATGACGCTCGTGACTACATGCGGTGGTGCTGCCGATGAAGTCACGGTACAGCAGGTATACACAGCGGGTAGTGAAGGTGTCGTATTTACGGTGTGTGCTACTGACACGGTGACCCCTGGAGCAAAGATCATTACCCTGGGAACATCCACGCCCTTCATTTCGAATCCTGCTGCCGCAGGTTCGTATCGGATTACTGTCACCGGCACAAATGGTGATACGGGAGAAGCGCGGGTCGCAATACTTCCACATGTAACCGTAACCGCTGCAGTGGACACCACGTTCACCTTTACTGTTGCAGGTCTCGCGACCTCAACGACGGTGAACGGTGATACGTTGACGGGTTCTACAACGGCCACGGTGATTGCATTCGGAACGCTTGCTCCGACGGTTGCAAAGATAATGGGTCAACAGTTAAGCGTAACCACAAACGCATCAAACGGATTCTCCGTTACCGTTGTTGAGAATCAAAACCTCTTATCGGCAACGGGAGCAGACATTGACCTCTTCCAGGATGGCGCTGCTACCGCAGTTCCGATCGCCTGGGCGTCTCCCACAAACACACTTGCGGCAGGTGAAGCGAGTTATGGTCACATAGGTGTGACAAGCGAAGACACTACATTGTCCGCTGGCGCTGAATTCTCGGGCACAAAATATGCTGGTAACTTCAATACCGCGCGACAAGTGTTCTACAGCACAACGCCGGCCGATGGTACAACTGCCGGTGTAGGCACAACGAAAGTTGCGTACAAGGTAGAAATCGGTTCACTGCAGGAAGCAGGTTCTGATTACACCAACATCCTCACGTACGTTGCAACGCCGATCTTCTAAGCTCGAAAAACAGTCAAACAAAAACCCGCGAACTACGCGGGTTTTTGTTTGGAATTTTATCCAGAGTAGCGCTGCAAGCCGATGGCAAGCCGATGGCAAGCCGTGGTACAGTTCACGCATAATAATAGCCGCATTGATATGAGAGATTCCCGCACCACATACGTTTTTTACGGTTTTTTGATCGCATTTTTAACATTGGTCGGTGCGCAGAGTGCAGGCGCGCAAGCGCAGGGGATCTCTATTAAACCCGCAGTGATTGAAGATCGGGTTGCCCCGGGTGCTGTGTACAACTACTCAATCAAAGTCACCAATGTTTCTGATGCGGAAAAGACATATTTTCTCAGTGCGCAGGATATCAAAGGGCTCGATAACGGCGGGCTTCCGATATTCGCAACCGATAGCGAAAAGACGCCATACGAACTGAGTTCATGGATCTCGCTTTCAGTAACATCGGTAACGATCGCCCCGCATCAGGAAAAAGAAGTTTCTTTTTCGGTTCGTGTGCCGCAGGATGCTTCACCCGGCGCGCACTTTGGGGGAATTTTCCTCGACGACACACCGGCGAAATTACACTCAACCGGATCTTCTATCGCTATGAAAGTCGGACCGATTATCAACCTGCGCATTGCGGGGAATGCGACAGAGGACGCACAAATGCGAGAATTCTCGACTGCGCACATTGTGTACGGGTCAGCGGGAGATGTGTCATTTCAGGTGAAGGTCGCAAACCTCGGTAATGTGCTGGTGCGACCACGCGGATTTATCGAAATTACTGACATGCGCGGATCCAAAATCGATGTTATTAAACTGAATGATGCGGGCGCCGGAGTTTTTCCTGCTGCAGACAAGATCTTTAGTGTGGCGTGGAAATACGACAGGTTTGCATTTGGTCGTTATCAAGCGGTCGCGAGCTTGGTGTACGGAGAAGATGGGCAGAAAACTATCAGTGCAGCAACGAGCTTCTGGGTATTGCCGTTGAAACCGATTCTCACGGTGCTTGGTTCCATCTTTGTGGTATTACTCATACTCTACGTACTCGTACGCACCTATATCTCCCGCAAACTTCGCGAGATGGGCGGTAGCAGGAGTGATTTATATGCGAAGCGGAATCAGTCTCCGGTGCCGCGACTGCTCGTCGTTGCGCTTTCTTTGCTATTCCTTGCGATTGTGTTTCTCGTGCTCTTGTTCCTCATGTTTGCCTAAACAATGCGTATGGCGAGACGCAAGCATACATACGCTGACGAAAAAGAAGTCATTCGGCGAACCGTGGTGGTTATAGCGTTGGTTTTGTTTATCTATGCCACGTCGATTGATTCACCGCGCGCGCTTGTGCAGACAGCTGGCTCAATGGTGGGGAGCGCGGTTGTGGGAATGTCGGCCGGCGTTGAGGCGAATCCGTATAACAAAGTTGCAGCAGAGCTTTCTCAAAAGCAATCTGAGCTTGACGCGCGCGAAGCCGCGCTCAATGCGTCGCCCGGCGGATCACTTGCGGGTACGCGGGGGCTCGCCGCAGCAAGTTTTTGTATCAGCATCATCGTGCTCATACTCGTGGCCGCGAACTACTATATGGATTTTCGGCGAGGCAGGCGATTATTCGCGTAAGTATCTTTTTGTCACGCTATAATAGAGCGAATGAATCCCGTTAGAAATCGCGGACGCGTGAAATTGAGCATTTTAAAGGTCGATTCTATGAGATCCTATAAATTTAGGACGGGACTCTTTATGGTCCGCGTCCTATTTCTAACGGGATGAAAGCGCTCCTTCGATGGATCGTGGTCACACTCTGCACGGTCGTGCTCACGACTGTCGGTTTGAATGCGTTTGATAACAGAGACACGCCGCAAAATTCAATGCTCGGCGCCGCATTCAGCGCAGTTGCGGGCCCGGCGAGTAAATGTCCGGCCGGAATGACATTTGTCGGCGCGTCAGGCGGCGGTTTTTGTATCGACAAGTACGAAGACTCTGTTGGAGATTCATGTAACAAAAAAGATCCTGGCAGTAAAACCGATTCGAGCGATAATCTTGCAATTACTGCATGCAAACCAGCGAGCGCAGCTAAGAAATTGCCGTGGAGAAATATTTCCCGCGATCAAGCCGAGCTCGCATGCGCGCGCGCCGGAAAGCGACTGCCGAGCGCCCCGGAGTGGTATAAAGCCGCGCTCGGCACGCCCGATAGCGATACACCAAACGCTACCAGCTGCAATATCGGTCTCAAGGGCGCAGGATCGCTTGATATGACCGGTGCCCGCACTGACTGTGTATCGCCCGCAGGTGCGTACGACATGGTAGGCAACGCGTGGGAGTGGATGCAAGACACGGTGACTGACGGCGAGTTTCATGGAAAGAAATTGCCGACGGAAGGGTATATAACGGGAATCGACGGCGACGGCACACCAATTGCAACGAATCATGATATGCCCGATACATCTTTTTTTAGCGACTACTTTTGGATTGATCCCACAGATACGCGCGGAATATTGCGCGGTGGCTATTGGAACAGTCAATCGGATGCTGGGCAGTATGCGATCAATATTACCGTTCCGCCGTCGTTCTCCGGTGAAGCTGCAGGATTCCGATGCGTGAAAGATATTTAGTATGAAAAGACTTTTCAGTTTTGGTGTTTTCTTTATTATCGTATGTACCGGTCCGCATACTGCGAACGCGGCATACATGTCTCCGATATCGGATTTATTTTCAACGTCGAATCCTGGAGCCGATGCAGCGCATATTATTACTTTTACGGTACGCAATGCTGTTCCCGCGTCGGGCACCATACGTATTACACCGGAAGGCGCCTTCTTCATTCCCGCGAGTTTCGATTTCACCGACGTGGATGTGGCCGTTTCAAACGGGGGCCCGTATGTCGATCGAAATCTTGCGGCCTCGGCAAGCGGAAGCGCGGACGGGGTTACCGTTATAAGCGGTTCAACGGGCTCAATAATCATTACGCTTTCTTCTGCGAGCGGCATTGCCGCCAATTCGTCGGTACGAATCATTCTCGGAACCAATGCGACGTTTCAGCAAACAGGCACGGTCTCACCGATAAATCCCATCGTACCGGCGTCATATCGCGTTCGTATTGATACGGAAAACGCAGGTGTCCACATCGATGACGCAAAAGCTATGGTTGTGGTGGTGTCGCCCGTAACACTCACAGCCATTGTGAATGACAATGCGCCGCAAATACTCAATGCGCTTCCGACCGGCATTCTTCCTGCAGGAAGCAACGTGATCGAGCTTTCTTTTCAAACGAATGTTACGGCAACGTGTCGATATGCGACATCGTCCGGTGTTGCGTACGGGTCAATGACACACACCTTTTCTTCCGTTGGGGGCCAGTTGTTTTATAGCGTCGTCTCCGGGCACGTTGATAACACCACGTACAGCTACTTTATTCGCTGTCGCGATACCGCGGGCGCGACGGCCCAAACAGATTACGAGCTCACCTTTGCCCTGGGCGTGACTCCGACAAATACATCATCGGACGGCAATACGCCAAACATTATTACTGCAGGGCCACCGAGCGGTTCGGGAGGTTCCGGCGGAGTGGGAGAGTTTGCAGGTGGAAGCGCATCACTGTTCCAATCGTCAATTACGCTCTCCGGTCGAGCGCCCGCAAATAGTGCGGTCACCATATTGAAAGACGGCAAACAGCAATCGTCGGTGCAGGCAACAGCAAGCGGAGCATTTGCGGCGACTATCACGAGACTTGATCGCGGCACGTACACACTTGTTACCTTTGCGCTTGATGACAAACAACGCAAAACGTCACGTTTTTCCTCTACGCTCACACTGAATGCTGGTACAAATAATACGATTTCGAATGTACTTCTTTCTCCAACTATTGCAGCAGATGGGGAGTCAGTTCCAATCGGGGAAAACATGCATGTTGCGGGCTTTGGCGTGCCTGACACGATCGTGAATATACTGTTACGTGATGTGCCCGCTCCAGGAAAGGTGGGTCCACCAAAAGAATACACCGCCTCTACAACACAAACGGGCACATGGGAGTATTCGATTCCGGCCAAAGATCTCAAGCGCGGTACCTATGAAATAAAGGTCAAAACGGTGACTCCGGAGGCGTCGAGTGAATACAACGCCCCCGCATATGTGGGTGTGGGCCAAAAACCATCGGCACAAGCCGATACCGGCAATCGCTCGGACATCAATAAAGACGGCAAAGTCAATCTCGTTGATTTCTCTATTTTGCTCACGCATTGGAATGAGAGCGATCCCAACGCGGACATAAATCTCGACGGTACCGTCAACCTGGCTGACTTCTCGATACTGCTCTTCAACTGGACAGGGTAGAATAGCGCCTATGCTTGGTATTCCAAAAACTCGAAACGCGCGCATTGTGCTCGCCGTACTGTTGGTGGTAGTACTACTATCGGTCGCCTTATTCTATGTTCGATACCATCCGCGTCGAGGATCGGTATCATTCTTTCCCGAATACGCACTCGTATTGAAAGACTATGCGGGACACGACGTACAGCTTGCGCAATTTAAGCGTGAGACGGTGGTTGTGCATTCATGGGCTACCTGGTGCACATATTGCGGCGAGGAACTCACGCATCTCGCGACGTTGAAGAAAAAGTACGGCGATCGCATTACAATTATCGCGCCGAATCGCGCCGAATCGGCGCAGGTGGCAAAACCGTTTACCGATGCGCTCAATACGGGAACGAGCATCGTGTTTCTCATCGATCCCAACGATATTTTTTATAAAGCGATCGGTGGCTACGCCATGCCCGAGACACTATTTATAAACGATCGGGGCGAGGTGGTGTATCGCCGGCACGGACCGATGACACTCGACGAAGTCGACGCGCAGCTCGTCGTAATAACTAAATAGTACCCGAGGAGCGTCGCGCGGAGTCGTCTTCCTTAAATCGAACAAATTCCTTTTGCAGAGTCTCGAGTTGTTCGTCATCCAAGTCTTCCACATCGATGAGTGTATTGCGGGCCGCTTTCTGTGATTTGATCAATTCATCGAGCTTGAGGTGGATCGCGTGCGCATCGCGATTTTGCGTGTTTTGAATGAGGAAAACCGCCAAGAAGGTGAGCACTGTCGTTGCCGTATTAATGACCAATTGCCATGTATCGGAATAATTAAAAAACGGTCCTGAAACGGCCCATAGTAATGTGACGAAGCAGGCAAGTGCGAACGCCCATGGAGCGCCCATTGCTTTGCTCGCCGCCTGTGCAATGGTTCTGAACAAGTCGTGCATATGCCTAGTATATCCCACCTCGACTGCTATCATGGCCACCATGACGATTTGGGACGCATATGAAACCTACCGGATTATGCCCAACCTGCGGCTGCATCAATTACGCGTTGCAGCGCTTGCCCGCACCCTCGCAATTGCAAGACACGCTGCATTCGAGCATGTTACCGTCGCTGCACTGCTGCACGATATGGGCAATATTATGAAAAGCGACTTTACGCAATTTCCACCGGATTTTTACGGAGATAAAGATATTTCGTACTGGCACGGCGTCCAGGATGATTGCGCAAAACGATTCGGTAGCGACGAGTACACGGCTACAGCCGCGATCGCACGCGACATCGGTGTATCGGATGACATCGTGCATCTCATGGGCGCGATGGGGTTTTCTAAGGCAGAGGCGATTTTCAACGACGGACCGTTGGAACTGCAGATTCTCGAATATGCAGATCAGCGCGTTGCGCCGTACGGCATTGTTTCGCTGGATGAGCGATTGAAAGAAGGCCATGCACGATATCGATCACGCGCTCGGGCTGACTACAGCGACAATGATCGTGAATTCGAAAAAAATAGCGCTCTACTCACACGGCTCGAGCAGACGTTGTTCGAGGGGCTTTTAATAACACCTCAGATGCTGAGCGAGGCATCGCTCAAAGATACGATCGAGGCGCTTCGCAGCTATGATATTGCGTGATATTATCCGCGACGAAACGAATAGAAGCCGATGTAGCTCAGTTGGTAGAGCACGTCATTGGTAATGACGAGGTCTCCGGTTCAATCCCGGACATCGGCTCCACTTTTACAGCATCGATGCTAGTATCGGTCGTGTAAAAGGATTTGTTTTTGCGCCGCCTTAGCTCAGTTGGTAGAGCACCGCTTTCGTAAAGCGGGGGTCCCCGGTTCAAATCCGGGAGGCGGCTCCAATAATCAGCCCTATACTGCGCCCATGACAGACAAAGCATCAATTGAGGCGAGAATCAAAGAAATCGAAACCGCAATGGTTGCCGCGGATTTTTGGTCCAATAAAGATCTCGCGCAGGATACGCTCAAGGAGTATCAGGAGCTCAAAGCAAAACTCGAAGGCAAAGGCGCGTACGATAAAAGCGATGCGCTCGTGACTATCGTATCGGGTGCCGGTGGCGATGACGCCGAAGATTTTTCTCGTATTTTGTACGAAATGTATTCGAAATACGTATTGTTCAAGGGATGGAAAGTACTGCAGCTCTCGTCAAACGCGAACACGATGGGCGGGTACCGTAGTGTGTCGTTCGAAGTGATGGGAGCGAACGCATACGGCACAATGAAGCACGAAGCGGGTGTGCATCGCTTGGTACGCATGTCACCGTTCAATTCCGCGGGCAAGCGTCAAACGTCATTTTCTCTCGTCGAAGTGTTGCCAAAGCTTCCGGACGCGGGTGAATTGCAGATCCCGGACAAAGATCTTGATGTGTCGGTTGCGCGCTCCGGCGGGCCGGGCGGGCAAAATGTGAACAAGCGAGACACCGCAGTTCGCATGACGCATATTCCGACCGGTCTCGCGGTACAGGTTACGAGCGAACGAAGCCAAGCTCAGAATCGCGACAAAGCAATCGAATTGCTCCGCGGTAAACTTTTTAAGCTTCGAGAGGCGGCTCAAACTGCGGAATCGCGCGGTCTCTCGGTTGCTGCAACCACCAAGATCGAGTGGGGAAGCCAAATTCGGTCTTACGTATTGCATCCGTATCAACTTGTAAAAGACCATCGTACAGAACACGAACGACGCGATGTGGATAAAGTATTAGAAGGAGATATTCAATCGTTCATAGATGAAGAAAAGAAACTCAGCGAAAACGCCCGTGCGTAGCCACGGTTTGGACACTCACCAGGCTCAGGTATAATGATTCAACGTTCGGCGTTTGCGCTGATCTGAGAGTTCTCTTGAGTTTTTGTACGTTTCCGGCAGGTATACTGCATCGTCCGACATGGCCGCGCGAGTGCGCATTACGGTAATGCAATTTCCCATGATCTATTTCGACAAAGTGACGAAAATATACGCGGTCGGCACTGCGCCGGCAGTGTCAGAGGTAACGCTCGGTATTGAGCCGGGCGAATTTGTATCCATTGTCGGGCATTCTGGTGCAGGGAAAACTACGCTGCTCAAAATGCTGTTCGCTGAAGTCTTTCCTACAGAAGGCGCAGTTTATTTCGGTTCAAAACCCATTACGGAGCTTTCCGATAAAGAACTCTTGCGGATGCGTCGCAACATCGGAACCATTTTTCAAGATTTCAGACTGTTACCCACGAAGAATGTGTACGAAAACATCGCCTTTGCACTCGAGGTTGCCGGCAAGAGCGACGAAGACATCCAAGCGGACGTGCCGCACGTGCTTGATCTCGTGGGATTGGCAGACAAAATCTGGAGTTTTCCACATCAGCTCTCGGGCGGTGAACAGCAGCGCATCGCCATTGCACGCGCTATTGTGAATCAGCCCGATGTGCTTATTGCAGACGAACCGACGGGAAATCTGGATCCCATCAACGCACATGACGTGGTTGAAATTCTGAAAAAGATCAACGACCTCGGTACCACTGTTTTGCTCACCACGCACAACAAATCCATCGTCGACTCGGTAGGCAGGCGTGTGGTGACGATGGATCAGGGACGTGTGGTACGGGACGACAAGCAAGGTAAATACGTCATATAAATAACAAGCGCAGCGACTATATTTATATGACCCGACCACATGTCCCAACAAGCGATATAATTAACCAGCAAGAGTCACTATGATACTTCCGATACACAGCATCAAGAACGAACTGCGGGACATGTGTACGGGTAAGGTTATTACTAATTCGCTTCGCTCTTAAGCAAAACCTTATGGCTCTCTGGCTCAGCATGAAGCGTGTAACGAGGTACGGCATTGCCGGCTTCGTTCGTAACGGATTTATTTCTCTCGCGGCGATCCTCATCATGACGATCACGCTGTTCGTTGTTGCAGGGCTCATGATGTCGGCGGCGGCATTGAACGCAACACTCTCGCAGCTCACCAATAAAGTTGACGTGACCGTTTATTTCACGCCGAGCGCGACGCTGGATCAGATAACGACCATTCAGAATTCGCTCAAAACCTTGCCTGAAGTGGCGTCGGTCAAATACGTGAGTCGTGACGACGCAATCACCGAATTCCGCGATCGTCACAAAAATGACCAACTGACGCTCCAGGCGCTTGAAGAGCTGGGAGATAACCCGCTCGGGGCATCACTTGAAATCCGGGCAAAAGAGACGTCGCAGTACGAAGCGATCGCTAAATACCTGCAGGATCAGGCAAGCGGGCAAACGGGTTCGTCGGCCTTTATCGACAAAGTGAACTTTTTCCAGAATAAAGGCGCAATCGACCGTTTAACCAATATCATCGAAACATCCCAGAAACTCGGTATTGCAATCACTATTATTCTTGCGATTTCGTCGGTTCTGATCGCGTTCAATACGATTCGACTCGCCATTTACACCGCGCGCGATGAAATCGGGGTCATGAACCTCGTTGGCGCAGGTCATTGGTATGTGCGAGGTCCGTTTATGGTGGCGGGAATCCTCTACGGCATCGTTTCGGCGATTATCGTGCTCATGGTGCTCTATCCCGTCACGCTCTGGCTTGGTCCGGGTTCCGAGAAATTCCTCGGCTCATTTAATGTGTTTACCTACTATAGCGATTCATTTCCTGTCATGTTCCTCACTCTCATGGGGGCAGGTATCGGTATCGGGGCGTTATCCAGTTATCTAGCTGTCCGCCGGTACCTCCGGGCGTGATAGTGTAATCCTATATATGCAGCGTGCGCACGCAGGGCATAAGTATATTTTCGTTGTGGGTGGGGTGATGTCCGGAGTCGGTAAGGGCATTACAACAGCTTCGATCGGAAAAATTCTCGCTGCCCGCGGGCTCTCTGTCAATCTCGTAAAAATCGATCCGTATCTCAATGTGGATGCGGGCACCATGAATCCGACCGAGCACGGAGAAGTCTTTGTGCTTGAATCAGGATTGGAAACCGATCAGGACATGGGCAACTACGAGCGATTTTTAGGACGCGACTTAGGTCCGGAAGACTACATGACCTCGGGGATGATTTATAAGGATGTTATCGAGCGTGAGCGCAATTTAGGATATGGCGGCAAATGCGTGGAGGCAGTGCCGCATGTGCGCGACGAAATCATAGCGCGATTTGAACGAGCAGCGGCGAAAGCAAAGTCCGATGTAACCGTGGTGGAAATCGGCGGTACCATCGGTGATTTCCAAAACGCACTCTTTATAGATGCGGCGCGCGTGATGCATTTGAGTCACTACGGCGATGTGCTTTTTGCGATGGTCTCCTACATGCCCGTCCCGGGCACCATCGGGGAAATGAAAACCAAACCCACGCAAAATGCAATTCGACAGTTGAATTCCTACGGCGTGCAGCCCGACATCCTCATCGCGCGCGCAAATATGCCACTCGACCAGAAGCGCAAGGAAAAACTTGCCATTTCGTGCTCTGTGCCGGCAGCACACATTATTTCCGCACCGGACGTTGATTCCATCTATGATGTGCCGCTCAATTTCGAACGCGACGAGCTTTCCGAAATCATACTGCGTGAACTGCACATCGAAGCGAAACAGGAATCAGATCTGAAAGAATGGGCAGCAGTAGCGAAAAAAATGCACAACGGCTCAACGTCGGTGAAGATCGGTATTGTGGGCAAATATTTTGATACCGGAGATTTCGTTTTATCTGACGCGTATCTGTCGGTTATCGAAGCGATTAAGTATTCCGCAGCGACGCTTGGTGTGAAAGCAAAGATCGATTGGCTGAACGCAAAGACCTATCAGACTGATCCGTCAAAAGTATCTGAGCTTTCCGCGTACGACGGCATTATTGTGCCGGGAGGATTCGGCGAGACAGGTATTGAGGGCAAGATCAATGCAATCCGATTTTGCCGCGAGAACAGTGTGCCGTATTTCGGACTCTGCTACGGCATGCAATTGATGACTGTGGAGTATGCACGAAACGTAGTCGGGCTCAAAGATGCAAATACGACAGAAATCAATCCGAGTACACCGCATCCGATCATTGCTATTTTGCCTGAACAAATAGAAAAGCTTGCGCGAAAAGATTACGGCGGTTCCATGCGACTCGGTGCATACCCGACCACCCTTACCGAAGGGAGTGTGGCGCACGAGGCCTACGGGGAGACGAGTATTTCGGAGCGACATCGTCACCGATTTGAAGTCAATCCGGCGTATGTGGAACAGCTTGAAAAAGCCGGACTTGTGTTCTCGGGCCGCTCTCCTGATGGTTCGCTTATGGAAATCGCAGAGCTTCCGAAATCCATTCATCCGTTTATGCTTGGCACACAGGCGCACCCGGAACTGAAGGCGCGACCACTCACACCACACCCGTTGTTTACCGCATTTTTGCGTGCCGCTGCGGAGCGAACGTAATATGGCGGGCCTGCGGCTCGTGTCGGTCAATATAGAGCGTGCCAAACACTACGCTCGTCTCTTCCCGTTCCTGCATAGAGAGACACCGGACATTATGTGTTTCCAGGAGTTATACGAGCGAGATATTCCGGTTTTTGAAAAAGAGTTCGGAGGCTCAATGATATTTGCTCCCAATGGTGAGCATCCGACGGATGCGCCGGAAACGGGGCTCGAACTCCTGGGTGTCGGTATTCTGACCTCTATTCCCGTTCTGAATTCAGAGCGACTCTACTATGCAGGCACAGAGAGTGCTGCGCGTTCCGTTGCAACGGGCACAATAATGCAAAATAACCCGCTCGTGCTCATAGAACTGGAGCATGAACAAAAAAACTATCGGATTGCCTCGACCCACTTTACGTGGTCAGCCGAGGGAAAGCCGACCGATGAACAGCGGCGTAACTGCGACCGCATGATTGAAGCGCTTAAACCGTATGATCACGTTGTTTTAACAGGGGATTTTAATGCACCACGCGGCGGTGAGATCTTCACCAAAATTGCCGTGCGGTTGAGCGACAACATTCCGTCGCAGTATTCCTCATCAATAGACGGCTCACTGCATCGGGCAGGATCCTTACCGCACATGGTCGACGGACTTTTTACCACGGATGAATACCGTGCAAGCGACGTCCGGCTCGAGAACGGTGTCTCTGATCACTGTGCGATCGTGGCAGATATTGTGAAGGTCTAAACTAATGCATCAATGGACCCAGGACCATAGCGTGGTTTCTATTACCTCTGTTAGTAAGTGCGTATTACAGGCTCGTTGATATGCAATAATTTAGCTGTGAAGAATTTCTTATGTGTGCTGTTCCTTTGTGTGATCATAATGCCATCGGTTTCAAGCGGTGCGACTTTACAGGAATTTTGGGACGGAAAAGCATATTTTGAACTGGTGAGGCTCTGGGGGCTTCAAGATGGAACTTTAACTCCGGAAACAAATACTGATTTTAAAATAGTTGTCGTTGGCAATACGTGGTACCGGTTTTCGAATGAGACGTATACGACGACAGATGCAACATGCGTTGCTCGTGGAATCTCCACAATAATGCGGGAAGTGGTATATCGGTCCGCGGACCGAGGTACAACGTGGAGTAACCGTACGGTTGTTGTTGAACCTAGCGTGGGAACACCGTATCAGTGCATTGCAGGCCAAGGCGATGCCTATTTTGATGCGGATGCGAGTACGTGGCACTACATATTTTCATGCCTTGCTAGCACGGGGGGCTGGTCGACATGTCATGCGCAAAGAGCTTCTGCTGACCCGCTTGGCCCCTATATAGCAGATAGTACCGCGATTGCCGGCGGCACACTCTTTAAACCCAATTTTGGAAGCGACTATACCGTGGACGACGAAACGGCATTTCAAATTCTCGATAAAGTGAACGGTAGATACCGTGTCTTGTTTTTTGCGAGCCACACAGTTTCACCCTGGCAGTACGGCACGCTCGCGCTGTTTTCAACCGCCGATTTTAAATCATTTACCCCTGTGGGCGGCTTACTTACTGCTAATTCAAACGCAACATGCGGGTTGTGGATGAACGTGCCTTGTGCAGGCGTCGGTGCATCTTCTATACTTTTGGACGGAGGATGGTACTACCTAATCGCTGAGAGCTCGGATCAATACGATCTCGCCTGTCGGGCCGGAGAAAAATGGTATGACGGAATTCTGCGAACGCAAAGTGTATCGTCTCCTTCTTGGCAAGGGCCGCCAGACGGACAAAGTGCGCTCATTTACCCCACGAGTCAGATTCAATTTGACGGCGCAACGGCTCCTTGTGGCGTTCAATATCCGCATCTTTTTAAAGACGGGTCGGACATCTATATCGAGGTCACTCGCATGAATGCGATCGATCAATACGGTAAAAACCCAAAGATGGGAATTTATCTGTATAAACTTATTGCCGGTGCGCCGATTGCGGCCTATCAATTCAAAAATCAAGATCCGCGCGAGGCCTTTGTTCATTCCGACAATCTCAGTCGTGATAACTTGGAAGCAGTACTTTCGAACACCTCGCCCATTTCAGATGCGTACGGTCCCGGACTGTATTTCAACGGTGTCGATAGTCAGTTGACCCTGCCAAATTCGCCCATCTTAGAAAAAAATTCATATACCATTTCTCTGCGTATGAAATTCGATGCAATTCCCGCACAAGGATCAGCGATTGTTGGGGGACGACCTGGCGCATATTGGCTCACCCTCTACCCGTCTGGTGAATTATGCGGTTGGATAAACGCGCCTGGAAACGCGAGTTCACAACATGTGTGCTCTACGATACAGACCGGAAAATTATATGCCATCGACTTTAAAATTGACCAATCGCAGGCAACTTTAGTTATAAATAGTGCAATTGCGCAACAAACCGCTCTCACTGGCATAGCTTCCGGAGCGCCGCAGATGCGCATTGGTGGCTCAGGTGATCTTGGTCCATCATTCAATGGCACACTGTATTCGTTCAAGATTTACGATTACGTGACCTCGAGCCCAAGTACCCCCGCTCCCGTGCAGCCATTGTCATGTTCGTTCAACGGTGCTGCTGTCGCGAACAACGCGAGTATTACCGCTTATAAATCGTCGACCGTTTCGTCAGATCAGCAGTGTCTCTCCCAAGTTCGAGCATGTGCAAATGGCGCACTTTCCGGTGATTATAGGTTCTCCATGTGCACAGTGGCCCCAACATCAACATCAACGGCAACGGCATCTCAATCATCTCCTCCGGCGAATACGGCATCCGCTAGTACGGTGTCATCATCGGCTTCTGCTTCCAATACTGTGTCTGAATCTTCAGCGTCCGAGGTTCAAGGTCAGCAACAGCTTCGAGGAGGCGCTACTGTCCGATCGCCGTCAGCATCTAAGCCCGCAAATAATTGTCTACGGCTAACTCGCACGCTTAGTCGAGGCGTGAGCGGAACAGACGTTACAGCGCTACAGAAATTTTTGTATCAAGTTTACGCGGATTTTCCGTCGCCAACCGGATACTTTGGCTTACGTACGCAGACAGCTCTACAGCTATGGCAAAAGGAGCATTATATTGCTTCGTTTGGTACACCGGGGTCAACGGGCTATGGTGCGACGGGTCCGCGAACGAGAGCGGCCATCGCGTCTGTGTGTAAATAAAAATCACATCCGCGGTCAGAATTACGGCTGAGACACATAATCTTTAGCTATTGAATTTGCTCAAGGTGCGATTGTGGCTCACGTAGAGAAGCGCTGAACGCTATACTATATATATGGAGCGTCTTGTGGAGCTGGCGTCTTTTCTTGTGGCAGCCTTTTCGGGATTGTTCGGATTGTTCGTACAAGATCTTGTCTATATTGCGATACCGCCTCCTCCCGTATCGCCGCATACGGAAGTGCTTTTTGTCGGCGATATGATGTTTGACCGGTCAATTCGCGAGGCTATGGAAGCGAATGGTTCTGATTACGTATTTTCATGTATCAATACCGTGCTTGGTGAGGCAGATTTCGTGGTCGGCAATCTCGAAGGGCCGATCACGCCATACCCTTCGAAGAGTGTCGGATCTGTCGTTGGATCGCACGATAATTTCGTGTTCACATTTCCCGAATACGTCGCTCCGTTATTGCATCGGCACAACATTCGCGCGGTATCCCTCGGCAATAACCATATTCTGAACTTTGATAGGGAAGGTGTGAGCGCAACGACCCAGGCGCTGCATGACGCTGACGTCGGCTATTTCGGTGAACCGGTCGGACATTCTGTTTCCGAAATAAACAGCAACGGTATTGCACTTTCTCTGATCGGATTTAATGAATTTGATTCCGGTTGGACTGCGTCGACAACCGTTCAGCAAATTATGGATGCGCGCGCCACGGGCCGTATACCGGTTGTGTTTGCGCATTGGGGTGACGAATATCTTCCCGCAAACGATCTCGAAAAGACGCTCGCACACCGGTTTATCGATTCCGGAGCAGAATTTATCATCGGCGCACATCCGCACGTGATACAGGAGCACGAATTATATAAAGGAAAACATATATATTATTCTCTCGGTAACTTCATTTTTGATCAATACTGGAATGATGCGGTCACGACCGGACTCATTGTGCGGGTATCACTGGATACTGCTGGCGTACTCGAAATGAAAGAATCGCGAGTTGACCTGCGACATGACCGTAGAACATGCCTCATTGCCAAATGAAACGCCGATGAGTGATCACGTGCAAAATAAGTAATGAACGATATGATGGCTCGCATGCAAAAAAACACTCGAATACTGGTCGCTGTGGTCATCCTGGTCGCAGTCGCTATGCTCGGATTCAGATTCTATTTTGGTCCCGCAGCCATGGAAGCCCGCGGAAATCAGGCAGCATCAGCTGTGCTTACCGCATTTGGCACAAAGCTGAAAAATGTATCGCTACTCAACGATGATGCGGCTTTGAACGCTGCCATAGAAGAACAGTATGGACCGTACGTCACTGCGCCACTGCTCGCCGATTGGAAAACAAATCATGCACACGTACCGGGACGTCACACATCGAGTCCATTTCCTGATCGTCTCGCGGTAGAATCAATGACGACGCAGGGAACGAGTCGAATAGTCAACGGAGAGGTCATCTTGGTCACGAATGATGAAAAAGCGGGGGAAAGTGTCGACACAGTTCCGTTTGTCGCACAGGTGGTACAGACGAGCGCAGGATGGAAAATCGCCGCGTATCAGGAAGAAACTGTGCAGGTTCTTAAAAAGCTTCCGACCTCAGACGTAGATATTCCTGGAGCAAAGTAATTAAAGATTGAACGGAGGCCTGTTTTCTTGTATTGTTACGCGCATTGCGAGACGTTGTCTTGCATTTTTGCGGGATCGTCTAATGGTAGTCGCCTCCGCGGCGACCCGCCGCAGGGCGGGGACTGAATAGAGTAGGAGTACTGAGGGAAAGTTGAGGTGTGCAAATATTGCGGGATCGTCTAATGGTAGGACTACTCCCTCTGGAGGAGTGTATCTTGGTTCGAGTCCAAGTCCCGCAGCAATATTGGATTATCGGTGTAGAGTTGGGTCTTTTGTGCTTTAGTTGCAACGTTTTCTTTCAGTTCTAACATCTCAACTATCTTCCGCACCTCTGCTGACGCTGTTTGCAGGGGAAAGAGCAAATTATCCAAGTCAACCTTGAGTATTTTGCCCAAAAGGAAAAAGTCCGAACCTAATGCGGTAAACATCTCGCGTTTGAGTATCAGGTCGTTAGTTTTCTTGGCGTGCTCAAATGCGACCTTTGCCTTCTCTGCAAAGTTGAAACCGCGCTCCGCGACTTCCAGCCACGTCTCAATGCGCTTGTCGGTATCGTTGAGGAACTTCCACAAGTTCTCTTTTTTCTCAAGTGCGACTGCCTTCTTGCTGCGAAACTGCTCCTCATCAATTTCGTTGTTGGCACGCATATCAATGAGAGCGTCTATCTGACGCACGCACGCGTCGTACTCCTTGCGTTGGCTTGAGGTGATTTTTTCACGGTCTGCGAATTCTTTTACGTTCATCTCGCGCAACCGCATCAGTGCCCACTCTGTGAAGTCGGCGGGTATCTCAATCTTTGCGAGGTAGGCAGAGATTTGTTTTTCCAACTCGTTCTCCTCAATTGCGCCTTGCGTACAGTCAGGGTCTTTGCTTTTAGTGCAGTGGTAGTAGATGTACTTCGCCACTGAACCATCTGCGAGACGCTTGAACTTGGTCTCTGCGGTAATCATCGCACCACAAGCGCCACAATGCGGTGCGCCGCGATATGCGAAGTCGTGCTTTTGAGGACGTGCTTGAGAAGGGCGTCCCAGCAAGAACTGGATGCGTTCGTACTCCTCACGCGTCATCAATGGTTTGTGGATGCCCTTGTACCACTTGCCGCTCTTTACGGGATACTCAAACTCACCGTAGTAAAACGGGCGCGTAAAAATAAGGTACGCTGTGCTGCGGCTCAACTTCTTCCCATTAGAGGTACGGAAGCACCACTCTTTATTGGCGATTTTTTGCAACTGTGCAGGTGAGTAATTACCTGTGAGCATCATCTCCACCATCTTACGGAGGAGTGGGTAGAGGTCGGGGTCAGTGTGAATGGTCTTGCTGCCGCGCTCTGCGAACTTGTCATTGAGATACCCAATCGGTGCTGGTGCTGGGTAAATACCCATCTTTGCTTTTGTCTCAAGTCCGCGCTTTACATCGCGCCCTTTCTTCGCACTTTCGTATTGCGATTGTGAGAGAGCCATTTGGAGCATCCAGATACCTTCTGGCGAATTGTTCTCAAAGTGATAAGTCGCAAACTTGAGGTCGCGGATTTCACCTTTGCGGAGCATATACGTGATGGAACTCGCGTCTACCTCATTGCGCGAGAGACGGTCAGGATGCCACGCGAGAAGACCGACACGTTCGCCTTCGCGGATGCTCTCAAGCATAGCGCTGAATTGAGGGCGGTTGTGTGGGAGGAACGCACTTTTTTCTTCCTGAATAAACTCAATGCTCAAGTCAGGAAAGCGCTCAAGTATTTTGCTCTTTTGAGCAGGGATGGAGAGTGCTTGCTTTTCCTTATCCTCGGATGATTTTCGCAAATAAGCGAAGTATTTGGTTGCTTTTTCAGTTTTTACTTTGGTCATATTTTTAGGCTACCTCCAATAAAGAAACAGAAACCACTATGGAGGTAACGCTGAAAGCAACCAATAATTGCTGCTACCTATAGGTCGCACCCTGATTGTCTCATTTGTGGTCATAGATTTCAATGCGTAAAGTTGCGCCCGTGTGCGCCCATTTGTGCTTCCAGTTGCCACAGGCGCTGCTGCTTCTTCGTGGGTTTTCCTGCGTACAGGACGCGCTTTATGTGTTGCTGCAACTCGCGTGCCCTCATATCGCTCTCAAGAAAGCCAACCATCGCGCCTGATGTGCCCCTGCGATTTCTGATACGCGATGAGTAGGTCAGGTCGTGGCAGTGGCGACACGCAAAATAGGCGTCATCTAGATACAGGACGCCCACGCGCCGCCCGCAGTTCGCCCCGTCGCGTGTCATTGGGCAGACGAACCAGTAGCGGTAGCCACCAAATGGACAGGGTGTTTTCGTCAGTGGTATCTCGTAATCAAACTTTTTCTTTTCACCCGTTGTGACGTGCGTTTGAAAGTAGTAAAAACGCACATACGGCTTCGGCGTCCAAAGAAAAATCTGACAGCCCACACTGCCGTGTGCGCCGTCTGTGCCAAAAGAAATTGTTGATGTTTTGCGGGCGCGATTTTTCATATCGCGCAGCAACCACCAGATTTCAAGTTTCTTGAGACAGTCCGCTTCGGTCTTGTGAGAAGAAGTAAAGTTGTTTCGGCGAGCCGAAATCAATTGAGATTGACGTGTACTGCTATGACCTGCAAAATCGTCTTTCACGCCTTGAGAGAGGCGTTTGTGAGTAGTGGCAGGGACTTTTTGGTAATTGGATTTCATAGTGCCTTTTTACGAAACGAACCCATCGTTTTTATCTCCCGATACGTCAACATCAACCGCCAGCGGCAAAGGTACTTTCTCGCCCTTGCGCCGCGCTTGCAGACGCTCCAACTCGTGTAGTGCCTTATAGATGCCACGCTCAATACTGTTTTCGTAGCGGACGAACTTTCCAAACTGGTCGTTATTCCTAAACTCCCACCCCAAAGCGTCTCCGAGAGTTCTGACCACAGGATTGTCGTGAGAGCCATCCATCTCTCTGTCGTGCTCCATCATCTCCCGCTCAATGAGCATCGCGCGACGTAACCGCCACGCGTTAGCAGTGATGCGGTCAACGAGCATCAGTTCCACCTCCGTTTCTGGCAACAGTTCGTTTCGCAACTTTCTGCCGAGAGAGATTAGGTCAGCGCCACTCTCATCGGAGAGCAAAACCTCTTTGCTCAAAAGCCCGTGCTTGAGCGCGTTGTACTTGCTGACCGCCTTGCCAGCGTCGGTCTTCACGCCACCCTTTTTGGCGTTCTTACGATTGGCAACGAGTTTTTTAGGAGAAAGGTCAGTCATATTCAGTCAGTGACCCCACCCCTCGGTACACTACTTCTTGAAATGATGTTGAGCGGTGTTATGAGCACTTTGCGCTTGTCGGCAGCGTCCTGCTCCTGCGTGATAAGTCCTGCGGTTTCCAGCATCGGTAAAATCTGTTGCCGCAGGTAGTTTGTGCCCAGCATATTGCCGTAGACCTCGTAGTACTTCTCCAACACCACCTGACGCGATATACCCACCTTCTTGCCGTCAGACCCAAACTCATCCTCCTGCGCGTTCTTTGCCTTCCACGCGGGCAAGATGACTTGCGCGAATATGTCGTACACATACGGCGGCAAATTGAGTTGCTGGCTCACTGCTACGCTCTCCCAGAGGGTGAACCCAGCGTCTATGTCATCGTCATTGGCAAGGACTTCCGAACCCCTGCGCTCCCGCCACCAAAGGTTGAGAAGTGCGATTGCTTTTATGAGAGCAATGAGCCATTTGATGTCGCGTTGGTTGCGGGGCTTGAGCGTGTTGTGTTGTTTGAAAAAACGCTCCTCAATGCGCTTGGGAGATGCCAGACCGATTTTAGTAATGCCCTCTGCCTTGATTGCGAGGATGCGCGCCTTGAGCAAGGTACGTGCGGGGTCTGCTGCAAGCCATTGGTCGTATGCAGCGCCATCGGTCTCTTTGCGTATCGTGGCAAGCACGCTCTCGCGTATTTTTTCTTGCGATGCTTCGGGAGAGAGGAGCAAAAAGCGCGTGCCTTCCTGCTCGTCAATCTTCAATCCAGCCGTAGCAAAAATCACAGACGGAAATCCGCGCAGCAGTACCTTCTTCGCTCGTAGTCCTGACTTTTGTGTTTTGTCGGTAATCTTGGCTTCAATCTCCTTCTCGTCGTGTGAGAAAAGTGGACGGAGACGAGCGAGCAAGTCGTTATGGGGCTGGTCAAGGAAGATGAGTATTTTTTGTGAGAGGTCTACAATGTAGCAACCTTTCTCCTCATCGTATTTACCTGTGTCGTGGAAGAACGCGGTGGGGCTACAGTAGCCGAGTTCAATCCTGTCCTCCGATGGAAAGAGCCGAGCAAGTTCCGTGGCGATAAAACTTTTCCCCGTGGATGACGGAGCGTTGAAACTAATGTTGAATTGCGAGTTGTCCGTGTATGCGGCGAGCATACAAAAAAACGTCGTAAGTTTATTTTCGTTGTCGTGTTTGACCGTGAGACCAAGTATCTCTGCAAGTGCGTGATTGGAGAGAGGAGAGAAACGCTTGTGGGCTTCGTCTCCGTCTGGGTGTGTAATTGTAATTGGGTTCATAAAACTTTTTCAGTTGATAATGGGCACGCTTTCGTGGGGCGGTTCGGGTTGGCTACCTTCCAATACGGCTTTGGTAAATCGCACTAGCCGCAGCGCTTTTTCAAGCGCGACCTGCTTGGTGATTTCAACGCCAAAGTGCTTCTTGTAGAGCACTATGAACTCATCCAACTGTGCGTCGGTAAAGTTCATATCAGTCCGCGTACAGGCGGTTTTTGAGCGCACGCAACGTGTCAAAGTACGACCTCGCTTTGACTTCCAGTTGGTCAGCAAAATAGCGGTTCGCTACTGTCTCAATGTTGGGTGTGCGGCGAAATACAAAAAGTGTTTTGCGTTGGTTGCTTTTATCCAAATCCAAAAGGTCAAAACCAAGGCATTGGAGAGTTGATGCAAGTCCGAGGTCGTATAGGGTAAAGACCTCATCGGGCAAGTTCTGTTTTATTTGTTGGAGACCCATAGTAATTGGTGTGCGCCGTTGCTTCGGCGTGTCACCATTGGAACGCGTATTGCCACCGCTTGTAATTGCTTGGTTCAGGTTCGCAGCGAGAAAAAACCCTGAAAATGCAACGAAAAAGGACAGCCCCTTTCAGCTGTCCCCAAGAAATCGCAAGCGATATGGCTAAATGTTGGTGTTGTTGAGTTTCAGTCCTTTGCCGCGCACAATCTCCACCAATTCCTTTCCATCAAGTGTTTTATTTTTGAGCGGGTTGTCGTTGATTTTGGCATAGCGAAAAAGACCCTGATGCTCATTGAGGGCATTTTGTATTCGCTTATCGCGCTTACCTGTAACGTCCATTTCTGGTCGCCCACACACCACGAGATGCTTCTCAATGTCCTCATACGAGGCAAAGCCGCCTTGGTCGCAGCGTGAGTACAGCGCATCAAAAACCTCGTAGTAGATGGCTGCTTTATCCATCTCAATGCGCTTGCCATTGTAGGAAAAGTCGCCCCTGTTGTCTTTGGTGATAAGTAATGTTTTAGGCGTGCTGGCTTCAATTGCAGCGTCAACGGCGGCGGGCAACTTATCGTTCAGTTCGCTTTTGCGGCCAGCATAATTCTTGACAGCCTCATCAGCAGCATCAAACGCTTTTTGCAGGTCGGGAGAGATAACGACATCTTGCACGTGATTTTTTAGGCACGCGCCCTCAATGAGTGCCAAAAACTCATACGCACCCTTCCGTCCGTACTCCCACTCAATGTCAATTTCCTCATCGCCAACCAGTGTTGGGAGTAAAAAATCTGTGGCGCTCCTGAACTCATCAAAATCAGAGCGCTCAAGGAGCGCATTGAGGGTGGCGAGGTTCGCAAGGTAGTAGTGGTTTACGAGTGCGTCGTCAGAGATGAGATACCCGTCCCTTGCCACGGTATCGGTCATCGTGAGTGCTTTGCCGTACAAGAGGCGCAGCAAGCCCAATGCCGATGCGTAATCAATTTGTGAGGCATCCAAGCCCGTCCTATCCATAGTAATTGTAATTGGCAGCACGCCAGAAGCGCGACGCTGCACCCTGATGCTAACAAAAATACCCCTCAAAAAGTAGTGAGCGGCGGGGTGGGTAAAAAACTTGAGCAACTAGAAATCAACCAAATCGTTGACCTTCTTGCCGAGTGCCCGCGCTATCTTTTCCATATTCGTGAGGGTGATGTTTTTCTCCGCCCGTTCAATCATCCCGATGTAAGTGCGGTGCACTTTCGCAAGTTCTCCAAGGCGTTCTTGCGAGATACCCCTTTTGAGCCGTTCGTCACGGACGCGAGTACCAAACTGTATGAGTATTTTCTTGTTCATATCTACACGAAGAAGTGTAGATACTTGCTAACTTTGGTTCTACATACTATAGTTAGCAGGACTGGATGGGCTTTTTACCCCTTCCAACCCATTACTTATCAAAAAATTTTTATGGAAGAAACGACCAAAAAGAAGCCCTTTTACAAACGTTGGTGGGTATGGGTCTTGGGTGTCATCGTGCTTTTCATAGTAATAGGTGCAAGTGGTAGTTCCGCTACACCGCAAAAGGTAGGCAGTAACGGTGAGGCGTCCGCACAAACCACGAGCACGGTGCAGAGCGCTTACAAGGTCGGAGACCAGATAAAACTCGGCAGTTCGGTCATTACGGTCAACAGTGTCTCCCTCTCTCAAGGCGGGCAGTACACAAAGCCACAAGCGGGCAATCAGTGGGTCAACATAAATCTCACTATTCAAAATACTGGCTCGTCACAGCAGTACGTCACCACGCTCGGTCAAATGTACGTGCGCGATGCCGATGGCAATAGTTACCAAGTCGCCGTAACGGACAAAATAATAGCGAACCCAAACAACTCGCTGGATGGCGCAGTCATAGCCAACAGCAAGCGCACTGGCTGGGTCGGCTTTGAAGTCCCAGAAGGCGCTACGGGCTTACAGTTTCAGTATAACGGCAGTATCTTCGGCGGCGGCACGGTGGTCGTGGATTTGGGCAAGTAACACCATTAAAAATAGTGAGCGGGAGGGTGGGTAAAAAACCTCAAAATCCGCTACAATAGGGTGATGGAAATAGGCATTTGGGGAGACAGCATAACGTATGGCGAAAGCGATGATGAGGCGCTTGGCTGGGTGGGCAGGTTACGCAGGTCTTTTTCTGTGGACGAGGATGTACAGGTCTACAACCGTGGGATTTGCGGCAACACGAGTGCCGACGTACTCAAACGCTTCAAAATAGAGGCGGACTCACTTGAACCCACAATCATAGTTTTTGCGGTCGGCATAAACGACTCTAAACATCCGCTTGGAGAAAGTACGAACAAAGTTTCTCTTGAGCAGTATCAGCAGAATATGCGGTCTCTTGTGACACAGGCACTGGGATATACCAAAAATGTTTTTATTGTTGGAGCAACGCAAGTTGACGAAGAAGTGATAGCACAGCGGAAAGATAGTTCGCGTTTTTTCAATACAGAGATAGAAAAATACAATGCCGTGCTCAAGCAACTAGCAGCAGAAAACAACCTTGTTTACATAGATGTCTTTGGGGCAATGGACATAAAATCAGACCTACACGACGGACTGCATCCGAACGCGGGAGGATATGAAAAACTATCCCAAAAAATAAAACCACTTCTAAATCTATGAAAGTAATTTTGTATATGACCACGACCATCAACGGCATCATCGCTAAACACGATAACTCCGCTGACTTCATTACTCCCGCAGAGTCGGCAAGTTATGTGGCGGCAGTCAAAAATGCTGGCGCTCTGGTTATAGGCAGACGCACTTACGAAATACTTTCTGCTCAACCAGAGTTCCAAGAGTTTCTAAAAGCGGGAGTAAAAATAGTAGCCGTTTCACACGGCGACGTTACTCTCAAAGACCCATCCCACGCAGTAGCACATTCTCCACAAGAGGCGCTGGATTTGATGACAGATTTTGACGAAGTAATTGTTGCAGGAGGAGGTAAATTAGACGCCGCGTTTTTGGACGCTAACCTCATTGATGAAATCTACCTTGATGTAGAGCCAGCCATCGTAGGCGAAGGTATACCGCTTTTTAGCGGCAGTACGGCTGACAGAGAGTTGAAGTTTTTGGGGTCAAAAAAGTTTGGCGAGGATGAAATCCAACTGCACTACGCAGTAGTAAAATGATATGAAAAAAATATACTTTGTACGTCACGGCATAACGGGTGGGAATGAAATCAATGCTTACCAAAAGTTGGACACACCCCTCTCTGAAAAAGGACGTGCTCAAGCCCAGTTTTTGGCACAGCGGTTTTCAAAAATACCTTTTGTTGAGGTAATCATTGCAAGCACGATGGAGCGTGCACAGGAGACGGCTATCGCTATTGCTGAACAAACTGGGCACGAGGTTATATCCGAAGCCCTTTTCCACGAAATACTGCGACCAAGCGTAGTGAGAGGAAAAGTGCAGACCGACCCAGAAGTGATTGAGGTGATAAAAGTCACGGACTCATACTGGAAGACAGAAGGCAAAAGACACTCGGACGAGGAAAACTTTTATGACCTAAAAGACCGCGCAATAAAAGCGTTGGATTACTTGATTGCGCGGGAGGAAGAAACGATGGTCGTGGTAACACACGGAACTATACTCAAAATGATGCTTGCCGTGATGATGCGCGGCAAAAATCTGAAACCTGATTTTTGGGATGAAATTGATGAGTTTTTCTTTCCTCAAAACACTGGCATTACGTGGGTTGAGCACGATAACAAGTACCACCCAAAGCGCTGGCAACTTATTACGTGGAATGACCACGCTCACCTCGGCTAACTCAATCTATGAACAAAGCAAACCTTGAACTAAAACATAGATGCTCGGATTTTTCTCAAATTAGAACTGTTCTCAATGAGATGGGAGCAAGAAAGACCATTGTGAAAAATCAGAAGGATTACTTTTTTCATTTGCCCAAAAACCCTGACCGTCATTCACCGAGATTGAAATTGCGTATTGAAGGCAAGACCAAAACTCTCGTGTATTACGAAAGACCTGATTTTGGTAAGGCAAAAGGTGCTGTGGCAGACATAAAACTATACACAGTGAATGATGCCAAACTCCTGCCGTTCTTTGAGACGGCTTTTGGAATTAGGGCAATCGTAGAAAAAAAGCGAGAGGTATGGAAGTTGGCAAATACTGTTTTCCATTTGGATACTGTAAAAAACGTAGGTAAGATTTTTGAAGTTGAACTCCAAAAGAAAGGGAAAATTACAGAGGGCGACAGAAAAAAGTTCGCGTCCTATCAAAAGAAATTACTGCCGTACTTGGATGAGGTAGTGAAAGGTTCTAATGTTGACCTCGTTCAAGAAAATGAAAAATAAGCCCATTATATTTTGTGATTTTGACGGGACTATTTGTCACGAACGATACTGGCGCAGTTTGCCCACACAGCAATACGAGAAGGTACAAAATCTGCTGTTCCGAGATGATAAGACCTATGTCAGTGATTGGATGAGGGGTAAATACACGGCAGAGCAAGTCAATGAGAGGGTCTCTCAAGAGATTGGAGAGTCATACGAAAAAGTGTGGCAACTCTTTGTAAATGATTGCAGCACTATGCGCGTGCCGCAGGAAATACTTGAAGCGCTTTCAGTATTGCGCTCTCGCTATACTGTCGTTTTGATAACTGGAAATACGGATAGTTTCTCTCGCTTTACTGTACCTGCGCTGGGTTTGGAAAACTATTTTGACCACATCAGCAATTCCTACTACGAGGGTAAGCACAAAACAGACAATAGCGGTGAGATTTTTGTTGAGTACGCAGTGAAGTTCAGCATACCTCTCAACGAATGTATTGTTATTGATGATAGTCCAAGAGTTTGCGCCACCTTTGAAGCGCTGGGTGGTACAGCATATTCCATTACTTCCGAAAAAGATATTTCCCATTACCTTGCACAGATATGACAGTCAAGAAGAAGTCACCAGCAGAAGAAATCATTGAGAGAAGCGGTAACTCCTTTCACTCTCGTGTGGTCAACAAACTGCGGGAATTGGAGTGGGGGGTATTGGTCAGCCCTCATTACAGCGACAACTTTACCGACAAGCCCCGTGAAATAGACATCATCGCTGAAAAGAAGTTTGACGTGCACGAGTTCATCCACGACTGGCTCGGCACGGTCAATGTGCAACTTTTCGTTGAGTGCAAATACATCACCGACGACATCGTATTCTGGTTTGAGGGAAAAGATATGGAGCGGGCTACGCAGCGCATAATGCGCGACACAGGTATGGAAGACCCTCGCAAAAATACAGAGATTACGAACCATCACTACTACACCAATTTGCCAGTGGCTAAACTCTGGGCTTCCAACTCAAAGAAAAATGAGGACAACGAGGTAATCAGCAAGGCAATCAATCAAGTGCTCAATGGAACGATTTACTACCGTCATCGTGGAAACCTCAAAATTGTTCCAAGTAAGCACGGCTACGTAGACCGTGTGTTGAAGCGAGTGCCGTACCCGCTCATTGTGGTCAATTCGATTGATAACTTCCACGCGACACCTATGAAGGGTGACGGCGAGCCACAGCCCATCACCGAACCGTTTGCGTTGGAAGTCAATTATGCATACACCGACAAAGACCGAAATGGAGTCAATGAGTATTTTCTAATTGACGTGGTGAGTTTAGACAAACTGCCAGAGTTTCTGGCTTCGGCTATTGAAAAAGCAGACGTTGCCGCCCTCGCTGAAAAATTGCGTTGGGACAAGCGAACAGAGCGCAGGGATAGTAGCACGCAGCACGGTCGGGGCTTTTGAACTAGATGTAAATGATATGTACCCCGCATCAAGCAATGGACTAAATAAAGAAACCAATGACGCAGTATATTTTTTCACTACTGCGTTTTACCCCTTTGACAACTTCTCCGCACACACTATTGCCCTGTGGGGTAAGGTATTCCCGACGGCAGAGCACGCCTTTCAATGGAAAAAGTTTGCCGTGACTCATCCTGAAATAGCAGAGCGCATTTTTGCTGCTTCAAGCCCACACGTGGTAAAAGAAATCTCGGACGCCAACAAAGATAAGATACCTTCAAGTTGGAAGTCGGAAAAAGTAAATGTAATGAAGGAGATACTGATTGCAAAAACCCAGCAGCACGAGGATGTGCGCGATGCCCTAAAACGTACGGGGAGCAGGACAATCATTGAAAACTCGCCCGTAGATAGTTTCTGGGGTATTGGTGCTGATGGCAAGGGCGAGAATATGGTTGGAAAAATCTGATGGAAGTACGAAAAGAAATAGTGAGCAAAGGGGTGGGGCTATGATTAGACCGTCTGCAAAGCCGTCCACTTCAAGAATGTAGGGTATGCAAAAGTTTGGGCAAAGTTGGTCGGAGCGCTCAAAGCCACGGTGCGAACGTCGTCCAGTACCCGCAGCACGAGTGAACGAAGTGAATGAGTCCGAGGGACTTGGAGGAAGGGGGTCGGGGAAACTCGTGTTGCCCCGTGAAGGAAGGTTCGGGAAAACCGTGGGTTTGCCGGAGGTCCTTGTCCCGCTGCAAAATAAACGCGCGGCGGCGCGAAAAGAGTGGAGTGCGAGCCAAGTCCCGCAGTCAAGTTGTGATGATAGATTTAATATATGAAAGATTCCACGGCCTCAAAAATTGTTTGGTGGTTAGTTTTAACAGTTGCAATCCAATATGTCTTTTGGTTTCTTTTTGACCTTCTGAAACCATCCCAAAATCCGAGTCTCGATTGCTGGTTATGGAACGGTGCACATGGTTGCTCACTCGTGGTTCATGCGGCGTATTCCGCTGTAGCTGCGAATATATTTTTAGCAGTCCCGTCAGTTGTGGCAGGTCTATTGGCATATTCAATCGTTCGCATGATGAGCGAGGGTGTTCGTGTCTGCTGAGGCAGGCGATTCCACCTTCATGTCAAACACCCACCTAGAATGTAATTAAAGGTGAACACATATATGCGCGAGCATTTTAGTCTCCATAACTTAATTCAGCAGCGTGAAGTACTTATACGCTGGGTCGTTGCTCTGATTGCTGCGGTAGCAATCGGGACTGTCGTCGAGTATTTCGGTCTTCCGGGAGCGCACTTTTTTGGTGGCGTTATTGTGGGTGTCTGTATCGCCATCTTTCGCCTCGCGAAAGGAAATATTCCCCCATGGGCATTCGAAGGAGCGCTCGCGGTAACCGGTGTTGTACTCGGTACCTATGTGACACCCGCATCACTTGAGAGTGTCGCAACGAATATTATTCCGGTAACGCTCATTTCGATCGGAACACTTGCGATCAGTATTCTGATGGGGCTTTTGCTATCCCGCGTGACAACTATTTCATTGCCCACAGCGCTCCTTGGAATGTTGGCAGGCGGCTCAGCGATGAATGTGGTTACCGGCGATCACATCAAGGCCGATGTGCGTATGGTCACATTTATGCATCTGGTGCGACTCATGATGGTACTCATTGCGACACCGATATTGATTCATTTTGTCTTTGCCCCACATATTCGCGTGCCACTGTTTGCCGCGGCAAGTCCCGAAAGCGCCGCGCCGTTTATGGCGAGTTTCCTTTTTACGATCGCCGTTTCATTGATTGGTTTCTGGCTTGCATGGGTACTACCGTATTCCGGCAGCATGCTTCTGACTCCTTTATTTCTCGCAGCAGCATTGATGCTTATGCCGGCGCTTCGGGATTTAGTACCACCAGAAGGGTTCCGTGAGTTTGCAGCCATTATTATCGGACTGCAGGTCGGATCGCGATTTAATAGCGATGCCTTGAAGCGAGCGCGCAAGCATTTCTTTATTGTGTTGCTATTAATGTCGGTAGTTATTGCAGTATGCGGCCTATTCGCATGGATTCTCGCTGCTACAACGACCATGACTGCGCTCACGGCGTATCTTGCTACAAACCCGGGAGGCAGAACCGCGGTTGTTGCACTTGCGTTTACAACGGGAGCTGACACCACAACGGTTTTAGCTATCCAAACACTCAGGTTACTCATGATGACCGTGCTCGCACCGCTTGTGATCCGTTTTTTGGTACGTGGCCATGCACAAAAGCAGCTTGTCATCGAGGGCGAGGAGTTTTTGGAATAGCTACTCTGTGCTCAGTGCCATATAAAACTCCAACTTCCAGACCACAGAACGGTCCTCACTTCGTCCATGACCGGCAGCATACATGAGTGCCGCAGAACATATAGGTGATCGCATTTGATACAATGGCGCATCGTATGCAAGAACAGAACATATACCGCCTCTTCAAAATCAGTGTCATTCTGAAGGGACTGCACGCTATCATTGAAATAGTGGGCGGGGTGCTGTTGTACTACATAAGTACGACAATGATCGTCAATCTTGTTGCAAATCTTACGCAAGAAACCCTCCGCGACGACCCGAGCGATCTTATTGCTCAGTATCTGCTCACTTCGGCTCAGGAATTCTCCGTCAGCGCAAAATCATTCGCAGCATTTTATTTGCTGAGTCATGGCGTGATTAAAATATTTCTCGTGGCAGGGTTGCTGCAAAACAAACAGTGGGCGTATCCGTCCTCACTGGCGGTCCTGGGTGCCTTCATTGTGTATCAAATGTATCGCTATACACATACGCATTCTCTTGGTTTGATCGTGCTCACGGTATTCGATCTGGTCGTGATGTGGCTCATTTGGCACGAATACCAACGCGTCCGCCATCATCAGTCGTTAACGGAGTCATAGGCATAGGCATGTGTGTACGCACCTCGTGTGCGCTACAGGAGCGTTGCGCTGATACAATTCGTGTATGAGCACGCTCTCAAAAGTCCTACTGGGCGTTGCTGTTATTTTGTATGGGCTTTCGCTGGTGCTGCCGAATCGCATCTTCGATATTAACGTGGAAGCGAACGCGAAATATGCACCGTGTCAAAAGGCGTTCACGCGGGGAGTTGCGTGTTCACACCCTGTTGAGGGGCTCGGTATGCAGTGCTGGACGCCCCGTAGTCTGCATCCTGAGTATCAAGTCATGTCCGAGGCAGACGTAGGGAACTTTTGCGGGCAAAAGTGGGACACCCCGGTCATGCTCGTGGAAGACGGTTTTAGCAACACAGGTATTCTTGGCGGCGGTATTGCGCTCATCGCAGGAGTGATCGGCGCGGTCGCGCTCGCGTTTAAGCGCGGCAAACACGAAGGTGTCGCAATGCTCGTTGCGGGCCTCGGCGTTCTACTCATTGTTACGTTTGATAACTCCAAAAAAGTAATGGATGCAGACGGACTGCACATTCTCCGGGGCGGACATGCGGCAATCGGATATTACTGTTTAGAAACGGCAATCGTGGCCCTCTTTTTATACATCGTTTTCGATAGTATCGCCTCACACAAATCGGCCGCACAAGGTGCAAGTAAGAAACGCATATAAAAAGCCCCGCTCTCGAGCGGGGTTTTTATTGAGTCGTTCAAACAACTATTTTGTCGTGTAATCCGTTGTTGTGTAAACGGTATCTCCATTAATCGCGATACCGACGCCCGCATAGGTGAATGCACCGAGCATATTTGCGCGATGGCCGGGAGAATTAATCCAATCGTTTACGATCTTTTGTGCGGAATCTGCGGCATTGAGCTTATACCCTGACATCCAGTGAATGTTTTCTCCGTAACTGTTCCACCGGTACCCGGCGTTCGTGAGTCGACATCCCGGATTGCATCCCGTGCGATCGCTGTGCTCAAAATAATTATTCGCAAGCATGTCTGCGCTGTGTGTGCGTGCGATGAGCGCGACCTGAGCATCAGCGGTCAGGGCAGCGAGTCCGTTTTGTGCGCGGAACGCATTGGTATCGGCGAGTACGTACGCTTCGATCTGGGATACGGTATCTGGTTTTGCAGGGATCGTTTGCACCGGGGCGGGCTGAATAACCACGGGTGTCGGCGCCGAGATGACAGGAGTCGGTGCAGATACGGGCGCTACGGGGAGCACGGGATTCGATCGATGGCGCACTTCAATACGCGCTGAACGCGATGATTGTAACTGCGAAAGCTGCATCTGTGCATGTTGTAATTGGAGTAATAATGAAAGTAACAAATCCATAATCGATGTGTGTGTTTAAAGAATAGTAACGAACAAATACTTCCTCATGCAACTTTCACATGCATTGCGCATGAAGTGAACTTGTAATCTGATCAAGATTGTACTCTTGTGCTCTTTTCATGATCGTGTTCATGTATTATCAGTGTATCACCGCATATATGCTCACTTTTTTACTAATCGTTTTCATGATGGTTTTGCTGGTGGCGTATGAACGCTCGGTCGCGGCGCGCCCATATAAGGGCAAAATAAGCGACCATTTCAATGGGAAGCAATTTTTCAGCACCGGGACGGGTGTTCAAATCGAGGCTCAAGTTGGTCAGCGTCGGTCAATATGGGTGTGGCTTTTCATGCTCAGTCGAGAGAAGTGGCAGATGCGCGCAGTCACGCCGTCGGTTCCACCAGAACGTGTGCACGAGGGCATACGTGTCACGTTTATTAATCACGCAACCGTGCTCATACAATGTGACGGACTGAATATCATTACCGATCCTGTGTGGTCGTACCGCGTGAGCCCGTTTCCTTTTCTCGGTCCGAGTCGATATGCGGATGCCGGTGTGGATTTCGATAATCTACCGCCGATCGATATCGTGCTGCTGTCACACAATCACTATGATCATATGGATCTCACAACACTCCGGAAGATCGTCTCAAAATGGAATCCGCGTCTTTACACGGGTCTCGGAAATGCCGCTTATCTCACGCGAAAAGGAATACATGGCGCGAGCGATATGGACTGGTGGGATGAAACAATCGACCGCTCAATGGAAATTACGTGCGTCCCTGCACGACATTTTTCGTCGCGCTCTCTCACAGATCGTAATGTAACCTTGTGGTGCGGATTCGTTTTACAAACAAAAGAGGGGAATATTTATTTTTCGGGCGACACGGGATTCGGGAGTTTTGTACGCGACATTGCGGCGCGTTTTTCTCCTGTAAAGCTCGCGTTGATTCCTATCGGTGCCTACGACCCGGCATGGATGATGCAGCCGGTGCATACGAATCCAGACGAGGCGATTGCCATGCACGACATCCTCCGCTCAGCCCATTCCATAGGTATCCATCACGGAACTTTCCGCCTGACTGACGAGCCGCAAGACCAGCCGCGTGAGCGTATTGAGGCGCAAAAGGGCGAGCGCGACTTCCACGCGCTTCTAAACGGAGGCACTGTACTTATAAAAGGAGTCTTTTCCAAAAGTTCATAATTTCGTGGTAGGGTGTGTCGTTATGACACGAGACAAAATCGCGATATTGGCGGGCGTCATGCTCGGCATGCTCCTCGCAGCGCTCGATCAAACCATTGTCGCAACAGCGATGCCTCGCATTGTTGAAGAGTTCAATGCGCTTTCGCACCTCTCATGGGTTTTTACCGCATACATGCTCGCGAGCGCTATTACGGTACCGATTTACGGAAAATTGTCGGATATATTCGGACGACGAAATCTCTACATCATTGGCATAATTATATTTCTTGTCGGATCGGTCTTATGCGGAGCTGCACAATCGATGCTCCAACTCATTCTTTTCCGTGGCATTCAGGGTATCGGCGGCGGCGCAATATTTGTGAACTCATTCGCTGTGATTGCAGATGTGTTCCCGGTGCGAGAGCGCGGTAAATGGCAAGGATTGCTTGGTGCAATGTTTGGCGTCGCATCCGTTGCGGGGCCACTTTTAGGAGGTTTCATAACAGATAATTTTTCGTGGCGTTGGATTTTCTATATTAATATTCCGCTCGGACTGCTTGCAATCGCGGTCTTGTGGTATGGCTTGCCGAAAATCGTTCATCACGTCAAAGACCGCACGATTGATTACGTGGGCGCAGTTCTGTTGACCTCGACCCTGCTTCCGCTTTTGCTCGCGCTTGTGTGGGGCGGCAGCGAATATGCATGGCTCTCATCTGAGATCATAGCGCTCTTGGGATGGTCGGTCGGATCACTGTTTCTCTTTTTGTCGCAGGAAATGCGGGTATCAAACCCTATCCTTTCGCTCGACCTGTTCAAGAACGGCACATTTACCGTCTCCATCATTTCGGTATTTCTTACCGCAATGGGTATGTTTGGTGCGATTCTCTATATACCGGTTTTTGCGCAGGGCGTGATCGGTGTTTCAGGCACACGCTCGGGTCTTGCGCTCACACCGCTCATGCTTGGTATCGTGTTTGCCTCGACTATCACGGGACAGATGATCTCGCGCACCGGTCGCTATAAATGGAATGCCGTTTTCGGGGTGACACTCATTGTGATCGGCATGTATTCTTTCATTTCAATTACCACGGATACCGGATCGCTCGCGCTCGCGCTTCGCATGATTGTGCTCGGCCTCGGACTCGGGTGCACGTTTCCGGTCTTCAACATTTCGGTTCAGAACGCATTTCCCGGGAACCGTGTGGGTGAGGTTACCGCGAGCGTGCAGCTTGCCCGAAACATCGGCGGCACCGTCGGCACTGCAATACTCGGTGGCGTCATGAATAACCAGCTGACCGCGCATCTTGCAAACATCGGGTCTGACCCGTTTGTAAAAGCGATGCGAAGCGTGAATCCGGGTAGCGCGGTCGGAAACGTAAATAAAGATTCAATACAGGGTTTGCTCAATCCGATGGTTCAGCAGAAAATTACGGCAGGACTCTCGCATGCGCCGGGAGGGGACACGATGATCGTGCTTTTCAATGCATTCATCACCACGATTAAAATTGCGTTTACGGAATCGGTTGTGCAGGTGTTTTTTGTCGCAACAATTCTGATGGCCGTTGCCTGGGTCGTTGTTCTGTTTCTCCCGGATGTACACATGCGTCACCATAAAGAAGAGGATACGTTGGAAAAAGCCGGCCGTGAGATTGGCGAAGAGCTCGGCAATGAGCCACCGCGCCTTGCGCACTAAACCCACCTGAAAAAAAGACGAATTATGCGTACGTTCACTCGCGCTTGCGCATTGAAAGCTTATTGTGCATAGTGGCCGCATTAGCCCAGGGATTACCGGGTAGGTCAATATTTAAGCAGTTACACTATCGCTTTATGCAGAAAGTATTCGTATCAGTCGCCGCAGCACTCGTATTGTTCACCGGCGCAACCGCGTTCGCCCAGTCATATCCGTACTCATACGGATCGACTAATTATCAATATCAGTATCAACCCACAACAGGTGCGTACCCTTCGCTCAATTGTGTCGTGCTCACGCGCGATCTATCGTATGGCATGCGCGGTACCGATGTGCGTTCACTCCAGAGTTATCTCGCGTCATTAAATTATCCGGGCGGTGGTTCATGGATGGTCACAGGATTTTTCGGTCCCGCAACGCGCGCTGCGGTGCAGTCATACCAGAGCTCACACAATCTCTACCCGAGCGGCATAGTTGACGCGAATACTCGTGGAGCCATTCTCGGCAGTTGTGGTAGCTATTCGAATTCGAATCCGGTGTACCCGACGTATCCGTCGACGCCGAGCTACCCGTACCAAACATATCCGTCATACCCGACCTATCCCACATACCCGACCTATCAAACCACACCGTGCACGTCCTATCCGTACAGCTATGGAAGCACATACAATAATTGCACCAGCACCAACGTATCGATTTCCTACTTGAGCCCTGCAACGGGAGCAATCGGAACGGTCGTCACGGTAACCGGCACCGGGTTTAGCTACTCGGGCAACACGGTACGCTTTGGCAACGGCATCATCTCAAACATCAATTCCTACAACGGCACATCGCTCACGTTTACCGTGCCGTCGTATCTTTCGGGCTACGGATCACAAACGGTAACGAGCGGCTTCTACAATGTGTCCGTAACGAATGCATCCGGCGCAACCAGTAACACGCTTTCGTTCAATGTAACGGGTTACGGCACAACCGGCGCGCCGACGATATCGAGCCTGAACGGTCCGACATCGCTTGCTACCAATACAACCGGCACCTGGACAATCGTTCTCAATAATCCGACAACGTCGTACATCACCACATCGGTGAACTGGGGTGACACCGGGTACGGCTATGTAAATGCTGCCGCACCGCAAACCACCTACCAGCAGGGACAGGCAACACAGACATTCACTCATGCGTACTCAAATGCCGGTACCTACACCGTTACGTTCACGGTTGCGAATCAGAACGGCCAAAGCAACACATCGAGCGCAACCGTTACCGTAAGCGGCACCGGCTCGAATCAAACGCTCATCGTTACTCCGCAGTCTGGCAATGCCCCGCTCTACTCTACGTTTACGATGTACTTCTCAGGTTGCAACGGCGGTAATTACTACCTCTACTACGGCGATGGTTCATCGGACTTTGTGCCGGTACCGGCAGACTCCTGCAACAGCACCGTATCGCGTTCGCACACGTATTCATCAAACGGCACGTTTACTGCGTCACTCCGCAACAACAACCAGTCGACTACGCTTTCAACGGTTACGGTGACCGTCGGCAATGGCGGCGTATCATCGACGCTCACGGCAACGCCGTCGTACGGTACGAAGCCGGTCAATGTTGTCTTCTCCGCAAATCCGGGAGGTTCAACATACTCGGGCGGCGTGGTGATCATTTTCGGCGACGGCTCCGCAGGCACATTCTGCGTTGCCAATGAGTCATGCGGGCAACGAACGACGTCGCACGTGTACACCACCGCCGGTACCTACTACGCAACATTGCAGGGAAGTAGTTACGGCTCGACCAGCAATCTGGGATCTGCGACCATTACGGTCAACAATTAATTCGACACATTCATCGATTCAATCGCTTCGCGCGGTACAGTTTCGCTCATGCACTCATGGGACGTTTCAGTAAAAGAGGCGACGGTGATTCAAAAAGAACTGCAGCGGCGCCTGATACTGGCGCCGCTGCCTTCTTTTATACGCACCATCGGCGGTGCCGATATTTCGTTCTCTCGATTCTCCGAAATCTTTCACGCGTGTGTTGTGGTACTTTCGTATCCTGAACTCACCGTTCTTGAGTACGCGTTTGCAACGAAGCGCGTCACGTTTCCGTATGTGTCGGGGTACCTCTCGTTTCGGGAAGTACCGGCGATCGCGGAGGCATATAATAAATTAAAACATAAGCCGGATGTGCTGGTGATGGACGGGCAGGGAATCGCACATCCGCGGCGTATCGGCGTTGCGTCGCACCTCGGACTCGTTATCGATACACCAACGATCGGTGTGGCAAAATCGCGACTCTACGGTGTGGGCACGCTGCTCGAAGAGATTGCGGGGAGTGTGTCGTATCTTCTCGATTCTAAGACTGGAGAAAAAATTGGTACATATCTGCGCACGAAGTCTCGCGTAAAGCCAATTATTGTTTCGCCCGGACATAAGGCCGACGTTGAAACGTCGCTTTCGCTCATACCTACGTGCGTGAAGGGCTACCGTATTCCCGAGCCCACACGGCAGGCGCACCGGCTCGTTAATCTGTATCGCACCGGTGAGCTGAAATAAGTACACAAACATACTGCATAATAGTCACATGTCGGCACGCTCAGTTGCACGTGCGGTCGTGATTACAGTACTCATCGTGCTGGTTTTCATGATGCTGACGCCGGTTCTGATGCGCGCCTATGTTGCACATCATATGTATCAAACGGGTGATATTGTTCCGCAAACGCGCGCAGCCCTTGTACTGGGTGCGTCCGTTGTACGCGGAAAACCATCACCTATTTTAGAGGAGCGGGCGCATACCGCGGTTGCACTCTATATGATGGGGAAGGTCTCAAAAATTCTCGTTACCGGTGACAATGGCGCGCTTACGCACGACGAGGTGACGCCGGTACGAAAATATCTTACGGATTCGGGCGTTGCACCCGCGGATATCTTTCTCGATCATGCCGGGTTCGATACCTATAGCAGTATGTATCGCGCACGCGACGTGTTTCAGGCGGATTCGATTACTATCGTGACGCAGGATTTCCATATGCCGCGCGCGATTTTTGTGGCGCGCGAGCTCGGGCTGATCGCATACGGAGTCGTACCCGAACGCGGCCAGGGCGACATATACGATTACATGCGTGAGGTACCGGCATCGGTAAAGGCCCTCTATGATTTGGCCATACGTCGAGCACCGAAATATTTGGGCGACACGATTCCGTTGACGGGGAATGGGACTACTACGTGGTACTGACGCTCAGGGCAAGCGTTTCTCAAACCACGGAAAATCCTTGCTAGGATTTTACTCCGTACGGCCTCGTCAGGCCTCCCGAGGGTTTTCGAGAGCGCTGCCCTTTCGCTTGCGGGGCGCTCAAATGCGGTGTGGTACACTCGTTTTCAATGCAGTTCAAGATTGATCACAAGACAACGCAGGCGGCGGCGATCCGCAAGATAAAAAAGATACTTGAGGATCAGCAGGCACAGATTGCCGAACATGCCACCGACGTGAAAACCGAATGGCACGACAACGTCCTCGACTTTGCGTTTACCGCGCAAGGAACAAAAATCTCCGGCAAAGTTACCGTTACCGAAACAGAGTTTGATATTTACGCGAAATTGCCGTTCATGTACCGACTATTTGAAGGCCAGATAGAAAAAGCGATCGCTGCCGAAGCAGCCAAGCTCGGCATATAAACATGAGCATGCGCACTATTTTGTTCGACTTTGACGGCGTAATCGCTGATTCTTTCGCTGCGGCATACGGAACAGCGCGAACGTATTGTGTACACCATACCGAAGAGTCATACCGGAAACATTTCGAGGGAAACGCATGGAGTAATTTAATTACCGATAACGAAGATCATTCAAAGTGCAAACATGATCTCGACTGGTGGAGCACGTTTCGCGGCATATTTGCCGAGAAAGGCGGATTGTTTACCGGCATGGATATCGTCGTGCGGAAACTCGCAGAGGAATACCGTCTCGTGATCGTTTCTTCGGCAGTGAGTAGCGTTATCGAACCGTTTCTCAAGGCACACGATCTGAGTACATGTTTCGATTCCATCTACGACGCCACCGTGCACACAAGTAAGAGTGAGAAAATCGGAATGATATTCGAGAAGTACGCCATTACGGCCAATGATTGTGTCATGATCACGGATTCAAAAGGCGATATTCTCGAAGCGCGGGAAAAGGGGGTGGACTCAATCGCGGTCACGTGGGGCTTCAACGGGTACGACGTGCTGCTTTCGGGCGAACCATGGAGAATCGTCCGGCTTCCACAAGAATTGCCAAACGCGGTGACGGACTTTTTTCGCGGAAAATCGTCATCAGGCTGACCTTCATACAAAACTCCCGCATATTTCCGACAATAGCTTTTGTACGCCCATTCGCGTCGCAAACGAAAGAATTGTTATACTCAAGCGTCTCTATTGATACTCCGACATATGAAAAAATACATTCTCACCTTGGCTCTTGCGGCGGCACTTACTCTGCCGTTCACTGCCTCTGCCGCAAGCTGTGTGTTTTCGAGCGACCTGAAAGTAGGCTCCAAAGGCCCGCAGGTTACAAACTTGCAGGTATTTCTAAAATCGCAGGGTTTATTTAATGCACCGACCGTCCCTAATTACGGTGCGGCAACAAAAGCCGCTGTGCGCGCATTTCAAAAAGCGCACCGCCTCTCACAGAGCGGCACCGTGGGCCCGCTCACACGCGCAAAAATAAAGGCGCTCTGTTCCGCGTCGGCCTCGACTGCAAACACAACAGTCTCAACTGATATATCTACTGATGGTATTACGCCAACGGATGCGGCAACAACATTTGAAGTCACGGGTTGGATTCCGTATTGGCGACAGGCGACCGGTACCGCAGACACCTTACCGAATCTCTCAAAACTCACCGAAGTGAATCCGTTTGTGTATACGTTGAAGTCCGACGGTACACTTCTTGATAACGGCCCGCTCGATGCCGAACCATGGGCATCGTTTGATGCAATCGCCAAAGGTCAAGGCGTACGCGTTATCCCAACCGTCATGACCAGTAATGCGGCGATGCTTCACAAAATTCTGAGCAATGATGACTCGCGTCTCGCGCTTGAAAATACCATTGCAAATGCAGTGCTTACCAAGGGCTACGACGGCATCGATATTGATTTCGAGGGCAAGAGCGCCGATACCAAAGATTATTTTTCCGTATTTCTCAAAGGTCTGAAGCAGCGTCTCGGCAATAAGTGGCTCATGTGCACGATTGAGACCCGCATTCCGAATGAGGATAAGTATTACGGTACCGAAACCCCACCGGAAGCGGGTATGTATGCCAATGACTTGAAAGCCATCGGCACGTACTGTGATCGCGTGCGTCTCATGACCTATGATCAACAGGGAATTGATCTCAAGCTGCAGGTGGATGCAGGACAACGACTCTATGCCCCGAACGGCGATCCTGCCTGGATAGAAAAAGTCGTAAATCTGATGTCGAAAGATATTCCGAAAAACAAAATCCTTATCGGGGTGCCGACGTACGGCTATGAATATTCTGTAACAACCTACGAAGGTGGTCAGCATCTCTACGATATTCTCTGGACCTTCAATCCTGGCTATGCCGCACCCCAAAAAGGCATCTCGCAGCAGTCTCTTGCAGAAAAATATGGCATCACGCCGGAGCGTACATTCTGGGGCGAACTTGCATTTACCTATGTGCCAACGGATACATCCTCGACTTCACCACTGATCACGGGTAACGGCGGCATGCCCGCTCTCGCTGCCTCAGCCGCTGCGGTTACCTATGCCGACACAAATCATTCACATCTCAGCTACCGTTACGTAGTGTGGCCGGACGAAGTTACCACGCAGCAAAAAATTGCTCTCGCGAAACGGCTTGGAGTGCGTGGCATCTCAATTTTCAAGCTCGACGGCGGGCAAGATCCCGACATTTGGAATGTGCTTACCGGGGTGAAGCAATAAATACGCAATCCACAGTCTGAAAAAATGATGCTACGATAGCCCGATGGAACAACACAAACACGCCGACCATCACGAGCCGGCACATACTCATGATCCGATTCAAGAACCGGCTTCGGCACCCGTGGCGCCTGCAGCGGTCGCGGTAGCAAAAGACCACTCCGCACTCTATATCCCCGGTGCAATCGTCATCGCCGGACTTATTATCGGCGTATCACTCATCGTTGCATTCAAGGGCTCATCCAATAGCGCGGCACAGGCCGGAACAGGCGCACAACCGACAGCCGCAAAAGTTGACATCAAAGACGTAAAAATCAGCGACACCGATCCGTATATTGGAGACAAAAATGCGAAAGTTACGCTCGTTGCATGGGAAGATTATCAATGCCCATTCTGTAAAGCAGTCGAAGTAGGGCATGCGCAGATTCAGGTCGCGCCCGCAATGCCTGCACTTATAAAAGATTATGTTAAGACCGGCAAACTGAGAATTGTATTCAAAGACTATCCGTTCCTTGGCGATGATTCCAAAATTGCTGCACTCTACGGACACTCGGTATGGAAACTCTATCCGGATAAATTTTACGACTGGCGCGTTGCCATGTTTACAAAGCAGGACGAAGAAGGTGACAAGGGTTTCGGAGACGAAGCGAGCATTCTTGCGCTCGTCAAATCGTTGGGAATGGACTCCGCAAAAATAAAGGCTGACGTCACTGCAAATGTGGCGGCGTACCAAGCATTGGTTGATGCTGACCGTGCCGAAGGCTCATCGTTTGGCATAACCGGAACACCGGGATTTATAACCGGAAAGGTATTGATTCCGGGCGCGGTCGGTATCGACGAGTTCAGGAAGGCCATCGACCCTCAGCTGTAATTGAGAACCGCAGATAGACACAATCTGCATCGTTGCAAATAAAACCTGGCCCTCACCGTACCACTGTACGGCTCAGGACCAGGTTTTTTCGCGCCTCCATCTGATATCGCCCGCAGGCTCAACGGGGTATTTGCCAATATGCCCAAAATAGGGCATATTAGAGCCAACGGGTTGCCCCGAGGAGGGGCCTTTCCTTTGCCTAGATCGCTTCGCTTGAAGTGATCGCGGCAATGAATACGCCGGTTAATCATTTTTTACATTTTATGGAGATCAGAAACATTGCAATTATTGCCCACGTCGACCATGGCAAAACCACATTGACCGATGCGCTTTTGGCGCAGGCTGGTGTGGGGGGTGCGTCAATGGATAGCAACGCACTCGAACAGGAGCGCGGCATCACTATTTATTCCAAAAACTGCGCCATTTTCTATAAAGACACCAAGATCAACATCGTCGACACGCCCGGCCACGCCGACTTCGGATCCGAAGTAGAACGCGTGCTCCGCTCTATCGATTCAGTCTTGCTCGTTGTCGACGCGCAAGAAGGTCCGATGCCGCAAACGCGATTTGTGCTCAAGAAGTCGCTCGAACTCGGATTGAAGCCCATCGTCGTCATCAACAAAATCGATAAGCCTGCCGCAGATCCGGCACGTGCGGTTGATCAGGTACTCGAGCTCTTTTTGGAACTCGGTGCCAACGACGAGCAGTCGGATTTCCCGGTAGTGTACGCAATCGGCAAACAGGGCATTGCCAAGCTTAATTTGACCGACGAATCGACCGATCTTTCACCCATCCTCGACACTATTTTGAAACACGTGAAGCCGGTCGATCCGGCACTTGCCGCATTGCCTGCACGCTTGCAGCCGTTTAACCTCGGCTACGACAACTTCCTGGGCCGTCTCGCCATTGCGCGCGTATACGAAGGCACACTCAAAACCGGCGATACCGTATTCGTCAAAAAGCCGAATGGCGAAACCCGCCCGGGCAAAATCACAAAGATGCACACATTCCTTGGTCTCGCCAAAGTTGATGCAACCGAAGTGGCAGCTGGCGATATCGTGCTCATTGCCGGTCTCTCAGACATTTTCATCGGTGAAACAATCACCAACGACTCATCCGTTGAACCGTTGCCGGCAATCGCAATCGACGAGCCTACGATCACGCTCAACTTTCTCGTCAATAACTCACCGTTTGCAGGGCGCGAAGGGAAGTTTGTAACAACGCGCCAGATTCGCGACCGACTCGAGCGCGAGCTCGAAATCAACGTCGGATTACGGGTGGATTTTTCCGCCGGCGACACCTTCAAGGTGGCAGGCCGCGGTGAACTCCATATTGCAATTTTGCTCGAAAACATGCGACGCGAAGGATTTGAAATGCAGGTCTCACAGCCGCAGGTCATCATCCGTGAAGAAGGCGGAAAGAAACTCGAGCCGTACGAAGAGGTTATCGTTGATACGCCATCGGCCTATCAGGGTGCAATTATCGAGCGACTCGGCCAGCGAAAGTTTGTGATGAAAGACCTCAAGGTCCACGGCGATAGCGTGCGGCTCATATTCGAAGGCCCGACACGCGGATTGCTCGGCTACAAAAACCAGTTCGTGCTCGACACAAAGGGCGACGGCATTTTGTCTTCGCGTGTAGTCGGCTTCCAGCCGTATGCAGGCGAAATTGTGAAGCGCCAAGTCGGATCCATGATCTCGATGGCGTCCGGTAAGACCCTTGGCTTCTCGCTCTGGAATCTGCAGGATCGCGGCGTACTCTACATTGCACCGGCAACCGAAGTCTATGAAGGCATGGTCATCGGCAATACTTCTAAGGGCGAAGAGATGATGGTAAATCCGACCAAGGGCAAGCAGCTCACCAACATGCGTTCAAAGGGAACCGATGAAGCACTCAACTTGGTGCCGCCGTTTATCCTCACCATCGAGCGTGCGCTCGAAGTCATGGCCGAAGACGAATATCTGGAAATCACGCCAACCTCAGTCCGTTTGCGCAAACAATTCCTCACCGAAAACGACCGCATCAAATCGCGACGCTAGCGAGCGCCCACACAAAAGCCCCGGAAAGCCCGGGGCTTTTGTTATATTCATCTGGAATAAAGGCTCATTTGCTACAATAGCTGCATGAAAAAACCAATGCCTGAGAACGAAGATGCTATTAAAGACATGCTGACGCCGGAGGAATATCACGTGCTGCGCGAAAAGGGAACCGAAACGCCGTTTAGCGGGGAGTATGTGCACGAGAAAGCCGACGGTACGTACGAGTGCAAAGTGTGCGGCAATCCGCTTTTTGATTCGACTGCAAAGTTTGATTCCGGCACCGGATGGCCAAGCTTTGACTCTGCGATAGAAGATTCCATCGTGACGCACAATGATTCGACCATGGGCATGAACCGCACCGAGATCACGTGTGCCCGCTGCAATTCGCACTTGGGACACCTCTTCGACGATGGTCCCACCCAGACTGGAAAACGGTACTGTATAAACAGTGTTTGTTTAGACCTTGAAGAAAAATAATACTGCAGAGCGACAACCGGTATATGCAGGACATTCTCATATTCTCAAGAATGTGAGAATGTTTGTATGTAAAAGAAACGGCCGCTCATGGAGCGGCCGTTTTTTATAAGAGATCTCGGCTAGGTGCCGTTGCGTCCACCGCCGATGCAATATGTTTTTGGACACACGCGTTCGATACTGCGTGCTTTGCCGAAATCGGTTTTTCCGGCGCATACCACTACCTTATCGTGCTCGTGAAAGGTATCGAGTTGGACGATTTTCGTGTCGTCTGTAATGTCGCACTCAAGATCGTCGATAATCACTTTGCGTTTGCCGACACCGTTGGTCAAATATCGCGTCACTCGGCATTCGCCGGATGCGGTGCCACTGCAGCAGTTGGTCGGATGTGACTTCTGCAAAAGTTCTTGTACCACTTTTCGATCATGCAGTTCTTGGTGGCGGTATCCCCACCAACTGAATCTTTTTTCCTCCGGTTGTGTATCAGATGTCGCATATGGCAGGAGTCCGAAGTGTTTCTTGAACTCTTCGAGTAACGGCAAGGGTTTCGCATTGCCGCTCCATTGCACTTCTTGCAAAAGCCGCAGTGCCGCACTCCGTCCATCAGGAGTGGATGCGCAGATTTGATCAGCGATCGCCTGGCGCGATATAAGAACGAATGAAACGATTATCAGCAGTCGAATCAACGTGTGCATGTGACCCCCCCATAACAGGTTGCGTTCAGACTCTTCGTACCGTACGCCCCACGCATTGCGCAGTCAATGTGCATACGGCTATAGTGTCGCGGGAACGGCATACAGCCGTAGATAAGGAGGATGGTGCCATGGCCATACGTCTGAAGCGAACATTCGTTATGCTGTGTATTTTCTTCGGGTATTGCGGGCAGGCTTTTGCAGCATCAGGTGCGAGTGAAAGTCCGCTCTCAAAGACACGCTGGAGAGAGCCGCCGGCGTGTATGCAGCTCGACAAACAATACGAACTGCCGTGCCTGCAAGAGACGTATCAGGTGGCACTCCGTCACACGATTAAGGGCGAACACGATCGTGCGATCGCGCGCTACACCCAGGTAATCAATGTCACGCCCGCGGCGGGCAGAGTCTATAGCAATCGTGGGGTGAGCTATGCCGAGATCGGAAACTGGAAGCTCGCACGCGAAGACTTTACGCACGCGATTTTCCTGAGTCCGGAAATCCATCAGCATTGGACCAACATCGCGTATCTCGACTTTCGTGAAAAGCATTTCGAGCGTGCGCTGCGTGCGGCATCGCATGCGATTCAAATCGCACCGAATGTCATCGACGGTATTGCACTTCGTGCCAAGATTTATCGTGTCATGAATAGAATATCGCTCGCGAAAATAGACGAGGCAAAAGTGAAAGCAATTCGCGAATCCTCACCGGACACGTCCGCGATAGACAGCGGAACCGCGAAAACGCAATAAATCGTTCTCATCGTGGGGC
>JAYWCB010000012.1:0-121487 GCA_043780835.1 Minisyncoccota bacterium
CGCTCCTAGACAGAATGGTACCTTCCGAGTACCCCGCCCTTCAAAGTAAGAAAATACCCTTCATCGGCGGATGTTTCGGGCGGGGTTTTTGTATATAAAGAAAAAGACCGTCACCGACGGTCTTTTTTCTAATATTTTTAGAGTGAGGTGATCTTCACTTTCGCGAGATCTTGGCGGTGTCCGCGCTTTTTGTAGTAGCGCGACTTTTGTCGGTATTTGATGATGGTAACCTTGGCTCCGCGCTTGTTGGTTATGAGTTCACCCATGACCTTTGCGCCCTTTACGAGCGGCGCACCAATGGTTGCAGCAGTGCCGTCATCGGTAAATAGTACGTTTTCAAAAGTTACCTTATCACCGGCGTTCTCGAGGCCTTCGAGGCGCTCAATCTCAATAATGTCGTTTTCTGCAACGACATACTGTTTTCCGCCCGTAGCTATGATTGCGATCTTTGCCATATCAGTCGCGGAACTATACCGAAAATCCCGTGAAAATGCAATAGAACGGCCAAAAACAGCCTTATTTCAGTCTATTCGTCCGTTTCAGCCAACAGCGGTCGGTCGGCTGATTCGAGTTTCAAGCCCATCGTCTCATCTGTAATGCGAACGACATCTTTGTCGATTGCCTTAAAAGCCTTGTTTGATTTTTCATAGTGATTTACAACCGAACTGAGTGATTTACCCATTGCGTTATGGCTGTCTTCGTAACCCTTCAGATGTTTTGCCAGTTCCGCTACGTTTTTGATGATGTCGGTTGCAGCCTCCTGGATTTTTGCACGCTGGTTTCCGAAGAGCACTGTTTGTAGATATGCGAGAAAGGTCGTCGGAGACGTGATCAGCACGTTTTTTTGTTTGTATGCGTATTCGATCAGATCGTTGGCACTTACCCCCACGCTCGTATCATTTAATAAGTCGTAATAGATACCCTCGGCAGGAATAAACATAAACGCAAACGGCATCGTTCCCTCGCCCGGCCGAATATATTTTGCAGTCTGATCGATTTTTTTCTTTACATCGCTTTTGAATTCTTTGCGATACTGCTCACGTCGCACGTCGTCGGTTTCATCTAGAAATCGTAGATAATTCTCAAGCGGAAATTTTGAATCTATCGGCACGAGCCCGTCACGGGTCTTCACCACCATATCCACAATCTCTCCATCCTTAAATGCGTACTGTGCTTGGAATTGTCCCGGAGGCAATACGTTTTCGAGTATTAAATTCAGTGAGGCCTCGCCCAGATTACCGCGTTGCTTCTGATTTTTGAGTACGCTTTCCAGAGATTTAAGCTGCTCGGCAATCGTAAACACCTGTTTTGTTGACTCTTTTGTCTCGGAAACGCCTTTTACCACTTCGGTGAGTTGTGCTGTAACTCTGTTAGTTATTTGATCGAGCTGTTGCGAGATATTCGAAATCGTTTTTTGTGATTGATCGGATTGCATTTGAATCCCCCGCATCATTCGATCGGATCCTTCACCAAGATTCTTTTCCATTGCAGTGCGAAGTGCCTCCAGTTGTCCTTGAAGCAGTACAAGGCTTTTTGAGTCGTCTTTGAGATCGGGTTTCCTGAAAACCACGACAAGAATTGCCATAAGTACCGCGAGTAAAAGCACGATGATTATGATCGTTCCCAGTTCCATCGACCGATAGTACCACGCAAGAAAATCGCACTTTTTGCGTGTCATACTGTGAAAGGAAAGGCGGTGCAAAATGAGTACAGTCATCTGGACTATCATGATTACGATAGTTGCGCTCACAAGTGACGGCGAGAAAAAGCAAGTCAATATCTCGTTTGATGGATGGTATGCAACGCGCGCACTGTGCTTTGCGGAAACTCCAAGCAAGCGAGCAATGCTCCAAAAAATTCTCGATAGAAATGCAATCATGGACATCCCTCGTGGTGAAGGAGTAACCATCAGCATTAAACCCGAGTGCTACAAACAGCCTGTCGCGGTTGTATGAAATTGCGTCGCCCACTCGGGCGACGTTTTTCTGTAAACAAGCGATGGCACATCTCGATTAGGGAGTGCGTAGGTACCTTCTTTGTGGCTAAATGATGTACAGAACAGGAGGAGGCTCATGTTTGAAACACTCGCACTTGTAACATTTCTACTCGCGAACGGGACAAAATGCGTTCAGCCTGTATTTCCACCCAGTGGTGACTATCACAAGAAGTTCGTTGCTATTTGTGAGAAGAACAAACCACACGTGGAAGTACAAGTACGCAAACTTCTGACTGACAACAAGATCACGAAACCCGACGGAGTCGAACAAATTCTGAGTATCAAGATCTTTTGCGCACCTACGACAAAGGCGTAATCTATCCAGCCATTTTGTCATGACAGCTATCAGCTGAGACAGATCCGGTTGTTCGCGGCTTACGTTCAACATATAGAGCTGTCCGCGCCTTGTGCTCGGGCAGCTTCCTGTTATTGTTTTGCGTATGCTTACAGCTCAAGTAAAAACCGACATGATCACAGCCATGAAGGCGCGTGAACCAGTCAAAGTCGACACCCTACGCGGTGCAATGACCGCATTCACAAACGAACTCGTTGCCAAGGGCCGCAAGCCAACTGATGAGCTCACCGATCCCGAAGCGGTTGCAGTGCTGAAGCGACTCGCCAAACAACGCAAGGATTCCATGGAACAATTCACCGCCGGTAATCGCCCGGAACTTGCTGAAAAAGAAGGACTTGAGCTTAAAATTCTCGAGGTCTATCTTCCACAGACAGTGAGCCGTGAAGCGATTAAATCCGTCGCGGAGGCAAAGAAAACTGAACTTGGTATCACTGATGCTTCGGGTGCGGGAAGGCTCATGGGAGCCGTAATTAAGGAGTTTGCGGGGACTGCAGACGGCGCCGATGTGAAGGCTGTCGTCACGGAGCTCCTCGCGTAAAACCCCGATATCTTCATTGGACAATCATGCCACTTGGTGGTATAATCTCGCCAGTAAAATAGTCAGTTGCAACCCTGGAAAAACGCAGGCTCGTGATATGGACAGCGAAATCTCTGAATCTGAACGCATCAGAATTGCGATTGAAACCGCACGGTTAAAGCATAACTGCGAACTAAAGATGGATGTCGCCGAAGCTGTCATTCGGAAGATCCGGAAGCACCGTTCGATCGGTATCAGCTATAAAGATGCCCGCAATCGCGTACTGAACAAAGTTGAGTTTCCTACCGATCGTGTCCGTAGCGGATACTACTCCGTCGTTGGAACGATCATGGGCACAAATAGCGGCTTTGCTCAAAGCAAGCGTCGTCAGGCAGGCGAGGTTGATGCAGCGGTCGCCAAACGGATCGCATCGTGATCTATCACAACTGCGATCAGATCAGCGATGACATACAAGAAGCTCAAGACAAGATGTGGGACCTGTACGGTTCGATCATTACGCTTGATCTGCAAACTATTGAATCACTTGTTGAGGTTATTGCAAAACACTATCCGCGCGACGAGTTCGAAGAATTGTTGGAATACGCGTTGGATCAGCACGAACGAAACGTTGATTTTTTTCAAAATCCGCGTCAACGCGAATGTTACAAAAAATGTCTAGGCAAGATCTTTTGGCGTCGCAGCGAAGAAGCGCGACGAATACAGCGGGAGTTCCTCGCAGCTCACGGCTTCGACACTCCATTCTAGAGCAGGACATGTAATGTGTCCTGCTCTTTTTTTTTAAAATGCGCGCTTTGAGGATTTTTTAGAAACGATAATCGAAAGCACTGCCACACACGCAGCGGCAGCAAACAGTACGAGCGCGAGCACCGCAAATGTTAAAAACAACGACAACACAAACAAGGTAAGACAAAACACGATGCGACCGATTCCCTGACCCATGTCCTTAAGCGCTGTAAATTCGTCGATATAGGTATTACTGTCTGCGGATTGCTCAGATGTGAGCTGATCAACGCCGCGTTGCGTTATACCACTTGAGGATTGGTAATATGTATCTACCAGTACGATCGATAACGGTGCGGCAACCGTGCCGCGAAGCAGCCACCCGCTGACAGAAAGTACCGACATGAGAATCGGTTTTTGCATATGCTTATGTACCGGGTTCATAAACATGCGTGCGGCAATGGTCGACATATAGGTGGCAGAGAGCACCAAGCCGAGCGCGAAATACGACCATTTCAAAAGTACCAGCACGGCGATGGGCCATAACAGCAGCAGTGTTGCCCCTTCAAAACCGTTGCATAAAGCCTGAATCAGCGGTAGCCGGTGCGAGCGAGTAAATAGATGATGAAATGTTTCGCGATACTTCCAACTGAATCCTTCATGAGTATTTTTCATCGCGTATATCGGCACAATCGCTACGAGCAGAATTCCTGAAGCCGCTACCAGAACCAGAAGTGGCGCAAATGCAGACAGTGAAATCGCATACCCTGCGGCGGCGGGCACCAGTGCCAGAAACATATCAGTGGTTGCTTTGGAAGCATATTTTTTGGACGCTAATTCGTACGGAATCCAGTACAATGCACGATACAGACCCATGCATATTGCAAAACTAATGATTGCGAATGGAATTGAACCGAGCGATCCCGCAAACCCGGCAGCGAGGATTGCAAACGAAGCTGAGAGCGCGAGCAACGCATTGACGAGCATGCCACGTACACCGCGACGAAGTCTTTTAGCAGAATACGGCGTCAGCAATACTGCGGTTGTTTGCGCAAGCGCATACGAGAAAGCAGTTGTAACCAACGCCTGCAGAACCGAATGCGATACGACAAAGAAATATTGAAAAATAAACAACCACGCAAATACGTGGGCCGCGGAAAGTGCAGTTCGTGTAAGAAACCGATGCGTAGCAAACGGTCCCATGACTATATTGTTGAATGTTTTTTGGAAACTACCGTGACAATGAACGGAACGCAGAGCAGTAGCACGTATCCCACCCACAAATTCCAATTCGTATAGATCGCCCAACCCGATCCCGGAACGGTGAAAACCGCGTCCATGATCGCGGCAATGATCACCCACCCGATGGCATACGGCGCAACGTCGCCCTCATTGGTAAGATGCAACGAACGCGTAGCTATAGTGGCAATAATTACAAGAGACAGAAGCACCATAAGCCGCGCAAGAAAAGAACCGGAAAGCCCATGAATAGCCAGCCCCGACCATACGAGAAATAGCACGGCGTAAATGACAATTCCCCACCCGACGAGGGCGCGCAGATTCATCCCGTTAGAAATAGGGCGCGCGCCTTTCGCGCGAACCCTATACGATTATCGCTGATAATCCGCGGTAAGAGGTGTGTGTTGGACTCGATTGACGTGCGTCCGCGGTTTCTAACGGGATTCATGCGCTCATTATGAGCGATTGCGCGTGGAACGAGTGACTGCGCTGTGGATATGTTATTCGTGCGCTTGACCGTGATCGTTGTTCGGTTTTACGTCTCCACTGAGTCGCTGTTCTGCATCGAGGTTTACCTCGACTGCCTTTGCGGCGCGAATCGTTGCCTGGAATGTGGTGAGCGCCTCACCGTATTTACCTTCGTTCAATTTTTGATCGCCAGAAGTGATTGCCGCTTCGATATCCTGAGTGCTTACGCGAGCTTCCGCAGTCGTTGACGCCTGCAAACGAGATGACGCCGCGAGCGTGCGAATTTCCTTGATCTTTTCTCGAGCGTTTTTTTGCTGGGATGTTGCCGCGGCATGCACGGCCGTATCCGACTGAGCGCTCAACACTTGCTCGGTGGATCGACGCTTGCTATTTGTTTCCACTGCTTGTACACGCACTTTATTTAATAGCGGGGCGATAGATTGCGCTTCGTTGGGCAAATCGATAGACAGCCCCGTGAGCACGCGCTCATGTCCTACCAAAGACGCTTCAAGATTGGATTCCACCGATGCTGCCGCCGCAATGCCGTCGTCGGTCGATTTAAGTTCTTCTACATTTTGATTTACGTCGTGTGTTTTGATTGCTATTTGCGACTCGATAGACGCGCGGTTACTGTCGTTTAAATTACCTTTTGAGGCGAGTGTTGCGGCTTCTTCAAGCCGTCGGGAAAGCAGCTCCGTATTCCATTCGGCTTTTGCAACAGGCGAAACCGACAAGACTCCTTGTATGGGCTCGGTGAATCCGATCTTAATCGCATACAACGGATCCCCCGGCAGCGCCGCTTCTGCAGCGTACGAGGTGCCGATACCCACGACGAGCATGAGCGCAAATGCAAACCCGACGGGTCGCAGTGCGCGAGAATCAAAATATGAAAGCACGTGTTCGCTGCGCGAGAAACCGCCCGACGTTTGCAGCGGGTTTTCATGCATAACAGAACGAAGAACATTCCGCATTTGAATGCGTTCATTCTCCGAGAGGCGCTCGGATTTTAGAAATTTAAATGTGTTCTTGATATATTCGTCCATACATTTCACTGGAGCGCGACCATACGAGTGGCATAGTAACGCACCTACAGGATTTAGACGAGCGAGCGGTTCCTCCATTACAGGAGGATTGCAAGCAAAAAGCCCCCTTTCGGGGACTTTTTGCGGTTGTCTCAAATGAGAGGTTATTACCAGGAGCGTCCACCGCCGCCGGAATTTCCGCCGCGTGAACCGCCACCGTAGCCGCCTGCACCACCTCCGCTGTTTGAGCGGAAATTGTTGCGAGGTCGTTCTTCCATCGGGCGAGCCTCGTTGACCGTAAGTTTACGGCCACCAAAGTCCTTACCATTCCAGAATTCGACTGCCGCAAGCGCTTCCTCATCGGATGACATTTCTACGAATCCAAAACCCTTCGAACGACCGCTCATCTTATCCATGATGATGACAGCAGATTCAACGGATCCGGATTGGGAGAATGCCTCCTTGAGCTCCTCGTCTGTGGTTGCGTATGGCAGACCACCGACATAAAGCTTCTTTGCCATGATTCGATATCGTATTTCTTCGTCTAAAAAATGTAAACCAACCTTTCCTTTGCGATGCAAACGGAAACCTTACATTGTCGAAACTATACGCCGATGCCGAAAAGTGTGCAAGAGGGCTCAACCCTGCCCCGGTTCCCTTTTGGCTAATTTTGAGAGCTTTTCAATGCCACGGTGAATGCGCACGGATACGACATTTTCGGTTACTCCAAGCGCGTCGGCGATTTCACGAGGCGACATTTCGTCGAGATAGCGCATCGTAATTGCGGTGCGATATATCTCGTCGAGTTCTCCGAGCATTTTAATTGCTTCACGCGCCGCGGGAACATCCGCGAAATCCTTTACGTTTTCATCAGCCGGCTCAAATCCGTCGTCCTCCATCATCGTTTCAAGTGAAGAAGACTTCTTCTTGCGCGACCAGTCGATAATGAGATTGTTGGCAACACGATAGAGGAAGGCTCGCAGGTATTCAATCTCCTTCCCCTCAGACATGTAGACCCACGTTTTTGAATATGCTTCTTGCACGATATCTTTGGCGAGCTCACGATCTCGTACACGCATCAAACAGTGCCGCAAAAGTGCATCTGCATACTCCTCATACGCCTCGAGGAATTGCTCCTCGGGGGTTTGATTTTTTGGCGATTCGTGAGGTTCTTTCATAGCAAAGCTCAAAAATACAATGCGCCGTTATACGGCGCAGGCTTATCCGCTGAAAAACTATAGCATTTTGAGCGATAGAGAGGCAAAAAAAAAGAAAAAGCCTCGGTATACGCTACCGGGGCTTTTCGACCGTAATTACGTGACTATGGCACTGCGACGCACTGCTCCAGCACCCATAATGTCCCAAATATTCCGGTGGCTGGGAAAAGCAACACTGAGCGCTTTCCATAGCTCCGGATTGTTGTAGTTACTCATGACCACTTCCCGCAGATATGCGCGCACCATGCGTACACGATCCTCAATCAGAAGATGTGAACTGCTCGGTTCTGAAAACAGCTCCGACCATTCGGCATGCTGATAGACACTCACTTTTCCGTGGCCGGTGCGAATATTTGGCACACCATCCGCCCACAGGTAACTGTCGTTAAAAACATGAATCGCATCGATGAAGCTTTTCGGGTCACGGTTGATTCGTCGTTCAACAAGATGAGAAAACGCCTCGACGAAATTCATTTCTTCGGTTGTGATCTTTCCGTGAAGTTCTTGAAAAAGACTCTTGCCGTCTATGCGCGCAGTAACCGCTTTCAATATAGCGCGACCGTCTACATGATCTGACTGACTCATGGTGCATGTCCTCAATGGGGATACCTACAAGCGAGTATAAATCACTGAATACACAACTCAATGCATTTCTTCATACTGATACATATATAAAAACAGCCTCGCACCTGCGAGGCTGTTTTTGAAGAACGAAGAGACTTATCGTGTTCGTCCGACGCGAATGCGTGGCGAATCGGTAATGTCGCTGATCGTTGCCGATGTTGTCGTAGGCTTTATCGGACCAGGGCTGAATCGAAGTGGAAGCGTAAGCGGACATGGATTGTTTCCCTTCAGAAGTCGTCCGCCATGATTGAGCTGTACAATCGGCCCAAAGTCCAACCATCCTGCGCCGACCGGTTTCCAGTCAGCTTCACAGCCGCCGTTCTCCGTTGTAGGCGGAGCGGTAACGGTCAATATTTCGCTTCGGCATGGGCTTGTTGCACCGGCATTTTTGGAGTCGCCGGAATACACCGCCTGCCAGTAATACGTTCCCGGAGTCGAAAACGTGAGCGCGTTTGAATTCGGTACAACACCGTTTGTAACGTTCACTGTGCCCGCAGATTGAGCGCCAGCGCTACAGCTTGCGTCTGTATACACCATGTACGTGACAGTACCGCCCGCATCACTTGTAGCACCGGAAAGCGTCGCAGAATCATGCACTGATTGAGTGGTCGATGCCGTGGCTGCAGAGAGCGTTGTCGCTATTGTTGTCCCAGAAGTTGTCACGGTTACAACTTCATTGGTGCACGTGCTTGTTGCTGCGGCATTTGCGCTATCGCCCGAATACACTGCCTGCCAATAGAATATACCGGCCGTGTTGAATGTGATCGGATTGGAATTCGGAACTACACCGTTTGTTACTGACATCGTGCCTGCATTTTGAGAACCTGCATTACACGCTGCGTTAGAGAACACGGTATAGGTAACGGTGCCACTCGACGACGCGGTTGCTCCCGAGAGCGTCGCAGAGTCGTGAATAGTATCCCCTACGTGGATGTTACTACTCGAGAGCGTCGTTGCGATAGCTGGAATCTGTTTGCCGATGGTTACAATTTCATCCTGGCAGCCGCTCACTGCCGAATTGTTATTGAGGTCGCCGGAATATGCCGCGCGCCAGTAATACGTGCCCGGAGTGTTGAATGTGACGGAATCTGAATTCGGCACAACGCCGTTTGTTACGTTTTTGGTACCCCCATTTGCAAATACGGTTGAACATTGATTATTGCTGTAAACGGTATAAGTTACCGTTCCCGTTGCATTTGCAGTTGCACCCGCGATAGTGGAGCTGTCGTGCATTGATCCTCCGAGCGTAGTGGATGATGCAGAAAGTAACGTGGTGATTGTTGGTGAATTTTTACCAACAGTCACGATTTCTTCGCGACAGCTGCTGGTCGCGGACGCATTGCTTACATCGCCCGAATATACTGCCTGCCAGAAATACATACCCGCCGCGTTGAAGATAACCGGATCTGAATTTGGAACGACACTATTTGTTACGTTCTTCGTGCCGCCGTTTGCGAACACCGTTGAGCACGCGCTGTCGCTATAAACTGTATATGTCACCGTGCCGCCTGCGTTTGCGGTGCTGCTCGCAATCATTGCGCTGTCTTGCACGGAGGTGCCGATCGAGGTTGATGTAGCGGATAATGTCGTTTTGATTGTCGGGCTGAGTCGCTGCACAGTCGTCTCGGTCGAGCCTGTACCGCTCCCGTTTATCTGCGTTGTTTGACCGAGGAATGACGCTGATCCCAGTTGATCTGTCTGAACTCCTGGTGCAACCGATGCATCCTTTGTAGGAGCAGCCACCACATCAACAGTGAAGTCTATGATGCACTGCGCTCCAGCTAGAGGACCACTGACCGGTCCCAAGGTAACTGCTGAACTTGGAGTAAACGTCACCTTTCCAGATGCGTCGGGCGCACTTGCGGTGAATACAATGCCCGCACAAGCGGTTCCTGCGCGACCCATGCCGTTGTGCACCGTAAATACACCGGTGTCTATATTTGGAGCCTGGCACGTGCTCGGATTCGAGGTACTTCCACACGACGGCGTGTGCGTAATATTGGATACCGTCACGCTTTCGTTAATGTTACCTGCGGTTGAACTGTTTGTAATAGTAAGCGTGGCAGGAATTCCGGTTTGCCCCACAATCACCGTTGCCGGATAGTCCGGAACGACGCTACCGCCGATACCGGCGAACACGGTCGTTGCCGCGGTAAATACTGCGATCGCTGCAATTAATAATAGAATCGCCATTTGCACTCTATTTGGTAATGAAATCATACGATATGAGTCTAATGATAAATCTTTAATAAATAAGCTCGTGCCAAAGTTTTACGATGGCGGCGCTATACGGAAGATGTGAGTCTCCGTTGAGCATTGTTTAACTTCTCATATGAAGCCGAGGTTAATCATGATGAAAATCCTCGCCTATTTAACAAAGACCGCCACATGGCGGTTTTATATTTGTGGACTCTTGACTAGGATTTGGAAGCTTTTGGTACCATTAGGGCATGAACGATACAGCTGTAGATACATCACTGCAATTCAGGCCCGAGAACAGACTCCAAAAGACATGGATTCCAGAAGGAACAGAGGAGTATAAAGTATTTAAGCTCACGACACAGGAGAATCACTATCTCGTAACGCTGTTGAAAAAGGTTGTCCCTGTAAAGCCTAAAGAGTTTATCCTCGACGTTGGCGGGCGTGAGGGTGACATCGGTGTTGAATTGCAGGCACCTGAACACTTGCACCTGGTGGATCCTGATCCCATTCTCAAGCTGCCATTTGCGCCAGGTAAATACTGGAACGAACGTATTCAGGATATCGAGCTTAAGGATAAATACCGACTAATTATTTGCTGCCACGTGCTTGGCTATTTGGGCACACAACATGTGCAGGACAAGGTCTTTCGTGACCTACTCAAAGCACTTGCTCCAGGCGGCACACTAGCCCTCTTCTACAATACGAATACGGGCTATATGGGGGAACTTCTACGCTTTACAGGAGAAATTTTACTCGATGGTCACTATGACCACTTCGATGAGGAGTTGTTGTCCGAATTGGACCCGTCAGAATATACTTTTTCGCATAAGGATGTGTCTTTCAGGCTTGATTACCCGTCATATGAAGGGCTGGCTCGCTGCTGTTGGTTCCTTTTTGGCGCAAAAGATCAAAATATCGATGGCGTTGCAGCCAAGTTCTTACCAAAACTAAAGGCGGAACTTAAAGAGCCCACGTTCGATATCGATGAACGAGTGACCCTCATAACTCGAAAATAGGCCTTTCCCCGATTTCGGTTTGCCATCTACAATCCTCGACCAGTTAAACTAATGGATACAGACTGCAGTAGAGTACCGAGTACCGAGTACCGAGTACCGGGGATAAGCCCCTCAATAAACATAATCTTATTGTCTAATACAGATCATAAGTTCTCGCTCGTATACATCATACGCCCCTCTGCGCTCGCTTCTGAATATCTGCGAGTATCTCTGCTGGTTCCGGATCATTGAGCCATTGTTTATAGTTGCGAGGCAGCGGTACGGGTGAATCGCCGAGCAGTCTGCGTGATACCGTCGTTCCGTGCAATCGACGATAAGCGCTGCCCCACTTCCAGGATGCCGCAGACTTTGAGAGTTTTGCTCGCACCGCATTTCTTTCGATGTATTTCAGCACAGTGAGGAGATATGCATCTGTCTGAACTAGAAACGATTTATATGTTCCTTGATACAAGTGTCCGTGTCCGATGGTTCCACGACGTGTGTGATGTCGTCGGACATGCGATGTAGTTAACCAGTGGAGAGCTTTCCCCAAATCGCCATCATTTTTTGGGTACAGCAGAATATGCCAATGGTTCGGCATGATGACGTATGCAAGGATGCGAATATCAAACGTTTCTCGTATCTCATTGAGAAGATATTCAAAGTCTTGATATTCCGCGTCGGTGTTGAAAATCTGTGCTTTCCCGTTTGCGCGATTGAGCACGTGGTACACGTGATTCCCGAGTGCAGCGCGAGCGACACGAGCCATATATACATTATGACATGGTATTTGTTTTTTTCGGGGGCTTATCCCCGGTGCCCCGGATTGGGGTTTGGTACGACGCTGGTACAGCTATGAAGCTCGAAAATAGTAATCCAAAACGCCTAATTGCAGGGTGAATATTTTCTCCGGCGTTGTTTCAAATATATTCTTCAGCTCCTCCTTATCCATCCAGCGAATATCTTTTACCTCCTCTTGTTGGGGCTTCGGCTCGGCGTCTTCCACCTCGCAAAGAAATGCGAATCCTATCCACGGTCGCCCATTCTTGAGTTGTTGGTGGCAGCAGAACGGCATTAAACCGAACGATGCGTCGTCTTTATCTGTGGAATATATTTTTGTTTGGTTATCCGGTTTGATTTTCTTGATTGTGAGCCCGGTTTCTTCCAATACTTCTCGCCTGAGAGAGTCGTATACATTTTCGTACTCATCCATAACACCCGCAGCAATTTCGAGTGTTCCTGAATACACGGGGTCGCGTTCCGGCTTCCAGCGTGTTTGAACAAGAATTTGCGTCTTACCGTTATGTTGCCGTTCTATTATTGCCGACACAACAGGAAGGCTCGGTTTAGTTTGCATATGCAGAAGTATAGCAACATCGTTAGCCGGGTGTTTGGTTTTGCGTGAGCTTGTCGAACGGTACGATGCTGGAATCACGGCTCTTAGAGGGTGCTGAGGAGCGACGGGAGATCTTCTACACTATCGTAAAAGCGCACGCTGTCAGCCGTTCCTTGTACGGTATCGGATGTTTCCGAATTTTTTTTCGCAATAACAATAATTCGTTTCCCGAGCGCTTTTGCAAATCCGATTGCGATACCAATTCCGACGCCTTTTTCCGAGAACTCAACAAGTAATACGTCGGCTCCTCGAATTGCTTTAAAGTCCCACACCATAATTTCATGCGGAGACAGCTTCTTGGCGCCCCACTCATCGAGGTCTCGGAATGCAACAATGGAATGGTGGCCTGAACTATCCAGCGCCTGAGAAATTTTCTCAATCAGCTCTCTGTTGGAGTAATCGGCATGGAATTTTGCGGCCACATATACGTTCATATCTAAAGTGTAACAAGGTTGACTGAGTTGTTTGATACGACGTTGGAACTATGTAGTAAGAACCAACCAGTGGTGCTTACAGCCGTAGTCCTTTCCATTGAACTGTGCAACTTTCTCTACTCTCTCCCACTTTTCTATTTTAAAGTCTTTGTAGATCGCTCGTATTTCATTCTCATCGAAGGTCTTCTCGAACTTTCCATTCGGATGATGAAACGCATTCGACTGCTCCGACGGAGCTTTCTCAATCATTTCTTTATGAAATTCATCGTCTGTCGAAAGAAGATACGCTAGCAGATAGCCACCTGGCTTCAGCACTCTATGGAATTCACTCATTGCAAAGTCACGACCTTCGGGTGATTCAATATCGGTAGAGGCAAAGCAATCGATTGCAAAATCAAATGAATCAGATTCATAATTCCATGTCTTTGTCGCGTCCTGCACGATAAAATGTGTACCTTCTACCGTAGCTGTCACCGCTCTGCGTCTCGCCTCTTCGATTGCAACTGGAGAAAAATCAAACCCGTGCATTTCTACTTTCTTGGCCGCAAGCCAGACGACGTTCCTGCCTTTTCCGCAACCCATTTCAACACCGCGGACGTCTTCCGTCTTGTCTTCTGCTTTCAGAAACTCCCAAAACTTTTTTACTCCACTCGAACCCTCGTCAGAATCCATTTGCAGCAAAACAGATGGGGTCGCATGCTCTGCATCCCAAATTCTTTGTTGATCCTCGTGTTTAAAATCTTTCATACGGTGGCATTGTACACCCGTGTTGGCGTGCATGAAAAAATGCCCACTATATGAGGGTTTTTTCACATCACACGCGGTCAAGACGTGTAAATTTGTCAGTGGACCTTGCCGGATATGAACGACTGGGAAACCCACGGTTTTCCCAAACCTTCCTCCACGGGAAAACAGAGTGTTTTCCCGACCCCTTTCCCGTTCGAATTCGGCTGCGCTTTGCGCATCAGGTCCACAAATAAAAAACTGCCAAATGACGGTTTTTTTATTTGTGGACCTTGCCGCACACGGCGTGACTCACTAACCGATTGTCGTCTTGCAGAGCCAATCGCTAAGTGGTCACTGCCCTGGCTCGGCCGTCACAGAGCGACATGCCTCCGCCTTTCGAATCCGGACTCAGGCAAAGCAGTTTGCCTGCTCAAGGTCCATAGTAAACACAAAACCCGCCTTACAGCGGGTTTTGTTGTTTCTGTGGACCTTGCCGGATTCGAACCGGCCACCCCCTCATTGCAAATGAGGTGCTCTACCAAATGAGCTAAAGGCCCAAACGAGGAACAAAGTGGAAATGTGTACATTTCTACTTTCTCCGAGTGCAGGGACCATGGTACTGCACGAAGTACGTAACATGCAGGCCCGAACAAACGAACGCCGGGCCTATTTTACTGCACACAGTGCGTAAAATACTGGCTCCAAGTCGCTCGCGCATGATTATGCCGTGAGTCGGATAACTTCGCAAGAACGCTATCCCATTCGCTACAATACCAACATGGCAGGGCGCACATCAAGGGTTCGTTTCAAGCACATATCGTACGATATAAGCATTATCGTGTTGAGTATTCTTGTCGCGGTACTGCTCGTGAAATCCCACGTAATAGATGACACACTGGCACTCAGTGCGGAGTACGGTCATGTGGGAAGCTTTGTTGCAGGCGTGTTTTTCACTTCCGCCTTCACTACAGCGCCGTCAATTGCTGTACTTGGTGAAATTGCACACACACAGGGCGTCATCGAAACTGCGCTCTGGGCATCACTGGGGTCCGTTATCGGCGATCTGCTCATTTTCCGGTTCGTGAGGGATCGTATGGTTATTCATCTGAGTGAGCTGCTTCCACATAAGCGAAAGTCTCGCCGACTGAGGCATATTCTGCGGATGCGCTTTTTTCGCTACCTCACATTTCTCGTGGGCGGACTCATTATCGCGTCACCCCTTCCTGACGAGCTTGGTATTTCTTTGCTTGGCCTTTCAAAAATGCGAGAAATCTATTTTGTGCCGCTCTCGTTTGCGTTTAATTTTTTTGGAATCTGCGTGATTGGCTTGTTAGCCACATCAGGCATGTGAGCGCGCCAGCGTGATTGCGTGCTCGAGGAATTCAGTAACTGATGAACCCACGGCGCTCAACATAACGGGAAAAGAGGCACCAGGATATAATCCCGGATTTGTATTCACTTCAAGCAAATACACGCCTCCGGTTGAAACGATGAAATCGGAACGGGAAAAATGCGAAAGCGCGAGCACGCGGTGCGCGGTCTTTGCTAAATCTTCTAGAATTACTTTTTGCGCAAACGAAAATCCGCTCGGGGCACGATGTACTATTGTCCCGCCTTCGTGATGATGACGCTGCAAATGGAGACCTTCGCGACCTACGTGCGCCGGTGGTAATGCGTAGAGATCTTCACCGCGATACCCTTCGATCACACCAACCGTCGCCTCCTCGCCCCGAATATATTCCTCGATGAGTGCGGCGCCATACGCATCGAGCGCGTCGGCAATCGCGTCTGGCAGCTCAACGAGCGTTTTGACATGCATTACGCCGGTGCCTGCGCCCTCATTCACCGGCTTTACGATATAGGGCGGTGCGATTGAGGCGTGTACACGGTGAGCCATCTCTGCGGTATTGAATTGATCACGCACTGAAAACGAGACCCCGCTTGGCATGCGAATACCTGCATTTTTTAATACGTTGCGCGAGGTGACTTTGTTTAATGCGATCGCAGACTGCATCGAGCCGGCGCCGGCATATGGCACACCGGAACGCTCAAGCAATCGATGAACGGTCCCGTCTTCGCCAACACCGCCATGCAGCGCATTCAAAACAACGTCTAACTGTTGTAGCGCACGGGCCGGGGTTGCGGGAACTCCTCGGTGATGCCAGTACCCTTTGCGGTCGATGAGGATATCTCGTGTCTCGTATTTGTCTTCGGGCAGCGCATTCATAATCGCCGCACCCGTTTTGAGCGAGAGCGAATATTCAGAAGACGTGCCGCCGCGAAGTACTCCGACGATCGTGCGAACCATATGTAAAAGTATAGCAACAAAAAATCACTATTCTCGCAGAAGCGCTACCGATCCTACAGATGCCCTTCCAGATTGAAACGGAACGAGCGTGCAGACCACCACGGTGCACAATGTAGCGCATCACTATGAATAATCTTTTTTAAATCCTCTATTATTTGCACGCGAAGATCAGGATAATTATCCATTGATACAAACGGCTCCTCCGGGCCCGCCTGAGACATCATACTGGCATCAGCCATATTGATTTCAACTCCCCAGTTATTTATCTCCCCGTTCTTATTGTTGTGAATATCAAAACGCATAATGCCGTCGCGCGCATGAATTGTGCCGGAGGTCTTATCTCCGAATTCGTCGGTCTTAAAGGAGCAGACGACTGGTTTCGTGGTACGTGCTGCATCGAGCGTGTGGGCGTCTGAAAATTCAACCGCGCTATGGAACCAGGAGCCCGCAAACACTGCCGAAAATATGAGTACGAGCGCAATCATAAATCCGCCAATCAGAGGACCGTTTATCATGAAGACATTTTACTACACAAAAAGACCCTTCTTCAGACGACGTCTGTGCCAGGAGATGGCATAGCGATGCGCCTCGTTGTTTGCGAGCAAGATATCGCGCTCGTATGCCTCAATCGCACGTTTATCACCGATAAGCCGTTCCGGTTTGTGGAATTCATTTTTTACCACGCCGACAACCGGCACCTCGATGCCCGCCTTCTTTAAAATACGCTCCGCAGCCCTCATTTGACCCTTCCCGCCGTCTACCGCAAATACTCGGGGTAACGGCCACTCCTCGTGACCAAGTCGCCGTTCCAGCATTTCAGTGAGCGCCGCTACGTCGTCGTTTGTTACGGAATTGATTTTGAATTTTCTATATGCCGCTTTATACGCCTGACCGTTATCCACAACCGTCATGACGCCGACTGTTTCCGATCCTGCGGTATGCGCCACGTCGTACGCCTCCACCCGTACACCGCCGCCCGCCGAGATCCGCTCATTTTTGATCAGCGAAATATCTTTGATGTGTTCGAGCGCGGAACATTGCCGGCGCAACCGTTCCGCTTTCTCATATTCTTGTGTTTTCGATGCGTCTTTCATTTCTTTGGTCAACTGACGCTTGAGTCCGTGGAAATTGCCGGAAAAGAGTTCCGTTATATATCGAATAGTTTGCATGTATTCCACCTTCCCGCACTCACCGGTACAGACGCCGGGACACAATCCGATTTGACGATTGAAACACGCCCGACACACAATCCGCCGAACTTCGGCGGCAGAGTGTGACGGGTAAAGTTTATCCACTTTTTTTCTCGATTTTTCGATCTGATCGTCACAGGGAGTACACTTTGAATCACGGAACGGAAATATCTTGCGTACGATTTTCATCGCTTCCAGCAGCGATAACCCTTGCGGAAATGGTCCGAATAAATTCCGGATTTTTGCCTCATTCCAATTTTGAAATAATTCACGGCCTCGCACAACGATCAGTCGAGGAAACACTTCTTTCGTAATAACCAGATAATTGAAGCTCTTGTTATCGCGTGATGCCACGTTGTACGGCGGCATGTGCTGTTTTATTAAATTCGCTTCAAGGATGAGCGCCTCAAGCACGGAGTCAGTCGCTTGCCAGGTAACGCACGCTGCCTCGTCTACCATTTTCACAATCGCAGGAGAACGAGAATCACCGAGATCTTTAGAGAAGTAGCTGCGCACTCGATCCCTCAAAACTGCTGCTTTGCCGATATACAAAATCTTCCGCTTTGCATCGCGGAACATGTATATACCTGATTCATCAGGTATATCGAACTGCTTCAAATCCTCTTTCTGCACTTCCCCACACTACACAAAATCAAGCCTCGTACCAGCGTAACGAAGTTGGATACATGCTTTTTTGAGAATTTGAGGCCTACGAGACCGAAACGAAGGGACGTATCAGCAGAAAATTACCCGACCGGAAATATACCCAGTATCCGAAGCGATTGACTGCGTGAACAAGGGGTCTATACTGCGTTTTTAATGACCCCAAAGATGTTCGCGAAAATGAAGCTCACCCACCCGGGTGTATTTTTTTGTACTTATAATTTTTATCCCGCCTCACGCGGGATTTTTCTTGCCCCGAGCTGTGTCGAGGGGTTAAACAATATATGAAGCTTTTTCTGGAAGACAATTCCGTTTTCGAGGGAGAAAGCTTTGGTTCTAACACCCCCATGACAGGCGAAGTCGTTTTTTCGACCGGTATGACAGGCTACGTAGAAAGCCTGACCGATCCGTCGTTTGCACGACAAATTCTTGTATGCACATATCCCCTCATCGGAAACTACGGCGTTCCTTTGCCGGAATTGTTTGAATCGGAAAAGATTCACGTGGCCGGTCTTATAGTCTCTGAATATTCGACTGACTATTCTCATCAAGACGCAGTGCAATCCCTCTCATCGTGGTTGAAAGCCAACAACGTTCCTGCCATTACCGGTGTGGACACTCGCGCAATTACGAAGCGTCTGCGGGAGCGCGGTGTAATGCTCGGCGCCATCGGGGAGCACAAACCCAGTGAGTTTATCGATCCGAATCGCACAAACCTTGTTGCAAAAGTCTCGCCCAAAACCTCTCGAACATACGGAGACGGGCCCGTGCGAATCATTGCGGTTGATTGCGGCATGAAAGAAAACATCGTGCGATCGCTCACGCGCAAAAACGTCACACTTACGCGCGTGCCGTGGGACTATGATTTTACGAATGATCAATACGACGCACTTTTTCTTTCAAATGGTCCCGGCAACCCCGAGCAGTGCGTACCCACAATTACGCATATAAAACAGGCTATGAAAGACGGCAAGCCCATCCTTGGCGTTTGTCTCGGCAATCAATTACTCGCTCTCGCTGCCGGTGGTCAAACCTTCAAGTTGAAATATGGTCACCGCGGTCAAAACCAACCCTGTATCGATACGACAACAGGACGTTGTTACATCACCTCTCAAAATCACGGATTTGCGGTCGATGCCGATCACCTCCCCACGAGTTGGCAGGTCTGGTTCAAAAATGCGAACGACGAGAGCGTTGAGGGCATTAAGCACATCGATCGTCCGTGGCGTTCGGTGCAATTCCATCCCGAAGGCTCTCCCGGTCCGACGGATACCGCATGGATTTTTGATAAATTTATCGATGAACTTTCAAGTATTCGTCACCTCAAAACACGCCATGACTAATCCGATAAAAAAACCAAAGAAAATACTTTTACTGGGATCAGGCGGATTAAAGATCGGTCAGGCTGGTGAATTCGACTATTCGGGCACACAAGCGATTAAGGCTTTCAAGGAAGAAGGTATAGAAGTCGTTCTTATGAATCCGAATATCGCGACAGTGCAGACCGACGATTCGCTTGCCGATATTGTGTACTTTTTACCGCTTACGGAACAGTTTGCACGTGACGTAATTGAAAAAGAGCGGCCTGATGCGATTTCACTCTCTTTTGGCGGACAAACGGCCTTGAATCTTGGGCTTGCACTGCACGACAACGGTACGCTCGAAACATATGGTGTGCGTGTTCTGGGTACGTCGGTATCGTCAATACGGGATACCGAGGATAGAGCGCTTTTTACAAAGCGTCTGCGCGAAATCGGGGTTCTCACTGCAAAATCTATCGCAACGCGCTCTGTTCAAGAGGCAAAAACAGCGGCATCGAAAATCGGGTACCCGGTCATGGTGCGGTCAGGATTTGCATTGGGAGGCGAAGGATCAGGTGTGGTGAAAACTCCGAAGGATCTCTCCGTTAAGCTCAAGGATGTATTTCGCAACGTATCGCAAGTACTGGTAGAAGAATATTTGGGCGGTTGGAAAGAGGTCGAATACGAAGTCGTACGGGATGCAATGAATAACTGTATTACCGTCTGCAACATGGAGAATTTCGACCCGATGGGTGTGCATACGGGAGAATCGATCGTAATCGCGCCTTCTCAAACACTCACCAATCGTGAATACCACATGCTCCGCGAAGTTGCGCTCAAGACCATCAGACATTTGGGGATTGTGGGCGAATGCAATATTCAATACGCACTCAATCCCGTAACAGGCGACTACCGTGTCATCGAAGTCAATGCTCGCCTTTCGCGCTCATCTGCGCTCGCGTCGAAAGCGACCGGTTATCCGCTTGCGTTCGTGGCTGCCAAACTCGCGCTCGGCTACTCGCTCACGGAATTGAAGAATTCCGTCACGAGAAAAACGACCGCCTGTTTCGAACCAGCACTGGATTATGTCGTGCTCAAAATCCCTCGCTGGGATTTGGCGAAATTCGAAAACGCAGCGCCACGCATCGGTACCGAAATGAAAAGCGTCGGCGAAGTCATGGCAATCGGGCGTTCTTTCGAGGAAGCGCTTCAAAAGGCACTCCGAATGCTCAATATCGGTGCAGACGGTCTCTCCACACCGCGGGGCATCACTTTTAAGAACAAGATGGCAGTACTCGATGAAATAAAGAATCCGACTACTCGACGAGTGTTTGCAATTGCAGATGCAATGCGCTCTGGAGTGTCGGTAGAAAAAATTCACGCGCTTTCAAGAATCGACCCGTGGTTCTTGCATAAAATGAAACGGATTGTAGATATTGAGAAACGGCTCCCGAAATCAAAATTCGATCGCGACGATCTCATGCGCGCCAAGAAAAACGGTTTCTCGGATCCGCGCATAGGAACACTCAGGAAAAAAAGTGAGGACGATATCAGAGCCTGTCGCAAAAAACTGGGCGTCGTACCGGTTGTGAAGCAGATCGATACTCTTGCAGGCGAATTTCCCGCGCAGACTAACTACCTTTACCTCACCTATCACGGCACCGAGAACGATATTGCACCAGGAATGCACCAAGCTGCCGTCCTTGGAAGCGGACCGTATTGTATCGGATCGAGCGTGGAGTTCGATTGGTCCTGCGTCCAAGCACTCAGGTCGCTCAAAACGGCCGGTTACAACACGATTATGATCAATTCAAACCCCGAAACAGTGTCGACAGATTACGACATGTCCGATCGTTTGTATTTTGATGAGCTCTCTCTTGAGCGAGTGCTCGACATCACCGAGTTTGAAAGACCGGAAGGCGTGGTGATCTCCACCGGTGGCCAGATTCCAAATAACCTCGCATTGAAACTGCATAAGAAATCAGTACCCATTTTCGGCACGAGCCCTGATGATATCGATCGCGCGGAAGACAGACATGTGTTTTCAAAATTGCTCGATACGCTTGAGATACATCAACCGGGATGGATCGAACTCACCACACTTCCGCAGGCAAAAAAAGCGGCCGCAGATCTTGGGTACCCGGTACTCGTGCGACCGTCATACGTACTCTCGGGCGCAGCAATGAGTGTGGCCTATGACGAAGCCTCACTGGTGCGTTTTCTCAAGCGCGCGGTCGACGTGTCGTCCGATCATCCGGTCGTGATATCGAAATTTATCGAGAACGCCCGAGAAATCGAGATCGACGGTGTTGCAAAAAATGGCGTGCTCGTGGTGTACGCTATCACTGAGCATGTTGAAAATGCAGGGACGCACTCCGGCGACGCGACTGTCGTTCTACCTCCGCAACGAACCTATCTGGAAACAATCCGTCGTGCAAAACACATTACAAAAGACGTCGTGCGGGCGCTCAAGATCACTGGACCCTTCAATCTTCAATTTCTGGCCAAAGACAACCATCTCATGGTTATCGAGTGTAATGTACGTGCTTCGCGCAGCTTTCCGTTTGTCTCAAAAGTGACCGGATATAATTTCATCGACATTGCCATTCGTGCCATGCTTGGGCACGACGTGCGAGGAGATTATCGCACCGTTGAACTCGATACCGTTGCGGTCAAATCACCGCAGTTTTCCTATAACCGCATTAAGGGAGCCGACCCCATTCATTATGTGGAAATGGCCTCGACCGGAGAAGTCGCGTGTTTCGGAGATTCATATTACGAAGCACTGATCAAATCCATGCTTGCTGCCGGTTTCCGATTGCCTAAAATAGGTCCCAAGACAAATATTCTTCTTTCACTCGGTAAAGAAGAAAACAAAGTAAAACTGTTACCGTCGATCCGAATACTTTCTGAACTCGGATACACGCTCGTCGCCACTGAACACACCGCTGATTTTTTGAAGGGGCACGGCATCAAATGCAAAAAAGTGTACAAACTGCATAGCCGAAAAAAACCGAATGTATCGGAATTATGGGACAGCTTAGATCTCATCATTAACATCCCCGCTCGCGCGCTCGCGCGTGAACCACAAGACGGCTTTATCATCAGACGCATGGCCGTTGATATGAATATCCCACTCATCACCAATCGACAACTTGCAGAAGCTTTCGTCACCGCACTTTTTGAAATACATGGCAGGAAAATGAATACGAAACACTGGAAAGAATACGGCCTGCGATAATGCGCTACGTCTTCTTTTGTCGCTTCAGTAACTTTTTGAGGTAATAACCCGTATGTGAGCCCTCCGTACGTGACACTTCCTCTGGCGTGCCATGCGCAATAACCTGACCGCCCCCCGAGCCGCCCTCCGGACCCATATCGATGAGGTAGTCCGCGCATTTCAACACGTCAAGGTTGTGCTCAATGACAATGACGGTATTCCCACGCTCGACGAGTTTCTGCAGAATATCGATGAGTTTCGCCACATCGTCGTAGTGCAAACCGACTGTCGGCTCATCCAAAAGATAAATACTTTTTGTAATGTGCGGTCTATACAGTTCGGACGCAATTTTCACACGCTGGGCCTCGCCACCGGAGAGTGTAGTCGCACTCTGTCCCAATTCCAGATAACTAAGTCCCACATCGATGAGTGTTTGCAGCCGATCAGCAATAGCAGGGATGTCTTCGAAGAATGTATTGGCTTGCTCGACAGTCATCGAGAGCACATCGTGAATACTCTTCTTTTTATATTTGACGTCGAGCGTCTCTTTCATAAAGCGCTTACCGTTACATACATCGCACGTCACATACACCGTCGGCAAAAAATGCATTTCTACCGCAACAAGACCGTTGCCCTGACACGCTTCACACCGTCCGCCTTTTACGTTGAATGAAAATCGCCCGGGTCCCCATCCGCGCGCACGTGCCTCTTCGCTCATCGCAAACATATCGCGGATGTGGGTCCACGCACCAGTGTAGGTGGCGGGATTCGATCGTGGCGTGCGACCAATGGCAGATTGATCGATCAGAATGGCACGACCGAGGTATTCGGTACCGGAAAATTCCTTTACGTTGTAGAGTTTTGCAGTACGGAATCGTTTGTCAAAACGCGCCTGCAAATTGCGATGCAGTATTTCGTAGAGAAATGTGGATTTACCTGAACCCGAGACACCGGTAATGCCCACGAGTTTACCGAGCGGTACATCTACGTTTACATTTTTGAGGCTAAATTTTGAAGCTCCACGCACCTTAATCTTTCCCTTATCCGCCGTGCGACGCTGTTCGGGCACATCGACTTGCAATTCTTCCCGCAAATATCCGAGCGTGCGTGAGCCAGATGTATTTTTCTTCGCCGTCAATAAATCGTCGAGCCAACCGGCCGCCACGATCTCTCCGCCGTGCGTCCCTGCACCCGGTCCAAGATCAATAATATAGTCTGCTGCAAAAATGGTATCTTCGTCGTGCTCGACGACGAGCACAGAATTACCAAGATCTCGCAGTCGCTTGAGTGTCTCGATCAATTTTTCGTTGTCCCGCTGGTGCAAGCCGATCGTCGGTTCATCGAGCACATAAAGCGCGCCGACGAGCCCTGAACCGAGCTGCGATGCAAGACGGATTCGCTGCGCTTCGCCCCCTGAGAGTGTATTTGCTTTTCGATCGAGCGTGAGGTATTCGATACCCACATTGAGCATAAACTGCAAGCGACTCGTTATTTCTTTGATCACGGCTTTTGAAATTTCTTTTTCCTTGGCAGAAAGCTTCAGTTTGTCAAAAAATGCCTGCGCGTCTTCAATCGAAAGTGATGCGATCTTTACGATATCCATTCCGTGCGCCGGCCCGCTATGATCTTCGGGAGCCTTTACGGGACCTAAGAACACATTGAGCGCTTCCGGTCGCAAGCGTGCTCCGTTGCAGACTTCGCAGTTTTCGTCGGAAAATAAATACTTAGTGCCCAATCCCTTGCATTCCGGACACGCACCGTAGGGTGAATTGAAGGAAAACAGTCGCGGCTCGACTTCCGGAAAAGAAAAACCATCGTACGGGCACATAAATTTGGCAGATACGATTCGCTGCCCACCATTGGCGTCTGTAATACGCACGAGGCCTTCGCTCTCATGAAGTGCGCGCTCAATGGCTTCGGATGCCCGCTCGTGTGCGGCCTTCGGATCGTCTTTAAATTCCGACACAAAGAGCTCGTCGACGATCACGTCGATATCGTGTCGATCATTTTTAGACAGTACGATGCGTTCGCGCAAAGATTTTTCTTCCCCGTCAACAACTACTTTTTCGAACCCTTTGTTCAACAAGTCGTACAATAACTGGTAGTACTCACCTTTGCGCCCCACTACAATAGGAGACGAAATGCGCACCTTTCCATCGCTCACTCCTTTTGTGAGCTTGACGTCCTTCTTTACCGTTTTCGGCGAGGATTCAACGATTTCCAGTATCGTGTGAAGGATTTCTTCATTACTCAGCTTGCGAACTTCGCGACCGCAGATCGGACAATGCGGGTGGCCGATACGCGCATAGAGCACACGCAGGTAATCGTATATTTCTGTAATAGTCGCGACAGTGGATCGTGGATTGTTTGAACGTGATTTTTGGTCGATCGAAATTGCTGGTGAAAGCCCTGTTATCTCGTCCACATCGGGCTTTTGCATTTGACGTAGAAATTGTCGCGCATACGCGGATAGCGATTCAACATATTTGCGCTGGCCTTCTGCGAAGATTGTATCGAATGCGAGCGATGATTTACCCGATCCGGACAGGCCGGTGAATACCACCATTTTATTACGCGGCATTTCAACGCTCACATTCTTGAGATTGTGTGTGCGTGCACCCTTGATAACGATTTTATCTTTTGATTTTTCGGGATCTCTGTCTTTGTCCATATAGTTTTGCCCGCGGCTTACGCCGTGGGTTTTGTAGGGCCACTATACCATAATGACCAAAATCGAATGACCCGACTCACAACAATGCCGCTTCCTCATGTAGCTCAATTCCGAAACGATTCTGCACTTCCATTTTTACAATCGCAGCAAGATTGCGCACATCCTGCGCAGTAGCATTGCCCTGGTTCACGATGTAGTTCGGATGCTGCACGCTCGCGATAGCACCGCCCACGACGACGCCCTTCATGCCGGCTTTTTCTATCAGCCACCCGGCAGGCACACGACTCTCGCGCGACGAAACACCCTTTTCCGCTTCAAAAACCGCAACGATAGTCTGCGGTGCAACAGGATTCATAAAAAAAGAACCGGCGGCTCGTACATTTTGCAAGTGCCGTTTTTCACGCTCTACAATAGTGTCGCGTGCAAGCACCGCACTCAGTTCCGGATCCGTCTCCTGCAGATCGAGAACGACTTCCGTTATGATCCACTCCGGATTTTTCTTGAAATAGCTGTGCCGGTACGAGAATTCGGCTCCCTCTAAACCAAAAATCCTCTTGTTGCGAGTTATTCTGTTGATTGCATGGATCTCGCGCACAAAATCCTTAATCTCGGGACCGAATGCGCCGGCATTGCCGCGCACCGCACCGCCAATTGATCCGGGAATACCCGCGAGCTTCTCCCAGCCTCCTAAACCGTGTGACGATGCCTCGGTTATGAGTGTGAGCAAATTGCACCCTGCGTTGGCAGTAAGCGCGAATCCGGTGAATGTATGGGTTGTACCGACCATATGAATCACGAGTGCATCGATGCCCGTATCAGGCACGAGCACATTACTTCCGCCTGCAAGAATTACGGTCTGTATGTGATGAGCCTCTGCCCACTGCAGCGCATCCAAAAGATCCGCGTCATTTGATACTTCGACGAAATAGCGAGCCGTGCCGCCGATTTCAAACGTTGTGAGGTGCGCGAGCGGAACATGTTCTTTCATCACGGGCATATTATTTTGAAGTTTGTTTTTTTGCTTTCTTTTCCGCTTTGCCCTGAGTCGCAATCTCAAGATCTAATTTAGAAACTTCGTCCCGCAAAAGCGCCGCGGTTTCAAAATCCAATGAGTCGGCTGCGTCGTGCATCTGACGGCGTTTTTCTGCAACCAATTTTTTGATGTCTCCGCCATGGGCAATGAGATCCTGCTCGACGAGCTGATCCACCGCCCGCGATCGCGCACGCATGATATCTCCGATGATGTCGTTGATTTTTTTCTTAATGGTCTCCGGTGTAATGCCGTGTTTGGTATTGTAGGCCACCTGCACTGCACGTCGTTTGTTGGTGATATCAATCGCACGATCCATTGATCCGGTATGGTGATCTGCATACAGAATGACGCGTCCGTTTACGTTTCGCGCGGCACGACCAATGGTCTGTATGAGCGACGTCTCGCTGCGAAGAAAACCCTCCTTATCAGAATCAAGAATGCCGACCAGTTCTACTTCCGGCAAATCCAATCCTTCGCGCAATAAGTTGACTCCGACAAGAACGTCAAACGTCCCCTTTCGGAAATCGGTGAGTATTTCAATGCGATCGATCGTTTTCACATCGCTGTGCACATATCGAGCTTTGATTTTCTTTTCGATGAGAAAGTTCGTCAAATCTTCCGCCATTTTCTTCGTCAGCACCGTTACCATTGAGCGTGCTCCTTTTGCCGTGGTTTCTTCTGCTTCCCGAATGAAATCGCGTACCTGCCCGGGGTACTCTATTCCGGTGAGCGTATCCGAGCCGCCGCTTACAACGGGACGCACGACAATTTCAGGATCAATAAGTCCGGTCGGACGAATGACCATCGCAATCGGCTCGCCGCTCTTTTCTAACTCGTATTTACCCGGTGTGGCTGACGTATAAATCGTCTGGCCGACACGCGCTTCGAATTCTTTAAAATTAAGGGGTCGATTATCGACCGCACTCGGTAAGCGGAACCCGTGCTCTATGAGCATATCTTTTCGTGCCCGGTCTCCCGCATACATTCCGCCGATCTGCGGTACCGTCATGTGGGATTCGTCGATCACCGTAAGAAACTCGGGCGTGCCGTCCGCCGCATGCGGGAAATAGCTCATGAGCGTGTATGGCGGCTCTCCCGGTTCGCGACGATCAAAATGCCGCGAATAATTTTCTATACCATTACAAAAACCAAACTCCCGAATCATGCCGATGTCTTGTCTCGTACGACGCTTGAGTCGTTCGGCTTCAAGAATTTTTCCTTGTTCGCCTAAAACCTTGAGTCGATCTTCAAGCTCCGCTTTTATATCTGCGAGCGCCGCCTCTTGCACATCTTTCGGTGTTACGTACTGGCGAGCCGGATACAGAAAGGTCGCATCGTGCGTCCCTAAAATCTCGCGCGTGACAGCACTGATTTCTTCGATCTTGAGAATGCTTCCTCCCGTGAGATCAATGCGATAAATGACACGCTCAGATGCAGGCATAATTTCAACGCGTGAACCGAGTGCGCGGAATGTGCCCGGTGAGAGGTCTCCTGCAACACGGTCAAAATAAATACCGATGAGCTTTCGCGTCAGTGTCGCACGAGTCATTTGTTCACCAACCACAAGTTTTAAATTTACTTTTTGGTATTCGATCGGGCTTCCCAGTCCGTAAATGCACGAAACCGAAGCCACAATGATGACGTCTTTTCGCGTGAGAAGTGCTTGCGTCGCGGCATGCCGAAGTCGTTCGATGTCTTCGTTGATCATCGCCTCTTTTTCTATATACGTGTCCGACACCGGGACATATGCCTCGGGCTGGTAGTAATCGTAATACGAGACGAAATAGTGCACTGCCGCATCAGGAAAAAAATCGCGATATTCGCTGGCGAGCTGTGCGGCGAGTGTTTTATTGTGCGCAATCACCAACGTCGGTTTTCCGATCGCTTCGATTACGTTTGCGATGGTATACGTCTTACCGGAGCCGGTCACACCTAAAAGCGTCTGGTGCGCTTCACCCTTTCGTAAACCTTGAAGCAATAACTCTATTGCTTTCGGTTGGTCGCCCGAGGGTTTATATTCGCTCACGATTTTTAATGCCATCCGACTACTGTATCAAAAATGGTTCTCACGGGCATTAAAAAAGGCCCCTGAAGGGCCGAGTGTATCGCGTCGTTTCTTCTGAGGTAGTGCGAGTTTTGACTATTTCGCCTGCTTTGGTGGCTCAGTCTTTCCCAGTTGGTCCTTCGACGACTTGTCGGCAGGCTCCTGCGTATACTGGACCGGCTTGCGAACCAATCCTCCCCCGAAGCGACCCTCGGGTCCGGGTAGTCCGATTCCTCGACCGGTAATTCCCTGGAGTGGTTTTGTCATTGGTCAACCTTTTCTCGTTTCGTCGTCAGTTGAACGCAGATATACATCGCACGTGATTACACGCACGTAAATAGTATACCAGTGTTTTGGGATTTGTACACTCACAACTACGCGCGCTTCACATAACCGGCGAGGAACGAGTCACGAAATTCTGCGAAGTTCCCGTTTACTATGGACTCCCGAATCCGCGCCGTGAGGGTTGAGAGAAAATACATGTTGTGCATCGACGCGAGTATCATGCCGAGCATTTCTTTGGAGCGAAATAAATGATGCACATAGCTTTTGGTATACGTTTTGCAGACGCGACAATCACACAGCGGATCAATGGGAGAGAAATCGGTTGCATACGCCGCTCGTTCGATTGAAAATTTACCGTGCTCCGTATATACGGTACCATTGCGTCCGTTTCTCGTCGGTACAACACAATCGAACGTGTCGATGCCGGACTCGACTCCGATAAACATATCCTCGGGTTCGCCGATGCCGAGCAAATGGCGAGGCTTTTCTTGTGGCAAAACGCGGTTCACCTTTTCTAAAATGCCCATAATGTCGGCCTTGCTGAAGGTGCCGCCGATGCCATATCCGTCAAAATCCATATCCGCGAGCGTTTGAGCACTCTCGAGTCGCAGATCCTCATAGCGGCCACCTTGTACGATTCCGTAAATTCCTTGACGGTTATTTGCGTCTATATTGCCCCGATGCGTTTTGAGACTACGTTCAGCCCAACGATGCGTGCGATCCATGGATTCTTTCTGATCAGGATGCGGCTCAGTAGGAGCAATAAACTCATCGAATGCAAAAATAATATCCGCGCCGAGCGCATGTTGGATTTCAATGGAGCGCTCAGGAGTAAACCGGTGCAGGGACCCGTCATGATGTGAGGTAAATGAGACGCCCTCGTCATCGACAATGGCGAGTTTTCCGTGTTCGGTAGCTGTGTCTTCGTCATACAGTGTGACACCTGCATCGCGGGGTTTATCTGCCTCAGTGATCTTCGATACCTGTTTACCAAATCCGACCCCAAGTGAAAATACCTGAAATCCGCCGGAATCAGTCATTGTTGGCCCGTCCCATGCCATAAATTTTCCGACGCCGCCTGCTGCTTCGACAATCTTTTCTCCCGGCGTCAGGTACAAATGATACGCATTCGTGATCACTCCCTGCAGCGCCATCTCCTTAAAATCAAATGAGGCAAGGCCTTTGGCTGTCGCTTTTGTAGCCACACCCATAAATGCGGGCGTCTTAATATCTCCATGTGGCGTAGATAACGTACCCGCTCGTGCGAGCGTGCCCGGCACCGCGTGCTCTGTGGAAAATGATATGGGACGCTTCATAGCGGGCAAGCGTACCACACACTGGTGCTATTTTTTTCCTCCCTTCTTACCGCCCTGACTTCTGTTTTGCTGCATGCGCGGCGCAACACGCAAGGGCGTTTTGGCACCTGAATTTTTCTTTAAACGTTGCGAACCTTCGATCGGATTTTTTGCCATATGATGATCTGTTTATTTCTCCAATCGTAACACGGCTATGTTGCGCTTTCCTCGCTTCAGAAGCGCGTGACCGTTTTGGAAATCGCCGCTTGTGAGCGGTCTATCTTGCGAGACCGCGGTTCCATTGAGGGTGATGGCGTTTCCTGAAATATATTCACGCGCTTCTCGCTTGGAGCTCGCCAATTGACTCTCAACGAGCATGTCTAGAATAGCAGCACCCTCGTGGACTGAACGTGAAGGCGCGCTCTGCGCAATAATTACCCAGTCTTCGCCTGTTGGGCTTTCCGTGCCAAACAAAAGCTGCGAGATGCGCTCAGCACGCGCACTTTCTGTTGACCCATGCACCAGACCCGTCACCGATCTCGCGAGCAGTCGCTGCGCAAACCGTTCTGCCGGATTTACATGTTGACGCCTGATGGCAATATCAATGTCTTCGCGAGGAAGAAGTGTAAATTTGAGCAACAACTCCTCGACCATGTCATCACCAACATTGACAAAAAATTGATAAAACTCATAGATACTCGTCTTTGTTTCATCGAGCCAAATCGCATTACCCTCGCTCTTCCCAAATTTCTTGCCTGTTGATTTATCCACAATCAATGGCGACGAAAGCGCGAATACCTTTGTATTTTCTTTGCGTCGTATTAGATCAACGCCCGCAATAATATTGCCCCATTGATCGGATCCGCCGATTTGTACATTGCATCCGTATTCTTTGAATAGATGCCAAAAATCGTATGCCTGTAAAAGTGGATACGAAAATTCAGTGAAAGAAATACCATCTGTACTTTCGAGCCGCGCGCTGATTGCATCTTTTTTAATTAGATTGTTTACAGTGAAATGTTTTCCCGTATCGCGAAGGAATTCCATCAGGCTCAGCTTTGTAAGCCAGTCCGCGTTATTGACGAGCTGCAGTTCCACACCACCAAGGATTTTTTCCGCCTGAGCCTTTAATTTAGCGGCCCGTTCTGCAACAACTGTCGCGTCGGTGAGTGTCCGCTCCACATCCGGTTTGGGGTCACCTGCAAGCGCGGTTCCTCCACCAATAATGAGAATCACTTTGTGTCCCGCCTCAGCAAACCTACGCAGAAACATATACTGCACAAAATTTCCCACATGGATGGAATCGGCAGTCGGATCAACGCCTAGGTATACGGTTCGCGTCTCGCCGTCTGTTATTTCTTCAAGAGCCTCGGATGAGAACTGATGTGCGTATCCTCGCTCTTTTAGTATCTCGGACAGCTTTGCCATAGACGCCAGAATAACATAGAGAGAGGCCCCGAGTGCAGTTGCACTCGGGGCCTCAAGGGTTTCGTTATTTACAACACACGAACAAAACCAGACGCCGAAGCGCAAACGGTTGAGTATCGCTGCATAACGATTACGGAAACCCGTTCCGGACGAACGAAGTCATGGCCATGGAGCTGTGTCGGGCACCACGAACTTCGACTCTTATCCCGCCATTTCGCCATTAGCGGCTCACCGCCCGATCCGTATGCATGATGACTGATACATAGTGGCAACGTCAAGCACCGTGTGTCCCATCGCGTATATGCTCGCGATGACGCACCTCTTCCTCATCCATGCCCAAATAGTGTGCATACTCGTGCCACACGGTTTCATCGACAATGCGTCGCACATGCGACAGGTATTCCTCGTGAGAAGCCTGTGGCGGACACGCCTCCTCCGCAGCGTCTAAAATTGGCTGCTGATATATCGTAATCGTGTCGGGCATTGCCAATCCGCCATAGGTTTCGCCACGTGCCGTAATGGGTATTCCATGATAATAGCCGAGCAAGGTTTCGCCCTCGGTTAATCCGTTGAGTTTCCGCACTTCCTTCGACGGGTCGTCTTCTATGAGGAGCGCTACGTTTTGCACCTTCTTCCGTGCCCATTCCGGCAATTTTTCAAACCCATCCACTACCATTTTTTCAAAATCCTCCGGAGGCATATTACTGCTTCACCAATTCAGCAAAACGCTTTTTAATCTTCTCGATTTTTGGCTCGATGATAATCCGGCAATATGGCGCGTCCGCATTCATTTCATAGTAGTTTGCGTGGTATTGCTCAGCCGGAAAGAAATCTTCGTATGGCACAATCTGCGTAACGACATGCGACCCATCGGTGAGTGAGTCCTGAATTTCTTTTGCAACACGCTCGACAATCGCTTTTTCAGCGTCGTCATTGTAGTAAATAACGGATCGATACTGCGTGCCCACATCATTACCCTGTCTATTGAGCGTTGTCGGGTCATGGGAACCGAAAAATACCGTCAATAAATCCTCGTACGTAATGATTGCGGGATCATATGTGACGCGAATCACTTCGGCGTGACCTGTTGAGCCACCACTTACCTGCTCATAGCTTGGATTCTCTTTCTCACCGCCAGCGTAACCGGACTCCACTTTCGCGACGCCTTTTAACATCTGAAATACCGCTTCTGTGCACCAGAAGCATCCCCCGCCGAATACCGTTGTTTTTTCACTCATGTCTCGAGTATATCAAATGAGCACCCGAGAGCCGACGGCTAGTCTCCCTCGTGAAAATCAACCACTTCAACCTCTTGCGCTAATCCTTTTTGGATAAGCCAGGTAGCAAACTCTGCGTGCCGCACATCTCCAATCAGTGAATCCTCTCCGCTGGGCACTTCACTTTCGAATTGCTTTTTAGCCTCTTTCACATCAAATTCTTTCTCTATCTGAACCAGCTTCTCACCATTTGCCTCTCCAAAATAACTACTTCTCAATAAAAGAATCTTGGTCTTACCGATCTTTTCTGCACTTTCGTGTTTTTTTGAAGGAAATTGTTCCATATTTGAGCATTATATCAGTCTTTAGGTCGCAGCAAGGGAAAAATCTGCGCCTCGTGTGCTGGGCGGTTTTCGAGGAACGAGAAGAGGCGCTCGGACAGGCCGAAGCCGAAGCTTGGTGGCATGCCGTATTCCATGGCGCGCACGTAATCTTCGTCCAATCGCTGCGCTTCGTCGTCACCTGCATCACGGAGTTTTTGTTGATCTTCAAAACGAGCTCGCTGATCCTGCGGATCGTTTAGTTCCGAAAATCCCTTTCCCATCTCAGATCCTGCAAGTACCACCTGAAAGCGCTCCACGACGTCCGGCTGACCTGCAACACGCTTTGCGAGCGGCTCAAGATATACAGGCACGCCAACGAGGAATGCTGGCCCAGATACTGACTTGCGAATGAGCTTCCATAAACCATCTACCGCACGTGCTTTGTTTGGGGTATCACCAAACACCACGCCGGCAATCTTTGCCGCCTGTACCGCGTCTTCTTCGGTGCATGAAAGCGCATTGATGTCGTATTCTTTTTGAATGACGCTCACAAAATCGATGATGTCCCAATTGTCGGCGAGATCCACAGTGTGAGTATTGATCTCAAACGTGTATTTTCCGTACACATTCTTTGCAATGGTTCGGTAGAGCTCCTGAATGAATACCATACCGTCGCGCATGTCTTTGTACGCTTCATACGATTCGAGCTGCGTGTAATCCTGTAAATGCTCGCGCGACTGGCCCTCGTTGCGAAAAATACGCCCGATTTCAAATACCTTCGGGTAACCGGCCACTAAGAGTCGCTTGAGCCACAGTTCAAGGGAAATTCGAAGCGACACATCGATATCGAGTGCGTTGTGATGCGTTTCAAACGGGCGCGCATCTGCTCCTCCTGGCGTCGACTCAAGAATCGGAGTTTCAACTTCGAGGAACCCTCGGTCTATATAAAAATTTCGAATCGTTTGCCAAAACTTCGCACGTCGTATAAACATCGCGCGCACGTCTTCGTTGAGAAGCACATCCAGGTAGCGCTGACGCAATATGAGCTCTTCGTCTTTTAATCCGTACCAGCTGTCCGGAATCGGCAGGAGGGATTTTGCGGCCATGCGCCACGATTTTACTTTGACAGAGCGTGCGCCACGCTTTGTTGTATAAGCGGCACCGGTTACTTCGATAAAGTCGCCCGTATCGACAGTCTGTTCGTAGAGTGCAAACAGTGCCTCGTCCATGTCATCTTTTTGGAGCACCGCTTGCACTCGCGCAGTGCCGTCGTCGATATCGGCGAACATAATTCCTCCCTGACCGCGCGACGCCATTACGCGACCTACGAGCGTCACAGGCTCCGCATTCGATTCCCTTTCCGCAAATATTTCTATAAAGAGCGCAATTGTTGCAGTCGGTTCTACTTTTGAAGGATACGGATCCATTCCCACGCTTTTCAAGCGGTCTATTTTTTTGAGCCTGTCGGCCCGGATATCCGCCTCGGACATGAGCGGCATCATACCATGCGTCATTTGATGCACTTGAGAATTGAGAGCCGTGGACGTAGCGAATGAGTCGTGTCATGCTGCATCGCAACGATATGTTACTTGCACTCATAGCTGTTGCCACCGCTACATCGACAATGCTCGGTGGTGCGTTCGCCCTGCGTTACAGCGATAAATTGCATCTTATTCTCGGTTTTAGTGCCGGTGCGGTTATCGGAGTTGCATTTTTTGATCTGTTGCCGGAGGCGGTTGAACTGTCCAACGGCACGTTCAGCACATCGTATGTTACGTCGATTGTAGCGTTCGCGTTTTTGTTTTATTTGTTTCTCGATCGCTTTGTTGTGCTCCACTCGCATGCAGTCGACTCGACGGAACACGCACAGCGAGGCATTCTTGGCGCGGGCTCCCTATCCATACACAGTTTTCTTGATGGAATCGGCATCGGCTTCGCGTTCCAAGTATCTCCTGCTGTCGGCGCAATCGTCGCAATTGCCGTGCTCACGCACGATTTTTCAGACGGACTCAATACGGTCAATATGATACTAAAAAATGGCGGCACGAAGGCAAACGCGTTTCGCTGGCTTATAGTTGATGCTATCGCGCCAATTGTAGGCATTATTGCGACACTGTTTTTTACGGTCTCGCAATCAACGCTCTCAATAATTCTTGCCGCATTCTGTGGCTTTTTCCTTTATATTGGTGCGTCAGATCTGCTTCCGGAAAGCCACCATCAACATCCCACTATTTGGACCAGCGTTCTGACAGCGGGCGGAATCTTTGTAATGTATGCCGCGATAAGGTTGGCACACTTTTAACTACCAAATAACACCTGTTTTGCCGGCTGCGAATCGCGCACCGAGCCACGTGGCGATCAAGCTCGAGAACAGTATGAGCACCCACGCGCCGCCTATAAATGCCTGCATATTCCATATGCGTTCTTCCGTTTCCCGCATATTGCGTCCGGAAAGCACGTAGCCGTCGGTTTTTATGATGTGAACAACAACAAGAGCGGAACGAATGTCTGTGCCGGGTTGCCAAGAAACACGATTTTCCCCGGAACCGTCTCGGGATGCTTTTGCATTTTCAAATACACCTTTCGGCGGCACGGGCGCTTTGTTTTCGAGTACACCGGTCCATACAATTGGATTTAAATCTTTGTCGTACACAACCGTGTACGGGCGCAAGCTTGTCGCAATATCAATTTTGGAACTCGACGCAAAAAGCTGTGCGGGTTTTACACCATTTTCGATGGCCGCGGCAGTATCTTCGGCAATTTGTACTTGCGGGTCATTCAATGATTGACGATACAACTGCTGAACCGTTCCAAACGAGACCGCGCACAGGCCCGTTATGACAATCGCTATGGGCAACCAGATACGAAGAAACCAATCCATGGATTCAGAATACACCGCGGGAGAGGAGTTTACACAACCTTCTTTGCAGGGTCGAATAAGAGCTTCAAAATAGCCATACGAATCATGACCCCGTATCCTACTTGTTTGAAATACACAGCGTGGGGCGAATCATCAACCTCCGGAGTTATTTCGCCGACACGCGGCAACGGATGGATGATAATGGCACCGTCTTTCATTGAATCAGCGAGTGGCTTGTCGATCACGTATTGTCCTCGTGTTCGCTCGTATGAAGACGGAGAAAGCCGTTCTTTCTGTATTCGCGTTTGGTAAATCACGTCGGCATTTTTCATGGCATCGGAAAGAGAATCTGTTTCCAGATAGGTGACTCCGTTTTCAAGAAGATATGATTTCAATTCATCCGTCATCGTGAGTTCGGGCATCGATACTCCCGTTATCGTAACGTTTTTGAACTTACTGAGAAGATATGACAGCGAACGGGCTGACCGGTAGTATCGCAAATCGCCAATAATGGCTACGTGCGCGCCGTCGATGCGCCCGAATTCGCGCTCTATCGTGTAAAGATCAAGCAGTGCCTGTGTGGGATGCTGCCCTGAACCGTCACCGGCATTGATGATCGGCACTTGCGAAACTGCGGCCGCGCGCTCGGCGGTGCCAATCTCAGGATGACGTATCACAATAGCGTCGGCATAGTTTTTGAGCACGCGAATCGTATCTTCGAGCGTCTCACCTTTTACGGCACTGGACATTTCGTTGGCATTCTCAGCGGTGATGACATGCCCGCCAAGACGAAACATTGCTGATTCAAACGAAAACCGCGTACGCGTGCTCGGTTCGTAAAACAGGGTCGCAAGAATCCTGCCGTGCAATGAATCATCGCGGTGACCTTCCATTGCCGTCGCGAGCTCAAAAAGATCTTTCAACGCGGCGCGATCGAACTGCTGGGTTTCGAGCAAGTGATGCATCGTCCAGATTATATACCTCTTTTAAGGACGTTATCGGACAGAAAGCACGCTGCTACCAAGGCGCAGCCAGGATACGATGTGCGCAAAGAGTCCCCTTTTTTGTGGCGCTCCTGTGTTTGGAATCTTTGGAAGCGAAACTGTTCCGACGCGATCCGCTTCGAGTATGCGGGTTCGGTTATTAAACGTTCCGAAGGCCTTTATAGTTTCTCCAGGCAATAGATCAGCTGCAGCCACCCGATTTCCGTCCTGAGTAATAATTGTGCCTTGACTGAGTGCGATGGTGGAGGTTCCCGATTCAGTTTGCACCATGAATTCGGATGCCGTACTGCTCAGGAGAGTTCCGTCAAGGATGGTCGCTGCCTGCACAACACTCTCATTTCGTAGCATATATGCATCAACTGTCGTTTTTTCAGCAAAGGTATTCAATTGTCCAGAAAAGCCGACAGTCTCTCCGATGTGTATAAATTCCTTCAGCGGATGCTTTTCAGTGGCGGGAGAAAAACGAGTGCTCCCGGATACGCTTATCTTCCACTGGATCGTAGAAGCTCCCCATGTGGACCGTGCAATTATTTCTGAATCGGTGACTTCAATGACACGCGCTCCGTGCACGACAGTTTGTCCGTTACCGGCTATTGAAATACCGCCAATAACGTCGGCATTTGCAGTCAATACCGACATAAAATAAATCATTCCGATGGCCGCTCCGACTCCGAATGCAATAGCGTGCTTAATTTTGTAGGAACGAAATAAATACATACAGCGGCGTTATACCTGTTAAGACGAACGAGACACTTTGGAATCTCACTTTAGAGTTTCAATTCGTAAATAAATAAATGAATCAAATGAGTCACCAACATAAAAATGCGACCACGACACGTGCTATGCCGAGGTCGCATAATGGCCCCTATTCACTGAAGGTGCCGTGAAGGCACTTCATGGAGCATGCCTATGGAGAAGAACGATGCTGTATTCAAGGGCGCCGTCGCCTGATGGTGATTCCCGGAACTCCGGACGGCAAAACCGACGGTTTACGGATGGTGACGGAAATCTCGTTCAGACGCTCGTCCATGAGAATTCGCTCAGCAATCCGGCTCGCGAGGCGTTCAATAAGGTAATACGATTCTCCCTGGATAACCTCAACGGCAATATCTCGCAAACGCACCTAATCAAGCGTGTCATCCACGTTATCGGTGAGCGCGGCATGTTCCGTATCAAACACCGCCTCGATATCAAGAATGAATTCTTGCTCAACATGGCGTTCGCGCTCGAGCACACCGTGCTTGCCGTGAATCGACAACCCGTTGAGGAAAATCGTATCCATAAAACCTACAGTGCGAATTGGCCTTTTTTGTAGATCACGACCTGTTTGCCGTTCTTGAGATGCGCCGTTACCGTACGATCGGTCGTTGAAATCATGTCTGTATGTACCGAGGAATCGTTAAAGCCAAGTTTTTGTGCTTCTTTAGTCGAAAGCTTGCTCACATCTCCAGCGTACGTGTCGCGATAGGACATACCGACCGCAATATGAGAATTCCCAAATGGACCGCCCATGTTTTCGTCGAACAGCGTTTCCGCCATAAATTTTGTGATGCGCGAGTGCCGCTTATCGGTGAGTGAGTATTCCCCCACCTTATTGGCATCTTTTGTAGCAATCATTTCTTGCAACAGCTTTTCATTTTTGGTGGCCGTTGCCTTTACGCACAAGCCGTCTTTGAACCAGAGCTGAATGCCTTCTACCTTGCTGCCGTAACGATAGAGCGGTTGATTGAATCGGATCCACCCGTTGGTGCCGCGCCAGTCCGGTGATGTAAATATCTCAAACGAAGGAATATTGCGTCCTGAACCAGCCAACCACGACCGTTTTTCGCCCAAAGTAATCCATAGATCCATGTCCTCTCCAACGGCATGCAGTTTGTCGATCTGCGGTGAAAGCTTGTTGAGTTTGGAGCGGAAGGTGTCGATCTCTTTATACACTTCTTTCCACTTTTTGATCGGATCTTTTTCGTCAAGGAAACAGGCCTTCACGATCTGATTCCAATACTTTTTTTCCGAAAGTCCGGCTTCCTTTGCCATTGCCGGTGTTCCGTAGAGACAGATGGTCCAGGTAAATTTATTGTTCCATTCTTTTTGGTTGAGCCAATCCTTATACGGCTTCATCGCTACACCTCGGCGCATAATCTTTTTCGGATCAACGCCTTTCAGTGCATGCGGATCGGCATCCGAGAACACATAGAGCGAATGATCGATTTGCTCGGCGATTCCTTTCAAGTATTTTGCCGGAAAAAAGTCGAGCTGGTGATCTTTGGCATTATCGTAAAAATACCGCGTAAAACTTTCCGCGCGGCGTTTATCGCCCTGTTCATCGTCCGGTGAATAATTAGAAATAACGTGCCCGCCACTTTTTACGATTGCATTGCAAATTGCGGTAAAAAGTGGTTTGCCGCTTTCGGTGCCCGAAACCCGAACAACCTCTCCTTTTTTAATTCCTTTGCCGCCTCCAAGCGCAAAATTAACCATTACGTCGGCGTATTTTTCTAAAATTTCTTTTGGTGGTGTATATGACATCAGGTGAGCGTACTTGCTCACGATGCATTTGTCTAGAAAATGCCTATGAACTGAATTCGTCAGCAAAGAATGAGTACATTTGGTGTATCAGTTGTATTCGGTTTTCAGGCGTGAGTGACGACGTGTTAATTTCTTTTGCAATACGCGCATCAAAGCGCGAGCGTATATCAGATCGGATTCCCGCCATACCCGCATACCAGGGGTACGTGACGGTGGTTTTACCAGAAACATATGCTTCTCCGATCACGGGTACTGACATTTGTACCAGCTTGAAGATAATTCCACGCTTGAGATATGTCACTCGCACATGCGAATCGGACGCTTCAATTGCTTGCAGATTGCCATCGTTTTGCAATAGGTGACCTATATATTCACTCACATCTATATCGGTTTGAATGGATCCATGAACGAGCGAATCAGTTGGTATCGTTGTGCTTGCTTTGTTCGTCATAGAACGCGCATGAACAACCGAAAAATCGGGGTTTACTTTGTTACTTATATACGCTGATTGCGCTGCAACCGGAGCACTCGGCGAGCTTTTGTCTCCTAATATACTTTGAACCATGTGACTCAGTCCTGTGCCGAGACCACCGACATGAACCGCCGCGCTCGTTGTAGCTGAAGCCGTCACGGCACTATCCGCAGATACCGAAGTTACAGAAATAGCAACGAATATAATTGAAAAAAATCCAGCTATGACGGTTCGTTTTCTCATATGTGCAAGTATACCCTGAAGGGCTATTAATTACTCCCAGCCTCTCAGTAGAGTCCCGTGGACTCGTCGATTGAAAGTTAAAGAGCTACCGTAGAGACGGTAGGAACTGGTGTTTCTTTCAAAGAGCTAAGAGATCGAGACTCCAGGAATCAACAGCGGCATACAGTGGAGAAGCATTATTTATAGCCGTAATTACATCTGCGTAGGTGGCTTCGTCGCATGCAAATTCAATGCGCTCCTCATCCACTACCTGGAGCGCATCGCTGTAGCCGGCAGCGGAATGATTCGTCGTTGCGGAATAGTTTCCAATTCGGCCTGCTCCCGATAGCGCGATCGCATCTTTTACAACGTGGGCTTCAGGTGCCGAAACATATACAACTACTTTTCTCATGTGCGCGAATTCTTTCATTTCGTAACGAAGATTTGATGAAGAAAGTACTTTCTAAAATTATTCATGCAAGTGAGATGCAACCAATAAGGATTGGCAGCCGGTATGAAGAGAAAAGTACTGATCTACTCCCTTGTTACACCTTCGGGGAGTTTGCCCGGCCAACGAAAGACAAGCACAGGCACTAGAACAAGCGTCAGAATCATAGCAAACGTCAGTCCGAACAGGATTGATAGTGCAAGCGGACCAAATAATCCTGCAGCGAATGCAAGCGGAATCATACCGATAACGGTGGTGAGCGTCGTCAGTATGATCGGACGCAATCGTGTGGTTGCGGCTTCCGTGACGATATCAGCAAATGTTTTACCATGGCCATCAGCAAGTCGCTTGATGATTGCATCCATGAGAATGATGGCGTGGTTAATGATCACGCCAGCGAGTGCGATGAGTCCCATCATTGATGGAAACGACAACGGTTGAAATGTGATCGTAAGACCAAAGAAGACACCGATCAGAGAAAGCGGCACGATCGATATGAGATAGATCGTAAAGCGTATTGAATTAAACGAAAGGACTAAGATCCCGAAGGTCAGCACCAATCCCGCAATAAGCGCATACCCCATTTCAGCAAAGGATTTGTTCGTCTCCTCGTTCTCACCGCCGACTTTTTCGCTGATGCCTGTAGGGAGTTTATCCGTTGGGTATTTCTTGTGGAAAGCACTGAGCACCTCAGTAGAGGTATAGCCGGGCAATACATCACTCGCGAGCGTCATAATACGCTCTCTGCTCTCGTGCGAGATCGCTGCGCTACTTTGAGATACACCCTCGGTAATGACGGATCCGAGCAATACCAATGTGCCGTTCGGTGTAACCAGCGGAATTTGTCGGAGGCTATCGATCGTGGTGTGATTTGCATCATGCGGATCGGTGTAGGTGGGATTCAATTTGAGCGATACGACGATCTCTACGTCCTTATCCCCGCCCGTGAGCTTTGTTGCAGTCGCGCCAGAAACAGACGTGCGCAAGGTTGAAGCAATGGTTGCGGGCGAAAGGCCGAGCGCCGCCAGTTTCCCGCGATCAATCGAAAGAGTGTACTGAATTCCGTCGAATTTATTCGAAGAATCGACCGCTGTCGCTCCCGGGGTTTGTTCAAGTACTAAACGAGCGTCGGAAATTGTTTTATTGAGTGCGGCCTGATCCTTACCGAGATATTTTACGAGAACGGCTGCGCCCACCGGTGGTCCTCCCGACGGCTCTCCGGCGATCACGTCTGCATCGTGGATGTCAGCCAATTTTGCCTTCACGTGCGTTAAAAGCTGCGAAGACGTTTTCTTATGACCCTTTATAAGATTGATAGTGATATTCGCGAAACGCGGATCTGCTGAAAGCCCCATGCCGGACGTATCCGAAAACTGACTTTGCGAACCAACGGTCGTTACCAGCGACTCGACTTGCTCCATGCCGTAAAGTTTCTCTTCAACCTCTCGTGCTGCAAGATCAGTGCGATTCAGATCAGTGCCGGATGGCTCTTCGATATTTACAAAGAGAATGTCTCCATCCGCACCAGGGAAAAAGCTTACCTTCATGAGTCCGAGGATCGGAAGCAAGATCGCAATCACAAAACCGATCACCATTGCCGACAAAAAATAATTCTGCAGCTTTCGATGATGCAAGAACGTACGCAGATGCTTGGCATACCACTCTCTTGCACGTTCAGCGTATACGTCCTGCCGTTTTGCAAGCTCACTTTCGTGCCCTCCTTCAAACATGTTTGCGATCGTCGGCACGAGCCCGAGCGCAACGAATATCGATGCGAGGAGTACAAAGATGATCGTAAAAGGAATGGATGCAATGAATTTACCTACGATTCCCGAAATGAAAAACAGCGGAAAGAAAAAAGCAACCGTAGCCATCGTACCGCCGATCAGCGGCCATGCGTATTCGTGCAGCGATTCGATCGCAGCGCGCTGCTTGTCACCATGAAGACGCCTCCGCGTATGAATGGCTTCCACCATTACGATACCCGCATCGATGAGAATTCCGATCGCGAGGATAAGCGAAAACAACGACACGATGTTAAACGTATTACCGCTGTACAACAATCCAACGAACGCAATAAAAAACGAGAGTGGAATCGAGAGACCCGCCACAAGCGCCTCGCGCCAGCCGATGGTCGCAAATAGTACCAACATGATGAGTGCCACGGTCTCAAGTCCCGTCCGAGTAAGTTCACGAATGTTCTTCGACACATCATCTGCCGCATCGAATGAAATAACGACATCGCTGCCGTCGAGCATTTGTCCCTGCTTCTGAAGCGCGATGAGGCGCTGCTTAACGGCTGCCGTCACAGCGGTAATATCGTCTCCCCTCACTTTGTGAATTGCAAGAGTCATCGCTTGTTGAGATGGCTTGTTCTGTATTGAGATACGTGAATACGAACTCGCTTTCGTGACACCGTCGGAAACGTCCGCGATATCACGCAGGTACACGACTTGACCTCCGACGTTGAGAATTGCTATGCCGCCGATATCGGCTACGTCGTCCAGACTGCCCTTAAAATCGATCGCATACGAAATGTCGGCGACAGTGATCGAGCCCACTGGAATTGACGCATTGGCGGCGGATATCGCCGAGACCACTTGCGGCAATGTAATCCCAAGCCGCGCAAGCTCCTCCTTTCGGACGACGACCTGGATCTCCCGGTCGCGCACACCCAACACGTCGACTTTGTTAACTCCCTTCACCGTTTGCAGGTCGTTTTTGAGACCGTTGCCAAGTTTCGCAAACTCCGCCGGCGCCACATCCGAAGAAATAGAAATAAGCTGGATCGGTTGATCCGAAAAATTTACGTCGCTCACCACGGGCGCTTTCGCTTCGACGGGCAGGTCCGGCACGGCCTTATCGACCTCATCTTTGAGTTTCTGAATTGATTGGTTGAGATCGGCGTTCGACTTGAATTTCACAACCACCATGGAGAGGCTCTCGTAAGAAGTCGATGTAAGCGTATCGAGATTGGGAAGGTTTGAGAGATGCTCCTCTATCTTATTGGTGACCAGTCGCTCAACATCTTCCGGCGAGGCACCAGGCAATACGACCCTGACCACACCGACGGGGATGCTCACTTCCGGGGTCGATTCCTTTGTAATCTTTAACGCGGCAACAATTCCCCACAACGTAAACGCTGCAATCACTAAAATGGTGAACTGTCGCCGATCGATAAAAAACTTCCACAGTCCGACCATAATTATTTCGTAGTCACCGTTTGTCCGGCGCGAAGTCCGCGCGCATCGGTAACGATGCGCATGTCGGCTGTGACGCCGCTCGCAATGACCACACGGTCACCGAGCAGTGCCCCGAGTGTCACCGCATGGGCAACGAGTACATGACTGTCGTTCAGCGTGAACACATCCGTTTCGTCCGAACCAATTTTAACGGCGGAGATTGGAACAGTGATTTTCGAAGGATGCGAGGAAATTTTTGCATTTGCGCGCGTTATCCCAACAATGACTGATTGACCGTTCACAAGCGTACTACCGTCGGATACTCCGATGCGAACTTCAATCTTCTTTGTAACAGGATCGAGTGCGGGTGCAACACGGGTGATGACACCGGAACCGCCGTTTTCGATGGATACCTTACTACCAACAGCAATGTCTCGCGCGTCGTTTTCGGTCACATAGGCGACAATCTCAAGCGCACCGTTATTAGCAACTGTCAGAACCGGCGTGCTCTGTTGCACATAATCACCACGCTTGATCGAAAATGAATTTATCGTTCCTGAAATCGGAGCGCGGATGTAGGTCTTTTCCAAATTTGCTCGCGCAGCGGCAAGCGCTCCCTGTGCCTGCTTCACTACAGCCTGACCGCCGGCGACGTCTTCGGGCTGTGCACCGGTAACGCCCTGTTCAAGATTTTTTTGCGCAATCGTAATACCTTGTTTCTTTGCCGCAATATTTTCTTTTGCAGACGCAATCGCAGCCAGCGATCCGTTGAGCGATGCCCGTGCCGCGATGGCATTGGCCTGAAAGGCGGCAAGGCTTGCAGCGGACACTGATCCTGAGGGAACCGCCGCATTAAGCGCCCGGACAATCTGATCAAAGAACGCGCGCGCGGCCCGAACTTCGATTTCGGTTTTATTGAGCTCGGAAAGCAGATCCGAGTTTACAGAAAGCACTTTTCCGGACGCCGCTTGTCTTTCGAGTATCGGGCCCATAGAAAGGCGTACATTGTTAATGGATATGGTGAGTTGTGAATCAGGGTTTGTAATATTGAACGAAGGATTTATGCTATCGGGATTTGAAAACATGCTGTCACCCGTCCCGCGAACCGCTCCATCTACAGATGAGTATGCAGATAACAGCGTGTTCACTGCACCTGATTGCGATGATGCAAAACCGGATTGAGATGTTTCAACTGATGCCTGAAGAATTGCCTTTTGTTCATTGCGTGTGCCTCCTGCAATTTTAGACAACCCGGCTTGTGCCGCATCAACGGTGCCCTGGGCAGAGAGCACTCCTGCGTTTTCTGAACTATTTTCGATTGCTGCAACGATGGTGCCTGCACTGACACGATCTCCAAGCGTCCGATTCACACTGATAATCTGACCTGATTTCTCGGCACGAACGGTTGCTTCAGATTTTGATTGCACGATACCGACGATAGACAATGTCGGTTGATTTGACGATAGTTCGGCAACACTTTTCGTCACAACGAGCCTGGCTGCGTTTTCAGGAGCCTCGACGATGGTTTTCGAAGTCAAAAAGTGCGTAGCGCCGAAGATGATCGCAAGAAGCACAATTGCGAATGCCGCATTTTTTTTCCAACCATATCGACGCACACGTGTAATAAAACTATCGAATGATCGCTGCACGCGAGAAATAATTGTCTGGTTGTCCATAAAAAATGGTGTTACATCGATTTCGGACTGACCTGTCCACGAATAAATTTTTTAAGAATAGTGCACAACGATCCTACCTCGGTTACATCGAGTGTTGAAAACACATGCCTCATTATCCGCTCAGATTTTGTACGGTACAGTTTTAAAGTCTTTTTTCCAAGCGGTGTAACGGTGAGCCGCACGACACGGCGATCTTGACCAATTTCCCGTGCGATCATGCCTCGAGTGACAAGATGCGTAATTAAGGATGTCGCGGACGGTGCCTTGATACGCAAGTAGGCCGCCACAGCGTGCATTGTCGGTGAATCCATCTGATCAATAAATTGCATCGTCTGCAGATGCATCCACACATTCGGATCCGCTTGCTGTGTACCGGGAAGCTTCTGCTTGATTATCTGACGCGTTTCGAAAAAGAGCTTTGAGAGCTCTCCATACACGCCAGCTTTCACTGTTTTTTGTGCCGTCTTCATTACTTAGAAGTCCTAAGTAATCAGTGTACTGTACCGCTCAAACATGCACAACCTTATTCACGCGTGGTTTCGTTGAGATGCACCGTTGAAAGCAGTGTCTGAAAATCGTCGCGGATACGATCAGTAGAAGTAATCGAAGTAACGCTGAACATGACTATTTCTTTGTCACGTGGCACAACGATGCTCTCGCCGCGATAGAGGCCATCCCATGCGTACGCATACGCGCTTATCCCGGAAACCGTCGTCGATGCGATCCGGCCATCCGCTGATCGGGAGAAGTTTGACGCCTGCATGTCTTTAATCCATTGGAGGACAGTGGCAGATGCGCTTTCAAACGCATACGTATCGACGCGAATGGTCGTCGGACTCTCGCCGTTTTCAGGTGTAGACGACGCTACCTCTGTCGCCGTAAGCACAATCGAGTGGTGAGTGCGTTGCGTGGCGCTTTCATCCCGCTCGACAAGTTCATAGCGTGCCGGATATATAAAGCTGAGACCTGAGGTCGCATTTTTATACATACGGGTCGCCGGTATAGTGTCGAGCTGGTTCTCGCCGATGGTGGGACGACTACCGGGCTTTGTCATCAAAAAAAATGCACACGCAACAACACCGATGACCGCCACCAGGGCGAGCGGACGAAGCATGTCTGATGTTGCCATACCACTATGACTCGCTTTCTAACAGCTTTTTAGCGCTTTCAGGCGCAATGAATGAATGGAGCGAGAGCAGCGAAAGAAGGAGTGCCAGAATCAACGGTCCCAAAAAGATTCCTACCGGACCAAAAAGTGCGAGACCGCCGAGCACTGAAAGAAGAACCAACAACGGATGTAATTCCGTGCCGCTGCCCATCAGGCGCGGCCCAATGACGTTATCTATTACGCTCACGCCAAACGACCAGATACTTAACCCGATCGCCGGTGCGGTAGCACCTGAAATAAAGAGATATGCAATCGCAGGCACCAATACCAACGCAGTGCCCACCGGGGGAATCAGTGAGACCACGGTCGCGACTAATCCCCAGACAACCGGGTTTGGAACGCCGAAAATCCCGAGACCGATACCCGCAAGAATTCCCTGCACCGCAGCAATTGCAAGCTTCCCTTTCACCACTGAATTTACGGCGATTTCCAATTTGCGTACGATTTGTTCGTCGTCGGAATCTTGTAGCGGTGAAAGTTCGACAAGGTATTTCTTAAGACGTGAACCGTCACGAAGTAAGTAATAGAGTGTCACGAAGAATAAAAACAGATCAAGAAAGAGTGCCGCTATGGACGAAAACGCAGCGCCGATATTTAGCACGAGCCATGACGCACCTTGACGAATATATTCATCGAGGCTTTGTGAAATCTCACGCAAAGATTGTGAAGCATTCGGAATGTAATGATTGATCTGCGGCCCGTGAACGATAATCCATTGCGAAAAGACCCGTTGTGTATCGGTTTCGCTGAGGGAACCATAGAGCGTCTGTGCTTCTTTGAGTAATTGCAGTGACACAAATAAAACGGGAATCAAGACGATGAGAATACTAATCGCAACCGTTGACAGTGCGGCAAGAGATTCACTCCGCACACGCCGAAGCATGCGCAGGTACACCGGTTGCAATACAACTGCAAATACGGCGCCGAGTGCGAGCGGGGAGAAAAACGGCTTCACGACCAGAAACGCAATCCATGCAACACCGAGAAGTAAGGCGAGTAAAAAATAATGCTGTGTCGATCCCCCTTTCATATATTCCAGTATAGCAATGCATCGTGTTCAAACCCACTTAGGCAGTGTGCAGGGTGCGAAACAACCATTTTGCCGCCTCCACAATGACGACATTGAGGATAAGCCACCCCGCGACAAAAACAATCCATAATAATGAAATGGGTTGAAGGTTGAGCAAATGCCGCAAACCGGAAACCATCATCGACGCGATGAGTAATACAACCGCAATGCCAACCCCCCAATTCAACGCGCGATTATCGAAAAGCGGGTATGTGAATAGCGGCGCGTGGAGGCTCTTTATGGAGTAAGAAATCACAAGAATGTATCCCGCGAAACAGAGAAAGAGTACGGTGCGCGTTGTTGCAAGATCGACTCCAAAATGCAAAAGGCCCGCGTAAAGCACAAAGAGCAGATACGACGTCACTATACCGACACCAAACGTGATGTACTGCACCTGCGCACTGAAAATTGCGCCGTGCATTGCCTCTCGTCCAACGTCGCGATTTTCTTCAAACGCGTACGCAAGCGCAGGCAGTGAACCGGTAAAAAAGTTTACCCATATAATTTGAATCGCGGTAAGCGGTAGCGGCAATCCCATGACGAGCGATCCGCCGATGAGAATCACCTCATCGAGACAATTCGACATCAGGTAGACAAATGTTTTTCGGATGTTTGAAATAATGCGGCGCCCTTCTTCAATGGCAAGTACAATCGTTTCAAAATTGTCGTCGAGCAGCACGAGGTCTGCTGCGCTTTTTGCGACATCTGTTCCCGATCCAAGTGCGATGCCTATATTGACCGCCTTGAGCGAGGGAGCATCGTTTACTCCGTCACCGGTCATCGCAACGACTTCTCCGCGCGCTTGAAACATTTTGCCTATTCTGAGCTTATCTTCTGGCGTGACGCGCGCGCATATTCGCATCAGCGGCAGTCTGGCCTCAAGTTCTTCATCAGTCAGTTGGCGGATTTCATCGCCGGTCATCACATTACCCTCTTGAATCGTCCACCCGAGTTCTCGACCGACGGAAATTGCCGTACCTTTTAAATCGCCGGTAAGCATGACAACGCGCGCACCCTTGCGTTCAATCCGCTCGACGGCATCTTTTGCCTCAGGTCGTATCGGATCGTACAGCACAATGATTCCGGAAAAATGCATATTTTTTACCGTGCTCAAATCAATTTTCTTTTTTCCCGCATGTTCGATGCGCGCCACTCCTACGAGTCGCTTCCCCTCTTCGCTCAATCGCTGCATACGCGCTTCGATCGCTATATATTCGTCTTTGGTAAGCGTGGAGTGTTGTAGGAGAATATCCGGCGCGCCGAGCGCCACAATATGGCCCGTGTGCGTATCACGTGACGCAGAAAATTTTGCGGTGGAGTTGAACGGCATAACCGTGACGCGCCGATCCCGAATCAGTGCCAGCACATCCAGTCCTGCTGCGGCGGCGGCGGCGGCAATATTTGTTTCGATCGGTCTGCCGATGAAATGCCATGCGTCGCGATTATCGTTCGGATTTTCTAACACTGCTTCTGTCGCGAGGACCGCTTCTGACAACAGCTGCGTTTCATCGTGTCCGGATTGTGACGACGGCGCGGTGTCGTGAATCAAATGTGCTTTCGAGAGAATCCCAATGACCTGCATCTTGGCTTGTGTGAGTGTGCCCGTTTTGTCTGTCATGACGACAGTCGTCGAACCCAGTGTTTCTGCCGCTGAAAGCGAACGCATGATGCCGCGCTTCTGTGCAATACGCTCCACACCGACCGCCAAAATGACGGTAAGCGCTATCGGCAACGCCTCGGGCACGGCACCGATTGCGGTCGCCACTGAGAGCAGCAGCATCTCCAATACGGGTTCGCCCCGGGAAATTCCGAGGAAAAAGAGTCCGGTAACAATTGCGAAGACTCCGCCAAAGATTATCCAGGCAAGATTGGAAAGAGATTTTTGCAATGGCGTCGAATCATCCTCCGAGGCATTGACTAATTGAGCGATACGACCAATCTCTGTTCGCTCTCCTGTTCCGACAACAACCGCCGTGCATGAACCCTCAACCACAAGCGAACCAGCAAACGCCATATTGGTGCGCTCTGTTACTTGCGCCCCTTCAGAAACGATATCGATGTGTTTTTGAACAGGTAGAGATTCACCGGTAAGAAAAGACTCGTCGAGAGACAGACTATTTTCAGAGATCAGACGCATATCAGCGGGCACTCGCACCCCGAGGGAGAGCCGCACCATATCTCCTGGAACTAAAAAAGATGATTCGATCTCATGCTCATGTCCGTCTCGTATCACGCGCGCACGTTCTTTCATGTAGACCTCAAGTCGCTCAAGCGTGTTTTCTGCACGATACTCCTGATAGAAACCCAATCCGGAATTCACGAAAACGGCGAGCAGTATGACGAACGTTTCCAGTAACTCATTCAGTACTACGGTGATTACCGCAGCAGCAATCAAAATGAAGATTAATGGGCTCATGAATTGACGCACCAGAATCAAAAGCGCACTGATTTTACGACGCGTACGAATTTCATTTGATCCGAATGATTCCAGTCGAATGAGCGCCTCCTCCTCGCTGAGTCCGCCGCCGCCTGACTTCAATAGTGCGAGCACTTCGTTTTGGGAATGGGCCCAGGGAAACGTGTCCGGTACGTCTGTGTCCTCATGTACGGTACGATAAAAGGCCATGACGAATTTCACTGTCTTGCTAGAGAGTATATCGCGGCTTGTGAGCGGCGAGTTTGTACGACATGTACAAGTGCGACTGAGTGGTTTAAAACTACTCTGCTGCATCTTGACTGCATCTTGACTGCATCTTGACAAAATACTGAGTTGCATTGTGCACCAGGATTTTTTCATGAAAACTTGGTGTTGCGCATGAAGTCGACTACGATCTATTCATGCAGAAGTCATTTGTTGCATCACTGACTCTTTCATTCCTCCTTGCTTTTTCTGTCGTCTCATATTTATCTTCCCCTTTTACTGTTCACGTAAATACTGTTCGAGCCGCTGCCGAAGTATTGCCGGTAACGAATGCCACAACAACATCCACGCTACCATTTTCGAATTTAAATCTGGTCGCATTTATCGAAGTGCAAAATAATATCGCCGCATCATCTTCTCAATCTGATACCACGTTTACTGCAGCGCAGCGACCAAAAACGCACCAGGCTGTTTTTACTGACCCTCATTCATTTACGACACAAACTGCCCAGCCGGTGCGCCTCATTATTCCTTCTATAGGGCTCAGTGCTCCGGTGGATTCTGTCGGACTCAATGACAAAGGCGAAATGGATGTGCCGAACGGTGATACGACAGAAGTGGGTTGGTATAAAAACGGAACCCTTCCGGGCAATGTAGGAAGCGCTGTCATTGATGCGCATGTATTTGCCGCATTTGATCAACTTCAAAATCTGAAAGTCGGTAGCGAAGTCTATGTGGAAAACGCCGACGGTGCTCGACTGAAATTCGTCGTCAGCGACAGCCGGATTTACAAACTCGGCGAACTCACGTCGGGTATGCTATTCGGCAAGCACGATGCACGCCGCCTCAATCTGATCACATGTGCCGGTGCACCCACATCTGATGGATCCACATACACACATCGCCTCGTGGTGTACACAACGCTCGCCGCATAAAAGAAAAGCCCCGGATTGCTCCGGGACTTTTTTAAAAGTGACTTAGTACAATTCAATGCCGTCCTTCGGTGAAGGAAATGTGTCATCGCCCACGAGCGCCCATGCGGGAGCTTTCGATACAATCATGCCGTTTATTCTGCCTCGAAACTGATGATCGCAATCTGGGAGTTCTACGAGTTCACGCTTCGAGGCTGATGTAGACATGTCATAGAACTCTTTGCCTGCATCAGATCCTACGACCGTATCGCACATACCCTGCAGGATATAGACCTCACCGGTAAAGGATCCGAGATTCCTCCGTATAGTTTCCATACCGGCATTGCCGGACGGCGCACACAATAGAATCTTTTGTATCAGTCGGTTTGAGCGCGCAACGACAGCACAGGCACTTGCACCCGCGGAAAATCCCATGAGACATATCTGCGGCTCTAGCGTACCGGATAGTTGCATACGATTTCTGATTGCGTGAGCAACCACGGATTGTAAATCAGCGACGATTGCCGAGCCATACTCGGGGTCGGGATACGGGTTGTTCGGCATTTGTACACACGCGGTAATTCCCTGACTACTCAGATGACGCGATAAGGTCAAATATTTATTATTATATCCGTGCATGCTTTCGGAATTTCTGCCCGGCATGACAATAAGAATTCGTCCGGACAACGGCGCGCAGTGCATGAGCACCGATAAATTTCCGGCATGCGGTAACAGGCTTACCGTATCGAGTATTTCACGTATTTCCATGACGCGCCCTTTCAACTACCGTGGACATTGATTCGCTGGGGCGACTATGCCACAGCAAACTGCTTGTGACAAATAAACGACCTCGAGGTTATTCCTCGAGGTCGTGAATGTCGCAGATTTACGGAACTCTTTCAGGCTGCTTCACCGGTTCTTTCACAGGCGGTTGTGCCGGTGCCGGATCATCGTATGCAGGATTCGGGACTGACTCCGGAATGTCGATGGGCATCGACCCCGGTTGATGAGCTCGTGTCATCATTGCACTCCTCCTCTCATGTCGAGTCTTCTCGATTCATTAATGAGCTGTGCTCGATATGTTTCGAGCATCGAGCGCATCTCCCGCAAGATACTGGGCATTTTTAGTGCCTCTTGCGCATCTTTGCCCGTAAATGTATTACGTGCCCATACCAATCGACTGACTTCTTGAAACGCATAGTCCGCCAGTTCGTTGTATGCGTCCGCAAAGAGCTCGTCGTCAGTTACATCGATGCCGCCGGGATGCATCCAGGGTGCATCAAGCAGTCCCGAAAGGATGTGCGAATCAAGCAACGCTGCGAGAGCCGCTTCGAACGATCGCCCCAGCTGCTCCCAGTAACCGCCGAATTGAGCATGCGAGAGCAACGTACTGATCAGATTGATGTTACGGATATCGCGTGGAGATCCAAGGCCGAGACCCGTAAGGACATCTGTTCGATCGGATGTAAAAGGCAGACGCTCGTCAATGAGTCACGTCTTTCCGATTCGTCCCCAATGCTCAAATCCGCGATCCAGCTCACCGTTGGCGTCCCAGAGAATCAGGCGCTTGCCACGCGTATGAGCAGACCGTACGTTCGACACATCATCCGAAAATGTGGTTGTCATCTGTTCCGGATACAGTTTACGAATCTTGTCCGATCCCAGATAAAAACCGATTCCAAGCATTGCTGAGCGTCGACTATCGAATCGTCCGGGTGAACAGACTTGAATCTGTACATACGGACTGCCGAATATTTTCGCGCGACAGAACTGTTCTATCGCCTGGAGCATTTTGATTGCAGTTTCAGCGCTGCCGACAGCCGGCAGCACTAAACACACAAAGGAACCTTCCAGTCGATAGTGATTCCGCTCGAGTACGCCCCAGTCGTTTATTTCCGTCCCGTCGTTGAGCCCGTCGATGAGAGCGGTGAACTGCGATCCGGAACCGAGGATGTGCAGCTTGGTGCCTACTGTCGCCAATCCATGATCAACATGACGATGACGCCGCGCGAGATCATTGGCAAGCGCAGGAACTCTTTTGTGGAGTAATGCATGCAACGCTTCAGTTGTGTAGCCGATGGACACGGTTCACCTCCTCATTCCATATGCACTCAAGCGAATGTACCTCTCACTGTAACGCTTGGCAAATTATCGCAACTTTTCCTCACTCGAATCCCAGTCGTCGCGATCCTCTGCCTCACGCGCTGCCTCATCCGCTTCGATTTTTGCCTCTTCTTCTTCGCGATGCACTTTCTCCGCCTGTATGCGGTTTAAAATTTTCTGCACGAATTCGAGCGATTCAGGATCAAGGAGTGATATCGGGGTGGCGGTAATCTTTTTCTTTTTGAATGCCGCAATCTGTTTTTTTAGTTCCGCTTCCGTTACGGCGTCTGACTTCGACAGAAACACAAATTCTTCTTTTTCAGCGAGCTCATTGCTGTACGCCTTTAATTCGGCACGCACCGTTTTGTAGTCAGCAACGACGTCTTCGCTTTCTGCGGACACAAAATGAAACAATGTCTTGGTGCGGGCGATATGTCGAAGGAATTTTACACCAAGCCCTTTACCTTCACTCGCCCCTTCGATCAGTCCGGGAATGTCCGCGAGCACCAGTCCGTAATACGCGCCGAGATGCGGTTCGAGCGTTGTAAATTGATAGTTTGCGACTTTACTCTTGGCATTCGTAAGTTCATTTAAAAGCGACGACTTCCCGACGTTTGGTAACCCGACGAATCCCACATCTGCAATGAGACGAAGTTCGAGCTGATAATCTACGACGTCACCCGGTGTTCCTTCTTCGGCCTCTTTTGGTGTCGTATTGGTGGAAGATCTGAATTTATAGTTACCGCGGCCGCCTTTACCTCCGCCTGCCGCCAGAATCCGTTGCCCTACTTTTGTTATGTGTTTTTCGAAACCGCTTTCGAGATTGCGGATAATGGTACCGGCCGGCACTTTCAATATAAGGTCTGTACCGGAAGAACCGTCAATAAATTGCCCGCGTCCGTGACCGCCCGGTTTTGCTTTGACTTCTTTTTTTGAGGCGTAAAATTGTAACGCATCGATGTTTGATACACCCTCAAAATAAATATTGCCGCCTCTCCCGCCGTCTCCGCCGACCGGGCCGAGGTTCAGTCGTGTCTTATTGAACGCAACAGCGCCATTTCCGCCGCTGCCTGCTTCGAGCCTGATTGTAACGTCGTCGATCAACATAGGATTTCTAATGTATCACAAGAGACCTAGAGCGCCTCATGAATGCGATCAAACCAGAGTTTGTAGCCCGCCGATGAGGGGTGAAGACCGTCCGGGGCAAGATAGATTTCAGGAGATTTGATAAACGGATCCTGTGCAGGATCACGGTATAAATTCACATACGTACCTCCCGCCGCTGCAACAACCGGCGCAAACGCTTCATGGAACGCGAGCGTTCGTTTGGTGTATTCCGGATTGAGTACGCGGGGAAATAACTGTGTAGCACCGACATTGCCCGCCATGTAGACGATTAAATGGTTGTGCACAGGTAATCCGCTGAGAATGGTCGCAAGATGCGCGGCGGTTGCATTCGCATCCCCGAAACGGATAACGTCATTTCCTCCGATACCGATGAGAATATAATTATATTTTTCTTTTCTAATTTCTTGCACTTCTCTCGCAAGATCTTTCACGCGAGCACCGGAGATTGCCCAGTTATCGACCTGTGTTGCGTGCACCGCTCCCGCAAGAAGCGCAGCCAGTGAGTCTTCGGGTTTATCCGCCCCCACACCAACCGCAGTGCTATCACCGAGAACCAATACTGATACGCCGCGCTCTCCTTTCAATCGAAACGGTACCGCCCGCTGAACGAGCAAACGCGAGATCCGCAATTTTTTGTTGAAATCGTATGCTGAGAAAGCGAGATACCCGCAGACGCATGCGATAAGAAAAAGTACAGCAATTTTCATAGCTCGATTGTACCGCTCTTTATAGACGAGGCAGAGCCGAAGCTATAAGGAGCGGTACGGACGTCTTACATTTTTGGAATAAGGACGCCGTCGATTACAAACGTAACTCCATTGCGAGAAATTACATCGGCAGCTTCTACCATTGCCGTGCCGTTGACCCAAATGGTATCGCCCTGCTTTTTAATCGTGAGTTTTTCGCCCTCCACCGTGGTTAATTGCAGGCCATCGGTGAGGTCGGCCGAGGTATATCGACCAGGGACCACATGATACGTAAGTATATGCGCAAGCTTCGCTTTGTTCTCTGGCTTGAGTAATGTATCGACTGTCCCGGCGGGTAATGTATCAAACGCCGCATTCGTAGGAGCAAAAACGGTAAACGGTCCTGCACCCTTCAGCGTATCGACGAGACCTGCCGCTTGTACCGCTGCCACGACTGTCGTCACGTTGCTCGCGTTCTTTGCGTTGTCTACAATATCGAGATTCGGCACCATGAGTGCCCCGCCCACCATCACACCCACCTGCTGTGGCGGCGTATTTGTATCTGTCGGTGCCGGCGACACCACGGTATTACTGTTTACCGCAGTCGTCGTAGTATCCATTTTAGAATTAAAAAATGCGACACCGACGATCACGAGAACGACGGCGATACCGGCGAATAACCAATTATTGTTCATAGAGGATTTAATTTTTTTGTAATGAGTTGTCGTTTTCTATAATGCTACTGAGTACGCGAACGTACGTTGCGAGATCTCCGATGCGGCAGCCGGCTACCAAGTGCCGCATCGAATCTCGCATCTTTTTTTCGATCTTGCGAACGAAATCCGAACCTGTCGAGGACAGTTTTAACACCTTCGCACGAGTGTCGCTCCCGTCTTTCGATATGCTCGTGTAGCCGTGCCTTGTCAGTTCGTCCGCGAGGACGCTGAGAAACGGCGCTTCGACTCCGAGCTCCGTCGCAGCCTGACTGAGCCGCATGCCCGACGGTGTATCAAAAAGCAGTCCCAATAGTGCCCAGTGGACTGAGGTAATGTTGTGCACGGCGAGCGAGGCGTTCGAGTGTCTCTTCAAAACGCGATACGCTCTTGTCTGCATGAGGCCGACGCGATACGTCGTGTGCTCGTGCGCAACATTCTTCAATTTTTTTAATATACCCGGCATACGACCGTTCACTTAAGCAACTTACTTAAGTTACGTACGTATTTTATGGCGCTTGAGTGTGCATACAGTGAAGTACGTGGTTCATATATGACAACAGCCCCTCGAGGGGCTGTTGTGGCGAGATGAGTAGAGAATTATTTCCAGAAGTGCTTGATCCAGTTGAGTCCCTCGGTGAGAATTACAATAATTGAGGCATTGACCGAATTACTCGACGTCGCGTTCGCTGTACCAAACACAAACACATGTGAGCCGATAGCAAGCGCTCCTGAGCTGGCTGTCGAACCATTCACATTGTATTTCGTTCCTGTCGTTGTCATCACGCTCGTCGTCCCGTTTGAACCGAAGTTGGATAACGTGATCATGGCGCCATTAATCGCAGTCACGATTCCTGCCTTGAATGCACGTGCTGTCTTTGCGTCTCGATCTGATGTATCGCGGATTTTACTCGCTATAATTACGTTGTTCATGAGGGTGCCTTTCACCTGTACCGTGTCGCTCAGCGCAATCGACGCAATCGTACCTGCAGTATTGTTGTGTCCTACCACCGAAGCGTTGGATGCGTTCACGGTATACACGGCTCCGTGCCTACCCTGTACGGTCAGTGTCGTACCGCTCATAAAGGTAACCGTTCCCTCGATCGCGAATTGATTTCTCGCCCCTGAGGAAGAAGCAGCATTTTCCGGGCTGTCTTTGCGAGCTTCTCGATTGTCGTTTCTGTCGTCCTTTTGGTCTTCGTGAAGCACTTTCGCAAATATACCGAGATGCAAACCGCCTTCATCATTTGCATTACCGGTGTCGGCAAATACCGGCGACGCTGCAATCAAGGTAAGGGCTATGACGCCCGTCGCAATCGCTTTCGATGTAATACTGTACATAATTTTTTTCTAACTTTTAAGCGTGCCGACATCGCGTCGGTCACGCTCTTTAGACGGATTCAAAGGGTACTCGTTACGGTGAAAAATTTGACAATCGGACGTGTGTATTGTGATAAAAAAGAGAGCCGACTTGCACACAGATTTTAATCCCGCATGGATCCAGTGAGAATTGAATTCATACCGCGGTGCTTTCATCTCCTCTACGGTGTTGGTATTGAACAATGTTTCAGCGGTCGATAATACATTACACGCACTTATTAACTCATTCACACCTCTATATGCATCACTCATTAACGAGGAGGCTTGGGATCGCTGCTATTGGAGCAATTCTTGCCCTGGCACTTATTTCGAGCTTTACCTCCCTGGCACGCGCAGATACGGCGTCGTCTACTACGGGAACAACGACTACTAGCTATGTATTCGACGCAGAACTCAGCGGACAGAATCAAGTGCCGCCCGTTGCGGCCACGACGAGCACGTCTACGAACGGCATTGGAACAACCACCGCAACCACAACCGGTCACGCACGCATCTGGTTCGACATGAGCAACGCAACGGGATCGCCGACAACAACCACGATGATGTGGCAGTCACTTAATGTCTGGAACGGGAATGGAATTACAATGGCGCACTTACACTGCGGTCTTCCGGGCCAAAACGGTCCCGTCGTGCTTGACCTATTCCACAGTGAGGCAAGTAGCTCCGACGTACACGGCGTACTCGTGGCCACATCAACCGTGAGCGCAAGTAACCTGCACGCAACTACGACAGGCTGCTCGATGCCGATTACGAATCTAACCGATCTTGCAAACGCTTTGAAGGCGGGCATCATCTATGCCAATGTGCACTCGCTCGCGTATCCCACCGGCGTTGTGCGTGGTCAAATGACTCTCTCATCATCGTCCTCAACAAGCGCAAGCACGACGACCCCTCCGACGCCGCCAACTCCACCATCGCCACCAGCCCCGCCAACAGGTACAACGACTCCACCAACAGGAACAACCACGCCTCCAACACCTCCTCCGGTCGTTCCAGGATTTCCGGGGTTTGTAGGATTCGGCGGAACTCTCGGACTCAACATAAACGGACTCCTGTCTCACATCTTCGAACAGGTACACAACATCCTTCAGTCCGTTTTACCCTTCACGAATCAAAGTGACCTGCGCAGTCAGCAACTCGATAGAATGATGCGCTAATCTTAGAACACGCGGCCACTGCTTCGTGTCACAAAATGGCGCGCCACCAGGGCGCGCCATTTCTGTTGAGAATATTACCGAGATCAACTCCACCTATTCGCTATAACCGGGAATATCGTACCCCTTACTCTTCCAATATTTTGCAACCAGCTTTTGCAGTTGTGGCATTTGTTCCTCAGCATATTTTTTTGCCAATGCTTTCAAATCCGGCGTCGCAAGAAATCCCTGCAGATCAACCCCCGTGCCTGATTTAAAATCCCGCGAGATATAGTCGACGGTAATTGCATTGAGTATTTTTTCGCTCGTTGTAGTTCCTTGATTCTTATCAAAGAATGTCATGATTCCCGCAACCGCTCCTCCATTGGATATCACTGCGCCACCGGAAGATCCATGCTGCCCGGCGATGTTGCCGTTAAACGCGACCGAGTCGAGTGCTGTGCCAGAACCGATTGCTCGGTGGCGATATACTGTCGCGGGCGATGCGAGCTGGTAGAGATTTCTCTGCAAGGTTTCAATACTTGTGAATTCCGATGCGTAGCCCAAGAGGTACACCGGTGCAGATACCGGCGGCGGACTATCTGCGAGTTTTAAATACGGAAACGTATCAGGCACGGTTACCCACGCAGAGCTGGGACCAGTTATGAGCAATATTGCAAAATCATCTTTGCCGTAGGTAATGGTGTCATCCGAAGTACTCGTGCTCGTCAGCGTGTCGCGGACAAATCCCTCCGGCATGTACAGAAGCTCGGCAGTATATGCGGGATGCGCTGGAGAGCCCACGCGCACGACGCAATCTTCGAGGCTCGGCTGAGGCCACTTTGTAAACAGGAAATCCGCTGCTACATGTGCGTTCGTCAGAATCACACCACGAGGATCAATAACAACCCCACTCCCACTTGATACAGCGCCACTGTACCTATCCGTACAAAACAGATTTACAACTGCATCTCGCCAATGCTGATCAAATTCGAACGCAGACGCCGTTTGTGATGGTGAAGAACTTCCGGTGTCAGCATGTGCGACAGACTCCTGGGCAGGCGCCACAAGCGCAAGCATTTTATTGATCGCTGCGCGCGTGCGCGAACCGACGTATCCGCTTGCGGAAACGTGAATTGATCTTTGATACACTTTCACCGCTTTTTGCGTCTGTATGTAAAAATTGCCCGATGCCTCGTTGCTCAAAAACTTTTCCGCTATAAGAAATCGCTGCAGTTCTTTCACCTGTTCACCCGTAGAGCCGGTCTTGAGATCAGCATTGATGATCGCGCTCGAAACACTCGGTATACACGCGGCGAGCGCGACAAGGAGCACAGCAACCGTTCTTAGCATCTAATCATCGTAGTACAGAAAGTTCGCCATGGCACGAAGGTTATAAAAAAGACGGGCATGGAGCCCGTCTTTTGAAGATCCGTCAACAACGGCTATCAATCGCACTCGGTGATGCGCTCATTACCCCAGCTACGCTGCACGTAGTAGGTGCGGCAGGAACGCCGTTCGCGATAGACGCGGGAGCGCTCCTCGTAGACGCGCGGACGCTCATAGTCGCGATCTCTGTAATCGCGCCGCTGCGGGCCGATGTCAATTCCAACGCCTCCAGGTCCGACATAAACGCCTTGTGCCGAAGCCGGTAAAGGTTCATAGCAGATAACGGCCAAGAGCACTGCCACAGTCAAACCGAACAACCTCATATCATATCCTCCTCTACAACGGTGCACTCTGAGGTGCCCACGGTTACGCTATCAGCCCTTTTGTGATCACGCTATGAATAATCATTCTTGTTTCAGATCAGTAAAATCTTTAGAACATCTAAAGAATGTTTATGCGTGATGCGTTTCGGTGAGTTTAATGGTTGTATCCGTAGTGAGATGACCCGCAGGTTTTCGACGAACGAGTGCGATGTATCCATATATAACAGCAATGAGCATCGCCGCACCGCCGGTAGCAAGCGAAAGTCGTGCGTCATAATATTCACCGATCCATCCGATGATAGGTCCGCCTATGGGAGTTGAGCCCATCATCGCCATACTCCAAATCGCCATAACGCGACCGCGCATTTCCGGATGCGCCTCGAGTTGAATCATTGAGTTTGCGGTTGAAACCATATTCACGGTAAAGAATCCGACGAGGATCATTCCGGCGAATGCCAGTCCAAGAGACGGTGCCATAGACGCGAGCAGAATACTGAATCCGGAAAGCGCGCCGAACGCGAGAAACGGTGACGGACCAGTCTCTTTTCTACTTGCTGCGATTACTCCTCCGATTGCCGCACCTAATCCAAACGCAGACATCAAAGCCGCATACCCGCTCGCGTCTGACTCGAATGTTTGTTTCGCCATGAGCGCAAGACTGATCTGAAATTCAAATGTGAACGTGCCGATCAGTGCAATCATGATCATAAGATCGCGAATAAGCGGCGTGTGCCATACATATCGCCATCCCTCGCGCAGTTGGCCCGCCGCGCGAGCCGCAGGCACAGATCGCACCATGTCACGATCTCGAATAGTTTGCAGAATGAAGGACGCCACGATGTATGTCACCGCATTGAAGAAGAAACAAAATCCGATGTTCGTCGCCGCGATTATAATTCCACCAATGGAGGGTCCGATTGCGCGTGCGAGATTATTGACCGACGCGTTGAGACTAATCGCATTTTTCAAATGATCAGGTGTAACGAGTTCGGAGATTATAGTTTGTCGTGCGGGCATTTCAAATACACGAACAAATCCGAGCGCGAGCGCAAATACATACAACATCCAAATGGTAATTACATGGAACACCACCAGTGCCCCGAGAACAGTCGAGGTGACGATATAGGCATACTGCGTGTACTGCAAAATACGTTTTTTATCAAATCGATCGGCGAGCAATCCGCCCCACGGCGCAAATAGCAGCAGCGGCAAAAACTGCGCAGCCACAATGAGACCGAGCTGTCCGCCGGACCCGGTGAGTTGCAGTCCGAGCCACCCGAGTGCAACTATCTGCATCCATGTGCCGGAAAGCGCGATCGCCTGTGAAATAAACAAGCGACGATAATTAAAAATGGAGAGCGACGCGAAAGCGGACGCTCCGAACTGTGTGATTCGGTCCATATCTCTCGGCATCTCTCTGCTACGCCTTCGGCTTGAGGCTCTGCACGAATCCTTCGAATGATTTTAAAATTTCAAGCGGTACTCCAAATACAATAGTGTTCGAGGCATCAGAAGAAATATCATTAATTGACTGCAGCGTGCGCAGATGCAGCGCCCCCGGTACCGCAGAAAGGATTTGCGCAGCTTTTGCCATGTTTTCGGCTGCTGCAAGCTCCCCTTCTGCGTTGATGATGACGGCACGCTTCTCTCGCTCCGCCTCAGCCTGCTTTGCGATGGTGCGCTCCATGTCGGGCGGCAGAAATACATCACGAAGTTCCACGCTACTTACATCCAATCCCCACGTCTCGGTTTGCTTGTCCACGATTTCTGCGATGCGAGTCGCAAGTTTTTCCCGATGCGCCAGCAGCTCATCGAGTGTTGCTTCGCCCACAATATTGCGCATCGTGGTCTGGGCATACTGCGAAATGGCGTATCGATAATCTTCGACTTCCAGGATAGCCTTTTCAGCATTATCGACTTTGTAATATAAAACTGCGTTCACCGTGACAGAAACGTTGTCGCGCGTGATTGCCTTCTGATCCGGTATATCGACTGCTTTGACTCGCATATCGACTTTTTGATATCCCTGGAACACCGGAATGACCAGCTTCCAGCCGGGTTCCATAATCGAGGTGAATTTACCGAGTGAGAACTTTACGCCCCGTTCGTATTGATTTATCTGTTTAATGCTTGCGAGAATTATCACAGCAACAATTACGACGAGTACTACAATTGGCATATATTGAGTATAGCAAAACTCTCAGTATGCAAAACGCCGGCATGAGACCGGCGTTGTGCACGTATAGAGTTCGGAATTAAAGTAGGGCGAATCCGTAGGCTACGAGATAGCCGCCGATGAGCACCGATGCCACCGCTCCGCTCATGAACCATTCAGATTTGTTGAACGATTTTATGAACTTTTGGGTCGATTTATATGGCGACGCGAGATAAATCAATCCTTCGACGAGCAACATGTAACCGATGACAGAAAAGATGCCTTCGACCGACCAGGTGATCGTCGGATATGCGAGCGCAAGCGCAAGACCCGCACCAATTTCTATGATAGCGAGTGTCAAAAGAACAGGGCGGTTACCCGCGAGTTCTGAAATCGCAGGCATCACTGCCTTTCGACGGATAAGGATAACGATGCCGATAATCAAGAAATACAAACCAAACAACTTAGCGAGAAAGATCTCCATGTAGTATGTGAATGAAAAAGAGAACTAATAAATCTATGAATGTAGCGTATCACGCAGTTTGAGTGCTCGTACGTCAATAGAGGTTTTGCGTGTGTATATCTTTTTACATAAAAAAACGCGCCGGAATGGCGCGTTTTTTCTTGTTGCGTTCGAATACTTATACGCGTCGGAAGAGACGCACGATGAACAGCAACACAACGGCGCCGAGTACGGCAACCACGAGGCTGTAGATATTGAAGCCTGAGACGCCCGCAGAACCAAACGCATTGAACAGCATTCCGCCGATAAATGCGCCGATCACACCGACGACTACGTTGAGGAAGATACCCTGCGATGCATCGGTACCCATGATAAGTGAAGCAATCCAACCGGCGATACCGCCGAGAACGAGAAATGCAATAAGTTCCATACTTTATCAATTATAGTTAGCTACTAATAAATGGGTGTTGCCCGCAGTGGCGCGGGTATGAACACTATATCGAAGCGTCAGTGTAGAGATTATGAAGATGTTCATGAGAGCCCTGCTGTATCGATTTGTACCCGGATCGCAGCCCTCCAGCGGACTATGTACCGTGGAGCAGCTTGTGCAGTTGCGTCAGCCGTGCACAATGCGTCTACCTATGGAATCCGACTTCCCCATGCGAATCAATAAGTACCTCGCGCACAAGAAAATATGCACGCGCAAAGCTGCAGACGAATACATCACACAAGGTCTGGTAAAGATCAACGGTAAAAAGGCGGCTCTCGGCGATAAGGTCAGCGAAACAGACGATGTGTCAGTCAATCTCCCGAAACGCACGTATCAATACCTCGCCTATAACAAACCGCGTGGCATCATCACACACTCCGCACAAAAGGATATAGATCCCGATGAAAAAGACATTAAAGAGATCATGCCGATTCCCGGCGTATTTCCTGTCGGGCGATTGGATAAGGATTCATACGGGCTCATCATTCTCACTGATGACGGTCGACTCACCGATGCCCTCTTGAATCCGGCTCATGAACACGAAAAAGAATACGATGTCGTATGCGCGACGAAACTGCCGAGCTATTTCAAAGGCAGACTCGAAGCCGGTATTGACATCGGCGGCTACACAACAAAACCATGCACCATCTCAATGCGCGGTGATCGCTCTTTCACAATCAAACTAACGGAAGGCAAAAAACATCAAATCCGGCGCATGGTCGGATCCCTCGGTCAGAGCACTGTCGATTTACGACGCACACGTATATTGAATATTAAAATCGGTTTGCTCAAGAGTGGCCAATTCCGCAAGATCAACGGCGCAGAACTTCATGCGTTTCTAAAAACACTCGGTATTACGTAGTTTAAGGGAAGATGTTCGCAAACTGCGCATAGCCTTCTTTTTCGAGATCTGCCTGTGCTATGAATCGGAGTGCTGCAGAATTGATACAGTAACGCTGCCCGAGCGGCGCAGGACCGTCGGTAAAGCGATGACCCAAATGTGAATTCCCCTGTTTTGATCGTACTTCAGTGCGCTCAAATCCGAGTGAATCATCGGTGACTTCAACAATATTTTCCGGTACGAGCGGCTTTGTAAATGAGGGCCACCCGGTACCGGAATCGAATTTTTCCGTGGAAGAAAAGAGCGGCTCTCCGGAAACTATATCAACGTAGATACCCGCTTCGTGATTGTTCCAATACTCATTCTGAAACGGCGGTTCGGTACCGTCTTTTTGTGTGACTTCGTACTGAATGGGAGTGAGGCGTACTTGTCCGCGTCCGGATACGAATTTCTCTTCAGGAGTCTTCGTGTCAGTCTTGTGCGCCCTCTGTTGATGACCCGCCGCAAATATCGCGGCAGCGAGCGCAAGCAGCATGACACCGAAGAACGAGAGCTTCAGGCTCGTGTTCATACAGGTAGCGTATCACGTGTGTATTCACTTGAGGAGGTCAAGCGTCTCATCGATGCGGATTTCTTTGACGAATTCGGGAACGTGACTCACCAGCACCATCGCCCCCTCATAGGAGTCGAGCGCGCGAGCGATTACAGGAATGTGACGGAAATTTATGTGATTGGTCGGTTCGTCCAAAATTAGCAACCCGGGTTCCATCAATACTAGTCGGGCAAATGCCACGAGGCCTTTTTGGCCTTCGGAGAGGTGTCCGATCTTTGTGTGGATGAGATCGCCGGTAAGCAAAAATCCCGCTGCAACATGGCGCAGCGTTTCTTCGTACTTCTTTTTCATAACCGCCATCAACTCCTCGTGTACCGTTTTTTCAAAGTCGAGGTTCGAAAAATCTTGTCGGTAATACCCCACCTTCGTGCCCGGCAAAATAGTCGAACCGTCTTCTTTGTTCACAATACTTTCGAGCAGTGTGGATTTGCCGATGCCGTTGGGTCCCAAAAGCAAAAGATGGTGGTTCTTTTTTAATACGAGCGATTTCTTTTTTACTTTCGCTTTATGATCGAGTATGACCTTATAGGATTCGATTTTGAGAATCTCCCCCACCATGTTTTCGGGTGTAGGAATTTTGAACGGCTTTATGGTTTTGTCTTCTTTGCGGACATCCACCATGTCTTCTTCCGCATCTTCGGCAGCCTGGCGCATTCGCTTTGCCACAAGTCGCATACCGCCTCCTTTGTGTGCGAATACATTGGCCTGGTCTTTATTTGCCTGAATTTTCTTCGCGAGCTGTGCGTTCTTGGCATTTTCTTTTTCGATGCGACCCTTGATATCTTCGAGCACATCGTTGTAGTTACCGGTGTACTGTTCAGTCTTTTGCGAATGCACATCCAGATACAGCACGCCCTGTGTGAACGAGTTGAGAAATTCCGCGTCGTGAGAAATCACGATGACTGTTTTTTCATATTGTTGAAGAAATTTTGTGAGGTGCGCGATACCGGCTTTGTCCAGATTATTCGTCGGCTCATCAAGGAGCAGCACGTCCGGTTTTTGAATCAAGGCCGAGGCGAGCAACAAACGTGCCTGTTGACCGCCGGAGAAGGATTTGACGATGCGATCGTGCGGCGCGTGCACGTTTACGATTTCCAACACACTATCGATTTTCGGATCAATGTCATATACCTTGTGTGGAAATACATTTTGAAAGAAATCGCGCACCGTGAGCTCGAGCTCCGGTCGCGGTATTACTTGTCGGGCGATCGCAATGGAGAGACCGTGCGGAATATTGATCATACCGTTTTCCGGTTCAATCGCGCCGGTGATCAATCCGAAAATTGTGCTTTTTCCCGCACCGTTCTGACCCATGAGTGTCAGCTTCGCGCCTTTGCGAATACTAAACGACGCCTCATCGAGGATTCGCTTTTTTGCGTTGTATTCATACGAAACACCGTCGAATCGAACGACGGTCGGAATGCCGGACATAGTCATGAACCTACCGCACCTTTCGTGAATCACCAACTGTACGAATGAGTTCGAGTTTCTGAAGTCGCGACATTTTCTTAATTTCTGCTTCCCTGCGGAGTGCCGCTCCGCGCACGTGCCCTGATTCAATGTATTCCATACGGAGCGCGCCGCGCGAGCGCGTATATTTACTCGCCGTGCCAGCCTTATGTGCAGCAAGACGTTTCGTAATGTCAGTGGTGATGCCCGTATAGAGCGATCGGTCGCGGCATCTGAGCATATATACAAAATACATAGTTTCGATGCTAGCACGACTCAAAACTGAAAAACCATCCGGAGCGGATGGTTTTTTGTGATTATGCGAGCGCTTTTGCGCACGGTAGACAGGAGTTTTGCAAAGGGCGCGTCTTTATATATTTGCCGCCGCATGCACACGTAACAACCTGAACCGTATTCGGGTTTTCGATCCACTTGCCGTCTTGAAGGAAATTTTTTGACATAGTTTTTTGTGTCTTCAAACGAAATGCTGATCTGTCTCAGAACGAGACTAGCTCCGAGTGCCGTATATCACTGTCGAACTGTCCCATGATGCTGCACGAATGCCGCGCCAGGTAATAAAACCGAGGAGAAAGTAGGACTTCGTCTATTCTGTCATGAATAAATGCGATTGTCAAGGATACTTATCCTGCAGGGACACAGACAAGCGTCCGCAATCCCGGCGGGGTACTGCACGCTCCTGAAAGCGCCTCCCCTCTACCCCCCGTAAAGCTACACGACGCATTCGATAGTTTCCCTGAACATGCAGCGACTGCTTCTGGAGGAGGTCCTGACGATAGCCCGCGATCGGGTGGTACGGGCGGCATCGTGCGCGAAGGCTGACCTTGCAATACACCTTGCTGGAGTGCGCCGCCGCTTGGGCCGGTTGTTGCCGGTTTGCCGCGGAAACAGCTCGCAGAATACGGGAAATCCACTGTCATTACATAATGATACGTAGTCTTTTTCTTACCATCGACGACGATATCGCTTGTTATGCCGTGGCATTCATCGAGGTCTTCAGTGGTAAGAAACTTACCGTCTGCAACCTTTGATCCGGTAATGGGAAAACCGTCGTATGCAAAACCAAGCACGCTATCTATACCCGTATCTTTGATGCACGATGACAGACTGTGATAGTGATACTCACCGGAACCCTGCGGATGTCCGGTGCACGAGTCTTGTACTTCATGAGCCGGCGCGTCGCGCAGGCCGGCATCAAATGCATTGAAGAGCGGAACCCCGGTGAGCATGATGCCGACTTCCCCACCCATACAATACGGTGTCTCTGAATATACGGGATCGGACGGCACTTTTTGATTTATGGATTGTGCGGAAATTGTATTTGGATTCGGATCATACGCCGCGGCGGGATCCGACTTGGAAACGGGAAAAATCCCAGTCATATGAGACGCCGGCAATGCATTACTCGCGAGTGTTCGCGTTGATCCCGAAATTGTATTCGAAAACCGTGCATTCGGCCACGAAACAGAGCCCGCGACGGATACTTTATTCATAAAATTCCATGTGTCGTTTTTTATCCATGGACCGTTGACCATGGATCCCGGATTATCTTTGCGGGCGTTACACAAATATATATATCCTTTTTTTGCTACGGTCGTGGAGTAGCGATAATCACCGAGTGGCACAGTGCCGTCTTGATATAAATTGTCTGCAAGTGTGAGCAGCTGCCCTTGTGAGAATGGCGTCTGTTTCGATATGCCCGAGCCGGCCTTCGGAATGAAGACATTGACCGATGTAGTAACAACGGCAGCGTTATTTGAGAATGTTGACTCCGGCCGTGAGATATATGAAAGCGGCCCGGTAACGAACCACAACGATACAAACAGTGCGAACACGACCAATATCGGCGTGTGAAGCTTCATGCGTGTAGTATATCGTGTAAATGATCGGTCACCCGCGCATGAGTGTGCGTATATGTGCAAATTGTTCAGCACTCACCGGCTGCACGGAAAGCCGTGATCCGCGTTGCAAAAGAAGCATATCGCCGAGTACGGGATCTCGCCGCATTTCACTCAGCATAATGGGAACAACGGCCGTTTCGACAAATGCGACATCAACACATTCCCATACCGGCTTGTCCCGTGTCGCCTTCGGTTCGAAGTAATCGCCCGATTTGTTAAATTGGGACTCGTCGGCATGTGCGGGCGTGGCTACGCGCGCGATACCCGCCACACAGAGAGGTTCGGTACTCGAGTGATAAAAGAGGAGCAAATCCCCTTTTTTCATTGCACGCATATGATTGCGTGCCTGGTAATTACGTACCCCCTCCCACGAGGTTTGGGTATCCCGTTTGAGATCGAGTATGGAATACGTGTTGGGTTCCGATTTGATAAGCCAATACTGCATATTGATCTTCGAGTTCCGTTTCTGGTGAAGCGGCAGAAATACGACCCTGCGACACTATTATATATCGTCCTCAATTTCGTATGACTTTGACGGATGTCGGAGGCCGCGCAACAAACGCACATTACGCTCCGGTACGCGAAAATGGATCGCGAGCATAGAACGAACGCGGTCGTTCGCCCGATTATCTTCTGCTGGCTCGCGAACCGAAATCTGCATTTTGTTGTCTGAAATAGTTATCTGCGTTTCGCGCGACGCATTCGCATTCACACGTACCCGTACGATCATACGGCAAGTATGGTATTGCGGAGCGCTTCAATGCCACGACCGCTTGCGGCGGAAACCTGTACCAGTTCGGATGAATCGGTTTTTTCTTTAATCGCTGCAATTTGCGCTGATAATTCCTTTTGCGATAGTTTATCTATTTTGTTCATAACAATCAGGTATGGTCGCTGTTTCTCTTTTAACATTTTTAGCATCTCCTCATCGAATCGGGTGAGACCGGCTTTTGAATCAAGTATCACAACCGTGAGCGCCGGGTGTGCTTCGTCTGAGGTAAAGTACCAAATAATCAATTTTCGAAGTTTTTCTCGTTCCTGTGGTGTCGCCGCTGCGTATCCATATCCCGGCAGATCAACAAAGTAATGCGTCTTATTAATAAGAAACATATTTATCTCGGTTGTTTTTCCCGGCTTTTTCCCGACGCGCGCCAGCGTGCGCATTTCTGTAAGCCCGTTGAGTATGCTTGATTTACCCACGTTTGACCTGCCGATAAACGCGATCTGCGGAATACCGTCGCTTAGAATTTCATCACTGCCACGAATACCTTTTACAAATTGTGCCGTTGTAATTTTCATAAGGATGTTTCTTTACACGCATCACTGCAAAATGCCCGACCATCACCGGTCGAACAGGAATCGCATGCGAGAAAATGGTAATGACACGTATCTTCCGCACAATCCACATAATGCTCGGTAGATACTCCGCACAAACGGCACATGCCGACGACTTCTCGATCTCCGCCAAAATGCATGGTGAGACGCTGATCGAATGTGTACAACGTGCCGAGAAAGTCTTCGCCAGGGTACTGCTCCATATATGAGTGAATGCCGCCGTCGAGCTGATGTACGTTGGTAAAACCGTTACTTAATAGATAGGCCGACATCTTTTCGCACCGTACTCCGCCCGTACATACCGTGACCACCGTTTTTTCCTTCAATGGCTCCAAACGCTTCATCGCGAGCGGCAAATGGCGCGCCGCCGAGATATCGGGCTGCACAGAATTCTTGAAGTGACCCGATGCGTATTCGTAATTATTACGCATATCGAGGATCGTAAAATCACGATTATTTTTGAACCACTCGCGTAGTTCCGTTGGAGACAATTTCGGAGCAGTGCGCTCTATCGGATTGGCCACATCTTTTGGAAAGCCGGTGCCGACGATTTCGTTACGGACTTTTACTGACAATCCCGGAAGGGATTGTCCGGTGCCGACGCTCCGCTTAATCTGCATGCCGAGAAACGGCGTACGACTGAGAATCCATCCAGCGAATGCCTCCGTATCCGAAATGTATCCTTCAACAGTTGCATTGATGCCTTCAGCGGCAACAATCACCCGTCCCGTCAGCGACAACGCTTCCGCTTTCGCTCGTATTTCTGCCGCGAGTTCTTGAGGATTCTCGAGGGTAACGTACTTGTAGAAAAGCAGCACCTGGTAGGTGCTGCTCTCTTGCCTCGTTTCGCTGGGGCTCGTCATGTGCACACTATGCAGGGTTGTACGCAGCCTGCAAGTCTGCAATATACATATTCTTCATTTTGAACATGGCACGCCCGTGAGCGTCCATACGCCGCATAGCAAAAAGCGCCCGGTGTCGGGCGCTTTTTGCTATTAGCCGCGCTTTTTTGCGGCACGAGTCGCAAGCATGGTCGCCTTCGTCGCAAGTCGTTTTTTGGACTTGCGGGATTTTGACTCACGAGGTGCAATCGGTGAAATTCTTCCCATAGGGTGATTGTACACGGTCGTGCTTGATCGGTCGATACTACCCCTCTTTTTCGAGGTATTCTTTTTTGCGGGCAGAGACTGTGCAATGGCAAACAAAATTGCCGGTAAATCCTCGATCGAGGATAGCTGGGGTTCTTCCACAATGTAATAGGGCTTCGCGCCTGGATACGGAGGACCTTTTTCACAGACATTCTCGAGGGCCGCACTCGCCGGGAGGATCTTTACGTAGAGCAGATCGTCGCATACGAACGCAACCGTCTTTCCGCTTGCGTAGAGCGCGTATTCACCAAACATCGATCGCACCGTAAAGCGCGAATCTCCCAGTTTCTCGAGTAAAAACTCCACCGTATCTTTTTGAGTTGACATGATCTAGCTGGATTCGATCACGCGTTTCAGATTCTCGAGCGTATGTTGCCAACCCGTTTTTTGCATTTCAATCGGGTTTTCTTTTTCGGCATCAACAACTTGCGCAACGCGCACGCTATCACCGATCAATTCAAATGTGGTGACCGCTGTGCGACCGTCTCCCATCGTATACGCGATTTTCTCATGCGGAACGACCTCGTCGTAGATTCCGCCGAAATCGAAACTCTGTGAACTATCCTTTGCAGCCATCCGTGAGAGGAACGCACCTCCTGTTTTCAATTCATTCTTGATGGCCGTCGTTTCCCAATCAGGTGAACCGCTCGCCCATTCCGCTATGTGGCTTGTGTCCGTAAAATACTCCCAAACCTTTTTGATCGAGGCGCTTATAACTACTTCCGTGGTAAATGTTTTGAAGCTCATATGTTCATTATATCTGGCGCTGCTCAAAATTCGTACAGTATGTCTGCAAAATCAACGATTCTATTTTTCTTGTCGATCGCAATGCCCTCTTTTTTATACAACGCCACCCGTTTCTGATGATACACAGGCGAGATCCAAATCTTTCCATCACTATAGACGATTCGGTGGAACGGTATCTTTTTTTCTCCGTTATCCCAGGCTTTTCCAAGGATGCCCGTAATGCTACGCGCAGCCATACCGCCACCGCCTGCTTTTCGCGCAAGTGCCGCGTAGGTAGTAACTCGTCCGGGTGGAATGGACAAGGCGAGTATTACGACCCGTTCACTAAATGTCGTTACCGCTGCTTTACGTGTAAGCGGTTTTCTATCAGGAAAAAGAGTCATGCACGCAGCCTATCAAAAAGCATTCTTCTCGTCATCGAAAAAAGAATCAAAGTGGGATCGCATCTGAAGTGGTCGCCGTAGCCGGAATGTATGATCGGCTACCCCACGCAAGCCATCCCGCCACACCAAGAACACTTGCAATGACAAGTGCCGGTAATATTTTTTGCATCACCGGATAAGACGTACAGAGATTCAACGTCTTACGGCTCAAGAGGGCTGGCTTTCAATCTCAGCGCCAACTGAACACAGTTTCGAGCCGTGAGTGCGGCCATGGTCGCAACTGCCTTATTTTTCCGACGACGCTCGGCTTCAGTTTTTGTGTCTTCTCCCACTTCGCCTACCCAATAGGTGCAGCATTGTGGCGGCAACGTGAAATTCATAAAGCTGAGCACTTCCATAATTGATGCCATGGTCGCTTGTGCACCGTCCTCGCTACCAGTTATCACGATACCGGCGACTTTATTTAAAAGCGCACTGCGTCCGTTTGCGTGGTACTCCTCATCCAATGCATCCATACGCTCAATCACCCGCTGCATCAAACTGGAGCGACCGCCCCACCACACAGGTGTCGCAAATAAAACAATGTCGGCTATTTTTAATTGATCTACGATTGCCGGCCATTCGTCATCTTCGCTCTCACGATATCCCAAGCCAACCGGAATGCGTTTATCCGACAGCCGCACAATATCGTGCGAGATGTCGGCGTGTTTTTTCATTTCGTCGATCACCATCAGTGCAACCTCTTCCGTGTTCGAAGGACTGTCACCGTGTTTTAACGATGCGTTTAATACCAGTACCCGTAAAGATTCCATACGGAAAATTATACACCTCGAACGCCGAACATATTACCGATCATATAGGTCACGAGCATTGCTAATCCTCCACCTAAAACCATTCTCAGCGTCACAATGCTGACACGCGCACCGCTCGCCCGCGCACTGAGTACTCCGGTCACTATCAGTGCAAAAATGACCGCAATAAACGTAACCGCTACTTTTGACGACGCAGGAGGCACTAAAATTGCAATAAGCGGAATGATCGCACCGACCGTAAACGATGCGGCGGATGCAAATGCCGCTTGCCATGGACTCGTCAGATCATCCGCATCAATGTGCAATTCTGCTTCTACGTGCGCAGCAAATGCGTCGTGTGCAGTGAGTTCCCGTGCAACCATCTCTGCAGTACTCCTCTGCAATCCTTTGTTTTCAAATATGGTTGTGAGTTCTTCTAATTCTTCTTCCGGGAAGTTCTCAAGTTCGTATTTCTCTTTCGCAAGAAGCGCGTTTTCGGAATCGCGCTGACTGCTTACTGATACGAATTCTCCGACCGCCATGGAAAGAGAACCCGCCATAAGCCCGGCAATGCCCGCAATGAAAATCGCATGCGAAGATGACGTCGCGCCCGCTACCCCAACGACGAGCGCCGCGACCGACACAATTCCGTCGTTTGCACCAAGTACTGCGGCACGTAGCCAATTTGAGTGAGAAAGCGAATCATCGTCGTGCGGTTCGCTATGAGCGGTTTCTGCAATGTTCATATCGCGCCAGTGTATCACCGAGACCTGAGCGTTTTACTAAATGACGATCCCACGGTCATACCGATAGCGGTGCCGATAAATGCACCCGCAATGAATTCTGAAAACCAGTGGATTGAGAGTGAGACGCCGATCCCAATATAAAACGCGTACAGTACTGAATAAAACAAAATGTGTTTATTTTTCGGAAAGAGTGCAACAAGCGCAAATGCCATTGCAAACGCAATGGTGGTATGAGATGACGGCCATCCCCAGAATATACCGTGATGCAAAAACCCAAACTGAAATCCATGACTGGAATCGGCCATCAAGTCGTGCAAGTTTGGCGGCAAACGACCGGTAAATGCTTTCAACATTGACGAAACGATTGAACCGATGAGTGCGGCCTGGCCCATTGCCCAACCGGTTGTCTCAACCTTAATGCGATTAAAGAGCTTTCCGACAACAATAAGAAATAACGGCAGCGACACCGGGATAAATGCACCGATGATAACTGCCGGAAAAAACATTTTATTCAAATCCGGATCGCGCACCGCAAGCAGGTATTGCCAATCCAAGCCGGACGTGACGATTATGTAGGTCGATCCGAATGCCGCAACCAATACCAATACTTTCCACCCGGTAAACGAGGAGATTACATTACGCGGGAGGGTGCGCACAAAATAGCGAAACATGACAACAGTATAAATTAGAAAATGCCCACGAAACGAGGAGATCCAATTTTGCGTGTATATGAACGATACATTAAGCCTCATTTTGTCAAAAAGACAAAAGTGATAGGATTCTACGTTACATGTCCGGGGAGTACGAACCAGCCGCTCATGAGCGAAAAACAGCCACACACGGGCTGATTCTTTTTCTTGTGTACGCTGCGGTACAGGCAATTACAGCACGTATCCTCCCTGAATCTCTGTCGGTAACTCCCGCCCTGTCTGTCGCCATCGCAGCGTTGTATTTCGGAGGCCTCCGATTGTGGTACGTACTTGCTCTTACGGCACTTGCAACAGAGGCCATCGTACACGGTATTTCGGTACACGGCGCGTTTGTTGCAATTGCGGCAACGCTCAGCGGATGTGTCGGCGCAATACTCCTGAAGTCGTGGCAGATCGATCCTATATTTCGCAGAAAAAGCGATGTATACATTTTGCTAGCAACCACTGCTATCACTGCACTTATTGCCCCTGCAGCGCGCATACTCATGGAGCACCCTACGATTGACGCGTTACTTTTGTCCTACATCGGCGCACTCGTAACCTCTATTATTTTTGTATCGTTTTTATTGCGGTTCCTTATAAAACCAGGATTTCGCCGTACTGCACGTGAAAGTCTCGAGTTAGTTTCTGTGTTTGCGCTTTTGATGGTGTGCGGATATTTTGTAAGCCGTGGGCACGAACTCACCGTTCACGGCATAACAGTCGCCTATTTTATCTTTGTACCACTCATGTGGATCGCGCTGCGACTGCGTCCGCGCTTTGTCACGCTCGCCCTTGTGTATGTCTATGGCTGCATCATGACCGGTCTCATACAGAGCGGATATGCAGGTAACGCCGTGATCGTGCTGCACGAAGAAGCACAGCTCCTCTTACTCGCGGTCACGTTTCTATTTATTACTGCGCAGGAAGAAGACCGACGGGCGAGCCACAATACAACCATGTCGCACATGCAAACGCTGCAAAACGCGGTCGTGCGGATTCAACAAGAATCAAAAGCGAAAGCAGATTTTATTGCAGTGCTCGCGCATGAATTGCGAAATCCACTCGCACCGATCGTCTCGACAATCGAATATCTCAAGCTCGTCGGCGGCCGCAATGCCGAAGACGAAGAAGCCCTGAATGTGATCGACGATCGCGCAAAAACAATGCGAAGAATTCTAGAAGATTTGTTGGACGTATCTCGCATTGAGTCTGGAACGCCAGTTTTTGATCTTGAAACCATGGATCTTCGCACTGCCTTGCACGCATCAATTCTTACGACCGAACATTATCGCTCAGAGCGGCATCAGCATTTAATGACTGATATTTCCTCTCGTCCGTTATGGGTTTCCGGTGATCAGGTGCGTATAGAACAGATATTCACCAACTTATTATCGAATGCATCAAAATATTCACATTCCGGTGATTCTATCTCGCTCCGCGCGCACGAAGTCTCTCGCTGCGCAGAAATTCAAATTCGGGACAACGGCATCGGCATCGCGAGCGAATCCTTGCAGCGAATCTTCCTTCCCTTTGAACAGGTCCATGACCCCTCTCACAAAGCGACAGGACTTGGAATAGGTCTGACTCTGGTTAAAAATTTTGCAGAGATGCTCGGCGGAGGCATATCTGTTGAAAGCGAAGGACTCGGTCGCGGGAGCACCTTTACGATTCGTATTCCGCTTACGAATCCGCCTCACGAAACGACGCGACCCGCGACCGTCGAACAGGTATCAAAAAATCAATTGGCGGCTAGTCCCCTCGTGCTCATAGTGGATGATAACGATGCAGCCGCGTCATCGCTCGGTCGATTGCTCGAAGCGATGCAGTATCGCGTTTTATATTCGCACGATGGTGAGAACGCGCTGCAATCGGCACGGCGAGAGAATCCATCGCTCATTCTCATGGATCTGAATCTTCCCGGTATAAGCGGGGCGGAGGTCGCGCGCACGCTCCGTGCGAGCGGATTTTCCAACCCGATTGCCGCACTTTCTGGATACGGAGAAAAAAACGCCGAACAAATGTACGGTGACATCAGCGTCTTCGACGCCTTTCTTGTAAAGCCCGTCGGCATGACTGAATTGAAAGCCTTTTTACCCAGATCCTGACACCTTGCGTTTAGAGCATTTGTACGTATAAATGGTCGAGTTCAATCAGGAGACCTCCAATGGTGACTTCATATTTAATGCCTCCTTTACACGTGATGAGTGAAGGAGAGATATCAGCCCTACTCACAAAGGGAGGGATCAGCATCGACAGCTTCAAATCCTCTGCAAAAAGTTTTGACGAATTCCTCACTGAAGTGAGGGACAAAGAAGTAAAACTGTATCTCGATCAACATGGTCGTGTCTGCCGCCTGGCAGAAACGGTGCGTATCGTCGCGAGGATTGCCTCCACTGGCGAATGTATCCGTGAGATTAAGCGAGTGTATCAAAACGGAAAGGTAGTGGTTCGTGGTCCGAGTGCGTTTCCAAGCGAAACGCGGATCCGTGGAGAACTGCTCACCAGTACCGCGATCCGCTGCTTGAGCGAAGAATTCGGCATTGTGATCACAGAAGAGCAAGTCATGTTGGATCCGATGATGCTGTTCGATACGCATAATTCATCGGTATTTCCTCCTGGGATTGTCACCGTTAACCTCATTACCGTGGCCAATGTGCTTCTACGCACCCGCCCGTGGGAAGAAGATCCGAAGGTCCTAAACGACAAAGGCGTCGAGCTCCATGTGACCTACACAGATCCGGCAAATCCGGCGCTCGAAAAACTCATTGAAGCTCTTTAGCGGCATACCGACATTGGTTCGTACAGGTTCGTACATGCATACCACAACACATAGACGCCTTACGATAAGGCGTCTATTCTTTTAACCTCGCGAAGTGCGATCAGATCCTCGATTGAGGAGTACAGGCGCGCATCAATACCCTGCTCAGCGGCAACATCTACATTCGTTTGATCATCGTCAAGGAACGTAATGTCTTTGGGATCGACGGCGAGCGTGCGGATAACCTGTTCAAAAAAAGCAGGTTCAGATTTTTTGCAGCCCAATTTATACGAGAAAAAACAACCGTCCAAACGATTGTTGAAATCAAGTGTTTCAAGCATGTATTCCGCACGATAGCGCTCTTGATCGGACGCCAGATACACCTTCAGACCACTCCTGCGAAGCTCTTCAATCAAGGTGAAAACTCGTTCGTCAGGGTGTGCATCGGAATTAAACCAATAACTGACAAATTGATCAGCCGTTTTGTTCCAGTTCCATTCAGGTAGATATTTCACGAGCGCGGCTTTCAAGTCTGCTTTACCCCGCTGTGCTTTGCGAAATTCGTTGTTGTAGAACGGTGCCATTTTCTCCATAGGTACATCGAACTCCTTCGCAATCTTTTCGCTAAAATAACCGCGTTTTTTGAGCGTCACACCGTCGGCATCGATCAAAAGAATTTTCATAACGCGGCTACTTATTGAGCTCAGTGCGGGTATTCTTTGCAACGTACCCTGTAGAAGCAATGCCATGCTTCGTCTGATACTTTTTCACTGCCGCTTCCGTGCCTGCACCGAAGTAGCCAGTCGGTGCTGTGGTAAGAAACCCAAGCGATGATAGTCGTTTCTGCAATTCCAATACGTCCGCATCGTCGTCGCCCACACCCATAAAGTGCTCGAACGTGTATGACGAGCCCGAGACCGTTGCGGTAGTTTGCGTTGAGGTAGTGATTGTTTGCGCATCGGCAAGAGAATTTAATTCAAGACGTGTGCCTGCGCCCACTGCCCCGAGTTGATCGAGTTTATGTGCAGCCTGGAAGCGCTTCACCGCTGCGACGGTCGAGGGTCCAAAAAATCCGTTCGGGTGGACTTTCAAATAACCAAGTTTTGTGAGCACTTTCTGCAGTTCCATGACTTCGTCATTTTCCATCCCCTGCTTGAGATACATCGAGAAGATATAGCTACTGCCGCTCGATGTTGTCATCACTGTTTTAGACGTTGATACAGACTGCGACTGTAACAGTGAAAGCTGCTTTTGGAGATCGCCGAGCCCGGCACTTTTTGTATTTGTGGGTACGATGGTAGTCGCGGTGGTCGTGGGCGTTGCCAATACTACCCCGTTTGGCCCGAGCACGTTGATCGTCACAGACGTACTTGCAGTTTGCCCATACACCCCGACCTGCCCCATCAATGTAACGACGTGCGCACCGGCATCCCCGGCGGCAGGAATCCAGGTGAGCAATCCTGATGTATTGATATTGCTGTTGTTCAATGTAGATCCGGTAAATTTGTCACGAACAGAAAAGCCGTTCGGCGAATAACCGGCAGGAGTAAGCGTAAAGGTAAGAACTTGTCCGGGAGAAACATTCAAATTCACATTTGACGGAACCGTGAGTGTAGGTCCTGCTCCCACGCGCACGAGCTGTGTGGCGGATGCATTATGACCGGATGCGTCCGTCGCATAAATCGTAATTGCATGTTCACCATTTTGTGTCGCATCCGGTGTCCAGGAGAAATTTCCCGATGAGTTGATCGAGGTATTGCCGACGGTGGAGCCGCTAAATGAATCGCTCGCCACAAACGTAGGATTTACGAAACCGGGAGCGGAAATGTTAAATGTAAATGGTGCACCCGGCATCATCGTTGTGCCGGGAGAAACTGATTGAATACTGATCGACGGCGGCGGTAATACGGTTATCGACTGCGTCGCCGTAGAAAGATTGCCGTCGCTATCAGTTACTTTGACGGTAATTGTGTGCGTTCCGATATCGGACACAATCGGTACCCATTGGAAATTCCCGCCGAAGTTTATATTCGTGGAATTAATGGTCGAGTTCGGAAACGTATCAGTGACACTGTAATACGGCGAATTGAAACCAGCGACGGCTACCGAAAAAGTAACGTTGGTTTTCGCAAGCGGTGAGACAGCCGATAGATTTTGGATGGTAGCGGTTGCGGCGGAGGCAAACGCAGTCGGAACGAATAATGCGGCGAGCGCAAGTGATCCCAGAAGAGACCGTTTGAGAATTGTCATTGACGGATTATATATCTAAATCAGCGTACGTACATTCATTGTTGAGATTGAATCTTCATTCGGCACTGCGTCGAAATAATCCACACACCTCCGTGACTTGTTATAGCAGCACAAAGGCATATCCTTTGCATGGGATACATGCAGCGGGAGAGTTCGATGATTTCTAAGAAACAGAAGGAACCGACCAGTAGCTATCCAAAGTGTAAGTGCGGATGCAACGTACAGACGACGTCGTTCACACCCGTCGTGGGGTATCCGCATTTCCCTGAACCGGGAGAGCATGTGGCAACAGATCACTGCGCAATGGAGCTGCGCGCACATCCAGGAAAATACAAAACACTGGTGAAGTGGAGAGATGAGGCGCTCAGCAGAAAAACGAAAAGGCCGCGAATCTTCGCGGCCTTTTGTCATGTATTACGGGATCACACGGCCCTGATGCTTTGAAGCGGACTTTATATCAATCCATATGAATGCAGAATTGAGACAGAGGTGCCTGCCGAAGAACTTTGGCGCTGCATCTTCGCGTCTAATTGATTCGCGAGTGAGTCAATAATATTACGACCGAGTCCTTCTCGAATCACTTTCGCCGTAGCGACGATTTCAATGCCGTTGTCCGCAATAATCAAGGTCCAGTTACGGAACATAATGTATAGTTTACGAAAATTCGTACTGCGTTTATTTTACATCGTTACGTTCGATGGCTGTACGAATTTTGCCGTAATGCGCCATAAATCGGCGAGTTCGAATGGTTTCGACAAATAATCATCCGCCCCTGCTTCTTTGGCAAGCTCATCGGCGTTGGGATAGGCCGTGAGGATGATAATCGGTATATGACCCGTGAGATCGCTTCCCTTCAATTCTTTGGACACGTCGCGCCCATCAATACCCACGAGAGATATATCCAAAAACATTAAATCCGGCGCAATCGCGTGTACCTCCTGTATACCCGGGTATGTTTCCGAAACCATCACCTCGTATCCTTTTAACTGGAGCGATTGTTTGAGTGCAAATAGTATTCCGACATTGTCATCGATAACGAGAATTTTGCGACCGTTCGTCGGTTCAGGCGTGAGCATGCAATTTCTGAACGTCTTTTTTAAGCGCAGGCAATTCAAAAAAGAACGTTGAACCGTTCGCACCTGAACTCTCAACCCAGATACGACCCTTGTGCTCTGCTACAATCGCAGCGGTTATATAGAGTCCGATACCGAGACCGGCAAAACTCTGCCCGCGAGTATTGTTGACCTGGAAAAATCGTTCAAATATCTTCTCCTGATGTGATTTCGCAATCCCGATACCGAAATCTCTCACGCCGATACGTACCGTGTCTTTATGACGTGATAACAGAATCGCAATCGTGTCAGCTTTCGGAGAGTATTTAATCGCATTGGTTATCAGATTGATAAACACCCGACTGATCGAATTACGATCCCCCCATATACGGGATGTGGTATCGCCCTCGATCGTAATGGTGTGGTGGGGCGAAAGAAGCTGACAGCTCTTTACGATCTCGTGTGCAAGAATATCAAAATCAAAGTCCGATGCGTCGATTTCAAATTTGTCTGCTTTAATTTTTGAAACGTCGAGGAGGTCTATCACGAGCTTTGTGAGCTGCTCGATTTGCAGACCAATTGTGGTTAGGTACTCGTTGAGTGTCGTGTCCGCGCTCCGTGTGTAGCGCACCTGCAGAATTTGTAGCAGCATTTTAATGGTTGTGACGGGAGTTTTCAGTTCATGACTCGCCATACTGATGAAACTGTCATTTCGCTGCTGCAGTGCTCGCTGTTCGGTAATGTCTTGAATCGCAAGCAGAATCAGCTCTTCGCCTTTTTCGCTCTGAATCAGTCGATGTCCGTTGAGCAACATCGTCTTTGCCCCGATGACGGGTAGATCGCACGAGATTTCCAAATCACTGAATCCGACACGCTCAGAGAGAATCTTGTTGAGCGCTTCGCGGAGTGCCGGCGTATCCCAACAACGATTGTTCAGTTCGTACACAAGTGTTTCTTCTGTCTCGTGTGAGGTCACAGAAAACACGCGATAAAACGCTTCATTCGCACTCTTTACTCGAAGATCCTTGTGCAGCACAAGCAATGGCTCTCGCATAGTGCCCAAAATACCCTCCGCATACGAAATGCTTTGTTCGCGTTCGCGGTTTTCTAACACGCGCTTCTCTTTCTCTTTATTCTGAAAGGCGAGTTCGATATCAGCAATGGCAAGTTCGGCGGCGCGCTTTTCTTTCTCGCCTGTTTGATAAAACAACTCTTTGTTTGCAATAAAGAGCTCGGCAGCACGCTTTTCTTTCTCGTCGTTTTGATACGCGAGTTCCACGTTGGCGATACTGAGCTCAGCTGCGCGCTTCTCTTTTTCTTTGTTTTGAAATGCCAATTCTTTATTGGCCAGCAAAAGCTCTGCTGCTCGCTTGCCTCGTTCGGCATTTTGGAAAGCGAGTTCCTTGTTCGCAATCACGAGCTCTTCGGCACGCATCGTATTGACGGTGTTCTGAAATGCAAGTTCACGGTTCGCCTCGGTCAATTCTTCCGCTCGTTTTTCCTTTTCATCGTTTTGATACGCGAGTTCGATATTGGCGATACTAAGCTCGGCCGCTCGTTTTTCCTTCTCATTATTTTGAAATGCCAGTTCCCCATTTGCGGCGCTCAGTTCCGCTGCGCGCTTCTCTTTTTCCGCATTTTGGAAAGAAAGCTCCTTGTTGGCAATAATAAGTTCTGCGGCGCGCTTTTCGCGCTGATCATCCTGGTATGCAAGTTCGATGTCGGCAATACCCAATTCTTCAGCACGCTTACCTTTTTCTTCTTTTTGAAACGACAGTTCAGTATTTGCAACAAATAAGGTGTCGGTGAGCGCCTCTTTCTCTTTTTTTGAAATCGCAAACTCTGCTTGTACGAGTATATATTCTTCTGCCCGCTTTCGCTTTTCGTCTACTTGAAAAAGCAGTTCGTCGTTTGCTATGACGAGCTCAGCGACTTTCTGTTCTTTGATGAGATTCTGGAACGCACGTTCAACATCTGCAATTTCAAGCTCTGCTGCCCGTTTACTCTTTTCGTCGCTTTGAAACACGAGCTCGATGTCCGCTATCGCCAATTCATCGGCGCGCTTTTGCTTTTCCTCGCTTTGAAACACGCGTTCCTTATCAGCGATTTTGAATTCTTCGGCTCGCTTCGCCTTCTCTACGTATTGCACCGCAAGCTCTTTTTTTACCGTAACAAGCGTTCGTATGAGGTCCTGTATTTCATTTTTTTGTACCGCGAGGTCCTTTTGAGCAGTGATGAGCGCGTCGTGATCTGAAATTATTGTTTTTTTCATTTGTTCACCAGCACTCCGCTCGATCAGAGTTTTCAAACTATACAACGGATTGCATGAAGACTCGGTGAGTATAGCCAAAAATCACTTGAGATTACTCGTTCGGACCAAAGGTGTAGGACACTGGAATAACCGCGGGAGTACCGGATGCTGCCCCGAAGACAACGGCGATTTCCTGATGCGATTGTAATGGAAGCGTGCGCGGATCCCCACTGAAGAGGACTCCATTTGAATACACCTTGATCGTCTTATTGCCCGAAGCACAGTAGCTCCCGATACATTGCGACGTAAAGCGAACACCCCAAATATCATATATCTGCCCGAGGGTAAACGTTTGTACTTTCGACGCTTCTATGTGAATGACACCTCGTCCATCATGCGTATGGATATCAGAAATAAATTGTGCGCCTTGGTTAATACCGATATTTGCCGGTACCGCTACGGGCGCGCCATCTATAAAAATATCCAGGTGTTGATGGATATGCATTGCGGTGCCTTCGGCAGAGAGTGCGGGCAATCCCAGTGCTTTTAATCGCTGTGCCAAATGCGCAGACTCCGACGCCCAGGGCGCTTCACTTACTTGTATACCGGGAAGTGCGCTTGGATCCGATATCAGCGTTGCTGTTTTTGAAGGGAAAATACGGTTCCACGAAAAAAGCACGCCGAGCAAAACGACGAACCCGATTATATACAGTGTCGTTGATTTCATATGACCCGCGAACCGTTTATTTTCCTATTCCCCCTAACGCAAGACCAATAGCGCCGCCAGTGCGAATGTGTCTTACGCCTTCTTAATTCTTATAGGGGCGATTTTTATCTTTCTTCTCCTTATCCTTTTTCGACTTCTTCACCTCTTTTTTCTTATCCATTCCTTTTGACATATGCCGTTAGTTTAGCATGTGCTGTTGCGGAATCGAGCCCTGGCGCTGCTTAGCGCTTTTCAACGATAATAGTGCATTTGGCAACGAGCGCTGCAATAGCACCTGCAGCTGCGAGCACCGGCGCGATGATAAAGCCAACGGCGCCGACGGCAAGGGGAAATTCGATAAGCGTACTTCCTGCTTCGTTTTTCACGATGACTCTGTGCGCCTTACCTTCCTCGATAATTTTTTTAAGCGTTTTGACGACGTCTTCGCCCGAGACTTTAAATTCCTCGCGAGATATATTCTCGCTCGTATGTTCGTTTGTCTGTTCGTGTGGGTTTTCAGTCGAATTCTCATGCGTCTGTTCTGATGTATTTTCTGTGGTGTGTTCCATAGAGAGACTGTATCAGCGCATGATGAAGCGCCGATGTAGTGAGTAGGCGAAGCACAAAAATATGCGGCTTCATTGACACTCCATGGGCTCCGATATATTATTCAACTATATGGTTGAATATATGTCGAAATTAGATGATGTGTTCCATTCTCTTTCTGACAGCACCCGTCGCGATATTTTACATCGTCTCGCGCCTGGAGAGCAAACAGTCGGAGCATTGGCCTCACACTACAATCTAACCTTCGCAGCCGTATCCAAACATCTCCAAGTGCTCGAGCGTGCGAAGTTGGTCCAAAAGCGCCGCGATGGTCGAGAGCAGCGCGTTACGCTCTCCCCTCACGGGTTGAGGAATGCAGACAAGTACTTGGAGCAGTACCGGAAGTTATGGGAAGAGAAATTGGACCGATTAGGAGAATACTTAAAAAAGAACAAAAAATAATATGATCAAAGAAGTAACCATCGAACGAATATACGACGCATCGCCCGAGCGAGTCTGGCAGGCGTGGACAACTCCGTCAGAACTAATGCAGTGGTGGGGCCCGGACAACGTGTCAATCCCGGAATGCGACGTTGATTTAAAAGTAGGCGGAAAATTTCACATTGTAATGCTGGCCGGTGAAGCGATGGGTCCATACAAAGGAACAAAGTGGCCGATGCTTGCAGAATTTACGACCGTGGAGCCTCATTCGAAACTCTCCTATACTGCACAGGCGTGGACTGAAGGCATGAAAGAAGAAACAACGATCGATCAGACGACAGAGATTACCCTGAGCGAAGAAGGCGGCAAAACGAAAGTGATCGTGCACGCGACCATATTCAAGACAGGACCGAAAGCCGGAATGGCTGCAGAAGGCATGCAGGCAGGCTTTACGCAGCAGCTTGAGAAATTACACACGTACCTTGCCGCATAAAGATTCAAATAAAAAACCGCCACAATAGCGTGGCGGTTTTTTGTTTCGGAGATAAAATCTATTGAGCCATCATAACGATGACAAACGCCAGCGATTCCAAACATGCGAGCGAGCCGAATGCCATGATCAGAATTTTCTTGACGACCCACTGCGGGGGTGTCCCTCCAAAAAGTACGGCACTTACCTGCGTCGGGACTACAAATCCGAGCCAGTAGAAAGCGGCGAGACCGTATCGATTCCAGTCCTTCGGTATTCCGTTCAACAAAAGTACGAAAACAAATGATGTGACGATCGTTACAAGGAACTGCACCAGAAGCAGCTTCCACATGCCCTTCATCATTTTTGCCTGCACCTCGGGACTGTGTTCCTCAAAGCCGTGCATACGCCCCCAGATCTTGCCGAAGATCGGCCCATACCAAACCGCACCGATAATAAACTGCACCACAGTTGCCACCAATATGGCGATGTAATTTATGTTCATATGCACAAGCATACACCCGGCTTTTCCTTTTCACATGTGCCCTGCAACACTGGCTTTTTTTATGTACGTTTCGAGCGGCTCGCAAGAATTCCCGTTATAGAAGGACTGATTGTTTTATCGGTTCTGTGAATACAGCCTATCCAGCAGCACGGGCGACGTTTACCCTGTGTGAGCTCAACGATCAGACGCTTGATGTGTTCGTTGCGTGTTTCCTCTTTCTTTACTGAGATCGTCCAACATATCCACTCATTGCGAGCGAGCGGTGTAAGACTCTCCCATTTTGTAAGGGCCGCTTCGTCGGAGTTGAGTGCTTTTCTCATATCTGCCGGCACTGTATGCACGACGCCGGTTGCTACCGCTCTCATCTGCCTATGATATCAAATCCGACTCGTCCGACGGAAGAGCTATATAGCGAGGCACCATTCCACGCTCGAAGTAACGCTCCTGTAATTCCGGAGGCAAGGTATCGAAACTTTTTACCGTGCCGCGACATACCGAACTTCCGCATGAGCATTGCATCTGCCATATATCGTCTTCGGCAATAATCGTCGAGTAATCGATCAAAGCCTCTTCGCCTTTTGCTATCATCTCCGCCGCGACGACGAACAGCCGCCCTCCCGTTTTCACGACCATCGCATTGGGCTCGCACGAATGGTTTTGGTAATCGCCGATCGTACCTTCGGGACTAATGTAGAGCTCTTCGCTGTACCGAAACGCATTACTGCACGTTTTCTCGTCTACGTCGTCATTGGCACCCCCTGAGATAAATCGCCCAGTTACTTCGAACAGATTTTCATCTTTGGCAAAGTCACGCAGTGCAACAACACCGTGTCCGTTTCGTGTTTCTGCGACAATCAAATCCATACGAGTTCAACACCGTATACGCTGGTATAATTTTTGCACTACAGTGCCTTGCCGTCGTACGGCGTTCGCTGCAGCTCGTCAATATTCACCGCATCGAGCGTTCGTACATTAATCGCATAGCTTGGCGTTCCACTCTCGTCGTTTGCGGTACCAAAAACTTCGGTCCCGCACACTTTGCAGAAGAAATGCGCGATCTTCTCCGTGTGAAAGCGATATTCAGTAAGCGATTCCTCGCCGGAAACGATGGTCATCTGGTTTTCTGGAACAAATGAAAGCAAAAGTCCTTTACCGGCACAAATCGAGCAATTGCACTCGAGAACAGGCTTCGTCATGTCAATTTCTGCTTCATAGCGCACCTTGCCGCAATGGCAGCCACCTTTTTTCTTTTCCATATTCGCACATGATACCAAATCGGCAGATTGATGGTGCGGCGGTGGGTATGCTTCCCTACCGCAATGGCGCAAAGCGTCGTCGCTCCCGTTCAAAGTCCGGTCGCAGATCATCCTGAATTTCGGGAAAAAATATTCTCGTTTTAAAATCCATGTCGGTCTTTTCGAGACCCCATTTCGAAATATTCGCTTTTGTCACACCACGTGCCGCAAAGTTCCGTTCGGCGAATTCATAAAAATCACTTTGTAAATTGACCATCGCATCTGCCGTTGCCATTATTTTACCTTCGAGCGTGTGCGGCCTGTAAGTGCCCCGACATCCATTGCACTTAATTGCATCGTCAACGATGGTTTGAATTTCAACATCGCTAAAAGCACATGCACGCAGAAGGCTGCGCGCGATCAGTATGCCCTCTTGTTCGTGACGGGGATCTTCGCGTGACATGAGCGCGTCCGCTACGTTATGCAACATCGCAGCAGCAGCAGCAATGTCGGCCTTGCCATGAAATCGCTCCGTGAGCACTCGCGCTGTTTCTGCGACAATATATATATGATGTCCATGCAGGTAGTCTGCCCAGCCTTTCTCGCGGCTCGTATTTTTGTCCGCATAGAACGCGTCTACCCGAGCCTTGAGCTTTTCGATACGATTCACATACTCACTGTACCCTATTGATGCATCACTCGAAGAACACAGTTCACATGCGAGTGACACCTCCGCAAAGCGAGCGATGGCAAATAAATTACTTAAGACGTGCGCTACTTGTGCGTAACACGAGGCTTACCGCAAGTAGCAATAGCGCCACCAGCGACGTGATTGCACCAAAGATAAAAGGAGCCGCAGGACTCACACGGTCCCACAATACGCCGGCAATGATGCTGGCGGGCAACGTCACAAGTCCGATCGCCGTGTTGTAAATGCCGTACGCCCGTCCTCGATGATCTGCGGCCACCATATCGGCAACGAATGCTTTCGCTACGCCTTCCGTTGTTGCGTAATACAGTCCGTAAAAGGCAAAAATAAGCCATATTTGATAGGTCGTATGTGCAAAAGCAAATCCCGCGTAGGCAAGCGTAAAGGCCAGCCACCCCATCATAATCACTTTTTCTCTTCCGATTCTGTCCGATAAACTCCCGAGCGGGACCGACGCAGAAGCATACACAAAATTAAAAAGTGCATATACGAGCGGTATCGCGAGGAGGCTCAAACCCACATTTTGTGCACGTAAAATTAAAAATGCGTCAGAAGAATTTCCCAAACTAAATAAAAGTATGATGCCGAGAAATATATAGAACCGCCTCGGCAACGCGACAGATAACGGAGAAACGAGTTGCTCCGCTCGCGGCGGTGTTTCTTGCACCTTGAGCACCAGTATGGCGAGTGTAAAAATAAGCGGCAGTGCCGTTGCAAAAAGGATGATTTGGTATTTGGAGGGATTATTACTGAGTACGTAAAGCATTCCAAAAAGGACGAGCGGTCCGATGACTGAGCCGAACGTGTCGAGCATGCGTGCGATTCCGAATCCTTTACCGCGATTTTCCGCATCGGTCGAATCCGCAATTAACGCGTCTTTCGGTGAATCCTTCATACCCTTTCCGATACCGTCAAGAAATCTCAGGCCGAGAATAAACACGCCCGATGTAGTCAGCGCAAGCAACGGCCGGGCAATGAATGATAGGAAGTACCCAAGGAAAATGTATGGTTTTTTCTTACCGAATTTGTCGGTGAGAAATCCTGAAATTATTTTAAATATACTTGCGCCGCTGGTAACGAGGCCTTCGGAAATACCGATGAACGATTTATCAAACCCAAGTACGTTGGCGAGATACAGCGGAAGGATTGGAATAAAAATATCCTGGCTAATTCCGCCGAAAAAACTCAGCATGCCGACAAAAAATACGTTTCGAGATTTTTTCATGGGTAAAAAAATTAACTCGTGGGGCAGGTGTTTTTGCCGAGCGCGGCATAAAATCCGCACCAGCTGAAGAACGCTTCAAAAAATGCTAATCCCGAAAAAAAGATGAGAATCAAGCTCCACGATGTAGTAATTGCCCACGCGAGCAATGCGATACCAATCACAAAGCGCAGCACTCGATCCTTCCTGCCGATGTTTTTGACTTTATGGGATCCAGCGCTCGTGTTGGCACTTCTTACAAATCGCGCCGATACGAATCGCATCAGTAATCCGAAGATGCCGGCGAGCACGTACATGATCACGATACTTCCCCACCCGAACGGGGAGCGAATAAATCCGATAGGAGACTCGTTAAAAAAATCTTTTTTGATCCGCGGAATGAGCGTCAGCGCATTGAATCCCTCACGCGCGTCAAACGCCTCTGTTTCGCCGATCGCAAGCGAGTAGGAACTATCGTTCTGTGGACTCGTTACTCGTATCTGGTAGGAACCGCCCTCCACTTTCGCATTGTACTTCGGCCCTTGCCAGTACATGTCGTATGCGAACGGCTCAAAAAAATGTGTCCAGGTAAATGGAGCGCCATTGAGCAAAGCGATTTGCTCTCCATTTCTGAGTATGACAGCCGATACATCTTTTTGTTGACCCGCAATGTCGGGCACCAAAACACTCACGTATAGATTAAACGGCACAACGGCATCTATTACATAGACGTCGGGTTCTCCTGCCAGTTTACCGTAATATACTTTCGAAACCTCGGGGTTCTGAACCGTCGTATGTCTGCTTTCCACAATGCGCGGCTGATGAGCAGAAGCAACCGCGGGCAGACACAGTGCAATTCCAATTACCAAAAGATATATGTTCTTGAGTCTGTGTGGCATAGCATAGATTGTGAGCGCGTTCATACTACGCCCTTTTAACTACTTTTGTATGAAAACACGCTTCCACATGAGCATTTTTGCAGCTGACAGTGGTAAGATTAATGCATGTTCTGCGTCTATAACTCGTAGATTAACAAATCATGTATTTTATGGATATAAAAGTAACGTTTGTACGGGGTTTTGTAGGCAGCGTTATACTCGCCACCTCTCTTTTGCCGACTGCAGCTCTTGCCCATGACGGCAAGGATTCGGAAACAATTCTCCCGAGTATTGTTTCCACGCATCTTGAAGCAAGAGACGGCGAGGACGGGTCATCAATCAACGCAAGCACTACCTCCGCAATACAGCATGAGATTAAAAGTAATGATTCCGACGATGATAGCAATAGAAACGAGGATTCTAACGTAAAACGCCACACGGATACTGAACGCCATTCAGTTTCATCCAAACACGACGCCGAGGACTCCGATATTACAGACGGCGATGATAGTGAAATAGAGATCGATCAAGATTCCGCAGAGAGTGCAACGACAACCATCGATTCTCCCGACCACGTCGCTACCCACCTTGAGCTACGCAGTTTTCTCAACCACATCGTGAAGCAAGATGATCGTATTTCTGACGTGCATGTCTCATCAAGCACGATAGAAACTCACTACGAGATTCCTACGAAATTTTTGTGGTCCATCCCGATGAGTCTTACCGCAGATGTGGTAATGAACACTGATGGGTCCGTTACCGTTACGTATCCCTGGTACGCATTTCTATTTGCCACACCCGACAGCGACCTCTCTGTGCGTCTGCCATCCGCATCAAGCACAAAAGGTTCGACAACCTCGTCCGCAAATTCACAAGCACATCTGCTGGATCTTCTGTTTATAAACCTCAAGAGTTCGACAGAACGCTAGTGCGCGAAAGCGAGACTCAATTGAGCGCAATCTATCAAAAGGAAGAGGCCGCATCGAACGACGATGGGTCTCCCCTCATCATTCGGTAACGGCCTCCAATTTCTATGTGCAAAAGTTTCGCTGCAACGGAGGAAAGTTTCCCCCGATTCGTGCGTGGAAGACACCTGGATTGTCGAGAATAACAATGCCGCCGCTTTCCCATTTTTCTTCAATGAACGCTCCGTGGCATGTTTCGTAAACCTCTCGCATGACGATGTCGGCGCGCGACCCGCGAATCAAGTAGCCCATAATGCCAAGGCGCAATGCCACTTCTCGCTTTGAGCTCACACTCGAACCAATCGAATCACGTATAACGCGCTCGTAGCCATCATCGTCGTCGAAGCAACCGTTGTACTGCGCCTCCGAAATAAGAAACCGACGATCATAGCTCCGTTCGACACCAATGAGCGCACGCCGCTCTCCGTCACGGATCCACGCCTCAATAAGGGGAAGCATGGATTCTGCAGACGATTTCGACATCACGAGCGTCGATGATCCTCGAGATCCATCGGTGCGCTTCGAGAGCATTAAATATCGTCTTGCATCGCTCGTCGGATCGAGATGATCCTGATGTGGCAAAAGCGAATGATTCTCACCGCTCGCCTTCCCCCCGTAATTCGGGATAGAGCCCGCAACGTCGAGCGAGTTGATGCGTACTACATCGGCACCGTCTTCGAACAGACATCTCAGTTCAAGCGGAAGCTCGAGGACTTTGTAGCCGTTTATGTCTCCCGATACTATCGGGAAATCGCATGACTCTAATGTAATGCATTTCGGAAGTTCTGAAGTCAGTATTTGTTTTCCGTCCGGCATAAGCCGTCTCCTCGTGTTTGAATCGCGCCTCAAAGAGCGCACTTTTTCGAGTATAGCAAGATGATTCTATTGCTCAATTATGTAATGTACGCTGAGTGTTGCCTAACCGTGCCGCGCGGCTTCTATCGCCGCAACATCGATTTTTTTCATTTTCATCATAGCGTCGAAGGCGCGTTTTGCTTCGGGTCCTCCTGCCGCCAATGCGTCAGTTAATACGCGCGGTGTGATCTGCCAGGAGACTCCCCATTTGTCTTTGCACCACCCACACTGACTCTCTTGTCCGCCGTTCGATACAATCGCATTCCAATAACGATCCGTTTCTTCCTGATCATCCGTTGCAATCTGAAAAGAAAACGCCTCGCTTTGTTTGAAGGTAGGCCCGCCATTAATACCGACACATTGAATTCCGCATACCGTGAACTCGACCGTCAATACATCACCTTCTTTACCATCTGGAAAATCCGACGGCGCCTTATGAACAGCAATTACCCTACTGTCAGGAAAAGTAGCCGCATAAAATTCCGCCGCACCCTGCGCGTCGTTTTCATACCAAAGACAAATTGTATTTTTCGGTTGTGTGTTCATACACATTAAAGTATTACGCTTAAGACGGGTGTTTAGGATGAACTATTGGGTGAGAAGAATAAAAAGTGCTACACCAGACTTTCAACACTTGCAAAAGTGTCGCAATACTTACATCGTTGAGGCGGTCCCACTAGCGCACATCAAATCGATCTTTTCGATGGCGTGTGCAGTATTTCGTTCTTTTAAAGATGGCCCCTTCCATTTTGAAGGAACGCATTCAGCAAAATTGATCCGTCCCGTCTCCACGCCGGTATCGTTGTGATAAATTATCGAGACTGATTTGCGTTCGACTTTCTTAGTCTCTACCGACTGCCACCAGGCAAGATCTGAAGCGGCATAGCTTTTGGTGATGCGTATACTGAGTCTTTCCGGATTATGGTTTGGAGGTCGTGTCAGTATCATCTTCAATGCCTGCTGCACGCCCTGTATCGAAGTGACGCCAGGGACCACAACTCCATCTATTTCCACAGTGAAGCGATTCGCAAGATTAAAGTCTCCCTGCGTTTTTGTCGTTCCTTTCAATTTATCTCGCCCGTATGTGACAGCAGCACTCGTCAAAGACGGCACAACGATTAAAAGCAGTGCAAGCGTGACGGCAGGATATTTTCTCATGCGTTTATATTACTATACAAGCGGTCTGCATGTATGAAGCACGTCTTCTGCGCGAAATCAGGTGATCGTTCGTTTACTGTATAACAGTTGCCAATCTGGCGAAACAGCCACTCCATGCGTCGTGTGTCGTCTTATCGTTCGAGTTTTCCGATGGAATTGATGTAAGCGTTATGTTCGTCTTCTCGCCAAGGTTTTCAAATACAATTTTGAACCCTGCTATCTCACTCGCAGAATCGCCGCGGGAAAAATCTACAACACTAAAAGAAAGTTCTTTGAGCGGTTCAACCGTTATATAGGTACCCGTATATTCGCCGCCGTCCGGATCTGCGGGATCCGCAAATCGGAACTTTCCGCCCGATCGTACATCAAGCTCACGCACATCCATGACAATGCCGGGCGAAAACCACTGCGCAATTAATTCCGGCGTGGTCCACGCTTTCCACACGACCTCGCGCGGTGCATCGAATTCATGCGTGACTTTTAATTCATTATCATCCATAGAAACATTCTATCTAATCGGACCATGTGTTTCGTATGATGATTAAATAGTACCTATAGATTTACGCATTATAAACCCCACACCGAAACGAGTGGACTGCTCACCAATAATAATAAACCCGCTCGCAGAATAAAATTCTTTGGCCCGTGGATTGCCTACAACGTACAAAAATCTAGAACCTCTATTGATGGCCAGAAGCTCAACATCGCGTATCAAACGGGTACCGATTCCCTTGCGCCATTGTTCAGGCTCAACGAATAAACCATCGGGTTCTGCATCTCCGTCATCTCGCGGCAAGACGACTGCAAAACCAACCGTTATTCCATCGCACTCGGCGACCAGTGTGTGCCCATCTGTAATATAATTATCTGAGAGCTTGATGGCATCCGGATTTGCAAGCAGCGAGTCACGATATTCTTCCCACACGAGCGACGCTCTCCGCTGGAGAGACTCGAGAGCTTCTCGTTCGCTTAGAATCGCCGATCGAACGATACGCTTTTCATTCACGACTCAAGTATGCCTTTCTACATATTATAAGCAAAACAGCAATACTTGACTAGTAGCTGGAATTGATTCAATATATTTTCGGAAAGGAGAAGTCAGATGATGCAGTTTGCCGCGATTTGTTATCTCATTCGTGAGACAGGGCGGCAGACAGAAATCTGCCTCTCAATGAAAAAACGTGGTTACGGAGCGGGTTTATTGCACGCCTATGGCGGCGTAGTCAAACCACCTGAAACCCCTCGGTGCTGTGCTGCACGTGAGACGTTCGAAGAATCGGGGGCGGTCGTTCACGGACGGACGCTGACACATATCGCGCGGGTAACCACGTATGCCAAGAATCACCTTTGGCGTGTGCATGTCTTTACTTGCGCTCAGTGGCAGGGCTTACCCATTGAGACTGACGAACAGGGCCCACCGGAGTGGTACCCATTTGATCACTTACCGTTTGATCAAATGTTTCCCGACCGGAAATATTGGTTGCATCGAGCACTGACGAACGAGCCGCTCAACGTGGAAATGCTTGTCGGTCCCGACGGCAAAGACGTTCATCTTGCACACTTCCGCAAACTTGCACATGTCGCATGAGATCCCGATTCATTTCGGGATCTCTTTTTTTAAATGACCGGGTGTTTGGTACGAAGTTGGAACCTTTTTAAACAACCGAATTAGCGGTGTCTAATATGAGAGTATCCCTTTCTTTTATAAATCTTCCCTCGTAATTACTTGGATTACTTGTGGAAACAAGTCTATACGCTTCCTTAAAGGAAACCCATACGGGTTCTCTAAAACCTTCACGTTTCTCGTGCTCGGTAAACGCAATTTCCTTTCTTTCTCCGATAACCTTGCCCACATAGCAATAGGATGGCTGGATGACTTCTAATTCCGACCTATACTCGATGATCGAACCGAGTTCTGATATTACCTCCACATCAAATCCAATTTCCTCCAAGCACTCCCGTCTGAAAGCTTCAAGATTGTCTTCGCCCTCTTCGATTCCGCCGCCAGGAAGTTTGTAGTAGTTGTGTTTTGAAACAGTGAGAACTGCAATATTGTTGTCGTGATTTATTACGACGCCTCGTGCCGCTAAACGAGGTTTAAAATTACCTGCGACGGCTTCCGAAACATTGTCTGGATTGATTACACGAAGAAGTCCCATATCAAGGACATCCTACCTTACAAACTGGGTGTTTGGTACGACGTTGAAACCTTTTTACACCTGCGGCTGAGTAACGGATATTCTGTTCGTATCAAGAATATATATGGTTATAAGCACTGCGATGAACATCCCTTCGTGAACGGCGAGGTTGTAGTAGTGGAGAATAAACAGATCGACGGTTACAAGAAAGATCGTAATTGCGAGTAACGCGATCGCGTACGTCTTTAATCTCGTTAACAAGAGTATGCCCAGCAGCATTTCAATCACGCCCTCGACCATCACGACTGATCCAAGCCCCACGGGAAGTAGAAAATGCACAACGGGCCCAACGATCAATTGCCAATTTGTTATGAGATCCGTTTGGACTATCTTGTCCAAACCGATACAAAAGAGAAATACAACAAATGTGTAAGTGAGTACCTTATCAACAATTCTTGTGCGTGTGTTCATGACGGACTGGGTGTTTGGTACGAAGTAGGTAACCTTTCTTAAGTCTCTAAAGTGTACTCCCACCCGGGTTTCCAGGCCTTAACTTTGCGCCAGTCATGAGCTAAAGCCTCCTCCCATGTTTGCCCCTCCGCTAAATACATATGATTTTCTGATTTTACCACGGAAGTGAAAGGATCAATAACTCCCAAATACGTCCATTTTTTTGTCGTAAATCCAGTTTCCTCTTTCAATTCTCTTTTAGCCGCTTGCAATGGTTTCTCTTTGCCAGCCCTTGACGAGCTTTGTTCTAATACAAACGAGCTGCACGCATGGGAAGCGTCTTTTCATGGAAATCACACAACGTATCTAGTATTATGATGATCCTATGATGAAACTGTCACGATTTTCGGCAATGGTGCTCGCGGGTCTATTATTTGCCACACCCACTGCGAGTCTTGCGGCATCCGCTAGCTCGACAGACTCATACCAAATGGCTGTAAAAGGTAAAGTGAAGTTCTTTAAAGAACGCGTGGCGCAACTGTTTGATCTGAAAGGGACCGCAACGATCGAAAGCTCTTCGATAGGCGACGTGGATCGTGATGGCTCGCCGGACATTGCCACTGAGATTCTGAGCATGAACATAACCGGCACGACAACTGCTGGTTTAGCAATCAACCTCAACAGCAGCAAATCCAACCGCAGTACAGGCAAGGCAGAGACGATTGCTACACCTGCGAAAGGTATTAATTCTCCGAACCTTTTATTGCGAATGCCGGTCGCCTCATTCTTCGATGTTTTTCCTGAACTTTCAGTCCAAAAATCTGGAAGTGCGGGTGGCAATTCATACGCGATGTATGGAATACAAAAAGCAATGCGTTTGCAGGGTACTGGCAAGAACCTCTCAAACCTCAGCGGTACCTATACGCAGCGTAAATCTGGCAGCGTCATTTTCCTGGATAGCGCAGGCAATCCGGCCGGTACGCTCACGCTTTTTGTTACCAAGTTAAACTTTACGAAATCGAATTAGGCTTGTCGCTGTTTCTTTTCGTACATAAGATAAGAAGGTCAAAACGCAGACAAGACCGCTCCGGAAAGGCTCAAACACACCGTTGATTGAGTCTTCTTACGCATGTAGATCCAAAAGTGCTGGATGTTTGGTACGAAGTTGGAACCTTACTTGGATCTAATGATCATCTCCATTTCGGGTAAGATTGTGCCACTTTTCATACGCAATCGCTCTTCAGTGAAACGGGAAGATGGGGCTAAGTACGACAAGGAAGATGGGGCTAAGTACGACAAGAGTACGATTATTACTGTTTAATATTTACGACCTCTGTCACGCTCTCATATCGTACCCCGCGGTTCACCGTGTCGCGAATCTTTGCAAGCTCCTCTGCAGGTTCAGCCTGATTAATCCACTTCTCATAATCATTCGGGAGCGGTACCGGTAGTTCCGCAAGCAAAACCTTTGCTTTCGCATTCATTCCGAGGCGTCTGAATGCACTGCCCCATTTCCACGATTGAGCAGTTTTTGATAATTTGGCACGTACCGCGTTGCGCTCGATGTATTTCAGAACACTGAGGAAATGGGCATCGTCGAGAACAAGAAATGATTTGTATGTCCCTTGGTATAGATGACCATGTCCGATCGTCCGGTTCCGTGCATGATGTCGCCGGACGTGAGTACTTGTCAGCCAATGCATCGATTTAGCCAAATCGCCGTCTTTTTTTGGATACAGCAAAAGGTGCCAGTGGTTCGGCATAATTATATAGGCGAGAATTCGCATATCGTACGTTTCTTTAATCTCATTGAGTAACCCCTCGAAATCAGAGTACTCGACTTCTGAATTGAAAATCTGCGCACGGCCATTCGCGCGATTGATTACGTGATATACCGTATCTCCAATATCTACTCGTGGCGCACGTCCCATGTGGATATTATACAACGTAACTAATTGTTTTGACGTGCTTATCCCCGTTTTTCCGGATATTATTTCTCCGCGTCGTACTAAGCATGATGCAACGACTCCTCGGTCATCATCCGAGAGTTCGAAGATCATCAAAAGGTGGTCGAAAATTTCTTCTTCCGTCATAGAAATGATTTGCTGGGTGTTTGGTACGTGGTTGGAGCAATTTTAAATCTTCCAAATTTTAATGACACACATCGGTAGCGGACAAATATATAGAATTTTCTTGTTTTGATCGTAAAACGCTCCTATCCAAAAGTCATACCACAGGAACTGAAAACTCACTCGCAGATTCTTTATAATATCGGACTGGGTATTTCGCACAACGTTGGAACCATTTTAGCAGTACAAGCGAAAGAAACCGACTGCTGTGTATTTGACATATCGTATAATTGAGGGTATTATATTTGCAGTCATTTAGGTCACAGAAAGGTAGCGACCATGGACACCCCTTCAATATCTGTTTGGCGCACGATCCATTTATCCCGCATCGGATGGGGTTTCAAGCAACTGCTTGAATACAACTTCCGTGAGTCGAAACAGATCAGATTGTATGGTCCGACGGCCAACTTCAATCCCCGTGGACCAATTCCCTCCACCGGCGAATGTGAACTGGTTCTGGTCGCACCCGAGGACATCGGTTTCACCGCCCTCTGCTCCTATTACGCGCTCATTGAGCGTGCACGGGCGCTCGGCTTGAAAACCGTCCATCCCGGCATCGGTTTACAACTGTATTGCGCCGGAATTGATGAGCCGATGGACGAAGCAGTCATCGCGTCGGATCCGAAGGAAATTCCAGATACCGGCGAGGGCCTGTGCGGGATCTGCGTCGGTCGCGACGACGAAGGCATGCGACTGAGTACGAACTTCTGCTCGGTCATTCCGACCGAGCCGAGCATCGAACCCGATCAGCACTTCGTGTTCCAGAAAGCAGCCTGATCTTTCCACAACTCAAAGCGCGCCAACACTCGGCGCGCTTTTCGTTATCTAACCGGACTGGGTGTTCGGTCCGATATTGGAAGCTTATTAGAGAATCTCGGATCGGAGCTTCATCCACAACTTTCCTAACGTGTTTTGTCCCGTGCCGTCTGGCCCAATACCCCAAAAGTCGTCCGTAGGTGAATTCTCGATAATTTCCTTCCCACCTGATGCAACTAAAGTTCTGCGAACCTTATCGTGCTGCTCTAGCTTAGCTCGCAGAATTTCTTCCATAACTGAAACTTTTGTGTCTTGCCAATCGTTGGCCTGAACAGGTTTATTCGCATCAGAAATATTCTTCGTTTCATTGGGACTTGGTGCCGTAAATATTTGCTCGGCAATCTCCGGAGCGGAATCTGAGAATTTCTTCCATTGATATGCATGCTCAGAAGTTTGGAAATCTCTCCCCCAGATACTTACTCGAAATGCGGAGAAGTTGTCGAATGCATAAAAATCGGGTGTGTAAAAAAACACCGCCTCATCTGTCTCTTTATTCCATTCATTACTTGGATACTTGTTCATAAATACGGGCTGATTGTTTGGTACGAAGTTGGAATCCAGTTTCGATAGTTTATCTAATCCCTGCCATTACGAAGAAAAAGAAAAATGCTGATAGTAGGTAAAAGCAAAGTACCCACACTGAAATATGTATTGTTATGCGTGCGTATTTTAATTTTTTTTTCGAGACCGCCTCACTTGTTACGTACAGTACAGAAACGATGAGCAGTAAAATCGCGATTGGAACTACGTATAGGGCGGTGATTACTATGTCCGCAAGAAAAAACCATACATAAGCATGCATGGTTAAAATAATACCATCAACAAATAGATCATCGCTTTTTTGCTGGGTGTCTTGGCCGAAGTTGGAACTCTTTTTAGGAGCACTATTGAGCGCTAGCCTTCTCCAACAGCAGGATGTCATAGCCCTTTTTCACTTGGTCTCCCGGACTGACCCCCAATGACTCCAAGAATAAAAACATGCTTCTTTGAATTTCAGCCGCGGCACTTTCCTCAGCCATTTTCTCAAGTTCAATAAAAGTACCGAGCCCCTCTACCTCGTCAAGACAAATTTCATACTCTTTGTAGTGAGCTGTCTGTCGAGTCTTTTTCAAGCGTAGTGCCTCAACAAATCCTGCAAGTTCAAGAATTCGTTTTGCCTCATCAGCAGAATCAACGACAACTTCGTGTTCGTCTTTGACGAGCGTTTCGGCAGATTTATTTATTGGCCGTTTTGCCGTCAATATAATACGCCCATTATTCTGGACCCGTATTCTCAAGAAAACGTCGTTCGAGAGAAACGTTTCGAGACTTCCCGTTTTCCGTGCAAAGACCGCATCGTCCTGAGTAACGGGCTCGGTGAATACACAACCCAACGCCTCTAGCTTCCCCTTCAGATTGGGCATATCCAGGACTTTTGCTTTGACTTCTATTTCCATAGCTGCATTAAAACACGAACTGGTTGTCCTGGCCGAAGTTGGAACCGTCTTACAGTCCAAGAATGAAAACAGGTGAGCACGCGGCAATGACTGTGACGATTTGAACAGTAAGCACACAAGCGGCAGCTTTGAACGATCGGGGCAGCCATCGAACGGCGAAGAAAAGAATCATAAGGACTTCCAAGACAAGCCATAGCTGAAACAGATGCGCTGCAGTTCCCTCATCGGCCGGAGGTGTCTGAGGAGCTCCTGTTATCGCGACAGTGAGAAGCGTTAACACCAAAGAAATAGCAGAGAAGAGTATCGGAATCCACGCACTCGGATATTTCATTAGATCAGTCATAAACCCATTCTACACAACAGTTCACTTCAGTTCGGACTGGGTGTTTGGTACGAAGTTGGAACCCGACTACAACGGTCTGAGGACGCCGGAGAAAAAGACGAAGGCTGCGAGTGCGTATAGAACGAGTACCAAAACAGAAAAATTGATAGCGGTATACACATATCGTTCTATTCTTGGCGAACGTGATTCGCCTGAAACATAGAAGATCGCGGCTATGAGTAGCACAACAGCGACCGGCACTACATATGGAGCAGTGATGATTACATCTGCGAGTAACCACCATGCGCGCGCGTATCCCATAGTTAAATACTATCACCAACAAGATATCGCTACTTTTGAGGCGATGAAAATTGAATTACCTGACTGGGTGTTTGGTACGACGTTGGAAGCTTGTTAGGAAAAGAAAAAGCCGCTGTTTAGGCGGCTGGCAGTCTTTTGTGAGCTTTTCTGTAAAGCAGACATGTAATAACTAGGCAGATGGGAAATGCAGCCCAATCCTTCCATGTTGCTTCAAATCGTGCAGGACCTCTCATCAATTGGGTGTCGATGAGGAAGAAGAAGTAGATGAACACAAAGAAGGTAACGCAAAACGAGAGTATGCATAGAATCTCCCATCCTCTCGATTTTGCTCGCCTAATTGGAACAGCCATAAGTCACCTCCGCTCTTTCAGAGTTGAATTCCGATAAGGATTATACTTTGCATTTAGCAAATGTCAACTTACTCGGTGTTTGGTACGACGTTGGCACCTTTCTTAAGTCTTTGACTGAGCAATAACATCCTCTACAACGGTTTCTATGGGCCTATCGGTATTTATAGAAACCGCACCTTTTGAGAGCATCTCCTCTGCATAGGATTTGTAGCGATTCAAAATTTGGTCCTTAATCTCTGGATCTTTCCCGAAGTCATTATCCGCTCTCGCATCAATTCTCGCACTGAATATCTCCGGCGAACATTCAAGCAGAAGTATCTCGTCAAACGATGATAAGAATTCATTTTGATTCCCCGCCATACCTAACACGAATGCTACATCCGAGTCCTTATTCAGGAGTTTGCTCAAATATTCAACATCACAAATCCAGTCATGCTCATCGACAAATTGTTTGGTTAAGGGCGTATCTTTTCCACCATGCTTTTCTCCGGTCTTCTTATGTGTCCACGAGCAAAGATTCGGAACCTCATCGATGCTAACGACGAGATATCCTTTTTTCTCCAACTCATGAGCAATAGTTGTTTTTCCCGTTCCGGAAACTCCGGTTATGTAAATCTTCTTCATATGTTGCTGGGGGTTTGGTACGACGTTGGAACCTTACTCGGCCTTAATGACCAAATCCATCTCGGGTATTAATGCCCCACTTTTCATTTTGAATCGTTCATCCGTGTAACGACGACCTGAATCCTCAAAGCCGAGTTTTGTATAAAATCCTTTTGCACTTGTGTTGTATGTCGCAACGCCTACAACGATATCCTTTGATGGGTGGAAGAACTTCTTAACTTCTCCCCATAGCAATTTGCCGATGCCCGCCCCCTGGTACTCCGGCAGTACGTAAATCGCATTCAGTCGGTTGATCTCATCCGACTTTGTTGCGAGGCAAACACCAACAACCTTGCCATTGTCAGTCGCAACAAGGTACTTTTGATTCGGATCATTCTTCTCCAACTCTTTCCTTCGTTTATTTAAACGTTCTTCAGAATTTCTATCTTTCCATCGCTCTTCAATATCCTCTACCGTGATCCCCGCCTCTGTGTTCGGATACGTATTGAGCCATGTTCGATAAAACACTTCTTGCACTTCTTCGACCTGTTCAGGGCGGGTCTCTTCGATTTTAATATTCATAAAGTTACTGACTGGGTGTTTGGTACGACGTTGGAACCTCTATAGCCCGAATCTAGTATGAATGTCTTTAAGGGCTTGATCGTGCTCTTCGTTATGGCCAGCAATCTGCGTCGTTATTTCGAAGATTTCCAACGCCCTTTTCATGTGAGAATTCCAGACAATACTACCCTTAATTTTTTCACAGCTTGCTAAATAGTAGTAGGAAAATGGATATTTAGGTTCCATGTCAATCGCCTTTGCAAAAGAAGATATAGCCTCGGGCGTGCACTCAATTTTTGTATGGGAATTGTCCTCGTGAATGTATGGCGCGAGAATTTTCGATAAACCCGTTTCAACGCCTATGGGTCCAGTCGTCGTAAATGGTTTGCCAACGTCATCCAACGAAGCAATATTACTAAAATCAATCTTTTTCTGGAGCTGGGCAGGGGCGGATTTTTCTATTGAATCCTTCAAGGCTAAATTTTCGGCTTTATCAGAATAGTAAAGTGCTAACGAAACAACAATACTGATTAAACCAAGTATAAAAAGTGCCCATGCGCCTACATCTCTTTTTTCGCGTCTAAAACTTATAACTAGAATGCTTATTCCAACTAATACTCCTATGTAGAAAATCATAAATATCAAGAAGATTTCGAAAGCACCTAAAAACCTCGACTCACGTTCATTGCTGCTGTTTGGTACGACGCTGGAACCTACTCTACATTTGTTCCAGTCGACGTTTCAGTCTTATAGCCACTCGCTTTAAGGGTTGCACTTTCGCCAAGACTTACATTCGTTTTTGTCAGTGTCTCTTGTGATCCGCGTGTGGCATCTAAAGCCAACTTGCTAAATTGAGCGATTCTGTTGTCCTGTGCCTGCATATTCCTGTGTTGCGCTCGCAAAGTACGCTCATAGGATTCAATTCTGAAAAGCCAACCTAGATAAATTAATGCTGCGGTTAGTGCTATCCAGCCAGGCATTAGAATTTGAGCTTTAAAGAGAAAGTACGCGGCAACGAAGCATATTGCAGGGGCTGGCACTTGTCGTATGAGTTCTACTGCCCAAGACGGATCTTTAGGATCAGTACTCATACGATTACCCTGTTGATAATTTCTAAAATTTCGGGTGAATCAAAAACATGCAGCGATTGTTTTAGTTTTTTTGTTACTTCAATATGATCCCTAACTCCTTTAAGTAGTTTATACACGTCTATGTCGAAAAGTATTGCTTCCTTATTTGAAAGCGTGTTTACAACTCTGCTTATAGTTATCCTTACATTGAAATCTGAAATTTCTTTCTCAAAAGATTGCTGGACGAATTTCCCTCCGTACCATTTATCTGGGGATGCAAATGCCAACGCATCAATCTCTATCTCATGAATGAAATGGTTTCTCCAGCCTATACGATCATATTCTTTAGGTTCGAAAAGTGTTACGACCTTTTCGAAAGATTTCAACATAAACTGAAGCTGGAGATCAAGCGAATCAGGCTCGCTTAAATGCGTCCACAATTGCCTAGAGCTGACTTTCAGTTCCTTGTTAGGGGGTAAAACGATTTGAGCACCTCCATCAGGTGACATCTGGTATTTTGGTGCATCGTCCCTGTTATCGTATAAAGAATCGAGGAATTCTCCAGCTTTATCTATATATTTATTTGCTTTGAAGAAATCCAGTTGGATAAAGCCAGCTACGTTCTTTAGCTTATTTATTTTTGAAATTTGCGACATGGTGCGAGCGTTACGTATAACCACTGTACGCCCGTCGTCGTTGTTGTCTAGGGCGATGTATGAGGCGACTTTCGAGTATTCTCTTCGATCTTTTCGAGGAGAGAAACGATGTGGTTTATCTTCCAATACCAAGTAAGCACCTCTCGCAATATCAAAAAAATCGTTGCGGCCACGACGATGGTAACGATGACGCTGTCCCAAGAGACAACTTGTCCAAATGGATTCATGTACCGCTAACTATAGTATGTAGACCCATAGTAGGCAACGAAATACGCTCGGGATATGAAAGCTGTCCCGAAAATCGTCCGTCAGTTCGGGCAACGCGTTGCTGAAAAGCGTCATGACAAAGGTATCTCACAAGAGAAGCTTGGTTCACTCGCGGGCGTGCACCCCACGTACATCGGCATGATCGAGCACGACAACTCTTTCTACAAGCAAACAAAGCCAAAAAAGCATTTCTCGATGCCGACGATCAACAAAAGCGAAGCATCGTTGAAAATCTACTTTGGAACCTTTCCGTTGATAACGGAAAAGTGGCTCAAGTTAAGTACAAATTACCTTTCGACATCATGGCAAAAACGCCTAAAAATGCCGATTCACATGCATTGCTGGACGACATGAGCTAGAACCGTGGTCGGCCAAGCCCTACAAGGTGGTTTAGCTCATTTTACACAATCTAAACGACGCGACTCGAGCGCTAACTTAAAAACGTTTTATCTGTTGTATCGCAATTGTTCCTTGAGTGGATCAAAATCTACAAATTGAATTCCGCCAGCAATTGCATCATCAAGATTTAACCGACCTTGAAGATGCGCTTCCTCATGTTGGTACATGCGAGCCTTAAATCCGTCGAATTTCTCTGAGTGTTTATTCCCGGTCTCATCTGTCCAGTCCATCACTATCCAGTCGGGACGCTCTACATCTGCGGCGAGAACGCCTACACTCATGCAAACTTCTTTGTAAAAGTTTGTCTTATCAGATTTCTCAATAATTTTTGGATTTAGAAATATATCAACCTTGTCATCTATATACGTAATGAAAACCGCTTTACCTTCTCCAATTTGCGGAGCGGCGAGACCTCGACCCCAACCGGTTATCTCGCGATACCTGAGAAGCACAATCTCGAGCTTTTTTGCGATTTCGAGACCATCCTCAAGAGACACAGCCGAAACTGATTCGCGCAGTATGAAGTCGCCCGCGTAGCAAATTTCAGGAATTTGTTCCAAGGCTGTTTTAAATGTTTGAATCTTACCGATATCCATAGTGTGATTGTATCGCTTTGACTTGTGTCTGCTAAGTAAGCGGCTTGAGCGCGATAACTTAGCTCTTATTGGCTGGGGGACATGGACTCGAACCATGATACGCAGCTTCAAAGGCTGCTGTCCTACCATTAGACGATCCCCCAAAATAATTCATCCCCTTCTCGACCATTCAACTGCAAGACTAAGGATGATCCCCTCTTAATAGAAAACGCCGAAGCGAACCTATTGCGCATAAAGATACCTCGTGATGACAAAAGAAAGAAGCCCTTCCTTTTTACAGCAAGCAAAAAACCCGGCACAGAGCCGGGTTTTGAAGTCTGAGGATGATTACGAAACTCGTACCAATGGCTCGTATGATGAATGATCAAGTCTCCGCGAAAACGCTCGCACAAGTCGAGGATCGAGATCGTAGAACGATTTACTGATACCTGTTGCAACTAGAAAACAATCGGCAGCGTGGAACTGATCAATGTTGTCGGGGCTCATTCCGCTTGCAATGGCGAGCGGGTGTTCGCCGATCGCGTGCTTCATCGTTTTGATCTTCTCCGGACTTGGAGCAGAGCCTGTTGCCTCACTAGATGTCGTAACCACGTCCACGTACTCGATCGAGCGGCTTGCGACCGCCGCGAGATTTGCGGGCTGCGCTTGATACTTGAACGCGACCCCGCCGAAGTAGATTCCTTTCCAGCACGAGAGAGCACACACGTGGTGGAAATCTTTTGCATCCGTTTCTGAAGTGTCGGTTATCCCGGCGTCATCACTCCAGAGACCGCATTCATTTTCCGGCATGCGTGAGACTGCGTCATGATTTAACAACTTGAGAAAGTTGAGACCAATCCAGAAATCGGGATACCGATGACGCACCGCCCGGAATACATCGAGCAGATCGAGGCTGTTGACGTGACCGTGGCCGATGAGGAACACACCGTCGGCATCGCAGCTTTGCGCGATGTCGACATTACGCACCACCTGACCGATGTCGGAGCTTTGTAGGGTTGTTCCTGCCTTGTGGATGTGGATGACCGGAAGAAACGTGTGGCGCTCGGTGAACACGGTACGGAATGCATTCATTTTGTCCGCTCCCTCTGTATGTAACAACGTCAGTTATCCCACCAAATCCCCTACACGTCAATCGATTCGATTGCATATCTTTTTGCATCGGCTACTGTGCGTGCAGCGGTCGGGCCAAAGCCCGATTTTTGCATATCTGACGGGAGGTTGTTATGCCAAACCAACGATTGCGCGAGTTCTTTGACGTAATGGATGCACAGAAGAAAAAGATCACGTACCGCATGGTCCACATGTATACGGACCATTCAGATGTGCTGCCGGCAGAGGTTGACATCTCGTCGAGATTCTCGCGGCGCATATCTGTAAAGAGGCCAATCGCGACCGCCGCAATGGATACGGTTTCCGAGGCTGCAATGGCTATCGCTATGGCAGAAGCTGGAGGCATCGCTTCAATTCACAAGAACATGACGCCGGAAGCGCAAGACAAGTTAGTCGGAAAAGTAAAGCATCGACTCCACGGCCTTATCAAGACACCGTACACGGTGTTTGCCGGCATGACAGTCGCTGAACACAATGCCAACCAAGCCCGTCGCCGCGATGAAAAGAAGAACTTGTTCGACAAATTTGTCGTCATGGAAACTCCTGAGAGCGACAAGATCGCAGGTGTTATTACGGACGACGATCTGGATTTCTGCGTCGACACAAAACGATCGATTCAGGATTTCATGTCCCGCAATGTAACGTCCGCAATTCCTGAAACTACCATCGAAGAAGCGTACGTGATCATGTTGGAGCAGCGGAAGAAAGTTCTGCCGCTGGTCCGCGACGGTCACCTTGTCGGCATGTATTTGTTTCGGGACGCGAAACGCATCTGTTCCGGCGCGCACACAACAAACAACGTGGACGCAAACGGTCAGCTGATCGTATGCGCTGCGGTCGGCGTAGGCGACGGTGCCATGCGCCGAATGGAACTGCTCGCACCGAGCGGATTGAATGCGGCTCATATCGATACGGCTCACGGTGACAGCAAAAATGTATTCGACACCATTAAGCGCATCAAGCAGGCATATCCGAATGTCGACGTCGTCGCGGGAAACATTTCACGCGGCGAATCCGCTAAACGATTGGTCGATGCCGGGGCCGACAGCATTCTCGTAGGCCAAGGACCGGGCGCGATCTGTACGACTCGACTCGTCGCAGGAGTCGGTGTTCCGCAGGTTTCAGCGATCTACGACTGCGTTTCCGCTATCGAGGACACCGATGTTCCCGTCATTGCCGACGGTGGCATCGAATACTCGGGAGATCTTGCGGTTGCGCTTGCGCTCGGCGCTTCGGTTGCAATGGTTGGACGCTATGTTGCCGGTACCGATGAAGCCCCCGGCGAAATAACTCATTGGGACGGTCGATTGTGGAAGGACTATCGAGGCATGGGATCAATAGGTGCCATGCGCGACAGCCAATCTTCGCAGGAACGATGTCGCCACACAGGCGGCGCACTCGTGCCGGAAGGTGTGGAAGGACTTGTTGATTATCAGGGCCCTGTCAGCAACGTGATCGATCAACTCATGGGCGGTCTCCGCAAAAGTATGGCGTACATCGGCGCGAGCACGCTCGACGAGTTTCGACAGCGAGCCGAAGTATTTCTCGTGCCCGAAGGCAGCGAATCGCATCCTCACGGTCTAAAGATCACAAAAGAATCCCCCAACTACAGAGGTCGGGGATGACTTACATACACAGCCGCGGAATAATTCGCGGCTGTTCTTTTTTACATTTAATCGTGCACGGTAACCGGCGTGCCGAGATCCGCCCACTCGTACAATATTTTTGCCTTTTCAGGTGGCACGTTCACGCAGCCGTGCGACCACTGTTCACCAAAGTTATTGTGCCAATACGCACCGTGTATCGCGCCGCCTTCTTTTGTGAAATACATCGTCCACGGTACGCCGGGCAAATCAAACTCCTGCTCCGAAATCCCCGGTACCGGTCCCTGCATATATCTGCTCGGTGTTTTTCTATAAATTTTAAAGATACCACGGGGCGTTGGTGTGTCGTCGAGTCCGCTCGAAATACTTTCTTCCATGAAAAGCGTTTTGCTGTTGTACGCGTACAACTTTTGGAGTGTGCGATCTACGATAATGCGCTTGGACGTTGTTGCGTGCATGCCCTCCGCAAGCATCTCGGGTGGCGCATGTTGAAAAAGACGTACGTAGTCGCCCGCCGCAACGTACCATTCGTTTGATACACGGTCGGGATATCGCACCCATTCGTCGAATATAAGTTTGTACCAGTCGCGATCCTCGGCATGCACTGTCTTTTCCACGCGCAGCACAACACCAGTGCGCAGATGGGCAACCGCGGGCGCGCTCACACTCGGATGAGCACGCACGTTTACGCACGCCCCTTCAAAATGTGCGGCGCATCCATCGAGCACCTCAATATAATTGACAGGCGTAGGCGCGGGTGGCGTAACAATCGCCGTAACCACCTCAGACGCCGCAGAGGCGAGCTGCTTTTGGACGTGTTGCACAACGGCGACACTCGATGCAACAGGGTGATCGGACGTGAAATACAGGATTGGCATGACAATCAACAGGCCGACGAGTGCAGCAAGACCAGTTTTCCCTTGTTGAGTGAATTCCATGCTGTCGACACACGCGTGTCGCACATTCTTAGCATAACACTCGCTCAGTAGCGAGTGACTGTGCACATCGAAAAATAAACCGAGAATTATTCTTGAACCGTGACAGACGTGCCCAGAGGGGTCCAGTCATAAAGCAGTCGCGCTTTTTCCGGAGGCAAATTCACGCATCCGTGTGAATGCTGAGAGCCAAAATCATTGTGCCAGTATGCGCCGTGAATAGCGGCACCATCGTACGTAAAATACATAGTCCACGGAACGCCCGGTAAATCGTACTCGTCGTCACTGACGCCTGGAATGGGTCCTTGCATGTACCTACTTGGCATTTTTCTGAATATATTAAATTCTCCCACTGGTGTCGGCAGTCCATCGAGTCCGGTAGAAACTGCTTGTTCCATAAACAATTGGTCACCCTCATATGCGAAGAGTTTTTGATCTGACAGATCAACAACGATGTGCTTGGCGGCATTACGTTTTGTCGTTTTGTCCAAATCATGCGGTGCTTCGCGCGCAAAACTATGCACCGCGTCGCTCGCCACATAGAGCTCGGGTCCAAGGCGCTCCGGATAGCGCACCCATTCATCGAACGTGAGTTTGAACCAATCCCGATTACCGATGCGCACTGTTTTTTCCACTCGAAGCACCACGCCGTCACGCAGTTTGAGCACTGACGGAAATTCCGTACCGGGTCCCGATCGCACATTTGCACACCGGCCCACATATGCCGTATTACAGCCGTCTTCCGCCTCCACATATACAACAAGCGACGCATCGCTCGGAGTAAGCGGCAAAATTGCAGCGTTTGCTGCGCGTACTGCCTGCTCGTCATTCACGACTACGGGGATTGTTCCCTTGTGCGGTACAAGGAAGGCCGCGGAGTCGGAAAGCTGGAGATCGTATAAAAAACTAAACGCAGCTGCGAAAAACAGTAGAAACGTAAGCGTGGCGACTAAATTTCTTGTTGAAACGAAACCCGTCTCTGGATCCATCCCTATAGGATATCAATGTTTTTCAACGGTTGACGCAATATCAATGATCGCAAGCTCGAGCGGCAGATGCGGCACCGCTGCATAGGCCATCTTTCCGTATGCCTCTAAAATTGCACGCAACGTATCCGAATTTACCCCGGGTGCTTTGGAGAGCTCGGCGGCGAGCGTTTGATCATCGCCGGAAAGTTCCTGCGCCAGCTCATCTGCCATATTGGGTGCGTAGCGCATAAGCAACACAACGCGAAGTCGCTGGATTAACAGCTTGGCAAGCGTGCGCGCATCCATATTTTCTTTTATGGCGAGCTGCATTGCAGCAATCGCGCCTGGAGCATCTTTTTTTGCAATCGCATCCAAGAGGGTGCGCACGAGTTCGCCGCGCGGAGCACCGGAAACGATTTCCACATCATGCATATCGATCCTTTTTCCGTCAGAAACGGCAAGCACCTTCTGCAAAATCGAAAGCGCATCTCGAAACGACCCTTCTGCAAGAAGGGCCACGAGTTCAGCGCCGGCTTTGTCGATTGTAAAACCCTCTTTTTTTGCGATATCGATCACCGTATCCGCGAGCATCTCGCGCGAAGGCTGTTTGAATGTATAGATTTCGCAACGAGATTGGATCGTATCAGGCACGCGATCGCGTTCGGTTGTAGCGAGCACAAATACCGCGTGTGCCGGCGGCTCCTCCAGTGTTTTTAAAAACGCATTCCACGCTTCCTTGGTGAGCATGTGTGCTTCGTCAATAATGTAGAACTTGTAGGGAGAATCAAATGGGATCGCGTACACTCCCTCTCGCAATTCGCGAATGTCATCGATTCCGCGATTGGACGCCGCATCCATTTCGTATAAATCCTTGTCTGATACACCGAGCTCACGCGCAAGAATACGCGCCACCGACGTCTTGCCGGTTCCACGCGTGCCGCAAAATAGATACGCGTGTCCGATTTTCTTGTTCTGAATCGCTTTTTGCAGCACATCGGTCACTTGCTCCTGCCCGCGCACCTCGTCGAATCCGGACGGTCGGTACTGTCGGTAGAGTGTTTGGTGTTTGGCATCTTTTGACATGGCGGCAGTATAGCAAAAATGAAAATGTTTGATCCCCGAAACGAAAACCGGCGCGTATCGCGCCGGTTCATTCACGTGTCCTTTTTTATGAACCAGACAGGTCGTGTCGGTCTTTGCCATCGATCACGACTACCGAGATCAGGCTTGAATGTGATTCCGCTTTTTGCAGGTTCAGCATTCGGATCAGGAAACCCAAGTGCAATTCTCTCTTTTATATCAAGATTGTCGATGAACTTCTTGATGATTCCGGGCGTGGCGTGCGTGTATGACGCCGCACGCGCGGCAACATTCGTTGCGTTCACAGTCTCTGAGCTTTTCAGAATGCGAACAGCACGCACAATTGCATCTCGGATTTCATCGCAAGATGACGTTTGTCTCCAGGACCTTCCAGACATATGAGTCTCCTTTCTGCACTATTGGTACCACTTTTTTATCTCCCGACAAAGTATTCGTCACGAACCGGCTTGCAAGACCGCGAGCGCCTCATCGACGGTGTTTGTTTCCATGAGACGAACACGAAGCTCTTTTGCGTTATCCCAACCGTTTATGTATGCCTTAAAGTGCTTTTTCATAACAGCATAGTGCGTCGTAGTGCTTAACAGTTCCTCAAACACAGCGAGATGTTCGGAAAGTGCGGCGATCTTTTCTTCAAGTGTGGGAACGTGTTCTGCAAACAGCCACGGATTTCCAAATATCGCTCGGCCGAGCATAATGCCGTCGCATCCCGTTTCTGCCGCTTTCGCTCGCGCGTCGGCAATACTTGCCACATCACCATTCCCAACGATCAACGTGTGCAAGGTGTCACCTTGCACGGCGTTGCGGATTTCGACCGCACGGGTCATGCGATCCCAGTGCGCTGGCACGTCGGACATTTCTTTGCGCGTCCGTAAATGCAGTATGAGCGCAGCGGGGTTCTCTACCAGAATCTGCGGCACCCACCGCTCGAGTTCGTCAACATTGTAGCCGATGCGAGTTTTCACCGAAAGCGGTAGGTTTGGAGCTCCGCGTTTTACGGCACGCATGAGCTCCACAGCGAGTGATGGATTCTTGATAAGCGCGGCACCGCTTCCCTGTTTTTCAACGGCACGATCCGGGCAACCCATATTGATATCGACGCCGTCGAAGCCCATGTCTTGTGCAATGCGCGCCGCCGCTTCCATGCGCTCAGGGTTCGATGAGAAAAGTTGTGCCACAATCGGTCGCTCATTGTCAGAATAGAGAAATTTTTTAAGCAATTTCGATTTACCGGGCTCAGGTGCGAGCACAAGCCCGTCCGCGGAGGTAAATTCAGTATAGGTCACGTGGGGCTTACCGTGGCGGGCAAACATTTGACGGAATGCCGCATCCGTCACGTCTTCCATGGGTGCCATCACAAAAAACGGCCGCGGTAATCTGTTCCAAAAACTCATGTGCCTACCATAACAGATAGCGTGTACCGGCGTTTGCATTATTGGCCACATTGTTGCATAATCTCGCCGGAGGGAACCGTGTCATTTGTACCTTCCGCCCCGAAACCTCCAGCAAAAACGAGGCACGCGTGAAGAAGACCGGGGAAACGAAGCCTGTGACTGTGATTTACACAGCACGGAGCATTCTGTGTCTCTTAGTGCACACTGAGATGACACCCAAGGAGCGCGGTCGACTCGAACGTCGGTTTGAGCGACTTGAAGATGTGACGACGGTCGAAGCAGACCGATGGAACAAATATAGAAAGAGCGATAAAGCTCTTCCGAAAAAGGACACGTAGCGCGTATCGAATGCGCATCACCTATTGGGGACCGCTCATCGCGGTCCCCTTTTTTATTGCAGTACGTGTGCGTCTACTGAGCGGCTTCTTGAGGCTTCTCATTGTTTTTAAATTTGTAATAGACGCGATTGCCAAACCGTAAATCGATATAATCCAATTCTGCTTCTTTTCCTCGTATCGCCGGCGAAACCGATACCAATTCAAGATTGTGCACAATCGTATCGATGTCCTGTCCGAACGACGCTTTGATGGTAAATCCGGTGGTGAGATCAATCGTATAATCTTGTTCGTCGAGCACGTGCAGATTGACCGGTATAAAACGTGCTTCGCGCATGCGCTGCAAAAGATCACGCACCCCAGGAAGCTTGTCCGCTAAAAACACTGAACCAATCGGTGATTGTGTTTGTAACCCACCGAAAAAAGTATATGGCATTTCCGGTTTACCGGCACGATCGATGTTTGCAAAAATAAGTCCACCCTCATCAAATACGTAGCAGGCGTGCGGCTCACTCTCCGTGCACCACATCGCATAGGCTGAGCGCTCGTCCACGTTCACGATGAGTGTGTTGCCGAACACGCCGCCTCTCCCGATACGTACCGATTTCAGGCGCGGAAACGTCCGCATAATTCCGGCGCGGAGTTCTTCTTTCGGATATGAAAAAATATTATCGCGCGGAATAAAGTGCGTCGCGTTTTCTGTAAGACTTTCTTTCGTAAACGAAACAATCTCACCGGGGCTTTGCAACATCGCACCACGAACAGAAATCTCACCGATACGCATCGGCTTTTGGTATGAGGACCAATGCACAATGTAGAGAAGCAGCGCCATAAGAACGATGCCCGCCACACCGATAAGAAACCGCAGTCTTCTTCGTCGGGTTTTGAGTGGAACCGGTTTTTTTACAACCGTGCGCTGCGTGTGTGGTGAAAGCTTTTTTTCGGGTGCGCGAGATGAATGCTGCAACGACGGTCGAAGGTCAACGATTTTTTGGATCATACCCTTCTGTGTGTTTAAGCGCCGATGGTGTCTTTTGCAATATATGGACGCAGAACCTCCGGTATCTCTACGGTGCCGTCTGCGCGCTGGTAGTTTTCAACAATCTGACAGATAACTCGCGGCATTGCGAGCGCCGTATTATTGAGTGAATGCACGTATCTGAGCTTTCCCAGCTCGTCGCGGTAGCGAATATTGAGGCGCCGCGTTTGAAAATCGTGAAAATAGGACGATGAGTGCGTCTCGCGATATTTCTCCTCACTCGGCATCCACGCTTCGATATCATATTTTTTGACTTGTCCGAGTCCGAGGTCCCCGCCACAATTCACGACCACATGGTACGGAAGCTTTAATTCCTGCAAAATCGATTCGGCGTTTTTGGTTATTTCTTCGTGCAGACGCACTGTTTCTTCGTGTGACGCTTCGCACAAGATCACCTGTTCATATTTCATAAATTCATGAATGCGGAAAATTCCCTTTGTGTCCTTGCCGTGACTGCCCGCCTCGCGGCGGAAGCACGGTGAGAACGAAAAGAATTTAATCGGGAGTTGCGACTTATCGAGCACTTCATCCATGTAATACCCCATCGTGGCGACTTCTGCCGTGCCCGCCAAATAGTCAGCGTCCTGTGTCTTATACAAATCTTCCTCACTTTGCGGGAGATAACCGGTGCCTACAAACGGTTCCCTCCTGACCATCGACGGCACGATCATTGGTGTGAAGCCCTCTCGGTTCATAAACCGATCCTCCACGAGCCGCATCAATGCCCATTCAAGTCGCGCGCCGTCGTTTTTCATAAAATAACCGCGAAAGCCGGCCACTTTCGCACCGCGTTCAAAATCAGCCATGTCATGCGCGAGCATAAGCTCATATGCAGACTTTGGCGTAAACGATTGTTTTTCCGGATCCCCGCCTTCTCCGGCCTCCGGAGACCAGCGCCGGACCTCCACATTATCAGCGTCACTTTCACCTTCGGGAACAGAAATATCCGGTACGTTCGGTACACGAACCATGAGCGCGAGCCATTCTTTCATGACCTGCTGCAATGAGTCTTCGTCTTTTTTTAGACCCTCCTTGACGATCTGCATGCTCTCGATGAGCACACTCCGTTCCTCCGGCGTAGCTTTCGAAATCGCGTCGGATGCGGTATTTTGTTCCGCACGTTTTGAGTCAAAGCTCGCCTGCAATTCGCGGCGGGTGTCATCAAGCTTTAGCAGCGCCTCGATGTCAACGCTGATGCGTTTCTTTTTAGCGCCCGCAATGACGATATCCTTATTTTCACGTATGAATTTAATGTCGAGCATGCAATTCTATCGATAGCGTTACGGTATGATAACACCATGGACGTCGCCCTCAAACAGCTTACGCCCGCTGAATTTCCGGCACTGCTGCAGCACATTCCGGATCGCCCAAAGCGATTATTCGTGCGTGGAAATCTTCCCAGTGATGACATGAAATTCCTCGCTATCGTGGGGTCGCGCGCGGTCTCACCATACGGTCGCGCCGTGATCACACATTTAATAGAAGGATTACGCGGGTACCCCATTGTGATCGTATCGGGTCTCGCATACGGGGTGGATGCAGAAGCACATCGGGCAGCACTCAAAATCGGACTTACGTGTATCGCAGTTCCCTGTTCCGGGCTCGATTGGAAAACAATTTCTCCTCGTGCCAATGTGCAGCTCGCGCAAGACATTCTCTCAAGCGGCGGCGCGCTTTTGAATGAGTTTGAGCCCACACAGCCTGGTACTGACTATACGTTTCCGCAACGGAATCGAATCATGGCAGGGATGTCGCACGCAATACTATTAATAGAAGCCAAGGAAAAGTCCGGGACACTCATCACTGCGCGTCTTGCGATTGAATATAATCGCGACGTATTGGTTGTACCCGGTTCAATATTTCACGACAACAGTCGTGGCACACATCAATTCCTACGACTCGGTGCAACCGCGATTACGTCTGCCGACGACATTCTCGTTTCGCTCGGTCTCGAAAAACGCTCGAACGAAAACCTTGCCAGCATGCGAGACGATCTTTCCGACGAAGAAATGCAGGTGCTCACTATTATCGCAACTCCGGTTTCGCGCGACAGCTTACTCGAGTCCCTTGATCTTGGTATTTCTGAAGCAAACGTGCTGCTCTCGGCAATGGAAATCAAAGGCCTCATCACCGAAGAGATGGGTGTTGTTCGGGCGCGCTAACTATCCCCTTCTTTTTTTCTTGCGGCACAATACGACGGGTGTATGGTTCGAATAGTTCAAAGGGAGAACAGAGCCATGCATGGAACATCCCCAGTCTGGACGAATGAACGGAATATCGATCTTGCGCTGATGTGGAACGACGGACTAGTCACAAGTGCAATCGCAAAACGGCTGCCGTTCATAGCCTCAAATTCAGACGGCGGACTCAAGGCGCTCAAACGTCACCTACACTTTTTGCGAAAGAAATCAGAATGCGATGCGGAATGCGATTTCTGGTCACGCTTTCATTCACCGTGGACGCCGGAAGTAAACGGCACGCTCGCGTATCTGTGGCAGACGGGTCTGTCATGCAGCAAAATTGCAAAACTTCTGCCCGAGCTCGTCATGTATCCCGATGGCGGTTTAAATGCTTTAAAGCGTCGCCTCGATACCCTCCGATCTACATCACAGAATAATGCTGAGCTTTTGTTCTGGACTCGTGGAAAGAAGCAGCGCACCGAGATAAAAAAACACATGAAAGTAGTGCGTCGGTGTGAAAATGCAGGCATCCGTGAAAATTCTCTTTGGACACGAGACCGTACCGCAGCCCTCGCGCTCATGTGGCATCGCTGCATGAGCGCGTCAGAGATAGCAAAGGAGCTCGATTGTTTTCTGGGGTACAAGGATGGTGGACGAAGTGCGGTCATCGGGCGAATAGACCGCATGCGAGATTATGCAGAAAACGAGCAGGAATTAGCGTTTTGGACACACAGTACCACTCGTACTGTTGCACAAAACACCTCGTCCAAGCGCACTCGCACATCGCCCTGTTCTGCTGATACAAAGAAAGGTCATCAGTGCGATACGGCGTACACTCGCTCAAAAAGAGAGCGCTCGGTAGCGCTCACTCTCGAAGCTCGACGTGCTCTTATCGAATCAGTAATCGTCCCCGCAGTGAAAATAACCGCTGCTGAAAGCGATGCGGAATACAAGCGTGCGCTCTTTGCCGAAATCGATAGACAGAATCGCGAGCTCATTCCTCTATAGCCACCTACGATTAACACCCGCCTCACGAGAAGCGGGTGTTCTTTTTTCCTGGCGTATCAAAGCCCTTTTTGTTAGAGTCGCGGCAGTTCAATAGTTGTGTTTGTTGCGTTCGTTGTGTCGTGTTTCTCGCACCCAACGGAGCTCTCATGGCAAAAGCCAAAATCAAGATCGAAGTGCAGCATGGTCGCGGGTTAGTCTGGTGGACAACATTGTCGTCCGAGCAAAAAAGCGCCCTGGCATATCCCCGTCTAAAACAGAAGGAGTCGAATAAACAAATTGCTGACTCGTACGGTATTACACCGAATTCCATCGCGAGCATTCGCAATCGTTGGAATAAAAACGGCAAGCACAATCCCTATGAATTGATTCTGCTGTCGCACGCACCACCACCTTCCGAGACACCGTCTGAAACACCGGTATCTCGTGAGACAGTGCCATCGAAGAGCGATCAACCGGTCCCGAGACCCGAGCGTACACCTGCACCAATTGCGCGCCCACGGTCTTCACCGCAGCGTTTCGTAGCTGATCCGATCGCTGCACCGGAAACGCGAAAATATGCAACATCCGAAAAATCGCAATGTCAGCACGCAGTGGATGACGATGGTCGGTTTTGCGGTTTTGTCGCTACCGTACAAAAGAAATTCGGCAAATACTGCACGCTGCACGCACATTTGCATACCTAATGTTCTCTCTCAGACTCACAAAGACATCCGGCGCACGAGCGTCGGATGTTTTCTTTTTACGGTCAATATTTGACATGTGCTAGTGTAATGAGGTATCAATCCGCTTCGTACATGAAACTGGTCATTGTTGAATCTCCCGCGAAAGCGAAAACGATCGAAAAATATCTAGGCAAGGGATATACGGTCCGCGCGTCGGTGGGACACATACGGGACCTCCCGAAGAGCAACAAGGACGCCGTCGACATCGAGGGCGGGTTTATCCCGCGCTATCAAATCGTCAAAGAGAAACAGAAAATCATCGATGAGCTTCGAGAAATCGCAGATCGATCGACGGAAGTTATCCTTGCAACAGACCCCGACCGTGAAGGTGAAGCAATTGCATTTCATTTGGCTGAAACTATCGGTCTCAAAAAACCGAAACGGATCGTCTTTCACGAAATCACCGAAAAGGCCGTCAACGAAGCGATGGCAAATCCGCGCAAAATCGACCAGCAGCTCGTACATGCGCAGGAGGCGCGCCGTGTGCTTGATCGCCTCTTCGGCTACGATCTCTCCGGTCTCATTTGGAAAAAGGTCCGCTACGGACTCTCCGCAGGTCGGGTGCAATCCCCTGCACTGCGCATCATTATGGAGCGGGAACGAGAAATTCGGGCGTTTATCCCGGAGAAATTTTGGGTCGTGAGTGCCGACGTGCGAACAAAGAAAAAAGAGGAATTTACGGTGACCTGCGTCGAGGAGCCACGCTCAGAAAGTGAAGCGCAGCGTATCTACGATGATGCAACGTCAAAAGACTGGCAGGTTATTTCTGTTGACGAGTCTGAGGCAAAACGCGCTCCCAAAGCTCCGTTTACCACATCGACACTTCAGCAGGCGGCGTCCACCCGTCTCGGGTTTTCACCGTCACGCACCATGGGTGTCGCGCAGAAACTGTACGAAGCCGGCCTCATCACCTACATGCGAACGGACAGTCCGAATCTTGCGCTCGAAGCGCAGGCGGCACTTATTGCCGTTGCGACCAATGAATTCGGTTCAAACTACGTAGAGGCACGTATCTATAAGACAAAAAGTAAAAGTGCACAGGAAGCACACGAAGCCGTGCGTCCAACCAATCCACAGAAGGCAAACTGCGGAAACAACGAAGAACAGAAAAAACTGTACGCACTGATTCGCGCTCGCGCGCTTGCGAGCCAGATGGCCGATGCAAAAACACTTCGCACAAAGATTATTGCAAATGTTTCCGGTGCAACGATACCTGACTTTTCCGCAAACGGATCACGCGTCACATTCGACGGATGGCTCGCGGCAGATCCGGATGCACGCGGCGAAGACGTTGAGCTCCCGAAAGTTGCCGCAAACGACGCGCTCACGCTGATAGCAGCTCATACGGAAGGAAAAGAAACGCAGCCACCGGGACGCTACTCCGAGGCAGGTCTGGTGAAAGAGCTTGAAAGCCGCGGTATCGGACGACCGTCTACATACGCATCAATTATCCGCACACTCGAAACTCGTGGATATGTCGATAAACAGGGACGCACTATGTTTCCGACTGCAACCGGCGACGTTGTTTCGACATTCATTGAGACGAATTTCGCGGAATATATCTCGGACACGTTCACCGCGGAAATGGAGAACGAGCTCGATGAAATTTCGGAAGGCACACGGAAATACGAAAAAACGCTGCGGGATTTTTACACACCGTTCAAGAAAGCTGTAAAGGGAAAGGAAAAGATTCCAAAGATCACCGGCATGGGTGATGCGCCGGAAGAATTCCCCTGCCCGATCTGTAATGATCCGATGGAATATAAACTTTCGAAAGTCGGGCGCTTTATGAGCTGCAAGAAATTCCCGGAGTGCCTCGGCGCACGACGCGAAGACGGCACCATCATTCCGCCACCCAAAGAAATCGGAGAAGCATGCCCCGACTGCGGAGATTCCAAAGACGGTAAACTGATTTTGCGTGAGGGGCGATTCGGTCCGTTTATAGCGTGCTCCAACTTCCCGAAGTGCAAATTCGTAAAACAGGATCCGGAACAGGAGGCTAAGTCGAAAACAGGGGTGAAATGCAATGTGTGCGCGGACGGCGAATTGGTTGAACGCCGCGGACGATTCGGCTTGTTTTATGCGTGTTCCAACTATCCGAAATGCAAAAATGCCATTAAGGCACGTCCGACAGGTGCAATCTGCACACTGTGCGGTTCCCTCATGATGGAAGGCACGAAAACAATTCCTGAACGCTGCTCCCAAAAAACGTGCCCGATGCATAATCCTCACAAACTCGAAGGTACCGCAAAAGCTTCCAAAAAGATCAAGACGAAATAGAAAAACGGCGATCATCGCACCGCCGCTTGTTGCTGAGTAGAGTTCATCTGATTTGACCGAGTCCGATGTCAGAGTAGTATCACTACATGACCCAGGCCACTCCTCGACCGCTCGCCGCAATTCTTTCTGAAATGGCTTCAAAGGGAGCCGAGGATGTTTCGCTTGTAACACGTGCCTATCAGTTTGCTGAAGAGGCTCACTTGCCGCAGAAACGGTATTCGGGTGATCCCTATTTTGTGCATACCGCAGAGGTCGGCTACTACCTTGCCCAGGTCGGTATGGATGCGCATGCCATTGCCGCCGGACTTTTGCACGACACCATCGAAGACGCGGGCGTAAAGCCGCAAACAATCGAAGAGCAATTCGGACCGGATGTGCTTTCGCTCGTTGAAGGCGTTACGAAACTCGGAACGCTCCGCTACCGGGGCATGGAGCGCCACACGGAATCACTGCGCAAACTCTTTGCAGCAACCGCGAAAGATATTCGCGTACTCATCATTAAACTGATGGATCGTTTGCACAATGCACGCACGCTCGAGCACGTGCCAAAAATTGAGAAGCGCACCCGCATCGCACTGGAAACACTCGAAATTTATGCACCAATTGCGGATCGGCTCGGTATGTCGGTTGCAAAACAGGAGCTTGAGGATGCGGCATTTCCGTGGGCGCATCCAAAGGAATACGAAAAGACGCGCGAATTGTTGAAAGAGCGACGGCACGAAAACGATAAACGTTTGGAAAAAACAGAACACGATATGAAGCGCGAGCTTGCAGACGCCGGCATCAGGAATTTCCGCACCGAGGCGCGCATCAAAGGCATTTACAGCTTGTACCGCAAACTTGAACGCAAAGATTGGGACATCACAAAAATTTACGACATTCTCGCACTCCGCGTCATATTCCCGACTGTTGCGGACTGCTATTCGGCGCTTGGCATTATTCATGGCCACTGGAGACCGGTGCCTGGCAAGATAAAAGACTATATAGCGTTTCCGAAACCGAACGGCTACCAGTCGATTCATACCACGGTATATACGGGCGACGGTGGCGCGCTTGAAATGCAGCTACGAACCGAATCACAGCACCGGGAGGCACTGTACGGTATTGCTTCACATCTCACGTACAAAGACGCCATGGTCGGCGAAAATAAGCGTGGAAGTTTGGAGTGGATACGGCAATTTTTCCCGGGATTTGGAAATCGAAAACCGGTAGCCGTTGAAGAGGAAGAATCATTTGCTGATGTGCCCGACTGGGTGCAGGAGCTTGCGCATGTACAGCATCCCGGCGAAGCGACCGACGAATATCTGGACACCCTCAAATCCGACTTTTTCAGCCATCGGGTCTTTGTCTTCACGCCAAAAGGCGACGTTATTGATCTACCGATCGCGGCAACCCCCATTGATTTTGCATATGCGGTACATTCTGATCTCGGCAATAAAATGTGGGGTGCGCGAGTAAACGGCAAAATGGTAGCGCTTGATACCGCGCTGCGCAACGGCGACATGGTGGAAATAATCACCAAAGCGTCGAGCAAACCGTCGCGCAAATGGCACGACATTGCAAAGACCAATATGGCAAAAAAGCACATCCGCGCAGCGCTTGCGCAAGAGCATCGGAAATCCAATTGATCTGAATTGCAATTACAGACTGAAGTTTTTCAAAGAATACAACTCACTGTCGTTTTCTTCGGGTACGGGCTCGGGGGCCGGTTCGGGGACAGGTTCAGGTTGCGGCTCAGGCATTGTTTCTGTTTCGACAGGTGCACTCGGTTCCGCCGGCGCAACGACAATTTCTTGTACGACCGCTGCCACTGCAGGCGCCGCCGCCGCACCTGCTTGCGGATTCGTAAGTACGATACACAAATTAGTCAGATCTTCCGGAGAGAAGAAATCGATATGCAGTTTACCGCCCGTGTCTTTCTTTTCGATGCGTACGCGCGTTCCCAAGCGCTCTGAGAGCTGCTTTTCGAGTGACATAAGGTCGGGAGAAACAAGCGCCTTATGTCGGACTTTGTCGATTGCGACACGTCGGGCGAGCGCTTCCGCATCGCGCACGGTAAGTCGCCGTGCGACGATTTCCTTGTACAGCGTTATCTGTTCTTCGGGCCGATCAGCGAGCATTAAGAGCGGACGTGTGTGGCCTTCGGTGATTTCTCCGGCTTGGAGCGCCATTTGCATAGATTCAGGCAACGCGAGAATACGAAGCGTATTTGAAACGTATTCACGACTCTTTCCGACGCGCACACCGATTTCTTTGTGTTGCAAGCCGAATAAATCGACGAGCTGCTTAAACGCCTTTGCACGGTCAAGCGCGTTGAGATCTTCACGCTGCAAGTTTTCGATAATTGCAAGCTCAAGCTTCATGCGATCCGAGTCCTCTGCCGTGCGTATGACGACCGGCACCATTGAGAGTCCCGCTAATTTCGACGCCCGCAAACGACGCTCCCCTGCGATCAATTCATACGAAACAGATATACCCTCTCCCGGTCGCTCGATTTCTTTGCGAGTCACGGTGAGCGGCTGGAGCACTCCGTACTGCCGAATAGACTCCGCGAGCGACGCAAGCGCTGTTTCGTCAAATGTTTTTCGAGGTTGAAACGGATTCGGGTTAATCCGATCCACTTCCACCCAAAATATTGAATCCATCATTCCTCCTGCCATATGTCGCGATTGTAACACGCGTGTTTTTCATTCAATTGTGCCGGAAGTGGGACTCGGTCATGCGCTCGTTTTTCGCCGTTGCGAAAAAACTCCGCCTGACCACACTCACGCCGCTCCATCTGCTAATGGAGCCTCCGGCGCTCGCCTTCGAGTCCTACTTCCGGCTACAAAAATACAAAAAAACAGGGTCATGCCCTGCTTTTTTATTTTTGTGAGTATTTACAACGCTGCTCGAACTCATTTTACTCAACATCCCGACTGATATCGTGCGCTCCGCGCGCGTGGTGGCTTTGTACGGGATCGTACGCCCCGATTCCGTGCCTGCTCTCTCGGGCGCGCGAGTAC
>JAYWCB010000013.1:0-110575 GCA_043780835.1 Minisyncoccota bacterium
TAAGTTCAGACGCGCACGAATGGTATAACGAGTTGGGAACTGTCTCGGGGATTTGCTTGGTGAAAATACAAGGGCGGTGAAGATGCCGCCTTCCTGCAGCAAGACGAAAAGACCCCAGAAGCTTTACTGCAGCTTCATATTGGGATTACGGGTGCACTACGTAGCGTAGATGGGAGACTTTGAAGCATGGTTCTCGGGTCATGTGGAGTCGCCAATGCAACACCATCTTTTGTTTCTGTAATTTCTAACCCCGCATGAGAAACATGTGGGAGACAGTATGTGGCAGGCAGTTTCGGTGGGGCGCTGTCCTTAACTTTCAGCGTCACAGGTTCGAGTCCACGGATGTGTTCACGTCCGACGAATCAAAATATAAATTAAAGGGGGACATGCGTGAGCAATCATGCAATGAACATTCAACTATATGCTGGAACACCCGCGAATATCAGGGTACTCGAAAGAGTAACAATCCCTGAGCGAAGCGGATTATCAGCAGGCAACTTCCGATCTTTTCGGGAGGAGCCTCAGAGACTACACGTTGGACATCCTTCTAAACAGAGGATGAAGATATAGTCCGATCTCTATGGCGACATAGAGAATACGACAGAAATGATCGTATCCACTCTCCAAAAGAGTGCGTAACACAGGCCTAAAAAGTAACGGAGGAGCCTATTAAGGTCGCCTAGGCGCGAATGGAAACCGTGCCGATAGTGTAATGGCATAAGGCGGCTTGACTGCAAGGGGTACGTCCCAAGCAGGCGCGAAAGCGGAGCATAGTGAACCGACCCTCTGCATTAGATGCAAGGGAAGATTAACGGATAAAAGTTACTCTGGGGATAACAGGCTGGTATTGCCTAAGAGTCCAAATCGACGGCAATGTTCGGCACCTCGATGTCGGCTCATCTTATCCCGGGGCTGGAGAAGGTCCCAAGGGTATGGCTGTTCGCCATTTAAAAAGGTACGTGAGCTGGGTTCAAACCGTCGTGAGACAGGTTGGTCTTAATCTGCTGTAGGCGTTGATTCTTGAAGAGATTCGTTTCTAGTACGAGAGGACCGAAATGAACTGACCTCTGGTCTGGGGGCTGTCGTACCAACGGCACCGCCCCGTAGCTATGTCGGGAATGGATAACCGCTGAAAGCATCTAAGCGGGAAACCAACTCTAAGATAAGGAATCGTTTGAGGGCCGTGGGAGATGACCACGTTGATAGGCACCAGGTGGAAGCACAGCAATGTGTTGAGCCGAGGTGTACTAATTCCCCGACAGAACTCTCGAAAGGAATTGTGAGAGTCGTGTAACGCTATCTGTTTGTATACTAATTCTTGTCCGCTCTTCGTGAGCAATGTGCGTGCCCGAAAGGGTATTCGTACATACGCTTCGCGTAAGTCGAACAGATATTCTTTGAATATTCTGTGTTGGTGCTTTGTCAGAGGGGTCACACCCGTTCTCTTTCCGAACACGGCAGTTAAGCCCTCTAGAACCGATGGTACTCGCAAGGGGAGAGTAGGTAGGCGCCAGCACAGACTATTCAAACAAAAAAGACCCTCCAAATCGGAGGGTCTTTTTTGTTTGATGCTGCGCCGGCAGCTTGAACGAGTAGGTACTCAGCGCCGCTTTGCGGATCGGGGCGACTCGTTACGTAGCAGTTTCGGCTCCGCCGAAGCTATTCAATAAATGTTGCTCCGAAACATTCCCGTTAGGCGCCAGAGAGAATTTCGCCGCATGCTACTATTTTAATATGAAGATCTTTAGATGGATTCCGATCGGGCTCGTTATCATCGGAAGTTTTATGGCGCTGTCTCCGCTTTTTGCTGGCGGCGATGGAGCAATCGTGCTGATCGGAATTGCCGTGGTAATGGTCGGTCTCATACTTCTTTTTGTAAAAGCGCTTATCGATCCTGCAATATCACCGCCGCTTCGCTACGCAGTGATCTCGCTCACACTTTCCGCCATCGCGAAGTTTGCAGCACTTTTTGGATATCTTTTTGGTTTCGATATTCCTGCTCTTGCCATTGAATACTCGCCGACAGTATCGTTCGCCATCGACGTATGGTTTTGGGGGAGTATCGTGGTAGTAGCTTACATCAGAATCTCAGAACTCATTCGTAGACGTTTCGTAAAATGATCCCCACTGCGTTTAAAAAATCTTACTATTGCGGCAAATAAAAAGACCGCGTCGATGACGGGTCTTTTTAAAGTGCACAAATTATTCTTCGGGAACGATCTCTTCGATCGTTTCGTTGACGCACAGCGCGTGCAGTTCGTAACCGGAAACGGGAATGGTGTGGTTATTCGTCACCCATGTGAACCACCCTGTTTCGGTGCACTGACCTCTGCGGGTGAACGTAACTTCACCTACGCTGTAGTACTCACACTCCAGATGTGGTCCGCCGAGGGCAACGCCACCGACTTTCGTAGCTCCAAATGTGCGTGTGGGTATACGGTATTTACAGAACGCAGACAAGACACGGAACCGGAGCGTCGTCATCTGGCCCCAGTTCGTTTTCATTGGCTGATTCGACATTGATGCACCTCATGCAGGCAGATCACTCGGACCCGAGGGTTTCGGAGTATCCGGAGGGATGAGCTCTTGTCTCCGTAGATCCGGATCAAGCTTTGTGATCAGTGTCGCCAAGATAAGAACTCCAACTCCCATCCAGACAGCCATCCAGATATCCGGGCTCTGTATTTCGCGCGGCCCGTATCCGGGAAATCGCGGGACATACTTGTATAGGATGAGTAGCAGCAGGTAAAACGCCGGAGTGGCAATCGCCGCCCCGAAAACCAGTGTGCCTCGTTCGGTCATGTGGTCCTCCTCTCATCTGACCATACATGCATGACACTGCGCCCGTCAAATACACACCAAAACGCCGCGACTCGATATGAGCGGCGGCGTTTTGGTGTAACTTCGCGAGTTGAGTGAGATAAGGTACGCGTCCGATGGTTGATAGTAAACCCTGTATCGTGAGGCCGATATGAAGAAGAAGCCCCGGTATACGGGGCTTCAACAGTGCGCTATGTCGCATAGCGAATCTTTCTCTTTCGGAGTAACCGTTCAATAACAGCATCGTCGAACATCCAACCGTTGATATCAACGTATTTGGGCTCTCCGTCTGAATTAAGTACGATCCAGAGTTGTAACGGAATATCCGCAGGATACCGAATGGTTACGACAACGGGAGACTCCGTAATTCGTCCCTGGTGATACATCAAACATCGATGTGTGTGGTCAATCAGCAGTTCGCGTGCGGGAACCACCACGATCGTCGTTTTGGTCGGTGTTGCATGCGCCATCGCATATCCTCCTCTACTTACATAACTATCGACCTTTCAGGTCAAGTGTCAAGCCGTGAGGTTATATGCGCAACCATTCACATGTGATTCGGTCATATATACTTACTCTGTGAATGAATTGAAAGCACCGATCATGTTTTTGATAATACTGCTCGTACTATATGGGGCGGTTTCCTTGATCACGCCGTCCAAAACCATCAGAAAGCAACTACCGCTGCTCGTTGCCAACAGTGAGGGATACAGTCCGACAAATCCGCCACCGCCACCAGCGATTACGCGTCAAGAACTTGAGGCAATACGGAACGGATCAGGTTTTCAAGGGTTCATTTCCTACACGGATCGCGGCTTTGAGCCGACATCGGTTTCCATAAAGAAAGGACAGACGGTCCGATTTACGAACAACTCAAACACCGGCATGTGGATATCATCGATTGTTACGGATGCAAGCGCACCATATCCTGGGACCGGAAATGACTGCGGCAATAGTGCGTTTGATTCGTGTCGAACACTAAATCCGGGCGAGTTCTTCGAATTTACCTTTGATACGGTGGGTACGTGGGGTTTCAACAATATCGTCAAAGCAAACGACCGCGGGCTCATACATGTGAAATGAAACGAATTTTCTTCATTCTATTGCTCGTTGTACTTCCTCACAGTGCGGGCGCCACGACCATTTACATTACTTCTGGTAGTACATGGACAGTCCCGAGCGACGCGACCATACTTACAACCGTTGAATGCATAGGCGGCGGTGCGAACGGACAGGCAGGTACGAACGCGAGCGGTGTAGTATTTGATGGTGTAGCAGGTGATGGTGGCGCCGGTGGAGGTGGAGGTGCTTTTTCAAGAAAAAATAATGTGGGAGTTACACCCGGCGCAGTGTTACCAATTGTAATCGGTGGCGTTGGTCAGGACACGACGTTTAACACAAGTATCTGTCTTGCAAAAGGTGCATCTGGCCAGAGCGGCGGACAGGCGGCATCGGGCATCGGGGATATTAAAGTCTCAGGTGGTAGTGGCGGGAGCGGTGCGCCAGTCAGCGCTTCTTTCTACGGAGGTTATCCGGGTGGCGGCGGTGGCGGCGGTGGCGGCGGAGGTCCTATAGGATCCGGCGGTAGTCCTGCCGCTGGGGCGAGTGGATTTCCGGGATTAACAGGGTACACAGGAGGACCTGGCGCGAGTGGCGGTGGAGCAGGAGGACAAGGCGATGGAACGGCCGGTGGCGCAGGGGGCGCAGCTGGTCTCGGTGGCGGTGCAATAAGTACCTACTCCGCATCCACGAATGGAGGGAATGGTGGTGCGGGAAGTGAATATAATCCCGGTCGAGGCGCAGGCGGCGGCGGCGGCGGCGGAGGATCACAGGCAGATGTATACGGTCCTATTATCGGAAGCGGCGGGAATGGCGGCGGGTACGGAGGAGGAGGAGGCGGCGGCGGAGGCGGCGACCTTGATAGAGGTGCGGGTGGAGCGTACATCGGTGGCAGTGGTGGCAGTGCGGGGCAAGGAATTATCATCATCACCTATACCCCTACTCCCGCCCCAACGTGTTCGATTACACTCACGCCGAATCCACTCGCGTACGGCTCATCAGCAACGCTCACGTGGTCTTCAACAAATGCAAATACCTCCATGTACATCAATAATATTTCATATGTTGCACCGTCCGGTTCCATCGCGGTTCAGCCGAGCGCGACGACAGACTATGGTGGAACTGCTATTGGCACGGGTGGCACGGGTACCTGTCCCAAAACATTGACAGTGAATCCGCCCGCGTTACCGGTCGCGACGATTAGTTCATCAGCCGGAGGCACGGTGTTGATAGGGCAATCGTCCACCATCACTGCCACCTTTGCAGCAGGAAGCGGGGACGCGCTGACCGGCGATAATATCGATTCTCCGGTCGGCACCGGTGTCGGAGCGAATACCAATCCGACGACACCGAAGACCTCTGTATTCTCACCATCGGTCGCCGGTACGTATACCTTTTATGCGCGTGCAAAAACAGGGTATTACACGGCATGGGCGACGTATAATTCCGTCACGGTTACAGTTCCACCAATACCAACAGTCACTGTTTCGGCCTCACCTACCACCATTGCGCTGGGACAATCCGCGACGCTCTCCTGGTCGTCAACAAATGCAACGAGTTGCACAATTACAAGCTTTAGCACTGCGGGGACGAACGGTTCCGCGGTGATTTCACCAGCACAAACAACCACGTATACCGTATCCTGCACAGGCAACGGTGGCACGGCAAGCGCAAGTGCGACGCTTAGCGTTTCGTGCACAGCTGCATATACCTGTTCGGGACAGACCATACAGTATACGAATACATCGTGCGTAGTTTCGAATGTGACGACCTGCGTTGCCCCTGCGTTTTGTTCAACGGGATCATCCTCGTGCCTCACGTCGCCACCGGTATTTAATCCTGGTGCTACAACGACAGGGCACCTACAGATACGTCCGCGTATTCTCGCTTCCAGCAGTACTGCGCGAGTGTATTGGAATCTTTCCAATGTCTCATCGTGCGCAGTCACGAGCTCCAATGGTGATTCGTGGACAGGGATTTCATCAGGAGTTAGCGGACGGCTCAGCAGTGTATTGCAAGGTCACACGATTTTCCAACTATTGTGCACCGGATTTGACAGCAGTCAGGTTCGAGAAACGCAGGAAGTGAATATTGCACCCCGATTTCAGGAGAAGTAGCGTAGGGTATACATGTTTCGAAATGGCACGCTGCAAACTGACGTCAAGCGTGAAGAAATCGAAATATTGATACAATGCCTGTATGTCATGGGCTACTCGCAAGCGGGCGTCATATGGATTCGGGGTATTCCTATTTTTTCTTATTACAATCGGCGGACCGATCGGGTATTGGTATTTTACGATTCCACCGACGTGTTCGGACAAAATCCAGAACCAGGGCGAAACGTCACCCGACCACGGTGGACCGTGTCTTTTACTTGATGTGAACGCACTCTCGCCGGCGCCTGTGTTGTGGGCGCGCAGCTTCTCGGTTCGCGATGGATCGTTCAACGCGATCGCGTATATCCAAAACCAAAATGTCTATGCCGGTGTCAAAAGAGTCTCATACCGATTTTCGCTGTACGACACGCTTAATGTACTCGTTGCAGAACGCGAAGGCTCAACGTTTATCATGCCGGGCGGCATCACGCCGGTGCTCGAGGGGGGGATACAAACGGGAAATCGCCTTGCGGTAAGAACATATTTTGAACTGACCGCAAAGCCGGTATGGGAGCGCATGCAGGATCGCTCGCATATCGTCATTGTGAACGACAAAGAAATGGTGGATACCGCGACTGCGCCACGGCTCACAGCGACGGCCTTTAATTCATCAGTCAAAGACATGACCAACGTCATTCTGATAGCGACTATTTTTGATCAAGCCGGTAATGCGTTTGCCACATCACAGACAAAAATCTCGAAACTGCGTGCAGGGGAGAAACAGGCAGTCACGTTCACCTGGCCGGATCCCTTTACGGTAACCGTCGGCCGTATCGACATCATTCCGCTTGTCCAGCCGGGACCGCCGGGAAAATAACGTATGCCCCGCACACGAAACGGCATTATTTCTGCTGAAATGTATAGTTTGCAAAACAGAGTGTATCTGCGCGTTAACAATGGAGGTGATATCCGGTTCGGTTCGCCTCGCGATGCCGTTTCGTGTGAAGGGGTATGATGGCTGCGCTACAGAGAGCCGAAGCGCGAATGCGCACCTTTGCGCATATCGATTGGTATATGCTTTTTTCGGCACTTGCGATTTCTCTTTTGGGGCTCGTGACGATGCGTTCATTCATTCCGAAGGCGGCATTTTTCGAACACCAGCTCATTTGGATCTGTGTGTCGCTCATCGCATTTCTTATCGCGAGTATGATTGATTACAGCTTTTTGAGGCGCACGCCCATCGTTGTCGGACTCTTTGTCGTGGTGTGTACATTGCTCGCGCTGATCTTTATTTTCGGCTCTATCGTGTACGGATCGCAAAATCGTTTTGATCTCGGTTTTTTTGCCATACAACCGTCTGATCCGGCTAAACTCATTCTTGTCATTGTGCTGGCGAAATATTTCCATCGCCGTCATATCGAAATCAAACATTTCCGGCACATCGTCATTTCCGGTGCGTACGCCTTTACACTCTTTGTGCTTGTATTTTTCCAGCCGGATTTGGGTTCGGGCATCATCATCTTTTCAATTTGGTTCGGCATGGTACTTGTTGCCGGCATTTCATGGAAACATCTCGCGGTACTTTTCCTGACGGGGACGTTGGTCTTTGCCGGCCTGTGGTCCGTTGGTCTGCGCGAGTATCAAAAAGCACGCATCCTCACGTTTATCCATCCGCTCACCGATATTCGAAACACCGGCTACAACGCGTATCAATCAACCGTCGCGGTGGGATCCGGTCTTGTAACAGGAAAGGGGATTGGCTACGGGACGCAGTCGAAATTGCAATTCTTACCGGAATACGAAACCGATTTTATCTTTGCGGCGTATGCGGAAGAGTGGGGTTTTGTCGGCGTCATACTCTTGCTTGGATTATTTGGCGTGCTCATTATGCGAATCCTTGCAGTTGCAGTGCACGGTGCGAATAATTTCGATTCGTTGCTCGCTGCAGGTATTGCGATATATTTTCTCGCACAATTTATCGTGCATGTCGGAATGAATATGGCCGTCCTTCCGATTACCGGTACGACGCTCCCGTTTATGAGTTACGGAGGATCGCATTTGTTGACCGAGTACCTGACACTCGGCGTCTTGATGGGTTTGCGTAAATACGCGCGACCTTCAATTCAAGCGCGTGACGAGACGGAACTGGTCGGCGTGATTTAAACGTACAACTCGAGTGTTTGCGTGATCATATCTGGTAGCGGAAAGCGGTTCTCGGTAGAAACCGCGGTGCGCGAGCGTGATGAGAGTGCTTCGATTGCGTCCGCGAGCGCGAGCGGATTCTCCGGTGCAACGAGCGTCGTTCGACCGAGAGAATCTGCAAATTCTTGATCGATGATGGTTGTAGCCACAATCGGTAAACCGGCGAGCGATGCTTCGATAAGTACGTATGGCATACCTTCTTTCAGTGAGGGTAAGAGGTATACATCAAATCCCGACAGATACCGCGCAGCATCCTGAATAAAACCCGGGAAAAAGACGCGATCAGACACACTTTGCGAATGCATGTGTGCAATCAATTGCTCCCGCTCTTCTCCGTCACCTACTACAACATAAACGCAGTCGAGTCCTCTTCTTGTCAGTTCTGCGACGGCGTCGATGCCGTAGCGCACGCCTTTATTTTTCGTGAGCTCTGCAATGGAAACGATGCGGATTGTTTGGGGTCCGATATATGGCGGCGGGACGTCACCAAACATTTCCCGGAATCCTTCCTGGGGGGATGCCAAATTTAAATTTTCCCGCCCGAGTGGAATGTAGTGTATTTTATTCGCAACACCCGGCATACGCCGCCCGATACGCTCATCGGTGCGAGAAATTACGATTACGTGTGTACTCATTAACGCGGTAATCCAACTCACGATAAAAAGTATTGTTTGGGAAAAGATATCTCGACTCTCCTTAAACGGCCACCCATGTGCTGTAAATATAATCGTTTTGACGCCATATATTCTCCCGGCGAGTGCGCCGAGAGCAGCGGCCTTTGAACTATTTACATGCAGCACATCGGGCGTTGCTGATCTGATCGCGTCGCGAATTTCAAAAAAGCTTTTTATATCACCACTGAGCGAAATTTTGCGGGCCAAAGAAGGGATTTCAAGTACCGGAATGCCTTGTGTCTCGAGTAATTCAGCCAATCGTCCGCGCACACCGAACGCGACACCGGTTTCGTATTCGTGGTGGGGCAAATTCGTGGCGAGATCATACACGTAGCGCTGTGCGCCTCCGAACGTCGCCTTGGTTATCAAAAAAAGGATCTTTTTACGCTCCAATTTAGTCAACTGGGGACGTTCTTGATTCATCGTATTCAGAATGCCATGATACGCCCACCGGCGCTATGACCTGTCACACGAAATGGCAGAATAAGGTGTGTACGGTCATATCGTAAATCTGCAGCATGAATTTACAGGATCAATTAAACGAACTGCGTAAGGCGCCTTTCCGGCGCACTGCCATTTCGTGTGAACAGGTATGACACTTATTCCGAAAAGGGAGTACATCCTGCTACTCCTTGGCGATATTCTCGTATTTACTATAGCGCTCTGGGCGACACTCGCACTGCGCTATCTTGAGATACCATCGCGGGCGCTCTTTGGACTCCACCTCGTTCCGTTTACGTTTCTTTTTGCCGCATGGATCATCGTTTTCTTTGTTGCCGGTCTGTACGGGCGACACACACGTTTGTTTCGCAGCAGATTGCCTGCCACGATTTTATACACCCAAACGATCAACGTTATTATCGCCGCAGTCTTCTTTTCCATGTTGCCCGTGTTTGGGTTGGCACCGAAAACAATTCTTTTGCTCTACCTCGTCGTTTCGTTTGTCTTAATATTCGTATGGCGCGTGCTCATGTTTACGCACATGCCCCGGTCCAAGAAATTACGCGGTGTACTAATCGCGTCCGGAGCGGATGCGCACGCGCTTGCAGAAGAGGTGAGAAATGATCGACATGCGACATTCGTATTTGATTATATGGTCGACACATCAACGGCGCCGTCGCACGAAGTTATTCAACGGACCGTGCGCGTTGCAGCGGAGGACGATGTCACGTTTCTCGTGGTCGATCTTTCCGATGCCGCTGTCTCCGCTGCACTTCCTATCATTTATGACGCGGCGTTTCATAAGCATAGATTTGCACTCATTGATGCCGCTGAGTTATACGAGGAAATGTTTAATCGCGTGCCGCTTACGCTCGTAAAATACGAATGGGTTTTGCGGAGTGCTGCGTCCTCGCGTCTGTATGACGCGCTCAAACGGGTGATCGATATTGCAGGCGCGTCCGTACTGGGGATTCTGTCACTCCTTATATGTCCGTTGGTAGCGCTTGCGATAAAGCTTGATGACGGAGGTGATGTGTTTATCACACAGGAGCGTGTCGGGCGTTTCCAACGCCCGGTAAAGATTGTGAAGTTTCGCAGTATGAGCGGGAATGATTCGGGCGTATACGGGGAGGGGGGTAAATCAAAACTCGAAATCACTCGAGTCGGGAAATGGTTGCGACTGTTGCGTATCGACGAACTGCCGCAGTTATGGAATGTCATGAAAGGGGATCTCACGCTCGTTGGACCCCGACCGGAATTGCCTGCGCTTGCATCGCAGTACAGTGCGCGTATTCCGTACTACAACGCTCGCTATCTTGTCACGCCGGGACTCATGGGATGGGCACAGTTACGTCATGACCGGCATCCGCATCACGGTGCAGACATTGCGGCGACCAAAGAAAAACTTTCGTATGATCTGTACTACTTGAAACACCGCTCGCTCATGCTTGATATATTCGTCATTCTGCAGACTATTCGCATTGTGCTTACTGCGCGGGGTTCGTGATATACATAATCGTATGTTGAAAAAGGCAGTGGTAACAGGCGGCGGCGGTTTTATCGGGCACACTATTGCCCGTATGCTCATTGAAGCGGGGTACGACACGCATCTCGTTGATCGTGATTATACGTTCCGTGATTCGATGATACCGAAGGATGCGGTTCGCCACATGCTGAGTATTCTTGATACCGCCGCACTCGAAAACGTCTTTAAGGGGGCGGACGTCGTGTTTCATACCGCCGCCATTCCGCGTGTTCCATACTCTGTAGAGCATCCGGTCGAAACAACAGAAGAAAATATTACCGGCACGGTTTCTGTTTTAACCGCAGCAGCACGTGCAAACGTTCGACGTGTTGTGTACTCATCGTCCGGTTCATCGTACGGAGACCAAACGGAAATGCCGCTTGTGGAAACAATGCTCGCGAATCCTGTGCATCCGTACGGACTGCAAAAATATGTCGGTGAGTTGTTTGCAAAAATGTGGCCGGGAATCTATGGCATCGAAACGGTGAGCCTGCGGTATTTCAATGTGTATGGTCCGGGGCTCGACCCGAACGGTCCGTACGCGCTTGCAATCGGCCGTTTTCTCAAAGCCGCCATTGATAAAGAATCGATTGTGATTTATGGCGACGGTACCATTACGCGCGATTTTACACATGTTCGGGATGTCGCTGCCGCAAATCTCCTCGCGGCAGAGAGTCCGAATGTGGGAAGGGGGGAAGTGCTTAATATCGGCGCGGGAAGACAGACAAAAATCCAGACACTTGCAGAAATGTTTGGCGCTCCAATTACGTATGGCCCGGCTCGAATCGAATCGCATGATTCCGTCGCGGACAACTCAAAAGCGCGCGAACTTCTTGGGTGGGTTCCGAAGATGGCTCTCGAAGAGGGGATCGCTGAGTTAAAAAAGGAAGCGGGACTCTCATGATTGTTGACGGTCGCGCAATTGCCGATGACATACTTTCTGGGTTGCGGGCACGTCGCGATGAAATGAAAGGAGATGTAACGCTCGGTATTGTGGTTGCACCCGGCGATCCTGTCATTGAGTCGTTCGTACGCATTAAATCAAAGATTGCCGCGACGCTTGATATCAGTATTCAACGCATCGACCTTCTCGAGCCGACAACGGAATCCGCAATAGATGCCGTACGGAGTTTTAAATACAATCCTGTAATAGACGGCATTATTGTGCAGCTACCGATGCCGGACGGCGTTGATATCAACGCCGTGCTTTCAGAAGTTCCCATGAAAAAAGATATCGACGGCATCAATCCCTTTACTCGCGATGCAGAACGGCTCGTGCGTGCACCGGTTGCCCTCGCTGTACAAGAAATTCTTCGTCGCACGAATATATCGGCGCACGGCGCACGCGTCGTAGTCGTCGGAGCGGGTCGGCTTGTCGGCCAGCCAACCGCGGCGATTTTGCGCGAAGCAGGAGCCACTGTCTCAATGTTTACTCTGAATCAGGGCAGCATCGAGGATCTCAAAGACGCCGACATTATTGTATCCGGTGCCGGCCAGCCGCATTTCATAAAGCCGGAACATATTAAGCAGGGAGTAGTTTTAATTGATGCGGGTACGTCTGAAACAGCGGGGATGATTCAGGGAGACGCAGATCCGGCCTGTGCGGAGAAGGCGAGTGTCTTTACACCCGTTCCCGGCGGTGTCGGACCAATCGCCGTCAGTATGATTTTTAGAAATATTCTCGATATTTCACAGCGAGTCTAAATGAAGTTTTTGACCGAAGATGGAGTCGCTAGAATCTTCAAATGACCAATGTCCCGTAATAAACGGCTATAACTGGTCATTTTCGGGGTGTTTTACACCCTTTCTTTTTAAGCCCGACTGCGTATACTGAAGCCCCATGACTGGTAGACGCGCCACAGCAGTACTCATCCTCCTTATTGGAGCGGCTTTGGGGTGGTATGTCTACCACCTGCAGGTAACGGGACAGAAAACCTTTAAGCTCGGGCTCGATCTCTCCGGGGGAACACAGCTCGTCTACCGTGCCAACCTTGCATCCATTCCCGCCGCAGATGCCGCTGACGCGATGAGTGCACTGCGCGATACTATTGAGCGCCGCGTAAACCCGAACGGTATTGGCGAACCGCTTGTACAAACACAGAGCTCAAGCGCACTCGCCGAACAAAAAGAACAGCGTTTAATTGTGGAATTGCCCGGCGTAACTGATACGCAGAAAGCCATAGATCTCATCGGACAAACGCCGCTGCTTGAATTCCGCATGCTTAAAGACGGTGCAACACCGCCGCCAAGCGGACAACCGCTGCAGAATGCCGATGCGTTATTTGAGCCCGCAGCTATTACAGGCAAAGACCTCGCATCAGCTCAGCTGCAGTTCCAAGGCGGAACCGGTCGAGTGTCGGAGCCGGTCGTCGTGCTCAAATTTAATTCTCAAGGGTCTGACACATTCGCAAGATTGACGCGGGAAAATGTGAACCGTTATTTTGGTATCTTCCTCGATGGTGTGCCGATTTCGGTACCGGTTATTCGTGAAGAAATTCCGGGAGGCACCGCGGTAATCTCCGGTAATTTCACGCCGGATAGCGCAAAAGAACTTGCGCGAAATCTGAGCTTTGGAGCGCTGCCTGTAAAAATTGAACTCATCTCAACACAAACAGTTTCCGGTACGCTCGGCGATTTGGCTGTGCAAAGCGGAATTATGGCAAGTATTTGGGGATTTATCGCCGTTGCGATTTTTATGATCGTTTGGTACCGGCTTCCGGGATTGATTGCCGTCATTGCGCTCTCGCTCTACGTGATTGCAAACCTCGCGATTTTCTTGTTCTTCCGCGTCACGATCACGTCCGCCGGTATTGCGGGTCTTATTCTCTCCATCGGTATGGCGGTTGATGCAAACATTCTGATCTTCGAGCGCACCAAAGAAGAACTGCATGCGGGGAAGAATACCGAGGATGCAATTCGCGAAGGATTCGCACGTGCATGGCTCTCAATTCGCGACTCAAATATTTCGTCTATTATAACGGCGGTCATTCTCTTCTGGTTTTCGACATCGCTCGTGCGCGGATTCGCGCTGGTGTTCGGTATTGGTGTGCTCGTCTCCATGCTCACAGCAATCACGGTATCCCGCACGTTCTTGATGGCGCTCGGTGTGAACGCAAAAACAGGTATCGCGAGATTCTTATTCGGTAGCGGCACCAAAGCGTAATATGTTTGTCGTCAACAACAGAAATCTATTCTTTGCCTTCACTGGCTTTTTGCTCGTGGCATCGATTGTTGCGATTGCGGTATTCGGACTAAAGCTCGGAACGGATTTCACTGGCGGTACGCTCGCGCAGATTACATACCAAACGCGACCTGCGCCGCAGCTGGTGCACGATGCGCTCGATGCTGCGGGATTCAAAAACTATTCGCTTCGAGAAGCGGGCGCAAAAGATTTCGTGCTGCGCTCGGCAAACCTCACGGACGTGCAACGAAAATCACTGCCTGAAATCATATCCGGCGGAGAAGCGTTCAAGGGCTCTATCACACAACTCACGGAAGTGGGACCGACAATCGGTGTCGAGCTCCGCAATAAGTCGCTTCTTGCAATGGCACTGGTACTTCTGTGCATCATGCTTTTTATTGCATTTGCCTTTCGTCACGTTTCAGAACCAGTTTCTTCATGGACATACGGTTTCATTGCAATCGTGACGCTCGGACACGACGTTATTATTCCGGCCGGCGCGTATGCAGTATTTGGCCACTTTTGGGGCGCGCAGGTGGATACGCTTTTCGTAACTGCGCTCCTTACAATCCTCGGCTTTTCCATTCACGATACGATCGTCGTGTTTGACCGAACACGCGAGAATTTGCGCATCAATAAAGAAAAAGGCCGTCGCGAGGACTTTTCTATCACAGCCGGGCGCTCACTCAATCAGACCATCGTGCGCTCGATCAATACTTCACTCACTGTGGTGATTTCATTGCTCACACTGTTCTTCTTTGGCCCCGCCGCGACGAAAGATTTCGCCCTTACGCTTCTTGTGGGCATTATTGCCGGTACATACTCATCGATTTTCTTTGCGACGCCGCTTTTGGTGGTGTGGGAAAAGGCTCGTCGTAAAGTCGGCAAAACGAAATAGCGATACGTTGACGCCGCTGCATTGATGCGGCATTGTGCCCTTCGGAGAAGTTTCGAACACGGGAGGCCGGCGATGACAGAGCAAAACATCTACCTTACCGGCTTCATGGGAGCGGGTAAATCGACCGTGGGTATCGCATTAGCAAAGCGACTCAACTATCAATTCATTGATCTTGATGAACATATTGAGTTTGTTAACAGGCGATCGATTAGCGATATATTTAGTTCAGGCGGGGAGGAGGGCTTTCGATGTATTGAAACCCTCGAATTACAAAAACTATGCGGCTTGGATCGCACCGTGATTTCTACCGGCGGAGGTGCATTTTGTCAGGACGGGAATCGCGAATTGATGCTCCGTACCGGCCTCGTTGTGTGTATCGACGCTCCGCTTGATCTGATACGAAAGCGGCTCTCCGGCGACACGGAGAGACCCCTCCTGCAAAATCAGAAAGCGGGCGACTTGTATAAATTGTTCATGACTCGACAACCGCTGTACCGAAAAGCGCATCTCATCGTGAACGGGAGAAAGTCGGTGCTCGGGATCGTGAATGATATTCTCAGGTATCTCATTAAAACCGGAACGTGAAAAAATAACCAGGTACTTTAATCGACCGGAAACACCGGTCGATCTTTTAATAAATAAAATACCGATCCTGAGGATCGGTATTTCAAAATGCGCAACGGGATTGATTAGAATCCCCGAAAATCCGCAAGAACATTTGTGGGATGACGCCCTTTCTCGACATCGCTCAAGGCTTGTTGGTATCGCGGGTCCTTTTCGTAGCCTGAACCCCAGAGCGCGACCATGGTCTCGTGATGACGAGCTAGCCTGGAGCGCGCATCTTCTTCTGGTTGAGCGATATCTGTGTGAGACATTGACACCTCCGGAGTGAGCGACTTGGTTTTAGTCGAGATTCCCGGTTCGCGAACGAATCCGTATCCTTTGTGTGGCATGTAAGAACCCTCTGTGATTGAAAGAGCGCGAGGTACGAAAGAACTGGCCGGATTGATGATCCGGAATCTGGTTCGAAGGTCTTCGAGCGAGATTCCGAGGCACTATCCGTTCTCCGATAGTCTTGCCGTAACAAAGAAGCCCCCGCTTGGGGCGGGGGCTTCTGGTGTTGTTTCGGTTTGTTTATTTCTGAACCGTTGCATACGCCAAAGCCCCCTGTTTCCAGAAGCTATAAAAGTATACAAATGCGATGACTGCTCGATTCATTACGATTGAGAGTACGCCTGTCTGAAATTCTGTCAAGATTTGATCACATAATTATTCTTGACAGGATGCGCGTCCGCAGTAGGCTTCGTTGAGTACTGTTGCGTAGCGTGCGTAAAGGACGGTAGAAGACTGCCATTACAAGGGAGATACCAATGGCGCAAGTCAGACTAAAAGAAACGGACTACGAAGACGGCGACACATCAGTGATGCATGTCAGTGCAAGGCAAGGTACCGGTGACGAGCTCATGGGTCCGAGCGGTCGGCTCGCGTACATGTTACGTGGTCACTGGGTCGGTATTCTCGGCGGGGAGCCTACGGGGGCACGAGGCTCGCGCCCAAGTCGTAAGCAGTACGCGCTCTTTATCGTGAGTCAGAAGAAAGGCGGCGGGTACGACGTTCATTTCAAAGAGGCACTCACGAAGAGCGAGGTTGAGCGCGAAGAGATTTCGAAGCGCCTGCATCATTCGCATGAATTACATTCATTCGTATTGCCGGTCACTGTGCGGAATCAACGCTGCCAACTTATTACGCTCTAGTCACTGCGACTAGAGCACACCTCAACACCGGCGTGCAATGCATGCCGGTGTTTTGTTCTTTTTATTCTTGACCGCGTTCTGATCGGGCGTACTATTCCACAAGCAAAGACAGAGTGTCTTTCTAAGAAGAGGATATCGGTCATGTCGAAAACACCGCATCATCGCAAAGATGAGAGTGCCGTTGGCGTCACTGAAAATGCATCCGAACCGTTTGTGGACGGACAGGTCGCGCACGCGCCGTTTCCGGATCAGCGTGTTCGCGCAACGTTTGCGGCACCGCATCCGCGTAAACGTGACGTGAATCGGGACTTTGACGTTCTGCCTCGCGGACGTCTTGCAACGGATTAATGACGGCATCGCAGATACGTAGACCCCGGTACATAGTGCCGGGGGCTATTTTTTTATTTTACTTTTTCTGAAAATAATTTACACTCCATCGGTCGAGCAATCCGCTCGTCGCTACGTAGGAGACTTCGAGTGAATCCGAATCAACAGAAGCCGCAGTCGCAGCACGATCAGGACCAGTCGCGTCAGGGTCAGCAGAATCAAGAAAGCGGCGGACATCAACCCGGTCGCGATGAAAAATCGGGCAACAAGCGCCAGAATCAGAAGCCCGGCTCGAAGTCGAAATAACCAACGGTCATTACGACCGAAGATCTTTAGTCCCGGCAGCTCGCTGCCGGGACTTTTGTTATTAGAAGCGGCGCATTGACCGGTCATTGCCGAGGTTCACAATGGTGGAAGTGCCGCGCGGAGATCCGTGGAGAAAAGGCGCCAATGCCTAGCCCTGCCATCGGACCCAGTGAGGCGTCATGCCCTCAAATGGGATTTAAAAACAGCACGTGCAATCAATCGGGAGCAATCTGCTCAAAGCCTCGGAAATTGGCGCGCCGCTTGTCGACGCGCCCTTTCATTGTAAAAGCCCTCCCTCAGGAGGCCTTCATCACGCTTACGATATACTGCCAAAACGGGCCTTTTGTGGCTTCAATCATGGTCTTTCGGCCTTGGGGTTGACTCTCATGGTTTAGCGCTTATAATGGCTCGACCATCGCTCCTGATGGCCTTTTATTTGGGGTCGGAATTGATTTTCTGATCAACGAATATGCCTGACTGCCACTCGGCACGACGGCCTTCAAACCGAAGAGGGCGGGATGTGGATGGCTGAACTTTGACATTTGAATAGACAAAGCATTTTGCATCGAATTCTGTAGCGGAATTCGGTGTGAGAAAAACAATCAATGTAAATTCACAAAGATTGGTAAGACTCGAATATCCAATAAGCCGGATGTTCGAGAAGCAATGCAACACACAAGCAAGCAAACAAAATACAACGTACTGCGAAGCCCTAGGAGAGTTTCGTAGTATATGAGGAATAGAAACAGTACTGATTACATTGATCCAAATGTAAATCAGGAAACAAAAAATCAGATTGAATCATGTTCTTCGAACATGCATAAATGTGCATTCTTTTGTTTCGTCCATCCTAAAAAAGAACTAAATCAAATTTGTAACAGAATTTCATGGCAGTGCACTCAAGGATCCGTCCACGTGCACACTATGTAATACATTCTTTTACTTAGAGTTTGATCCTAGCTCAGGGTGAATGCTGGCGGTATGGATAAGGCATGCAAGTCAAGGGGGCCGCAAGGCAACCGGCAGACGAGGTAGTAACACGTAGGAACGTACCCCGAAGTCTGGTATAGCTCACCGAAAGGTGAGGTAATCCCAGATAGTCTCGTAAGAGTAAAGATCCGTCGCTTCGGGAGCGGCCTGCGTAATATCACGCTAGTTGGTGAGGTAATGGCTCACCAAGGCTATGACGTTTAGGGGAGCTGAGAGGCTGACCCCCACCGATGAAACTGAGAACGGTTCATACCCCTACGGGGGGCCGCAGCCGAGAATATTCGACAATGGGCGAAAGCCTGATCGAGCGATACCGCGTGGTGGATGAAGCGCTTCGGCGCGTAAACACCTTTTATGAGGGAAGAAGTTATTGACATTACCTCATGAATAAGGGGCTCCTAACTCTGTGCCAGCAGGAGCGGTAATACAGAGGCCCCGAGCATTACCCGGAATTACTGGGCGTAAAGGGTGCGTAGGTGGTCGTGTTAGTCGTTCGTTAAAACCCCCGGCTCAACCGGGGATCGGCGAGCGAAACGGCACGACTAGAGAGCGTGAGGGGTCCGTGGAACTCTAGGTGTAGGGGTGAAATCCGTTGATATCTAGGGGAACACCGAAAGCGAAGGCAGCGGACTGGTGCGTTTCTGACACTGAAGCACGAAAGCGTGGGTAGCGAACGGGATTAGATACCCCGGTAGTCCACGCCCTAAACTATGATAACTGGCTTTCCGGAGTATCGACCCTCTGGGAGGCGAAGCTAACGCGTTAAGTTATCCGCCTGGGTAGTACGGCCGCAAGGCTAAAACTCAAAGGAATAGACGGGGGCTTGCACAAGCGGTGGAGCGTGTGGCTTAATTCGTCGCTAAGCGAAGAACCTTACCAGGGCTAGAAATCCTACTGCACGCCTAGCGAAAGCTAGGAAGCCTTCGAGGGTGTAGGACAGGTGATGCATGGCTGTCGTCAGTTCGTGGTTTGAATCGTTCCCTTCAGTGGGGTAACGAACGCAACCCTCGTTGCCTGTTACAAGTGTCAGGCGAGACTGCCCCCTCACGGGGGAGGAAGGTGAGGATGACGCCAAGTCAGCATGTCCCTCTGATGTCCTGGGCTGCACACGCGCTACAATGGCATTTACAAAGGGGCGCAATACGGTAACGTGGAGCAAATCCCTAAAAGATGCCTCAGTTCGGATTGGGGTCTGCAACTCGACCCCATGAAGCTGGAATCGCTAGTAATCGTGGGTCAGCCACACCACGGTGAATACGTTCTCAAGCCTTGTACTCACCGCCCGTCAACTCAGGGAAGTTGGGAGTGCCCGAAGCTCATTCTTGAAATGATCTAAGGCAAACTCAATGACAAAGAGTAAGTCGTAACAAGGCACGGGTAGCGGAAGCTGCTCGTGGATTCATTCCAAAATTGGACGCTGAAACACCCGCGAGGGTGCGGTAAGCTAATAGGCGATTTGGGTATCTCGATCGAGTACCCAAGGGAAATGGCATTCATCCATAAATGATGCCTGACATATCGGCAAAGACCGGTAGTTTGGACGAAACAAAAGAGTGTATATTCTTTTTTGTCTGCAAGTTTGTGTGCTAAATAATGCTTTGTCTATTCAGATGTGAAATAAAAAAACAGCCGGCTCGCAATGAGTCGGCTGTTTTTGTGTAATTCACCAATGCTATGCTTTGTTTATGATTCAGGTACGTATTGTAAAGCGAAGCGAGAACCCGTCTCTGTTTTGGAGTTCTGTTTTTCAAGGGGCGTTTCTTGCTCTCTTGCCGGTACTGGGTTTTGCCGCATTTATCGGATATATCCTTCAGCTATCAACGCGGACCAATATTGTGTTCATCGCGGGCACGGGAATAATTGTATTCTTGGTAACAGCGTTCGCGCTTTCAAGGCGTGAGGTAATCCCCGAGATTGGCCTTGTATAAGTCGCACAAACATCCAAGTTTGTACCTACCCCCAAATGATGCCTGACGTACTGGGAAAGACCGGTAGTTTGGACGAAACAAAAGTGTAAATAAAAACACCCCAGAACAATGACGGAGGGTGTTTTTTAGGTATGCCATAATTCATGGTATTTCGTCTGGTTTGATTCTCACGATGCCGCAGGTTTAACCTGCGGCATTTGGCGGTTACTTAGCATTAACCGCCAAATTTCCACATTCCAAGCATAAATAAAGTCATGAGCACCGCGAATACAAGAATTCCAGACAATAGCACTTTTATAAGATTACTCAACGCATTTTTCTTGCTTCCTGAAGCTGGGCCGGTCAAAGTATCGACACCGTTATTTTTAGCATATATATTTCTCAGCCCGACTTTCACCAGATACATGCCGAATCCAAGTAGAGCAAGGGGTCCGGCATAATCTATGTACGGTTTGTCCGACTGGCCCAATGACGTTCTCCATAGAACTAGCCCATAGAGTGCTAGAAGTGTACTAAGGCTTCCAAGAACTGTGTAAAGATATCCAGTGAAACGGCGTGAATGAGGTGTCATCTCACGGACCCCTATCCATGTGCACATGAGACCTGCCGGAATTCCTACAATCCAGAATAGTGTTTCTGTGCCTGCGAGCACAAGGTCACCAGACGAATAAAGAATGCCCACCGCGATGATGCAAAAGAGTGTAAAGAGAATGCCGAATGCCCCAAGGGCAATACCTATGAGGGAGTAAAGAGGGTCTTTTCTCATTTGACCGAAGAAGCAATAGCTTTTTTGGTGAAGAAATACGTCGCGTAGTAGAGGATAGCGATGGATACGAGAAGTCGGATGATGGTGACTGTATCGAGATGTTCCGAAAGAATGAACGTGCCAAGGAAGAAGAAAACGGCCCAAATACCCGCAAACCAAAGTGCGACACGGGCGGGATCATGTTTACTTTGGAGATAGCCTTTTCGGGCAACGTATGACACTGACGCCCAGCAGCTTATTATCGTTACGATAATGCCCAACAACAGACCCACAAAGAAATTCTGGAGTAAATCTTTTGGTAAAAGATAGTATGCAGGAACGTTAAGTACGATACCGCATATAATGAAAATAAACGCCATCCGATTCGTTACGAAGAAGTACCCGTGGTCTTTCTCAGACTGCGCCTCAGCTCTAGACATGCTACGGCCAAGCCAACCCAGTAGAAGAGCGCCGCCGATGGTGCCAATACCTGTCCCCACAAGATGAATTGAGCCCGGTGTATTCGCGGGCAACACAGATTCGAGTACAACAGCTGAAATAATCAGTCCCAAAAAAAAGCCTATAATTCCGTACAAGAAAGCGCGAATTGATAGCATGTCAATATTTTACCCCCCCCCGTGGAGTCCGTGCCTGATACCTTTCTCATATATGGGGACAGAGATAATACGACACTATTCGAGCGAATAAGGGAGAGAGACCGGTAGTTTGGACGAAACAAAAGAGTGAATATTCTTTCTGTGTTGTTTGAATGTTTGTGTGTAAATAAATGCTTTGTCTATTCAAAAGTCAGTACTCGCGAGTAATGGTCGTAAAAAACGCCCGCTTCCTTCGAGGAACACGGTTTTTTTGTACTGGTATGCTTTCCAGATATTAAGGAAAAACTCCTCATACAACACCAATCTTGCCGCAGGTTTAACCTGCGGAAACTTTCACCTCAGGAGCGAAAGATTTTGGAAATGCGCAAGGGCCTGACCGAGGAGGGGATTTGTTTTCTCTCGAAGAGGTCGGAGGGAATTCGACATTACCCACGAGCGTATCCGACAAATCGAAGCCAAAGCCTTGGAGCACATCCGTTTCTACGATTGTGCTAAACAGCTGCGAAGTTACTAGTGAGTCTTGTGAGCCTCGATTCTGTCGGCAATCTCGTCTGCGAGGTACGTTCGAATCATGTATTCAGTACTAGCGTCTTTTGGTTTTAGGACGAGAAATGAACGTGCGAACGTAGGGCTGTTATAGAATCGCTGGCCGAACATTTTACCGAGTGCTGTGTTCCCGGTAGGGACCGTACCGAAACGTGAAGTCTCGTACGCATCGCCAAACTCTGACGCGTTATGGTAGCGGTCGCCATATTTTCCGTTCCAAAATTTGAATCCGAAATATTGTGACCATGGAAGACGAACTACTTTCGCTTCACGAATCTTCGAAAGGTCGATGATGAGCGGCTTATACATGCGACCCATTGCAATCGTGAGCTTATCTTGGTGAATGGTAACGATTGTCCATCCATACATGAGTACAATGTATAAGGAGACCAGAGGAGGTGTGATTACAAGGGGCATTGTTTGGTTGGTGATGCCTTCACGAGCAATAATATAAAGAGGGATTAAAAGTGCGAGCGCGCCAAAACCCAAGTAGAAGATATGGAGTTGAACGCGCCGGTACATAAAGAAATCATAGCACTAACAATCTCGTCGCAGCTCGATGGGAAGGCGTATGACCAGCTCAATGTAGTCTTGGAGACATAATACAGTCTGTAACAGAGAGGCGAGGCCTCCCTGTTCAAAATAATGCTTTGTCTTTATTGCGGTTCTAATTTTTAATTTTCTGCCGTAGTAATGACGCGTGACAAACCGCCGGCGGCAATGCCGGCGGTTTTCGTATGCTAGTGTCTTTTTATGATAGAAATGGTCTCGTACTATCTTACAGACATATTGCCGCACGCCATCGTATACAGTGTCATCACGATCGTCTTACTGATAAGTTTTGTCGCCGCGCTGGCGATAGCCGGAAGAGCGCCTACCACTTCCATACTGCGCTTCGAGCGTTGGCTCATGTCGCCGTTTACAGTGTGGGAGTTCCTGTATCTTTCGGCACTCTATTTACTGTTCGAAATCGCCGATCTCACACTCGGTGTTATGGCGGCATTCGGTGTGCCACAAGTATCGGACATACAGATCTATTTCTTTTCTGGAGGAGATATATTTGCAATCCTCGCGCTACTCATAGCTGTCGCTATTGAAGAGTTAATATTCCGAGTCGTACCGCTTCTTATTTCAGTACGATTCTGGGGGTTTGGACTGCCTACATTTGCGTGCTTGATCGGGAGCTCTATCGTATTCGGATGGATGCACGGCGACATCAGAAACGTCTTTATCCAGGGCGCCGGAGGGCTCTTTTTCGGCATGTTCTTCCTTAAACTCTCATATGGCGGCAAGCGGCCGGTCCAAGCGGCCGCGTTTGTCATCGCGCTGCACTTTGCCTTCGATATGTTCATTATCATCCTTACAGGAACTTTTTAAACCGATACGACATCAGATGCAGTAGGTCTGCAGCGGTTCAAAACCATTAAAGCCGACCGAGGAGTAGCTCGATGTGTATGCACCGGTCGCATGAATGCGCAGCCGATCGCCGACTTTCAGCGAAAGCGGCAGCTGGTACTGAAATTTCTCATACAGGATATCGGCCGAGTCGCACGACGGTCCGGCAAGGATAACTGCCCCGGTCGCACCTTTACGACCGACGGCTTCGATCCTGTATTTGATGGCCTCATCAAGCGTTTCCGCAAGACCGCCGAATTTTCCGACATCGAGATAGACCCACCGCACATCTTCTCCGTATGATTTCTTCGATATCAGCACGACCTCGGCTTCAAGCACCCCGCTATCGCCGACAAGGGAACGACCCGGTTCGATAATAATGCGAGGCGAGCCGTCGGCGAAATTCTTGGAGAATGCCACACGTATGGCCGCTGCGTAGGAGTTGATCGATTCGATCTTGTCGCGGTACTGAGCGGGCAGCCCACCGCCGATGTTCACGACATCGAGCGCAATACCTTGCGCGCGTAGATTGCGAAAGATCTGTGCCGCCTGTTCCAAGGGACGTTCCCACTGTTCGAGACGAGTTTGTTGCGATCCCACATGGAACGAAACGCCGCACGGCTCAAGTCCGAGATTCTTTGCTTTGAGGAGGAGGTCGTACGCCATATCGACTTCGCAGCCAAATTTGCGCGAAAGCGGCCAGTCCGCTCCGTCGCAGCTCGTCAGTATTCTGCAGAATACTCGTGCGCCCGGTGCCGAACGCGCGAGCTTGTCCAATTCGGACTCGGAGTCGAACGCAAAAAGCCGGCCTCCTTTTGCGTATGCATAGGCGATGTCCGTCTCTTTCTTTATTGTATTTCCATAAGAAATACGATCGCAAGAAGCGCCGGCAGCGAGAACAAGGTCAATTTCTCCGGGGCTTGCCACATCGAAATTGGAACCGAGACCCACCAGGAGCCTGATCACATCCCGCGCAGGATTTGCTTTAACCGCATAGAAAATTTCGCCGCTGGGCATCGCGCGACGCATGTCCGCATATTTCGTGGCGACGACATCTAGATCGATAAGAAGAAAGGGTGTCGCGGGAGCGTGCTCGTCTATGTAACGAGCCATTTTCACCGTTGACGGGGCCGATTGTTTGATCGGTTGAGCACGAGAACCTAGATGTATTTTCGAAACAGGGCTCGGAGCTACCTCACGAGTCTGCAATTTCGTACCGCGATTGTTCATTTCTGATGAGCATAATTATTGTTCTAGCAATAGACCAATCATACATATCGTCACGCACTTGTATATCCTGTGGGGGTGTATACCTGCCGACCGGGATCGAAGACACTCACTCCTTCAGGTTGTCTTTTTGCCACACGGTGTTCCCAGTGGGAATGTGTCTGTGCGTTAACACTCTATACAAGGTGCAATGCCATGCGCATCTCGGCGATGGTGTGAAAGATCGTGCGATGCTCGAAGTAGGAGATGTTTTTGAGGATTTCAAATACGGGGGGCCGTACATAAATCATCGATACACGGATGCGTTTTTGCTCAAGGCGTTCGATAAATTCTTCCAGTATTTCCATGCCGCTGATGTCGATAAAATTCACGCCCGACATATCAAACACCACTTCGCGCACCGTGTGGTTCACACGCATTTCGTGGAGCGCGATGAGGCCATGGATCTGATTGAGGGCATGCGAGGTGTTCGCATAATAGAGCGATACACCAATGCGCGCGATGACCACGCTTGGGAATATATGCACCTGATCGTCTTCGATCGTGCTCAAAAGGACTTTGCGTTCCAGATCAATACCGACCTCGGAAACTTGTGCGCCCCACACGGTGCGGCGAATAAAGAGTAAGAGTGCGACAAGCATGCCTGTAAGGAGGGCGTCTTCCGGTTTCATCAGGAAGACCATGCAGAACGTAAGTAGTGCGACGACGCCGTCTGAACGTGAAATCTTGTACATCGCCTTGATCCGATGGAAATCAACGAGCGACGCAGCAGAAAGTATCACGATAGCGGCGAGAGCAGCGAGCGGCAAATAGTAAAAAACCGGTGTTAAAAAGAGAATGGTAATGACGGTCATTCCAGAACTTACGAGCGACGAGAAGCCCGATTTTGCACCAGCCTCATTATTTATTGCGGAGCGCGTAAACGATCCACTGATGGGGAATCCTTGGAAGAAACTTGTGGCGATATTTGCAAGACCTTGTCCGACCAATTCTTGATCGGTATTCAGGTGTTCTTTCTTCGGGCGGGCGAGCGTTGTGGCGTTAGCGTGTGTGGCGACGAATGCGACGAGTGCGATCACAACGGCCTTCGGAAGCAGCACAGCGAGCGCAGTTACGCCAAAGAAGGGCAATAAGAAAGACGGTAATCCCGACGGTATGGTGCCCACGATCGCTACATGATGGGTGTCGAGCCGGAAAAAATATCCCGCGAGGATTGCAAGCAAAAGTACACCAAGTGCGATCGGATATGTTTTCGGGAGCCGCTTCGTGAGATACAAAATTGCCAGTGCCGTTATGCCGACGAGTGTTGTGAGTACGGTCAGACTCGGCAACTCATGCAACAAATTGATGATTGTTTTGAGTACCACATCAGAGCGCGCTGCAGAAATACCGAGCAAGACCGGAATTTGCGATACCACGATAAGTAATGCTGCGGCCGAGGAAAAACCCGCTATCACCGAGTGAGGAACGAGGTGAATCATGGAACCGACACGAAATAATCCAAGGCCAAGATAGAGAAGGCCAGTCAAAAGTGCGAGCGTTGCTGCAAGCCGCACGAATTCGTCAGACCCCGGCGCGGCGAGTGATACGAGAGATGTGAGGGTGAGCAAACTTACCATTGCGACCGGTCCGGTAGAGAGCGTACGCGATGATCCCCAGAGAGATGCAATACATCCGAAAAGAGATGCGTACAGTCCGTACACGGCGGGCAGGCCGGCAGTGAGCGCAAACGCCATCGATTGTGGTATCTGAATAATGGCAACGGTGATGCCTGCCTGCACATCGGCATGCAAAAACGATGATGAATACCTGAAACCGGGTCGCAGCCAAAGCGGAGTGAACAGGCGTGGAATACCGGCAACAAAACTTTGAACACGCGGCATCATGTGTGCAGTATAAACGCATAAACCGATTGTATTTTATGGTACCGTTTGGACGGGTCAATGCTCCGGCTTTTGAGGGAGGTACGACATGAATATTTTTACTCTCGGTGTGAGGAGCGGAACCGATCGACACGTGAACGGTCCGAATCGTTTCACCTTTACCCATAACGGACTGTACGCGCTCCTTTCGCTAGCTGTGGTGATCGGTATCGCGGTCGCCGTGTGTCGGTGATTTCGAGCAAGCGCGCATGATTGCGCACTATTCCAAAGGCGGCTATATGGCCGCCTTTGCTTTGTGTAAAGTGAGGTTTTTTGCTACTATCGTGCGACTTGTGGTGGTTCACGGGAACGCCGTCCTGCAGTCCTCCGGACGCGGATGGGTCGCTCGGACGAATTGCGAGAATGTTTCTTTGTGTCTTGTGAGCCAGTAGCTCCTGTGGATGATACAGGGTTATGATGTGAGGTCGTGTGTTTGTGTCTTGTGTGCGCTAGTAGTTCAGTGGTAGAACGCTGTCCTGATAAGACAGAGGTCGTAGGTCCGATTCCTACCTGGCGCACACAGCACGCAAAACACTCTCTGAGTCGCTCCTCACTACCATCCGACAAAACAGGGGTCATAGGTCCGATTCTTACCTGGCGCACAAATGGGAACGAGGGTGGTCGGTTTCAAATACCGTTGCGATGTCGAGAGGGGTCGTAAAACGCGGCTAAAAACGTATAATGTCCCGATGAATTACCGCGTACAGGGAGGGAGAACCCTCTCAGGAACCGTACAGACCAATATTTCCAAAAACGCCGCCGTGGCACTGCTGTGTGCTTCGATGTTGAATCGCGGCGAGACGATATTGAAGCGTATGCCGAGGATTGAAGAAGTGAAACGACTCATCGAAGTACTCGAATCCATCGGAGTTAAAATCGTGTGGGATCCAAGCGGTGATATGCGTATCACGCCTCCCGATAAGGTAGATCTCACGAATATTAACTACGAAGCGGCATCGCGTACACGATCGATCGCATTACTCATTGCGCCGCTCGCACACTTGCTCGGCGCCTTCGAGCTGCCGGCGCCGGGCGGATGTAATTTGGGCAAGCGAAGTTTGGGCTCACACATCGATTCACTCGGCAGGCTCGGCATAAAAGTCGAAGGTAACGAAGGTGCGCATACCTATCAGGTTACGACAGAGAATATGCAGCCTGCAGAAATCATTATGTACGAAGCGTCTGACACGGGCGTGGAAAACGTGCTCATGGCAGCTGCAAAGATTCCGGGCGTTACTACTATAAAATTCGCGAGCGCGAATTACATGGTGCAGGATCTGTGTGTGTTTCTTGCCCACTGTGGTGTCAAAATTGATGGCATCGGGACATCAACACTCGTTGTGCATGGAATCTCTGATATTAATGCTGAGGTGCACGGGCATCCGAGCGAAGACCCGATCGAGAGTATGTTTTTTATTGCGCTTGCAGCTACTACGCATTCCACCATCACCATCGAGCGCTGCCCGATCGATTTCATAGAGCTTGAACTCTTTACGCTTGGACAAATGGGACTAAAATATTCAATGGGTGAGCGATACGCATCCGAAAACGGTCACACCGTATTACGCGACATTACGGTAGAGGCATCTGATTTAACTGCACCACCTGATAAAATCGCACCGCGTCCGTATCCAGGTATCAATATCGATAACCTTCCGTTTTTTGTGCCCATCGCGACGCAAGCATATGGGAAGACTCTTATCCATGACTGGGTATACGACGGCAGAGCACAATACTATTTAGAAATGAATCACCTGGGAGCGAATGTCGAACTCCTCGATTTGCACCGGGCGCTTGTAACCGGTCCGACGAAATTCCACCCGGCGCATATCGAAGCGCCTCCTGCGCTCCGGCCCGCTACGCTCATTTTGATCGGTATGCTTGCTGCAGAGGGCGAATCAATGCTCTATAACGTGTATCCGATAAACCGCGGGTACGAGAATCTTCACGATCGACTCAAAGCAATCGGAGCATCTGTTGAGGCGGTTGAATAATTATGGGATGGGAATCAGACAAAAATAAGAAGGGCTCCGGAATACCTAAGCAAGTGGAACCTGATATACATGAACTCCGTAAAGTAATTCGGAAGCTACAGGGTGTCGAAACGGACCCGTACGCTCCTAAAAACAGCGAGACACCCCACTCATTGGAAGCGAAGGCATATCCTGATCTCGTAGCCAAATATAGTGTATTTAAGGAGGCTGTTGCCTTCGACACCGGCGTCATCTACCACCCATGTGGCTCTGCAGATATTTCACCCAGCGAAGCCTTTCCCGGTAGTCGTGTGATATACGCAGATATGGATGCCGATGCCATGGAGGCTGTTTTAGAAAAAGGATACGAGGCCCATGTTGTCGATGTGACATCCTTTAACCCAGGAGAAGTCGATGTATTGATCCTGTTAAATCCGCAGATCGCTCCTGATGCACCCGCGAGTTTCATAAAGCCAGGAGGGTACATTGTGTGCAATGATTATCACCAGACGGCAAGGCGTCTGCATGAAAAAGGCTACAAGTCGATCGGTATCGTTTTAAACACAAAGGACGGAATTACGTATGACAGAGAAACAGAGGGATGCTGGCAAGAGGTGGATACGGATGAAGAATTGAAAAATGCACCTTTTAGTTTTAGCTTCAGTACGGTTCGTTATGATGATGCGGTTCGTATGGTACAGAAATTCTCCGGAGATAAGACGGATATTGCGAAGGAGTATAAACGGATTATCGCGGCAATTAGAAGCGGGTCGCTTGCTGGTGTGTTGGAGCTTGAAGATGGTCACGACCAAATAACGCTGACGTACAACGGCGAACACATGATGCTGCCTTGCCGCCTTCCGCGAAAAAAAGGAGTCGCTGATGATTTATATGTTTTTCAAAAAACAATTGCCGAGAAATAGGTCATGGGGATCGTGATGGTGGCGCGATAACACCTTTTTATCTATAGTCGGGGCAGGTTCATTGAAACAACAGGGGATAAAACACATGTGCGGACTGTTCGGTGTTATGAACGTCAGAAAAGCAGCAGAGCTTGTCGCAATTGGACTGCATCACAATCAACATCGCGCAGTCGATGCCGCGGGAATTGTCGCGTCCAACGGTCGCTATCTGCATCGTGAACGCGGACCGGGAATCGTTCGAAACGCGTTCGACAAGGAAATGCTCGATCGACTCCACGGCACGGCTGCTATCGGTCACATTCGCTATGCCACGTCGGGCAAGGAAGGCGAGGACAGGAGATACGACAACGTCCAACCCATCATGGGGTACTTTCATGGTGAGGAAATTGCACTTGCGCACAACGGTAATCTGACCAACATCAGCGAGCTCGCGCGGCATGTATCGCCAAACGAACTGAGGACGACAATGGATAGCGAGTATATCGTGCGACTCCTCGAGCGTGAAAGATCACACGACATCGAGTATGCGCTCACGAATGTGCTCTGCATGTTGAAAGGAAGCTTTGAACTCTTGATACAACTTCCGGATCGGATTATCGCAGTGCGCGATCCTCGAGGAAATCACCCACTCTCCATCGGAAAAGAGGGGGGCGGATATTTTGTGTCGTCGGAAACATGCGCCTACCCGAGTGTCGGCGCGGAGTACATTGGCGAGATCGAGCCGGGGACATTCGTCTCTTTTATGGAGAGTGGCGAAATGAAAGTCACGCGCTACGCCGAGGCGAACAAGAAACAGTGTGTATTCGAGCTCGTGTACTATGCGCATCCGGCAAGCTTCGTATTCGGACACAACGTCGGACGTTTCCGACAACAGTTGGGTCGTCGCCTGGAAGCGGAGTTTGGTGTGCCCGGGTCGGATATCGTAGTTGGTGTTCCGGACAGCTCGAACTTCATTGCGATGGGATTTGGTACATCTCTCAAATCGGGTGAGTACTATCCGGCAATCAATCGACATCACAATGTCGGACGAACCTTCATAGCTGCTTCGCAGGCACAACGCGACGAAGAGGTTGCCAATAAGTTCACATTCTCGGCCCAAGAAGTGGCAGGGAAAGTGGTTGTATTGATCGATGATTCAATCGTGCGTGGAACGACGCTTAGGAAAATCATCACGGTAATGCGCTTGATGAAAGCGCGGGCAGTGCATGTGCGGATTGCGTCGCCGCCGTTTCGGCACCCGTGCGCGTATGGAATCAACACCAAAACGTACGAAGAGCTCATTGCGAATCAAAAAACTATCGAAGGTATTCGCGAAGAAATCGGTGCGGACTCACTCGAATACCTCTCCATCGAAAGTCTTCGGAATCTTGTAGAGAAACCGACAGAGTTCTGTTTCGCCTGCATGGACGGGAACTTCTGGGATAAACCTGAAGCGACCCCCGAGCCCTGTCTCTAAGATCTTTTAAAAAAGGAATGCCCCGCGTTGCGATTGCGACGCGGGGCATTTACTGTGGATTAATTGGTATACGCTACTTACTTCAGGTTATTATTGTGAGATTAAGCCCGGACCAAAGCCGAAGGGGAACGTGCGTATCGAATGGTCGTCTCGGTTTGCGTACGCCATTGGTTTACTCGTCGCTGACGGATGTGTGCAAAAAGATGGGCGACACGTTGATCTAACCTCAGTCGATAAAGCTCAGGCTGAGTTATTTAGAAAATGTTTGGGATTAAAGACGAGTGTGAGTACGAAGCGATCGGGACAAGGGAATATCGCTTATTGTATGCAATTTAGTGATGTACTTTTCCATCAGTTTCTTATGGGAATCGGCATATTCCCAGCAAAGTCAAAGACAATAGGTGCCGTCGCGGTCCCCGAAGAGTTTTTCGTCGACTTTGTGCGCGGATATTTTGATGGTGATGGTAGTAGCTATTCCTATTACGATCCGATTTTTAAAAAGAGCTATCGGTTTTATCTCTCGTTTACGTCTGCGAGTCCGGTGTTCATTGCTTGGTTTCGAGAGAGACTTCGGCAGTCGATAGGGGTGAAAGGGTACATCAGTCTCAATCGTAATAATCCCTACGTACAGTTGAAGTACTCGAAACGAGAGGCGGTTCGAATATGTGTCTATATGTACCACGCGAAGGACGTGCCCTGTCTTGTTCGCAAACGATTGAAAATTATGAAATCTATGCGCATAATCGCCTGACGCCGCGGTGGTGAAATTGGTAGACACGCTAGCTTCAGAAGCTAGTTCTCGGAAGGGATTGGGAGTTCGAGTCTCCCTCGCGGCACATTAATGCAATGCATGTACATCGACGTACATTCCGTCTGGCGTGGTATTACGGACCGGATGTTCTATCTCCCTAAAAATGCACTATACTGACAATCATGAGATTCGGTGAGTCCTTTGTTCCTCGAAGTAAGCCGGACGACGGTTCTTCGGATGAGCAATCTAAAGCCACAGTTGAGGTAAAGCCAGAGTTTAAATTTGCACCACAAATCTACTTCCGCTCGGCAGACGGCAATTTCGATGTCTTGACGAAAGAAAATAGGTACCTCACCGATGAGGACATTCTCCAGCGGGGCTTTCTAACGAACAGCGATAAAGTGAACCTTTCCTTTGCTCGGCTGCTCGATGAGCTACCAGCAGTCTTGCACGCGCCTGGACAAAATATGTCTACCGAGCGCAGAGAAATCGTCAATTCGCTTTTGAAGCGAAGACCGACGTTTGTGCCGATAGACGTAGCAAGAGTGGACTCGGAATTTTCAAATGCAGTTACGAAGTTCGAGGGTGCCCAGCTCGGTGTAATTCTTTTCCCCGAAACCAATGAGATCATGAATCAGTTTTCGGGAGTGCGATTCACAGATGGTAGAGTTGCGCGGCTTATGCGCGGGCGCGTGAGAGAAAATCTGCAAGAATTCACGTCGCAGCTTAATATGCTTTCACCACACATTGAGGCGCGTGAAATTGACCGTAAACAGTCTGCGTACGCGGTGGAGTACATGCAAGGAGCCGAACGACCCAAAACAATTTCACCGCAAGAACGCGATGACTGGCTCAATCGCGTGAGGTCAAGCGGATTGATTTTTGACTTTGATGTGAGTACGAAAGACGAATCGCTCGATAATCTTATGCGAAAAGATGGAAAGTTGTTTTGGGTAGATGGAAATATCTTACTCGCGAAGCCAGCAGAAAACCCTGAACAACTTGAGATGTTCATTGAGGAGCAGAGAATCGTTTTAGAGAAATTCGTAAAAGAATAAGTTGGTGTGTCGCGGAGCGTCGGTTCTGTTGTCCGACATCGACGGTACCGATTTACAAGAGCTTGGCATCGCGCGAAACGCAGACGGCCTAACAAAAGGCCGCACAAAGTACGGTCTTTTGTTGGCGCGGTCACGTTTAGATCACCTTTTTCTTTTCGCTGTCGCCTGAGTTCACTTCGTAGTTTGTATTTTGTGACTCGAAGAAGTTCACGAGTTCGAACACATCCGTTGCGGTCGACATCCATTTTGCGGGATTCGACGCGTTGTAGTGCTTCTCCATGCCAAGCTCAACAAGACGGCGGTCGGCCACGTACTGCACGTACTGATTTACATAGTCAGCATTCAGTCCAAGGATGCCACGCGGGAACAAGTCGGCATTGAATGTGGTTTCAAGATTTACGCCTTCGATCACGATTTGGCGGATTTCTTCGGCAAATTCTGCGGTCACGAGTTCCGGATTTTCTTCAAGAATGGAGTGAATGAGGTTGATGCCGAACTTCAAATGCAGCGATTCGTCACGAAGCACCCAGTTGATCATCGATCCCAGATTGCGCAGTTGATTTCTTTGTCTAAACGAGAGTGCCACCATGAAGCCCGAGTAAAACCACACGCCTTCCATAACCACGTTTGTTGCAACAAGATTGCGCACAAAGTCTCGCTTACCATCGAGTGTAGACACATCAAGCTCGTCCTCAGTCATGCGCTTCATGTATTTGTTGATGAATGCTTCTTTTGCAGCCATTGACGGCACCTGCGTGTGCAGATTGAATACCTTTTCGCGATCGAGCGGGAACGTTTGCAGAACGTATTCAAACGCGACGCAGTGGTTTGCTTCCTCCCACATTTGCTTTGCGAGATAGAGATGGCATTCAGCCGACTTGAGGTGCGGATACACGCCAAGCGCGAGTGAACGGTTCACCACCAGTTCCGCTGGATTAAAAAATGCGACGAGGAATTCAACCGCATGGCGTTCGTCATCGGTCATCTTTGCCCAATCGTCGAGATCTTCTTTGAGTGCAATTTCGTGTGGGAACCACGTGTTTCGGACGGCCTGGTTGTAGAGGTCGTATGCCCACGGATATTGCGAGGGGTGCAAGTTGTAATCGTCTGGTGATGGTTTGCCTAAGAGCATAATTGAAGTTGCGCACTACTTCTTGGTAATTGAGTTGTGGAATTTTACTTTGAGACTGTGTGATTTCCTATTGACACGCGATGCAAACGTTCGGACTATCTGCACCGTCATCGGGCATATCGTATTCCTGCTTTGCAGGAGCTGGCGCCTGTGCGGCCGGTGCATGAGACGCGGTTGCTACTGGTATGGAAGCGGGAGTTTCGGCAACTGATTTAAGCGTTGCGAATCCCATCGGAGTATTCTGATCGCTTATTGATGCACCTGTGGATGCGCTTGGTACCACTGATGCAACAGACGAGAATCCTCCCCTGGAGGCCACAGCCGGTGCGGGAGCGGTCTCTTGGGTCGCCTGGGCATCTATAGATGCTATCGAGCTCTCGGCTGCGTCTGTAGGCAGGTGGGCGGCTGCGGCACTTACCGCTGCAAAGCCCCGAGCCGGTTGCGCAGGAACCGGTACGGGCGTGTGGGTTGGCATTTGAACAGGAGTGTCGAATGTGATCGGCGATGGTGACATATCGAGCGGTGAGAGTGTTGCATCTGACGGGATACCCGCAGCAGCGAGCTTGATCGATCCGAATCCGCGCTTGCCCGTCATTTCAGATTTGTTCACATTGGTCGTCGATTGTTCTGCAGTATGACGAGGCTTCATGTGCAAGTAGTAGGTCGTCTTCAAACCCTTTTTCCATGCAGTCATATAGACCTGTTTCATATCAACCATGTCGCGACTATCGAGATACATGTTGCGCGAGAGGGCCTGGTCGACCCATTTTTGCGCACGCGCAGCAACCTCGATGTATGCGTACGGATTGGTAGTAAACGCGGTTTTGTAGATTTCTTTGAAGTATGCGGGAAGGCCTTCGATGTTTGAGATGTCGCCCTGCGCTTCGATAATCTTCTCTTTCATCTCATCCCAGAGACCCATGTTCTTGAGATCCTTTACGAGATTGTGGTTGAGGTCGAGGTACTTTCCGGAAATCTTGTTGCGTGCAAAGACCTGTGCAAAGCGGGGATCGATGCCCGGCGTGGTGCCGGCAACGAGTCCGATGTTTGCATTTGGTGCAACTGCCATGAGTGTTGCGTTGCGCATGCCAAGCTTCACGCGGGCGCGAAGCTTGTCCCAATCCAATCGCTTTTGCTTGGTAATTTTTGTGAGATCGGTCGTCATGCCGCGATCTTTTTCCATACGCTCAATAGTATCGAGCGGCACCATGCCCTCGGACCATCCGGAACCGGGGAAATTCTTATAGCTGCCGCGCTCTTGCGCCAAATTCGCGCTTTCATCAATTGCCATGTAACTGATGAATTCAAATACACGATCCGCAAAATCCCAGGCATGCGGACTCTCGTAGCTCATCGAGAGTTGTTCAAGCGCATCGGAGAATCCCATAACGCCAAGTCCGATCGCACGGTTTTCGTTGTCGGAGCGCGCAGCCTCTTCGATGGGAAGTACATTGATGTCGATGAGGTTGTCGAGCTGACGCACTGCGGTACGGACCGTGTCTTCGAGCTTCGCCCAATTGATCTGCTTACCCTCAATATGTCCCGCTATGTTGAGCGACGCGAGATTGCAGACTGCAATGTTGTTGCGATCCTGAGGAAGCGTGATTTCCGTGCAGAGATTCGACATGTGGATGGTGCCGGTGTTGTTGTTGAGCGCGCGCAGGTTGATCGGATCTTTCCACGTGAGCCACGGGTGAGAGGTGGACTGGAGGGCAGTCAAAATATGCTGGAACTGTTCCGTTGCAGGCACTTTCTTGAACATGCGTAGTTTGCCGGCCTTTGCCATTTCCACGTACTCTCCGTAGCGCTTTGAGAACGCGGAACCGTAGAGCTCGTTCAGATCCATGGTTTCTTTCGGATCGAACATGTACCAGTCGTCGCCCGATTCCACACGCTTCATAAATTCATCGGAGATGAATACGGCGGTGTTTGCCGTGCGCATACGCAGATAGTCGTCGCCCGCATTGTGCTTCCAGTCAATAAACTCGGGGAAATCGTAGTGCCAGTTCTCCATGTAGAAGCAGAGTGCACCGAGCTTCTTGCCGCCGCGCTGCACCGCGCGAATTGCGGTGTCCATGATTTTTGCAAACGGTGTCGGACCGCTCGACACTGTGTTCGAAGATTTGAGAGGCGATCCTGTTGCACGGAGCTTGGTGATTGAAACACCGATACCGCCGGATCCTTTTGAGATTTTCAGCACGTCGGCAACCGATTTTGCGATGTGGTCCATGTCGTCGTGCACTTCGAGTAGGAAGCAGTTCGAGAGTGACGGTCGGGATGTGCCTGCACCGAGATTCGTGGAGCCACCTGCAAGATAGAGCAGCTGCGACATCTTTTCGTAGAACTTAATTGCAGAGACGGTAGGATTCTTTTCGTTGTAGGAGAGTCCCATCGCCACACGCATAAAGAAATACTGCGGCGTCTCGATGCGCTTTTGGTTTTCGTCGCGCATCGAGTATCGGTCGAGGAGGGAAGAAAGTCCCGCGTAATTCAAGAGCTCATCGCGTTCCATCTTGAGTGTGGCACCGAGCGTTTCAAGGTCAAACATGGATACCATCCTCTCTTCGAGGAGTCCTGCAGTGACGTACTTTTGTATATGGAGCGGAAACTGCGTAGCATGCTTTGCGGCAAGTTCAGTCTTATCATCGTTGTATTCTCCCACGACGCGGCGATAGACGGTTTTGAGGAGGAGTCGTACGGCAACTTTGTCGTACTCGATGTCTTCTTTGATGTTTTGAACGGCGGCGTTGATCGTGGCCAAGTCCATTTCATCGGTGGTGATGCCATCGTAAAGCGTGAGACGTGTTTCGGTCGCGATTTGCGTGACCATCGAAATCGGATCCGAGAGGCCTTCGGCCGCTCGTTCGATTGAACGATTGATCCTATCTGCGTTGAAAAGTTCTTTCTGTCCGTCGCGTTTTGTAATTGAGATGTTTGTCATATGGCTTGCCGCTACCATTGGTAATCTCTCTCAAATATAGATTTGAAGAGAGCGCACGCTACCCAGCCGAAGACTCAAAAGGGGGCCACAAAAGACCTGGCAGGGTTAGCTCCCAGGCGGACCGATCTCTCGAGTCAAGATACATCTCGGAGAGAAAACGAGATGTATCTGTTGGATGCGACTCTTATTTTTGCACGATAGCCTTCCACGCTTGATGCTATGGAGTGGGGATAACACGCGATTGAATACAAAAATGGCTTACTTATTGAGCGTCGGAAACGTCGCACATCGCAACCGGAAACGCTTACGAAACGATACCTCGGGATGTCAATTTTTGTATGAAGAGTGATGGTTTTTATGCAACAAAAAACGCGTCGCGGTATACAATACGGCACTGTGCCCGCACACACGAAACGGCATAGTATGCGTCGACTCTTTTACCTACCTACAACAAAGTAACAATCTCTATGTCTTCATTATCAATTTCAAACGGCATACAGAGACGATGCCGTTTCGTGTGATCGGGTATGCAGAACAATCCATGGGAACGCGCGCTTCGTCAGCTGCACACCGCCGCAGCTCATATTGATATCCCAAAGCCATTGCTCGAACGACTGGAAACTCCTGATCACGTAATCGATGTTTCGATCCCTGTGGTTATGGATGACGGTCGAACCGAAACATTTCAGGGGTACCGCGTGCAGCACAACAACATCCGCGGACCGTACAAAGGAGGATTGCGCTATCACCCAAATGTAGACATGGACGAGGTCAAGGCGCTCGCATTTTGGATGACAATGAAAAATGCGGTGATCGGTGTGCCGTTTGGGGGAGGAAAGGGTGGCATCCGCGTTGACCCGAAACAACTTTCCAGCGGCGAACTGGAGCGCTTAACACGCGGATTTACGCGCGAACTCGCACCGCACATCGGTCCGCACGTAGATGTGCCTGCGCCGGATGTAAATACGAATTCCACGATCATGAGTTGGATCCGCGATGAGTACTCAAAAATCGTCGGTGAGGACACTCCGGCAGTGATTACCGGCAAAGCAGTTGAGCATGGCGGATCGCGTGGCCGAACCGAGGCAACGGGTATCGGTGGTTTTTATGCGCTCGACGAATATTTGAAACAGACCGGTCAACAACACAATTTAAGCGCCGCGATTCAAGGAATGGGAAATGTGGGCGGATATTTGGCCGGATACATGCAACAGAGCGGATTCAAGATCGAAGCTCTCACTGATTCGAAAAGCGGAGTGTATGTGCCCGGCGGATTGCGCGACATTGAGGCAATTCGGACATTCAAAGAGTCGCACGGTTCGCTTGAGGGTTCTGCAGATTCGGGTGATGCGCAGTACATCGCCTCCGGCGATATTGTTGCGCTTCCGGTCGATATTCTCATACCTTGCGCACTTGAAAATTCAATCACCGGTGACAACGCGGGTTCTGTGCAGGCACGGATTATTTTGGAAATGGCAAACGGTCCGACCACGACTGACGCTGATGCAATCCTTGAAAAGAAATCGGTGGTAGTAATTCCGGACATTCTTGCAAACGCAGGAGGCGTCGCGGTCTCATATTTTGAGTGGTACCAAAATATTCACCATGAATCATGGACGAAAGACGATGTATTTTCTAAACTCTCAGACCTCATGCGTGCAGCTGTCGATACGGTGCTCGTAACCGCACAAGAGAAAAACGTATCGCTGCGAACGGCGGCATATATCGTTGCGCTCAAAAAGCTCTCTGAGTGATAGAGTATTTCTATGGAGATACACGGGCCTGATTTCAGGGCTTATTTCAAGGGTAAAAAGGTAACCGTCATGGGTTTAGGGCTATTGGGACGCGGGGTAGGTGACGCCGCGTTTCTTTCTGATTGCGGAGCGCTCGTAACCGTGACCGATATGAAAGACGAGATCGCACTTGCGAGCTCTCTGCAGCAGCTGAAGTCATATACAAATATTACGTATCATCTCGGCGGGCACGTTATATCAGATTTTACCGATACGGATCTCGTGATTAAAGCGGCGGGCGTCAAATTGGATTCACCGTTCATCGAAGCGGCCCGCGAAGCGGGAATACCGATCGCGATGTCGACTTCGCTCTTCGCACAATTTGCGCAGGCTCAGGGAGTGACGATCGTGGGGGTAACGGGTACCCGTGGAAAATCCACTGTTTCTCATATGATCTATCACGCACTTACCCACGCCGGTAAGCGGGCGCATCTGGGCGGGAACATTCGCGGACTCTCCACACTCGCCATGTTGCCCGACATGTGTGCAGGTGACATTGCGGTGCTTGAATTGGATTCGTGGCAACTTCAGGGATTCGGGGACGCATACATGAGTCCGCATATTTCCATATTTACGAACCTGATGCCCGATCACCAGAATTATTATCCAGACATGGATTCGTATTTTAGAGATAAGGCGAATATCTTTTTGTACCAAACGAAAGACGATGCGCTGTTTGTGGGCGCAGATATTGAGGCACAGGTGCGCGCAGCGCATCCACCGGTAGAGCCAACGGTTATCAGCGAACTCGCACCTGATTGGGAGCTTAAGATCCTTGGCATCCACAACAGAATAAATGCCGCACTCGCAGCCGCAGCGTGCCTTCGCTTGGGACTCACCAGTGAAGTCATTCGCGCCGGACTCGAATCATTTAACGGTGTGGAAGGTCGACTACAATTTATGGGCCTCGCAGGCGGCGTGCGTGTATTCAATGACAACAACGCAACCACGCCTGAGGCAACGATTGCGGCGCTGCGCGCGCTCGATCAGGGGAGGCGCGACATCGTGCTCATTGCAGGCGGCGCTGATAAAAATCTAGATCTGGATATATTGGTCTCAGAAATTCAGCGCACGTGCAAAGCGGTCTTTCTTATTGCAGGCACAGGGACCGATCGTATCAAGCCGTTGCTCAATGATCCGCAAATATTCCAATCGCTCGAGACGGCGACAGACTCCGCGTTTGATACCGCAGTGTTCGGTGATGCGGTCTTATTCTCACCCGCATTTACATCGTTCAGTGCCTACGCAAACGAATACGAACGTAATGATCACTTTTTATCACTGGTACGGCCGCGTATAGAGACGTAGGTGGAAGGCTAAATTTTCGGCTGAATTGAACACGCACCGTGATATATTGCCGAAATGATCGATTTCTCAAAGTACGCCATCAAAGGGAAAAATCGAATGGATCTCAATGCATTATTTAGGGATGTAGGTGCGTTCGATGCCGCGATACAGTCTATGGCGGAACCGTTCCGCGCGAAGAGCGTATCAGCAGTTGCTGCACTTGATGCACTCGGATTTGTCTTTGGAACCGCAATCGCACGAGAGCTCGGCTGTGGATTGATATTGGTACGTAAAGGAGGAAAACTTCCTGTTGAATGCGAGTCCACAACATTTGTTGATTACTCAGGGGATACGAAAACATTTGAGATTGCACGTGGAGTAATTTTCGAAGGTGACACTGTGCTTATCGTTGACGAATGGTCATCGACTGGTGCGCAACTTGAGGCGAGTGCGTTATTGATTGAAAAGATGGGGGGAGTCGTTATTGGCGCGGCATGTTACAGCATGAACGCACGGGTTAAAGCCAACCCACTTCTATCGAAATACGTATTGCATTCATTGCTTGTGTCCGAATCGACGATGTAAGGTGGAAAGCTAAACCTTCCACATGACGTTGGAAATGATAGAGTCGAAATAATATGGATACACCGGAAATCGCAAGCCCCGCATTTTTCATAGGGAAAGGAACAAATGCTGAGGGAGATCTCATTTCTTTCGGCTCCGGCCAGCCGGACTTACCGCCGCCGCCAAGTGCGTTTTCGGTATTGCAGAATTACCGGGGATTTAAATACGGCATGGTGCAGGGCGAAGAGAATCTGCGCGCAGCTATCGCAAAAGAGTATCCGAGTGCGATTGCAGAGGAAATCGTCATTACCAACGGTGCCTCCGAAGCAATCGATCTAGTGCTGCGCGCTATTTCGGTCTCCGGTGGACGCGTTGCATTACCGCGGCCGTTTTACTATTCGTATCCGCACAATGTAACGCTCGCTGGGATGACTCCGGTGTACTACGACCTTGAAAAAGGCAAGATCAATTTCGAGACATTTGAACAAGCGGTTCAGGGATGTCGTGCCGTCATGATCAACTCACCGTCAAATCCGACCGGCACCGTGCAAGACGTGGAAACACTGCGGAAAATTGAAGAGCTGTGCAATGATCTCGGCATCTACGTGCTCTCCGACGAAGTCTATAAAGAACTCATGTACGAGCGCGAAAATTATTTGCTTAAGGGCAAGCGCGTGGTGACTATCAATTCATTTTCAAAAACCTATGCCATGTGCGGACATCGTCTCGGATATTTTCATTCGCTCGATCGTGAACTCGTTGCTCGAGTGGTTGAGATGAAATCGCATACATCGATGAACACGTCGGTTGTAGCTCAGGCGATGGGCTTAGCGGCAATGAGCGAGCGCTCAACGTATGTAGCGTCGCACGTGCCGATATGGGAAAAGCGCCGCGACAATATTTATACCGGCATGCAGACACTCGGACTCGATCTCTGGAAACCGGAAGGGGCGTTTTATGTGCTGCCGAAATTCAAAAACCCGTCTCGTGTCATGCACGATCTGTATTACAACTACAAAATGATTACGTACGACGGCACGTGGTTTGGTGCGCCGGATCGTTTGCGCTTCAGTTATGCCCTCGATGAGGCGAAGATCACCGAAGGTCTTGCGCGACTCGGTCGGTTCTTAGAATCGGAATACAAAACGTATTGATGCATGCCCGCACACTAACACTGTCGTCGTTATGCATGCAGAACAGTGTCTATTTCAGAATATGGCTACCAAATCAGTCAGTCCAAGAGTTGTCAAAATTGTTTCCACGGCATTACGACAGTGTTAGTGTGCGGGTATGATCGGGATATTTGACTCAGGAGTCGGTGGTCTTACGGTATTGCACGCGATTCGCGAAAATTTGCCGAGCGCAGACGTGATCTATTTCGGCGATACAAAGAATGCGCCCTACGGTGAAAAAAGTCGGGAACAATTATCTGACCTCACCGTTGCCGCCATTCAGTTATTACAGAAACGCGGAGCGAATAATATCGTGAGTGCGTGTAATAGTGTCTCCGCGTCGCTCGCGGTCTCACTTCTTGATGCGTTCGATCTTCAACCGGGACAATTAATCGAGATGGTCGGGCCAACGGTCAGCGTATTTCGCGGCGCGGATATGCGTATCGCATTGGCAGCGACTCCCGCAACGATCTTGTCTGAAATCTATCAAAATGCATTCCGTATGATTGGAAAGGATATCCAAGCGATTCCTGTGCCGGGACTCGCTGGTGCCATTGAACTTGGAAAACCGAACGAAGAAATAGAATCAATCATCGCCACTGCCTTTGCCGGGGTGGATCCTGCATCGTTCGATGTGTTGGTGCTTGCATGTACACACTATCCGTTTGCGACCACTTCATTCAAAGCAGTCCTCGGGGAACAGGTTTCTCTATTTGATCCGGCACTCGCGGTTGCGGCTCGCGTGGAGAAACAGTTCTGGCCCCGCGAAGTAGGCGACGGTACGACAAGATTTATCATCAGCGCTGAATCTGCTGAATTTCGCCGTCTTGTTACACAATTTTTCCCCGACACGCGCATCGATATCGAGGTGCTCGTTTGACATTTATAGATACTGTGTTAATATCCTGCCCGGTCGAGGCAGTCTCGAAACAGGCTCAATGAGTCGAAACACGCACGGTAGGAGTTCTAAATGTCCGTCAAATCGCCGCATCTCATGGACAAGTACGTCGGCGCCCGCATTCGCATGCGACGCATGCAGGTTGGTATGTCGCAGGAAAAACTCGCCACGGGAATGGAATTGTCGTTCCAGCAGGTGCAGAAGTATGAAAAGGGTACCAATCGGGTGAGTGCGAGCAGACTACAGAAACTCTGCGAATTACTGGAGGTTACCGTTTCGCTCTTCTTCGAAGGTGCTCCCGGGTCGTCGAAAATAGCTGTTGCCTCACCGGCACAGGACCTGATGATAATGCTTTCGACAAGGGCGGGGGTTCGCCTCGCGAGCGCCATCAACGTCATCAAGCACGACCAGGAACTCATGGATCTCGTGGTCGGATTCGCGCAGACGGTGGCAACACGTGTTGCTTCACCGGAGCGGAAGGTCACGAGTATCGCGTCACGAGCAAAGAAGCGCGCGACACGGTAATCTTCGGAACCCATCATCACGCTGTTCGTTAAAGGCCGCATCATTGCGGCCTTTTTCATTTGTGTGTCGCAAACGCGTATACTGGTGCAATGAAGCTTCCGAAACGCATACATATGGTGGGTATCGGCGGCATCGGTATGTCTGCGCTCGCGCAGTATTTGGTGCACACAGGGTACGAAATCACCGGTGAAGACCGCGATCAATCGCCGACCACTGATTTACTCGAAGCAAAAGGAATCGAAGTTTCAATTGGCACGGGAGTCCACGCAGACGCGGGGATGATTATTTACAGTGATGCAATTCAGTCTGAACATCCTTCGCGCATCTATGCCAAAGACGCGGGACTACCTGAACTTTCGTACTTCGAAGCGCTTGGCGAAGTTTCAAAAAAAGCTCGCACCATTGCAGTAGCCGGTACACACGGGAAAACCACGACCACCGGCATGCTCGCAAAGATCTTGCAGCACGCAGGAAAAGAGCCGACGGCGATCGTCGGATCAATCGTGCGCGATTTTGAATCCAATTTCTTACCGGGCAAACCTGATTTGTTTGTGGTGGAAGCATGCGAGTATCGCGACCATTTGTTGAAACTCACGCCCTCAATACTGGTGATTACAAATCTCGAGCTCGATCACACGGATTACTTTCCCTCGATTGAGGCATTGCAAGAAACATTTCGCACCGCGATAAAAGCCGTGCCATACGACGGCGCGATTATCACCAATCCGAATGACACGATTATTGCTGCGGCACTTGATGGCGCCATTGCACCCGTAATCGATTACACCGGAACCCCTGTGCCGCATTTAAATCAAATTGGAGATTTCAATAAAGAGAACGCGCGTGCTGCGAAAACTGCGGCAAAAGTCGCGTTTCCTGATCTTGAAGAGAATGTAATTGATGATGCGCTCGCCGCATTTAAAGGCTCATGGCGACGATTTGAATATCGGGGGGAGACACCACGCGGTGCATTGGTATACGACGACTATGCGCATCACCCAACAGCGATAGAGAAGACCATTACAGCAGCGCGTGAAAGGTTTCCTGCAAAAGAAATTGTTGTTGCGTTTCATCCGCATCTCTACAGCAGAACAAAATCGTTCTTCGAACCATTTGCAGAAGCGCTCGCACGTGCAGACCGAACATATATCGCACCGATATACGCTGCTCGCGAAACGCCGGACCCATCGGTTTCGAGCGAGGCACTTGCGGAGCGCGCGACCGATAAGGGAGGGAATGTAATTGCACTTCCATCTTTCGATACGATTCGCGAGAAGCTTCTCGAAGAAGACGAAAACTCGCTCATTATTACAATGGGGGCGGGGGATATTTACAAGGTTGCGGAACAAATCGCTGATTGAGTATGGAACCAATCGCCGGAAAGAAGAGGCTCGTCGCAGCATATGTGGCTTATAGAAGACGCGGTGAGGAGTATGAATTTTATTTGCAAAAACGTGATGCAAATGCACCTCGGGGCGCAGGAATGTTCGGTGTCTTTGGCGGAGGAGTAGACGAGGGTGAGTCGATAGAAGCCGGGTTGTATCGTGAGGTCGCGGAAGAGCTCCGCTATCGGCCAGTTGCGATTCGCTATTTCAGCCGATACGAACACGCACAGAATCTTATGCATGCATTTATAGAGGAGGTTGGGACGGAATTTGAAACGAAGATTGAGGTGTGCGAAGGCGAATACGGTAAGTTCTTCACAGCGAGTGAGGCTCGCGCAGAGCCGACAGCATCAGATACGGTAAGGTTGATTACATTGCAGGTCTCGGAGTATCTCGCGCAGAAAGGTGATTAGTGGTAGCGTCGAGGCATGAACGAAGGCGCGAGTGAAGATTCAGAGAACCCGAACCCGAATGGGCGGCTCTCGGTTGTAGCTACTCCCATCGGAAACATGGGGGATATTACATTTCGGGGACTCTGGAATCTCAAAGAGGCGAATGTGATTTACGCAGAAGATACGAGGGTTACGTCGAAGCTCCTCGCGCACTACGGTCTTCGCACGTCGCTCCAACGCCTCGACGCGGCAACCGAAGGAAAAAAGGGACCAGAAATTGCTGATCGACTCGCGGCAGGGGAACATGTGGCACTTGTGACGGATGCGGGCACGCCAGGGATTTCCGACCCGGGTTCGCGTCTGATTGCATACATTCGAGAACACGCGCCACTCGCAGTTATTGATGCCATTCCCGGTGCAAGCGCACTTACTGCCGCGCTTTCAATTGCGGGTATTGATGCAACGCAATTTACATTTCTTGGATTTCTGCCGCACAAAAAAGGTCGTCAAACAGCGGTAACAAATATCTCGAAAAGCACGATACCGGTTGTGCTTTATGAATCGCCGCATCGCGTCCTGAAACTCCTTGCCGAAATCCAAAAGGCGGCACCGAAGTTTCGCGTGACCATTGCCCGTGAAATCACGAAGATGCACGAAGAAGTGCTTGTGGGCACTGCTTCGGAGCTTGCGGCAGCGCTCGAAAAGAAGAAAGGAGTACGAGGGGAATTTGTGGTCATACTTGAACCCGTTAAAAAATAGGAAGCACTATTGCCACAGTGCTTCATAATTGGAGCCGTTTATCCGACGGGGTATACTCGTGCCATGACACTCGATTCTTTGATCATGCTGTGTGGAGCGCTCGTGGCAATTCTGCCGTTTCTCGGATTTCCGAATAGCTGGGATGCGGTCATTCTTTTGATACTTGGCGTGATAGTGATTTCACTCGGAATTGTGGTGCGGCGACGTTCGCCGCGTCGTGCCATGCATGAGCGCGATTCCATATTTGTAGAAAATTCTCCAAAACAAGACGACTCGCATGAGTCGTAAGGCGGAGCACGCGGAACGTTTTAGCCCGATGGTACTCGGTGCGATAACCGGTTTTGCAATCGTCGTTATCGTTATCGGTGTTTCGACGACTTTCTTTTTTAGCGCATCACCAATTTCGTTTTCGCGGACTGCAACCTCAACGCCACCGGTGAAGATCGACACACGACCCGTACTTAATACGCATGCCTACGATGTAAAACTACTTTCGATGGCGCATATCGCAACATCCAGTCCGTACTACGGTCGATTTTTAAAGAACGATTTCGGTACGTCATCTCGACCTACGTGGCCAGTGAAAACTGCATATCCGAAAGCGGGCGCGCTCCTGCCGTTTAATCGAATCGTCGCATATTACGGCAATTTTTATTCCAAGGGCATGGGTGTGCTCGGCGAATATCCTGAAGATGTAATGCTTGCAAAGCTCCATACCGAATCCTCTCGATGGGAAGCGGCAGATCCCGCAACGCCAGTTATTCCGGCCATCCACTACATTGTAGAAACCGCACAAAGTTCTGCCGGGAAAGAAGGGCTCTACCTTGCACGTATGCCTGATAGTCAAATCGATAAAGCGCTCGCAATAGCCGACAAAATCCATGGCATCGTGTTTATAGATTTCCAGGTCTCGCTGAGTTCCTTGCAAAAAGAGCTGCCCATGTACGAGGAGTATTTGAAAAAGCCGAATGTGCACCTTGGTATCGATCCCGAGTTCTCGATGAAAACCCGCGTTGCTCCCGGGCGTGAGATCGGTTCATTTGACGCAGCGGATATCAATTATGCGATTGATTTTTTGGCCAAACTCGTAAAAGACAACGATCTGCCGCCGAAAATCCTCGTGGTACATCGCTTTACACTGGATATGGTCACGAATTACAAACGCATTAAAACGGTCCCAGAAGTACAGTTTGTAATGGATATGGACGGTTGGGGATCAACCGCCAAGAAAAACGGCACATACCAACGCGTTATTGTTCCGGAACCGGTGCAGTTTACCGGCTTCAAACTGTTTTATAAAAACGATCTATTTGCACCATCGACAGGAATATTTACTCCTGCGGAGCTCCTCAAGATGACGCCGCAGCCGATGTACATTCAGTATCAATAATTGAACGTACTCGCGAAGCGCTTTTGATATACTGGCGACATGGCGGATCACTCACACCACGACGAGCACGATCACGGCGCAGCAAAGCCGGTGCACATGGATCATGCAAACGATGATCGCCGCATTACGTATTTTGCCGCAACGCACACACGCGGAAAGCGCGACATGTTTGGCATTCGGGCAATTGATCGCGGAAAACATATTTACGTTATCGGTAAAACCGGTATGGGTAAATCCACCATGCTTGAGAACATGGCTATTCAGGATATCCAAAACGGCGAAGGAATCGCATTTATCGATCCGCACGGATCGACTGCCGAAAAACTGCTCGATTTCATTCCGCAGGAGCGCATCAATGACGTTGTGTATCTTGCACCGTTCGATACGGACTATCCGATGGGATTCAACGTCATGGAGGACGTGGGATACGACAAGCGGCATCTCATTGTGTCGGGATTGATGGGTGCATTCGAGCGCATTTGGGAAGATCAGTGGAGTGCTCGTATGGCATACATTCTGCAGAATGTAATGCTCGCGCTTTTGGAATATCCAGACTCATCGCTCCTCGATGTAAACCGCATGCTCACCAACAAAACGTTTCGCGAAGCGGTTATTGAAAAAGTAACCGATCCGATCGTGAAAGCATTTTGGACAGAGGAGTTTGCAAGCTTTACGGATCGTTACACCGCAGAGGCAACGCCTGCAATTCAAAACAAAATCGGTCAGTTCATCGCAAATCCGCTCATTCGACACATCGTCGGACAATCGACGTCGTCATTTGATCTTCGTAAGATCATGGATGAGAAAAAGATTTTTATCGTGAACTTATCGAAAGGCCGCATGGGCGAAACCAATGCAGCGCTTCTCGGCTCCATGCTCACGGTGAAAATTTATCTCGCGGCCATGTCGCGCGCAGATGAGCCGGCATCGCGAATGGCAAAATTGCCGCGCTTCTATTTCTACGTCGATGAATTCCAGTCGATGATGAATAAGGCATTTGCCGATATTCTCTCTGAATCCCGAAAATATAAACTCGCCCTTACGCTTGCTAACCAATATATAGAGCAAATGGATGAAGAGGTGCGAGACGCGGTGTTTGGCAACGTAGGCACGTTAATCGTGTTTCGTGTAGGTCCGTTCGATGCGGAAGTGCTCGAGACTGTATTCCAACCGACCTTTTTACCGGAAGACTTAGTCGGACTTGGTATCGGACAAATTTATCTCACACTGATGATCGATGGTGTGGGTAGTCCGCCGTTTTCAGCGGAAACAATTCCGCCGATCGAAGCGCCGTCGATTTCATATCGCAACGATGTAGTTATGGCGTCGCGCGCGCATTATAGTCGCAGTCGCGAGGAAGTCGTCGCAGAAATCAACCGAAAGCAGACTGAATTTGTGGCACCTCCGAAAGAAAAGAAAGGCGAGCGACGTGATGCGCCTCGTTCATCCAACGGATGGAACGCGGCACCCCAAGGTGGTACCACGCCACGAGAAAAGTTCGCCGCGGCAGCACCGGCAAGCGCATCGCTCAGCATGCCACTACAGAGCCCGCCTCCGCAGAGCTCCTTGAGCGAAAAGATACAGCAAATACAACACGCTCCGCGTCCTGTACAACAATACGCGCGTCCTGCGGACAGAGCACCGGAACGTGCCGGACATGTAAACCCGATGGCCGTGCGCCAAACCCCGCAAACGCCGCGACCATTTAATCTGCAGTCCAAGCGTGAGGCTGAGGGGAACGTGCACCGGAACGCTTTGAAAGACGCAATCGAAAAAGCGAAGGGCGAAAAGCAGATTCGCGAATCTGCGCCGGGAACACCTGCCAAATCGCCGCTCGAACTCATTCGCGAAAAAAACGCATCCAAAATGCAACAACACCGGCCGCATGATTCGCAGTCGCCGCGTCACAACCCGCCGGCGCAACACGAGCAAAAACAACGCGACTGGGAACCCGCACATTCTGCTCACGTGAGAAAACCGGATACTCAAACCGCGCCAGTCGAAACAAAAATCCCAGAAAAGTCTGCCGAAACCATTCGCGAGCGTCCCGTATCGGAAGTGAAGCCTGAACAACAGCAAGCGCAAAATCAAACGCAAACGGGCAACAGATCAAATTCATATACGCCCGAGGCTCATCACGGAGAAGTCTCGCATCGTGAATTGCAACGAGTACTCAACGGTTCCGACCGCGACTCGGATGATCTATGAGTCTTGAGCGTCCAGATCCGATGCGATCGTCGATTCGTCCTGCGTCGACGAGGAATCTCAATAAAATTGGTGCGAACCCACGCGGGCACGGCATATACAAGGATACAGAGGGTCGTATATATCACGAAATCAAAGGATATCCAGCAGACCAGATGCTTGTCTCCCGAATGCTAAAAGGAATAGTTAATGTGTGCGATGTTATTTATAACAAGGATCGCGACCTCTACATGTCGAATCAAGTCGACATGAATACGGTGGCGCCACAAGACCCTGGGCAGGTGTATGCGCAGGCCAAGGCCGACGAGGATATTCTCATGTTCATTTTTAATGATGCTGATCACGGAAGCAGTAACTATGTGGTATCCGAATTTGCATATGTTTTACACGACTTCGGGAACGTGGGTTCGCATTTTTGGAAGAGAGGGGAAGATATGAACGCAACTGTAGTTGCGGCAATGAATCTCGGTAGTGAGCGTGATGCGTTGCGTGTACGCGTAGAAAAGCTATCAACGCGCTTTTCCGGTGATGAGGGATACAAATTTATCAATGCAATAGTTTTAGAAATCAAAGAAAGTGGAGCTGAAACACCAAGTATTCTACGTTTCGCCTCAGATTCCTCTGATCCCGTGCGTGCTTTTCAGGCTCAATTATTGCAGCGTCTAGATAATATAAGTTCGGCGATTGCAGCGTATGAACAAACTATTCACAGTGACTAAAACATCGGCACTTCTGTTCATATGTGCATTGTCGCTACCCGCGACGGCGGGCGCTGCTATTCGTATCACGGAAATCATGTATGACCCGGACGGCGCCGATGCGAAGCATGAATGGGTGGAGATATATAACACAGGTAGCGACGCAGTGGATCTTTCGAAATATAAATTCTCGGACACATCGGCACATGTATTGAATGCACCGCCAAAAAACGGCGGAACAGGATCCCTTGTGATTCCCGCGGGGAGCTTTGCGGTCCTTGCGTCTGATGCTGCGACATTCTCGCTCGAGTATCCCGGCAGAGCCCTAGTTATCGACACCGCCATGAATTTGAGAAATTCTGGATCAACCATCCTACTGACGAACGGCACAACTCTGGTGGATAGTGCGACATATGCAAAATCTGAGGGGGCAGCGGGAAACGGCAATTCACTCCAGTTGAATGGAACTACATGGATTCATGCGAAACCGACACCGGGCGAAGCGAATGCCACTCTGCCGTCAGTGACTATTGCGCCGATTGTGGCGTCCAAGACTGTGAAGATACAGAAAGCGCAGAAAGTACAGAAAGTACAGAAACTCCAGGCCGAGCCGAAGCAAAAGTTGTCGCAAAAGAAAAGCCGACAAAAGAAACCCATAGCAATCTCCGAAGCAGAGGCCGCGGCGAATGATCCGGTCGCGGTCGTAAATGTAACGTCGACAGAAGTAGTCGCGCAAACTGCAGCAGCAGGATCCCTTGGCGGCTCGTACTGGTGGATCGCCGCAGCCGCACTTGCGATCACGGTTGCTGCGACCGCAACGATTATGTCCCGATCCAAAAAACAGGAATGGGATATTGAGGAAATCGAGTAGTACGTGTACGCTGTTCCGATATGGCCGCACACGAGACTGATTTGAAAGAAGCGGTACTTGTTACCGGCGGGGCAGGACTTATCGGAACGCACTTGGTCAAATTGCTGCTCGACAAAGGGTACCGCGTCGTATCGCTCGATAATTACTTCATCGGCTCCAAAGATAATCACGTACCCGGTGTCGAGTACATCGAGGGGCACACGAAAGACATTGAAACATTGTTCGGGCACGAAAACCCAAAACTTATTATTCACCTGGGTGAATACTCGCGTGTGGAGCAGAGCTTCGAAGACTTGGAATTAGTATGGCAAAGCAATGTGCATGGCACACACTGTGTATTTGAATACTGGAGAAAGCGAGGTTGCAAACTTGTGTACGCAGGATCGAGTACAAAATTCGCCGATGGTGGGCTTGGGCGTGATCAGAGTCCGTATGCGTGGATGAAGGCGAGTAATACCGAACTCGTCGGCAACTACGGTAAATGGTTCAACCTTCCGTATGCGATTACGTACTTTTATAACGCGTACGGGGCGCAAGAGCTTGCAACCGGTCCGTATGCGTCGGTGATCGGTCGATTCAAATCACAATATTTTGCGGGCGATCCGATCACGGTGCGTGCTCCCGGTACGCAAAAAAGAAATTTCACATTCGCGGGTGATATCGCGCGCGGTCTCATGCTCGTGGGCGAGGGTGGTAATGGCGATGACTATGGACTGGGCTCCCACGAATCACACACAATTCTTGAAATTGCACAGATGTTCGGCGGTGAAATTACGATGCTCGAAGAGCGTCCCGGAAACCGAATGGATTCTATTTGTGACACCTCTCGTGCCGAAAAAGAATTCGGATGGAAAACAGAGCAAACGGTGGAGCAATACATCGAAAGTCTCAAGAAGCAGAAGTTGACTGTCTAAGCAAAAAATGGTATAAGCCTCACAGAAGATAGGGGGATTTCATGGCCAATTCCTGGCTCTCACAGTCGTTTATCGCAGTTATCTTGCTGACACCGCCATGGCTCGCCATGCCGTTTTTCAGCAAGAATTTCGGAGTATCCGGAAGCGTGTTCGCAGTCTGGTACTTTCTCGGTGCAGCGCTCTCAATCGGGCTTGTACAGGGATCGGTTGCGTTTAAACCGTCCGTCGGCGTCATCGCAGGCATCGTCGCAATTGGAATTGTATTCGGCGGCGTCGCAAACAGCACGCTTTTTAGTGCGGTAAACGCGGCACCGAATCCGGGCATTCCGATAGCGATCAGCACGGTTTCGAGTCTCACGACATTCATTGCTGCGGTTGCACTGTTTCGGCTCATGCCGGAATATTTCGCACCCGCAGCACTTGATTGGAAATCATTCGCCGGAGCGATACTCATTATCGCCGGCGCCACACTCATCTCAGCGAAATGAAGGAAGCTTCACATGCGTCAAATTGAGATACTCACTCATATCAGCGGATATAATTTGCGCGAGATACCGAAGCTCAAGACGGTCAATAAGGCCGGTGAGCCGCAACTCATGACCGACGGCGACTGGGAACATGCGTGCATGGGGGATGCGGATACGAATCAGCTCGGCAGAGTGCCTATGGGACTGTGGGTTGCTAGAAAGTTCGGCGCAAAGACTGTTATCTTCTCGACCGGTTGCTCACGCCGCGTGAGCGACGGCAAAAGTGAGGCTGAGGTTACCTACGAGATGGCGCGCGAGCGTTACCATGATCTGCACGGATTTTTTCCGCACCGCTTTTCGAAGCGGATGTGGTCGACCGAGCAGGCGTATCATTCATGGCTCACCCGAGTGAGCGTGTTTGATAACGTAAGCAAAAACACGAGTGAATCAATGCAGGTGTTGCAGACGAAAGTCTTGGAAGCCAAGCACCGCCGTCAGCACGTTGTTGTGTTTCTCGTGACATCAGCCAACCATGCCCCTCGTGTCCTACGTGATGCGGAGTTAGCCTTCGGTATCGGTACTGCATCAGCTGCAGCGTCGTTCAAGCAATTTGTGACGCTCTGCTCGATACCTGCCGAAACGAATTACGGCAAGCGACAGGTTCAGGACGTCAAGGTTGACGATCTGGGCAACTCACTGTTCACCCGCAAGGAATGGCTCGCATTGAGTACGGGAGTGGGGGAAAGTGAATAGTTCTATTTAGAAATCAGCAGCGCGGGAGCAATCCCGCGCTGCTTTCTTTTTGCCTACGGTCCGCTACCATGCGCTGAATGAATCCCGTTAGAAATAGCCCGCCCGTAGGCCCTGTGGGCGCGCCTAGCGCGGGCGCGATTTCTAACGGGATGAAGAAAATTCTTATTTTCTCGCTCACGTACCATCCGTATGTGGGTGGCGCAGAAGTTGCTCTGAAAGAAATCACGGACCGCTTGCCGGAATACGAATTCCACATGATCACGCTTCGCTTTGACAGTGCGCTACCGTATGCGGAAGAAAAAGGAAATATTACGCTCTATCGCATCGGGCCCTCGGTTTCGAATCCGACGGTATCCGACAGGAACATGCCGTTTATGCTGCGTCTCGCTAAATGGCTGTATCCGATCAATGCCGCGCTCACTGCACTCGCGCTGCACCGCACGCAACGCTTTGACCTGACGTGGTCAATGATGGCGAATCACGCAGGGTTTGCGGGCATGATTTTCAAACTGTTTCATCCAAATGTGCCGCACGTGCTTGAGCTACAGGATGGCCGCGCATTTGCAGACATGAAAGATCGTCAGCCGATCCTGCGCCTTATCTGGCCGCTCTATACCCGCGTGTACCGATGTGCGGATGCTATCAAGGTGATTTCGAACTTCCTCGCGAATGAAGTACAGAAACTCGGCGTATCCGCGCCGGTGCATATTATTCCCAACGGAGTCGATGTCGCAAAATTTTCCGCACCGATTTCAGACGAGCGGATTCTCGATTTGAAAAACAAACTGAATAAAAAAATGGGGGATGTGATTTTGTTCACCGCGTCACGTCTCGTGCTCTCCCGTGGTGTCGAGGACACCATCCGCGCACTCTCACATTTGCCTGATAACGTGCGGTTTGTCGTGGCGGGTACCGGTGACGACAAAGAAAAACTTGAAACAATCGCTCGCGAGGCGCAGGTTGCAGATCGTGTGCAGTTCGTGGGGCATGTCGATCACCGAGAACTCCCGGCGTATTACAAAGCGTCGGATATTTTTGTGAGACCGTCGATCATCGAAGGTTTCGGGAATGCATTTGTTGAAGCCTTTGCGGCCGGGATTCCGGTGGTTGCAACTGCAGTCGGGGGCATTCCTGATTTTCTTTTTGATCCGGATAAAAATAGCGACAAACCACCGACGGGGCTTTTTTGTTCGGTCCGTGATCCGGTATCGATTGCCGCAGCGGTGACGCGATACATCGATACTCCGGCATTGGTATCAGAGGTTGTCTCAAACGCAAAAATACTGGTCGCAGAAAAGTACGACTGGAATAGTATTGCGAAAATGCAAAAAGATTTCATGTTCGAGGCTCTCTTAAAATAATCCTGCGCACCGAAACCGCTTGCGTGCTTCGTATATACGCGCTTATGTGAATACAGCGTCAACCACGGGAGGCTCTGATGGACTCAGTTCTTACGGCCTACATCGATGCGAATGAACGTGCTGCTCGAGCACATATGGGTCTCGTGCATGCGTCTATGGCGTTTTATCTCACGTTCGTGACGAGGTGCATTGTTGAACCATTGCTTGCGGTTTTGCCGCCGTCTGCCGCACAGCGCGCAATTTCCGCAGTGAGACGATCGTCTTTCGGTGCACATGTGGTCATCGAGACCAATGTACCGCAATGGAATCTGCGCGCATAAGCGGAACTGGCGCGATGGAAAATCGGTGATAGTTTAACGATAGGCATAGCGTTCAATTGTGCCTCAACGGAAAGGAGTGACAGAATGACAACCATCTGCACCTCAAGGCCCGAAGCGGATGCGCGTCTTTTATATCCACCGCTCGCACGCGAAGTTGCCCAATTCTGGGCCGGCGCTCTGGATACCACTGTGCTCTTGCCGTTCAATATCTGGTTTCGAATTGTGTTTGCAATAACTCCTCGGAAACCGGAAACTGCATAGCCCTCAGTGCTGACCTGAACCTTTTTTGATGGCGTGCTACATCTCGTAGCGCGCCATCATGCTTTGCGCTATGGTGACCTCATGAATCCCGTTAGAGATTCTGACAATTGGTACACCTATGTTTTGCGTAGTAAAAAGGACCAGAAATGGTATACAGGGTTCACGCACGATCTTCGGAAGCGCTTCAAAGAGCATAGCGATGGTCAGAGCGTGTCAACAAAAAACCGTGGCCCATTTGAGCTCATATATTATGAAATGTGTCGGAATGAAACAGATGCAAGGTCGAGAGAATTATTTCTTAAATCGGGAATGGGCAAGCGTTTCCTCAAAACTCGTATGAAGCGCTTCCTATCTCTAACGGGATGAAGGTGGTAATAGCGACCGGAATATTCCCGCCCGAAGTGGGCGGTCCTGCGTTTTACTCCAAGAGCCTCTCCGAAGCGCTCAGTGCACAAGGACACGACGTGCGCGTTGTGTTGTATGGAACTTTAAAGTCGTGGCCGAGCGGGCTTCGTCACGCGCTGTACTGTTTTAAGCTTATGCGGCATGCATTTGGTGCAACATCTATCATCGCGTTCGATACATATTCTGTCGGATTGCCTGCGGTCGTTGCGGGGATGTTGATGCGAGTGCCGGTCACGATTCGCATCGGCGGGGATTTTATATGGGAAATGTATACCGAGCGCACGGGCGATTTAATACCACTTACGGAGATTTATCATGAGCGGGGACGATGGGACTCGAAAGAACGTTTTATCTTCCGAGTGCAGCGCTGGGTCATTCCGCGTGCGACACTCGCGTTTTCGTGCGCATGGATCCGCGACTTGTGGAAAGATGTCTATTCATTTGATGACACGCAAACAAGTGTTATCGAAAATCCGATACCGCAGAAGCTCGAATCTAAGAAGCCGCTTCGAAAGAATTTTGCGTTTTACACGCGGCAGATCGCACTCAAGAATAACGATGCGTTCCGCCGAGCGTTTAATCGCGCAAAAAATGTGCACCCCGACATTGAGCTCGAAGAGGGCATGGTGCCAAAGGACGATCTGATGCGCCGCATGCAGGAATGCTACGCGGTTGTGCTCCCGTCAATCTCCGACGTGACGCCGAATTACATAATCGACGCGATACGATGTGGAAAACCTTTTTTGCTGACGAAATACAGTGGCTACGCCGAGCGGTTCAAGGAGTATGGTGTGATCGTGGATCCGTTAAGCGAAGAGGATATGACCCGGGGCATCATGGCACTTGCCGAAGAAAAGACGTATGACATCTACAAAAAACGGCTTGCGGAGTTCGACACCGTACGCACGTTTGATGACATCGCGCGCGAGTTTATCGCGCTTACGAACTGACCTTCTTCGCCTTTACGATAAAAGCGGTCCCAAGAAATCGAAGTGGGGTGCGATCGAGATGCTCGCACACTTTCGACAACCACACGGTGAATTTTGGGAGAAGTCTATCAAGCGGAAAGGGAACGAGTTTAAAATTGTAGTAGAGGACTTCCGTCGTCTCTAATCCGTGCTCACGTTGGAGTGCGATTACATGTTCGTGCGTGTATTCGCGGTGCAGCAAAATCTTCTTTTTACCCGGTTGTACGATAGATACTAAAAAACGGAGGAAGCGATTCCAGAGCCGCCACGGACTACGCACATTCGGGTAGGTGATGATTGATATACCGTCGTCTTTTAAAATACGGTTCGTTTCTTTGAGGTATCGCGGTTCGTCGTCGAGGTATTCAATAAGCCCCATTGCGGTCACGATGTCGAACGCTTTATCTGGAACAGCAAGCACATACGCATCGCCCACTGCACATGTAACATGCGGGTCACCGGCCGCTTCTTGTTTTGCGAGCTCCACCATATCCGGTGCGGCATCAATCGCGGTCACCTCGTAGTGCTTTGCGCGCAAACCTTTGATCATAATGCCCGGCCCGCACGCGAGATCGAGAATGTGCAGCCCCGCGCCGTCCGGGAGCATATCGAGCACCTTTTCGCGCCGCACTCGAAATGAGTAGCCTTCGGGTGTTTCGTCCGTGTACCAGCCGAGGTAGGTCTTACTTAAGTCATTGAAATATGTCACCTCTGTTCTTCGATCTGTAGTCATAGTCGTGATTTCAGGAATAATCGCACACCGCTCAGTATATTGGCAAATGTCGCAAAGTCCTCCGTCGCATCGAGCGCGAATCGATGAAGCCGATACGGCGAAGTCGTCGCATCGTTTACGCCCTCGATGGTAGTGAGAGCGTATGCAAAACCTGCCTCTTTCAACAGCACTTCGGTATCAGCATTCCAATCGCCTGATTGACCGTTGGGATACGCGAATACCGACGAAACAGTCACTCCGAGCGCTTCCAGATCGTGCTTTGAGCCCAGGATTTCATCTCGTTGTTCAGTGGTAGATTGTGTGGCCAAAATCGGATGCGTTTTGGTATGCGCCCCGAACGATATGCCATGCGTCTGCATCTCTAGGATCTCACTCTCTGAGAGCGGAGCGTACACCGCTCGATCGTCGTCAAAATCTTCGAATTTCGTCCAACCGATTTGTTCGACGTTGCGCAGGTCGTGTTCGAGCATCAATGGTGAAAGTTTCTTGAACCGATCCCGGGTCTCGGCATCAAGCGCAATTTTCTCGGCATACGTGCCCTCGTCTTTTCCGATTGCATATTCGAGCCGATCGACCCACAAGGGAACTGATCGACACACGAAGTCTGTTGCGAGATATACGATAGCAGGAATGCCGCGTGCGCGCAGGATGGGAAACGCATGTGTGTAGAAATTTTTGTAGCCGTCATCAAATGTAATCACGAGCGCATTTTCCGGAAGCGTTCCCGCGATCATGCGCTGCGCCGCCTCTTCCATGGGCAGTATTGTGTACCGATTTTTCATGTATTCGATCTGTTGGGCGAAGCTTTCCGGCGTAATGAATTTGCCCCGGTAATTGTAAATGCCCGAGTCAATACGGGGTGCTACACCGTGATACAGTACGATCGTAAGCGAATGTTTATGCCTAGTACGGAACAAAGCGGGGACACCGCACAGATACAACAGTCGAAAGAAGAGGCGCTTCATCCCGTTAGAAATAGGACGCGGACGACAATGTCGCACACCCTAAACCGCTATGCCCAATAAAGACGACCATATGGAAGATAGTACCAGCGCGTCCGCGATTTCTAACGGGATTCATCCGCTGCATTATAGGCCATATTCGGTACTCACTGTAGGTACTGAGCTCGCCGTGCTTTCCCCTGAGTCGCCGGTACGAAAACGAATTTTTTCATATGGTAGGTATTTCAAGGCAATGCACATTGTGCTCATGAGTGGAATTACCGGTCAGGGTAATGCGCACGACGAAAACGTGACGGTGTACCCGACGAATTCACCGTCAAAAATACTTCGCTACTTTGACGCCCTCAAGATCGGCAAGACAATTGCAGGAATCGACATTGTTTCGTCGCAGGACCCGTTTGAGATCGGATTTATTTCCTGGCGTATCTCGCGACACCACAAGGTGCCGCTGCATGTGCAGGTACATACTGACTTTCTTTCACCGGAATACGCCGCGCATTCAATCATCAATTTGATACGGGTCGTGATCGCAGGATTTATTTTGCATCGTGCGGCACATGTACGCGTTGTTTCAAAAGAAGTCGCGGATCGCATCATCGCAAAGTACGGGACAAAAATCCCGCTTTCAATACTACCGATTTACGTAGATCTCGAACGGTTCCGTTCCGCAACGGTTCCCGTGTCGATGTCGCAACGATTCCTCACATTTCCGCACAAGGTTCTGGTGGTTGCGCGATTTGAGCCTGAGAAAAATGTGCTGTTGGCAATTGATGCGTTTTTTGAAGGTGCACCGAAAGACGCGTGCCTCATAATCCTCGGCGAGGGGAGCGAGTATACGATGCTCGAGCGGCGTGTCACCAAACTCGGGCTTGATGCACGCGTGTTTTTTGAGGGGTACAAAGACCCATCGCCGTATTACGCGCTTGCCGATATCGTGCTCGTGCCGTCCGTGTATGAGGGCTACGGACAAGTGATAATTGAGGCACTCGCGGCACATAAACCGGTCCTTTCAACGGATGTGGGAATTGCAAAAGAAAGCGGCGCGATGATCGCCGCACCCGAGCAATTCGGCGCTGCACTGAAGGCGTGGTACGAAAACGGACCGCGAACGGCAGAACTCGTAAACTACCCGTACCCGTCACTTCAAGATTACGTGGAGAAATATTGCGACGACATCGCATCTGTTAAAAAAGAAAAAACCGCGGTGTAACCCGCGGTTTTTTTACACAAAGGCACCTCTCACAAGCTGGTGCTTTTGGCAATGTTGCGATAGCCCAATGAATACGCCATAATTGGCCACTATGAAGAAGCTACCCCTAAAAAAGACGTCAAAAAAGGGGCCTCTCGTCGGGTTTGTTGGTCAGGGCTGGCTCGGAAAAAACTATGCAGACGATTTTGAAAAGAGAGGCTATTCGGTGATTCGCTACTCATTGGAAGAACCGCATGTAAAGAATAGGGACGCAATTTCAACCTGCGATATTGTTTTTATCGCGGTGCCTACGCCGACGACACCGAAAGGTTTTCAGGACCACATTGTGCGCGAGGCTCTCGCACACGTGGGGAATGGAAAGATTGCCGTCATTCGCTCAACACTGATGCCGGGAACGTTGCGCTCGATGCAAAAGCAGTATCCCAAGAAGATTCTCATGCATGCACCTGAATTCTTGAGCAGAATTACTGCGGCAGATGATGCCGCGCATCCGGCACAAAATATTATTGGCATAGCGCGGGCGACACCTGCCTACACGGCGGCGGCAAAGAAGGTCCTCGCAGTGATGCCAAAAGCGCCGTCCATGATTGTTTCTGCGGAGACCGCCGAACTCTACAAATACGTGCACAACACGTCATTGTTTGCACGCTCAATTTTTATGAATCTACTTTATGAGATAGCTGTCGGATTTGGCGTTGATTGGGATGATATAAAACGTGCCATCCAGCGAGATCCGATGATCGCGTTTCAGGTGGAAAATGTATCGCACTGGCATATTGAGCCGCGACACACGGGGGGACGCGGCATCGGCGGTGATTGTCATATCAAAGATATCGAGACACTCTCGCGTGTGTACGCGCAGGTTGTTGGTGACACGGACGGAACAAAGGCCATCGATGCGATGAAGCGCAAAAACATTCATTTACTTTTGCAGAGCAAAAAAGATCTGCACTTGCTTGAAGGTGTATACGGCACACAGGTACACAAAAAGATTTTAAAGAAAGGTTCAAAGAAATAGTATGCGTCCCGTTAGAGGCCGCGGAAGCTACCGCATGTTTTTGTTCACGGTATAGTGTTTTACATGAACGAACCTACGCAGAGCGAGCGGGTTCGGGAAGCGACGCTTCCTGCCTCTAACGGGATGCGCCTTTTGATCGTCACACAGGCGGTCGACACAAAGGATCCGGTACTCGGTTTTTTTCACCGATGGATCGAGGAAATGGCAGCGCACACGGAGCGCGCGCACGTGATCTGTCTCAAAGAGGGTACGCACTCGCTGCCTGCACATGTGACCGTGCATTCATTGGGAAAGGAGACGGGTCGCTCTCGTCTCAAATACGTCTTACGGTTTTATTCGTATATATGGCGCTTACGAGGCGAGTATGACGCGGTGTATGTGCACATGAATCAAGAATACGTGCTGCTGGGAGGTTTGTTGTGGAGGCTCCTCGGTAAAAAAATCGTGCTGTGGCGCAATCATAAGATCGGTACGGTGTGGACGAACATTGCTTGTGTACTTTCAAATACCGTCTGCTTCACCTCTGGCGCCGCGTATGTTGCGCGTGAACGTAACGCGGTTCAAATGCCGATCGGTGTAGACACGACACTGTTCGCGCCGCGCGGTGCTGTGCTTGCGCGATCAGTTCTGTTCCTCGGGCGTCTTGATCCCGTAAAGAATGTGCACTTGTTCGTCTCTGCGCTCACAAAAATGTACGAGTCAGGAGAAGTATTCAAGGCGGCAATATACGGTTCACCGACGGATCCGAGATCAAAATATGCGCACGATGTGCGAAATCAAGCAACTGTCCTCGCGACCGAAGGAGTCCTGAGTGTACACGACGGCGTGACCAACGACGATGCCGCAAAGCTCTTCGCGGAACACGAAGTGTACGTAAACCTCACACCCTCGGGAAGTTTCGACAAGACAATCGGTGAGGCAATGTCAGCGGGTGCGATTGTCGTAGCGATGAACGCTGAGGTACAGCCGGTGCTGCCAGCGTCTCTTTTTGTACACGATGAAACACCCGAGAGTGCTGCGTATGCAATTACCGCAGCACTTGCACTCCCATCAGTGGAGCGCGATCGGATCGTCAATATTTCGCGTCGCTACATCAGCGATGAGCATTCACTTACAAAGCTCGTTACAAAACTCATGCCGTTGCTATCTACCTAGCGTCGAGCGTAAATAAATTTGTACGGCACTGGTGCGCGCGAGACTTTGAATCCTTTTTGTGCGAGGAGCACGTCGAGTTCCTCGGGTTGATGACTTTCGACACGGTGCCACTGCAAAAGTACCGAATCGATCTTTGAGAACATCTCATCAGTGAGTCCGCCGAGTATCTCGTATTCCGCACCTTCGCAATTCATTTTCAAAATACTGCATCGCTCAATACCATACGCATCGAATAGTTCTTTCATGGTCATGCACGGCACCGAAATACCTTCGTTCAGATCACGTCCCGCGCGTTTAAACAATGAGCTTGATACGCCACCACCTTCGTCGAGGAAGAGGAGTCGTTCGCTGCTCGAGTTGGCGACCGCTTTTTCAATGCATACGATACGGCTTTCCAACGCGTTTGCGGCGACGCTTTTTTGCAGATAGGTAAATACTGCAGGATTCGGCTCAAGGGCAAATATACGGGCCCTCGGGGCTTTGAGGGCAGCGTAGACTGCGTATGTACCGATGTGTGCCCCAACGTCGATCACAACTGGATCTGCTATGTTCGCGATCTCACCGAGGTCTCCGTATACTTTGTCACTCCAGACAGCCGTGAGGTCGTCGATGCCCCATCCGCGCTTGTCCGCAACATAGACGGGACCCTGCCGGAGTTTCAGGTACGTGTCGCCGGAAAACGCAGAGATACGGAATTTTTGTAAAAACATCTGCGGCCAATTGCTGAGCAAGTTCCACGTGCGTATGAACCAGTGGACATGCATCTGTACGGTCAGGAGGATCTTTTTCATACGGTTTTTGTTATGCTAAAGAGTTTCAAGAACATCACGCGCGTGGCAAGCCATGTCGTAACAATGAGATACTTGAAACGCCAGAGCTCGTACGAGACGGGGAGTTTATTGCCACGTGAAATCAGACGAACACGTAAGAATCGAATCGTAAAAAGTACGAGCTGCGCACTTGTGTGAAAGACGGCGTAGATCCATTTACGGGGTGTGATTGATGCATGGTAATGGCGGCGATCCCAATCAAGTGCGCGCTGCAAGCGCTTTCCGTCAAAATCCTGGTAGGTGTCGAACATTGGCACATACATCACGTTTTTCATGATACCGACGGGTTCTCCCGGATGAATGACAACACGCTCGTGCGTCATTTTTGTGTAGCCTCCAATCGCGTCGCGTCGAAAGAGCCGGATTTGCCGGTTTGGGTACGTGATGGTGTCGTCGATTATTTTTCCCTGCCAGATGTACTTGCGGGGAATTTTGTAGATGCGGTATGGAGGATTCGGATCCGCCACAATCGCGCGAATTTCCTCGATCGCCTCGGGCGATAGAAATTCATCGGAGTCGAGCCTGAAATGCCAATCCTCGAGAGAGGCATTCACACAGGTTGTGCGTGCGACTCCGAAGTCGGTAATCTTTTGGTGCGGTTCGTCGGTTTCTACTTGCTTTGTTATTCGTGCACCATGAGCTCGGGCTATATCTTGAGTGCCGTCGGTTGAGTTACCGTCACAGATAAATTTGTCCGAAAATGCGGCGACACTCTCCAATGCGCGGGGCAGGTCATGTGCGCTATTGAGCGTAAGGATGCCTATCGAAGCCCTGATCTTCTCCGTTTGTCCCATAGCGTAAAGCATCATACTATGCTCGGTATAGAAAAGGTCTATGGATGTTAAACAGAGACACGAAAACAGTAGATGGGGACATCAGACGCAGTATTTGGAATTCCGGCATCAGGAGACGCTCGGCGCACTAAAGGCGGTTGGTCACCTCTACGCGAATACGCCGAATTTTAATGCGGTCGGCAATCGGCTGCGTGTTGTGTGGGGAATGGTGCCGTGGCAGAAGCGACACAGCAAAGGGTACGTGTATTGGATGAATGTAGCTGTGTTCAGTAAACTCGTTCTCGACGCCGACTTTGAAAGCGAAGAATTTAAATCCCTTGACTATCGCCGTGGGAAATCTTTCGCGGCATTTTTTGATTCGCTCGCACAAAAATGGCCTGCTCTGTTTGCGCTCTCATTCTTTATACGCTCGCGGTCTCGCATATAGTATTTCACAATGTACTATCCTTTCACTATGTTTTTTCGATTGTGGATCCGTATTTCAACCATCATGCGAACAATATATTGGAGTCGTGCGTTCGGTTCGTGCGGAGCAGGTTTGAAAATTTACGGGCGTATTACTGCATTTCCCACTGCACACGTGCATGTCGGCGCACGTGTTTCAATAAACGATCTCGTCATTTTGAATGCCCGCGATCACATTACAATCGGTGATGACGTGAGTATCTCCCCGGGAGTAATCATTAATACCGGAGGTCTCGATTACACGGCTCCCAGAGGCCATCGTGGCCACAAAAAAGCGCCGGTTGTAATTAAAGATGGCGTATGGATCTGTTCAGGTGCGGTCATCAATCCAGGCGTCACCATAGGAGAAGACGCCGTGGTTGCTGCTGGTGCAGTCGTTACAAAAGATGTAGAGGCTCGAACGGTTGTTGCTGGTGTTCCTGCACGTTTCATCAAGTCGCTATAGCAACGGCGATACTCTCTCATACTGACTAGGTATTTTTTGGCAGCTTGCCCTTAAAGAATAACCGGTATCATTATTCTTAAGATGTTTTCTTCAACGCAAAGAAAGAAGTGTTTACGAGAAAGTTCTTGGCATAGCGCTTAGGGAGCAGCCACCACAATACGGTGATTTAAATATGAGTAGCTGCGGTAAGCCGGTTCATGTAGCACCTATCATTAAACAGTGCTTAAGATGCCTGTAGATGATAAAAGCACCACTGGCAACTACTGCCAGCGGTGCTCCATATCTTTTCAAACTCCTCTCGTTAGAGAGTTTGGTGCGAAATCACGATGTCATCCCACCATCCTGTTACGATACCGCCAAAGCCGTTATCATTTATTCCTAACCACAAGGCTGTAATTCCAGTTTCCACATATGAAGCCACTTGCCATGAGCTCCATGCGCCGCCACCGACTCGTGCTCGTGCTCGACTATTCGTGTAGTCGAATTGAACATCCACTGAATATACCGTGTTTGGTGTAAACGGGGTAAGGTTCTGCACGCCCGTTCCGGACGCAAACCGGACTTCATTCGAGCCAGGGTCTAAACTGACGTTCCATGTAAACGGGTAGACTCCGTCACTTCCTTGGAATATGACAAAAATACCTTTGTTATCTGAGTTGCTCGCTTCTTTCATTTTAAAACTGATGATGTCACCGTCAGTATGCGAATCAATCAATCGTTTAATGGCTAGATTTTTTTGTATTGTCGTTACCGTATTGCTTGCAGTTACGCTCTCGAGCCCGGAAATTGCATTTGAAGTCGCAAGAAATCCAGCTGTTTCGCTTGTGCTGAAGTTATTACCGAACACTGCTCCGTCCACATTTGACCACGGCCCGAGCCATCCCGTACCGCCGTTTGCGCCGTTCAAATTCTGTCCATTCGAATAACTCTCGAAGTTTTCAGCAACCGGTGTGATCGCGCGAATTACAATTTGTTGCGATACCCAGTTCAAGCTCTTATTACTATTGATTGCACTCGATACGGTGCCGCTTGGTCCTGCAACCGCCTGTGTGGCATTAAATGACGCAATGGAAGGTCCAAACGGCGCATTGCTCGTATCGTATTTCCTCGTCATCCCGGTGGGGGGAAAGAAATAATTCCCTGCAGTTCCCGCTTTGCCTGCAGTCACCGCGAACACGGAAACGATTGTACTACTTGCGACCACGCTGGTTACAGATGGAGAGGTCGCGACTGTTCCGTTTCCTATACTGCTGGTTGCGGCGTCGATCGGATTATTAGTATCTACGTTATTGTATGGTGTGATCCCGCCTTGCATGGTCGTTTGATTATCCACCTGCCATAAGTAGCTACTCGGTTCCTGTCCCGTAGCAATTTTCTTATATGTGATCAGGCTTACGTTCGTATCGTTGTCGGTTCGAATTACCTGTGTCCAACCGGCTGGTGCCGTTGTCGTTGCAGATGAACCGCCGTTTATTGCGATACTGGCTAACATAAGCGTACCGGTTGAAACTCCGGTAGGTTTTGCGAGCGTAAGCTGTGTGAAAGTTACGTCGTTAGAGGATCCCGTTGTTGCGGCTCCTGAAATAATGTCCGCGACAGCAATTGAGCCGACGAAAATTGATGCAGCGAACGAAGCGAGGAGAACGAGCCGTCCGCCCTTGTGAATGGTCATATTGAGATAACTAAACTTCTAATAGTATGAAGTGTAGCCTGTCAAAATATATGCAGAACACCGCATATAAAATAGTTTTGTGGGGAAAAGCGGGGGATAAGCTTCAGATCATCCTATCGCTATCACCTGAAATTACGTGACCTGAAGGGTTAGATACAAGTATTTTGCTGTTTGGACCATCGCGTAAAACATCATACTATGGTGCGTACGCAGACGCTCTATGGGAGATAAACAACAGCATGAAAACGATCGGTGGAAAAACCAGGATCAATATATTGAATTTTGGCATCAACACACATTGCAGCGAATACAAAGCGGCAGTGTGCTCGATATCGGATGCGGCGATGGCTTGCTTCAGTCTGAACTGTCAAAGAAAGGCGTTACGGATACCATCGGAGTCGATGTATCAGAAAGCGGAATAGAAAAAGTTCGTGCCAAAGGATTTAAAGCAGCTTTGGCTGACACGACCGATTTCAGGAATATTCCTGAACTCAGAGGTAAGACGTTTGATCACGTTGCGGTGCTCGAGGTGCTGGAGCACGTGTTTGATCCCGCTGCAGTACTTACCGGGATCCGTGCCGTGCTCAAAGACGACGGTCACCTCTACGCAAGCACGCCCAATTTCAATGCAATCGGAGATCGAATACGTGTGATACGAGGAATGGTGCCGTGGCAGAAGAAACACGGCAAAGGGCACGTGTACTGGATGAATGTGGCTGTGTTTAAGGACCTTATCCAGGATGCCGGATTCGATATTGTGGAATTTCGTTCATTAGGTTACCGCCGCGGGAAATCATTTGCCAGCCTATTTGATCAACTCGCACAGGCGTGGCCAACAATGTTTGCGCTTTCATTCTTTGTACACGCGAGGCCAAAAAATTAACGCGAACGTGAGTGGTTGCCTTGTCTGCCTAATCCCGCATACTGCGCGAATATCTGTGTATGGACACTGCAGTAAAAAAACGAATCATAATACTTTTTGCTGGGCGCTTTCCGAGTGAAAAAGCGGCGGCCCTGTTTGTTGATTTGAATGCGCGATCGCTCGTGGACGCCGGTGCAGATGTAATAGTCCTTGCGCCTCGGCGGCTTGGACGACATCGCATGGAACAGGTCCCGTATTCACTCGTATTCTTGCCGACGCTTGATTTGTCGCATATCCCGATCCTGTGGAACATCGCAAATTACATTACCGTCGCCGTGTATTCAAAAGTGCTCTTTTTTTGGTTGCTTTTGAAATCGAACAAGTCAGACGTCATTATTTCAAATGATGTGGTGCCGCTTCTCGTTGCATCACTTATCCGGAAAAATCTGATGTATGAGATGCATGATTTCCCGGATCGTGCACGCACGATGTACGGTATCCTTTTCAGGCGGGTGCGGTGGATTCTTGCCACAAACGAGTGGAAGGCAAAAGAAATTCAACGGAAATTTGCCGTAGATACGAAGAAGATCTTTGTAGAGCGAAACGCCGTGGATATTTCTGCATTCGGGCAGATGACCCGCCACGAAGCTCGTGAGAAGCTCGGGCTCGACGGGAATGCACGGTTTGCGGTTTATACCGGGCACCTATACGAATGGAAGGGCGCAGACACGCTTGCCCAGGCCGCGAAAGATGTCCCAGACGTCACGGTTGTTTTTGTGGGTGGAACCGATTCCGACGTCGCACGCTTTCGGACGACATATAGCGATATTCTAAATATAAAAATTATCGGACACGTACCACACGAAAATATACCAATCTGGCAGTCTGCTGCAGATGTGCTCGTATTGCCGAATTCCGGCAAAGAAGAAATATCGGTACATTACACTTCGCCGATGAAGCTGTTTGAATACATGGCGAGTGCTCGTCCTATTGTGGCGTCTGATCTACCCTCGATTCGAGAGATCTTACCGACCGATGCGGGGTATTTTGCCATATCTGATAATCCCGAGTCCTTTGCATCCGAGATATACGCGGCGCTATCTGATTCAACGCGAGCGTCTCGTGCCCGGGACGTCGTTGTGGAATATTCTTGGAGCAAACGAGCGCAGCGTATACTGAGCCGATTCATATGAATGTTGTATCGACAGTGGGGCGAGGAGTGGCGTGGAATAGTGCCTCCGCGATTGTCGGCAAGGCTCTCATGTTCACCAATGTGTTAATCATTCTCACGTTTGTATCTGTATACGAATATGGGTTTTCCGAGCTCGTATTGTCAGTCATCTCCATGATCGGTATCGTGCTTCTTCCCGGTCTTACGAGCACGCTTATTGCTGATATGTCAGTAGAGAGAGGGCGAGAGAATTATACACATCTCAATGAGCTTTTTTTCCATCAATTATTACTCAATATAGTTCTGGGTGTCTGTTCGTGGGCATTCCTATTCTTTCTTTCAAATCCTGTTGCCGCACTTGCGGGTAATCCGTATGCCGCACAATTTCTACAAATTGCGTCATTTTTATTCTTAATTTCACCATTTCGTACTAGTGGTCAAACGCTTGCCGCGGTCATGTTGCGATTTTTCGATCAGTCGTTTTATGGTGTTATAGAAGAAGTGTGTAAGCTCATTATTTTGCTTATATGTGTGGTTTGGTTATCAATGGGTATTCATGGACTCATGTATGCCATAGTGTTTTCTCAACTCGCTGGGGTTATTATTTTCGCTCCGCGCACATACTCTGCCTACCGGCTCTTTGCGGCGTATCCGTCCAATGATTGGTTTCGATTTTGGGATATCGTACGAGGTCACCGTACCTGGAGCGTTGGTACATCTTACATTGGCACATTTACTCAAAATGCCCGAATCTGGATCATCAAATTCTTCCTTGGGACCGAGGCTGTCGCGCTGTTCTCATTTGCATACGGTTTGTTCTCACACATTGTGTCTCTTTTTCCGCTGACGACCGTACTCGCGCCGATCATCCCGCGGTACATTGAAAGACGTGATCAAATGGCGCGAATTTTGCGTGCCGCTCTCAAAATTCAACTTGTAGTTGCGATCGCATTTGTGATAGGGAGTTATATCTTCGGCTATCTGTTTGTTTCACTTTTCTTTCCGAAATATATTGCTGCGGTCCCGCTACTCTATGTGATTCTGCTTGGAACTATTTCCAATAGTGCAATCGCACTTTTTACTCCGGTCTTTGCTGCGTTTAAAGACCAGAGATCATTTCTGTTTTCCAATGTATTTAAGACCTTCTTAATGCTCGTCCTGCTTCCGTTGATGATTATGGCATTTGGTATTGTCGGTATCGGCGTGGAAATCGTCCTTACGACATTCATCAACGGTATCGAACGCTACTTCCGACTCCGTCGCATTCTGCCGGAATTTACTCTTCAATTCCGTGAGTTATTTCGTTCAGATGAGTACGAGAGCGAGGCGATGCGAACAGTATTGAACACATTGCAATCAAGTATTGCTCGAATTTACCCGAGAAATTAGATTAGTTTTCTGCGCGTGCCGCAAAACCGTACCCCTCCGTGTATTTCGGGATCGACGGTGAAGTAATGAGAAAGCGAATGACGCGCATTTCCGCACGCCTCCATACGCGGATGATATTGAGGAGTACTCCGGAGAGAGCTCCTGCTTTCGCCGCATGACCAAAGAATTTCAGTTCCGCCGTGTTATACGTATCGGTCAAACGACCGAGCGGAACCACTCGTACATGTGTAAATCCTGCTTCCGTAAGGAGTCGCTCCAACTGGAAGTGCGTATAGCGATTGAAGTCGTAGGGTTCCTGGTGTTCCTGAACAAGAAACGGAACGGTGCCGAAAATGTACCCGCCGTTTCGTACGATACGTCGACTTTCCTTCAAGAGAGGCAAGGGATCGGGAATATGTTCAAGTGTATTAGAAAGTGTGATGATATCCGCGCTTCCGTCATCAAGCGGAATGCCTTTGGTAAGATCGGTCACGATTGAAACGTCGGGAAATGCCACAAAATCGACACCCGTGTATTTGAACAGTTTGAAAATATCCCGGAACTGCAGGGGGCCGGCGCCTAAATCGACGAGCTCAAGATCCACCGGGAGTGATAGTAATTCATGCGCGTAAAAATCATAATTCGCATTACGCCATTCGCTCCAGAAGGGATTCATGCTGCGCGACTCGTTCATCCGCGTAACTATACAGTACGACGGCGCGGTAGCGAATGGTTACATACCAGTCGCGTGTATAATCAGTAATGTATGAAATCGGCCCTGCTCCTCATGCGCGAGGAAATGCCACTATTGGCAGGAATTATCGCACTTGCAATCGCATTTCGGCTCTGCATACTTGCCGCGCTGGTGCATTTCAACGGATATGATTCTCTGCTGCTCGGAGACAGCGTTCACTATCTTCGGCTCGCGGAGCACATGCGCGACGGCATTGGCTACGTATATGAGGGTGTGACTGAGACATACCGTGCCCCGGGATACCCGGCATTTCTTTATGTGTTTGTTGTCACCGGCGTACCGCTCATCGCCGCTTCTCTTGTGCAGATAATTATGTCCTCGCTCATACCACCCGGCGCATACCTTCTCATGCGGCGACTCAGCGTTCCGCGGGCCTGGAGTATTGGCGCCGCACTGTTTCTCGCAATTGAACCGGTGCTCGCATTTTATAGCGTTGTCTTGATGCCTGACGTGTTTTTCTCGATACTCACGCTGGTGGCTGCGTGGTGTGCAGTGCGGTGGTGTGAAGAGGGTGCGGTCAAATGGGCGGTTTCTGCGGGATTGAGTTGTGGAGTGGCTAATTATTTGCGACCCGCAGATTTATATTTGCCGATAGCATTCTTCTTGGGTGGACTTATGGTGCTCGCGGTTCGACGTACAATCACTCCGCGCGCAGTGTTCGTGCTCGCGATGGTGCCGTTTTTTTCGTTTCTCGTAATGGCACCGTGGTCCTTGAGGAATCTGTATCTTTTCAATACGACAGAGTTTGTTTCAGCGAAAGCGTCGAATCTCTATAAATACGGCGCGGGAGCAACGCTCGCGACTGCTGAACATCGCGATCTCAACCTGGTGATTCACGACCTGAACGCAAAAGCCGAAGCGGAAGCACCGAATCCGCACTTGAATACGTTCGAGGACGAAGATTACCTCCTGCGTGAGTCTAAAAAAATCATCTTTGCTCACCCGTTCGACTACTTGAAAACGTATCTCCTCGGGCTGAATGGATTCTGGTTTTCCGGTAATTATCACAGTCTGCTCGCGAGTTACGGAATGATTTCGGCTGAACATCGCAGCGTGTCGTACTCACTCATTTTTGCGCAGGAAGGAATCAGTGGACTTGTACACGCCGTACTCCAGACCCTCGACGTGTATGTGTTGATCGCGCTCTTCGGTAAAGCCCTTTGGTTTGTTCTCACCGCGTTCGCGCTTGGCGGCTTCTGGATTTTGCGTCGGCGCCCGGAAGTATGGGTGAGCGCACTGCTGAGTGCATATTTTTCGGCTACGCTCCTCTCGACGACGATTGGTGTAGAGGCGCGTCATCGCTTCGCACTTATTCCGCTCGTAAGCGTGTTTGCATTCGCGGCGATGGCTACTGTATACCGACACTTTACGCGCGCAAAACGCGTCCTATGACAGAGCAGCGGTCCACTCCGAATCTGTCAGTCGTGATCCTCTGTTATCGGGCCGGAGAGCTCGCTCGAACCGTAGTCTCACGTATGCAGCAATCACTTGATGATGCAGCGATTTCGTACGAACTCGTCCTTGTCGGCAACTACGATGAGGAGCGGTCAGATTCCGATACCACGCCGGGCGTCGTACGCGACATTGCCGCACACGATAATCGCATCATTGCACTGACCGAAATCAAGAAGGGCATGTTCGGCTGGGACGTACGTAGCGGATTGCGCACCGCACAGGGAAACATTGTTGCGTTCATCGACGGGGATGCTCAAAATCCGGTGGAAGACGTTCTCAGATTGTACAAGGCGATGCAGGCGGAGGGGACGGATATGGCACAGACGTACCGCGTCACGCGACATGATGGCGCGCGGAGAATTTTAATCTCACGCATTTTCAACGCATTTTCGCGTCTGCTTTTCCCTCGTATAAAAATAGTGGATATCAATTCAAAACCAAAACTTTTCAGACGAGCAGTGCTGGAGAAACTCGATTTGCATTCTGATGACTGGTTCATCGATGCGGAGATCGCCATCCAGGCGACTCGACACTCTTTCACCGTCACGCAGCTTCCGACGGTGTTCTTAAAAAACGAACACCGTTCGTCATTCGTGCAACTCAGAACGCTCGCTGAGTTTGTATATCATCTCCTTCGTTATCGTTTCACCGGGCGCGTATAGGCGCGGTACCATTCGAGCGTCTTCTTAAGTCCCTCGTCAAATTGTATACGGGGCTTCCACCCGAGACGTCGAAGTTTTACCGAGGAGAGTGCATACCGAAAGTCATGGCCAAGTCGATCTTGTACATATTCGATGCGGGATGACGGAGACTTGGTAAGTGCGAGCAATTTTCGAACAACATCGATATTGCGATATTCATTGGATGCGCCGACGTTGTATACCTCGCCGACGTTGCCTTTGCGTAGGACTGTTTCAAACGCAGCTGCCGAATCTTCGACGTATATCCAGTCCCGTACGTTGAGCCCTTTTCCATACAAAGGGAGTTGTTTACCGGAGAGGAGTCGTGTAATGAAAAGCGGTATGAATTTTGAGAGATCTTGTCCCGGTCCGTAGGTATTGGATGATCGTGCAATCACGACGGGTAGTCCGTATGTTTCATGGAACGCACGCAACACGAGTTCCGCCGACGCTTTTGAGGCGCTGTACGGACTGTTCGGTTTCATCGAGTCAGTTTCGATGAATGGTCGCGCTTTTGCGCTCAGGGCACCGTAGATCTCATCGGTTGAAATGTGAAGTACTCGCGAGACGTTTTGTGCGAGTGATAGCGCTGCTACATTGTGGGTGCCGATTACGTTTGTTTCAAGAAACAGCAGCGGGTTTTTGATACTTTCGTCCACATGGGTTTCAGCGGCAAAATGAACGACGAGGGTCGGTTTAAATTCGACAAAGACGCGCTCGAGCGCTTTTTTGTCTCGAATATCGCATTTTCGAAACACAAAATTTGGTGCGTCCCACACATGAATGTTCTTTTTGTCGGCAACTGCTGTGAGCGCGTCGACAACCACGATACGTGATTTCGGCCGCTTCGCGACGATCATATTCGTAAAGCAGCTGCCCATGAAGCCAGCGCCTCCCGTAATGAGGATGACTTCGTTAGTGTTTCTTTTTGCCATGGCGCGATTTCATAAATGTCGAGGCCTCGTGGAGGCTGTCGATGGTGCCGATGTCAAACCACTCTTTCGTCAATTCAACTGCGCGGAGTGTACCCTCCTTGAGGAATTTGTTATTGACCCATGTGATCTCTTTTTCTCCTCGTTTCGATACTGGTTGACCAATCATCTTTTTAAATACTGAGTTGTCATAGAGATAGACTCCAACAACAGCAAGATCAGATTTCGGTTTTGTAGGTTTTTCTTCGATCGCAATTACTTTGCCTTTCGCATCACGGGTTGCGATACCGAACCGTCGAGGATCAGACACTTTCTTGAGAAACACGGTTGCGCCCTTCTTGAATTTTGAAATATGTGGCTCAAGGTCGTCCTCAATTATATTGTCGCCGAGGTAGAGTACACAGTTGTCGTTTCCTACATAGTCGCGCGCAATGTAGAGTCCGAATGCGATTCCGTTCGCTTCATTCTGAATACCATACACGATCTGGATTTGTTTTCCCGTTCTCCTCGAATTGAAGTACTGACCGCTTCCGAGCAGCTGCACGAAATCGTCGAGATGATGCGGGGAAGTGACTATCATGATCCGATCGACCCCTGCAGCAGCAAGCTTTTCAACCGCGTAATAAATGACCGGTTTGTCGTAGATCGGGAGGAGGTGTTTGTTCGTCACTCGAGTAAGAGGATCGAGTCTCGTACCTCTTCCACCGGCCAAAATAATGCCCTTCATAGCCCACGAAGAATATAGTATTTGCAAAGGCGCGGCAACAGGTACACATACACCCGCGGCTTTCGCAAATAGACGCCCATACAGTATTATGTGCTCCACATGTACAAAATATCTCGCCTCCTCAACGAGCTCTCTGTTATCTTATCGCGCGAGTATCTTACCGGCGGACAGAAAGCAGATCTCGTGTTTCACTATTACTGGATGAAGATCCGGTACATGTTTTCCGGACGCGACGTGCACGAGGTGCGGTTCATGGGATTCAATTTTTATGTACCGTCATTTATCAACTTCGTCGGGATTGTGCGCGAAGTATTCGTATTCGGCGATTATTACTTTAAAGCGACAACGTCGTCTCCGGTAATTATTGATTGCGGCGCAAATATTGGTACAACAACCATTTTCTTTAAGTGGTTGTATCCGCAGGCTCGCATTACGGCATTCGAACCATCGCCGATCGCTGTAGCGGCACTTCGGAAGAATATCGAACTCAATGCGCTGACTGATATCGACGTGGTGGAAGCCGCTGCGTCCAATTCAGAAGAGCCGATCAGTTTCTGGGAGCAGCCGAATAAATCGGGCGGATCGACCGCCGTTCGCGACGTCTTTGAAACAAAAGCGAACACTGCAAAGTTTGAAGAAGTATCGGTAAAGTCGATCATGCTCTCAACGTACGTCACCGGTCCCGTCGATCTTTTGAAAATGGATATTGAGGGAGGAGAAGGAATCGTGATACAAGATCTTGCGACGCACGATTCACTTAAACACATCAAAACCATCATTTTGGAATTTCACGAGAGTGAGGAAAATAAAAGCAATGATCTCCCCACGCTTCTCTCAACGCTCAAAAAAAGTGGTTACAAGCTTGTGATCTACGCCAGTGAAATCACACCATCAAGCGAGAAGATGATGAAGCGCTCTGGGCACCACTTCCTTATACGCGCAACCCGTTAAATCGCACGCCTGCGCACTATGCGAGCGTTTCTTACAGGCGGATCAGGATTTATAGGTACTCGACTCAAGTCTGATTTGATTGCGCTCGGATACGAAGTAATTGCGCCTTCGCACGCTGAGATGGATATCATCTCGCAGATATCTGTGCACAGAGCTATTGAAACCGCACAACCCGACGTGGTCTTTCACTGCGCAGCCCTCACGAGCGGCGACGAAGAAGCGATGTATCGAGTCAATGTGGATGGCCTGCGCAACGTGATGGGTGCTTCGAGATCAGTACAACTGTCCGCTGTGGTAATTGTTGGTAGCAATGTGGAGTACGGAAATGCTGCCACACCTTTTTTTGAAACAACCGTTCCACTGCCAACCAGTGTGTACGGTTGTACGAAAAATGAAGCGACACAGTTGGCTCTTCAAGACGAAACGGTACCCGTTGTGGTATTGCGGTTTTCAAACGTGTACGGAGAAGGAGGGCATTCATTTATTGAGCGTCTTGCCAGCGCGGTATATGCAGGCACGACGGTACAAATTTCAGATACGCTTGTGCGGGATTTTGTACATGTGAGCGATGCGTCCCGTGCGTGTGTTCTCGCCGCAACACACATCACTGCATGCAGAGGACAGATTTTAAATATTGCATCGGGAGACGTGTATACGACGCGACAGATTGTACAGATGTTCTGTGACATGAAACACATGCCGCTTTCAACGTTTGTATCAAACATTCCATATGTGCCAAAATCCGACGATCAACTCTCAAATGTTGCAGATAGTACCAAGGCGCGCGCCCGTATTCATTGGAAACCTCTTATATCCCTACGGGATGCGCTCGCGACACTCGCACAATAAGGTTCCTGTATACTGCCGCTATGGATCAACGGGCGCTGGATCGCATGAAAAGCGGAGAGCGCTCCTGGTGGTATGCGGGACGACGTCGCATCATTACAGACGCGCTTGCATATACATCTTTGAAGAAGATGCAAAACGCCCTGGATTTCGGAGCCGGGTACGGCGCAATGCATTCGCTCCTGTCACGATACGCAGATCGTGTGTATGCATACGAGCCTGTTCCTGAGATTGCGCAGTATGTCCGAACGGAAGGGTACGCCGAAGTCTTCGAGACTGAAGTATCCGCGCTTGCAAACTCCTACGGCCTCATCGGTATATTCGATGTCCTTGAGCATATTGAGGGAGACCTCGAGGTATTGAAGAGTCTCTACGCTGCAACAGCAGTGGGCGGCACGATCGTCATAACAGTTCCTGCCGGCATGCTCCTGTGGAGCATGCATGACGAGCAAAATAAACATTTTCGTAGATACTCGCGTCGCACATTGGTAAAGGTGGTCGAGTCGACAGGATTTCGGGTAGAGTTTGTGAGTTACTGGAATACGATTCTGTACCCGCTTGCACTCGCGGCACGTCTGAGCGGTAATTCTGGAGAAAGTTCATTTTCGCTGCCCCCCTTCATCGACTCGCTTTTCTATGCCTGCATTGCGTTGGAATCATGGCTCATGCGCAGGATCCGGCTTCCGTTTGGTGTGAGTCTCGTACTTGTGGCAACGAAACCTAGTGTTTCGGCTTCACCCCAGTCTTGATGAGTTTGCCGGACAGTGCAAATTTCTGCTCCGGAGTCATAGTCGCGATTGCTGCTTTTGTTGACGCTTGCGTGATGGTGAACCGTGCTCCCTCGGAAAATGCGGCGGAACTGTAGCCTGCGGTGAACATAGTGCGCGGTTTTGTTTTTGCGCGGCCACCGAAATGAAGTCCTGCAGGATCACAGAAGATCACCGTACCGGCTTCTCCTGTGCACGATTTCACGTACTCGGGAGGTATGACTGCCTCAAGCTCTTCGCTATTAGGGTAGCTGCCCATCGGTGGATGCTGCATAAAAAGTTTGCCGAACTTCAGACCGTACGCACTTTTGCGTACATAGGTAAACGGACCCGTGTCTTGATCAACATCATTCAGGTACAGGAAGACTTTCATGTAGCGCTTCTCCTCAGGATCGCGGTGCCAGTTTTGCGAGAATGCAGGGTCGGACTCCGTGTCAGGTTCGATTTTTGCGAGATGCGCGAGTGAATATCGCGACCACATGCCGTAGTACGCGTTTGCGGTATGCAGATACATATCAGAGAGCCCCAGATTCATAAACGGATTGTTCAAATCAAGCTCGGGAACAGTACTCCAGTATTCGTGCAAAAACTTTTTCTTTGAGGTCTGCGGCAGAGGATTATGGGTTGCAATCCAATCCCGCAATTGCGCGAGCCTATTTTCTCCTGGAAAAAGCTCATCGAGTGAGCTGAACGCAATACCGTCGGTGCGCATATCGCGAAGAATACGCTCCTGCACTGAATTGAGGGGGCGGGGATGCTGGGCGTACAATCTGCGCGGCCTCAGATTGAGGATGCCGTACCATACGAACCAAGAATTTCTGACCGAAAAATAGACTTGAATCAATCGAAGATACACCTGTGTAAGCAGTCTCATAGCGATATCCTAACACTCGTTACACTTTCGTGAATAGGACAAAAACAGTTTCAACGAATACGTTTTTCATGTGTCTCGGAAGCAGTGCGGTGAGAATTGGATACAGAATACGGTGCCACATGCGGGTAGCAGGTGCGTGGTAGACGAGAGCAGAAAGTGTGTGCGTGTTTGCGTGCTTAAGTGCGCGATATGTAAGAAACGATACGGCGTCTTCCGTGTTGAAATACCAATGGTGACGATCCTTCGGTAATTCCAGCTGTAATCCGTAACTTGCGGTAGTTCCGCTGCCCCATACGATATCTCGCGCTGCTTTTCTCCAGCAATTGGGTAGAGATATAAGAACCGCTCCATTCGACACGCGCAATAGATCATCAAATGCATAATGAATCCTATTGATGTGCTCGAGCGTGTCCAAACACAGTACGGTATCTATACTTTTGTCCGTGAACGGTAATGAATCAATTTCCCAGTCAAACGATGGAATGTCTGGATTGTTTTTGTCGATCTGTTGCGATCGGATGCCAAAAATCCGAAAAAATGTGTCGTTGCGACTACCCATGTCCAAGACACGACCACGAACCTCGGCAGAAAAACGATCTTTCAACAGAAGATACCGCTGTTGCAGTCTTGGAGAATATGCGCGTGTAGAAAGAGTGCTTCGCAAAGGGAATCGTTTGAGAATGGTTGCTGCGCGATCAATTGTATCTGTGTCGGGAACAGCGCCGTCATAGTAATGGTTCGAATCGCGTGCGTTCAGTTTTTGCATTGGTATGCATAATACGACATGGAATCGTAGCGAACAATCGGCGCTGGTAGCGCGATAGAGGCTCACGTACAATGCGCCGATGTCTCGCGGCAAGACCATACTGATACATATTTACGATGGCGATGCGGAAAAGAACATTTTGCGCTCGGGCGTACTCGCGTACGTGCGTGAAGCGGGGTATTCCATCGTGCTTGCAATTCGCGGCAGAGACCGTCTCGAGTATTATAAAAAAGAATATGAGGGCGCGGGCATTACGGTTGACCTGATTCCGAACGCGATGTCCCTGGTTGAGAATCTCTGGTACTTCATCGGGTGGAACACTATTCCGACGCGTTCAGTCATCATTCGCCGTCGAGACAGTGCGCGTGCCGGATGGGGAATCGCAAAGAAACTGTTTGCGTATACCCTTGGCTTTTTAGGACGGTTCCGTATATGGCGCGAAACATTGCGAGTCGTGTATCGATTGACGCCGGACTCGTATGCTGCTGCACTAATAGATACGTACAAACCCGATCTTGTGTTCGCACCGAATATGTTTTCTCCCGAGGATTGTCGTCTTATGAAAGCGGCGATGAAGCGCGGTATACCGACTGTGACTACGGCAAAAAGTTGGGATGTGCTTACAAACAAAGCGTTCACGCGTGTGCGTGCAGATCGATTGTTAGTGTTCAATGAATTTAATAGACACGAAGCAGTGACGATCGGTGATTACCGCCCTGAGCACATAACCGTCACGGGCTTTCCACAATTCGATGTGTACGCACATCCGGCAACATTCGATACTCGCGAAGTCTTTTGTGAGCGTGTAGGCATATCGCCGGATACGCGCATTATTCTATTTGCTGTTCCGGGTGATTGGAAATTTCCGTATACCGATGAAGTGATCAAGCATATTGATACTGCCATCGAGAGCGGTGCGTTGCCGGAAAACACCCACGTGCTTGCGCGCGTTCACCCAAAGTATCCTACAAAGGTAGAGTCCCGCACCGATTACAAACACGTCACCGTCGAGCGTCCGGGCACATATTTTTCCGGGCGTCAGGAGCGATCGATCGACACGTCGTCGTCTGGCACGCTCGCGTGGACGTTTACCAACGCCGATATTTTACATCTCGCCAACTCCATTTATCATGCTGCCGTGACAATAAATATCGAATCAACGATGACGCTGGATTGCATTGCGTTGGATAAACCGGTCGTACTCGTCGGCTATGACGGCGATCATCGAGTTGCGAACGATCGTTCGATCGCAGAGAATTACACGCGAACACACTATCAAAATGTTATGGATACACATGCGGCTCCGCTTGCCCTGAGCAAAGAAAATTTGATAGCATACCTCCGTGCGTACCTTGATGACCCGGCGCTCGATTCCGATACGCGGGCGCTTCTGAAAGATCGTCTCCTCTATAAAGTTGACGGTCAATCGGCCACACGGGTCGCTCATGCACTTATAGAGACTCTTGAAATATGAACGTTCTCACAATCATTCCGGCGCGCGGCGGATCAAAATCCGTCCCGAACAAGAACATCCGCTTGCTGCACGGAAAGCCGTTGATCGCCTGGACAATTGAGGCAGCAAAGGCGGCGAAGAACACGGGGCGTGTAATCGTGTCCACAGATTCCGAAGAGATCGCGCAGATCGCGCGCGCGTACGGAGCAGAGGTGCCGTTTTTGCGTCCGGCAAATATTTCGCAGGATCTCTCGACTGATATTGAGTTTGTACTACATGCGCTCGAGTATTTTGCGCGTGAAGAGGGGTGGTTGCCGGATATCGTGGCCCGCTTCTCGCCGACCACACCACTTCGCTCGTCTGCGATCATGGATGAGGCAATTCAGAAGCTCATCGATAGTCCAGATGCTGATTCGGTACGCCCGATTTCGAGACTTTCGCATCATCCGTACAAAGCGTGGCGCGTCGAGGGCGATAATCTTGTGCCTGCATTCTCATCTGATGTGACCGGTCACCCGCAGCCGCACAACATGCCGCGCCAGCTCTTTCCCGAGATGTATGCGCACCTCGGGGCATCGGGTGTTGCACGAGCACATATTTTTAAGGATCTCGAATCGACCTCAGGCAATATCGTAAAGTACATCGTCATGGACGAACAAGATGCGCTCGATATCAATCATGAAATTGACTTCAAAATTGCAGAAACGATTCTCACCGAACGGCTCAACAAGAACGATTCTAAAGCGTAAGATACAGATATGAATCCGCAATTCGATCTTTCCGAGGCAGTTGCTGTTGTTACCGGCGGTTCAGGCATGCTGGGCTCAGAATATGTCGCCACCCTGTCTTCGGCGGGCGCGAAGGTCGCGGCTATTGATATCCAAAAGTCGCACTCGCCGCACGAAGGTGTTTTGTATATCGAGTGCGACATAACATCTGCTGCAGCCATTACCGCCGCGTTTGACCACATTGAATCCATTCTTGGTGTGCCAAGCGTGCTCGTGAACAATGCGGGTCGTGATATTCGTCCGGATGCGTCTGCCTCGGAAAACGGTCCATTTGAGGATTATCCGGAGGATGCCTGGGATGCTGTAATCGACTCGCACTTGAAAGGTGCCTTTTTGGTGAGCAAAGAATTCATTCGCCGAAACCGCAAAGTGTCGCGAGGCGGAAGTATCATCAACGTATCATCGACATACGGTGTCGTGAGTCCTGATCAATCGCTTTACGAATATCGGCGAAAGGGGGGAGAGTCATTTTACAAGCCTGTTTCATACAGTGTCGCAAAGTCAGGCATGTTGAATTTTACGCGGTGGCTCGCGGAATATGCCGGACCGCTCAATATCCGCGTAAACACACTTGTCCCCGGCGGTGTCGAGAATAGTCAAGATCCAACATTCCTTACAGAATATGCGAAGCGCACGATGCTCGGCAGACTTGCGAATAAATCAGAATACAACGGTGCTGTTTTATTCCTCGCGTCGGAGGCATCGTCATACATGACGGGGTCGACCTTGATTGTAGATGGCGGGTGGACCGCGAAATAAAACATGGAGTATCCTTCGATTGTGCCGCACTTCGTGGACGGCGCCGATGTGGCAACGGGCGTGCGATTTTTTGATAAAACTGCACCGCTGACGGGTGCGGTTATTGGGCGAGCGCCGTATGCGACACCTGCGGTGCTTTCCTCTGCATATGCGGCAGCAGAAGCGGCGCAAACCGAATGGGCGGAAGTATCCGTCGCGTCGCGTGTACAGATAATTGAACGTGCTGCGGAGCTTCTTTTGGAACGGGAGACCGAAGCCGCTCAGATAGTACGGCTTGAGTGCGGACGTCCCGATAAGGATGCGAAAGGAGAAGTGGCAGGAGTGATTGCATCCGCCCGTTTCTTTGCGTCGCTCGCAAGTGAATTCGATCCAACGCCGATCATAAGCTCAAACCCGAAGCGTCGCGTTCATATTGAGCGCGCTCCGGTAGGCGTTGGGGCTCTCTTTACACCATTCAACACGCCATTATCACAAATCGCGTCAAAGATATTTCCGGCCATACTCTGTGGCAATGCCGTCATTCTGAAAGCCCACGAACTGACGCCATACATTGGCGTATGGTTTGCACATGTGCTCGCGGATGCGGGATTACCGAAGGGGGTGGTGAATGTGCTGCAGGGTGACGGGGCTGAACTCGGTACGTGGCTTGTCGCGCATCCGGGTATCGCGTTTATATCTTTTACCGGATCATCAACGACCGGCGCGCGCATTATCGAAGCGAGTGCATCGCGACTTGCAAAAGTCTCTATCGAAGCAGGTGGTAAAAACGCCATGGTGATTTGTGATGATGCGGATCTCGATCGCGCAGCACAACATGCGGCTGCGTCTATTATGGTCGATAACGGTCAGCGCTGCGCCGCAACAAGTCGCCTCATTATTTTTGATACCGTATTCGACTCATTCATGGAGAAACTTTCCGCCCGTATCGACGTGATGAAGATAGGACCGGAAGCGGACTCTGATGTCGGCGCGCTGATCTCTCGCGAACGGCGCGATTCGGTTATGACTGCATGTTCGGAGGCAACGGCTCGCGGTGCGCGTATAGTGCGCGGCGGACACGCGCTCGAGGGTGGCACCTATCGCGACGGATATTTTATGGCACCTACCATTATCGTCGGTGTCGATCCCTCGGACCCAATCGCACAAAGAGAGCTTTTTGGTCCCGTGGTCATTGTGTTTCGTGCCGGATCGATTGAGGAGGCAATCGCCATTGCAAATAACTCGCCGTATCGGTTGTCATCCGCGATACATTCAAAAACGCGGTTGTACATCGAATCGTTTTCGCGCTCGCATCGCACCGGTGTCATGCGCATAAACGGTCCCACGTTCGGTTCGGAACCGCACATGCCGTTTGGTGGTCCCGGATTATCAGGGAACGGATGGCGTGAGCCGGGAGCAGCTGCACTCAATTTTTATGCGGATCTTCGTCAGGTAAGCGAAGAGATCGATTAATTATTTTAAACGTATTCTTTTTGAGGCGACTGAGGTGTGGTATACCTTTCTCATATGGCAGAGGAAGCACTCACACGCGAGCATTCAGATCAAGAGCGTCTCACGTACATCCCAACGTCTGAAGTGCGTCGAGTACTGAAAGCAGCCACCGATCCGGTGGGACGCGTGGAATTGTTGGCACAGATAGCGCGATTCAATACGCTTTACATGATCAATCGCGCCGGTTCTGGACATATCGGCACATCGCTCTCTTCGCTCGATATTGTCACGTATCTTTGGGCACACGAGATGCGCAACGCAAACAGTAAGAAGAAGACGGCAGACGTGTTCTTCTCATCAAAAGGGCACGACGCGCCGGGATTTTATGCACTCATGATCGCGCTCGGTATCATTCCGGAAAGTAAAATTCATACCCTTCGTCGTCACAAAGGTTTGCCGGGACATCCCGATCGTGCGATCAATCCCATCGTCGCAAACACGGGCTCGCTTGGTATGGGTATATCGAAGGCGCGCGGTATGGCACGCGCCTACCGTATGCAGAAACGTGACGGGACTTTTTTTGTCATGACCGGAGATGGCGAATTGCAAGAAGGCCAGATCTGGGAATCATTACAACCGACGGCGAACGGTCCGTATCCGGAGGTAGTCGCAATTGTTGATCACAACAAAATCCAGTCTGACACCTATGTGAGCGAGACGAGTGATCTCGGCGACCTCGAAGCGAAGTTCGAATCATTCGGTTGGGCAGTGTACCGAATCAACGGCAACGATATGCGTCAGATTTTCGAGGTGTTTAAAAAGATTAAAAAAGAAAAGACGAAACCGAAGGTGATCATTGCAGACACTATTAAAGGAAAGGGTGTGCCTCGACTCGAGTCAGTCGGCGACGATGGCCTGTATCACTACCATAGTGGTGCATTAAATGCCGTAGAGTATACCGAAGCGTCCGAAGTGCTCCTTTCTGATATCGCGCGCCGGGTCAATGCGGTCGGTGCAAAACCAATTAAAATCGCTCAGGTTGTCATGCCTCCTAAATCGGACAGTGACGTAAAGACAAGTCTTGTGAAAGCGTATTCTGAAGCGATCCTCGCGGAAGCCAAAAAACATAAATCCTTTATCGCGCTCGATGCCGACCTCACCGTCGATCTCGGACTGCTCCCGTTTAAGAAACAGTTTCCAGGTCGACATATTCAAGCCGGCATTGCCGAACAGGACATGGTGTCGTTTGCCGGCGGATTCGCGACTCATGCCCTCACGCCGATTGTGCACTCGTTTGCGTGCTTTCTCACGCCGCGGGCAAACGAACAAATTTACAACAATGCATCCGAGCGCACAAAAGTCGTCTATGTAGGCGGACTCGCCGGCATTCTCCCTGGTATGCCGGGACATTCACACCAGGCAGTACGTGACATTGCGATCATGAATGCAATACCGGGACTCACAATCATCGAACCTGCAGATGCAGGAGACGTGCGCCGCGCACTCGCATATGCGCTCCATACCAATACGGGGAGCACCTACATTCGTCTCACGAGCGTGCCATGGCATTTACCATTTATCACTCCAGAAGTCAGTCTCACGAAGCCGGGACAAGGTTCAAAGGTTCGTAGCGGAAAAGATGCTGCGATTATTGCATACGGACCGGTTATGCTCGCCGAAGCGTACGAGGCCGCGCGTCTGCTCGACGCAGAGGGAATATCTATTGCCGTCTACAATGTTCCGTGGCTCAACATCATCGATGGCGCATGGCTCGCGCGAATCGCGAAGGGTTTGCGATCAATCACCGTCATCGATAATCATTTCATTCAGGGCGGTTTAGGTGAGCGTATCCAGGCTGCACTACAGCGTCGCGGCTGCATGGTGCCTACGGATATTATCGGTGTTATTGATATTCCTCACTACGGCCAGAACGACGAAGTCTTGCGCGCACATGGTATGGATCGCGAGAGTATTGCATCGCGCATCCGCAAGAATCTACGCGTTTCTCGCACACGCCCTTCCTGACAAGGGTGCATTTTTCATGTACAGTTTTGACGATGAATGTCCTGGTATCGGCGAAACGGCGGGCTGCAGGAATTGCCCGTGCCTTACGTTCAATACTTCGCGGAGCTCCTCAAAAGATAAAATTTGGTAAGCGGTACATCGGTAAAGATGAACCGGTATTCGTCATTGCTGAAATCGGAATCAACCACAACGGCAGCGTTGATTTGGCGCGCGAATTGATCGATAAGGCGGTGGAAGCCGGTGCCGACTGTGTTAAGTTCCAAATGCGGGACCTCGATTCTCTCTATGTCACCAAGGACGGGTCGGATATGAAGGAAAATCTGACGACGCAGTATTCGCTCGATCTCCTTAAAAAGACCCAGCTCACGCCGGAACAACTCTTTTCACTTTTCGACTATGCAAAGTCGCGCGGCGTATTTCCGCTTTGCACACCTTTTGATCTGAAGAGTGTGGAGCGGCTCCATGCGTATGGGATGGATGCATATAAGGTCGGTTCGCCGGATCTCACGAATCATGATCTCATGCGTGCGTTAGCGAAGACCAATAAACCGATGATCGTTTCGACCGGCATGTCGGACGAACGCGATATCGTCGCCGTAAATAAACTTCTTAAAAAGATCGGTGCAAAGTACATACTGCTTCATGTGAATTCAACATACCCCGCACCGTTTCAGGATATTCAACTCCAACTCATGCAGCGGCTTGGCACTGCGATATACGGATATTCAGGCCACGAGCGTGGTTACCATGTCGCAATTGCCGCGGTTGCGCGTGGCGCAAAGGTTATAGAAAAACATATTACACTCGACCGCGACATGGAAGGTACAGATCATAAAGCGAGCCTGCTGCCCGGTGAATTCCGCGAGATGGTGGACGGAATCAGACAAGTTGAGATGTCGATCGGCTCACATCGCTCGCGCAGTATGACGCAGGGTGAGCGTATGAATCGGTCCAATCTGGCAAAATCTATTATTGCAAAGCGGGACCTCCACATAGGCGAAACAATTACCGAAGATATGATTGACGTGAAAAGTCCTGGGCGCGGCTTGCAGCCGAATCACAAAGCGCAACTCATCGGCAAGAAAATACGTCGTGCCATGAAGCAGAATGATACGTTTTTTCCGAGCGATCTTCTGGATAAACCCTTAGCTGCGCGACCGTACACTTTTTCGCGGCCGTGGGGGCTTCCCGTACGTTTTCATGACTTTAAAGACATGATCTCTAAAACGAATCTCGATCTTGTGGAATTTCATATGAGCTATCGGGATCTCGATATCGATCCCGCCTCGATCTGTGAAGGTACGTATGACGTCGGATTGGTTGTCCACGGCGTTGAAACGTATGCGAATGATCACATTCTCGATCTCGCCTCTGCAGATTCTGAATATCGCGCACAGTCAATCAGTAACCTCCAGCGTTGTATTGATCACACACGCAAGCTCTCAAGATTTTTCCCGAAGACGAAGCGCCCGATGATCATCGTGAACGCCGGTGGATTTACACGAAACGGTTTCGTAAAGCCCGTCGAGCGCGTGGTGATGTATGAGCGAGTTGCAGATTCGCTTGCGCAGCTCGATGCGGATGGAGTCGAAATGATTATTCAAACGATGCCACCATACCCATGGCTTATGGGTGGGCAGATGCACCATAACCTCTTTGTTGATCCGGAGGACACCGCGGCGTTTTGCGAACGGTACTCGTATCGACTTTGCTTTGACATTTCGCATTCATATCTCGCGGCGAATCATCTCAGTAGGACCCTGAGCGAATACTGCAATATTCTCGGTCGTTATAGTGAGCATTTACATATCGTCGACGGGGCGGGCGTGAGTGAGGAGGGGTTGCAGATAGAACAGGGGACTATCAATTTCAAGCAACTCGGCAATGATTTAAGACGGACGGCACCGAGCGCATCATTTGTTCCTGAGATATGGCAGGGTCACGAAAACGGCGGGGAGGGCTTTTGGTATGCGCTTGAGCGTCTCGAAAAGACCCTGTAAAGTGATCCGATGAAGAAATCATCCTCGCGGAAGACTCCCGAACGCTGGGTTGCGGTTTCAGGCGGATTCGACCCGATGCATATCGGTCATGTACGAATGTTTCAGACTGCGAAAAAGTTTGGTGACAAGCTCGTGGTTATCGTCAACAACGACAATTGGCTTCGTCTGAAAAAAGGGTTTGTGTTTATGCCGGAGCAGGAGCGCAAGGAGATTATCGAAGCGTTCGACTTTGTCGACAAAGTTGTGCTTACCGACCACTCGAAAACGGATACCGACATGAGTGTGTCGCGTATCTTGCGAAAGCTGAGGCCGGCCGTGTTTGCAAATGGCGGCGATCGCACACTCACCACAACTCCGGAAGACACTTTGTGTTCCCAATTAGGAATACAGCGCACATACGGCGTGGGGCGCGGCGGCAAGGTGCAGTCGTCATCATGGATGGTAAAAGATGCGATCAAGGGTGCATTGCGGTCAATGCGACCGTGGGGAGAGTTCACTGCTCTCGATGAAGGTGCCGGTTGGTATTTAAAAACAATCCGTATTCTTCCGGGAAAACGGCTCAGCCTGCAATATCACCATTTCCGTAGTGAATTCTGGATGCTTCTGGAGGGCGACGCCACCGCAACTTTGCGTAACGATGCGGGAAAAGATCAAAAAATAAAACTTAAAAGATTTCATGTAATGGAAATTCCTCGTCTCGCGAAGCATCGATTAGAATCCAAGAACGGGGGTGTGATCGTGGAAATTGCGCGAGGAGATTTTGATGAAAATGACATCGTGCGATTACAGGATGATCACGGCCGGGTTTAGATTTTGACTCGATACGAGAGAAACAACCACGCGATATTTAAGATGCTCGCGAGCACGACAAGTGTCAGTTGTGTAGATTTTTTCCAGTCCCGCATTCCCATACCTGCGACAAGTAGAAAGGGCGGTGCCATCACGAAGAGAAGGCGAGAAGAGATATAGCCCCACGCGTATGCTATGAAAGGCGGCAGTACGCCCACCTGCCAAAAACGCTTTTGCCACGCGGTAAGCTGCGGGTATCGTGCGAGACCGAACGGTACGACAAGCCACAAAAGACCGAGAAGTGCGGCAGTACTTTTCAGGATATTGTGAAGCGTAAATTCGTTCTGTTTTATTGCGCCATGTACGCCCTCCGAATACCAGGAAAGATATGAGTAGCCGTAGTGTAGGTATACGTACACCTGTAGCGGCACATGCACGGCAATAAATATTCCTATGTATGCGAGTATGTGCTGCACTTTTACCCGTTGGGGGACCGACGAATGAAACAGGATAGTGATACCGAAGATGAGAGCCGCCACAATCACATATTCTTTCCACATAAAACCGATCGTGACGACCGCGGCGTTTGCAAGCAGTAATCTCCACGACGGTGCCTTGAGGTATTTAAGAGTTAGCAAAAGCGACCATACATAAAAAGATAGAGCGCCGGTTTCGGTCAGGATGTCGACACCGTATTTTAGGATGGGATAGCTGAGTGCAACGTACGCCGCAATCAATGTCGCCGGAAAGACATCTTCAAAAAACTCGTATGAGTAATAAAATATGGCGAGTACGAGTGCAATGTAGAAAAAGAGCGCCTGAAACAGGAATGCGCTCTGATAGTCTGTAACTGTTGCTAAAAGTGCAACGAGTGCCGGATTCAGAGGTTTCAGAAAACGATGCGGACTCACTTGAGCAGACGCATCGCCGGAGATATATTGTGCGAGTGCTATGTATTCACGGTAGTCGCTGCTATCGGTGACACCGAAAAGCGAAAGTTTGAGTGTTGCGCCGAACGCGCATACCAACACGAGTATCGCGCATGCGCGCAGTATGGGGGATGTAGAGAGATTTTTCATACGACTTGGTTTATATGCACGTACAAATTTGAGCTGAACAGATCGAGCGGGAATCCGGTGTATCCGATTGAAGCCTGCGCTGAAGCTGGAACCAATGCGTGTAGTTTTTTTCTGGTCATAAATATAAGATTCTTTTCTTGCGTCCATTCATCCTTGTGCGCGAGCTTGCACGCGAGTGCGAAGAGGATATCGCTGTAATGCACAAATGGAAAACCCGTGTGATGCTCGACGGGAAAATAACGATTCGGCACCGTTATATAGACAACACGCGAGACCCGCATCATTTCTGCAATGAATCGTCGCTGTGCCGAAACGCTTCCCACATGCTCGAGCACCGCATTTGCTGTAGCGATGTCGAACGATTTATCAGCAAATGGAAGTGTCGTATCAGCTTGAATCTGCCGATACTCGACGCGCGGGTATTCTTTTATAAACGCGGCGCCGTCTCCGAGTCCCGCAGCAGTGATCTTTTCGGGATAGGGGTAGAGACGCTCAAGCACATTGGCTGCATCTGTTACGACATCGGAGGCGCCGATATCTAGAATGGAATGTTTTGGTTGCAGTGCGCAGTGTCGTAGAAAATCCGCATAGATACGATCGCGTGCAGCGATGACCACGCGTTCACTCAATGAATTTGGACGCGCGACTTGATAGTACTGCGCATCGGTTATCGGTGATGTCATAACCGTTTTTTCGATTGTAGCATTGGGAATACTTTGCGCTATTCAAGACCTAGCGCCGAGAAAGGCTCATGCTACACTTGCCCCGTATGTCACTTGAAAAAGTCCTCCGAGGAGTAGCTATCGCGTCTGTTTTTGCGTTACCGTTTGTGTGTTTGCTCGTTGCCTCGAGCCTCTTTTTTCCTTTTATTACGGGTAAGAATTTCGCATTCCGCCTTATATCTGAAATCGGTTTTGGTGCAGTGCTTGCACTCTGGCTTGTATCCAAAACGTATAGGCCGCGTCGCAGCATCATATTGCTCGCGCTCTCGGTCTTTACTTTCATGATTCTCATTGCAGACCTGCATGGCGTGTATCCATTTAAGAGTATTTGGAGCAATTACGAACGCATGGATGGCTGGGTCACGCTCATCCACCTGCTCGCGTACGTGATCGTGGCGGTTTCGGTGATGCGCACCGAACGCCTGTGGAAGTGGCTTATGTGGACTACACTCGGCGTGTCAGTCTACCTGTCCGTCTACGGTTTGTTGCAGATCGTGGGTATTACGGCACTTGGTCAGGGTGGGGCATCAGGACTTACCGCACGACTTGATGCCACATTTGGGAACCCGATTTACTTTGCGGTGTACATGCTATTCCACGTGTTTATTGCAGCAATGCTGTGGGCACAGGCGTGGGTAGATCGCGCCGCCGGTAAACGAATGGGCATTTCGCTCACGTATGGCGCAATCATTCTCGCGGATACGTATATGCTTCTTGCGACAGGCACACGAGGAACCATGATCGGTTTAATTGGCGGTGCGTTCCTCACGGCGATCTTGGTGCTCGTGCAAGCAAATAAATCAAAGACCGCGTGGCGCGCCGCTGTGACCGGACTGGTTACGCTCGCCGTACTTGCAGGATTTTTCTTCATCGTCAAAGACGAGGCATGGGTGAAAAAAATTGGGTTTATGCAACGTCTTGCAACGATTTCAGCACACGACACCACGGCAAAAGCACGATTCTATAACTGGGGGATGGCATGGAAGGGGGTGCAGGAGCGCCCACTGCTCGGCTGGGGCCAGGAAAACTATGCGATCGTATTCGACAAATACTACGATCCTCGCATGCACGGACAGGAACCGTGGTTTGATCGCGTACACAACATCATTTTTGATTGGCTGGTCGCGGGCGGATTCCTGGGACTCATCTCATATCTTTCCGTATTTGCCGCGACCATATGGGTGTTGTGGCGTAGCGGCGCCTTTACTGTTGCCGAGCGCTCATTACTCACCGGATTACTTGCCGGATATTTCGCACACAATTTCTTCGTGTTCGACAATGTAACGAGTTATATCCTCTACGGGACGATCTTGGCATTTATCATCTACCGGCATACCGAGCACACAAAAGCGCAGCCGGTCGTTGAGCGCACTCTCTTGCCGCATTCAGCGCTTCCGTTTGTAGCGATTGGCGTTGTCGTACTTGTGTGGGGAGTTGCATGGGGTGTGAACGGGCGGGCAATTGCCGAAAACAGACTGCTCCTTACATCACTCTCGACACAAGGAAATCTTCAGGAAACGTATAATCGCTTCAAGGACGCGATCTCGTATCAAACATTCGGCACACAAGAGGTGCGGGAGCAGTTAGCGCAAGGTGCGTCGCAGCTTTCACAAGCCAATATTCCTCCCGCAATGAAACAGCAGTTCTATTCGCTGGCTACACAGGAAATGACTGCGCAATCAGCGGAGTCTCCACTGGATGCGCGGTTTCCGCTGTTCCTCGGCGTGCTGTACGACTCATTCGGCGATTACAAAAACGGCGCAATCGCGCTCGAAAAGTCTCACACACTCTCGTCAACGAAGCAGTCAATCATCTATGAGCAGGCACAAAATGCGGAACTACAAGGAGATGTGGCCCGTTCGATCGAATTCTACAAACAGGCCTTTGAGCTCAACGAGACATTGACCGACCCGCGCGTCACGTACGCAGCCGCTTTGATTCGTCATAATCGTGCAGCGGAAGCAGATGCGATCCTTGCTCCCATTGTACAGAGCGGCGCCGCAGCCGATCAGAGAATTCTCGCAAGCCTCGTCACTATCAAAGATTATGCGCGCGTCGAGACAATTTGGACGGCGTACGTTGCCGCTCATCCGGAAGACGTGCAAGGCTTCTTCACGCTTGCTGCTGTGTACTATCAATCGGGTGATAAGGCGCATGCAATTGCAATTCTGCAAGAGGCGGTAAAAGCGCACCCCGAAGTGAGCGGTCAAGTAACAGGGATCATTCAACAAATACAGTCGGGCGCAGTGAAAACGCAGTAGTGTTGCCATCTGCAAGAGGCGGTTTATACTGTCTCGGTGAGTGCTACAAGTTGTAGTGCCAAAGAAAGAAAGTCGCGAACGTAGCCACCGCAAGGTGGCTATTTCGTTTCCGACTTGTACTAAGGCTCCATCTGCTTTGTTGTGGGCTCCCTCGCCGAATTCTCACCGTACCGTATGTACGGCTCGGATTCGGCTCTGCCCACGCCGCGCATCTGTAACCATATTCCAAGTCTCTATCAAAGAATTTTATTTTGTGTAGTACATGAAAAAACAGCTTCCGGTAAAGGAAGCTGTTTTTTGCAAACTGATCTGATCGAAGACCGGATCAGGAAGCGAGACTATGCTCGCTTCTTAGCCTTCTTGGCCTTTTTTGCTGTCTTCTTCTTTTTTGCCATGGTATTTTTTTTCTTTCAAGAGTATTAAAACTCGACCTCGCTTCGCGCGCGAAACGCTGAGCGTTTTATTAATTATTACACTCATGCGCGCATGCGCGATGCGTCATGAGCATAAGTGTGGATAACTTGTCATGTAATTAATCTGAAGATTTTTTTGTGAGAAGTCTCTCACACGAATATTTTTTGAAGAAATGAGAATTTCTCGCGCGCAGAGTCTAAGAATCTTTACACACGTGTGCGGACAGCTCAATAAAACGCAAAGACAGCTACCAAACGTTTTGAAAAATTACAAAGGCGCAATGCGGAGGACGGGTGCGAGCTCCAAAAAGTGAAAGTCTTATGTGAGTGCCGCCGCCCTCCGCGCTACGTCCTTGTGCGATTGACCCTGTGAAAGGGTAGCACCATGGAGGGGTAAATCAATGGGGCGAGCGCCTCCTCATGTATTTTAGGGGTATTTTGGGGTAGGATGGGCGGAATATGGCATTCTGGAACGGATTATTTGGCGACGAAAACGCCGCCGCCTTAAAGCGTGCGGAGCCCGTTGTTGCGCAGGCGGCGGTGTTTGAAGCAGACCTCAAGACCTTGTCCAACGAGGATTTAAAGGCAAAAACTGTCGCATTTAAAAGTCGACTTAGCGCAGGTGAGTCGCTCGATGACATAGCCGCTGAGGCATTTGCAGTGGTGCGCGAAGCATCACGCCGCACATTGAATCAGCGGCACTTCGATGTGCAGCTCATCGGCGGCATGATCTTGCATCAGGGTGGTATTGCGGAAATGCGAACGGGAGAAGGAAAAACACTCGTCGCTACGCTTCCGGCGTATCTCAACGCACTCTCCGGCAACGGTGTGCATGTGATTACGGTCAACGACTATCTTTCGCGTCGTGACGGCGTGTGGATGGGTCAAATATACGACGCTCTCGGCCTCACGGTCGGCATCATCAATCACGAGTCTTCGTATCTGTACGATGCCGGTTTCGCAGGCGACGCACAAGAAGGAAGCGAGGCGGATCGCGTGCGCGACGAACTCGGCAGCTTTAAGGTAGAAAAAGAATTCATGCGACCGTGCACGCGCCACGATGCGTACGCTGCCGATATCACATACGGCACCAACAACGAGTTCGGCTTCGATTATTTGCGCGACAATCTCGAGTACGAAGCAGTCAATCTGCGTCAACGTATTCCCTCGCAGGGAGGATACAACTTCGCAATTGTCGACGAAATCGACTCTATTCTTATCGACGAAGCGCGTACACCGCTTATTATATCTGCGCCGGTTTCTGACGCCGAAGCGCTCTACGGCAAATTTACCGGTATCGCTGCAACACTGATTCCGGAAGAGGACTACACCGTTGATCGTAAACACAAACAAATTCAGCTCAGTGATCTCGGTATCGAAAAGGCAGAGCGTGCGCTTGGAATCGACAATATCTATACCGACGCCGGTATTAAATTTGTACACCATCTTGAAACAGCGGTGCGTGCGCGGGCGCTCTACGAGCGCGACAAAGACTACGTGGTGCGTGACGGCACTGTCGTCATTGTGGATGAGTTCACCGGACGCATGCAGCCGGGGCGACGCTGGAGCGAAGGACTGCATCAGGCTATCGAATCGAAAGAGGGAGTTTCGGTGCAGCAGGAATCCCGCACGTTTGCTTCGATCACGTTTCAAAACTATTTCCGCCTCTACAAGAAGCTGGCCGGCATGACGGGAACTGCAGCGACTTCAGCGGAAGAATTTTACAAGGTCTACGGATTGAATACGGTCGCAGTTCCCACCAATAAACCCGCGCAGCGTAAAGACCTCGACGACATGATATTCCAGACCGAAGGAGGTAAGTTCAAAGCAATTTCCCGGCACGTACGCGAGCTCCATGAAAAAGGGCAGCCTGTATTGGTCGGCACCGCATCCGTGGAAAAGAACGAACTCTTGAGCGCATATTTTAAACAAGAGGGGATTCCCCACGAAATCTTGAATGCAAAGAATCACGAACGGGAAGGAGAAATTATCGCGCAAGCGGGTCGCAAAGGTTCCGTCACTATTGCAACCAACATGGCAGGTCGCGGTGTTGATATTAAACTCGGCGGCAACCCGGGAGGTGCTGACGCTTTCGAAGCGGTGACCTCTGTCGGAGGATTGTACGTACTCGGTACTGAGCGACACGAAGCACGACGAATCGACAATCAATTGCGCGGACGTGCAGGCCGTCAGGGTGATCCCGGTGTCACGCAATTTTTTGTCTCGCTCGAGGATTCGCTCATGCGCGTGTTCGCGTCCGACATGATTAAGCGCGTCATGGGAACATTCAAAATCCCTGAAGACGAACCGATCTATAATTCAATGATTACTCGCTCGCTCGAAAAAGCGCAGACGCGTATCGAAGAACTCAATTTTGATTCGCGCAAACACGTACTTGCGTATGACGACGTACTTAATATTCAAAGACAGAGTATCTATACACGACGTCGTGAGTTGCTGACGGGACCGGACGCCGCAGTTGATACAGAACTCGAACTGGCTGTTGCAGGTGATGAGGCAAGACTGCGTGCACTAGCTGAACGCAAAGAAATGTCCGGTGATGCGTTTTACCCGAATGTCCGACGCATGCTATTGCAGGGAATCGACTACCTCTGGGTAGAGCATTTGGAGGCTATGGAATACCTTCGCAGTAGTGTGAATTTACGCGCTTACGGTCAACGTGACCCGCTCGTGGAATACAAAAAAGAAGGGCTGAAACTCTTCCAGGCAATGGAAGAATCCTACCGAGGTCAGGTAGAAGGAGTGGTCGCAAACCTTGTATCGATCAGTGAATCTGTCCAAAATCCGACTCTGCAGACAGAGGTTATCCACAAGGCTGCGCAAATGATCACAGCCTCTTCTGCACCGATTGAAAAGAGGGATTTTGAACGAAATGATCGCGTCGTCATCACCAATGGAGCGGAAACTCGAGAGATGAAATTCAAGAAAGCGGAGCCGCTGATTGCCTCCGGCTCATGGCGGATCATTGAATCTTAGTGTATCTCGGCATCCGAGCTCGGCTTATATTGCTAGATATATCGGCTATCTCGCTTAAAAGTATTCGTAGGGCTCAGCAAGGTAAATAGGAAAGAACGGTTGCGAAAAGCGGCCGTTCTTTGTGTAGGTGTCTCATTTTTTGCTTTCATCGTTTATATCGGATCCTTCCAGCGAGACTCGTAACTAACGCCTCCATTCGATGACTATGAGTACCTGGCGCCCGAGCCTTGTGGGTGGAGGTCAGGTGCTTCATCTGTTACAGTGCGGTGGTTATGGAATACGAGGCAACTATTGGGCTTGAGATTCATGCGGAGCTCAAAACGAACACAAAGATGTTTTGTTCATCGCGCAACGACCCGTATAGGGCGGGGCCGAATGAGCATATCTGCCCGGTCTGCATGGCTCATCCCGGAACGCTCCCGGTGATTAACCGAGAGGCAGTTCGGCAGGTTTTACGGGTCGGTCTCGCCATTGGTGCAGAGCTTGCTGACTACACGGAATTTGATCGCAAGAATTACTTTTATCCGGATCTGCCGAAGGGATATCAGTTGAGTCAATTTGAATTTCCTTTGGTGAAGGGCGGCAGTCTTATGGGCGTCGAAATCACACGTATTCATCTCGAAGAAGACACTGCCAGTTCCACGCATGACGACGCCTCGGGACAAACACTCATCGACTATAACCGTGCCGGAGTTCCGCTGATGGAATTGGTGACTGAGCCGGTTATAAAATCCGCAGAGCAGGCCGGAGCGTTTGCTCGTGAATTGCAGCTCATGCTGCGGTATTTAGGCGCGAGTGATGCCAACATGGAGCGCGGTGAGATGCGCGTCGAAGCCAACGTGTCTGTCGCTCCGAAAGGCGAGCGGAGCGCAGGGTATGTTGAAATAAAAAATCTCAACTCCTTTCGCTCAATGGAGCGAGCGGTCGAGTACGAAATCAAGCGACAAGAAGCATTAGTAAGAGCCGGTGGTGTTATAGAGAAACAGACGCTCGGATGGGACGAGGCGAAGCAAGCAACATTTCCGCAGCGTTCAAAAGAAGGCAGCGCCGATTATCGTTATTTCCCAGATCCTGACCTTCCGTCGCTGAGGATCTCGGAGATCCGAGAATTGAATGCGGATGTCCTGCGCTCCAGTATCGGTGAAATGCCTGCCGAACGCCGAGCGCGGTATGTTGCGCATGGACTGAAAAATGATGATGCAGACGCGTTTGTGCGCGATGTGCGTTTCGGAAACTTCTTTGACGCGGTCTCATCCGGAATGGATTCGGAATCGGTAAAGCTCGCGGGAAATTATATTGCAAACGATCTTGTAAAAATCATCCGAGATATCGATGAGCGAGATACGGAATCAAAGGATATTTTGCCTCTATCAGTTGATCAATTCAAAAAACTCATTGCATTGGCGAAAGATGGATCCATTAGCTCTCGAGTAGCAAAAGATATCCTCCAGGCAATGATACGGTCAGATATGGATCCTGCTCTCTACGCAAAAGAAAACGGACTTTTGATATCAAATGACGCAGATCTTTTCAAAAAGACGGTTACTACGGTAGTCGAGGAAAATTCGACCGTCGCTCAAGACTTTAAGGCCGGAAAGGTGTCGGCATTGGAATACCTTCTTGGTCAATGTATGCGTGCGCTCAAAGGCGCGGGCAATCCCGAGATGCTACGCGAGCTGTTACGGGAGGAGATTTCTACGCTTTAAGATATCCACATCGTATCTCGGCTACGCGAGAGATTGATTTTTTTGTAGGGTATATACTAGTGCGATGTCGGACGAACTCCTATTGAACGGAAAACAGTACGTCTCTTCGAGACGTGCTGCCGAAGAGACGGGCTACGCACGAGACTACATTGGACAGCTGTCGCGGGCAGGTGCCATTGATGCGGAACGTGTCGGCGGTCTTTGGTATGTTTCTCTGGAATCTCTAAAAGGCTACGAGAAGAACGCTGATACCGCACGAACATTCACGCCGGTTTCAACTCAGGCCAAGGACGGTGACTCATCACTCAGTTTTGAGGGAAAAGAGCATATCTCGGCATCTCGAGCTTCAAAGATAACTGGATATAACCAGGATTATGTCGGACAGCTTGCTCGAGCGGGCAAGATTCCTTCACGACAGATTGGTAACAGATGGTATGTAGATCGTGAGGCGCTCATACAACATAAGGCGGAAAAAGACGCACTCCTTGCTGCTGTTCAGTCTGAGTCGGTTGGACTACGAGCCGCACCGCAGGCGTCGGAATTGCAGGCGAGTCATGAGAGGCAGCAGGCATCACCAACTCCACAGCTTACGTATGTGGCCGAGTCTCGCGATCTTATGCCGCGTATTGCGACAAAAGTGCAACCGAGTGTGCTTGTGAGAAATTTTGAAGAGATCAGACCTCTGGCCGCACAGCCATACATTCCTGAATCGCAGATAAAAGACAACACTGCACCGCAGCCGAGCGTGTCAGTATTACGAAAGCCTTTAAAACGGTCCAGGAGGCACGCACGAAACGCAGTGGTAGGTATACTCACGATTATTTTGGTTTTATCTGTTGGCTTTGCTAGTTTCAAGCACCCAGACACATTTGCTTCCATACGAGGCAGCGTCAAAGTAGACGCGATGAGCGCGGGAGCTGCTCGTGCGATGACCGGAATAGGAGATCTCGTTGAAAACGCTGTGTCACCATTGCTTACTTACCAGAGGGAGCAATAGAAAGCAGTTCGGCTGACCGAAATAACTAGTAATTGAGCCACGTATGCCCAAACAGCTGAACCGTAAAATTTGAACCTTAAAGCCTACGGTTGATAAATAAATATATGTTGTCGGCCGCCGCATGGCGGTTTTTGCATAATATAGTTCGACTGTCTTTTGGAAGGACGTAATTCGCAACTTTTATTCTGTCGACGGCATACGAATTGCGATCGAAAAGACCTAAAAATGGTTTTTATTGCGTTGCAACCTGCTGCAGGCGCTGATGTTCGATGTACGTGCGGATCATTCCTGCCTAAATCACGGAAGTGCTACCGAACATGCTGAGAAGATTCTCATGTATCTGAAAATGTCTTTCAGTATTTCCATATCCGAAACAGTGTTTCTGATCAAGTCATTTTATTTAAATAGAAAATGTTTGTAATAAAACTTATCCCCAGTAACGGACGTCTGATAGACGTCCAATGTCCGAAATACCTAGTAAACTACTAGTAAATTCGTTCCAACGAACTACTACATGTCAGACGAACAATTTCTGGATGGCATCAAATACATTGCTGCTGCTGATGCTGCAGCAGCGTTTGGTTTTACGCGCGATTACATCGGCATTTTATGTCGAACCGGAAAAGTTAAAGGACGCCGTATCGGACGCAACTGGTACGTTGATGAGGAATCGCTCAAGTCTTTTTTTATATTGCAGGAACATGCTCGTGCCACTCGTCGCAAAGAACTTGCTGCCAAGCGCTCTGAGGAATACCGCAATGCGCATGAGCCAAAACATGAGCAGAAAGTTGAGACGCCAACAATAGTCCCAACTCCCGTCGTCGTAGCAGCAGTCGCCAGTGTCGCAACCGAATTTACTGCACCTGTGCCATCACAAGTAGCGCCAATCGCCGCAGTTCAAAACGTGCACGATGGTGCTCAAAAATCCGCGCACATGGTGCGTACACAGAGCACTCGAATGGCCGAATATGCGATCGATGGAATCCGATTGCCGATCGGTGTATCTCACGAGCTCGTGAAAGCGTCGGCGGCGAACCGTATCGCGCATGTACCGCTGTACGCGATTACGCCGATGACAGAATTTTTCCATAAGGCGTTTGCGCTCACGATCGCATTTGTGCTCACGTTCGGTACGTACTCGCTCGTTGATCCGACGTATGTGCGACTCGCAATCGCGTCCGCGCATGACACAAGCGAAAATTTCTCGAGCGGCATACACGAAATAAAAATGCTTGCACTTGATCCGCGATTATCCGTTGCGTTTTCGGGATCGAATGCTGCAGCGGCAGCATCGTCGGCGTTTGATGATGTGCCGGCTATTGCGGCGAAGATTGCGCAATCACTCAATGCGCGCATTAATAATTTTGTCTTTGCGGTCGCGTTCCCGGGATTCGTATATGGAGCGCAATCCTCTCCGTATCTTTCACGAGGATCTGTCGCCGTCCATATCGTGCCGCAATCATCTTCGCCGGTACCCGCATCAACCGTCGCCACCATTGCGTCTCCGGTAACAGCATCGGCGCCGCAGACGGCCGCACGATCAGTGGGCGCTCGTGCAACCACCGTGATTAATAACCCGATCACAGAACGCATTGTTGAAACGCAGCGCCTCATCGTTGCCGGCGGTATTACCGAAGAGGTGCTCACCGCACGCTTGCAGGCACTTGATACGGCGCTCTCAAGCAAAATGTACGGACTCTCGAGTGCGAATTCAACTGCAATCGCACAAACAAATAACGTGGTTGCGCAAACTAATCGCATCGACATGCTCGGCAATGTTGCGATCTCGGGTTCAAGCTTTGACCACGGCACAATTACGAACTCATCTATCACCGGTGGCACTATTTCGGGCGCTACCATCTCGGGTACCACGACACTTAACACACTGACCGTCACAGGGAGCGCTACGTCGTCGTTTAGCGGTGGAATTGCACTCAGCGGTGGGTGTATCTCGGTCAATGGTGTGTGTTTGGGTGCAGGTGGTGCAGGAAATCCCGGCGGCGGCAATTCCCAGATCCAGTTCAATAACGCAGGCACATTTGGCGGTTCTGCGTCGTTTACGTTTAACACCGGCACCGGTGTTGTATCCGCGACCGGGGTCTCCACCACCATCGCAACCTCAACCGACATGATCGCGGTGAATGCAACGTCCACGAATTTGTTTTCTTCGATCGGCCGATTTAATTCGGCGATCATCAATACGCTTGTTTCCACCGCGGTAACGGTTACGGATTTGCTTGCCACAAACAGCACAACCACGAACCTCAATATAGGGAATACGATTTCCGGCGCAGGGCTTGCGTCGTGCTCCGCAGTCGGAGAAAAACTTTTGTGGAATGCATCGACGCGACAATTTACATGCGGCACTGATTTGAATTCCGGCAGCGGATTTTCTACAACATCAGCTGTGTACTTCAGCGCCGTTGGACTTTCATTTTCAACAACATCAACCGACTACTGGAAAACGCAAAATAACTTCCACTCGACGTCGTCGTTTGCATACAACCTCTCCACGTACGATGCCGGATATTTCTTTTCATCGACCTCGGCAAATTATTGGGACACCACAAAATCTCGCTGGGCAACTACATCGTCCGATGCGTGGCTCGCGACAAAGTCGACATCAAACCTCGCCGAGGGTACAAATATGTATTACACACCGGTGCGTGTCGCGAGCGTCATCGCCGGCACTACCACCGACGCACTCGCCGAAGGCGCAATCAACAAGTACTACACCGATCCACGCGTGCAGACCTACCTTAATTCGCTCTCAAAGGGATATTTTTATTCCACGACATCGGCAAATTACTTCTCTGCAGTCGGCCTCGGATTCTCCACCACCTCCACCGACTATTGGAAAACGCAGAATAATTTCTTCTCAACAACGTCTGACGCTTTCTTTGCATCAAATGGTCTCGCATTCTCTACGACATCGGACGCCTATTTCCTCTCTCAGAATCAAGGCGCGGCGTTCTCCACCACATCAGCCGTTGCGCACTTGAATACAATCGATAAAGGGTACTTTTATTCCACAACGAGCGCCGCGTTTAACCTTGCGACGTATGACAAGGGATACTTCTTCTCCACCACATCGGTCGCATATTGGGATACCTCTCAGTTCCGATGGGCAACTACAAGTTCTGACGCATGGTTCTTAACGAAGAACACGGACCAGTTAGCAGAAGGGGTATCAAACCTGTACTACGCAAATGCACGCGTGAATAGCTTCATCGCATCTTCAAGCACGGTCCCGAAGACCTTTGCATCGAACACATGGACTGGTACCAATACGTTCGGCAATGCATCGTTTACCAACGCAACATCGTCCGGACTTGCGGCCACCGTTCTTGGTGTGGGAGTGAATTACTTCACATCGCTTACCGGTTCCGGTCTTACCAACACGAGTGGTGTGCTCACGCTTGATCGCACCGGAGATTGGACAGGCACATTGAGCGGTCAGACGGGCGCGTACTATCTTGCGAATTCTTTCTCTACGTCATCCGCATCCTTCTTCTCCGCAGCAGGTTTGGCATACTCAACCACATCAGCAAATTTCTACACCGCAGTTGGACTTTCGTTCTCAACCACTTCGGCGTCGTACTTCCTCTCACAGAATCGTGACAACGCGTTCTCCACCACATCCGCATCATATTTCTCTGCAGTCGGTCTCGCATTTGCAACCACCTCAACGGATTATTGGAAGACGCAAAACAATTTCTTCTCCACCAGTTCTGCTGCGTTCTTTTCTTCGTACGGCCTCGCATTCTCCACCTCATCAGATGCCTACTTCCTCTCTCAGAATCAAGGCGCGGCATTCTCCACCACATCTGCACTCGCGCATCTTGGTTCCATCGACAAGGGCTACTTCTACTCCACAACCTCTGCCGCGTACAATCTCGCAACCTACGACAAGGGATACTTCTTCTCCACCACCTCCGTTGCGTACTGGGACACCACACAGTTCCGATGGGCGACTACAAGTAGCGACGCATGGTTTGCAACCAAGTCGACATCAAACCTCGCGGAAGGAACGAATTTGTATTACACGCCTTCACGTGTTGCAAGCGTAATCGCCGGCACCACCACCGACGCACTCGCCGAAGGCGCAACCAACAAGTACTACACCGATCCGCGTGTGCAAACGTATTTGAACGGAGTAAACAAAGGATTCTTCTTTGGTACCACATCCGCTCTCTACTATTCATCTGTCGGTTTGGCGTTCTCCACGACCTCCACCGACTATTGGAAAACGCAGAACAATTTCTTCTCCACCACGTCTGACGCGTTCTTTGCTGCAAACGGCCTCGCATTCTCTACGACATCCGACGCATACTTCCTCTCTCAGAATCAAGGCGCGGCATTCTCCACCACATCTGCACTCGCGCACTTAAATACGATCGACAAAGGGTACTTTTATTCCACAACCTCTGCCGCGTACAATCTCGCAACCTACGACAAGGGATACTTCTTCTCCACCACCTCAGTTGCGTACTGGGACACCACACAGTTCCGATGGGCGACTACAAGTAGCGACGCATGGTTTGCAACAAAGACCACGAGTAACCTCGCCGAAGGTTCAAATTTGTATTATCAGGACACACGTGTAAATAATTACATTGCGGCGTCATCTACAATCCCAAAGACATTTTCTTCGAATACATTCTCTGCGTTGAATATCTTTTCAACGGGCATTCTCGCGAGCGCATCGAGTACAATCGGGAATGGCACCGCGCTCGGTGGTCTCACGATTTCCGGCGGTGCAACGACAACCGGCAATTTGACCGTTGTAGGCAACGCGCACGTCAATAGCACGCTGAGTCTGGCCGGTGTGATTTCGTGCATCGGCGCACAGGCACTGCAGACCGACGGTTCCGGCAATGTATCCTGCGGCACGATTGCAACAGGTGGGGCTTCAAGCGGCGGCGGATGGACCACAAACAGCGTCGGTCGCGTCGCGCTTTCCACCACCACAGACCTCGTCGTAATCGGCGCATCAACGACACCGTATGCAAAATTTTCGATTCTCTCGGGTTCAACTGCCACAACCACGCTCTCGCTCAGCGCGGCATCGGGTCAGTCAGCAAATATCTTGGATGTGTATGACGCGACCGGGGGACTCACCACAGTATTAAACGCGAGCGGCAACCTTGGGCTCGGTACATCATCACCATTTACAAAACTCTCCGTCGCGGGGAATGCATACGTAAACGGCACATTCACCGTTACGGGCACGACATCGGTCGGACTCTTCACCGCCACCAACGCAACCTCGACCACCTTTAATACAAACGTGCTCGGCATCGGCGGCACAAATTACTTCACCTCGCTCACCGGTAACGGTCTCACAAATTCTTCCGGCATACTCACGGTGAACCAAGGGCAGGCGTTCTCTACCACATCGACCTCATATTTTGCATCGCTTGGCCTCGCATTCTCGACCACGTCGGCACTCGCGCATTTGAACTCTATTGATAAGGGGTACTTCTTCTCCACCACGTCTGCGCTCGCACAACAGAACACGCTTGATAAGGGCTTCTTCTTCTCCACCACCTCCACCGACTACTGGAAAACGCAGAACAATTTCTTCTCGACAACATCGGACGCTTTCTTTGCATCAAACGGTTTGGCATTCAGTACCACCTCTGACGCATTCTTTGCATCAGCGGGTCTCGCATTCTCTACAACCTCTGATGCATTCTTCCTGTCTCAAAATCAAGGCCTCGCATTCTCGACCACGAGTGCCAACTTCTACGTCAACGGTTCCACGACGATTCCAAAAACGTACTCAAACAATACGTATGCAGGTTCGAACACCTTCAACGGAAATGTAACACTCGTAAATGCGACCTCGACGAATTTCTTTGCAACTCTCGCGTCATCCACTAATCTCTTCTCCAACATCGGCACAATCGGCTCACTCACCGCGGGCGCGCTCACGCTCTCCACTGGCGGTACGGGACTCGCGCAATTGATCAACGGCATCCTCTCTGCATCATCCACGCTCTCCGTTGCATTCGGTGGCACAGGATCCACCACGCTCACCGGCCTCCTGAAGGGAAATAATGCAGGCTCTATCCAGACAGCAATCGCAGGTACTGATTTTGAAAATCCTCTTTCTTTCGCATATCCATTATCGCGATTGGCCAATGCAGTTTCGCTCGCGTTTGGCACGACCACCAACAACATCTGGGGCGGCACCAATACGTTTAATGCAAACGTAACCCTCATCAACGCAACCTCGACTATATTTAACACCGGTACGCTCGGCATCGGCGGCACAAATTACTTCACCTCGCTCACCGGCAACGGTCTCACAAATTCTTCCGGCATACTCACGGTGAACCAAGGCCAAGCGTTCTCTACAACCTCTGCTTCGTACTTCGCATCAAATGGTCTCGCATACTCCACCACTTCCACACTCGCCGATCTCACCACGTACAACAAAGGATTCTTCTTCTCGACGACTTCTGCATCTAACTTCGCTGCAAATGGTTTGGCGTTCTCGACAACATCAAGCGACTACTTGCAGACACAGCGTAACTATTTCTCCACTACATCCGCGTCCGCCTTCTCCGGATACGGACTCGCACACTCCACCACATCATCGTCGTACTTCCTCTCACAGAATCAGGGTGCAGCATTCTCCACCACATCATCTCTCTTCTTCTCGTCAGTCGGCCTCGCACACTCGACCACATCAGTCGCGTACCAGCTCAACCAAACCCCAACATTCACCAACGGATTCCTTTCGCTCGCTTCGACAACCATCGGCAATGGTACGCAGACCGGTGGCCTCACCATCTCCGGTGGTGCAACGACGACAGGCAATGTCTATATTGCAGGCAGCTTGAGCATCGGCACCACATCCACTCTTGTGAAGCTGAACGTTGCAGGAACCGGCGGCGTACTCGGTGTGATTGATGGTTCTACCGTAAATGGAGGCAGCTCTTTCCGTTTCACTGACGGCGGCGGTAATCGTGCGTACTTCGGCGTTGAAGACAACGGTCAGGGCTTCGGCGGACATGCCTTTATGCAGCACGAAACAGGCAAGACTGCTCGTATCGAAACGGTAGGTGGTACGCTCGGTACGCTTGTTGTCGGTGCGATCGGCATCGGAACCACGTCACCGTGGAAGATGCTCTCTGTTGCAGGTGACATCATCGGCACCAACATCACCGCAACCGGCACGCTCGCGGTCGCCGGCAACACCACACTCGCCAATGCAACCTCCACCGGATTCTTTGCCACCGTTCTTGGTCTCGGATCCGGCAACTACTTCACCTCTCTCACCGGCAACGGCCTCACCAACACCTCCGGCGTCCTCACCGTGAACCAGGGCCAGGCTTTCTCGACCACCTCTGCTTCGTACTTCGCATCAAATGGTCTTTCATACTCCACCACCTCCACACTCGCAGACCTCACGACCTACAACAAAGGATTCTTCTTCTCGACGACATCTGCATCAAGCTTTACTGCAAACGGTTTGGCATTCTCCACCACCTCAAGCGACTACTTGCAGACTCAGCGTAATTACTTCTCAACCACATCAGCATCAGCGTTTGCCGGATATGGTCTGGCACATTCCACAACATCATCGTCGTACTTCCTCTCACAAAATCAGGGTGCTGCGTTCTCGACGACATCCGCGTCTAACTTCGCGGCAAATGGTTTGGCGTTCTCTACAACCTCCGACTCATTCTTCCTCTCGCAGAATCAGGGCGCTGCATATTCCACGACTTCTGAAAACTACTACCAGAATTCGTCTTCAACCGTTGTCACCGCCTACAAGAACAACACCTTCTCAGGAACCAACGCCTTCCAGAACATCTCTGCAACCGGTGCAACCTCAACCACGCTCTCCACAAACATCGCCTCCACCTCACTCCTCGTTATCTCCAACCTCTCCAACGTTCTTCTCAACACCTCTGCCAACGGCACCGTGCAGTCCACCTCATTCTCCGGACCACTTTCATTCACCGGCGGCACATTGACCTTCGCACAAGCTTCGGCCTCACAGAACGGCTACCTCGCATCGGGTGATTGGGCATCATTCAATAGTCGTCTTTCCACCTCCACCCTCGGGCTCATCGACAAAGGATTCTTCTTCTCTACGACATCTGATTCGTACTTCTCATCAGTGGGTCTTTCATTCTCAACCACGTCCACCGACTACTGGCTCAGTACTAAATCGCTTTCGGCATTCTCGACCACGTCGGCAAATTATTGGGCATCGGTCGGTCTTTCGTTCTCCACAACTTCAAACGATTACTACACATCCGTTGGTCTTTCGTTCTCCACAACCTCCGCCTCGTACTTCCTCGGGCAAAACCAGACCGGTGCATTCGCAACGTCGTCGGCGAATTACTACATGCACACATCCTCGACGATTCCGACGATGTATAAGAACAACACCTTTACGGGCAGTAATATCTTTAATGCAGGATTGCTCTCACTTGCGTCCACGACCATCGGCAACGGCACACAGAGTGGTGGTCTTACGATATCGGGCGGAGCAACTACAACAGGGAATGCATACGTGAGCGGATCACACACGGTGATTGGTGCACTCAGTGTGCAAGGGAACACCACGCTCGCCAACGCAACATCATCAATCTTCTTCGCTACTTCTGCATCATCAACGAACTTGTACTCAAACGCTGCGGTGATTGGAACCGCCACACTCGGCAGCGCATCGATTGCCGGCGGATCACTCACTGGCACATTCACCGGCACACCTACATTTGCGGGCACAACCACGTTCTCCACGCTCACTATTATGTCGTCGGGTATGCTCTCGCTCGCGTCGTCCACAATTGGGAACGGCACGCAGATTGGTGGACTCACAATTTCCGGCGGGGCAACCACAACCGGCAACTTCAGTGTCACCGGTACCACTCGTGTGGGGAGCACCTTTACGCTCGGCGCCGTGCTTTCGTGTACGGGTGCGAGCGCGTTGCAGACCGACGGCAGTGGCAACGTATCGTGCGGTGCAATTGCATCGGCCGGTAATTCGACTGCCGGTGGATGGACGACCAACAACATCGGTCGCGTATCGCTCGCAACGACAACTGACCTCGTTGTCATTGGCGCGTCGACCACTCCATATGCAAAGTTCACCGTGATCTCCGGCGCGACCGGCACCACCACACTCGCGCTCGTGCCTGCAACGGGGCAGACAGCTAATATTTTGGATATTTACGGCACGGGCGGAGGAATTAACACGGTCATCACTGCCGGTGGAAACTTTGGTCTCGGCACATCGTCACCATTCGGTAAGTTCGCCATTCTTGCAAACGCAACTGAGACAAATACGGTACTCTTCGCGATCTCGTCGTCCACAACAGGCGGTGGCACGAGCGACTTGCTCACGTTTACGAATAGCGGATTGCTCGGTATCGGCACCAACGTGCCGGCTGCACCGCTCGATATCGTTGCAAACCGTGCGAGCAGCAAATCGCTCGTGCGCTTGCAGAACACAAGCTCGACCGGAGTTTCCGGAATCGAAATGTTTAATAACGCCGGCACAAAGCGCCTTGCGTTTGGATGGGGAAATACAAGCGAGGCAACATTTCCGGACAACGGATTTATCGGCACGACCGGCGCGTTTCCATTCATATTAATGAGTAGCAACGTGGAGCGGTTGCGCTTGGACACGAGCGGCAACGTGGGTATCGGCGCCTCGAACCCGTCGACCATGCTCGAAGTTGGCGGCACCACAACCGCAACCGCATTCGTTGCGTACGATCCGCTCAACGCAAGCACATTCACCAAGCTCATTGCTTCCGCTTCTTCAACCATCGGCTCAGGTTCACAGATCGGCGGCCTCACTATTAATGGTGGTGCAACAACGACAGGATTCCTCACGGTTCAGGGAACCGGTACATCAACATTTGCCAAAGGTGTAAACATCGCCGCAGGCTGCTTTGCGATTAACGGCCTTTGCCTCCCGACGGTCGACACATCATTCTCCACCACATCGGCAAACTACTGGTCATCTCTCGGCCTCGCATTCTCCACCACGTCTGACGCATACTTTGCATCCGTCGGTCTCGCATTCTCTACAACATCTGACGCGTACTTCGCATCCGTTGGTCTCTCGTTCAGCACAACATCCGCCTCGTACTTCTTAGGCCAGAACACCGGCAATGCATTCTCCACCACATCATCACTTTTCTTCTCATCAGTCGGCCTCGCACACTCAACGACATCGGTCGCATACCAGCTCACACAGAGCCCGGTATTCACCAATGGCTTTACTGCGTTTGCGAGCTCGACGATCGGCAACGGCACAGCCACCGGCGGCCTCACTATTTCAGGTGGCGCAACGACCACCGGTAACGAATATGTAGGGGGTAATGGTACATGGATGGGCACTGGTTATATCGGCACTGCGCTTGGTATCGGCACCGGACCGTTCAGCAATAATCTCCTTTCTATCGGCGGTGCAGGGAACGGATTGGGTTCAGCAGGCAGTCCGGAAATCTCGCTGCGCAATACAGGGGCGAATGGTACAAACTGGAGCATCTTTTCTGCGAACGATCAGGATGGTGCAGCGCGGGGTAATTTGGTGTTCACGGTCTTCGGAAACACATACGAGAATGCACCACTCTCGATCACGCCGAGTGGAAATATCGGTATAGGCACATCAACACCACGTGCGAATTTCGGCCTTCAAAACAATTACGGTTCGACCAACACAAATCTTTTTGAAATCTCATCATCCACTGCCGCGAGCGGGTATACATCTGCGTCACTATTCGCAATCTCTAAAACGGGCTCCACGACTGCTGCCAACGGTTTCAACATCGCCGCAGGCTGCTACGCAGTGAACGGCACTTGTCTCCCGATGGTCGATACATCCTTCTCCACCACCTCTGCCTCCTACTTCTCATCTCTTGGTCTCGCGTTCTCGACCACGAGCGCACTCGCTCACTTGAACACCATCGACAAGGGGTACTTCTTCTCAACAACATCCGACGCATACTTCCTCTCGCAAAACCAAGGCAATGCATTCTCCACAACCTCCGCGCTCTTCTTCTCGTCTGTCGGCCTCGCACACTCCACCACGTCAGTCGCATACCAGCTCACACAAACCCCAATCTTCACCAACGGCTTCACTGCGTTTGCGTCGTCCACCATCGGCAACGGCACACAGAAGGGCGGCCTCACGATTAATGGTGGTGCGACAACGACGGGCAATGCATATTTTGGAGGACTGATTTATGCCACGACTAGCAACTCGACCTCTACAATATTTGTGCTAGCGGGACAGAATTTTATTGTCGCTTCGACCACAGGCAATATTGTGGGTCTCGGAGTTAATGCATTGGCATACAACGCAACAGGAACGCAAAATGTTGCTGTTGGTAACAGCGCACTGTTCTCAAATCTTGGAGGAGCAAACAATACAGCCATAGGTGACTCTGCGCTTTATTCGAATCTCGGGAATAACAATACGGGAATCGGGTCCAGTGCGCTATCGAGTAACACGTACGGTATTCAAAATACTGCGATTGGAACAAGTGCGCTTGCGTCTAATACGACTGGCACGGACAATGTCGCAATCGGAAGCAATGCCGCTTTATTTAACACTACGGGGAGCAAAAATATCGCGATCGGCGGAAATTCACTGATAAATAATTCGTCGGCCACAACGACCGTTGCCGTCGGATATGACTCCGGTCTTGGTTCTGGAGGATCTTATACTAATCAAGGCGGTACGTATCTCGGTTATCGATCCGGCCGATCACTTTCAAGTGGATCCGACTTCAATACGCTGCTCGGGTTCCAATCGGGATCGGCCATTACCGCCGGTGCTCGTAATATCTTGATCGGTTCATCCCAAACCGTCTCAAACCTAACGACCGGGTACGAGAATATTGGCATCGGCAACAATATTTTCTTCCCGAGTGCTTCTACGAAGCAGATGCTCAACATCGGTGGCCTCATCTTCGGCACGCTCCCTGCGACGTCGACCGCGTGGACTCTTCCAACCTCCGGCACCATTGGTATCGGCACAACGTCGCCAACGAGTAAATTTGGAATCGCGCTCAATAGTGGTGACACGCTCGGCACCGTATTCCAGATTTCGTCGTCTACCTCAAACTCCACCACGACACTGTTCTCCATCTCCAACACCGGATCCACCACCGCATCAAACGGATTCAACATCTCCGCAGGATGCTTCGCCGTCAACGGCACCTGCATCCCGAATACAAATGACGGCACGTTCTCTACCACCTCTGCTTCGTACTTCGCATCACAGGGCCTTTCATACTCCACCACCTCCACCCTCGCAGATCTCACCACCTACAACAAAGGATTCTTCTTCTCAACAACCTCGGCATCTGCATTCTCCGCAAACGGTTTGGCATTCTCGACAACATCAAGCGACTTCTGGAAAACGCAGAATAACTTCTTCAGCACCACAAGCGCTTCCGCATTCGCAGGATACGGCCTCGCACACTCGACAACATCATCCTCGTACTTCCTCTCACAAAATCAGGGCAACGCATTCTCTACCACCTCCGCACTCTTCTTCTCATCTGTCGGCCTCGCACACTCCACCACCTCCGTTGCATACCAACTCACACAGCCTGTCATTCTCGGCAACGCAACATCAACAACCTTTTTCGCAACGACTGCATCATCAACCAATCTTTTTGCCACCGCGCTCACCGTCGGCTCCATCTCCGGCCACAACGTAACCGGTAACGAGACTCTCTCTGGCAACAACATCACCGGAATCGGCACCGCATCCACCTCCAACCTCACCATCTCCACTATCCAAGGCGCACTCTTAAAGACCGGTACCACTGGGGGAGTTGTCGCCGCCGTTGCAGGCACTGACTACGTCACGGGCGCAGGTCTCTCTTCCGCCTTCCCATTCACATACTCCACCGCATTCTCTACTGCAGGCGCACAAGCAACCTCCACCCTCATCGGCTTCAACGCAGGTATCTACGCACTCGCCTCATCCACCATCGGTAACGGCACTGCTATCTCCGGTCTCACGATTAATGGAGGAGCTACCACCACCGGCAACCTCCTCGTGCAGGGAAGCGCAACCTCCACCGGATTCTTTGCAACGGTGCTTGGTATCGGATCTAACTACTTCACCTCGCTCACCGGCAACGGACTCACCAACACCTCCGGTGTACTCACCGTGAACCAGGGCCAGGCATTCTCAACTACCTCGAGCGACTTCTGGAAAACACAGAATAACTTCTTCTCGACAACGTCTGCCTCCGCATTCTCCGGATACGGCCTCGCACACTCTACGACGTCATCTTCGTACTTCCTCTCACAAAATCAGGGTGCTGCTTTCTCTACCACCTCCGCATCAAACTTCGCTGCAAATGGCTTGGCATTCTCCACCACATCGTCCGACTTCCTCCAGACTCAGCGTAACTACTTCTCCACCACTTCGGCTTCTGCATTTAC
>JAYWCB010000014.1:0-8717 GCA_043780835.1 Minisyncoccota bacterium
TCCTAGACAGAATGGTACCTTCCGAGTACCCCGCCCTTCAAAGTAAGAAAATACCCTTCATCGGCGGATGTTTCGGGCGGGGTTTTTGTATATAAAAACCTCGGCGCTATGCGCCGAGGTTTCTCCAGATCATTTCCTTTTATTGTCTACAACGATCTCTCGTCCGTAATCCGAATCTCACGCCAAGGCGCAGCGAACACGATGTCGTAGAGCATGTACGCTGCGAAGACCGACATCCCTGCATATCCCGCATCCCTGGCAAAATTCCACGGATCGATACGGTAATCCCAGCCCATTCCTGTGAGAATCTGATGCAGTTCGATATCGAACAATATCCCCGCGAGCGCTCCTCCGATCACTCCGCATACGAAAACGGTAACGCCATCGAATGGCTCGTTGAACGTGTGGTGCATCATCCCGAGCGCTATGAATACGTTGATCGCGAGCAGTACTGACGCGCCGATGCCGATATAGTTTGGTCGCAAAAACAACGTGGTGCTCTGCGCTCCGCCGAGGAGATAGTGCAAAGCAATACAGATCGCAATCGCCATGATCGCTGTAATGAATCCACGTACCATGATCGCCTCCAATACAATGAATCGACCCCTACACTGCCTATTTTCACACCTAAAGTCAAACCCCCGGCAGCGTTACCGAGGGTTTTTGATTTCACCCGCCAAAGCTACGAACGGGCAGGTCTTCTTTTTTGAGGGGTTTCATATCAAAAGGCCGGAGCGATGCTCCGGCCTTCTTTTGTGTTGACCGCTCAAGTGTAGCGGTTGAGGTTTCCTTCGCGCTGTTTCATATAGTCGGCAACGAGAGCAGGGTCTCCGAGCACCTTGTTGATGGCGCCGCCGGAGAACATGGTGCCGTCTTCGTCGAAATCTTCGGCAGCTGCCTTTGCACGCGCTTGAATCGCCTCGATTTGGCTTGTCGACAGTCCCTTGTCGGTGATGTAGTTCGTGACTCCGCTGATACGAAATGCCATTGCTCTATTCCTTGCGGCGGAATGCCGCCGTGAATATAGAATTTTGGCACCTGTCTGTCAACAAACCCCCCGACAATAATGTCGGGGGGTTTGTTTTCACTACACGCTTCTCCTTTCTGAGGTGCTTAGCCCCAATTACCAATCAATACTCTCCCGGTGTACACATGCATCGCACGAAGCGCAGCAGTTTCGGTTTTGTCGTGCGGGATGCGTTTCCATTCGAATGTGCCGTCTCGGTTGCGCACCTCGCTGAGCGGCAGCTCATATCCCTCGTCTCGATAATCAGCGGGGACCCGCAAAATGATCTGTTGAACCGTGCGTACGGCCGACAGGAGGGCGCTCATGTATCCGCCGAAACTTGAGCCCGCAACGGTAATACGAAATCCGTCTACACATGGTACAGATGCGAGAAAATCATACGCGGCAATCACGTCATCAAGGAAATCCTTTCGTGACTGATTGTTGAGATCACCAGGGCTTATGCCGTGTCCACGCATATCAAAAGTGAGGCATACATATCCATGCGCCGCCAACTCCGCGGCAAGATCAAACATACGATCTTGCCTGCTCGTCCACCCGTGCACGAACAAAATTGCCGGATGCTTCTCGACCGTAGCAGTCGGTTCAAAAAGCGTTCCTTGGAGCTGTAAAGCTGACGGATCGATGACGACAGCTTTCATGTCGCCATACTACCAAATCTGCAACACTGCGGGGGGGGGTTGTTTACCCCTGCCTGCGCAAGGCCACTGGTTCTTTTTTGAGGGTTTATGTATCTAAATCTAAATGAATCTTGGCTTTCAATATTGCGATCGTACTCGGCGCATGAGGAATCTTGCTATCCAGCGCCATTTGATATGCCTCGGCAAACGGAAGTACGACGTTTTCCGTTTCCGGCTCTGGCTCCTGCTGTTTGGTTACGTCGAGAGCGAGAAACAGATACGCGGGACTTTTGATGACAAGGGTGAGAGGGTGCGTGAATCCGAGTTCTATCCATTGCGACGAAACCATCCCCGTTTCCTCTAACAATTCTTTTTGTGCCGCCTCAAGCGGAGTCTCGTCGATCTCTATTCCACCTGCGGGCGCCTGAAGCAAATATTCTTCCAGAACGTAATAGTACTCACGTACGAGCATAATATTTTTCTTTGCATCCAGCGCGACTATTACAACTCCGCGGCCATAGTCAACTGTGCCGAAGATTCCCTCTTTTCCATCGGGTCGAATCACTTTGTCCTCGCGGACCTCCATCCACGGATTCTTGTATTTCACCTCCGAAGAGAGCACATCATATGGACCCTTTTTCACCATTTCCACAACATACCACAAAACCTCGGTTCTGAGGTGCTTAGCCCCAATTATCCGCGCGCCGTGGTCAGGTGCTTCATGTTCAAGACAAACACGGTTGCAAACGCGATTGGAAACATAACGATGCCCGGCCATAACTTTGCGGCAATTACACTTGTTCCGAATATTGCTTCGGTTGGACCTGCGAGATTTGCAAGCACAAAGATAAACACGCCAAAAAGAGCAGCAACAATACTAATCACAAGGCGTACTGCTATTGAAGCGATCTTCATTAACTCATCTTAACACCACACTACTTTGCCGCGTGGTAGCGACTGATAATAGAACCCCGCCTTTCGACAGGTTTTTCTGTTGGCTCTAGGGAGATAACGAAGGTCGCGGCCATTACGCAACGATCTTGGTGACTACACCTGCGCCGAAGAGCGATATCAGGTCCTTCGGGTCGTTCGGACCCGGCAGGATTGAGAGCTCGCGCCCGATACCCTGTTCGTGAAGCATTCGCATCATCGAGAAATCCGCGAGCGCAAAGCCTACCGAATCAAACACAATGATGCCGTCACCCTCGGTTCGACCCGGCTTTTCGCCCCGGATGATTTCCCAGATCTCATCGCACGCAAACACTCCTTCGAGGTTTTGAATCTCTCCTTCCACTTTCGTCTGTTCGAAAAATTCCACCACAATTCTGCTTGCACGCAGGAGGGCCGGATCGAGCTCGGTCTTGCCCGGGCAGTCACCGCCGATGGCATTGATAAAGACGGGGCGATTTGCATCGATGGACTCGCTACGGAAGAGCTGCACCTTGGCTTTTTCACAGATGCAGGTCGTGATGATGTCCGCTCCGCGCACGACTTCGTCTCCGTGTGCGCAGGCAATGAGCGTGAGGCCGGAGTCTGCAAGATTGCGTTCGAATTTACTCATAGCCGCTGCATCGCGGTCGTAGTAGCGCACGGTCGTAATCGGTCGCACGGAGCGGGCGGCGTACACCTGAAACTCGGATTGCGCGCCGGTGCCTATAATGCCGAGGACCTGCGCTTCAGAATGTGCGAGGTGTTTCGCGGCGATTGCCGACAGAGCAGCGGTACGAATAGCAGTGAGTATCGTCATATCGCATATGAGCTGCGGGTACCCTGTCGCGACATCCGCGAGCATTCCGAGCGCGACGATAGAAAGCTTACCCAGTGTCGGGTTGCCCGGATGCGCGTTTACATACTTGTACGAGTAGTACTCTGAATCTGCACACGGCATGAGCTCGAAGACGCCATGGTCAAAGTGTGTGGCATGTCGGACGCTCTTTTTGAATTCGTGCCACCGGGCAAAATCGTATTCAAGTGCATGCACCGCACGATCGAAAAGATCGGCGAAGGATTCTTTGGTAATATCTGTTGCTGTGATTATTTTCATACGTGTTGATATTAGGAAAGCCCGCTGTGTGCGGGCTTTCGGATTGATATGAGGAGAAGTGTTAAGCGCCGCACGGCTCGTACTTCGAATTAGCTGCCGGCGTCGGCACGATGCACTCAACAGAGAATGAAATTCGTGTACTCATACTGAGAGATAAATTGTACGTGCTGTGATCTGTGAGTCAATAAATAAGATTTATTGAGATTACGCTACCCTACTCCGTGTAAAGCTACGCAGGACGTACGGCACTCCATTTTCCTTCGAGTGAGGAACTCCTCTTGCTGTATCTCACAGAATCAAAAACTTCTGATTCCATCTGGAATATTCATCGAGGATGGATTTTCGTGATGAACTTGCACTGCTAACGCATAGAGTATCCACGCTCCAAAAATCACGAAACTCATCGTGAAACAGTACGCGAGATCACGCTTCCAAGACGACGCTTTTTTGAAATCAAGCATTCTTGTTACGGCGTATGGAATTCCGAAATACCAGGCAATTATAAATACGTATGCGCCGTAGCCAGAAAGGACTGTACTATTTGAAACTGACTCCGGAAGGTAATCCAAAAGTGTCCACGCCGTGCACGCAACGATTACTCCCACCGCGACGCGTATGATAGTCGAAATCGTATGCATTAAAAAATCTTAGCATGAAGCATGTATGCAAATTACATATTTTTTGAAAAAGATAACCATTGTTCCCGCGGTTTTCTTGATGCGTGATCTAGAGAGAGTAAGCAACGGTTCTAGTGACAACACCCTGTGTCAGATCCGTCAAACCCCGGTAGCGATACCGGGGTTTTTGTTTTCACCCCTTCGACAAGCTCAGGGTGAACCACAGTTTTCTCATTTCTGTGGGGACTGACCCAAATCCCCAATTCCTCCTTTCCCTATTCGCTTTGCGTTGGTTTCCCGTGGCCGTCTAGCAAGTTAGCCAACTCACTGAAGACATAGACTTTATTTCTCTTACGGTGAGGCGACAAATCTTTTAGAATCCCCGCTTCTTTAAATTTCTCGATTAGGTTCAGTATCGTTTGTTTATTTTTGACGTTCGATCTCATCGATAAGATATTTGGAGTGAAGTACGGGTAGGCAAACATCGCATCCAAAACCGCATATGCATACGTTGATTTGTACTCAGACAAATGTGTTCTATGTTCATTACGGAGGGTGGTAATTTTTCGACCCACCTCACTCGCCGCATTAGCTTGCACACAGAGACCATTAAGAAAGAATCGAATCCATGGAATCCACGCGTCCTTATAGCTGACATCAGCAAGCAGGTCGTAATAATCTCGACGATTTTCTTCAAAGTACTGACTTACGTACATGAGCGGACTACTAATAATGCCGCGCTTGAACAGAAATAACGGAATAAGAAGTCGACCGACACGGCCATTCCCATCTTTAAATGGGTGTATTGCTTCAAACTGATAGTGCGCTACCGCTATTTGAACAAGTGGATCTTTTTCGGCAGTATCAGTATTCAAGTAGCGATCGAAATTACTGTAGAGGTTAGGGATTGAACTAGCCGTGGGAGGAATATACCTCGCTTCTGATGCCGGTGTTCCCGGCGGCCCGATATGGACCTGTTCTTTCCGAAACTCCCCTGGGGCTCGAGTCTTGCCGCGAACCGACTGCAAGAGAATTTTATGCAGTCGCTTGATGTTATTTTCCGCTAACTGTCCGCCGCCATTAATTATTTCTAGGCCTTCACGAAATGCACTGCGGTAATTCCATACTTCACGAATGTCGCGACCTCTTTCGCTATTTTCTTCAATATGTTCGCCCCCCTCCTCTGCTTCCTGTTTTAGGACATCTTCGAGCGTGACTTGTGTTCCTTCAATTTTAGAACTCTGAACTGCCTCTTGTGTTAGAAATGTTTGTTCAATTAAAGCGGAGTTGGGTATATGTTTAAACATTTCATCCAACCGAGCTAACGCAGTGTGTGCTTTTGTTATTTGGTCTACTAGTTCTGAATAGTCTATCTTTACTGGAAGCTCTGGGAGATCAAACGGACCTTTCGTTTTTGCCATACTATTGGAGTTAGCAATCTATTGTTCTAATTGAATAGAGTTAACCACTTACTAAATCTAGTTCATTAGATTTAGATATCTTCTAAATCCAACCAGTTAGACTTACTAAGCTGTTAACTCCAATGTATAGGAGTTTACTGGACTTAGCAAGTATGGGTCATGGGTACAGAAACCCCGCCTTTAGGCGGGGTTTCTGTTCGATTCTGGGGAGAATCGGGTTTGTTGCTTACGCAACGATCTTGGTGACGACTCCTGCCCCTGAATCCATCTGCGGTACTTCGCAGAGACGGTTCCGAGGATACCCTAAGCGAAGCGGCTGGGTAATCCGTGGAGGAGGTAGTTACGAACAAAGCCCCGCTTACGCGGGGCTTTGTTCTTGGTTCAAGAGTGAACCGATTGGCTTGGATTACGCAACGATCTTGGTCACGACGCCGGCTCCGACAGTCTTGCCGCCTTCGCGAATTGCGAAGCGCTTGTTGTCTTCGAGGGCGATTGGTCCGACGAGCTTGACCTTGAAGGTCACAGTGTCGCCCGGCATAACCATCTCCACGCCTTCTGCGAGCGTTACTTCACCGGTTACATCGGTAGTACCGATGTAAAACTGCGGCTTGTAGCCCGAGAAGAATGGAGTGTGGCGTCCGCCTTCTTCCTTGGAAAGGATGTAGACTTCTGCCTCGAAATCCGTGTGCGGCTTGACTGAGCCCGTCTTAGCGAGGACCTGTCCGCGATGCACATCGTCTTTCTTGGTACCGCGCAGCAAGATGCCTGCGTTGTCGCCGGCCTGTCCCTGCTGGAGTGACTTGTTGAACATTTCAACGCCGGTGACGGTCGTCTTCACAGTATCCTTGATACCGACGATTTCGACTTCCTCACCTACCTTGATGATGCCGCGCTCGATACGACCGGTGACAACGGTGCCCCGGCCTTCGATCGAGAACACGTCTTCGATTGGCATGATGAACGGCTTGTCGAGGTCGCGGACCGGATCAGGGATGTACTCGTCGAGTGCTTTGACGAGCTCCATGACCTTTGATCCCCATTCCCCTGCTGCATCCGGATTCTCAAGTGCCTTGAGACCTGAGCCGCGGATAACCGGTGCGTTCTTGCCGTCAAAGCCCTGCTTGTCGAGCAATTCACGCACTTCCTCTTCGACGAGGTCGATGAGTTCAGCATCACCCACCATGTCTACCTTGTTCAAGAAGACGATGAGCTTTTTGACACCGACCTGATTTGCGAGCAAGACGTGTTCACGAGTCTGAGGCATAACGCCGTCGGTCGCTGCAACCACGAGGATTGCACCGTCCATCTGCGCTGCGCCGGTGATCATGTTCTTAATGTAGTCAGCATGGCCCGGTGCGTCGACGTGTGCATAGTGACGAGCTGGCGTCTCGTACTCAGAGTGCGAGAGCGAAATCGTAATACCGCGCGCCTTTTCTTCCGGTGCCTTGTCGATGTCGTCGACCCCCTTCACTGTTGCTGCGTATCCGTTGCCGGCCTTTGAAAGCACGGTGAGGATAGCTGCGGTAAGCGTTGTCTTACCGTGGTCCACGTGACCGATTGTGCCGACGTTGACGTGCGGCTTTGTTCGAGCAAATTCTCCTGCCATATAATTGATATAGCTAAACCATTAATGAAGACCCATGCATGAGTCTTTTGTGCCAACGCGTTTGAGTGCTCCGGTAACTCTTCCCCTCCTCCCTCTCGTTGATATGCAGTTCGCTACACTGCACGAGAAAAGATTCGCAATCATGCTTCGCCAAAGGCTTCGCAGGACAAGAAGAATGCGCACAGAGCGTGCGTGCGCATATATTAACAGACCTCACATGTGCGTCAAATTTCGACCACAAGACAGAAAAAGCCGCGTACGTACGCGGCTTTTTCTGTTATTTCAGTCTATTGTTCCTGGAATTCGGGTGACGGGAGCACATTCACCTTTTCGGTGAAGCTTGCGGGTGTTGCCCCGGCCAGATTCGTGCAGGCGAGTGTGTAGGTTACTGTCGAATTGATAGCAATCGTACTTTGACCGCCGACACCTGAACTACAGGTATTAGATCCACATCCCGGAGCAAGCGTGTTTCCGTTGTTGCCGGAAATTGTGCAGCTTTGCACATTGGTGATGTTCCAGAAGATTTTCGTGGAGAGGCCCTTGCGAACGACCTGCGGATTCGCCTGGAGGTGGCCGCTACGCGCGCCCGCTGGGTTGAATACCGGTTGTGGAATGGTGCACGCACTTTGTCCCGCAGTGCAGTACTGCGGAGAAACGCACGTTGTAACATTGGATGTATTGCAGAGAGCGTCCGTGTATTGAATTGTCTGACTGGAGCAGGAGTAAATCGGTGCGCAATTTACAACCAGTGTGACAGGTGTGCAGGCAGACGTGCCACCGGGACCAGTAAATGATCCGCTGTATGAGGTGTTGTTAATCGGAGCGGCAGAAAATGATCCGCCGGCGACAGGCGTGGCGTTAATTGCACCAGGATTAATCGTGCCGCTCGTGGAGTTTGACGACGTCCATCCGATTGATGAGTTTTGTCCACGAATAATTGGATTTGGTGATGCTGTCATAGTGCAGGCAGGCAAAGCGGTAACGGTAACTGAGGCCGAAGAGGTGACAGCGAATCCGGCCGAATTTTGTACACGATACAAGTATGTATATGTGTGACCCGCGCTACATGCAGTCCACGTGTAGTTGAAAGATCCATTCGCGGTATTGCCGCTACCCCATGCATTTGGTCCGACGCCATTGCCGCACGCATCCGGCGAATTAACGGTGAATGTGGAAGAATAGCTGCTTCCATTCGCCGATGACCACGCAAACGCTGTGACTCCGCCGGAGTTTACTGTTTGCGATGCGCTGCCGTTCACAGTGAGCGACGCAGTCGGTTGGATAACGGTCGTCGCCGGCGCACCGTCTGTGACAACGCCATGTGCCTTCTGCCACGTCTGTAGTGCCACCATCGTGAGCTGACCAAAGTAGCCACTGGCGCT
>JAYWCB010000015.1:0-50007 GCA_043780835.1 Minisyncoccota bacterium
ACCTTCCGAGTACCCCGCCCTTCAAAGTAAGAAAATACCCTTCATCGGCGGATGTTTCGGGCGGGGTTTTTGTATATAAAAAAGGCTCCCCTTACGGGGAGCCTTCTCTTAGTGACCGCCTAGAGACATAGAATGCTTCTTTGGCTGATAACGAGAGAGCTTTTAGTATGACACGGTATTTAGGTCCGAAAGAGCGTCTGTGGATAAAAAAGAGAGCCCGTAGGGGCTCTCAATTGATGTCACATGTGCAGTTGTCAGATTGTAACTGTGTTTGTCGCCCGGCTTTCAATATCGGCGCGACGACTTGCATACAGCTTAGGATTACGGGCGGCGAGGATATTGAGTGCCGCCTCGACTGCATTTTTTGGATCGAGTACTGTCATGACCGGCACGTTGCTTGGAGTTCTGAGCGACGACCACACGTCTTCGCGGAACTCTTTATAACTGGCCGGAACCGTGATGACCGGAACGGTTGTCTGTGCAGAGAGTGTGGGACCGGCGCCGTTCGACATGCCAATGAAGGCAATGACCACAGAATCCGGAACCTCCTGAAGCGTTCGATGGAGGAGCTGGATCGCTTGCACCGGCTGCTTGTGCGCGGAGCAGGTAATGACTTCAATTTCCACCGAATCGTTAATCGCATGCTTGAAGGATAAGAGGTCATCCTTATCTGACCCACGCCAGAGCACGATGCGCTGACGAGGGATGGTGAAGTGATCCGTGAGCGAAGCCACGTGCGCGTAGCGTGCGGCGACATCGCTTAAAGATCCGCCGTCTCGATAGACCTGCTTGTCGATGTAGGCGCGGTTTTCGAGCAGCCGCCACGAATCGTTATCAATGACGTCGGCAAGCAGCAGTTGTCCGTCCGAATCAAGGCCGAACTCGACTTTGAAATCGACCAGCGTTCGCCCGAGCAATTGCCACGACTTTTCGAGCACGAGGAATGTGCGACGGGCCATTTCTTCCATTACCGGAAATAGTCGCCACTCTTCGTCGTATCCGAATACATTCGATGCCGGCAACACCAGGAACGGTTGCTGCAAGTGCAGCGGTTTTGCAGGATCAAAGAGTTCGATCGTGCAGTCGCCGACGAGGTGCCGCATAAACGGATCGTCCGCGATCAGTGGTTTGCCCTTCCAGTTCTTCCCGGAGGTCTTCAGGTAGGACTCCACGATCAATCGCGGAAACAACTGCCCTTTTGCAAGATGCGGATTCCGCTTCAGATACGAACCGTGCCCTTCGCGTCGCACCACCACTTCGTACGGAAGCATAGTGCACTTCGGTGCGATGAATGAATTTGCACCGTCCTGTTTGACGAACGCAACCGGAATATCGCATGCCTTTAGGAGACTAAACACGTTCGACGTAGTTTTCGTTGCGAGCACCCCCTTGTCAGGGATGACATCGTGCTTTGCGCCGTCGCCGGCGGTGATGTCGTCCTTGGCGATTAATGCGACAAGGCTCGTACCTTCCAGGGTGAAGATCGTCTTGGTTTTCCCTTCGATAACAACCTTACCGTTGGGATACTTGGTCTGCATGTCGTTTCGAGTACGTAACACGCTCATGTGGTGCCTCCCTCTGTTGTGACTGTAAAACAGCAACCAGCCGCTACCCTATCGTATTTTTACGTATTGGGTAAGTGTCTTCCTCAATGCTTCATAGTGCGGCGCTTAGGCTATGGATATGACAACAGATCAATATCACGAACCGCCTGAAGAATTATCCGAAGAAACACGCACGTTTGCTCGCATGATCACCTCGCTTATCGAAGAGGCCGACGCGATTAATTGGTATGAGCAGCGCATGTCAGTCGAGAAAGATGCGGTCGCAAAAGCCATACTTGAAAATGCGCAAAAAGAAGAATTCAAACACTTCGGCATGGACCTCGAATTTCTGTTACGTCGCATGCCGACGTGGCGAGAAACACTGCAAGGTATTTTATTTACCTCGGGCGACATCGTGAAAAACGCCGAGAAAGCTGAGGAGAACGCGGATTAATTACTTTTCGTTAGTCTCCCTGTCGCGCCTGGACCTTTTGGATGTCGGCCAGAAGTTCAGCTGAGTGACTCGCGGGATCGACTTGCGGATAGCATTTCAAAACAGATCCGGTTGGACTGATGAGATACGTGATACGTTTCGGCAAAAACCATCCTTTTGCTCCATATGCCGATGCGATCTTTTGGTCGAGATCGGACAAAAGTGTAAACGGAAGTTTGTACGTCTCGGCAAACTCCGCGTGTTTTTCGGGCGTTCCAAGACTGATGCCGATAACCGCAACGCCGCGTTTTTCGAATTCTTCGTATGAGTCGCGAATGTCGCATGCTTCTTTGATGCATCCTGCAGTGCCTTCTTTGGGATAGAAATATACCACTACATACTTCCCCCGAAATTCCTCGAGCGTTCGTTCGGATCCATGTTGATCACGAAGTGAAAAATCAGGGGCAACAGAATTGACCGTCAGCATGACACTAGTAGTCGCTCAGCTTAAGTCCCCCGTAAATACCCGCAATTCCACCGACAGCGCTTAGTAAGATGCTCGAAAATGAAAGCATGCCGGCGCCCCACAATTCCGGTATCAAACCGCCAATAGTCGAACCAACAAAAAGTCCCAACCAAATTAATTGTTTCCGCTCCATCTATCTATTGTATATGAAAAAGGCGCCCGTTTGTGCGAGCGCCCTTCTTAAAGTTGGAACTATTTCTTCCGAATCCGATTGATTCGGTTCTCGATCTTTTCGATCGTCTGTTTTGTCGTCGCGAGCGCCTTGAGTATGTCGTTTATGGTCTTTTCCATATATGCGACGGTGTCGTTGATGTGACCCTTCTTCAAGATCGCTTCGATATCGGTCGCAGTTCGCGTCAAAACCCCGACTTTATTTTCGAATGAGCGCCATTGTTGTATCGGTGATGAATCACGGATGCGTGTATTACCGGTACGCTTGGCCACCTTGACCACTTCGCCTCGCACGCGACCGACCGATATATCCTTTGCGATTACCCGCTGCGCAAGCAACATCTGATGTTTCTTGCCGAGCTTGGCAATCTGCATCGCAGCCATAACAGGCAGTTGTTGTGAGCGAGGCAACGTCGGATCCATGAGCTTCCGTACATTCTCGTCAAGATCCTTCAAACCGTGGATCGATATGGCCCACGGTTCACTGATACCGAGCAGTGCCGCGATCTGATGCATCGGGAGCTTAAACGTCCGATACATCTCGATCGTACGCATGGTTTCAAGTGGCGTATGCGGCTCACGATTAAAGTTGATGATGCCCGAGATCATGAATTGAACGACATCATCATCCGCATCGAGCAATTGTGCCTTGTACAAGGGCTGACGCTCGATCGGGATCAGATTGATTCCCCGCCATCTACGTTCGCCGTCGATCAGTTCGTAACGGGTTTTAGCCGGTTTTTCCCGGATCAAGCCCCGTTGCATTTGACCGCCCGTATCAATTGATTGGGCCATACGCTTGATACTTTCTTCGTTGAAGTACTCGCGCGGCTGCGTCGGATAGGGCCGAATGTCGCTCGCCAGCACACTGATGTCGACTGCCGAATCCAGTGCCTTTTTGACGCGCTTGAGCAAGTCTTGATAGTCAGCCGAATCAAATCCGTCAGCCCCTCGTGCTACGGTTTGTAGTGCGATATCCATGTGCGGTGCTCCCATCGCTTGTGAACTGATTCCGCGGCAAGCCTAACGCGGGCGCATTCAAATGGCAACAAAAAGCCGCGGCATGCCGCGGCTTTCAGTAATCAATATTCAGCTCCTTGAATGTTCGACGGGCTGTCTTCCTCGAGAGCTCCGGAGGCAACGAGTTCCTGCCAGAGCTTTTCCGAGTCATCGAGCACGACGACTTTCTTGAGCGATCCGCGTACAAACGCGCCGTCTTTCACATCATGGCATTCCGCATATAAGTCAGCATATGCTGCCGCGATTTGATAGTACGGATGCTTCTTCGGCACACCGCTAGTGGCGCACCGAAGGGCGGATACGTCGAGCTGCCGGATCTGATCCTCGTGCATGTTCCGCATGAGCGAGTTTCGCGCGCGGTTTACACGTGACTTGATGGTCCCCACCACACATCCAAGCGTACGTGCCGCTTCGTCGTACTCGAGGCCGAGATATCCGACCGCGATTAACGCGTCGCGCTGTTCTTCCGGAAGCAATGCCATGCACATGAGCAACTTATTGAGGTCATGCGCCGACTCCGCTTCACGTGCGAAGATCGTTGTCGATTGCATCTTTTCAATTATCTCGGGCTCAAATGTTGTCTCGCGACGGCGTTTGCGATACTCCGATCTGAAAATGTTATGGAGAATCGTGAAGAGCCATCCCCCGAGGTTTGAGCCGTCAAAAAGATTGGCATTCTGCATTGCGCGTAAGACTGTTTCCTGCACGAGATCTTCAGCGCGGCTCGCATCGTGACACAGCGAGAGCGCATAGCTCTTCATCGATGGCATCTTTCGAAGCACATCGCTCGTCAGTTGAATGCGCTCTGCTTCGGAGCGCACTGTAGGCACTCGTACGACTGCATCCATGATCTTTCCCCTTTTTCCTACCCTGACAGTAGCTCCGGGTTGCTTTTTTAACAAGCGCATACGCATCGACCGTAAACCTATCTACTTTTTTAGCGACGATTTTCAGCGTAACCCGAAGGGTCCCCTTTGGGGTACTCTTCTACGTATGCACTCTGTGTATATTTTGCGAAGTTCGCAACGAGAACGTTACTATATCGGTTCGACACATGACGTCGTTAAAAGATTGCATCAACACAACGCAGGAGCGACCAAATCAACTAAGCCATATCGCCTGAGGACACTCATCTATACCGAAGCGTTTCTTGTAAAGACTGACGCGACAAAAAGAGAATGGTATTTGAAACACCCAAAAGGGTATCTTGAGAAAAGATCAATAATAGAGCAGTATGGGTCGACAGGAGGGTTCGCATAGTGGTCTAGTGCACAGTCCTGGAAAGACTGCGTCTCGCAAGGGACCGAGAGTTCGAATCTCTCACCCTCCGCCATAAGTTTTTAGTATCGGACGTGTGTTGAGGGCTAGAAGGCATCCATATAACATAAATAAGCTATTATAAATGTATGGAATCGCCTGAAAGGAAACCGAGGATTGACCCTCACAAGTCCTCACTAATAAACATTAAAGCAGAAAATTTAAAGGATATAAGAAAGGATTTCGGCTCCATGCACAGAATTGTGGAGGATCCTGAAGGTCGCCGTCTTTATGGAGGCGAGCACTTTCGTTTCGGGTCCGACCAAATGCTTCTTACGCGCATGCTAAAAGGTATTGTTAATGTGTCTGACGTCGTGTTTGTTAAAGATGAAAAAGGCGAGGGGAAATTTTATTCCTACGAACTTCCGCTTGAAGATTCATCACCGGAGTACGCGGAGAGATCAACAGACCTCTACAACGCAGACGCCGGGGTATTTATGCTCACTCATATTTTCCACGACGGAGATCATAAATGGCCCATGGCCAACACAAGAGCACAATATCAACGCCACGCGTTTTTTGACTTTGAACATTTTGGTGGTTTTTGGAGAGATTTTTATGCTGGGAGGCCTGAGGAAATTAAGAAAGATTTACAGGGCAAAGATACCTATTCAAAACAAATTCTCAGCACAAAGATAGAAGAACTGTTGCGGAGATTTGATGGAGAAGAGGGTTTAAATTTTCTGCAATTTATTGTAAGTTCTATTGAAAAAGAAGGCGCCGGTGTCCCAAAAAGTATTCAGGAGGCGCCGGGGGAAGACAAGGTAACCGCTTTCCAAGCTGAACTAATCAAGAGAATACAAAAGGTCAAAGCCCAAATTGAGGCTTAACTTCCCTTTAAACAATCATTTTAAACCTCGAAGCTGTATCGGGAGGCGAGGCCTCCCGATAAAGTTTGAATTCGAGACGGCCCGCCCAAGGTATTTAGTATCGGAGATATGCCGAGAGTTGCCCCTGCGATACGCTCCAGGCGGCCTCACAAGCCCACGCCTGATGGGCTACAATATTGGCAATGTTCAATTTTCTCGCTCAGAACATTTACCTCTTTTACGGCATCGTTCTTCTAACTTCACTTCTCTCGGCATCATTCGGCGTTGGCAGTTTTATTCTCATACCTCTGGCCGCAATAGTTTTCGGATCAAAGGAAGCAATAGGTATCATCACGATTTATTTTCTTTTTCAAAACATCAACAAGATTATAGTTTTTCGTAACCACATCGATCGAGATGTCGCCCTTAAGATGGTACTTTGGTCTATCCCCGGCGCTATAGTAGGAAGTTTCGCTTTGAACTTCATTCCTATAGGCATATTCAATAAAGTATTGGCTATTTTCATCCTGGCATACCTTGCCAACGATGTATTCGAATTTATTCCGAAGAAACACTCCAGTGTCAGCGCGATCCCACTGCTCGGGACACTCTATGGATTTATGTCTGGTTTAGTTGGTAGCGGCAATCTGGTAAAAGGGCCTCTTTTCACAAGTATTGGACTCCTGAAAGAAAGTTATATTGGAACTTACGCAGTCACATCATTCTTTGTAAACGTTCCTAAAATACTTGTGTATTTGGCGATTGGTGTAATCGTTGGTTCGACGTTTGTAAAAGCTATTCCGTTTCTTTTCATATCAATCATCGGAACCTATATCGGCAAGCACTTTCTTTCAAAAGTTCACGACAAGGTATTTTACTACGCACTCAATATTATCTTCGCAATCTCGGCGGTCGCGCTCCTCTTTGGTCAATCAGTCTCTTAGGAGTAGCTTGCTGTCGAGGCATCACTGTGGCGCCAAGAAAGTCTCCAGAAAATCCTTGTGGGGCTTGAACCAGTGGGGACTAACTGCGGGCCGCCCGCTAAGTCGAGCTAGGTCATCGCGCTCAAGGTGCGAGGATATACACGGCGTTGCCCACGCGACATAATTGTCCTTATGAAAGAAAAGACTGCAAGTGCACTTCGATGGATAGTTGAAATTTTGAATAAGCATCACATTTCTTACCAAATTGCCGGAGGATTTATCGGGAGGCGGGGCCTCACGATAAAGTTTGAATTCGAGACGGCCCGCCCAAAGTATTTAGTATCGGAGGTATGCCGAGGGCTTATAATGAGCAATATGGTCAATAAAGTTAAAGCAGTTGCTACCTACTGTATTCCGATTGTTGTGATGATCGGATTGATACCCTTCGTGTCGAACGACTATCTTTTGATCGCAATCTACATTCTGTTCACCATTGCGCTTCTATTTATCAAGAGCGAGAAAAACGACCTACTCGCCTTCCTGTTTGGCCTTGTGGGCATAACGATTTCCGAGGCCTTCTTTGTGAGTACAGGAGTCGAGACATTTCTCAGGCATAGTTTGTTTGGTCTCATGCCGATCTGGCTTCCATTACTATGGGCGTATGCATTCGTAACGATAAAAAGATCACTTCGAATCTTGGATAAGTAATTTGGCCTCTGCCGTCGAGGCTCCGGCTTCTCTCCGAAAAAGTTGCTGGAAAAGCCTTGTGGGGCTTGAAGTGGTGGGTACTAACTGCGGGGTGCCCGCAATGATTCAAAAAATGCGCCACATGGCGCTTTTTTTGATTCATCATTGTGAGAGATGGTGAGAGATTCGAAGGAGCGGCGGAGGCTCCATTAGCAGATGGAGCGACGCGAGTGTGGTCAGGCGGAGAAAAGTTTTGACGAAAACTTTTTGAGCGCTTGGCCGAATCTCTGTCACGCATATTTGCCTGCTAGCAAATCGAGCGACCCGCCTCGCGCCGTCGCGCTCCGTCCTTGCGAAGTTGCGCACTGCTCACTTCTCACCCTGCGCAAAAAAAGCGATCGCCAGAGCGATCGCTTTTGTAGTGTATGTCCTTACAGACATTAGAGCTTGGGGATCCCGCCAAAAGCAGCCGTCGACGGCGTGATCGAGCATTTGATCGCATCTCTTCGTTTGCGACGAATCTGCAGTTCGCTCATCTGTGCACCCGTCACCACTTGTGGTGCTACATATTCTCGTGGCGGACCCGCTCGGAAATCGCCAAGTTCAATCACAACCGGTATCGCGGGAATATATCGCAAGCGATTATTTTTTGCCACTGGTCGATCCTTTGTTTTGGTTCCGTTCGAAACTATACCCGTCCGTTCATTCCCTGCAATGCGGCGATTCGCTCCTCTATCGGCGGGTGTGTTGAAAATAATTTCGCCACAAACTGCCCCGCCGCATGCGCACCGAATGGATTTGAAATGAACAGATGTGCGGTCGTGGTGGATGCACGTTCCATCGGCGCTTCGTACGCACCGATTTTTGCGAGCGCGTGCGCAAGACCCTCCGGATAACGCGTGAGTAGTGCACCGGACGCATCCGCCAGAAATTCTCGACGGCGCGAAATCGCGAGCTGTATCAGTTGTGCTGCGATCGGTGCAAGAATTGCCGCCACTATCATAGCAATCAGTACGATCGGGCCGCTATTACGATCGCGATCTCCGTTTCCGAAATAGCTCATGCGAATAGCGATGTTTGCAACCATAGATACCACTCCCACGAGCACCACCGCGACCGTCATCACGAGAATATCGCGATTGCCCACGTGCGAGAGCTCGTGCGCAAGCACGCCTTCGAGTTCAGATTTATCCATGATGGAAAGAAGCCCCGTGGTGACTGCAATCACCGCGTGTTTCGCATCGCGCCCTGTTGCAAAAGCGTTTGGCGCCGGATCATCAATGATATACACGCGAGGTTTCGGCAACCCTGCAGTAATAGAGAGGTTTTCTACGATGCGATGCAATTCCTGATATTGTCGTTCATCCGCGGGAACCGCACCCACCGACGCGATCGCAATTTTGTCTGAAAACCAATAGGCGCCTATATTCATTACCAGCGATATCGCAACCGCCATGTAGAGAATCGACGGATTGCCGTAATACTGAGACGCCGCGAACCCTATAAGGGTAATGAGTATGAGAAACACTCCCATCATCACCCAGGTCCTGAATACGTTTTTACTGCGTTCTGCGTAGAGTGTTGCCATACCCTCTCACACGAAACGGCATCGTCTCTGCGTGCCGCATGAATTTGATAACGAGAACTGTATGTTTCCAAAATTGATATACATAGGTGTATTTATTCGACGCATGCTATGCCGTTTCGTGTGTTGGGGCATAGCGCGTCAGTATAGCAAAATCGGTTTTTGACCGAAAGTTACCAACTACCCCCGCCGCCGCCGCCGCCGAATCCCCCGCCGGAAAATCCTCCTCCACCGGAACCGCCGCCGCTCGAAGTCGGTGTTGCGAGCGTGGAAATGGTCGAACTCATCGCGTTCATGTCGTCGGCAAACACAACAGGTGTGAACGCCGCATATGACCCGCCGTTGTACCAACCGGGCGGGGTTTTATAGAGACCCTCAAATTCCTTCGCCCACACCGCCGAGACGCCGAGCATGATGGCGTACGGCAACAATTTTTCAAAAAGCTCAGGGGATTTTTCCGGGGCGTTATGAAAATCAAGACGGTTCTTTTCGGCGATCTGTAAATAATCCTTGAGGCCGAGGATCTGCTCCTTGGCAAGACTCCCCTTTCTCGTTTTTGCGGGCATGATTAATCCGAACAATGCAATGAAGACCCCTGTCAAAAGCAGGCTTACAAAAACCCACGCAGAATCAATTGCGCTCGCAAAAAAGTATCCGAGAATCGCAACACCAACGCCGAGCGCAATATAGACAGTCTTTACCGTCGTCGGATTCATGCGGTAATAACCGAGTGAAACCATCTTTGCCGCAGCATCCGATCCGATCGTACTTTTTGCACGTACAAGTTCGCTACCTGTTTTCAGGTCAGTGCTCGTGACGGAATTGCGACCTTTAAACAACGCCGTGTATACGGCTGCTTCGTCGTCGGTAAGCGTGGCGTCAGCCGGCTTTACTGCATCGAAGCGGTACGTAACCGATTTGAATATACCGAGCGTGGTTTCTTCTTCACGGTGAATAGTCAGGTATCCGTGGACCGCGAGCTCGATTATCGTTGCCGAGAGACTCGCTACCGTAACGCGCTCGTACATAATTTCGGACGCGAGCGCGGGAGAGATGTCAGCCGGAGCATCGTACTCGGGAATGATCGTGCCTCGACCGGCTTCGTCTCGGCCATACTTCCACCAACGGTAGGTCAGAAATATCAACACAAAGAAAGGAATAGCAAATGAGCCAAATTCTTTTATTCGCCTTACGGTGAGCGATTCAGAAATAGGTTGTGCCACGATACCTTTTGGAAAGCCGACGGCAACGGTCAGTCCTTCGAACGCACTCAGCTCATGGCCCGTCACAAATAACCACGCCGTCCCGTCCTTTGCAATTATCTGCTTCGACTTACACGCTTGGGTTGAGCCGGCGGGTCCCACATAACACGAGGCTTGTGTGGTTGATGCGGGGGCATAGACGCGCGCGCTTGATTCTAAGATCTGAAACTGCCATTGGTTGCCGGTTGCATTCCAATAGAGCTCATCATGATCAGCGAAAAAGCCTACGACGCCATGCGCCGTATACGAAATGTCGTACTTCTTTTTGCCCGTTACGAGCACGTTCGGATCACCGATTTTGAGCCGTATATCGTCACCATTCTTGAATGACTCAAACGGTATCGGCGACAACTTGCCGTCGAGCACTTTAAAATGATCGATCGTTATTTCGTGTTGAGCGCCTGAACCATCGGCGTATACAACCGGAATATCACGATAAATTCCGTGATGCTCTGCCGCACCAAAGTCATACAGAATCGTTTCCATAACTTCGGCGGAGCCGTCTGTCCGGACATGCACCGATGTCTCGAAATTATCGATGATGTCGGCTCGCACCATATATGGTGCGAGTGCTGAAACGATAATCACCGCTGCGACAAGGCAGGAACGTGCCCGCGCGATCATATGGCTAAAATTGCACCTTAACCGGTTCGCGTGCGGCCTGATCGCTCTCGCTCAACGTAAAGAATTCACGCGTCTTGAAACCGAACATATTTGCAATAATATTTGTCGGAAACTGCTCGATCGCATTCTGCAGATCCTGAACCACGCCGTTGTAAAAACGGCGTGCCGCTTGGATTTTGTTTTCGGTGTCGGAGAGCTCTCGCTGCAATTCAATGAAGTTAGCATTCGCTTTGAGATCCGGGTATGACTCTGAAAGCGCAAACACTGATTTGAGCGCACCTGTCAGCATGTTTTCCGCAGCAGCGTGTTCGTCGATTGTTTTTGCACCCATTGCCGCGGTGCGTGCTTCGGTAACTTTTTGTAATGTACCTGCTTCGTGCGCGGCATATCCTTTGACGGTTTCTACGAGATTTGGAATAAGATCGTAGCGACGCTTCATTTGCACGTCGATATCAGACCACGCCTCTTCGGATCGGTTAATAAGCGTCACAAACCGGTTGTACATCGCCACGAGATACAGTGCTACCAAAACGACGGCACCGATCAATATATAGAGTGTTGTCATAGTTCATAGTATACCCCCGCGAGATTTCACCCACAACAGGTGCATTTACTTCAGGAGAATCTGTACTGAACCAGTGGCGTAGACACCGTTACGACCATTGCAATAAACGATATAGGTAGAAGGTGCGGTAATTGCGCTTACCGTGAATGAGTCATTGCCCCCACCGGTCGCAATCTGCGTAGAGCTCGCATTAAACGCACTGCATTTGAGCGCATTTGTGCTTGTCCACGTGATTGTCGTCGAGTCACCACTCGAAGCCGGATTCGGTGTCGCATTCACCTGTACAGAAATCGCACCAGTGGTAGCAGTCGGTTGTGAAGATTGAGTATTCTGAGGATTGAGCAGACTGCCCATTCCTTTCATCAGACCGGAAAGGAACGACATGATGCTATTGAACGCGCCGCCCGAATTTGTGCCGCCCGTCGGCGCAGAACCGCCGGTTGAACCTCCCGTTCCGCCACCAGGTTTTTGAACGCCCGGTCCGGGGTTTGGATTTGGACTTGGTTTCGGTGTATCGGTGCGCGGCGCAGGCTGCGGTTTCGGCGCAGGTTTTGTTGGATCCGATTTCGCGGGAGCAGTGACCGGTGGAAAGACACTCGGATCAGCTGTTTTCGGTAGATTCGTGCCGGTCGTTATATTGGGATTTACTGCGGGGGCGGATAACACTGCCGGTGGCGCTTTCGTACCGGCATTTTTTGGCATATTTGCGGGCGACGATGTTTGCTGCTGATCAGAATTCCCAACAAACGCTATGCCCGTGAGCAATGTCAGAATACTGCCCAGACGCCATGAGCGAAGCCCGCTTCCACTTCCACCTGATCCACTACCACCTCCTCCGCCTGCACTGGGTACTATCCCATTTCCTCCTCCCCCACCACTACCGAATTGAGCTTCCATCCACGTATTGAATCTTTGTCCCAACGTAGGCAGCGCTTGCGGAGCCAGTGGCGTAACTATAGGTGTTGCCGGAATTGTATTAGTCTGAGGTGCGACGAATCCTGCTTGAGCAAGAATAGAATCCGCTGCATCACGAGTCGGACCCGTGAGGTCACTCGTATACAAATCAAGCGCGTGTGTTGCCTCGAGCGGAAAACCTTCAACTTTCGGTATCGATGACTTACCACCAACCGCATTCGCAACCAAGACGACCCCCGTTTCGTGACGTAACTCTGCAATAAACCGCTCCGGATTTGCAATCAGTTCATAGTAGAAATAAATCGCCCGTGTTGTCGGACTCCATGATCCGCCGTTTACGGCGGTTGGGAGCCCCGTTGCATCATCATGATAGAGCGGGGTGAGGCTCGTATCATGCGGCAATATCATCGCCATATCAGAGAGATTGCTCACACGCACCTTGCCCGTTGCGGAATCGGTACCTTTGAACTGCACATATTGAAACTTCGTGCCGTATCGTTCTTTGAGTGAATTGCTTATTTCTCGTGCGAGTCCCACAAGTTGTTTCGCAGTAACAGTTTCCCCGTCCTGGATTTTTTTACTCACATCGTCGAGTGCTCGCAGTTCAGGATTCGCCGCATAGATAGATTCACTAATCGTGCGTGTTTGCTCGAGCGTCAGTTTGCCGTCCGCGATTTGATCGGCAAAGAATCCTGCAGGTTGCGGAGGCATTGGTGCCGCGGCCACTGGAGTTTCGCTTGGCACGTTTTCTGCAGGCGTTGTTTGTGCGAATTGCGGCTCCGCACGGGGAGTTGGGTTTGCCTGATTGCTGGTTGCGTAAGAAGCGATCGATGAATATGCCCGTTTTACTGCTACAACAAAATCTCCACGGAATGCGCTGTTCGTAGCTGCACGATACAGAATATTTGCAACAGGAAGTGCGATCAGATGCGGTGCATTCACCGTAAACGAGGGCAGACTTATGGCTCCACTGAACAGCGATACAACATTCATCAACACATTGTCGAAATGCAACGAAATGGGGGCACCGAATCCTGCAAACGTAAGCATTGTGCTGTTCATACCGATGACATATTTATTGTTTGAGAATTTCCGTGCAGGCAGAATTGCAGCACGCGCAAATGAGGCAACGAGTTTTATATCACTCCAAACCGAAGTCTTTTGTTTTGGTGCAGTCGTTTCTGGAGCAGCTGCGTTTGGCTGCGTTGCTTCCGGCTTTGCGGCTGTTACTGATTCCGGAGGCTGGGCTGATTCAGTTTGATTCGGTTGCGCACGCTGTGTGTTTCCTTTTGGCACACGGGCGCTTGATATCGGTGTTGGTGTAACTACGGGTTGAATTGGTGATACCGATTCAACGGAAAGCGTCGGCGGTGTAACGCTCGGGACGCTTACAGAATTAGTCGTCTTTGCCGTCGCAACACGGGGCGTGTTTTCGACTTGCACCACTGGAGTTTCTTTACTAATTGGCGCTCGTGGCTGACCGATGAAATTCCCCGCCGTGAACATGTTTCTCAGGTTACCTATCTCTGTGCGCAAGAAGCCCAGTATGCTCGGCTTTATCGACACGACCGGTGTATTAGTTTGCGGATTTTGTTGGGCTACTACGTTTGGATTCCCATCCGAAGCACGTTGAGTCCACGCTGCTTCCCATTCAGCAATGGTTCGCTCGCCATCAAAGTTAGACCAATATACTTCGGCAATGCTTGCGGCGCTTCCATTTGGATTTAACCACTCTCTAGGGTATCTGAAGTAACTGTCAGTCATCGAATACGGATTGAAGTTGTCTGCAACAGTGAATCGTTCGGGAACTGTAATTCGCACGATCGTGCCCTCAAGACGAGCAGTAGGTCCGTAGAGATACGAGAGCGCACCGTCAAGACTAGGTGTGAAAAATTCGCCATTGCCCCTTGCGTCGGGACTGTCGTAGGAATAACCCTGCGTTAAACCTCTATACATATAGCTGTATCCTGCCGGGGGCAACTCAAGACTTTCGAGATATCTTAGCGCTTCGGATCGGCTCATGCCCGTCATATCGATCGACACAAGACTCTTTACGGGGCCGGCACTATTGAAATTGTGTGCGGTGATGGCAGGTTCGGTAGCCGAATTTGTAGTGCGCGACGATTCAGGTGCATGGGTTTGGATTGCAATCTCGTTCGTGACGTTTTCTGTTGGAACTGTTATTTGTGTTGGAGCAATCGGCTGATTCAGCGTCACATTGCCACCTGTTCGAGTATCCAATGTGCCTTGTATCGGACCTGATACCGTAGGAAGCGGAGCCTTTGGAAGCGCAGTCGGAATGGGCGGGACGGCCGGCGGCGTGTCGAGTCGACTCACCGTTTGGCCGTTTGTTTTTTCTTCGAGGCGGGGTCGACTATTCACACCAAGGGACTCAACGGGGCCAGACGGATTCCCTGGCTCTGGCGCAGGTTGCGGCGCGGTAATCTTTGCATTTTTCGGCGTCACCGCGGGAGCGGTTTCAGCAGCAATTGGAGCGCGCACTTGCGTTGCAGGTATTTGTATTAAATCTTCGAATGCATCGGCAATTTTTGTATGTGATCCGTTGGGGAGAGACTGTCCATTATCCACTCCCGTATTCGCAGAAGTGTCGTCTGGAGAGCCGATTTTGATAACGGGCTCAAACTTTGGAGGCAGCGCGAGCGTTGCCTCGAGCTCCGTTTTTTGTGCCACCGCTATAGCATCAGTAATTTTTGTTTTTTCTGACATTTTTGCGGCAATATCCTTGCCTGCGAGATCGAAATCAGCGCTCAACTTTTTATTTTGAATCGTGAGCTCCGGCGCTTTGCCCAACCCAACGAGTTTCTGAGTCATTTCCTTTATCAGGTTGTTCACATCGCTTGCGAGCGCCGCCCCATCGGTGACAGCGTCATTTTGATTTTCTTTCGTTTGATTTTCCTTTTGATTAAAAGAGCGCACATCGCTCGCATATACAAGCAGCTCCTTCGCCAACTGCGCATCACCCGACTTCGAGGCGATCGTTGCAAGACTTACCGCAGCATCGGCTCCCGCATTCAGCGTGATCCGCTGAGCATCGGTAAGCTCTGATCGGACCGCTCTGCCGAGTCGAATACCCCGACGCATCGTCCCCAGTTTTTCTTGCGTAGAACTTATCGCACTCTGCGTATCTGCAATTTGTTTCAGTTTCGCTCTATTTGCAGCCGACGTGATCTTCATCGTATTCATTGCTTTAAGAGTTTCGGCAATCGATGTGTCCAAATCGGCTACTTGTTTCGCTAGCTCGACTACAGTTGGTTTTGCCGACTCAACCGGCGCAACTGATGTATCGGCCGGTTTTGTAGCGGTTTCTCCAGGTGTAACTACAGCCACATCTGCTTTGACGGGCGCAGATTGTTCGATAGGCGTAATGGGTTGGGGCGCATGTGCAACTTCTATGTTCTTTTCAATTTCATTATTCGCAATCGCCACTTCATCCTGCGTTGTAACGGGCGCATGCGCAGGTGCAACAGGCGTCTCTTCGTCGGACACATCCTCATCACTGTGAGTAAGTTTGCGCGCTACCGCATTTGCTTGTCCTGCCGCGAATATTTGTGGACCCGGCTTGATGCCGCTATTCGGCACGGTTACTTTGTAACCGCTTTGCTCAAAAATACCTTTCAAATATTCAAACGCGTTTTCATCCAGGTCTTTCCACGGAATGGAATCTAATTCACCCTGAGTAAACGAAATCGATTTTGTAGAGAATCGCACACTATTGAGCTTATGTATTATCGCAGCCGGCAGGTAATTAGCGGACGCCATCGACGAGTAGATCTGATTTTTCGCGTTCATCGGCGTAGCAATTTCAAAAACAGTCGAGGCAGGTGGACGTGATTTTGCAGTGGTTGCCGGCGTCTTCGTGTCGGAAGGTAAGGTTTCAACGGCAGCGATCGGACGACTTTCAGGCTTCAATGTTCCGACAAGCATCGTTTCCGGTGTATTCGATAATTCGTCTGTGGTGTTTGCAGATGACGGCGGGACTGATGCGGGAATAATTTTTACCTCTGCAACTGCAGGCGCGTTATTGCTGCCTATACCGCGCGTTGGATTCAAAGCGAATTCGTTCGAAGTACCGTGTGTGCTTGGTGTCGTTGGTACAGTGTTCGATTGTGGTGCGTTTGCGTCGGTTCCGATCGTATTGGGCGTAACGGGTGCGCTTGTAATCCCAGGCTCACCATGCGTTGGCGCGATTGTAATCGAAGGTGCAACCGATTCGAGCGGAGCAGTGCCCAGACTTGAGGGGGTAATGACAAACACGCTCGGGCGCGAAGCAGGTAAAGCAATTTTTTTCCATGAATCCTTCTTATTTGAGCGTAACCAATCCGGCTCTGTGCCGAGCATCGCGAGAAGATCCGTGGGCCCGGAATCGATCGCCCCTTGATAAAATGCCTCTGCGCGTTGCACGCCCTGCGCATGGCGATCGTATGGTATCAGTGGATTTTTTATACCGTTTCCAACATCTGTGAAATCGCTCCCTGATGCGACAATTGAGTTTAAAAGATGCTCCTGATCTCCTGCGCGCAACAAACCTGATCCGCGCATCATCCATCCAGCGGCACGATCCGCTAGCAACTCCTGCAACGCGCGCCTATCGAGACCGACAGCATCCATCAATGGCGGGAATATGCTCTGGCCTTCGTTATTAATCGCTTGTATATCCACGTGTGTCAGACGCGCAAAGTAATGGCCAAGTTCGTGCGCGACTGTGTATACCGCATGGGTGCCATTTGTATCAAAGTAATCATATCGCGCGCGTTTGATTTCACTGGTGTCTATCCTAATCTGGCCCGTTTTCATATCTGTGACGCTACCCCCGCTCTTTACTATATTGATTTGGGCGGGACGATATTCACCGCCACGTTTTGCATATTCTTTGGCAAGAAAATCCTGAAGTGTTTTACCCGAACTGCTGACGATCTGTCGAATTTGAGCGTCGCTCAGGTCGCGAATGTCTTTCGTCATAAGCGAATTTGTCTGATGCTGCAAACCCTGGATCTCAGGTAACGGTTTTGGTATCAAACGTTCCGCGACGCCCTCAGCCAAATCTTTGGGTAAATAAAAGCGTTCTTTGAGATCATTAAACTCGGAAACAGATCGACCATTCACATTCGCCGACGACGGTGGGAGTGACGCGTTTTTTGGGAGCGTCGCCGGTGCGAGCGCTTCTGCAAGTAATGGTTCCGGCGTGGACGCCTGCTCGATTCCCTTTGCGGTGAGCCCCGGGAACGGCGATACTACCGGCGCCGCCGTCGTGACAGAAGTCGGATTATTCAATGCCACGGTAATGGTGGGCTGCGTAATAAGATTTGGTGTCGGTGCAAACGACGCGACCACCTCCGCAATATTATTAATTGCGATAGCAGGAGGTATCACGACAGGACTCAGTGGGCCGCCACTTTCGACAGTCGGAACGGGATTCGCTTCAAGTGGTGCGGGTTGTGCTTCTGGCTGCGCTTCAGCGAGATCACTCCCCTTCGTCACATTCGGAATCGGATTCGCAGCAAGCGGCGTCGAAGCAGTGAGGGTCAATTCAGGAACAGGCATCACAGGTGTTGGCCACGAAACAGACTTCGCGGCATTGTATTGAACATTGGTTGCAATCATCTCCGGCAAATCTGGCGCAACAAACGGATTTTTAGCCTCAATGATCGGTGCGGGTTCGTTACTGCTGAGTTTTGTAAATTCCGCAGCGGTATCACCGGTTGCAAGCGGGGCATCATTCGAAGGTGTAGCCGGTGTGTCATTCAGTTTCGAGTATTTCCACGGATCGATAGAATCAAGATCTGCGCTGGGTGCCACCGCAACATTTGACAACGTGTTTCCGGAACCCGGGACATACGCGATTTTACGCATTTCGGTAGCTAGCTGTGCTCCCTCGACATACTTTTCATTTTTGTAATCGGTCCATCCGTGGGCAAACACATTCTCTGCAGGAACGCCATATCGTTCCTGCAAGAATTTGACGAGTGCTGTTCCCGCTTTCATTTGCGCAGGTGTTAATGGCTTTGTCACATCCGGGAAATTGCCGGCAAATTCAATGCCGATCGCATTTAGATTCGAGATATTCTTAAACGTATCTTTATTTGGGACGAATTTATTATCGTTTCTGTTTGCCCGCACGTGACTCGGGTTTGCGGTTTCCGGAGCGGCCCAATACACCGTTCCGTCGGGCTCCACCCACAGTGTTGTGCCGACTTTATTTGGACGCGCCGCTTGCTGCTGCGCCATAGGGAGCGCTGTTGATCCCTCGGTCTGGTGAATAACAATATACTTGCGCGGATTGGCCTTTGCCGGATCGCTCAGCGGCGCGAGATATACCATCTTTTCGATTCCGGGAATCTGCGGTTTGCCGGACTGTTTCGCCGCTTGCGCAAGCGACAGCGTTGGCTGCGGAGCGTTTTTGAGCGCAAATGCTCGCTGCGCAATTTTCACATCGGCAGCTGCAAGGTCTTTGTCAGTTACACCACCGTCGCTGTCGCTTCGTCCGGTGACTTCGTGTGCAGCACGAGCACGCATCGCGTTATAAATATCAGTGTTCTGCAGACCGGCATTCTGTAAGCGTGCTGCAATGTCTACGCGCGAAGCGTTTGCCGGAGCTTTATTTACGATGTCAGCCGCCTGATTTTCAGGCACGCCTTCTGATAGATTCTTTAGACCACGCGTGAGCACATCATTAATCGCAGTAAAAGGATTCGCCGCCGGTGCTGGCGCCGCGTTCGGCTTCGGCGCCGGCTTTGATGCAGTCTTTGGCTCTGATGCCGGCGCCTGGGCAATAGCAGTATTCGGATTTGTGCGGACCTCTGCGAGACGCGTTTCAAACGTACCGGACGGCACCACCCCACCATCTGAAAGATCAGTGCGATTTGTTTTGTACGCCGCCTCTTGGAGTGTCGGTACCGAATCCACAAAATATTCAACATCAATTACTCCCGGCCCTATTGCCCCAAGCGCTCGTGCAGCAGCAGGAGAGAGATCCATTACCCTCCCGGTTTGTGAACCGGTGCTTGCTACGCGCACGCGAACAGTCTTTCCGAAGTCCGCAGTTGGAGTGCCTTTGGAATCACGCGATACATTTCGCACGATTAGTTCTGTTTTCCAAGCATACTTCGGCCCGTCACCAAGCATCGCTACAGTGAAGTCTGTTAGATTATGCATTGATCCCGATGCATTCATGTCGCTCGGATTGAGCCCGCCGTTCGAACCCGTATTCCACCAACTCGCCTTGCCTTTATTTACAATGGCGAGATCGTAATCACGTTTCGCATTCTCGAGCCTATCGATGTCGCGCTTGGTCGGTTTTGCCTGCGCCGAGGATATGAACGGATTACCGATTTGTGACGGCAACGAACCAAGCCATTCACTCCACGTTTTAGATTGTGTCACCCCAAGGTCACTTCGCTTTCCGAGATTCGGCGGCTTTGGTGCAGGCTTTGATGCATTTTTTGGGTCTGATGCCGGTGCCCGCGCAATAGCGCTTGACGGATCTTTTTTCACCGCTGCAATGCGCGCATCGTATTCTTGCGGTGAAATCAATCCTTCTCCGTTTAAATCCTCTCGACCTAATTTATATCTGGCAGTTTGTTCAGTTGGAACTTCGACGACCGTGTACTCGACAGCCGTAGTTCCGTCTTCAAAGAAGCCCATGTCCTTCGCGCCTTTTGGCGAAAAATCTAAATTACGACCTTTTTGTGATCCGATGTTATTGACTGTATATACTCCAGTTTTCCCAAAGTTTGGATTTGATGTTTTACCGTCTGCTTTGAATTGTTGTATGTTTCGTACGAGTAATTTTGTTCCCCATGCGTATCTCGGCGCATCGCCCAAAAGTGCAACTGTATTATCGTTCACGGTATGGATTGCCCCTGATGCCGTTATATCGCTCGGATTAAGCGCATCGTTTGCAGCCAATTCGTAATACGACGCGACACCCTTTTCTGTTATGCCGATATTATTTTCCGCATCTTTCAACCGTTTCAGATCTCGTTGTGATAGACCTGGTTCTGCTTGAGCTGGTGATATGAACGGATTACCGAGTTGTGTCGGTAACGAAGCAAACCAGTCACTCCACGTTTGAGATTGTGATGCTCCAAGATCACTTCGCTTTCCGAGATTGGGCGATAAAGGTTCAGTAGGTGTAACGGGATTTTTTGCCAATCCTGATTCTCCGCTCACTCCCCCCATCGGCTTCGAAAAGTTCTCGACTGTCGATTTAAAATCCGCCGGAGAGATATTATTTGGTACAAAGGTGACGATCGAGCCGTTATATACGAATGCTGCTCGCTCTAATTCTTTGATTGCACCGGCAACATCAGCTCCTCGCGCCTGCGTCGCATTCATGAGCTTTCGTCTCGCTGCCTGAATATCATCGGTATTTGAGCTGCCGGTGATCTGATGCTCGAGACTTGCTACTCTGTCGCCGAGTGCGTTCAGCGATGCGGCGGCATCATCAGTAAAGCCTGCGAGCCGGAGTCGATCCGCACGGTAATCAGCACCATACCCGTTCTTGAATCCGGCAATTTTACCAATCGATACAACGGCAAGATTGTTTTTCGACGCACTATCAGAGACCATTTTGCGCCATTCACGTCCGATGTGTGTATCTGAATCAAGAACCGCATCGACACCCGCGTCGCTGAGTTTCGCTATCGCAGTCGTGATAGTTTTTTCCAACTCATCCTGTTTCGCGTTTAATTCTTTTGCGAGCGGCCCGTATTCCGGATCAGCAGCGATGTCAGCTTCCGTTGATTTTCGATACAACCATGATCCACCTGGTTCAACCAGCATTCCAAAGACCGTCGGCTTGATAATCCCGGCCTTCGTGAAGTTATCTACAGTGCCTTCTTCCGAGAAATAATCAAGATCCGGCGGCGACGGAGCATTTAAAAGAGCCTCGGGTATCGGAAATGTATTTCCCGGAAAATCCTTTGCAATTCCTGCTATTACACCCGATTTTACCGGATGGTTATGCATTAAAAATGCATACGTTGGTTCGGTGTCGGCCGCTTTAAATCCTCTATTTGCGGACCGCGCAACAGTTTGAAGCGCCTGGTTTGTAATGTTTGCTTCGATGTCATTTCCCCCATACCCCGCCAACGAAGCACTTTGCGAATTCATTATGCCGACTCCGCCCGTCTCGTGAGCGTCCACCATCGCCCGCTTTCTCAAATCATCTACACCTACTGCAAAATATGTCGCTCCCTGCGCACTCTTTTGCGCGATACCATCTGCCCGCAAAGCAGACGAGAATGTGTTACCCAGTGAACCACCGAGTGTGTCCGCGATGGATTGCATCGGTACCGGCGAGAACACGTGCAGTGCAATACCGAGAGCCGCCGCGCGCAATGATGTGCCGAGTGATGCGCGCACGCGTGACGGGGCGGTTGTTTGCGTCTGGTTCGAGAGCGGCGTGGTGCCTGTTTCGGCTTGAGCACTTGGACTCTCAGCGCTCACTAGATTTTCGCTACCTGTCGTCGGAAGGTTATCGTTTTCAGCAACTGCCTGCGACTCCGAATTCGTGTTCGTGTTTGTATTTGTGTTTGTGTTTGTGTTTGTGTTTGTGTTTACATCTGTTCCAATGGAATTCTGACTCGGCGCTCCGACAACGAACCGCGAGGGATTATAGAGTGAGAATGGAGTTGTCTGAGTGATTCGTATAAACGACTCCTGACGCGCTGGTACTGGGGGTTGCTTCACTGCCCCATCAGTATTTAGTTTGCTATGTGTGAAATCACCAGAATCAAGGTTTTGGCCTGCAGGAAACTTATTGAAGCCTCCACCTACCAGATATTTTTGGTTGGCAGCATTAAGTATTGCACCGGCTTCTACACGGTCGACAAACCGACCGGTCGTAGTAAGGAATCCGTCTGATATGAGGCCATTATCAAGAAGATTTAACATTTCTTCTGAACTCACACCTGCCGATTCCGCATTTGCTATAGCGATCCCATGGTTCTCGCCGGTAAAAATGCGGCCATCCGGAAGTTGTATGGCTGCCTTAGCAACTTTCTCGACGGCTCCCCCTGAGAGTCCCTGTGAAACCGTTGTCAATTTTGCTGCCTTTTGAGCTGCCCGCAAGGCCTCTGCAAATTGCGCGAGCTGTTCAGTTTGTGCGAACGGTACGGACAATTTGTAATAGCCCTGACTCAGTTGTCCGTCCGGAATAACTGATGCAATCGGAAGCTGTGTTTCTGAGTCAATAATTGCGCGGTCGCTTTCTCGTATCGCAAGGCCGGCGCGTTCAAGTCCGTCAACTGCCGCGTCATATTTTTTTACATAACGATCCGCAAACGATACTTTTGCTGAATCCGGATTCAATGGCTCTGATCGAATTCCGTTTTGATAGGTTTCCTGCCATGCATCACCGAGCACCTTATTCAAATTGGCAATCGCGTAGTACTGCTGACTTGTAGCCTCAGCAAGTGAAGGTTCGCTTTTAAACGCATTCGCAATCGCTTCGCTTGCCGTATTGAACGCTTGCGAAATTGGAGCAGTTACCGCCTCTGTCATGTATGAAATGCCGCTACCTGCAAATTCCACGGCCCCGGAAAGCCACGTTGGTACACCCTGGCTATTATTGACTTCCGATGGGCGTCCGAGTGTTTGTGATTGTGGTAATTGCGACGGCGCCTCCGATGGAGCCGGAGCTACCGGTTTTGGGCTTTCAATTCCGGCAGCCAGTGCCTGAGAGTTTGCATTTTGAACAGGCGCAACAGTTGTCTCAGGTGCAACCGGGACGTTGGTCGGATTTGAAACTGAGAGTGATCCTTGGGGTACAGAAAATACAACCGATGAAGGTGCGGGTTTGGAAGCGAGTGTGTTTGCCGGTGCACTTACTCCAGTGGATGTACGCGCTTCGCTCGCGACTGCTTTTTGAGCTCCCGCTGACTCTGTCGCGCTTGATGGACGAACAGTTGTCCACCCACCTCTCGCTTCCGATGCCATTTGAGTAATAGCAGTCGCTTCGCGTGAAGCCGCGGTCGCCGCGCCGACTGTTGGTTCGAGTGCACTTAATTCCATCGCCCCTCGCACGGCGAGTTTTGACCATCCGCTCGCGCCATCCCCGATGCGACCAAGTTCACTCATCGTTCCCCTATTCCCATTTCCGACAACACCTGTCGGTAAGCCTTGCGCAGCACGCTGTTCCGCAAGTGCAGCTTCGGCGGCCGGTGTGGATCTTCCCGCGATTGATGAATCGATCGCGCCGCCCGCCGATTGTCGCATTGCAAAACTTCCGTCCGCATTGCGTACCACTTCAAAACGCGGTTTTTGATATCCCTCACCAGGGACTGCGCTGCGCGGATTATTTGCGGCAAAGTCCTTCAGCGCAGACTCCCGTTGCACCGCAGCTTCGCTCACACGCTCCGCAGCCGTCTTCGGAGCGGTCGGTTCCGTACGTGCCGCAGCAGTATTTTCACTCGCGGGTACTCGCTCGCTAACAGCCGGTTCAACTGTGCGGGGCGCTGATGTTTCCGTGGCTCCGGATTTTGATGTGGCCGGCTCTGTTGCAGATCGTCCCGAGGCCGTATCTGCAGCTGTGGCAGTTCTACCTGCCGCTGCATCTACTGATTCTGAACCACTGCGTGCCGTGAGTGTTTCGTTACCGTAGCGTGCCGTTATCGCCTCGCCTGTTTCTGAGCCCACCTGGGAGGCGCCCAGTGACGATCGCGTATCAGCTCCGATGAGAGCACCGCTGTCTGCACTCAATGCTCTTGAACTTGCAACGGCATCCGTCAGTGCAGCCGTACGAGATTCGTTGGCCAATCCTTGAGTTGCTATACCTTCAAATGCACTTCCTTCAAGTGCGCGAGCACTTGCGATCGTATCGCCTATCGTACTTGCAAAACCTTCTCTCAGCGTCGATGCGACACCAATCGATGCGTCGTAGGCAAGCCTTCCGACGCTCGGGGCAGCAGCGACGTTCGCAAAATCCAATAGACCCTGCGCAAATCTTTCTCCGGACGTTTGCGTGAGCGAGTTCACCTGATCAGCGACCGTGGCTAGTCCTTGCGCGCCAGGCAGTGCACCTGCCAAAAGATTTGCTGCGGAGTCATAGGTGGCGGCGACAATACCGGTCGTAAGCGCACTCGCATACGAGATCGGATTGTATCCAGCTTTATCCCACATACTTGATGCAGTTTGATGTAAGTAGTCTGAAATTCCCTGACTTACATTGTGTACTGGATCTGTGCCGGACAATGATCTACTGAGATCTTGCGCAGCCTGATTCGGCTGGCCTCCCGGCGCGTACTGTGTGATGTGATTGTCAGCCGCAGCCATTCTTTGTTCTGAACGCGAGATGTCGTTGGCCATCGCGGCATTTTCAGCATTCAGCCGCGTGATTTGCTGAGTGTCATATGGTCCCCGTGCACCTGACGCTTCGAGCGCAGTAATTGTCCGCTCATTTGCGTCCATTTTTGCCTGAATAGCAGTGACTTCCTTGTTTGATGTCGTCCATGTATTAAGCTCCTCCAGCGCAGCCTTTTGATCGCCGGTGCGCGCGTTTGGATCCGTGAGCAACGCCTGCGAAATAAATTCGGCATTATTGCTTTTAGCAAGATAATCACGAGTTGCCGCTATGTCTGCGGCGGTTTTGCCTGCCACTGCAGACAACTTTGCTTGCTCTTGTGCGATGTCGCGAGCCATGGCGGCATTTTCAGCATTGAGCCGAATAATTTGCTGTGTGTCGTATGGACCCCGCGAATCCGACGCCTTTAGTGCTGCGATCGCTCGCTCGTTCGCGTCTATCTTTGCTTGTGTAGCATCAATTTCCGCGTTTTTTCCTGGCGTCCGAGCTGCGGTTTCCGCCGCTAATTGCCGATCACTCAGTACCTGATCGACTTTCGTTGCCGCAGTTTCTGCCGAGGGTCTCGCGAGCGGCTCAGTCGGTGCGTCTTGTAATTGCCCTATCTTTGATTGGTCCTGCAAACTCGCCTGATACTGCTGCTGCAGGATCTGAGCCTGAGGTGCGACATTATTCTTTAATTCAGTGAGCAGTCCTCGCTGTGCTTCGGCAAGAGTTTGTGTTGGCGTAAATCCTGTTTCCGTTTGGAAATTGTTTAGTGTTCTATTTGCTTCGTTGAGTGCCGTTGCGTAGTTGGATGCGCTTTGTGCGGAGCACGCAAGGGTGGTGCACGAGGCATCTGTCACTCGCTGAGCCGCATCCATCGCCTGTTGATTCACATCCGCACGGACTGTCTGATTAGCCACTTCGTTAATGGCGTTCAGATCCGTCGCGGCAGAAGCAACGATTTTTGCAGAGTCGTTGTACGCGTCAGTCGGTGCATGAAAACGCTCTCCGTCAAATGTCGCACCATTCGTATCTAGTTGTTCCACAGCATTCGATATGACGTTCTGTCGCATCTGGATCAGATCATCTACCGAAGCGTTTGGGCTGTACTCTTTTATCTGTGCGATTTGCGCATCGATCTTTGCCACCTGCGCCTGAGCCGATTGCACCGTTTGTGCGTCAGCGGGAGCAAGTCCTGCGGTTGTAATTCTGCCCTCAGACAACGCTTTTGCGACAGCAGGATCCGTTGCATCCATACTGGTGTTATCGCTCTGCAGACTGACTAACCTGTCGTATCGTGCGGCGGCAGCTTGGTATGCATTCAGTGCCTGCTTTACTTCACCTGCACCATTGCCGCATTTTGACAGTGATCCTCCCAGACAGTTATCGGCAATAACTTCGTCAAGCGCCGCTTTTGCATCGTCAGCTTTGCTTTTTCGGGCATCCAATTCCTGTTTACCTAATTTTTGTAAGTCGCCATCCGTGATCTGATTGTTGGGATTTTTCTCGTTAAATTTTTCGGCGGCAGCCGCGCATTTCGGTCCGACTCCTGAACCGCACTCGGCCGCGACGGCGTCCATCGCCTTTTGTTGCTCAGGCGAGAGCGGCGGATCTTTTGGTGTGGGTTTTATGTCCTCACTCACCTGAGCTTTACAAATTGCATCGTCACCGCAAGCAGCTAAATCGGCTGTTTTTCTCGCTTCAGGCGTATCATCTGTCTTAAGCGGTACCGGATCTGCATCGGAGCTCGGACTACCCTCCGTGAGGGCCGCGTACTTATCGGCCACAGCTTCACCCGCTGACCGCACATCACCCCACGCAGCTTTCGCATACTCCTGCACACTATCCGAAATCGATGCGATTTCGTTTGAAAGGGAGCGCCACGATTCAGAAATGAACTCGGGCGTATTCGTAAGCCAATCCGGTAATGCAGACGAATTCGAATTTGAGTGCGACGACGAATCGAAACCTGTTGCGTTACTGGATACAGGATTTGTTGCCTGATCGTACAAACTTTGTCCGCTGCCCGAATTCCCCACACTCGATCCTGAATTGCCTGTTGGCGATTCAGACATGAGAGATTGAGCACCGAACGTATTGCCGATTACATTTGTTTCAGATCCGAAGGAATTCCCTGGATTCAGATACCGCTGCGCTGATTCGAGCCAACTGGGCGCTTGCTCAGCCTGCTTGATTTGTTCGCTAAAACTATTGATTAGAGCGCTGGAATCGTTTACGGATGTTGAGTCTGGTTTAATGGTTCCGTTCAACCACGGATTCGTTGCCGCGCCGTCTGGTTTTGGTTCCGCAGTCTTTGGAGTTGAATCGGGTTGCGGATCGTTTGATCCCGAGCCGGCTGGCAATTGAGGCAACGACCCGGAAGGAGGCTCACTCCCTCCCTGTGTGGGCTCCGACGGCTTCACACCATCGCAGGTTTTCGCTTGCGCGCAGGTTTCCGGTGACATGCCGTCAGTCTTCTCTGCGCGACATGTAGTACTTGTTATACAAATACCGCTCGTAACCTTCCCGGCCGTGTAGTCCGTACATGGATGGCCATACCAGTTTCGATATTCTTTTTTGTTCGGCCCGGTCTGCGGTTCGTAGAAAATCTTGTCTTTGGGTTTGTCAGTCCGGTACTTGTAGTAACCATTTGCCGGCACGCATTGTGCGTCGGCCGAATTACCTTCAGCACGTGCAAAGTGCACGCTCGATAGAAATAAAGCGGTCACTGAAAACGCCCCGAGGAATACGAGAAAAGCGGCCGCAAAGCGACGCGAGAGCATCGCTAAATTGTAGCAGTAAAATCCTGATTTTACGGCTCTACCTGTGGAGATTGGAAGACTTTTTATTGAGCAAAAAAACACTACTGAACCCGTACGGTAATCGTGCTTGAGCTCGTCGCGCCCGCTGCATTGATGCATGTAGCCGTGAACGGGGTCGTCATAAACAACGGAGCGGTACTCGTTGAACCATCGATACTGCCATCAGTGAGCTCCGCAGTGGAAGTCGCCTTCAGTGAGCAGCGCGTCGCGTGCCCACTTCCCCATATGAGAATGGCGGATGATCCCGCGTCTAAAGAAGTTGGATCTGCATGCAGCGTAACCGTGGGCGGCGGCGGCACACTGACGGGAATGTTACACGCTGCAACCGGGCTTGCTTGGGTGCCCAATACACACTGGAGCAAGAAGCGGATAGTGGAGGTGGAACGCGATGACGAAGTCTGCGTTATTCGTCCTGACGGTGCTCCGCCCGTGGCAAACCCTGTCGAACTTGCCGATCCGGTAAGGCACGACCACGAAACGGTCACCGGTGTCGTCGTACCAAAGGCCACTGTCGGCGGCGAACATATAAGAGCCGGCGTAAGCGGCGGCAAAATAATCGGATTCGTAATCGGTGGTACCTGCGACGAAGTTGGATTCGGTCGCTGATATGGAGGCTGTGCTGCAGTCGATCCACCGGAGGATTGTGCACCGCCGGTTGGTTGCGATCCGCCTGTCGGCTGCGTACCTCCGGTTGGTTGCGATCCACCGGTCGGAGTACACGCATACAATGATCCGTCGTTCGCGACGCAGGTAGAGGTCGGACGCGATGTTGAATAATCCGACTGCGTCCAGTCGCGATTGTTCGGTGCGCGGAAGCCCGGGCGTTTTTCAACCGGCTTATCAGGTCGCTCATCTTGAATATCTAATTTGTTTGGATCTTGCGCATTTGGCGATGCTTTCGGTAACGTTGCATCGCTCGATGCAAGCAGAGGCGCGGTTCCGTCAGTGATCGATTTTCCGTCCGCGCCGAGCGGCTTACCGTCGGCGCCCGATAGCATTCGCGTCGTGCCGTCAGGTGAAACGGCATTCGGTTGCAGCGGTACGTTTTCTGCAACTTTTGCGCCACTCTCATCTGTAATGGTGTACGTCGGAACTCCGGTGCCCGGAACGTATTTCATTTCGCGTGCAATTTTCTCCATTTCCGCACCCTCAGCTGCCGGTGCGCTACTTGGTCCCGTTTTTCCATGTTTAAAGATTTGATTAGATGAAAGATCGTAGCGCTCCTGCAGATATTGCATGAGTTGTTTACCTGCCTCAATTTGTTGCGGCGAAAGTCTTTGACCGATGTGTCCTTCAAATTCGATACCAACAGTATTGTCGTTTAGTAAGTGCTGTGCGTCCGGTGGTTTATTGATGCCGATATGCCCGGTCGTGACTTCGGGTCGTGTGTGCAAAATCGTTCCGTCTGCGAGTACCCACCACTCGGTCCCTTGCGAATGTAGACCATTAAATGTTTGCGCGCGAGCAGTATTGAGTCCACTCCCCCATCTACCGGCCGATTGGTGCGAAATAATTCCATCACGTCGCGGTGCTTTGCCGGGATCGTTCATCGGATACCATGAATCCACTTTCGCGCCCGGAATAACCGGATGGCCTCCGGCCTTTGCAATAGCCGTCAGAGGATTTGCAACGACACCATTACTGAGCTCTGCCTTGAAGTTTTTGAACTGTGCACCGTCGGGTAATTTTCCGTTCTGCGCCAATCGCTCCATCGCTTCTTCTTCGCGAACCGCGCGCGTGAACTTTTCACTCGGAATTGAAGTAGACGTATACACCGCCCCCGTGTGTGCCGATTGCGCGCACATTGCCGATCCCTCGCACGACGCTGCTCGTTGTATTCCCGGTGTACGGCCGTCTTTGCCCGGTTCGATTGTCGGCGCAGTTGCACAACCCTTGTAGCTGCAGGCGACAACTGGCGCTCCGGTATACGGCACGTATGAATCACCGTCGGCTAGCCTCCGCATAAAGTCGATGCCTTTGTCGATCTGTTCACCCTTTGCCTGCAACACTTGTTGTGCAGCATATGCAACATTTGCTCCTTGCGGCACGAATGCCCAGCCCTGTTTATTGTATGCGGCAACCGCAGCTGGAATCAGAATCTTATCAGCACTGAAGCCGCCCTTAAATGTGGCCGGTGCGAGTTGTGCATGCATCATGTATGCCGCAGCGAGGCGTGGATCATCCGTCATTGCACTCACGATATTCATTGTCCCTTGCGCTGCATGTAGACCCGTGAGTAACCACGGACCGAGATGAGAATCTGTATTCGGGTTTTGTCCCGCATCGATCATTGCCCTCGCTCGCGCTGCAACGTCGCGCATCGCTGATTGCTCTTCTGGTGAAAGACGTGATGACTGCGCTATCTCGGCGAGCTTGGCAGTGGCTCGATTCGTTTCATCGCTACCAAGCTGACCGTATCCCTGATACGGACTGCCGGGATGCGGAATTTGCGCATGACCGCCGGACTCAATCGATGCGATGCCACTCAGTGCTTCCGACATCACGCGCGCATTACATCCCACGGCTTTACACACTGAGTTTACCGAATTCACGAGCTGCGCACCCGAGGCCGGGTTGAATTGCCCCGGAATGTTTGGAGCATTTTTGGGAGGCAGTATTGAAGCGTTCTTCGGAGGCGTGGCCGGAGTTTGCGGGGGAGATGGCGGCGATTGTCCTTCTACTTTTGACGTGGGCTTTTCATTTGCCGGCGGGGTTTCTGTTTTTGGAGGCGCAGGCTTTTGTGCCACTGTCGGTGGAGCGTCGGGCGCCTTGGTATTTGTGGTCACCGGTGCGGTTGCTTGTGGTTCGGTAGGCTTTAGCGACCCGATTATAAATGCTGACGTTAATGTAAGTGCTCTACCGTCTGACAACACCTTATCGGACGCAGCTTTTAGATCTAGACCTTTTGAAATTGTGCACACGGGATTCTGGCACTTCTGATACTGAGAATATTGTGGACCAAGAGCCCGTGCCTGTTGCACATAATTCAAAATCTTTCCACCGAGGTCTCCGCCGAGCGTTTTACCCATTTTTTCTGCCTGGAGCAGGCCTTTTTCAATACTTTTATTTTCCTCCGCTGTTCCCTCTTTTTTGGTTTCTAAATTGTTTCTAAAGGTATCGAGTCCTTGCTTAACTTCGGTGACCTGACGCTTCAGCGTCTCGATTTCATCACGTGAAAGTGATGGCGGTGTGTCGGTTCGATTTGAGACTTGCACAATCGGTTGAACGAGGGGTTTGTTATTCAAGATGTTCTGCCACGGATTCGTTGGCGTCTCTGCAGTCACGCCTTGCTGATTGGCGTCAAAAGTTGCATCAACCACATTGTCTTGTGGTTTCGGCTGCTCGGTGGCAGGCCTCGGTGTAACTTTCGAGGTAAGCGGAATATTTGCGGAGTCATTTCCGACAGGTTTCGGCTGCACGCTCGCTGGCGCGCTTGGATTCGTGACGGTGCAATTCCCACCGGGACACTCTCCTGGTGGAATATCTTTTGGAAGTGTATTTGCGGGAGGGGTCTGAGAATTTACGGGAGGAGTTACGGGCGGATTCGAACCGGGATTTGATGGGTTATTTTGTGCAGGCACGTTTGTGGTGCCTTCTGATGATGGCATGGTAGGCGCACTCGGTGCAGCATTATTTGTACTAAACAATCCGCCCAATATTTTTCCGATCGCGTCACTAAAGTATGGAATGTTTTGCAAAATTTTCGGAACACTTGAATTGGTAGGCGTGTTCGATGGCAGCGGCGTTTTGCCGCTCGTCGAAGGATTCGCATTTGATCCATCACCCTTTGCGTCCGGCACCGTTTGACCGCCCTTTGACGGTTGCGCTGTGCTGCCATCCGGACTTTCAGCAACCGACGGCGCCTTTGCGGTCTGAGGAGCACCACTTGGATCCTGCCGGTTGCCACCTGGTGCAGGTTTTGCACTTCCGCTTGGATCGCCAGGGCCCGGCGTTTTGTCGGGCGACGCTCCTTCTCCCGATCCGCCATTTTGACCGCTTCCGGACGGTCCCGGTTCAGATGATGGTTTTCCGGTCGTTCCTGGTTTTTGTGCGTTTTCTCCGCCCGGTTGATTACCTTCACCATTCGTGGGTGTTTGAGTACCTTCAACCACATTCGGATTATTCGGATTTGCGGATGGCCTGCCTTCTTGGTTTAGATTTTCGGGCGGCGACACGTCTCCTGCTTCTGGATTCCAATGACCGGGAAGCTGCGTATTTGATTCATGCGTTCCCGGAGTCGGTGCGCCTTTTGTGGATTCCGGAACAACCTGGCCCGACGCATCCGGTAGTCCGTTTTTGAAAGGTGTTTCAGAAATATTCGGCGACGCTTTTTCTGCTCCTGTTACATCATTGAGTCCGTCGGGATTTGGCTTGTCATTAGTACCCGGTATTCCTGTCGGCTCTCCATTCGGTGCATTGTTTGCATCGCCCGAGCCCCCCTGATTACTTGAACCCTCTGGAGTTGAAGCCGGTGATCGAGTTGAAGGAGCTCCTGGTCCTGGCCTCGTAACTACGGGTTCATTGGTTTCTGGTTGGCCCAATTTTATTCCTGTTTCTTCTGATGCAGATTTGGGTATACCTATATCTGCTTTCGGTCCCGTTCCGTTTGGACTTAGATTTGTGTCGCCACCAGTTGCGCCTGGAGGAAGTTGTTCGATCCATTTGCCGTTCAGATTTTCGCTTGGAAGCGGTAATCCTTTCGCCTCGTCTTGAAACGATGGGGATTCTTGCCCAACACCCTGACCACCGGTCGTCATTCCAGGATTGGCATTATTTGACTGGGAACCATAAATTGAATCAGCTGAAGGATTATGTGTGCCTGCCCAGTCTCGCGTAGCGGGCATACTATCGAAAATTGTATTGCTTAGCTTTGGCGGTGGTTCGAAGTCGCCCGATCCCGCATTTTGCGCAGTATTTGCAGGGGATGTAGCTTTAGGTTCTGAAAATAAAAAAGATTCCGTGCCGCGGGTAGAGGGCGAAAATTTTCCATTATCCACCATGCCGATCTCATATCCGGGAGCACCATTCTGATTCAATTGAGCAAGATTCTTTACAGGACTATCAGTAACAGGCACCTGATATGAACCTGAACTATTCGGATTTGAAGGGTCCGGTGCTGTGTAGGGAATAGCCGATCCGGACGCCGTTTTTTGTGCGGCGGAAACTGTAAATTCTTCCGCGGATCCAATCTTTTCTAGAGGCAGTGGATTCGTCGGTGAATTCCCGGTTCCATCTGACTGTGCAACATCGCGCAAAGTAGTTCCGCCGGAATTCGCGGCGTTTGCATCCATTGGATATACATTTCCAAATTGATCAGATACATACACTGCGCGCCCGCCATCTTTGTATCCCGTCTGAGTAGAGAGTGTCCCCTCCCCGGCAATGCCATCCACTTTTATACTCGTAGGACCAGATCCGCTCGTGCTGTTACCTGCAGGTACAGATGTGGGCGCTGCATCCGCTGCCACTTCCGGCCATTTAGTCCAGTCTCCCGCATTCGGTCCGGCTATACCAAGGTCGGATTTGTAACTCGCTTGCACAATAGGCAGATCACTTCGGGTATTCCCGCCCACAATCGTATCCGTTCCACTCGGTTCAAGGCCAGCTGCGAATTCATTTTGCTGGAATCCTGTGACAAATGAAGATTGTGTTTGCGGCGACGTCTGTATTTGTGTATCAACGCCGCGGTCCATTCCATCACTACCGCCTGGATTACTTATGATCGATTGGATTTGGTCACTAAAAGTATTCGGTGGCTGAAATCCCCGTGTCTGTCCACTGGGAATGTCGACCGGCTGTGGATTAAATGCGCGATCAATCAAACTTTCCGTTCGTGGCGCAGCGGGTACCTCCGCCGGATTCGAACTGTTCGTATCGGGTATGGGATCTACAGATTTTTTCTCGAGAGTACTGAGCGAATCTTCTAATCTTTTTTGTTCCTCGGTTTTATCAGGCTTCGGCACATCACTTGTCTTACTGCTACCGCCGCTGCCGCTTCCACTGCCGCTGCTTCCCCCGGGAGGACTGGGCACTCCCGGTGGCGTACCACCGTCTTGCTTCGGCGCAGTCGTCTGTCCCGGCTTACAATTTCCTGCCTCTAAACACGTCTGTACAGGTCGCCCTTCCGCATCTTTCGTCTCTTTTTTGTTACCAATACATTGCACCTTTGCATTACATTTACCGACTATCGTTTTCTTACTCACTTCGTCGGTTTCTTGACACTTACAGTTCAGCCCTCCTTTCAAACCGGTCGGCTTACCGTTTCTACCGATTTGATCCTTGTCGCATTGCGTATCGTACGCCTTCTTTTCACTACATTTAAGATCGGCTGCGTTCGCAATTCCATACGGATACAAATATGTAATCGCTAAAAAAGCCCCGATGAACACGAGGAAAAAGGCCGCAGGGCGACGCGAGAGCATTACTAAATTGTAGCAGTAGAGCCACGCAAATCGTCTCATTGCGTGGCTCTACATGGGGACATTTTATGAATCGGAAGCGAGCGTCGGCATTCAGTTTTTAGGGCTCTCGAGCTTCACCGCCTCAGTGAAGTTCGGAAACCTTTGCAAGAACCCTCGGGAGGCGCGACTGGCGCCGGACGGAAGAAAATTTCACCAGAAATTTTCTGTGGTTCTTGCAAAGGTGTTCCGACGGAACGTTAATCCATTCCGTTCATCCCACCCATATCGGGACCGGCCTTCTTTTCCTCAGGAATATCAGCGATCGCCGCTTCGGTTGTGAGAAGCACTGCTGCAGCCGATGCCGCATTCTCTACACCAAGACGTGTCACTTTCACCGGGTCGATAATGCCCGCTTCGATCATGTCGACAATTATTTCAGCAGACGCATCGAATCCCTTATTGTCTGCTCCCGAAATCTGCTCCACGAGCACCATTTCGTCTTCGCGACCCGTGTTTCGCACAATTTGTTTGAACGGCATCGAGAGCGCGCTCACCAGAATCCCGTAGCCGACACTCATTTCTGTTGTGCCCGCTTTGGTCATCTTTTCCATATTCTTTGCAAGTCGTGCGGCAACTTTCACCAACGACGCGCCTCCGCCCGGAATGATTCCTTCGGCAATAGCAGCTTTCGTCGCATTCACCGCGTCCTCAATTTTGTCTTTCAAATACTTCGCTTCTGTTTCGGTTGCGGCACCCACACGAATAACCGCAACACCGCCGGTGAGTTTCGCAACACGCTCCTCGAGTTTCTCACGATCGAATTTTGATGTTGTTGTTTCCAACTGCTTCTTGAGTTGCGCGGCGCGCTTCTGAATGTCTTTCTTGTCGCCCTTACCGCCCACAATAACGGTTGAGTCTTTTGTTGCGACTACTCGATTTGCATGACCAAGCATCGTGAGCTCCGCCTTTTCAAGCGTAAGTCCGAGATCGTCGGAGATCATTTGAGCACCGACGGTGATTGCGATGTCGGATAGAAATTCTTTCTTGCGATCTCCGTATCCCGGCGCTTTCACGGCGAGGACATTGAAATTGCCTCGCAAGCGATTGAGCACAAGAGTCGTGAGCGCTTCCCCGTCTACATCATCGGCGATGATCACGAGATCTTTCTTGCCGGACTGCGCCACTTTTTCGAGCAAAGGCAGAATGTCTTTAATGGTTGAAATCTTTTTATCGGTGATGAGGATGGGCGCGTCTTTTATTTCGGCTTCCATGCGCTCCGCATTGGATATCATGTATGCCGACACGTACCCGCGATCAAATTCCATGCCTTCCACATAGTCGGTCTCGATGCCGATCGACTGTGATTCTTCTACCGTTACCACACCGTCTTTGCCCACTTTTTCCACGATGTCTGCGATTGCTTCGCCGAGTTCACGGCTTTCTGCGGAAATGGTCGCTACCTGTCGCACGTCCTCGCGTCCTTTTACCGGCTTTGCCATTTTCTTAAGTTCTTCAACCGCGTCTTTTGCGGCCGCTTCGATTCCACGTCGCACCATCATCGCATTCGCTCCCATGGCGGTCTTCTTCAAGCCCTCTGTGATGATTGCCTGCGTGAGCACAACCGCAGTTGTCGTGCCGTCTCCGGCTTTGTCGTTGGTCTTATTGGCGACCTCTTTCACGATGGAAGCACCCATGTTTTCAAATTTGTCCGCGAGCACAATTTCTTTTGCAATCGAAACGCCGTCGTTGGTGATCGTGGGTCCGCCCCATGACTTATCAATCGCCACGTTGCGCCCCTTCGGACCAAGCGTAACTTTTACGGCTCCCGCTACGATATCAACGCCGCGCTTGAGCGCTGCACGAACCTCGGTGTCAAATATTACCTGTTTTGCCATATCAGAATTTCAGAAATTAATTAATACTTACTTGTTGAGTATTGCGAGCACGTCGCTTTCTCGCACGAGGAAATGCTCACGATCTTCGTCCATCATAATTTCGTTGTCCCATCCGGAATTAAAAATGACACTGTCGCCCACATTTACCGTCATCGGCACGAAGTTGCCGGCGTCGTTCATGCGACCGGGACCGACCGCGAGCACGGTTCCCAACTTGGATTTTTCTTTCTGCGCGGTATCAGGCAGGATGATTCCTGAAAGAGATTTCTTTTCAGGCATGTCGTCGCGTCGCACGAGCACTCGATCCGAAAGCGGTTGGACCGGTTCGCGGGATACCGACTTCGTCTGCTTTGGTGACGACTTTTTGGAAGCTGTTTTCTTTGCTTTCTGGACTTTCTTTTTTGCCATATATGAGCTTTTTTACGTAAATAATCCTGTTAGATTGCGGACCATTCATTCCGCGACGCGCAGATTATACATAGGGTTGCGGCGGCATGCAATTTTGAAATTAATTGACCCGTGGCCCGCCGTTTGCTAGGATTCTGCCACATGGATCTCCTCCACAAGGTGCTGCCATACGTGCAAATTACCCTCTCGATACTCATCATCGTATCGGTGATTTTGCAGCGCACGGGCGCTTCTTTGGGCGGTGCATTCGGAGCCGACAACTTTTCGTCCGGTTTCCACACCCGCCGCGGGTTGGAGAAGACCCTTTTCACTTCGACGATTGTTCTCGGTGTTTTGTTTGCCTCATCGGCACTCTTGAATTTACTCATTAGTTAAATCTTGCGCCCCGCCGTCGGCGGTATCAGCGCGCGCGCCATTGCGCTATGGACGACTCCTCCGGGAATACTCCCGTACTTCAGAAAAGCTTAACGCGTCAACGCAGTATCCTGCGTTTCGCGGCTCTCGATGAATTGTTGGCTCGCTTCTCACCTGCTGAGCGGCTCATATTGTATATTCTCACCTTTACCCTCTCGGTTTCAGCACTTGCACTTCTTGCGGGTGCCAACGAAACCGTATCGGTCAATATCCCTTCTCGTGGCGGCTCGATTACCGAAGGGCTCGTTGGTCCGGCCCGATTCATCAACCCCGTTCTTGCCACATCCGCGGCGGATGCCGATCTCACCGCGCTTACCTATTCGGGCCTGGTGCGGGCGCTTCCTGACGGCACCACGGTGCCGGATCTTGCAGAGAGTTACAGCATTTCTCCGGACGGAACGACGTATACCTTTGTGCTGCGCAAAAAAGCGACATTCCATGACGGCAAGCCCGTAACTTCCGCCGATGTCGTGTACACGATTAAACAGATTCAGAATCCGGCAGTAAAAAGTCCGCACCGATCCGACTGGGACGGCGTGGTCATAACTACTCCGAATGAGCGCACGGTCGTACTTACACTCCCGCATGCCTATGCACCATTCATCGAAAACTGCTCTCTCGGCATTTTGCCCGAACATCTCTGGAAATCGACGAGTCCTGAAGACTTTCCGTTTAACCCGCTCAATACACACCCTATCGGCTCGGGACCCTATCGCATTTCGCAGGTATCTGTGGATTCGACCGGATCAGCGACCCGTTTCGATATGGAGCCGTTTGATAATTTTACGCTCGGTCGCCCAAACATTACGTCGTTCTCTTTGCGACTCTATGCCAACGAGGATGCAATCGTCAGCGCCTTTAACAAAGGAGAAATCGGTACGGTAGCAGGCATTTCTTCCGAGCAGCTTGCATCGCTTAATCTCGGAAATTCCACCGTCATACGCACTACACTTCCCCGCATTTTTGGCGTATTCCTCAACAAAAGCCATGCTGCTGTGTTTGGAGATGCGGCGGTGCGAAGCGCGCTTGATATTGCGCTCGATAAAGACCGGCTCGTACGCGAAACCCTCGGCGGTTTTGCCACACCGATTTCTAGCCCGGTGCCACCGAGGAATTCAGGCGAAGTGGTCGGTCCGACAAGTACATCCAGCGCCGTTTCAACGGCGTATACATTGGATTCCATCGCTGCCGCGCGCGATGCACTCACTCGCGGCGGTTGGATCTGGAACAATGCTGAGGGTGTGTGGAAAAAAGGCACACAGGTATTGCAGTTCACGCTTTCAACGACCGATACTCCGGAACTTGTGGCGAGCGCAAACGCTGTTATTACTGCATGGCGACAAGCCGGAGTGAAAGTGACACTCAAGGTGTACTCGCTCGCCGAATTAAACACGACCGTTATTCGCCCGCGCGAATACGATGCCATCCTCTTCGGCGAAGTCGTCGGCCGCGAGCCTGATCTCTACGCATTTTGGCACTCGTCGCAACGCAACGATCCGGGCCTCAATCTTTCCTTGTACGTAAATGCGAAAGCTGATACACTCCTCACGCAAGCACGCGCGACGACGAAAAAGGAGGATCGCGACAAGCTCAACATGGAATTTGCAGATCTGGTCCGCGAGGATCAGCCGGCCATCTTTCTGTACGCTCCGGACTTCCTCTACGTATTTCCGAAGCACGTGACCGGAGTAAAAATCGGATCTCTCACCTCGCCTTCGGAGCGATACGCCAACGTGTACCGGTGGTACACCGATACAGAGCGTGTGTGGGAGATATTTGCCCGAAATCCTGACCAAACACTTTAAATTGTTACAAACGCATTATAGAAATCATTATTATGGAACATTTCTCGAATAAAGGCGGCGCCTTCGTGCCCGCACCAAACGGCCAGCCGAACAATACCGGCGGCCAACAGCCTCGCGGCCAAAAACCGTCCGGCCGTCCGAACGTGAACCCGAACCAAAATCCGAATCAGAATCCAAATCCGAATCAGAATCCAAATCCGAATCAGAAACCTGAAGATCGACCACCGCAGCAGCCCGGGCAAAAGCCGGGTCGCGGGCGAAGCCGGCGGCCGTTCAGTTCTCGCCCTGCGCGTCCACCTCGTGGCCGAACTAAAGTAGAACACCAGGCTCCATCGCTTCGCGATAAAAAGCCGGTGCAAATTGTGCCTCCGCCGAAAGACGACGTCGTGCGCATTATTCCGCTCGGTGGCGTCGAAGAAATCGGTCGCAACATGACCGCCGTGCAATTCCGCGACGACATTTTCATTCTCGATGCGGGTTTCGCATTCTCCGAAGACGATACACCCGGAATCGATTACATCCTGCCAAATACCGGGTACCTCGAAGAAAACCGCGATAAAATCCGTGGACTTCTGATCTCGCACGGTCACTTGGACCACATCGGTGCGATCCCCTACATTATCGATCGTATCGGAAACCCGACGATCTACACGCGTCGCCTCACTGGCATGATGATCAAGAAGCGCCAGGAAGAATTCTCTCAGGTTGCACCGGTTCAAATTCGTGAAGTCGAAAAGGATGAAGTAATCAAACTTGGACAATTGACGATCCGGTTTTTCGGCGTCACCCACACCGTGCCGGATTCGATGGGCATCATTATTGAAACTCCGTACGGCGACGTGGTATTTACCGGCGACATTAAGCTGAATCACGAAGGAGGCGAACCGTCCGACGAAGAAAAGCGCGAGTTCGGAATATTCAAAGACCGCAATGTGCTAGCACTCCTCATGGATTCCACAAATGTGTGGCAACCGGGCTTCTCTATTCCGGAGTCAAACGTGTATCGCACCCTCGAAAAGATAATCAAAGACTCGAAGGGTCGCCTTATCATCGCAATGTTTGCGTCGCACCTTGAACGATTGATCCGCGTTGTGAAGTTTGCCGAAGACCACGGCAAGAAAATCGTGATCGACGGCCGTTCAATGAAAACCAATATTGAAATCGCGCGTGAGCTTGGTCTCATCAAATACAAAGACGACACCGTGGTTACGGTGGAAAACATGCTCCAGTATCCGCCGGAGCGCATGATCATCCTCGCAACCGGCGCACAGGGAGACGAATTCGCCTCGCTCGCTCGCATCGGTAACAAAACACACAAGTACATTCGCCTCCAGCCGACCGATACCATCGTACTCTCGTCATCCGTCATTCCGGGCAATGAGCGCGCCGTGCAAAAGCTGAAAGACAATCTTTCACGCCAAGGTGCGCACATCATCACCTATCACGCGAGCGACGTGCATGCATCCGGTCACGGCAATCGCGAAGAGGCGGTATGGATTCACAAGCAGATCCGTCCGAAGTTCTTCGTCCCGCTGCACGGCTATCACTACATGCTGCGTGTGCATGCAGATCTTGCAGTCGAAATGGGCGTCAATCCGAAGAATGTGATTGTGCCGGATAATTCATCCGTTCTCGAGATCATTGCCGGTGAAAAGATCGTCAAACACGCGATCAAGGCTCCCTCTGAGTTACGCGTAGTGGAAGGACACACCGTCTCCGAATTGTCCGATGTTCTCATGCGCGATCGTAAAGCACTCGGACAAGAAGGATTCTGCGTGGTCGTTGCAACCGTTGATCGCCGCACCGGCAAACTCCACAAGTCACCCGATATTATTTCCCGCGGGTTCGTGTATTTGCGCGACAACAAAGACCTGATGGATCAAACGCGCCTCATCATCCGCAAATCAGTGGAGACATCAATGCGCAATCCGCGTGCCGCCGATCTGGATATCGCACGCGAAGATCTCGCCGAAGCGGTCGCACGATTCCTCTTGCAGCGCACCATGAAGCGCCCCATCGTGATCCCGGTGATCGTCAGTATCTAGCAAAACTGGCCTCAGGCCAGTTTTTGGTATATACAGAATCACAGCCACGAGAAACGAGGAGACTTAGGATGATTGTGTATAAAGCAAGTGCAGATGTGCGCATAATGCGAGCAGAGTCGTTTCAAAACATCTTTCGGTCTGAGGAGGAAGTGTTCGTTGAGCTGCCTGGCAGCACAAGCCCTATTCGAATTCCGAATGATGCAGAGCACGAAGCATATTTCTGGTCCGGACCCGCAGTGTTTTCAACCCCTGGGCGCTTTGAAGAGGTTCGCGCATATATGCGCCATTATTTTGTAGATGCAGATTCCGTTCAGAAACACTGGAAACATCGCGCGGAAATAGACGAAGCTATACGAGCAGCACTGGAGAGCCATTCCTCCTGACGAGAATCATTCCAAAACAAAAGCGCAGTCAACATGGCTGTGCTTTTTTCTTTATTGACACATATCGTGTACGAGCACATATTCAGTTAGGTTCACTGCAGAGGAGTTTGATCATGGCAATTAATGCTCTATTGATCGCAACATCGAACGATGCGGCACTCAAAACACTCGGTGACATTCAGCGGTATGCAATGCCGAACCGGTTCTCGCTCTCATCGCTGGCACGAGTGCTCGAGAGAATGGGTCACTCGGAGGTGCTCCACGCTCAGCTGTCATGGCTGGTCGCACATGAATACCTGAAGAAAGATGTCGCCGCTGTGTATGACGTGACGAAAAAAGGCAGAGCGTATAGTTCCGCACGCGTACATGAAGTCGACGATTCCCCGATGTTTGACTTCCTTTCAACGAATCACGCGCTTGAGCCCGCTCAAACTGATCCGCGACAAACTCGTCGCTGTCAGTAAAAAAGACAAAGACTCGGAATCATCAGATTCCGAGTCTTTCACTTTGCTAGGCAAGTGCTTTTTTCAGATCGTCACGCATTGCATGGAGTGTCACCGTATCCGGCTTATAGGCATCGCATGGGGAAAAATTCTGTCCCCAGCGTTTGTCTTCGTAGGCGCGTCCGCGGTACCAGCGCGACTTGCGGTAGCGCGGAATGAGATGCATGTGGCCGTGGCCGCCGTGCTCGTGGAATAAGTTACCGAGCCACGCGTAGTTCATATGGTCCGGTGCCCACAATGCATGCAGTCCAAATTCCGCATCGCGTATCACCTGCTGCAATTCGAGAAGTTCCGCATTCGAAAGACTCGAATATAGCTGCATCGTCCCTTCTCGCATGAGCCAAATCACCATGCGCCCGAGGTAGTTTTGGTTATCGCTCACCATGAGCGTCCAGCGCTCATATTCCCTCACGATCGTGTGAATATACTCGGAATCAATACTACGGTACTTTTTGCCGCGCATCGTTAATGCTGCAACACTCATGACATCACCTCTCTGATTCAAACTATGGGATTGATATCACTTACGGAGAATCCGCGCCAGTAGCACTACGCGATGCGCCAACTTCCCCTATTACTCACGACAAGTCCGTCTTTTTTGAGTCCTGTAAGAGCCTGTCGGATCATGTGACCTTCAAATGATAATTTATTTGCGATGGCGAGATCACCGTGCGCTCCGTCGTTCAAAATTTTAATAATTGCTCCACGAACCTCGCGCAGTGAACCAACGAATTTATTTTGCATGACATATGATGCGCTTCTTCTAGTGGGGTTCACATGAAGTTTCTTCATGGAGGAGCCGTAATCCATGAGTGCCCAGTACCATTCACGCGGATCCTGATTTTCAGCACACGATTCTATAAGCGGCACAAGGTCGCGATCATGAACCGCTTTCTGATTCGGAAAGAAATAATGGATGTATGCCGCTCGCACGTTCGTTTCTATCATCATGTGCGTCTCGTTGAACGCAAACGTGCGCACTGCCGCTTTGGTATACGGCCCGACTCCGGGCAAACGTTCACGTGTCGCTTTTTCCACATTGCCGCCGTACTCATTGACGATCACTTTTGCGGCGTCATGCAGGTATTTGCCCCGACGGTTGTAGCCAAGGCCGCTCCATTCTTTCAAGACCGCCGAGAGCGGCGCCTTGGCAAGCGTTTTCACATTCGGGAACATTTTGAGAAATGTTTTGTATTTTTCTATGACCCGGGGTACCTGCGTTTGCTGCAGCATGATTTCTGAAACAAGTATTTTGTACGGATCCCGTGTCTTTCTCCACGGCAGATCGTGTCGCCCGTTCGCTTTGTACTGTTTCCAGACTGCTCGTCGGAATGCGGCGCGCTCCTTAGATGTCATATACGACGTCCTTACGCTCCACCTTTACCTCCCAACCAAGTCGTTGAGCCACTTTGTAGAGCTTCATATTTGGATTAAAACAAATCGGACGCACCACCATCTCTAAAAATGGGATGTCACTCTCGGTGTCCCCTACACCGATGGAATACGCAAGCGAGAGGTTCGCTTTCTCGATCGCCCGCTTTACGATATTGGCTTTATTAAAAATTAAATGCTCGTCGGTAATCACACCGGTGAACAGATCTTGCGGACCGATTTCATATACCGTGCCGTACGATTTATCGAAACCAAGTCGCGGGCAAAATTTATCGAGCACGGTCTTGGGCGAATGTGAGACTGCAAGCAGGTAGTACCCTTTGGATTTTAGAAGCTTGATGAGGTCACGCGTGTAGCGATAGGTGCGTTTCCATTGTTCATCGACGAGTTGTTCCGACGCTTCAACAAGTTCTCCGTAATGCACTCCTTTGAGGTGTGATTTAAACGCACGAACGACCGCCTCGATGTACTCTTGGTAATCGCCTTCGCGATCGAGCCATTTGCGACGCTCTTTCTCATACACAGCTTTCGCATCAGGCGGAAAGGCGCCGCGCTCAATGAGTGTATCCACGAGCTGAATCAATAGTGATGAACGGAATATTGTTCCGTCAACATCGAATACGGCGAGCTTCTTCCGCTCGATACGTTCTGCCATGCGGCCATGGTACACACAGCGACGTGCTTGCGGAATGCGCCGTTCTATTGCATATTCGTTGCGGTACCAATTGTGGTAGCCATAGGGAGTAGACGGAATGTCCTTACAGGATTCACGGTCTATCAGGAGCCATTTGAACCGCAGCACCCGCATTCTCATACCGAGCCACCGGGAAGAGCGGAAGCTAAAACGCCCACCGCCTCCGGAGGTGAGAATGCTCGATGGACGACACGTGAGTTCAATGCAGTTCGATGACATGTTCGAGTCTTCTCGCGCCGCACTCGAAGGGAGCGCACGCGGCTGCGCTGAGCTCGTCAAAAGTTTCGTCGGACGTGAGTGGAACCCCGTTCGTAAGTGGATCGATGGACAGCGTAGCCGACTCACTGCTTCCGGAAATGACTGCGTGGTGTCTGACGACACATTCATCGCAGTACTCATTGCTCACTCGGCGTCGTACCGCAAAGTCACCCCGAAACTATTGCTCAACGAAATCATCCGGCATCAAACGGTCAGTATCCTTTTCAGAAACTGATCACGGTTGTTCTCCATGATCCTGACGGACGGCACAATGTGCCGTCCGTTTTTATTTTGCATATGATACCGTGAATATATGAAACGAGTCGCCGTACTTATGGGTGGATGGTCAGCGGAGCGCGAAGTTTCGCTTCGCTCAGGTGCTGCGTGTGCAGATGCGGTACAAGAGCGGTACGAAATCGTGCGCATTGATGTGGACAGATCAGTCGTTGAGAAATTGCGCGACGCAAAACCGGATGTCGCACTTAATATGCTACACGGACCGTTTGGCGAAGATGGTGGTATGCAAGCACTGCTGGAATTTCTCGAAATTCCCTATTCCCATTCGGGGGTTCTCGCGTCTGCAATGGCAATGAACAAAGCACGTTCGCGCGAAGTCTTTAAAGCCGCAGGTATTCCTGTTGCTGTCGGCGAAGTCGTCTCACGCTTCGATGCGGCGCGCGAGCATGTACTCATGCCGCCATACGTACTCAAACCTATTGCCAACGGCTCTAGTGTCGGCGTCTGTATCGTAAAAGAGGGCGACGTGCCACCCGCCGCTATTGCATCTGAAGATTGGAAATTTGGCGAGCTTGTACTGGCAGAGAAATATATTCCCGGCCGTGAACTCACCTGTGCAGTTAGGGGTAGCAAAGCCCTCGGAGTAACGGAAATCACGTCTGATCTTTCATTTTATGACTACCAAGCGAAGTATGCTCCCGGCGGATCCAGCCACATATTGCCGGCGAACATTCCTGCCGACCTCTACAAACAAATTCAGGACTACGCACTTCGCGCACACAATGCACTCGGATGCCGCGGAGTTACGCGAAGCGATTTTCGGTATGACGACGCCACAGGGACGCTTGTATGTCTCGAAACAAATACGCAACCCGGCATGACTGCCACGTCGCTCGTACCGGAGATGGCGGCACACGCAGGCATGATGTTTCCAGACCTTGTGTCGTGGATGATCGAAGACGCGTCGCTCAGCCGGTAACATCGCGGCACTTTTGCCACACGCGCTCACATAGTGTAGGTTTGGCACTGGCAAAAAAAGGAGAACGCAATGGATGATCCGGATTCAATCCTGATGGACGAGCCGCTGAGTAAACTTCGAGATTTGCGGAGCATTTATCCGAACGCACGGGGCGGCGATGTAACGTACTTGTTTGCAGCGTATTTTGCAGATCCGGAATCAGAGTATTTTGATGATGGGGATCGCATTTTGCCGGAAGAATTCATGATCACATGGGCGCAGGCAATGAAGGATGTAGCAGCCGGAGAAAATTCGTTCAACGGGGAGCGCGTGCCATCTGAAATGACGATGCTCGGAATGACTATTGAAACCGAAGTGACGCTTGATACAGAAGGAATCTCGCGTGTGGTCTTCCCGCAACACTTCGCCGATGCCGTATCGGAAATGATGGCATATGCAAGATTGATGGAATAATCACGGATAAGTACTACATGGGCGGCTACGGCCGCTCTTTTGTTTTGCAGATTTTGCCGACGCCTTGAGCCACCGATTGCGGCTTTCCGGCCAGAGCGCTGTGAGCGTATGCACCGAGCAATCATGCTTATTCGCTTTGCAGATATAACGCCCGTAGAGGACGAATCCGTTATTAACGAAGCGCCAATCTTTCTTTGGCACAAGCGCTTCAAGATCTTTAGAGATTTTATATAAATCGAGATTGTCGCTCAGGTCGAAGCGATACGCGAAACGCTTCACATGCGTATCCGTCGGAATCCCCTCCCAGGTGTCGTACAACTCACCCAAAACCACGTTGGCAGTTTTATATGCCACACCGGGAAGTGTGATTAACTCCGGCACCGATGTGGGAACCTTCCCGTCAAAATTGTTCTCAACAATCTTTGCCGCCGCGATGATCGCTTTTGCTTTATTGCGAAAAAACGTTACCGACGAGATTTCCTGAGTCAGTGTCGCGAGATCAGCGCCTGCAAAGTCTTTCGGTGTTTTGTATTTCTTAAACAACGGCTCGGTAACCCGATTGACTACTTTGTCGGTGCATTGCGCCGACATGAGCACCGCAACCACTAACTGAAACGGCGTTGCATAATTGAGCTCAGTTTTAGGGGCGGGATATTTTTTTTTCAAAAAAGCGACGATTCTTTTGGCCCGTGCTTTCCGTTCCTCCAGTTTTGACCCATGCGACATCGCGGCATAGTAACAAAAAAGCGGAAAAGTGCTTTCCGCGGAAAACTAGCGTACGAGAAACGTTGCCTTTGCAGTTACCATCACTACTTTATCGATGGTCGATGTGTCGTATGACCCGTAGTCAGAAACGTCGGTTGAATTCGGCGCCATTACCTGCACCACACCGCTCGCGGCAGACTGCAGTCGGCCCACGTCTTGCCCAACAGAATGCGCGATTTCAGCTGCGCGCGCTTTTGCGTCTTTTACTGCATTCCCAATAAGCGACACGCGCAGTTCGGGCAAATTCGAGATGTAGTACTGCGGCTGCATGACCGACACAAAAATACCGCGCGATGAAAGGCTCGAAACATCTTTTGAGAGACGCTCAACGAGATGCGGATTGTGCGATTCCACTTCGATTTGTTCATGGATGTTGTAGCGAATCGGTGCACCATTTTTTGCATCAGAATAATCCTGATCAACAGCAATCGCGCTGGTGTTCACGCTTGATGCGGCGACGCCATTTTTTGCGAAGAATGCTACAACCGCATCGGCGTCAGTGCCGACCTGATTTTGCACTTGCGAAATATTCCCTTCTGAGGCGCTTCGAGAAACACTCACGCTCAATTTCCCAATATCAGCGCTCGATGTTGCGGTCGCTGATCCGGTTACCGTGAGGGTATTTGAAAGCGCATGCACGCCATACAATGCATACGCTGCGACGATCGCAGCGAGCACAATTGCGCCCCCAAGTACGAGCGCCGGCCCGATGCCGAATTCCTTAACCGTTGCGCGAATATTCATGTACTCAGTCTACCACCACTATTGAATCACAATCGGAATTTCGACGGCGTCGTCGTTTTCGGGAAGACCGGAGGGGTTGTCGCGCATGAGCACGAGTGTTCCCGGACCTTTGTATGCACCCTCTATATTCATCGTAGCGGTAAACGAAACCTGCTTTGTCGTCATCCACTCCCCTTGTGCGCTTGCATGCGTGCGACCAATCACATTGCCGTCTTTGTCGCGCACCTGTATCGGAAACGATGCCTCAAAATACCAACCGCCCGGCGCAGAACCCTTAATAGCAAAGGAACTCCCGACTGTGGAGTGCGCGACAGGCGCTGTTACGGAGACACTTTTGGAGAGGGGTTGATTAGCCGGTGTTGTCTTTGGAGCGGGATGCTGTGCCACGGTAGTGGTAGCCCGTGCAGGTTGAACTGGTACGGCGCGCGGCGTTGGAATCGCAAAAAGCATCCATGTCAAAACAAGAATAACCACAAAGAGAACGATGGCGACAACCATCCAGATTTTTGAACTTTTATCCATAGAATAGATTGTACCGTAATGACGTGTGGCATACGCCACAATTACAGCGTGCTTATGAATGCCGCAATCTTATCCGCATCGTGTCGAGCGATATCTGCTTCTAGAAAAAAGTCCCCCGTTACGATGTGTTTGGCATATTTCTTTGACTCCGCTTCGTCACAGATCATCGGGTATTGCTTCTGCGCTGCATATGTTTCCACGAGCGCGGCGTCGAGCGGATGGGTATTGCAGATTGCATAATCAAATGACTCCAGACCGCTGTATTTTAAGAGCTCACGTAACATGTCCGACGTTTTGAAGCCGTGTGTCTCACCCCACTTTGTCATCAGGTTGCAGATCACCACAGTCTTCGCCTTTGATTCTTTGAGTGCGGCCTGCATGCCGTCTACCAACACGTTCGGTATGACAGATGTATACAAATCGCCGGGTCCCAAAATAATGATGTCGGCAGCGCGGATTGCTGCGTCTGTTTCACTAAAGATGTGCGCAGGAGGATCAAGAAATACACGTTCAATTTTCAGATTGCCGTCGTGCTGCGGAATATCTATATTGGTCTCTCCGACGATTTCTGCACCGTTTTCGAGTCGCGCGTGCAGGTGCGACTTATCAACCGATACCGGTAGTACCGTTCCTTTGATATCAAGCACTTCGGATGCTTTGCGTATCGCCTCAATATCACTTCCGTAAATTGACGAAAGCGCGGCGATAAATAAATTTCCAAAGCTGTGTCCTGAGACTGATCCTTCTTCCTTGAAGCGGAAGTTGAACAGATTGCGGAGAATGTCGCCGCGATTCCCCTCTGCAAGTGCCGCAAGCGCACGCCGCACATCGCCCGGCGGAAGAATGCCAAACTCGTCTCGCAACACACCGGACGATCCGCCGGAATCAAACATAGTAACGACCGCCGTAATATCAAGCGGAAGGTTCTTGAGTCCGTGCAGGAGTGTGTAGCCGGACGATCCGCCGCCGATGCGGACGAGTTTTTGCATAATTCGGCCATGCTACACCCGCTATCCACATGTGGCTAGTGGCTTGCGCACACATTTTCGCCTGCTACGATGCATGTACAGCTGAATATCGTATCAAGAGCGCGGTGAAAGTTCTGGCTTCACGATCCGCCGGCAACTTGTCCAAGCAGTCCTTCGACTGACTCAGGATAAAGTGCCCTCCAGACCCCAAGGGGAGATACATTTGTCGATGCATCTCCACTATCTAAAAAGATCGGGGAGATATTTGCTTTTTTAGAAGCTGTTTGAGCGAAGCGAATTACAGATTCTTAACCCGACCACACGTCTATCAATTTTTGTTCACAGGCTCACATTGATTCAATAGTCAACGTGAACCTCGAACATCAGAAATGCGTGAACGTGTGTACGGGTATAAGATTTCCTAAACTCGCATAGCTACGTTAAGAAAATCTAATATGTTCCATTCTCTCTCGCGTTATACGACGGAATCAGTAACCGCAGGTCATCCCGATAAAGTCTGCGATCAGATTTCTGATGCGATCCTCGACGCGTGCCTTTCGCAGGATCCCAAAAGCCGCGTTGCGGTCGAATCATTCGGCAGCCACGGCACGCTCATGCTCGGCGGCGAACTTACGACCACTGCAAAAATCGATGCAGAGGCAATTGCACGTCAGGTGTACAAAGACATCGGGTACACCGACGAACTGAAAGTACTCAACACCATCGTGACGCAATCACCCGACATTTCGCAAGGCGTTGATACCGGCGGCGCAGGCGATCAGGGCATCATGTACGGTTTTGCAACCGACGAAACGAAGGAATTTCTGCCGCTCGGCGTGGTACTTGCGCATGCACTCGCTCGAAAGCTCGAAGGAGTACGTCGTGACGGATCGCTCCCATGGGTTATGCCAGACGGGAAGACTCAAGTAACGATCGATGACGGAGCAGTGATTACAGCACTCATTTCTACGCAGCACGAAGAATCTGTTTCGCAGGAGGAGATTCGCGCAAAATTGATCAGCGATGTGTTTACGCCGGTGCTCGGCGACACATCCGAGATCGAGATACTCGTCAATCCAACGGGTAAGTTCGTACTCGGTGGATTCGCCGCGGATGCAGGGCTCACCGGACGCAAGATCATGGTTGATACGTACGGCGGTCTCATGCCGCATGGCGGCGGTGCTTTCTCCGGCAAAGATGCCACGAAGGTTGACCGTTCTGCCGCATACATGTGCCGCTTCGCCGCAAAAAATCTGGTTGCAAATGGTCACGCAAAAAAGGCGCTCGTGTCGGTTGCATATGCAATCGGACGCGTTGAACCGGTGATGATCGAAGCATTCGATGACGAAGGCAACAATCTGACTGACCTCGTCACAAAGAACTTTGATTTTCGTCCGCAGGCAATCATTGAGCGCCTCGGATTACGAAGCCCTATATTCCGTCCGACGGCAGCCTACGGACACTTCGGTGTCGAAGGCCGCTCGTGGGAGCAAATCGTTAAAGTCTAACTACTACTCATTTTTTGGCTCAACTGAGCAAATGACCCCCTCCCCGGCCTCCGCTTCGCTGCGACCGGGGTTTCCTTTTGCTGGCATGAGGATTCTAGCTGAATAATCTGAAGTTCTGTGGATTGT
>JAYWCB010000016.1:0-3106 GCA_043780835.1 Minisyncoccota bacterium
CGCTCCTAGACAGAATGGTACCTTCCGAGTACCCCGCCCTTCAAAGTAAGAAAATACCCTTCATCGGCGGATGTTTCGGGCGGGGTTTTTGTATATAAACAAAAAATCGCCTTTTCGGGCGATTTTTCTACATCATCTTTACATCGATTGACACACCGGAGGGCAGGTCGATATTGGTGAGCGCCTCAATGACCTTTGCCTCAGGGTTGAGGATATCAATCATGCGCTTATGAATACGAATTTCAAACTGCTCGCGGGAATCCTTGTCGATGAAGGAAGAGCGATTGACGGTGTATTTACGAATGTCGATCGGGAGCGGAACAGGGCCGACAACGGTTGCGTTGTAACGGGCGGCAGTGTCGATAATTTGTTTTACCGACTTGTCCAAAACGCCGTGCTCATACGCACGAACTCGGATTCGTAGGCGATGTGCCCCGTCTCCTTTTTTTGAGCGCGATACGCGCTTTTTTGCCGTCTTTTCCGCTGTCATAGAACCCGCAGAGTATGCACCAAAGCCGGGAAAAAGGCAACCTTTTAGCCGTGGGGTACACAGACAGTTTTTGCGGTATGACTAGATTGAGATGCCGTGGAAACGACTATAATCTTCCCTACAACGAGGCCGGTATGGAGCGGCGACTGAATCACAAAGCTCTGGTGTGTCATTCCCATCATTGATCACAATCACTTTTAGTAACGCCCCATCGATACAGCTGTCGCGTTCTGTTGCGGACAACTGACCGCAGAGCTTATCGAAGCCAGTCTCTTCGCGCAGTGCGGCGGGCTGCGCCGCGGCTTCGGCAATACTAAAGATGCATGAGGACGCGTCCTTTCCGAAGGAGTCGCAGTGTGCCATCGCGCGTCGTGCTCCACCCCACACCTGTATCCACCCCCTCGCTTTATAGCGATAACATTCGGAAACCAGACTCGGAAACGCATCGCATGGACGCGCATCCGCAGTATTGAGCTCTGCTGATGACGACGCATTGAACAAGTGCTCCATGAATACTCCGCTCACGCAGGTGTCCAGCGGGGCGCCCTTCGGCATCACCCCACACGAATCGATTGCTGTTTGCAAATTGTTATTCGTAACATACGCAAACACGTGACCGAGACCGTGATAACAGAAGCGACTCCTCACGAGCGAGGTTACCTGCGGGTCGGTGCATAAATGAGCGGCAACATTCTTTACGTGCGCAATATATTCGTCAGAGGATTCATCTGTAATAACACCACCGAGCGTGTCGCTATCGGTTGAAAACATTTGCATCAATACGCCGTGAAAACAGCCGTAGCTGCATGTCGAACCGCACGCCTTCACAGATTCTGTAAAATTTTGCGTCCGTTTATACACAGCTCGACCGATGGGGTGAGCTACTGTGTGACAAACAGAATCCGCATACTTGGTCTCGAGTGCGTCGAGCAAATCAGACGCAGGATATTGATTAAGATACGTTTCAGCTATTTTCTCTCTCTGAGAGTCGGAGGCAGGATCAAATTCCGTTACAAACGTAGCAATACTGCCCGATCGGGCATGTGCGTTGTAGTACGAAACTCCGAGCGCAAGTAGGCCGCCGATCGCAAGGAATGCACCGACACGGATTATGGTATGTAAAATTTGCTTCATGACTGAGGCGAATATATTTTTACCTCGTTGTATCGTCTTTTCCAAAACATGCGATCTTGTATGACAATCGTACCACCGGCAGGATTTTTATTTATCGGGAAACGTAATGCGTAAAATCCCGTTGCATGGTGAAATTTTCTATACGGCTTGCCTCGTCGCAGAGTGCGCGACTTCCCTCGAATGAGACGCATGCTCGCTTCGCTACTGTTTGGTCGTATAAGTTTGTATACCCAAATACTCCCTCGAGGCACATTTGCTGGTCTCGATCGGTACCTGAATTGCAAACCGAGGTGAGTATATACGGATTTTTTAGTATGAAAGGCGAAGCCGCAAATCCGATACCGTGAAAACATCCTTCTTCTTGAGCGTCGGGTAACGCTTTACATATATCAATGACACGACCAACATCGGCGATATTTTTCAAGAGACGCGTCATCTTATAGCGATAACATCCTGCAGGATATTGACCGGCATCACAGGGATAGAGGGGGTTGGCGGGCGTCTTTACATCGCTGTCGCCAAACAGGAGCTCTCGTTCCATATATACACCGGTTGCGCAATAATAAACTGCTCCGGGACCATGCGATGTAAATATATCGCATAATCCGATTGCGGATGTAACGTCATAATCGGCAACCGTCGCGAGCGCGTGACCGACGGCATGATAACAATTGCCGATTCCTGTGTATTTTGTAATTGCGCTATTTTCACAGATCCTCGACAACGATATCTTGAGCGCCGGCGTTACATCATTAATAGAAACATGGTGCTCTTCTTGCGACAGATTTACTGAACTGCTCTCCTTTGCAAAATATGACATCAGGACGCCGTGCACACAGCCATCACTACATGAATTTCTACATATCGCCGTCGAAGCAGCGAGATCATTCGTTCGGGTATAAATTACGCGACCAAGATTATGGCCTTTCGTGTGACAAAGACGATCTTCATCAAGTACGGCGATCATCGCGCGTGGACCGATGCTCTCATAATTATCCTGAAAGATGCTGAGCGGGAGCGAATCTTGTTCATGAGAATACGAAGCGATGAGATTTCGAAAGGCCGTGCGCTGAGATTCCGTTCCCCTATCATTTCTGCTTTTGGAACCTGCCATTTCAGAAAACATATTTCCTCCATGATCCGCTGGATTCTCAAACCGTGACGCATATAGATATATGCCACACACGATAACGATGAGGCCGAAGATTAGTACGCCTCGTTTCATAGACAAATAATAGCGTTTCAAGGAATCACGTTACGGATGTGACCGCACTCCGCAGAGCGGACGATGTGCTTCATCCACGAGTTCGCATCGCGCCGCACGAATCGTAGGATTCCCGATCGATGCGACGATGCGATGCGCGAGATCGTTAAAGCACAGACCTCGGGATTCAGCATCCGAGAGCACATTGCAATAACGCGTTGCTAAATGTTTCTCAGCTTCGCCTCCCCAAAAGAACGTGCCGAGCGCATACAGTTCAC
>JAYWCB010000017.1:0-43985 GCA_043780835.1 Minisyncoccota bacterium
AGACGGCATCTGGAGCGTCGGATATTTCTCATCAACCATCGGCCTGAATGAGACGAAGATACGGAAGTACATAGAATGGCAGGGAAAGAAAGACAATCCACAGAACTTCAGATTATTCAGCTAGAATCCTCATGCCAGCAAAAGGAAACCCCGGTCGCAGCGAAGCGGAGGCCGGGGAGGGGGTCATTACATGTAAAATGACGAAATGATCGACGGCACACCACACGAATTTAAAGAGAAAAAATCGTCATGTGCTGATTGCGGCAATAGCCCGGTAAATCATTTTGAATCATACGTCTCGCACACGCTTGCCGTGTGGTCATCGCGCTCCGCTCGTAAAAAGAAAACAGGAATTTTTGGTCTTGTGCGTACATTCTCGGACATGCTGTATGGGATACTCGAGCCCGTTTTCTTTCGGGTGATCAGTCATATACCCGGTGCGTATTTTTCACATGATCCGTCGAAGGCACGTACCTACCGCTCGCAAGTTGTGTGGGAAGAAGCGGCACGCAGAGGTATTCATATGGAGCAGCTCGTTTTTTTCAAATTACATACAGATATTTACCGCGCGAAGATCCGCGAATCGTGGAACTATTTCATCAGTATCCCTGTTCCATCTGAACTTCACACCGATGCAGCAGAGTGGATGGACGATAAATTACTGTTGAAAGATGCTTTGCGTCAAGCCGGTGTACCGTCACCGGGAATCGTGTCCGTTTCCACGCTTGCACAAGCTCGTCGAGCCTTCGTCGCGCTCGCGCCTGTGGTGGTAAAACCACAATCGGGATCACGCGGCCGGCATACGACAGTCAACGTACAAACAGATGAACAACTGCAGATTGCTTTTTATAGTGCAAAGAAATTATGTCGATATGTCGTGATTGAATCGTATCTTGAGGGCGGAAGTGTGTGTCGCGCTACGGTCGTTGGTGGAAGGCTCGCAGGATTTTTTCAAGCGCACCCGCCTCGGATTCTCGGCGACGGCCGTTCAACGGTTAATGAACTCATTGTCATGCACAATGCACGTAAGCCCGAGCGCGTGCAAAATATCGAGTTAACCGACGAACATCGTCGATTTATTGCGCGCCAAGGCTATGCTGAAACGTCTGTATTGCCGCACAGTTTCGCACTTGCGCTTACGCAGCGAACCGGAAGATTATTTGGTGGATATACCCGCGAACTGCTCGGTCACGAACATCCGAAGCTGCGAGCGTATGTGGAGAAAGCGGCACAGGCACTACAGACTCCACTTGTCGGATTCGACCTCATGATCCCGAATCCCGAGGCGGATCCGGATACACAACAGTGGGGAATTATCGAAGCAAATAGCCTGCCGTACATCGATCTGCATTATCTGCCGCTCGAAGGTGCCCCTTCGAATGTTGCATCCGCGGTGTGGGACTTGTGGGATACCGCAGCATTAAAACCTTCTTTATGATTCCGTTGTCTTTTTTGCCGATTCTAGCTGCCGGACTCGTACCGTCTATTGTGGGATCGCTCTGGTATCACCCGCGCGTATTCGGTGCGCGATGGATGAGTCTCAAACACATAACTCCTGATATGGCCGAACGGTCATCGCGTTTATCCTTGCAATCGAGTGCCGTACTGATTCTGCTCGGTGTTATCGCTTCGCTCGTGCTTTCGCGCATCCTCATTGGTCTCAATGTTGAAACCGTGAGCGGCGCGTGTGTAACCGCCGCATCACTGTGGCTGGCGTTTATCGTGCCCGGGACTATAAATCGGGTGTTGTGGGACCATATCTCATTTCAAATGTATGCGATTGAGACAGGGCAGTGGCTCGTATCACTTATTCTGATGTCGATTATGCTGCTCTATTAATATGAAGCGGAATACGAAGCGCTTCTTTGGCGTCTGTGCAGTAGTGCTCATGGTGATAATCGGTGTGCTGTGGCTGCGCCCGGATACGAAGCCTGCGGTAGCATCTGATGTAAGTTACACAAATATTGCTTTGGGAAATACGACGATTCACGCCGATCTCGCAACAACAGATGAGGCGCGTGAACAAGGGCTGTCCGGACGCCCTGGCTTAGATGATACGCAGGGCATGTTGTTTGTATTTCAAAACGATATGCCGCACGCGTTTTGGATGAAAGACATGCTGTTCTCAATTGATATGTTGTGGCTCACGGCCGATAAACATGTCGTTTATATTGTGCCGAATGCGTCACCCGATAGTTATCCGGGAACATTTCTTTCAAAAGACCCTGCGCGGTTTGTGCTCGAAGTGCCGGCAGGGTGGGCTGCTCGTCACGGCGTAACAGTCGGATCGATCGCAGCCTGGAAATAAAAAACCGGAGCGTACTGCTCCGGTCTGTCTATGTACATCAATCGAGTTCCCAAATATCCGAAGATACGCCGGGGCGGAATGCCGTGACTGTGACCACGGAATTGTCAGGTACAAATACTGTGCGTGCTGTTTGCGGCGAAATGTAGTGAATTCCGATGTAAACCGTGGCCCATTCGATGGCTCCCGCGAGACCTTCGGAGCGCGCTCGTTGCACCGCCATCTTCGCTGCGACTTGTATCGAAAGCGGAAGCGCCGGCAGGGGAATTTGAAACTCATGTCGTTTCATTCGGGTACCGCGCTCATCTATAAGTACCAGGTGGATCGTCATCGCAAACTCCTCAGATGGTCCGGTACCAGTTGTAGCCTGCAGGGAAGCGGCGGTCAACGTGCGCACGCAGATCCTGCGACGAATCCGGTAGTCCAGCACAGTTGCAAAGAGTATCCGCCTGAGGGGCGGTCGATATTCAAGAGGTCACCGACGACGTGGAGGTTGTGGTACTTCTTTGAACGCATTGTTTTAAAGTCAATCTCATCGAGCGATAACCCGCCGGAAGTAATGACCGCCTTATCCAGTCCAAGCAAGCCGAGAACGGTAAGCGGCATTGCTTTCAATGTGCGAATAAGTACGAGTCGCTGGTCTCTCGTCACGCTATGACCGAAGGTTTCGGGCGCAATGCCGGCAATTTCCAACGCCGGTGCAACGATTGCCGAGAGAATCATGCCACTGAGCGAATTTTTTATCATCTTATTACTGTCTGTTTTGAGGATCTCCTGCAATCGCTCGTTTACTTTCTCCGGACCCATATCAGCAAGTAGGTCGAGCTGAAGAGTGACCTCACCGTATTTTAAAAGTTCAGCAATGTCGCTGCTGAAATTGAGAATTCCGGGACCAGAGAGGCCAACATGCGTGAATAGTATTTTTCCCATGCGGGATTCTTGCTTTTCGCCATTGAGAAACGCGGTCATTTTTATATTTGGGAGTGATACGCCCGCAAGTCGACGTACCCACGGATCTTTCGAAACCAGGGGAACAAGCGCGCCGCTGGTGTCGGCCACGGTGTGGCCCGTTTCGCGCAGCCAGTTGAATCCGTCTCCGGTCGATCCCGTTTCCGGGCGCGATACACCACCGGTTGCAAGAATGTATGACTTCGCCCGAATTTCTTTTTTGTTTTTCAGTACAACATGCGAAATGGTGTCACCTTCGGTGACAAAAGATGTGACTTCTGAAAGACCGCGGACTTCAACACCGGCTTCGTGCATGTAGGCTACGAGCGTGTCCCATACAGATTGGGCTTTATGCGTAATAGGGAATACGCGTTTTTCCGCTTCTTCTATGGTGGCCATGCCGCGTGTATTAAAAAATTCAAGCGTTGACGAAACATTCCACTGTGAGAAAGGCGATGCAAGATATTTCCCCGCATCTTTAAACTTCGCAAGGATCTTTTTGTTGTCAGGCTCGTTGTTGGTTACATTGCAGCGACCGCCACCGGTAATAAGGAGCTTTTTCCCGACGCCGGAATTCTTTTCGAGCAAAATCACGGATTTTCCGAGTTGTGCCGCGCGTGCTGCAGCCATCATGCCCGCCGGACCGCCGCCGATTACCGCTACGTCGTATATGACCTCAGCTTTCACAGCGGCATCCTAGCATGAATATTGCTTATTCCGACGCACGTGGGATAATAGGCACTCTGCAATAGGCAGTCGCTGGTGCGGAGGCGCCAGAGGAAAGTCCGGACACGTCCGTGTTACGAAAGTAAGACGGAGGACGGTAGCGGGTAACGCCCGCCGGGGTAATCCCAGGGATGCGAACAGTGACGGTTTCCCGCGAGAGCGGAAACCGCCCTGCGAAGCTCAATTCATTGAGCGTAGGAGGGCGAATTCGTGCAGGAAATTGATAGTCCTTCTTCGCGTAAAGCTTCGAAGGATTCTCGCCAAAGGCGCGAAGTGCAACGGCAAAAATCCTACCTACGTGCAAGATCGTGTCCCGTGAGACATGCGTTTGGTTTGATGGAAGATGCAGATCTGCCCACCAAATCGACTTGATCAAGTAATTGATACGTTCTGTCTCATGGGAAGAATCGCTTGAGGTAATCGGTAACGATTATCCCAGATACATGACTGCCACCCTCTCAGCAATGAAAGGGCACAGGATCCGGCTTACGTTGCAGTAAACAAAAATCCCCGCAAGGGGATTTTTGTTTTGTTACGCATCTCAATCACGTAGACGTATTGACAGGTTTATGTATGCATGGCGTTTCATGAGCATGAAGATTCTGTTTTCCACAACCGTAGCCGTGACGCGTGATACAATTCTTTCTACTCATTACATTCGTTAATTCTATTTTAACCATGCCTCCAATCAACACTATGATGTCGCACAACGCGGCTCCGACGACACCGATCGCGCCTGCCGCACCGGTTCGTACATCGCGACTCGATGTTATCGCGCGTATGCTTTTGATTGCGCTTTTTACAGTGCTGCCTTTCTTTTTCATTCCCGTCACCTGGCTGACCGCACTGCAAAGTAAAATCATCATTGCCTCCATTATCCTCGGCCTCACCGCAGTTTTTTGGGCAATCGCACGTGTGAGAGAGGGGGGTGGTCGTTTGCCGTGGAATATGCTTTTTGCAGCATCGGCATTTGTGCCAATTGCATACGCAATTTCAGCAGCGGTCAATGGATTTGCGTCTTCATCGCTCGTCGGGAGTGGTGTTGAGCCCGACACTCTCGCGATCGTATGCCTTGAATTTGCCGCACTCACACTTACGGCCCTCGTGCTTGGTGGAGTTGAACGAAATACAACGAGCGCGCTCAGAGGGCTCTTTTCGGGAATCTTGATACTGCAAATCATTCATATACTCCATATCATCATCCCGTCGATGACGCTCGGCGGGGTACTTGCCGGAGAAACGGGTAATGCGATGGGTACATGGCACGAATTCACGATGCTCATCGGGTTTGCGCTCATTTCGAGCATTGCGCTCTCGCGATCGTCAGTATCGAATGGTATGTGGAAATGGGTCGTCATCGCTGTGGGTGTACTTTCGATACCGATTCTCGTCATCAATAATTTCGCAGACGTCTGGATTGCCGTCATCGTCGCGACAATCGTACTTATTGCGGTGCGCTGGTACCAGGCACGCGCGGGAGTCACCGTTTCGTATGCGCGCTCTGAATGGGCGACACTCGCTGTACTCGTGGTAGGGGTCATCTGTCTGATTTTTGGCGCAAAAATTGTGGGAAAGCTTCCGGAGAGCATCTCTGTCGTCCAAATAGAAGTCCGTCCGTCGTGGCAGGGTACATTCCAAATCGGCGAACAGTCACTGACAAACCCAAAAGCATTTCTATTCGGCGTTGGCCCCAACACCTTTACGCGCCAGTGGGGATTACATAAACCGATCGAAGTAAATCAAACGCCATTCTGGAACTCTGATTTCAACGTTGGTGTAGCACCGATTCCGACATCATTCATATCGCTCGGTATTGTGGGCGCACTCGCGTGGCTTCTCTATATCGTTGCGGTACTGTGGACGGCGATCAGTCTTTGGATTCGTCGTCGAGAAAACGTGCTTTCATCACGCGTTCTCGCTATTTCAGTCGGTGCGGTGTACATGCTGGCATTCCACCTTTCGTCGGTGCCGGGGACATCGCTCGGTCTTCTGATGTTTTTGATAACCGGACTCCTGGTTGCCACATCGATGCAGGCGAATGCGGCGGAACGCACGTTTACGATTTCGGGCGGAAATTGGAAAAATGCCGTTAAGATCGCAATTGCGGCAATCATTGTATTGGTTGCGCTTATTGCATCAATCGGTGTGTTTCGCGCGGTTATTGCGGACGCGACGATTAACCGTGCAATCGTGAGTTATAACGCAACACAGGATCTTCAAAAATCGAGCGATCTTATCTCGCTTTCACTCAAGATCCAGCCGTCAAACGATCGCGCGCACCGTGCCGCGGTAGAACTCGGCCTGCTTAAATTGCAACAAATCATTAACGCCAAAGATCCTGATCAAGCTGCAGCGAAAGCAAAATTGCAGTCGACACTCGAAGACACAATCAAGCACGGACTGTCTGCGGTCGAAATCAACGGATTCGATTACCAGAATTGGCTACAGTTGGCAGCGCTCTACTCGCAACTCGCCGGTGCACAAATTGCCGGAGCATACGACAACGCGCGCGCGGCATATGTGCGTGCGCAGCAGGCGAACCCTACTTCTCCACTTCCACTCTTGAATCTCGGACAGCTCGACGCCATACAAGGTAATCTCGATTCAGCACTGCAAAATCTCGGTAAAGCCGTTGCATTGAAGCCTGATCTGGCATCTGCGTACTATCTCGCATCTCAGATCTACGTCGCGAAAAGCGACGCAAATAACGCACTTCTTGCCGCTGCACAAGCTGCAAAATATGCACCCAATGATCCGCTTGCGTGGTACAACGCCGGAGCGATCGCGTATGCCGGCGGTGACTATCAGGACGCTGCAATAGCAATGCAACAAGCACTCGCGCTCCAGTCGCAATACGCCAATGCAATGTATGTTCTCGGGCTCTCACTTGTGCAACTCAAGCAGCCGGGCAACGCGATTACGGTGTTTGAGGCACTCAATCAACTTGATCCGAATCAGCCGGTAGTAGTCCAAATATTGAACAATCTGAAATCCGGTAGACCCCTTGATGCGACAGCGCAGAGTACCGGTACAAAAACAGCCACAAGTTCTGCACCAAAAGCGCCGACTAAGAAATAGACAGTATGGTGGTGCGCGTGTATATCGTACGCATCGCACAGACCCGATGTGATTACCAGGAGGTAGTTCGCCGCGCATGGTAACGCAACGGGCCCGTGCGGCGGCGGGCCGTGCACGCTACGCGCTGCGATTTTTATCAAGCGAAGTGCGTGGATTGCAGGCGGCTGCCTCGGTACTTGCAATGAGTGCGCTGCTTTCGTCGCTGCTTGCGCTCGTTCGTGACCGCTTGCTCGCGCACGCATTCGGCGCCTCTACAACGCTCGATATTTACTACGCGGCATTTCGTGTGCCGGATCTTATCTTTGTAGCAACCGGTGCCTTAGTTTCGGTATACATGATTATCCCGGAGCTCTCGCGTCGGACAGATGAGCTCCAGCGTGATTACATCGACACGGTCGTAGCAGGATTTTCCGTACTCGCTGTTTTCATTTGTGCTCTTGCGGTGCTCCTTGCTCCGCGAATCGTCTCGGTACTTTTTCCGCAGCTTATCGCACACGGTCACGGTGACACGATCGTAACGATGACGCGCATTATGCTTATTCAGCCTATTTTGCTCGGGTTATCGAATATCCTTGCCGCTATTACGCAAGCAAAATACCGGTACGCCTTGTATTCACTATCACCGCTTCTCTATAACATCGGTATCATTTTTGGTGTTACGGTTTTGTATCCGATTTTTGGCATACAAGGACTTGCGTTCGGTGTTCTCTTGGGCGCAGGACTTCACGTCATTGTTCAGTTTCCATCCGCGCGCGCCGACGGATTTTTCCAGCGGCTTCCGTCATTCCGCGAACCGTCTGCATTGTGGAAAACAGTTTCAATTTCTTTACCTCGCGCGCTCTCGCTCTCAATGAATCAAATTACATTCATCGGTCTCACGGCGCTTGCCGGCTATTTGTCACCCGGATCTATCGCCGTGTTTATGTTTGCGTTTAATTTGCAGGCGGTGCCGCTTGCGATCATTGGTGCATCGTATTCCGTTGCGGCGTTTCCTTCCCTTGCTGCGTCAATTGCCAAAGGGGAGCGTGACGAATTTATATCGCTCATATCAACGGCTACAAAGTACGTATTGTTCTGGTCAATACCGGCAACGGCGCTCGTGGTGGTGCTCCGTGCACACATCGTGCGCGTTATTCTCGGATCGGGTGCATTTAACTGGACCGACACGCGCCTCACTGCCGCCGCGTTTGCTCTCTTTTCACTTTCACTCGTTGCGCAGGGAATTATGCTTTTGCTGGTACGCGGGTATTACGCGGCAGGTCGGACTTTTGTACCGTTTCTCGTGTCGCTCGGCATGCTCGTCGGCACACTGGCGCTTGGGGGGATCAGCATATTTGTATTGAAGACCGACGTCGTGCGAACCCTCGTAGAACGGCTCCTTCGTGTACAGGATTTGCCGGGAACCGCGGTGCTCGGACTGCCGTTTGTATACGCATTCGTAACAATTATCGGATGCATCGCAATTACCGTCCATTTTGAACATCGTTTCGGCGGATTCATACGCAACATACGACGCTCTCTATTCGAATCGTTGTTTGCCGCTGTTGCGGCCGGTTCCGGAGCCTACGTGTTTCTCTACGTCGTAAGCCCGTTTATTGTCCCGTCGACATCGGTATCAATATTCGTACAAGGGTTTACTGCCGGATCCTTCGGCATCATCATCGCGATCGTAGCGTATTACGGTGCCGCCAGTAGAGAGTTGTCAGAGGTGTATGCCAGTGCTCGCGCTCGTATCTGGCGCACTGCCACTGAAGAGGGAACGCTCGTTGCGTCTGCAGAAGAGCACGGTACGCTCTAGTATGATCGCTCGACCCCTTTCGCCAATGCGCGCGATGAAGTAGGCTGCGTATCACGCACAAAACAATATGTCTCAAAACATCAGAAATTTCTCAATCATCGCGCATATTGATCACGGCAAATCAACACTTGCGGATCGCATGCTCGAAATCACACATACCATCGAACCCCGTCATATGCAGGCGCAAGTGCTCGATCGAATGGATTTAGAACGAGAGCGCGGCATCACGATCAAAATGCAGCCGGTACGAATGAATTGGAATTGCGGTGGCAAGGACTATGTGATCAATCTCATCGATACGCCGGGGCATGTGGATTTTGCCTACGAAGTTTCTCGCGCGCTCACCGCCGTGGAGGGCGTGGTCTTGCTTGTTGACGCTACACAGGGCGTGGAAGCGCAGACGCTCTCCGTGCTGGATGTGGCTCGCTCCCTGAATCTCCCGATCATCCCCGTCGTGTCAAAGATTGATGCGCCTGCCGCGCGCTACGAAGACATTCGGAGCGAACTCGCCATGCTATTAAAGATTTCCGAAGACGACGTGCTCGGTGCGTCAGGAAAAACCGGCGCCGGGGTCGCGGAGATACTCAACGCCGTTGTTGCGCGTATACCGCCGCCGCAATCAACCGGTGCCGCCGCACAAGCGCTCATTTTTGATTTCGGCTATTCCGATCACCGCGGCGTCATCGTATATGCGCGCGTTTTTGGGGGTAGTCTCAAAAAAGGCGACGCACTCAAAATGCTCGCGGCCAAAGCAGAATTCAATGCACTCGAAGTCGGGGTTATGATGCCGCAGGAATCGCCGCGCGACACGCTCGTAGAAGGCGATATCGGGTACATTGTGACCGGTATCAAGCGAGCGGGTATCGTATCGGTCGGTGACACCGTCACGACTGTTCGTAATTCCGCGGAACCGTTCGCCGGGTATGAAGCTCCGACACCTGTTATATGGGCGTCGGTATATCCGGAAAGTCAGGACGATCTTATAGTTTTGCGGCAATCGCTTGAGCGGCTCCGCTTATCGGACTCATCTCTTTCATACGAAGAAGAATCGTCCGGCGTCATGGGTAAAGGCTTTCGATGCGGATTCTTGGGCATGCTCCACTTAGAAATTGTGATTGAACGCTTGAAACGTGAATTTACGCTTGAGCTGGTGGTTACCATGCCGACAACTGTCTACGAAGTAACTCATATGGATGGCCGTGTGGAAGAAATTTACGCACCGGCGCGACTGCCGGACGAGGGTCAATACAAAGGGTTGCGCGAAATGTGGGCCGATGTGGTTGTTATTTCTCCACCGGCGGCACTCGGCGGCATTTCGCAGTTGCTCTATGACCACGAGGGGGAAGTGGGCGACACGGTGTCGCTTCCGGACGGCAAAACTGAGACACATGCAAAAATGCCTTTGCGAGAACTTATGCGGGGATTTTTCGATAAACTCAAGAGTGTCTCATCTGGATATGCTTCGCTTTCATACAAAATGATCGGCATGCGTGAGGCCGATGTGGTGCGTCTTGATGTGCTCGTCGCGGAAGAGCCGGTGCCGGCATTTGCCCGAATTGTATCGAAGCGGCGAGTCCAGACGGAAGCTGAGTCTATGGTGGAAAAACTTGAAAAACTCCTGCCGCGACAAATGTTCGATCTCAAAATCCAGGCACGGACTGGCGGACGTATTATCGCCTCCCGTCGTATCTCAGCCATGCGAAAAGATGTAACCGGCTATTTATACGGTGGAGACGTTTCGCGTAAGAATAAACTGCTCGATAAGCAGAAGCGCGGTAAGAAAAAGATGCTCGCCCGCGGTTCGGTCGATATACCGCAAGATGTCTTCTTGAAGGTCATTCGCGAAAACTAAGAAGCTCCGATCCGGAGCTTTTTAGTTACGCCAAGATGTAATTGACCAATCCGGGAGCAAAAAACAGCACCATGCTAATCATCACGACCACCGCGACGACGCCCCATACGAGATTGAGAATTTTCTTGGTCCGTTTATGAAAAAGGAAACTCATACCTACTAATATAATGCTAGGATAGGCGTATGGCAATCGTCGGTAAACGGTCGGATCCCGTGCGACTGTTCGCTCGACGTATTGCTCTCCTCGTATTGTTTGTTCTTGTGATTGCTGCACTTTCTGCACTGTGGGATGTGTATAAAAAAGAGCACGAATCGAGGATTCTCAAAAATCAGGCCGAAGCCCAACTGTATACCCTCAATATGCAGCGGGATCATTTGAATACGGAGATCGCGCGGCTTCAAACGGCACGCGGCAAAGAGGAGATGCTCAGGGAAAATTACGAAATGGCAAAACGCGGCGAAAACATGATCGTGATCATCGATCCGCCAACTACTCCTCATGTGGTCGCAACGAGTTCCGGAATGATGCAGTGGATGCATCGATTCATTCCCTTTTGGTAGCACAGAAATTCGCTATGCTATAGTAAGCGGGCTTTTCCCCGGCTCGCATGCGCTTATCTATCATCATCCCGTGCTTTAACGAAGCCGAGACGATCGAGGCGGTTGTTGTGCGCGTCCTCGCGAGCGAGTTGCCTTCGCGATGGGATCGCGAAGTCATCATCGTAGATGATGGATCCTCGTCCCCAACCACCGATGCGCTCAGGCGTATTGAACAGGCGGGACATCCCGTCAGTATTCATTACCGTAACAAAAACGGGGGCAAAGGCGCTGCCGTAAAGGACGGTTTGCGGCGTGCAACAGGGGACTACATCCTTATTCAGGATGCGGATCTCGAATACGATCCACGTGAGTACGGAATACTGCTCGCTCCGGTCTCAGAAACTGAAACGGTGTCTGTGTTTGGTACAAGAATGAAGAATAATGTGCCGTACAGCCGGGTGTATTTTTATGGGGGACTCCTGGTCACGAAAATATACAACACACTTTTTGGGACAAACCTTTCAGACATTGCTTCGTGCTATAAAGTATTTTCGGTTGAGTACGTGCCGCATTTACTTGAAAGTTCACACGATGATTTCGTATTTGATGCGGTCGATCTCACTCATGCGCTGGTAACGGCCGGTCGTATTGTGGAAGTGCCGATTTCATATATTGCGCGTTCAAAAAAAACAGGAAAGAAACTCAATTGGAGTCACGGGCTCGATATTGTGGTTGCGATATTTCTGACTCGTTTGGGAGTTCCCATGCGGAGCCTTTCGGGTGCCGCACGGCTCGTGCGTTTTATCGTCTCCGGGGGAAGCTCAGCAGTTGTAAATATAGCTCTTCTGTACGGGCTCACCGAATACGGCAGTGTATGGTATCTCGCGTCGTCAGGACTCGCATTCACCGGCTCCTTCGTGGTGAGTTTTATGCTGCAAAAATATTGGGCATTCAGAAATGACACTCGCGAAAAAATAAAAAGCCAATTACCGTTGCACCTTTTGGTGGCGTTTATAAATCTGTTGATTAATCTCGCGCTTGTCTACGCTTTCGTCGACGTTGCGGGGATGTGGTATGTCTTCGCGCAAATCTGCGCGGCAATCATTATCTCATTCGAAAGCTTCTTTGCCTTCCGCTGGATTTATCGCTGAACGCTCGCTCTTAAGGAGCAATTTGATTAGACAGAAGAACGTAAAGGTTGTACAAATCCAGCGGTTCATAGCAACAAATAACGGCAACAGCAACACATAAGGATGCGTACTATGACATGTACGGTGGCGCTCGTACGAGACGGGACGGTATGGATGGGTACAGATTCAGCTGCAGTCAGCGGCGGCAATTCTATGGATTTGCTTGGTACTGACAATGGCAAAGTCTTTCGAAAGAATGCGGGAGATAAGCCGTGCTTGGTTGGCTTTGCGGGCAGTCTTCGTTTCTGTCAGCTCCTGGAGCACGGTGTGGAACTGCCTCCTCTACCAGACGCCTCCGACCATGCCGCGACACTGCGGTGGCTGATCGTCGACGTTGTAAAGGCGGTTCGTCTGATGTTGAAAGACGAAGGCATCACGACCACGAAAGACGGCATAATTTTAGCGCCGGGGTCTTTTATGATCGGTGTTGGCGCAAGACTGTACGTAATTGACCCAGGCATGCATGTCAAAGAGCTTGTAGACTCATTTGGTGCAATAGGGTCCGGACGCCCCGAAGCTAATGGAGTCCTTTTCGCCATTGAAAGATTCAATATTAACTGCGAGCCGGAAACTGCAATTCGTGCTGCGCTCGAGGCGGCAGAGCGCTGGACCTCGAGTGTGCGGGGACCCTTCCATGTTATCCAGTTATAGTGGTAGTCGAGCAATTGGACTTTGTACCCCTTCCACGACGGAAGGGGATTTTTCTTTGAACTTTTTCATATGCACCTTTTTGGAGAGAGGGTATAATCCTCGCACGCGGATATAGTTCAGTGGTAGAACGAGTGCTTCCCAAGCATTAGATCGGGGTCCGATTCCCCGTATCCGCACAGGTATACTTACTTCATGGAAAAGGAGAAGTTCCCGAAAAAGGAAAACCCTTTGGGGAAAATGGGAGAAGACTTTGCGCGTCAGGGTGTTCGCGTGCTCCGAATGCCTGCGACACCAACTCAGACCGATCTGGATCTTGAGGGGTTTGATGCACAACCACCGCAAATGACCTTCCAGGTAAAACGACGACTGAGGGACTTTGCAGATCTAGCAGATAAGTTTCTTGCAGGTTCAGTTATTACCGATTCGTTCAATGATCACGGACAGCGGCGGATGTGGCGTCAGGAAATGAGCAAGAAATACGGACAGGCTTTTTCCCATATTTCAGAGCAAAATATCTTGCGCGGAAATAACCTCGCTGGGATCTACTCCTGGCTCGACATGATCACGCGTAGTCTCGATCTCTTCAGTGTGCACAATGATCGCGCGGCCAAACTGCGGGAGCTGGGCACGCAAGTGCCAGACATCTCAGATTACGATTCACATTCAGCGGAAGAAAAAGTTGAGATCGCCAAAGAGTACGAGCGGATCTGTCGAGAGTACCTAAAGGTGCTCGGCCGCTAGAGATACTTCTTGCCGTACGCGCGCATAGCGTCGAGTACTCCGTGGAACGCCTCGCCTTTGCGGGTGAGTTTATATTCAACTTTCGGCGGATGCGTCTTGTACTCCTTTCGGGTAACCAAGCCCTCATGCTCGAGCAATTTAAGTTTATTGCAGAGCGTACGTGAGGAAACGCCAGAAAGAGAAGTCTCGAGTTCACCGTAGCGCTGCGGCTTCACGAGCAGATCACGCACAATGAGGATGCTAAAGGAATCACCGAGCAGATCTGCGGTCTTTGCGACAGGACAATCCTTGCAGATATCCTTGCGCTGCTTGGCAGTTCGTAACATCAGACCACGGTATCACGGACGTAGCCACTTTACAAAGTAAAGTAAGAAAGTACAATGAGCCTATTATTTTCTCTCTCAATACTATGGCAAACACACTCAAACTAAAGATTATCCTTGGAAGCACTCGTGAAGGCCGCTTTAGCGAAATGGCCGGCGCATGGATTGTTGAACAAACTAAGAAACATGCGGAGTTTGACGCAGAATTATTGGATTTGCGGGACTTTGAAATGCCATTTTTTGATCAGGCGGCAACCCCCAGCTCTAAAACGGAACCGTACACCAACCCGGCTGTTATACGGTGGACGCAAAAAATAGCGGAGGCAGATGCATTCGTTCTCGTGACTCCTGAATACAATCACAGCACCTCCGGTGTACTCAAAAATGCAATGGATTGGGTATTTCCGGAGTGGAATAAAAAAGCGGTCGGATTTGTCGCGTATGGTACGGTCGGCGGCGCGCGCGCCGTTGAACACCTTCGCAATGTAGTTGCCGAACAGGGTATGGTCTCGGTGAGAAATGCTGTATATATCTTTTCGCCATGGACCTTGCGGGAGAACTATACGGGCACGCTCAATCCGGGAGCGCTTGACCAGTTTGAGCATGCAGCAGACTCAATGCTGGTGCAGCTTAAAGAGTGGGGAGCCGCTGCAAGACACATGCGAACAGTGGCTGTTGTCGCTACAGAGGCTGCTGTAGCTGCGTGATATACTAAAAATCCTTTAAGAAATCAATTTATTTATGGACACAAAAACAGTAACCATTTATTCAACTCCGACGTGCCACTTTTGCCACGCGGCAAAGGAATTCTTCACAGCGAACAACGTAACGTACACCGACGTGAATGTCGCGACCGATCTCGATAGCCGCAAGCTCATGATCGAAAAAAGCGGCCAGATGGGCGTGCCGGTAATAATGATCGGTGACGACGTCGTTGTTGGATTCGACCAAAAAAAGCTCAGATCGCTTCTCGCGATTGTTTAACTCGAAAAACGCCTTTCGAACGGAGGCGTTTTTGATTGTGTGTGCGTGATACAGTGCCACTGCTGCCCCCGTAGCTCAACGGATAGAGCAATCCCGTCCTAAGGGAGAGATGTGGGTTCGATTCCTGCCGAGGGCACAAAGAGAGCGCAACGATTCGTTTGTACTCTCGGCATGGGAAGGGGTCGGGAAACGGTAGTTTCCCGTTGAGGAAGGATTGGCAAAACCGAGGGTTTCCCAGATGCAGAAGGGCACAAGAGAGTGTTACCATTCACGCATGCCTCCGAGCAACGACGTGCTGAAAGAGATCCTTCGGCTATCGCAGGAAAATAATAAAATGCTCCACAAGATGCGACGTGGCGCATTTATGAAAACGGTCCTACAGATGATCTTTTACGTTCTGCTGCTCGTGATTCCTGCGTACTTTTATGTGCAGTATATGGCGCCTATGGTGAACCAGCTTATGAGTACGGTACAACAGATTCAGGGAACGAGCGCACATGCACAGGCGCAATTCGGATCCTTCCAGGACGCGATCAAGAGCTTTACGAATAAATTCAAGTCGCCCACGACCACGAATTGAGGAAATGCCCTGCACTTGGTATAGTTCGCAGGCACAAATGCTTGGGTAGCTCAGTTGGTAGAGCATTCCCCTGAAGAGGGAAGGGTCGCCGGTTCGACCCCGGCCCCAAGCACAAAAAACAAAAACTGCCGCACGGCAGTTTTTGTTTTTGAAGTCACCAGGTAAATTTATTAAAAACCTAATCCATACGTCATGGCTTCTGAGGCGGGTGTGAGCCAATTCGTTGTATTGAGCTTTATTTCGTATGTTTTGCCGAGCTCTTTGTACTTAATGCCGCCTTTTTCGAGTGCGTGATCGAGAACACCTTTCGTTATTTCGACGTCCTTAATGCAGTACGCTCGCACCTTTTCTATTTCTCCTGCGCGCCACCAGCGCAACGATTGCGTGCCATGCGCACTTTTTTTCGTGCCAAGCGTGCCATCGGCGACTGCGTCGAGTTTGAGGCGCCGTCCACCCACCTGATAAATCTCTTTCATGAGGTCGAGGCTTTTTATCTTTGTCAGATCGCCGGGGTAATACTTATTCAATAGGGGAATATCAAAATGATCGGAATTATAGCCGACAAGAATATCGGTGCGTTCCAATATCGGCCAGAGTTTGGGTAGTTCGGGAACCAAATAGCTCGAATATTGACCGGTTTCTGAATCGTGGATGCACACAATCGCGATGTCGAGTGAGGTGATGTCGCTAGAACCGGTTTCATCGAGCCAATTAGCTGTCTCGATATCAAACGTAACGATTCTCATTGCGTACGAGTATACACGATGCGTATATGGTGCAAAAACTAGCCGAGTGAGGAAAACAGGTGCTCTGAAATCCGATCCGCGGGAAGGATCGTTTCGTTGCCCGTTTCGAGGTTCTTGATGGTGTAGCGGCCGGAATCACGTTCAGTAGCACCCACTGCAATGACAAAGGGGATTTTCATCTTATCTGCCTGACGAATCTGATCACCGACTCTTTTACCGGAGAAATTTATCGCAACAGTTACGTCTTCACGTCGGAGATCCTGCGCGAGGCGAATCGCGTGCGTTGTCGCTTCTGGCTCGACAATGGCAATCATGATTTCGGTCGCCGGCGCATATGCAGGAAGTAAGTTATGAATCTCGAGAAATTCGCGAATGGTGACATCACCCATTGCAAAACCGACCGTCGGTATCGGATCGCCTCCAAAAAGTGAGAGCAAGTTGTCGTAGCGGCCACCGCCAGCGAGCGATCGGCGGTTTTCGCCGTTTGTATCAAATACCTCAAATACCATGCCGGTGTAGTAATCGAATCCGCGGGTGATCGAGGTATCGACGATCATATTTTTCACGCCCATGGTCTCGAGCATCACACGAAGTTCCTCAAGATACGCGCTCGATGTGGTGCGGGCGATATGGTCAATGAGTGTGGCCGCGGCGTCTGCTCCCACGAGTGCTCCTAATTTAGAATCAAAATCTTCGATTTTGCTCCGACTGTCGAGCAATCGTGTAACCTCGGCACGCATCGATTGTTCAACGTTCGCTTCATTGAATATCGCGTCGAGAATCCTGCGATCGGACACGCGAATTTCAAAATCATTGTCTTCTGCGCCAAGACTGCGAAGCGTTGCATACGCAATCGTAATAATTTCGGCATCCGCCTCAATGCCGGCGGATCCGACTATATCGGCATTGAGCTGCCAGAACTCGCGCAGCCGTCCTTTTTGAGGTCTCTCATAGCGGAAAAAGTTGCCGATAGAGTACCAGCGAGACGGCATTGGAATTTCACGTGCGTGCGCGGCAATCATGCGCGCAAACGTCGGGGTCATTTCCGGTCGCAGTGTTACTTCTCGTTCTCCGCGGTCAGTAAACGTGTATGTTTGGTCGTTGACGATCTCGTCGGACGTTTTTGATCGGTAGAGTTCAGCCGGTTCAAGGATACTCGCATTGTATTCCTCGTAGCCGTACAGTTCGCAAATCCGTTCCATGTGTTCGAAAATATATCGCTGCACGAATTGTTGTTCAGGGTAGAAATCGCGGACCCCTTTGTACGGCTCGGTGGAGAGATCGTTTTTTGACATGCAGCACATTATGCGTTTTTCATGTGATTTGAGCAATATAAGTGGCTCCGTGAGCAACGATTCTTTTCGGTACGGATATTTTTTTGCTAAAAAATCCCTCCACCTCGCCTCGACGGGCTCCGGAGCCCGAAAAGAACCATGGCTCACTTCGCGTGACTGATAGTCCAGGCAGTAGGTATGTTTGAGAGCGTTCGCAAGTCCGGCGGGACGAGATCGAGGGAATTTCCAGCAGGAAATTACCCGGCTCTCAAACATACTACTGCCACCATTCAGTGACCTATTTATATGCGTGTTATACTCGCCCGTTATGTCGTACGATACAAATAAGTTTGAAATACGAGAGATTGGCGGTGCAAAAGGAAAAGGCCTTTATGCAAAACAGGATTTCGAATTTGGTGCGTATCTCATTGATTACACCGGCACAAAGATCGCTACAAAACTCGCCGACACACTTGAAACAAAATATCTCTTTGAGATTAACAAAAAGTGGACGATAGATGGTGAGAGTGAATCGAACACTGCGCGCTACATCAATCACTCGTGCGATCCGAATGTGGAGGCTGAGGTGGACGAAGATGATTGCAGAATCAGAATCCACGCGGCACGCGATATTGAGACGGGAGAGGAGCTCCTTATAGACTACGGCGACGAATACTTCGACGAATTTATCCGCCCGTTCGGATGCTTGTGCGGTACATCGGTATGCAGGCAGACCAAAAAACCGAAGCGCGTAGCCAAAAAACGCTAAAATGGTAATATTTCCGTTATGAAAAACTCGGTCACCATTTTTTGGCTCGCGATCGTTGCGCTCATCGTTGTCGGTGTTGGTGCAAGTTTTTATGTGGGAGCAAAGCCCGGAAAGTACGACTCATTGGCGCAGTGCCTGACGACAAAAGGAGTCATTTTCTACGGTGCATTCTGGTGCCCGCATTGCCAGGCTACAAAGAGAATGTTCGGCACGTCTGCGCGGCTACTTCCATATCATGAGTGCTCTACACCCGATTCAAAGGGTCAATTGAAGGAATGCACCGATGCAGGTGTGAAGAGCTACCCGACGTGGAAATTCCCTGATGGCTCCGAGCTCACGGGCGAACACACTTTGCAGGAACTTTCCACAGCGTCCAAATGCCCTTTAACGTCCTAATGACGAACGACACGCTGAATCAACTGTTAGGAACAGGAACGCTTGCACTGCAAGTAGTCACGCTCGGGCTCGTGATCGCACTTGTCCTTCGTAAGAGATTTTCAGTTTTCGGTGAGGTGATTGAGCAATTCGGTGGAATTGCGCTGCCGATTGCATTTGTACTCGCGCTCGTGAGTGCGGCGTTGACGCTGTACTACTCGGACGTTCTCGGCTTTGAACCATGTCCCTTGTGTTGGTGGCAACGGGTGTTTTTGTATCCGCAGGTTATTTTATTTGCACTCGCACTTTGGAGAAACATACAGTTTCGACTCATATCACTCTCGCTTTCGGTATTGGGATTCGTGTTTGCGATGTATCACCACGCGCTTCAAATGCTGCCATCCGGTACGTTACCGTGTCCGGCGGCGAGTCACAGCTGTGCGGCGATTACATTCGTTGAATACGGATACATTACGTATCCGTTGATGGCAGCCACGCTCTTCGCCTTTCTCATTGTGTGTATGATTGCCCACCGTGTACGTGCACGATCTCGCTAGAATGTCGGCTCGTGTGCGCGGGCATTGCGCATGCGCATCAATCCGAATTGAATGGTGTGGCGATCATAGCCGCGCATAAAGATTGCGATACCTACACCCGCAAGCACAACGTGCGGCCAGACCGACTCTTTGAAATAGATAAGCGAAAGCGTGAGCCAGAAAAGCAGGAACAATGATGCGAAACGTACTTCTATTCCGAATATAAAAAATAAACCGAGCAGAAGTTCTACGCAGAAGGCGCCGAGAACAATAAATTGCGGTTCAAACGGAAAGAAATTCGTGAGGTGATAGATATTCACAACCTGCAACGCAAGTTCCGCATGGATGAACTTTGCAAATACCGACGCATAGATGAACGAGATACCAAACGATACGCGAAGAATCAGAAATGCATGTGATTCCATCCATCGGACCGCCATGTGAATGTGGCGCGGGTAGATGTCGTGGTAGACACGATCGAGTGCGAACGCAGCATTTCCCACCACAAGCACAAGAATCATTTCACCGAGATAATTGGCATAGGTGAGCATATACCAGCCGTGCTGCGCGGTGAGCGCTCCAAATATCGCAATCAGGAAGAGCGCTGACACACGAGTAAACAATCCGACAGTAATCAGTGCACCGAGTACCATGAGCACAAGTCGCAATATTGCAACACCATCACCCGCTGACGCGCTGAAAAGCGGCAATTCAGGACCAAAGAGCGCGCTTTCATACGCGGACGCCATGATGGCGATGCCGAGCGTTACTCGCGCGACGAGCGGAGCATACGGTTTCAGTCTCTGTAAAAAAGGATCAAACATCCGCTCTGCACGTTTCGATACCGAGATAGAAAGTACGGTGAAAAAAGCCCAGACGGAAATGAATGTCCAGAAAAAGAAATGTGCGAGATTGGCAGAAATGACCGCAATAATCGGCAGTCCGGGTTTGGTGAGGGCGTCTGCAATCACCTCCGGCTGAAGGACGTAGACTTCGTGGGCAAGTGCGGCGCCGGGAAGACACAGTGCAACAACCGATGCGGCGATCAGGATGCGCTTATACATGGGTTATCATCGATTCCTCGATGTCTTTAATAGTGCCGCCTGTTTTCTTGCCGGGATTCAGTACGCCGAGGGGATCAAATATTTTTTTTACCTCGGCAAAGAGTCCAACGATCTTTTCGCCGTACATGATTGAAAGGTACGGTGTGCGTATGATGCCGTCGTTGTGTTCGCCGGTAATGGAGCCCTTATATTTTGCAACGATTTTATAGACTTCGGGCTGTAATTCAACGATCTCTCGACGATGTTCGGGATTTTTCATATCCATCAATGGGATGATATGGAAATTCGCGTCGCCGATGTGACCTGCGATTGTGTAGAGCAGGTGGTGCTGATCGAGTAATCGATACAGCTCCGGAATGAATTGTGGATAATTATCGGGATGTACGACGAGGTCGTCGATAAACGGCGCTGCGTAGAGTCCCTTGAGATTCTTGCGGAGCAGCGCAAACGATTCTCGACGAATCGTCCAGTACTTTGCCGCCTGCGCTTCCGATTTTGCAAGCTTTGAGGTGACGGCAAGACCGCTAAGCGCATGACGCGCTGCGCGTGCTTTTTCTACGGCGAGATCCGCGGTATCTTCGGCGAATTCAGCCATCAAGACGAGTTTCGGTACGCCGCCGGTCATTACCATCCACATTTCAGGGATAAAGGCGAACGCGAGTTTGATCATCTGGCCCAATCCAAAATGCCCGATGATTTGCGGAATAAAACGCACCGCAAGCTTAAACGTTTGATCGTCGTAGGATTCAAACGATTCCGGACCGTGCTCAAGTACACGGCGTACGATTTCTGGAAGCACGTTCATGTCTGAGAGGAATATGACAAGCATTGCCTTGTGCTCGTGCATTTTTTCTAAACCAACGGTTCCTTCAGTCACAACGGCAAGCGTGCCCTGAGAGCCGCACACGAGCTGTGTCAGATCGAAGATGTTTTTGGTTCGATCCATAACATTCCAGAGCGCGTAGCCGGCCGAGTTTTTGGTAACGGTCGGGCGCGCATCCTGAATGTCTTGTTCGTGTTCGTCTATAAGGGTGTGAATACCTTTATAAATGCGTCCTTCAAGGGTTTGCTCCCGCTCTTTTTCCTGTAATTCGGCAAACGAAATCGGACCGAGTGTGGCGCGAGTTCCGTCGGAGAGCACAACATCGAGTGAGCGGACATAATGATTGGTCTTCCCATAGCGAAGCGTGAGTTCGCCTCCGGAGTTGTTGGAAATCATACCGCCAAATGCGCACAGCTGACGCGAGGCAGGGTATGAGGGAATGATTTTGCCTACTTTTGCGAGCGTTTCTTTTTCGAGGTCGCGATAATACACGCCGGGTTCTGCGGTAACGGCATCCTGAGCAACGTTTCGGATCGCATTCATGTATTTTGTGAATACGAGCGAGATGGAATTGGTGAGTGGGCCACCGGTCATATCGGTACCGGCTGATCGCGGTGTTACCGATACGTTTTCACCACGCTCGCGCGCTTCGTGCACATAATGAATTACCGCTGAAACATCGTCGGCATTTTTCGGGAAGACAACGACCTCCGGGGTACGCTCAAATACGCTCGTGTCACGACTGTATTTCTTGAGCGATTCGCTGTCGTTCACCACGTCTCCCTTAATAAGACGTTGTAATCGGTCGCGGAGAATATCCATTCATAAAAGTATAACAACAAAAAAACCGGGGCCGTCAAAAAAGACGACCCCGATGTTGATTGAGCTCGCTACCCATGCTCTGCACGAACGCGATCAGGAAAGATCAACCACCCCATCTCGTCGCCGGCCTCCAGTCCGCATTCAGGAACGATTTTACCGTCGCGTATCAATTCCCACATGCGCGCGATTCGCTCGTTTCCACCTGCGCCGATGCGTATCTTCGTGATGTGCGGATTTCTTTTCGCGCGCTCGAAGAAAGTTTCCGATATCTCATGCATATGGCCGCGTCCACGCTCATCTTCCTGAATGAACCAGTGGAAGGCGTGGAGGGAATTGCCGTGTCGTTGATAGAATACGTGTCCGACGACTGCACCTTTCGTATCGATGAAAAGGAGGCCTTCGTATCCTGCGGCGAACATAATTTTGAGGACTACAGACATGGGGAGCCAGCGCCACCACCATGTCATTTTGTCGAAGTTGCTGCCGCGGACCGGATTACGCATCCATTCACCGACATACGCGAGTACGACCCATCCGAACGGATGGCAGTTTGCTTCTGATGTGTGTACGACCTGCAGAGCCATGTGTGTCCCTTCTAGTTTGCAGCTGTTGACTACTGGCAGATATCGTTGCATTAAATGTTTTAAAAGTCAATCGAGATGTTCATCTTCAGAAGGGGATAATCTTGCTGTTTAAATGTTTGAAAATTCGTGGATCACAAATTGTAAAGGTGAGTTGACATACGTTTATGCGCGAGTACCATGTGTATACATGGCTGAATACGTTTCAAATCACGTCAATCAGTTCCGAACGAAACTCGGAATGACGCAGGAAGACCTGGCGCAGAAAACAGGCGTGAGCCGCCAGACGATTATCGCAATCGAGAAGGGACACTATTCACCATCTGTTTTGCTTGCGCTCAAGATCTCTCAATCTTTCAAAGCATCCCTCGAGGATGTATTCTATATATCTTCATGAGCCCTATTCTTTTTATACAGCTGATCGGTGTATTGCTCATCCACGTGGCAGCTTTTTTCCTCGTGAATCCGACGGATATTCTGATGCCGCAAAACATGCACATGATGATGTTGGTAAGCATCATTATCATCGCTGCGATATTCTCGGCGTTTGTAATTGCGGAAGGCCGAGGCGATGAGCGAGAGAACTCGCATCGTGCACTTGCCGGACGCGTCGCGTTTCTGATCGGTGCGCTTGTGATGGTGATCGGAATCACCGTGCAGACGTTGCATAACGAGATCGACCCGTGGCTATTGCTTGCCCTTTTGGCGATGATTACCGGAAAGGTGATTGCCCGACTCATTGCTTCACAGACCCACTAACTTCACACGTTATCCCCACTGGGATATGTAAAGTCAACTTGACATGCACGGATCCGCGCATAGAATTCAAGAATGTATTTTTACACGTACGAGGTCGATACAAAATAGATACAAAAATATAAGAAATTGTTAAAAAAATTAAAATATGAAAAAAACATTTGCAGTTACATTCGGTGTTCTTCTGTTTGCGAGCACATCTGTCGCTTCGGCGATGATGCCAACTAATACCATGATGAAAGACTCGACGCATTCCGAAACTATGATGAGCGCCGATTCTGATCTGATGATGGGTTCAAAAGGCGACGCTGTCGTGACGCTTCAAACAATACTTATCGAAAAGGGATTTTTGAGCTTGCCTTCGGGTACTGCCAAGGGATACTTCGGTGGTAAGACGAAAGCCGCGCTCAAGATGTATCAGACATCTGAAGGCGTAAAGGCGACGGGCTACTACGGAGCGATGACGCGTGCAGTAATGCATGCGATGAAGAAAGACACGATGATGAAAGACGCTGCTCCAAAAGACGCCATGATGAAAGACGAGGGTGGTGTGATGGTAGGCGGTGCGCTTATGGTTGCAAGCAAAGATATCGTTGATAACGCGGTACTCGCAAGCAACGTTACGACGGTTGTTGCGGCAGTGAAAGCTGCGGGACTCGTAGAGACGCTCAAAGGTGCGGGACCATTTACGGTGTTTGCTCCCACCAATGCCGCATTCGATAAACTTCCTGCCGGAACGGTTGCTATACTTCTCAAACCTGAAAACAAGGCGCAATTGATAGACATCCTGACCTATCACGTTGTGGCGGGCCGATACAAGGCAGCCGATCTCACTGACGGACTGATGTTGAAAACAGTCGAGGGTAAGTCTCTTACATTTACCCGTGATGCTTCAGGCAAGCTCTGGATCAATGGTTCTGCAATGGTTGAAACTCCAGACGTTATCTCGCGAAACGGTGTGACGCACGTGATCGACACGGTGCTGATGCCGAAAAACTAGTTTTCTCTGTTTTCTCTTCGAACAGCCGATGCGTGTTGCATCGGCTGTCGGAGGAAACTGAGCGATATTCTTTAAATACCATCATTATGATTCTCTTTCTCATCTCGTTCGCGGCCGGAGCGCTCACTGCGCTCGCGCCATGCATCATTTCATTGCTGCCGGTCATCATAGGCGGCTCACTCACCGGCGAACGTTCAAACAAGCGGGCCTTTGTGGTAACTGCCTCGCTCGGCCTTTCCGTCATTATATTTACGCTGCTTTTGAAAGCTTCCACAGTATTTATTAACGTACCGCCGGAACTCTGGAAGGTGATTTCCGGTTTTATAATTGTTGTCCTTGGACTCGCGATGGTATTTCCGAAACTATGGGACAGTCTTCCATTTTTGAATCGCATCAATCGTGACTCAAACAAACTCCTCGCGACGGGGTATCAGAAACAGAATTTCCTCGGAGACGTACTGGTTGGGGCCGCGCTGGGTCCTGTATTTGCGAGTTGCTCTCCTACCTACTTTCTTATTCTCGCGACCGTTCTACCGGCAAGCTTCTCGCTCGGTGTTCTCTATCTCGCCGTATATGCACTCGGGCTGACGCTTATGCTTTTGGTGATTACCATCGGTGGGCAAAAGATACTGGATAGACTCGGCGTTGCCTCTGATTCTTACGGATGGTTTAAACGCTCAATCGGCGTACTGTTTGTGCTTGTAGGTATCGGTATCGTGTTTGGTATCGATCGCCAAATCCAACTTGCACTCAGCGGAGGATTGTTCGACACGTCTAAAATCGAACGCGTGTTGTTGGCAAATCAAGTTTCAGGCGGATTGAAACCAACTGACATTGGTACGCTCAATACAAAAAATATGCCGACTCCACAGGCGCTGGTCGCAGGCGAGACATCGGCACAGCGAATATTGAGAAAATCGGCACTGTATCCAAAAGCGCCGGAGATCGTGAATCCGAGCGGCTTCGTGAATACCAACGGAAAAGCCGTCACCATCGGAGAATTCAAGGGTAAGAAAATTGTACTGGTAGATTTTTGGACGTACAGCTGTATTAATTGCATTCGCACCGCTCCGTATCTCAATGCGTGGTATGAAAAGTACAAAGACCAAGGTCTTGAAATTATCGGCGTGCACACACCGGAATTCGCCTTTGAGCATGTGCTCGATAATGTATCGAAGGCCACCATCCACGAAAAGATAAAATATCCGGTCGTACTGGATAACGACTATGCAACGTGGAACGCATTCAAGAATCAGTACTGGCCGCGCAAATATCTCGTCGATATAGACGGGTATATTGTCTACGATCACGCCGGCGAAGGGGATTACGATGTGACTGAGAAAGAGATACAGAAAGCCCTGGCCGACCGTGCGACCGTGCTCGGGCAAAATTCGGCAGTTGCAAGTGGGATGGTGGTGCCTGCCGACGTCACGTCTGTAGAATCCGGAAAAGTAGGTTCCCCTGAAAGCTATCTCGGAAGCGCGCGCAATCAATATTTAGGCAACGGCACCGCGGGGAAATCGGGGATCCAAACATTTACTGCACCTGCAAACCCGCAACGGAACAAGGTATTTTTATCCGGTACGTGGAATATTACGGACGAATACGCAAAATCTGTCGGTGCCGGATCCATCATCTACAAGTACTCCGCAAAGAACGTGTACCTTGTTATGAGTTCAGATACGGGAAATACGATTACGATTCTACTCGACGGAAAACCGGTCGGCGCACAGAAAAATGCTGATACCGAAGCGGACAGCACTATCCATGTGCAAGAGCATAAGCTCTACCGGTTGATTGGTGGGAGAGAGTATGGCGAGCACACGCTTGAAATTAAGGTTGACGGACCCGGGCTCGAAGCATACGCCTTTACGTTCGGGTGATCCGGTTGACAGGGTATCCAAAAAAGCACCTCTATGGTGCTTTTTTGTTCATCATGTAATCTACATGTCCCGAGGTAGAGAATAGAACCTCGCTATTAAATAGTAACCATTCACGTCTATGTATAGTCATTCCCACATGGTTTCTGCAGCCCGCACACTCGCTGTCGCGGCATGCGCGTTGACTGCAACCATTGTGTTTATTTCATCGGTATCAGTCGCACCCGCGCATGCAGAGACAACCGCAAGTTCAACGGCGCGCACGGATCTCGTTTTGCGCGGCGCGTTCGATGCGTCACGTCGGGGTATCGATGCGGCTGCGGCAGCTGGAACCATTGCTTCATCGAGCACCACAAATATCTTTTCAACGATCAGTAATGTGTTGTCAGGTGCGAGCACCACTGCCTCCAGTTCACTGCCGAGTGTTAGCGGTCTTGCAACGTCGCTCACCAAGCTTGTAAATGCCAACATGGGATCCAGCTCCGGCGCGACCACCACGACAACAGGCCTCGGCGCTTCGATCGCAGGTTCTATAACGGGCGGACTCGGCGGAACGGCGCATTTCGGACCATTCATCAAGTGCAATCTTCTTTCGGGAATTGGTTGGCCGATTCCGACATATGCAACGGAATGTCCGACCGCAACAAGTACACCTCCTATACAAGGACAGGCACGCATAACGCTGGTCAAAAATACTGTTGGCGGTAACGGCACGTTCGAATTCACGATCGGGGGAGGATCGGCCGGAACAACGACCGTCGTTACCACAGCGGGTACCGGTACCATTCAGCTCTTGGTGAATCCGGGCTCGATCTCCATCACCGAGGTATCACTCGCCAATTGGATCCAAACATCTCGTAGATGCACCTTGAGCGGTAATTCAACCGGCACAGTGCTCGGAGCATTGGGCTGGTCGCTCGGACTAAACTCCGGCGACAATGTAACGTGTACGTTCGTAAACACGGCGACATCAACCACCGCATCAACCTCAACTTCGACAACTACGCCTCCCGGAGGAGGGGGATGTGTAAGCAACTGCGGCGGTGGCGGTCCCGGTCCGAATGGTGGAGGCTGTGTGAGCAACTGCGGCGGTGGCGGACCTGGTCCGACTACAACAGGAGGAGGCTGTGTAGGCAGTTGTGGTGGCAATGGTCCAATTTCAGATGTCTCGCCGACTAATGGCAGTAATGGACCTATAGTCACAGGCGGGGGAACTACACCAGGCCAGGTTCTTGGAAACTCCACCAGTATTCCGGGAGTCCCGAATACCGGTGCTGGGGGAAATGCGGCAGGTGCGATCCTTATGCTTGTTGTATCGTTTGCAATTTCAGCATTCGGAATTTTTGCGCTGCGCCGAATGAACTAGATTCACTACTGAACAGAAAAAGGCGCTCACACGAGCGCCTTTTTCTTGGGCAATCCATGTGCATAAGCTGTGAATAGACTGTGCATATCGAGTGGATAACAATGATTGGCATCGTTTCCGCTGCACGCGATCAAGATTCGATTCACCATGACTGGTTTACACAATAATACGTGCACTGGAATGGTTATGCGGATATTGCATGAAGACACTGTTGACGCATTTATTGTGTAGTAAAAAATTTATATTGACGCTTTACGCGCCTTGAGTACTATTGCTGCGCTCAGGAGTTTCATGAAAAAAATGTTCTTTGTACAGTAGAAAATGAGTAGGGGTGCAAGATGGGTCCAAAACTACAGCTTTAAGCTGGTTTCCCTACGTTTTGGACCCACCTTGAGCCCGTACATGCGTAAGTATACGTGTTCTTCGAACGTCTCGAGTACGCACATGCATTTTGCATATCTGTAATGAGTTATGAATGACGCAATTTCAGGAGCCTTTCTTTTATCGACGATACTTTTTGCATTCTCCGTTATTCTGCTTGCCATAAAAAATGTATATGGCCCGCACTGGAGTCGAGCGATTGAAACGGCATACGTGCTGATCGTGGTAACCGCGACAATGGAAATTGCGTACTATAACGGCTTTATTTCATATCCTGCTGTCATGGTTTCATACGCGACTCTCTGCGGCGGTGTGTTTGTACTGAAGCGGTTACTGCGCTCATACACGGTCGTGGGATTTTTCTTTTACGCTACAAATATTATTCTGAGTTTGATTGGGGTCGTGTGGGGCATCGCGTTCTTAGCCTCGCTCGACGTGAGTCTTCTGACTCGTGCATTGCTGTTCGCGACGATTCCGCTGCTTTTCTTTACGCTTCCGTTCGGTGTGCTTCAGATGATTGAACAGTTTGATGTATTGTGCAGAAAAGTCTGGCATCGCCCGCGAAATGCAATGACGCGGCGCTCCACGCAGTTTGAGCCGATGGTGTCGCTGCATGTACCGGTGTATTCCGAGCCGCCGGAGGTGGTTATTGGCACACTGAATGCAATCGCACGGCTTCGCTACGACCGGTTTGAGGTCATTGTCGTCGATAACAACACCAAGGACGAATCATTGTGGCGACCGGTCGAGGCGCACTGCAAAACGCTGGGGTCTCGGTTTCGATTCTTTCATGTTGATCCACTCGAGGGCGCAAAAGCAGGAGCGCTCAATTTTGCGCTTACTCACACGTCGAGCGATGCGGACATCATCGGGTTGATCGATAGCGATTACCATGCGCATCCGAATTTTATCGCTGATCTCATTGGTCATTTTGAGGATCCGAAAATCGGTTTCGTACAAACCCCGCACGACTATCGCGATTGGGAGGGAAACACATTTTTAACCATGTGCTACTGGGAATACAAGGCGTTCTTCCACACGATTCTGGTCGCGCTCAACGAACGCGACGCGGCGCTCACGATCGGCACGATGTGTTTGCTGCGAAAAAAAGCGGTCGACGAGTGCGGGGGTTGGGCTACATGGTGTCTCACCGAAGATTCTGAGCTTTCGATTCGTATGCATAATTTAGGCTATTCCTCGGTCTATGTGCCGTTTTCGTACGGCAAAGGGCTGATACCGGAGTCTTTTGCGGATTATGTAACGCAGCGTCGTCGATGGATTGCCGGTCCGGTTCAAGAACTGAAGCATCACTTTAAACTCTATTTCGGTATGACGAACACGTCGTCCGGGCTTTCACTCATGCAGCGCTTTCATCATGTGCATCACGGGTGGGGAAGCACCTTGTTTGGACTGAACCCGCCGCTACTCGTGCTCACGCTGCTACTATCGCTCTCGATGTCCTTGCATCACGAGGTAATTGAGGTGCCGAGCGCCCTCTGGCTCTCCGTCACCGCGCTTTTTGTGGCAAACATCATCCTCACCTGGCTGCACTACCGCGTGATTCTGCGAACGACTGTGCACCACATGATGCTCGGATTGCTCGCACACCGCGCGCTGAGCCACTCGGTAAACATGTCTGCACTCACGACAGCGATTGATAGCCGACAACCATGGCGCAGGACCAATAAATTCAGTCAAGAACAAACTGTACTTTCGTCACTTGTTTCCACCCGTAACGAAATCATGATTGGTGTGTTTTTGTCTCTCTCAGCAGTCGCCATGTATTCGTATCTTCCCGTGCCGGGACTCCTCACTATGTGCCTGATTGGTATTGGCTATAAGAGCTTTGACTACCTTGCAGCACCGGTTGTGGCATATATTGCGGCAAAATCACATCTACAAAATGTAAAATCGATTGACACAAGTCCACGCTACGTTTCCTAGTGTAAAAATAGAGTAAAAAAGTTATCAAACACATTGACACTCGAAGTCGATGGTAGATAATGCCCCGACGTCTAGCGCATCGTGCGCATGGCGTGGGAAACCAGCGGTCATATATGAACCGTTACTTCTCGCGCCCGCCCAAAAGTATCACGGTCGAATGCACATAAAAGCATTCATTCATATATTATCGCGGTTCTTCATGTGGAGTTCACTGCTCGCACTGCACTCTGTAACAGTTCGCACCGTGGGCTTCAGTTCACGATATCAGGTCGATACGCGTTTGTGCAGCTTCGGTTGCGCACACGACGGTTTTAAAAACAATTACAAAAATTCATAACAAAAAACAATATGACATTCAGCAAGACAGCAGCAATCGCTGCAGCAATCGCGTTGATCACTCCAGTTGCTGCATTCGCAGACATGAACTCGAGCTCAATCTCGATCAATACAAACAGCTCGGGTTCGATCACAAGCAACACAACTTCAAACGCAGCAACAGGAAACAACGTCGCCGGTGGTAGCAGGGGCGGCAATGGTGGTAACGGAGGTTCCGTAACATCAAGCGGCAGCAACAACAACGGTGCTGCAGTCGCCGGCAACGGTGGCACAGCAGGTAACGGTGGTCCTGGCGGCCTCGTAACAACGGGCAATGCAAATGCTGACGCGGGTTCTTTGAACACGCTCAACACGAACGACATTGCGGTGGGTCCGAACGGGAACATGAACAGCTCGTCAGCAGGTGTTGGTCTCACTTCTAGTGGTGGCATCAACGGTGCAACAGCAGCAGCAGCAGTCACAGGCGACAACACAGCACGCGGAAGTCGCGGTGGCCGTGGTGGAACCGCTGGCAGCGTTACTGGTGGATCCGGCAGCTTCAACAACGGCGGAGCTCATTCAGGAACTGGCGGTAATGGTGGAACTGGCGGCATCGGCGGCACAGTTGACACTGGAACCGGCACTTCGAATGCAGGCAGCATCAATGTGATGAATGCGAACATGGTTCGCGTCAATCACTAATTGATTCCAATGGGTATGGATGGGAGCCGCACTCCGCGGCTCCCTCCTTCTCATGAGTACTTGAGCATGTCTTGACACAGGCTTGACATCGAGGCCTCAGAGAGGGAATATCAGCATTCGATTATTTTCAGCACTACAGATTTGAATACACTATGAAAGAAATTCTGCGCATCCCGTCAATGACGATCGCCATAATCGTGTGCGCTACTCTTTCGTTCGGTCAGCTTTCATTTGCATATATCACGCACGCAGACACTGCTGTTGTGCAGGCCGCACCTGTTGTCACCCTTGATGCGATTGCCTCTCAAAGTGTTACCTATGGCTCAACGATTTCATTTGCTGTCCATGCCGTTGATACAGACGCTTCAAGCACCATTGCGTACAGTCTTTCTGGCGAACCGTCCGGCGCATCAATAAACGCATCCACCGGTGCATTTATGTGGAATACGACGAGCTCTGCGGTGAGCACGTATGCATTTTCTGTAATCGCGACCGGCTCGACGGGCGGTAGCGATTCAAAGTCGATTTCTATAACAATCACACCGTTAGCAAATTCTACGGACGGCACCGGCGGCGCTGCAACAACCACCGGCGGCACGATTGTTACCGGTAATGCCTCAGCTTCTACGACGGTTGAAAACGATCTCAATATAAATTATGTCGGCATCAAAACGGCGAGCGGCGGTGATGAGCCGGGGCAAATGAATTCTTCGAATTTAACGGCCGCTTCGAGCAATGACGGCGTGGTTGCAAATCATGCATCATCTTCGGCGCTCACGGGATTGAACGCGGTCCTCGGCGGCGCGGGAGTGAACACAATCGTGACGGGAAATGCGGTTTCGACTGCAAATGTCATCAACGAAGTAAACACAAACATCTTTAACTCCGACGGACTCGTACTGTTTTTGAATCAGTTGTTTGGCGGAGGTTTCGATTTGAACAACTACGACCTCTCGTTTTTCTTTGCAGGCGGACCGGGTGCGAGCCCAACTGCGCAGCCGGGCACAACGACACCGCAGTGCACCTTGCTTACGTGTCTCAACAGTAGCTCACTCAACGTATTCAACGACAACACTGCAAAAGTAACGAACTCCGTCATGGTACGCGCCTCAACGGGCGAAAATACGGCATCGTCGAGCGGTGATGCGCTCATTAACACTGGCGCAGCATACGCTGCCGCAAACGTCGTCAACCTCGTAAATACAAACATCATCAATTCGAGCTATCTGTTGCTTTCATTCAATAATTTCGGGAATTTAAGCCAAAATATTCGACTGCCGGGTTCAAATTTCTTTGGCAAGTTGTTCTCCAAGGGGCAGGCAACCAGTTCAATGAACGCGAGTACCTATACTGTTCAGGCTAATAATGATGTAAATCTTACCGGCACAACCACTGCGTCAGCACTCACGGGCGACAACGTCGCTTCATCGACTGATGCAAACTTTATAACCAGCGCATCGTCTACGCCGCCTACTACTGGTAGCGGGGTCATCACCACCGGTGACGCGTATTCATCGTCGAATACATTCAATCAAGCGAACTCCAATAACATTGGCGGGACATCGGTATTTATGTTGTTCCGCGTATCAGGTAATTGGACTGGATCGGTGCTCGGGCTGCCGTATGGTCTCACGCAGATAAACATTCCTGACGGCAAAGACACACTCATTGAAATCATGAGCACGGGTGCAACCACAACCTCGATGGCGGCAAATTTGCTTCAAAAATACAACGCCTCGCGCTTCCTCGCGATTTCGACGAGCACGGCGAGTGTTGAAAATACCGTGGATGTATCCGCGCAAACCGGAAGCAACCACGCAACAACCGACACTGGTGTGGCTCAGATAAATACCGGCAACGCCTATGCGGCAGCAAACGTGGTCAACCTCGTGAATACAAATATCGTCGGACAGAATTGGATCTTCGCGGTATTCAATATATTTGGTGATCTGAGCGGCAATATTATATTCGCCGATGGAAGCCCGCATCTTGTGGTTCAGGCTGTTCCGTCTGTCAGCAGCGCTGCTCCTGGAAGCGATGTCACGTACACGTTTACTGTTACGAATTCAGGAAAGGCTGATGCAAACGATGTGGTGTTGAATGCGAGCTTCGATAACACGCTTCTTACATTTGCAGATGCGGGACCGAGCGCTGCATCAACTCCGACTGGACGCTCATGGCGACTCGGCGCCGTTGCCCAGGGTGAATCCCGCACGTTCAGCTACACAGCTCGCATCGGAAATAACTTCCCGCGTGGTGCCACTGCCACGGTGCCACTGCGCGCTGCCGTCGTAAATGACAACATCACGAGTCCAATCACAAGCGAAACCGTTGACGCATCAATCGTTGTCGCTTCGCCGGCAGACACATCTTCGGGAAATGGAGGCGGCGGAGGCGGAGGCGGAGGCGGAGGCGGAGGTCCTATGCCAAGTGTATGGTCACCAAGTCCTGATGTAATGGTCACGAAGACTTCGAGCGTTGGTACATCTACGGTACCCGCAACAATCGACTATAAAGTGGTTGTCTACAATAAAAAGACGTCCGGCCCGGTGTACTACGGCTTATTGACCGACACGCTCTACGATCCTGACAACAAGGTTATGTATAACCGAACATGGGATCTGGAAACAATCGCAGCCGGAGACGAGATCACGCTCACGTATTCGGTTGAATTTGCGAGCAGTACAAAACCCGGCGCATATCACAACTATGCACGCGTTACTGGTGTTCAGAATTACAGCATGCTTGGATCAGGAACTCCGATTCCACCCGCAGAAGCATCTACGACAGTATCATTTGCCAATAATGGTCAGGTGCTCGGTGTGTCCACATCAACCGCACCAATTCTGAAAAATGACAATCTCCAACTTCAAAAAACAGATGTGTCGTGCCCTGCACTTTTGAGCGTAAATCTTGCTCGAGGACTGCGCAATAATTCCGGCGAAGTAAAGAAATTGCAGTTATTCTTGAACAGCACAACCAATGCCAATATGTCTGTGACCGGTTCGTTTGGCCCGCTCACACAGTCGAAAGTGAAACTCTTCCAGAAAAAAATGGGTATCAATCCAGCTACGGGCAATGTGTACGCGCTCACGCAACAATTGATAAATAAAGTGGTGTGTGGCGGAGTATCGCCGACCGTACAGTCTGCTGCCGTTATACCCGCACCGGTTGTTTTGCCGCGCACATCGTCTCGGGCGCCTGTAAAAGTATCTGCGAAACCAAAACCAAAATTGATTGCAAAGCCTCTCGCTTCTGGTGCGCAAAATAATGTAGGTACACTGCTCGGCGGATTGTTACACTAACGGTATCGCCGGCGACGTGTCGCCCACACACATATGAAAAGACTCTTCCTCAGTATCTCGCTTGCATTTGTGCTTCCGTTTACGGTGAGCGCATTCACGGTGAACACGAGCGCCTCCGCACGCACGGGGGGCATGACGGTACAATCCGGAGAAAATGCAGTAACCGATTCTTCAAGCGCGTCGGTGTCGGTACATACCGAGATGCAAGGAGACACAGAACACGGAGTCGTGAATGTGCAAATTGTGACGAATCAAAATGGCGTTTCGCATGTGGAGTCTCGCACAGTCCCGCTCTCGGGAGATGCGCATGTGGTCATTATTGCCTCGACATCAGGTGCCACCCCTTCGCAAAAAAAGATATTGATTAAACAAGGGATAGAGCGGCCTCCGCGTCCGGGAAATATTCATTCTGTTTCCGGAAAGAGCGATGCCGCACCAGAAACACGGCAACACGCGAGTACGACGTTACGAGTAATCACGCCGTCTGCGTCGCCGACTGTACGTCGCGATAATGCTTTTACCAAGGCGTTCAGTCAGTTTTTGATGAACTTCTTCATATATTTTGGTGGCTGATACGAAAGATGTTAAAGTCAATTTAATATGTATGTAGCTACTACACCTTCTCATCGTTTGCTCAAAACAATCGTTTTGATGGTTACGGTCCTCATAATTGCCCTCATTTCTTTTGACATACGCTCCGTCGAGGCTTCGGCAGCGGAGGGCATCATTTCCGGACAATTCATCGTGGTCTTTAAAGATTCGGTACGAGATGCCGATATCACAGAGCGCGACATTCTTTCTCGCACCGGGGGTGCACGATTGAATTCGTATCGTACGGTGGTGCGAGGATTCTCGGGACGTTTCTCTGATAGCCAAATTGCAGCAATTCAAAACGATCCGAGCGTAGCGTTTGTAACGCAAGACCGCACTATTTCTGTCGCAGACGCGCGCAGTAACAGATTTACACCTACTATAGACATGAGTAGTCGCGGATATCGTCGCAACTACGCAACTCCAACTCCAACTCCAACTCCAACTCCAACTCCAACTCCAACTCCAACTCCAACTCCGAGTCCAAGTCCGTCACCTTCGCCTACTCCCGCTCCTACTCCCGCTCCCATACTTTCCACACAGATAATGCCGATGGGTGTCAGTCGAATAGGCAAAAGTAATACCGCAAATACGGGGGTCGGGCAGGTGGTCGCCGTAATCGACACCGGTGTTGACCTGGAACACCCCGATTTGAAGGCAAACATATACGGTGGTCGCAATTGCACCACTCCCGATGCTGCAGCATTTGGCGATGAAAACGGACACGGCACACACGTGGCCGGCACGATAGCGGCACTTAATAATACAATCGGAGTCGTCGGTGTTGCACCGGGTGCAAAAATTGTATCAATTCGTGTTCTCGATAGAGCCGGAAGTGGTTCGTGGTCTGCAGTTATTTGCGGCCTCGACGCGGTTGCAGCGAATGGTCCCGCCAACGGCGGCGTGATTACGGTGGCGAACATGAGTCTGAGTGGCAGTGGCGTCAGTGATAATAATTGTGGCTTAAGCAATAACGACGCATTACACCTCGCCGTGTGTCGTGTACGAGACGCCGGTGTCACGCTCGTGGTTGCTGCAGGAAACTCAGGACAGAATGCTGCAAATTATGTTCCATCGTCGTATACAGACGCGGTGATTCCGGTTTCCGCGCTTGCTGATTCTGATGGTTTCGCGGAAGGATTGGGCGGCAGTAGCTCGTACGGCGCGGATGACACATTCGCCACATTCAGTAATTATGGAAATGCGGTCGCAATCGCTGCACCGGGCGTAAACATTTATTCTACCGCGCCGGGCGGGGGATACCAGAGTATGAGCGGCACAAGTATGGCATCGCCACACGTAGCGGGCGCAGCTGCGCTGTATTTGGCAACGCATCCGGGTGCCTCGTGGGTAACTGTGCGCAATGCGCTCATAAACGCAGGTGAGGCTCTGGGAAGTGGGCACTCAGATCCTAGTGGATTGCACACCGAACGCGTGCTGCGTGTCGACACCTTTTAATTCGCCTTTCACGAGATCAGTCTCTTTGCGACATCTTTTTGGAGCCGGGTAATTTCTTATTAGAAATTCCCTCTGTCTCGCCCCGTCGGGCTTGCGAGCGCTCCAATGAACATGTCGCTACGGGAACAGGCAGGTGGTTCTCCCCACCTTATCAACATGTTGTCACCACTTTTGCCGTTGACGGACAGTGGTGCAATAGCGTAGCCTTCACTGTTCATGTCGAATCAAACCTCCTTCGCGTCGCGCTTCACTGCAATCGCACTTATCGTTGCAATTCTTGCCGTGTGGTATGCCTTTAATCCGCTCGGGGTACTCGCATTTAGCGTGCCAGTCGCAGTCGATGACACGCCTGCACAGGATGTTATGTACACGACTACTGAGGATAGTGCGCTCCATGTAAACGGATTAAGTGTGCTTGCAAACGACACGAGTGATGAGGGCGATGTCCCGCTCTCTATCGGCGTTGTTGGTCCTGTAGCTCACGGATCAGTCGTATTCAATGCGGACAAGAGCTTTGATTACACACCGAATGCGGATTTTAATGGCACGGATACGTTTACGTATACCGCAGGTGACGGCATATCTACCAGCACTCCCGCAACAGTCTCGATTCTGGTGACTCCGGTAAATGATGCACCGGTTGCTACAAACCAAAGCGTAGTGACGAGCGTAAATCTTGCGAGTTCGAGTGTGCTTACTGCAAACGACATCGATGTCGGCGACACGTTATCCTATGCAACTACAAGTAATCCGACGCACGGGACCACTGTGCTGAATGCCGCGACGGGTGCGTTTACTTACACGCCGTCGGCATCATACGTAGGAACAGATTCTTTTACATGGCAGGCAAGCGACGGCGCAGCATCCAGTTCTGTAGCGACGGTAAATATTACCGTCGTACCAGCTCCGGTTATCGGCATATCGCTGATTTTCATAAATGATAATGGCGGTATTGCAACGACAAGCACGATATTCCTCGATGGTTCGACCACGACCGGCGCAACGACAACAGTGACGGTAGGCACACATACAGTAAGCGGTTCAGACATTCCAAATTACACGAGTACAATCGGAGCTGATTGCTCGGCGGGTGGTAATGTAACTATCGCAATGGGTAGTTCGAAGCTGTGCGTCATAACATATGACGATGTCGCATCGGGAGGAGGCACATCTGGCCCGGGTATTGAGGATAAAAAGCCGGCAAACGGTCCAATTTCCTCCATCGGCCCGAGCTTTGGTACTATCTCGAACTTTTCGGGTTTCGGTTCGGGTTCGGTTTTAGGTGCGAGCACGTCATTACCGGAGTTACCTCCGGGCTGCAGTCCGCTTTTGAACGGGTTTATGCGACGTCAGGATAGGATTAATAAGAATGCCGACGTTGAGAAATTACAGAAATTCCTGAATGACGCAGTGCACACGAATTTAGAGATTACCGGCTTATTTGGTGCCGAAACGGATGCGGCAGTTCGCAAATTTCAATCACAGAATGCAGATGAAATTCTCTCTCCCTGGGGACTCAAAAATCCAACCGGCTTCGTGTATTTGACCACACAGCGATGGATCAATCTCAAAAGCTGTGCAACATTGGATATTCCAATGCCAAAACTCGTACCGTACCGACCATAACAGGGAACCTGTGTATAAGAGCCCGCAATCGCGGGCTCATCTGTTGCTAGAATAGGGTAATGGCTAAGAAGCTCGCTCCAAAAGAAGTTAAAAAACGCACGGTGCCTCGTGCGGCAATGAGTAAACGGCAGGCAAAATTGCTCGAAGGTGCAATGGCCGGCGGATTCGCATTTGTGATCGGAAGTGTGTTTCTCATTTCTTCGCTGCAAAATTTCTTCATGGCGACGAATCAATTTGCATCCGTCGTGGATGCGGTACTGGTTGATCTCACGAATACCGATCGTGCAGCCTATAATCTCGGCGGTCTTTCCGTAAACGATAAGCTCACTGCAGCTGCTCAAGCTAAAGCGAATGACATGGCGACGAAATCATATTTTGCCCATACGTCTCCCGAAGGCGTAGACTCGTGGTCCTGGTTCAAACAGGCGCGCTATGATTTTCAAAATGCAGGGGAGAATCTTGCGGTTGATTTTTCGGATTCGGCGGATGTTGAGCGTGCGTGGATGAACTCGCCCTCGCATCGCGATAATATCCTGAACGGCAAATATACCGAAGTCGGCATCGCAACGGCAGTTGGCACCTATCAAGGCCACTCGACAACGTTTGTTGTCACGATGTTCGGTACGCCTCGCAGAGGTGTTGGCGTAGCCGCACCGCAAAAACCGGCGTTTGCCTCCGTCCCAAAAAATCCCGTAGAAACTGCAACAGCGGAAAATCCGTCGTCGGTACTGGGTGAAAATACCGATACGCCGCAACCGGAAACCACGCCCGCATCGGTCGCTGATCTGCAAACGGGCGTGAAGCCGATCGTACATACAATACCGCGTCAACGTGTGGCCGTGGCGGCTCCTACCGCTGAACCTGTGCGCACACACGTCGCTGCATCAGAGGTTGCACCGCAACAACCAGTATCAGAGCACGCGGTCGGTCCGATCGTGCACCATGCCGATGACTGGCAAGTACTCGTAACCTCACCTTCAACCACGCTCAAATATTCGTACTATCTGCTCGCACTTCTCGTACTGCTTGCGCTCGCCATCGACACGGGTCTCGAAATCAAATGGCATCATCGCACGCGTGCTGCCACGGCAGGGTTTATGTTGGCCGCAATGATGGGCTTGTTTTGGTACGCCGATTACTCGATGTTTCGCCATGCTGTCGTTGCAGACACAAGTGGCATGTCGTCGCAGTCTCTCTAGCGATACGAGCTTTTGCACGCCTCGCGCTTTTGCTTCGCCTTATCGCTTCTGATAGGGTAGCGGCATCGTTACTGTGGTGCCTTTTCCTTCTATTGATTCCATCCACACTTTACCTCCGTGGGATTCTACGACATGTTTTACCAGGTACAGACCAAGGCCGGAACCGTTCGGGCGCATATGTTTTGCGTTCTCTCCACGGAAGAATTTTGTAAACAGGTTTGGCATTTCACCGTTGGGAATTCCGATGCCAGAGTCTTGGACGGTGAGTTCAAATCCCGTTCCGGTATCGGTCAGTGTGATTTTTATCGTTCCGCTCTGCGGCGTGTATTCAACAGCGTTTTCTATCACATTGTAAATGGCCGTCGACATTCGGTACGCATCAATATATGAAATGAATTTCCCCTCAGGGAAACTGGTTGTTACTTTCAGTGCACGCTGCTTTATCGGCAATGCTAAGTTATCGATTTGTTTTTTTATGACATCCACAATATCCATATTTGAAAATGTATAACCGAACTTGCCTTCCTCAATATCGGCACTGGCCACGATATTGTCTACAATGAGTCCGATTCGTTGCACGCTTTCCTCGATTTCACCGATGCGAGCCACGCGCTCAGCAGGAGTGAACAATTGGTTTGCAAGCGTGCTGACGGCCCATTTAAGGCCGGTGAGAGGCGTACGGAGCTGATGCGCGGCAATGACGACGAGCTCGTCCTTTTTAGACGAAAGATTCGCATTCGCGCTGCGTGTTTGCGCAGTAAATGAAAGTGCGGATGCAATACCGTGCTCAAGCGCTGCAATATCTCGTGAGTGAGCCCGCGGCATTACGGGGACGTGTTCAAACTCTTTTTTTCGTGTTTCTTCCACCCACGTAGTAATTAAATGCAGCGGACGTATAAAAACCCAGTCGATGTATGCACCGGCTATTGCCAAACTCACACCGAACAGCGCAAGCACGAAAATCATATAAAAATGAACCGGATATCCGTATATGGAAATCTGTGTCGCAAGAAATTCGATGAATACACGGCGGGTCTCGTCGTCTTTTGCGAGCACTGAATCAAACAATAGCGCGAAGGTGATAGGGAGTGTGCTCGTGAGCGCGAGTGCAAAAAAGACCTTCGTGCGCAGTTGTATACCACGTGGTTCACCTGATGACACCGACTCTTTGGTCTGGACCATTCCACGTATGATACCTCAGAGATGCTCTCATGGCGTCGAAAAACGACGAGATGGTGACCATTTCACGTTCGCGGTGTCGAAGCATCGAGCGCCAACTTCGGTATGAGCTTTACATAGTAAAGTATGATATATTTCTTGCATCTCGGCGACACGAGTTGTGCGATGTGAAGTTTGCGTGTACAAAATTCATGTCAGTCACATGAAATTTGTGGAACTGTGCACGTTTGGATATAATCCTCAATAGATATGACACCATTCAATAACTACACAACCAAAGCAAAAGAAGCGATCCACCGGGCGCATCAGCTGGCCGTTGAGCGCGGACACAATCAGGTTTCTACCCTGCATCTCTTTGCTGCGCTTTTGACGCAGGAGGAGACCATGGTCGTCCCCATGCTAGAACAGGTAGAAATCGACGTCGCACACCTCACTGACTCCGTATTGGAATTGATCGAAGGAACAGCAGGATCCACGGCCGTTTCTCCGTCTTTCCAGCTCTATCTCACACCGGAACTCGTGCGGGTGTTCGAGGCGGCGCCCCGTATTGCCGCGTCATTCAACGATCAGTTCGTATCACCTGAGCACCTGCTTCTCGGTATTGCGGAGCACCCGGGCCCGGCATCCGATACGTTGTCGCGCTTCCGCGTTGATCGTACAGCGCTTGCTCGTGTGCTTACTGATATAAAAGAGGGCAAAATCCGCGGCGATGTAGATGAAGCAAAGAAAACGCGGGCACTGAGCAAATTTGCACGGTCTCTAACGGATAAGGCGAGAGAAAATAAAATCGATCCGGTCATCGGTCGCGATATGGAAATCACTCGCGTGATCCAGATTCTTTCACGTCGAACAAAAAACAATCCGATACTTATTGGCGAGGCCGGAGTAGGGAAGACGGCGGTTGCCGAGGGACTTGCGTCGCGCATGGCTTCCGGCGATGTGCCGGAATCATTGCGTGGAAAGGAGCTCGTGCAGCTCGACTTGGGACTGCTTATTGCTGGCACGAAGTACCGCGGAGAATTTGAGGAGCGTCTCAAGGCGGTTATGAAAGAAGTGGAGCGCTCAGATGGAAAGATCATCCTTTTTATCGATGAAATGCATACGATAGTCGGCGCAGGTGCTGCCGAGGGATCCATGGATGCGTCAAATATGCTCAAGCCGGCGCTTTCACGCGGAGAATTACGGGTAATCGGTGCAACCACACTGAAGGAGTATCAGAAACACATAGAGCATGATCCGGCACTCACTCGACGCTTTCAGCCGGTCTATATTAATGAGCCGTCTGTCGATGACACGGTTGCTATATTGCGCGGACTCAAAGAGCGCTACGAGCTCTTCCATGGAGTACACATCACTGATGATGCGATTCTCGCCGCCGTCCAACTGTCGAGCCGCTACATTACGGAGCGGTTCCTGCCGGACAAAGCAATCGATCTGATCGACGAAGCGTCTTCTGCGCTGCGTCTTTCGCTCGAAAACATGCCGCCGGCCCTCGAAGAGTCACATCGCAAGGTGACGCGTCTTGAAATTGAAAAAGAAGCGCTCAAAAAAGAGGCGGAGGCAGGTGATCAAAAAGCGATGTCGCGCGTAAAGACGATCGAAAAAGAAGTGGCGGATCTTCGCGATTCAACGCGTGAGCTTGAAACGAAATGGAAGAACGAGAAAGATACACTCACCGAAATAAAACGCGCAAAATCTGAACTTGAAAAGGCGCGACAAGACGCGGATAACGCCGAAATCGCTGCTGATCTTACAAAAACCGCAGAGCTTCGATACGGGAAGATCCCACATCTTGAAAAGGAAATTGAAACATCAACGAAGCGATTGAAAAAATTGCAGCAGACACGCCGCGTACTGAAAGAGGAAATCACTGGCGAGGATATCGCAGGAGTAGTTTCGCGATGGACCGGTGTACCTGTTGCACGCATGATCGAAGAAGAGGCAGAGAAACTCTCACGTATCGAAATTGAACTCAAGAAGCGCATCGTCGGTCAGGACGAGGCCGTGCAGAAGGTCTCAGACGCAATTAAGCGCTCTCGAGCGGGTATCTCTGATCCGCATCGACCTGTTGGATCGTTCCTGTTTCTTGGACCGACCGGTGTCGGGAAAACCGAACTCACACGAGCGCTCGCTGATTTCTTGTTCAACAGTGACAAGTCGCTCATCCGTGTCGACATGTCTGAATACATGGAAAAGCATTCGATCTCAAAAATGATCGGTTCGCCGCCGGGGTATGTTGGACACGACGAAGGCGGGGGACTCACCGAAATGGTTCGCCATCGCCCGTACTCGGTTATTCTTTTCGACGAAATCGAAAAAGCGCATCCGGAAGTATTCAATATCCTTCTACAGGTGCTCGACAACGGCCGTTTGACCGACGCGAAGGGACGAGTGGTGAACTTCAAGAACAGTGTCATCATCATGACATCCAACATCGGGGCAGAACATATCGATCGCATGTCGAGTCTCGGCTTTGGTAGCGGATTGAGTGTCTCCGACGGTGACAAATACGAAAAAGTGAAAGAGAAGGTACAGGATTCGCTCAAGGAATATTTCCGTCCGGAGTTCCTAAACCGGCTCGACGACATCGTGCTGTTCAATATTCTCTCGCAAGAAAGTATTCGCGATATCGTGCGTATGCAGGTGGAGATTGTGGGTAAGCGGCTAGAAGAAAAACAGATCACGCTCACACTCACGGATGCAGCGCTCGATCACCTCGGTAAAGAAGGCTACAGCTCACAGTACGGCGCACGACCGCTCAAGCGTCTGATTCAGACAAAGATTCTCACTGCTATTGCAAACATGATGGTATCGCGCGGCGTGATGGAAGGCGGGAAGGTGATGGTGGACGTGAAGGATGGTGAATTCATCTTCGACGTGCGCAAGGGTCCGGAGCGTGTTCCTCGCTCAACGACTGCACGTGCAACAGCGCGGGCATAAAAAAACAGGATCCCGTAGGATCCTGTAACAACTCAGTCGCACTCCTCCGTGAGATCGAGATCTCGTTCGGTGTCATACCAACCACTTCTCTCGAAGAGATCGACAGTTTCCGAAGAAAGATCTGAATCCGTTAAAGTAATCACGGCCTCCCACGTGTCTGAATGGATGTCGTAGAAGGCGGAAGTGATTATCCCATCCGGAACATTCACGGAAGTGGTACTAACGCGTGTACCTACAGCAGGGATAAGGTCGCGCTTCACATACTGATTGAAGCGAAACATTCCGTCCTGTGTGCCTAGGAAGAAATTAATCTTGGACATGCAATTCTCCTCGGCGAGCACTATGCCGCCTACATATGGAGAAGAAGTAACACGCCACAAGAGACTATACCTTATTGTTGGAAGATGTCAATAGTAGAAGATCATTGAGAGTTTTTCAATCGCCGAGAAGGATTAGGCCAAGCGCTCGAAATATTCTCGTCAGAACATTTCTCCGCACCACGAGGGCATTTCCATTTTTCTACAACGGAATACCATTGTGAAAAATTGGTCACTCAGCACCTGCTCGGACATCCCCGCGTGCTCGCGTGGGCCCAGTCCTCGCCTTCGAATCCTGCTACGGCTGCCATACATTCAAA